>NZ_JADOEL010000056.1 GCF_015645465.1 Herminiimonas contaminans | reverse complement strand
CACTGCAAATGCAAGGACTATGGGTAGCTTCAAGGCCGACACGCTGCAGGGGCACTGGCACGACCCTAATGGATCTTTGGGGACGGGCATCGGCGGCGGCGGCAGCTCGGGCAGTTGGCAGATCGGAGCATCTACCGTGATGAACTTGACTCAAGTACGCAGCCCAATCGCGGACGGTACAAATGGAACTCCGCGAACGGGTAAGCAAACGGCTCCCGTCAGTGTTGCCTTTCACCCTCGCGTCCATGCATAGCCTGTCTGCCCCACTGCAAATGCGAGAACGCTTGGTTCGCGCCAGTCGGATGCATACCGATCGCATAGCCATACGATCAACACGGCGGCTGGCGGGATTACTGACCGATTGGCTTACAACAACACTGCAGGCGGGGCAGGACAACCTGGCTCGCTCGCAGTGGGCGGCACCACTTATGCCATCGGCGGTACCGAAACCCGCAGCCTCAATACCGCCTATCACCCGCGCATCCATGCGTAGGCTGTCTGCCCCACTGCAAATGCGAGAGCGCTCGGGTCTGTACAGAAAGGCTCGATTCAAGTGCTGGATAACGGCGGCAATGGAATGCTTACTTTGTCGACATATCCGAACAATGATTCGGCAACTACCAGATCGCATCTTGGATATGAACCCGTCCCGAATATTGCTGAATATGGCCAGGGCTACTTCATATCCCAAGAATCTGGAATTACGGCCAACACACTTGCGGCTCTTGGCGGCGGCGGCACCTACGGCGCTTCTCGTCCGAGAAACACGGCTTATCACCCGCGCATCCATGCGTAGGGTGTCTGCCCCACTGCAAATGCAAGGAC
>NZ_JADOEL010000055.1 GCF_015645465.1 Herminiimonas contaminans | reverse complement strand
GCATCATTTGCCGCAGAATGGCTTCCTTGCGTTCAGCTGAGTAGCGCTTCACTATCTGTCTTTTGCTCCGCCCCCTCTATGATTTCAATAAATCAGATGACGCGACAACTATCCTGACACAGGGGGTGCTCATTGCGCCACGCGCTGCGAATACCATCGAGTGAATAGCTGAATGCTGAAAAAATTCGACGCACTCCCCTCTTGCTTTTAAATGGGCTGACTTGTACCTCTTCAGCATCGGGAATCATAAAACCACTTTCTTTAAATATTGAGACTCTATTTTGGCAACCATCAAGCACAAACTTGATGTTGGCCGTGATGAAATTTCGCTTGCTAGTTTTTCGTTAATTTTGACTTCAGCCTTTTAGATTCTTGAAAAGGTCACTAACAGATTTGTATTCATGAACCGCTTGTTCGAGCGAAAACTGATATCGAATTGATGTATCTATGAATTTGCTTTGCTCGACATCGATCTCAACGGTATTGCCATCAATACTTGATTGATAAGGTGTTCGATAAAGTAGTGTCGGTAGAACAGAGCTGCCTCCCTGCGCAACCTGCGTTACAGCTGAAACTGGTTGTTCTGGTGTAGACAGAGCCTTTGTTAGCGCACTCTTAAAATCTATATCTCGCGCTTTATAGTTAGGCGTATCCGCATTTGCAATGTTAGATGCCAGTACTTGCATCCTTCTCTCAAGAATTTGGGTTGATGCTGAATCGCCCCGGCTTTACTAGACACATCTGAGCCTATAAATTTATAGGTTAACGGAGGTGGTCTGTCCCGGCCTCAATGGACACAAGGTTAAGCACTGAGTGCTAATTGGCGCTGCTCGAATTCCGCTGGGGTCAAATACCCTAATGTCGAATGGCGGCGATGATGATTGTAAAAGCGAATGT
>NZ_JADOEL010000054.1 GCF_015645465.1 Herminiimonas contaminans | reverse complement strand
GGTAATCCCCCCGGAAAAGAAGTGAATTTGAAAGTAGAATTTTCTCCAATCGAAATTGAGGAAGTTTTACATGAAGAAGTCGCGTTTTTCGGAAAGCCAGATTATTGCCATCCTTAAGCAAGCAGAAGCGGGCACGCCGGTGCCGGAACTGTGTCGTGAGCATGGCATGAGTTCAGCCCTGTTCTACCGGTGGCGCAGCAAATATGGCGGCATGGATGCGTCGATGATGGCGCGGATGAAGGAGCTCGAGGAAGAGAACCGGCGTCTGAAGAAGATGTACGCCGAAGAACGCCTGAAGGCTGAGATTGTGGCGGAGGCGCTGGCAAAAAAGTGGTAGCGCCATCTCGTCGTCGGGAGATGGCGCAAAAAGCAGTCAACGACAAGGCAGTGAGTATCCGGCTGGCCTGTACAGCCTTTGGCATCAGCCAGACCTGCTACCGGTACCAGGCGAAGCTGTCATCAGAGAATGCCGAGATTGCCGACTGGCTGATACGGTTGACGGCCAACCAGCGCAACTGGGGCTTTGGGTTGTGCTTTCTGTATCTTCGCAACGTTAAGCACTTCGGCTGGAACCACAAGCGGGTGTACCGGATTTACCGGGAGCTGGAGCTGAACCTGCGCATCAAGCCAAAGAAACGACTGGTACGGGAGAAGCCGGAACCGCTGGCTGAACCGAAGCAGATCAATGATGGTTGGTCGATGGATTTCATGCATGACCAGCTATCCGACGGCCGTAGCATCCGCTTATTCAACGTGATTGATGACTTCAACCGGGAAGGCCTGGGTATCGAAGTGGACTTCTCGCTGCCGTCAGAGCGGGTGATTCGTTCGCTGGAGCAAATCATTGAGTGGCGCGGCAAGCCCAGGCGCATACGCTGTGACAATGGCCCGGAATACGTTAGTGCTGGGCTTGCTGTGTGGGCGCAACGTCGCGGCATTCACCTCGAATTCATCCAGCCTGGTAAGCCGCAGCAGAATGCCTATGTCGAACGATACAACCGCACAGTCCGATATGACTGGCTGGCCCATTACCTGTTCGATAGCATCGCGGACGTCCAGGACTACGCTACCCGCTGGCTATGGACCTATAATCACGAACGCCCCAACATGGCCATCGGAGGCATCACCCCAAAACAGAAACTGGCCCTGGCCGCATAGTCTCTACTCTCAAGTCGCTTTAAAAATGGGGGGATTACC
>NZ_JADOEL010000053.1 GCF_015645465.1 Herminiimonas contaminans | reverse complement strand
GTGGCGGTTTCAACCGGTGGATGCAACAGATTGATAAAACCGTTGAGCCGGTGTTTCGTAGTTTAAGGTTTTTCTCGGTCGTTCATTGAGTTGTCTGGCAACAGCATTCAATTGAGCCTGCGAGTAACCCGAGATATCCATTCCTTTTGGGAAGTATTGACGCAGCAGGCCATTGGTATTTTCGTTTGAGCCGCGCTGCCAGGGACTGCGTGGATCGCAGAAATACACCTGGATATCTGTAGCCAGTGTGAAGCGCTTGTGGTCAGCTAGTTCTTTGCCTCGATCCCATGTCAGCGATTTATATAATTCCTGCGGTAGCTTGCCCGCATGCTTGATCAGCGCATCAATCACCGTCTGCGTATCTTTGCGAGCGATTTTTACCAACATCACATAGCGCGTATGGCGCTCCACCAATGTCGCGATGTGGCTGTTGCCACTTCCAAATAATAAATCACCTTCCCAATGGCCTGGGACCGCACGATCCTCTACCGTAGCCGGTCTTTCGCTGATCGAAACAGCATCAATGATCTGGCCGTGATTGTCTGTCTTCTGCGTGTGATGACGTGAACGACGCATGACACGTGTGCGCCTCAGATGCTCGGTCAGCTCTTTCTTCAGGGCACCGCGTGTCTGGATGAACAAGGTCTTGTAGATAGTTTCGTGAGACACATGCAATTCCTCATTGCCTGGATGAGTGTATTTGAGCCATCCGGCCACTTGTTGTGGTGACCATCGTTGGCGAAGTTTGGTCGCAACGGCGCTGGCTAGCTGCCGGTTCTGTAAAAGCTTACAGGGTTTAGGCCGATGCGCGCGGTTCCAGGTGGCTGCATCTGCCTCTGCAGCACGATAGGCTTCAATGCCGCCGTTGCGTTTGATCTCCCGACTGATTGTCGATGTTGCCCGTTCCAGGTTCTTGGCGATGGTGCGCATCGAGTCACCAGCGACAATCGAACGGGAGATTTCTTCACGCTCGGCCAGTGTCAATGCCGTACTGGATCGAATGCGTGGCGGTGGTCGAATCCCACCGCTCTTGGCCAGAATGCGCTGGACAGAGGAATGGTTTCGATCGAAGAGCTGGGCAATCTGCTGGAGAGATTCTCCCTTCTTCCAGCGATCCCACATCAAAGCCTTTTGGCTATCGGTATAGATGATCCTTGTTCGGCGAACCATGACACACTCCCGCTATCTGCATAGCCTTTAGTGTGTTGCATTCACCGGTTGAAACCGCC
>NZ_JADOEL010000052.1 GCF_015645465.1 Herminiimonas contaminans | reverse complement strand
TGAATCGCCCCGAGTTTCTTAGACACTCGCAAGCCTCTCGAAGTACTGCTTTTCATAGTTGACGGGCGAAAGCCGGTCAGCATGATTATGACGTCGTTTGACGTTGTAGAACATCTCGATGTAATCAAACACATCTGCTCTGGCCTCATCCCGTGTTGCATACACACGGCGCCGGATTCTTTCCCGCTTGAGTAATTGAAAGAAACTCTCGGCAACGGCGTTGTCATGACAGTTCCCTCGGCGACTCATACTCTGCTGCAAATTGTGCGCCTTGAGAAAGCCCTGCCAATCATAGCTACTGAATTGACTCCCCTGGTCTGAATGAACCATGACGGTTTGTTTCGGTTGCCGCCGCCACACCGCCATCAGCAATGCATTCAAGGCTAGGTCTCGCCCCATGCGAGGCCCCATAGACCAACCGATAACCTGACGAGAAAAGAGGTCAATCACTGCTGCCAGAAACAACCAGCCTTCATGCGTGCGAATGTAAGTGATGTCAGTTACCCAAACCTGGTTTGGTTCCGCCACGTCGAACTGTCGATTCAAGTGATTGGGGGCAAAGACAGACGCCATGCCACCACGTGCTCTCGGACGACGGTGATAGCCGGTTTGTGAACGCAGCTTCTCCTGACGCATTAAGCGATAGATACGATGCTTGCCGCAGCTCTCACCCAATTCACGCAGGTCGTCACATACCTTGCGATAGCCATACACCGAACCGCTTTCAAGCCACGATTGCTTGACGTGGCCCAACAGTCTTCTGTCTTCCATCGTGCGTACAGATTCTGGACAATGCTGCCAAGCGTAGTAACCGCTGTAATGCACGCCGATGACTTTGCAAAGTCGCCGCACTGAATAGACCGATGCATGCGCCTTGATGAATGCGTACTTCAACCGGACTCCTTGGCAAAGTACGCGGCGGCCTTTTTTAGAATGTCACGCTCCTCGGTGACCCGTTTGAGCTCTGCTTTTAACTGCCGCAGTTCGACCTGCTGGTCTTTGATGGCATCGCGCTGGGGTGCTGGCACGCTGTATTGTTTAACCCACTGATACAGACTATGGCCGCTGACACCGAGTCGAGCTGAAACATCAACAACAGCATGTCCTCGTTCTGTGACCTGTTTGACTGCTTCAATCTTGAATTCTTCTGTATATCGCTTTGCACTCATAACACCTCCGTTAACCTATAAATTTATAGGCTCAGATGTGTCTAGTAAAGCCGGGGCGATTCA
>NZ_JADOEL010000051.1 GCF_015645465.1 Herminiimonas contaminans | reverse complement strand
TGGTCTGTCCCGGTCTAGGTGGACACTAACTTAAGGTGGATAATGCCACCCAGGAGTTATGTTTATGACCAAGACCAGACGTACTTATCCCGAATCATTCAAACGAGATGCTGTTGACCAAGTGCTTGCCGGCACGCCGTTGCGTCATGTTGCGCAGGCGCTTGATATCACCGAAGCATTATTGGGCAAGTGGAAACGCCAGTTTCAAGATGCGGGAGCCGATGCCTTTCCGGGGCGTGGTAAGCAGAGTGGCGAAGCGGCCCAACTCAAGCGCCTTCGCGATGACCTAGCGCGCGTCACCATGGAGCGCGACATATTAAAAAAAGCGCTCGCCATCTTCTCGCAACCCACGAAGTGAAGTTTCGCGCCATTGAGGCCCTGACTGAACGTTATCCGGTCGCTCCGATGTGTCAGCTGTTCCGGGTTTCCCGTAGCGGTTATTACGCATGGTTGCGTCGGAAGCCTTCGATGCGAGAGATGGCCAACCGCAAGCTGCTTCGGGAAATACGGCTGGTGCACGCCGAAGTCAATGGGATATACGGACACCGACGAATCCATGCAGAGCTGATAGCCCAAGGCCTGTTATGTGGTCGACACCGGGTTGCGCGCCTGATGCAACAAGGCGGTATCAGGGTGCGTTCACGCAAGCGTTGGACGCCGGCCACTGGCGGTAAGCATGTCCTGCCAGTGGCACCCAATCTGCTGGAAAGACAATTCGGTGCAGCAGGCATCAACCAACGCTGGGTTTCGGACATGACGTATATCCGTACTGGTGAAGGCTGGCTTTATCTGGCGGTGGTACTAGACTTGTATTCTCGGGCAGTGGTTGGTTGGGCAATGCATCACCGCATGCACCAAGAATTAGTTCATGCTGCCTTAACGATGGCGGTGGCACGACGCAAACCAATGGGTGAAGTCTTGCTGCATTCGGACCGTGGCAGCCAGTACTGTGCCTTTGAGTACCAGAATCTGCTCAAACGCTACCGCATCGTCCCAAGCCATTCCCGTGCAGGTAATTGTTGGGACAATGCAGCCATGGAAAGCTTCTTCCGGTCACTCAAGGCGGAGAGAGTTTACTTGACCCGATACGGGAGTTATGACGAAGCACGTTCCGACGTGTTTGACTACATTCGCTTTTACAATCATCATCGCCGCCATTCGACATTAGGGTATTTGACCCCAGCGGAATTCGAGCAGCGCCAATTAGCACTCAGTGCTTAACCTTGTGTCCATTGAGGCCGGGACAGACCA
>NZ_JADOEL010000050.1 GCF_015645465.1 Herminiimonas contaminans | reverse complement strand
TGAACCGCCCCGGGTTTCGTGGAGGCTGGTTGGTTTAAGTTAAGTCTGCACGGTAGGATGTTCGCTTGTTTGCCGGTAGTAGTTTCTTTCCGCTTCGGCAGGAGGAATATACCCGATTGGCGCGAGCAAGCGATGATGATTGAACCAGGCAACCCATTCGAGCGTGGCCAATTCCACCGCTGCCTTGGTTTTCCAGGGGGCGCGACGATGAATCACCTCCGCCTTGTACAACCCGTTGATGGTTTCTGCCAACGCGTTGTCGTAGCTATCGCCTCGACTGCCCACAGACGGTTCAATTCCAGCTTCTGCCAAGCGTTCCGAGTATCGAATCGACACGTATTGAGAACCTCTGTCCGAATGGTGGATAAGACCATTCCCGCGTTCGGGCTGGCGGTCGTACAGTGCCTGCTCCAAGGCATCCAGCACGAAGTCGGTCTGCATGCTGCTACTGACTCGCCAGCCGACAATGCGACGGGCAAATACATCAATCACGAACGCCACGTACAGCCAGCCTTGCCAGGTTGATACATAGGTAAAGTCGCTGACCCAGAGCTGGTTTGGCCGGTTGGCCTTAAATTGCCGGTTCACACGGTCAGATGGGCAAGGTGCCGCGGTATCGGCAATGGTGGTGCGCACGGTCTTGCCCCGGCGTGCTCCCTGAATGCCTATTTGGCGCATCAATCTCTCAACGGTGCAGCGGGCCACCGCCTGCTGCTCGCGCTGTAGCTGTCGCCATACCTTGTCGGCACCATACACCTTCATGTTGGCTTCCCAGACCCGTTGAATCTCAGGCATGAGCACCGCATCCCGCTTAGCTCGGAAAGACTGCAATTGCGGATTCCTTTGCTGTGCGGCATATCGGCGATAACCGGACGGGGCAATCTGCAGGACGCGGCAGAGTGGCTCGACCCCAAAGGTGTGCCGATGTTGGTCAATAAACTGCCTTAGGATTTTAAGCGGCGGTCGAGCTCCGCCTGGGCGAAAAACGCGCTGGCCAGCTTCAATATCTCGTTGGCACGACGCAGCTCCTTGACTTCACGTTCCAGTGCCTTGACACGCTCACGTTCGTCGCTGGTCACCCTATCTCGCTGACCGGTATCCACTTCGTGCTTACGCACCCATTCGTGCAAAGTTTGTGGCACGCAGCCAATCTTTGGTGCAATCGATTCAATCGCCGCCCACAGCGATGGATACGCACCGCGGTGTTCCTGCACCATCCGTACTGCGCGCTCGCGCACCTCGGGGGAAAACTTGTTTGCTTTCTTCATGGCTCCATTCTCTCAGATAAAGAAGCCTCCACAATTTCCGGGGCGGTTCA
>NZ_JADOEL010000049.1 GCF_015645465.1 Herminiimonas contaminans | reverse complement strand
TGAAGCGCCCCGGTTTTCGTGGAGGCCGGTTGGTTTAAGTTAGACCTCGACGGCGACCTTTTCAGTCAGCTGCCGGTAATAGTTTTCTTCAGCCTCCGCCGGTGGAATATACCCGATGGGAGCCAGCAGGCGATGATGGTTAAACCACGATACCCATTCCAGCGTAGCCAGTTCGACCGACGCTTTGGTTTTCCAGGGCCCTCGACGGTGAATCACCTCGGCCTTGTATAAGCCGTTAATGGTTTCTGCCAAGGCGTTGTCGTAGCTGTCTCCACGACTACCCACTGAGGGCTCAATGCCGGCCTCGGCCAGTCTCTCTGTGTAGCGAATAGAGACGTATTGAGAACCCCTGTCGCTGTGGTGGACCAGGCCGCCAGTTTGCTGCGGCTGACGGTCATACAACGCCTGCTCCAGTGCATCCAGAACGAAATCTGTGTGCATTGAGCTGCTGACCCGCCAGCCGACAATGCGCCGGGCAAACACGTCAATCACAAACGCCACATACAACCACCCTTGCCAGGTCGACACGTAGGTGAAATCCGACACCCACAGCTGATTGGGACGGTCGGCCTTGAATTGCCGATTCACGTGGTCCAGTGGACATGGTGCAGACGTATCGGGCACCGTGGTACGCATCGACTTGCCGCGCCTTGCGCCTTGAATACCAAGTCGTCGCATCAGCCGCTCAACCGTGCAACGTGCTACGGCTTGTTCTTCGCGGTGAAGCTGACGCCAAACCTTGTCAGCGCCGTAAACCCTCATATTCTTCTCCCAAACCCGGTGAATCTCGGGCATCAGAACTGCATCTCGCTTGGCACGGGCACACAGCAGTTCTGGGTTCCTTTGTTGTGCGGCATAGCGCCGGTAGCCTGACGGGGCAATCTGCAAGACCTTGCAAAGTGGCTCGACCCCGTAAGCATCACGGTGCTCATCAATAAATCGCCGGATTATTTCAATCGGCGGTCGAGCTCCGCCTGGGCGAAAAAAGCGCTCGCCAGCTTGAGAATCTCGTTGGCTCGACGTAACTCCTTGACCTCACGTTCGAGCTCCTTGACGCGTTCACGTTCGGCGCTGGTGACGCCATCGCGTGTGCCGGTATCGACCTCGTGCTTGCGAACCCAATCGTTCAGCGTTTGGGGCACGCAGCCAATCTTGGGTGCTATGGACTCGATGGTGGCCCACAACGATGGGTACTCTCCACGATGCTCGAGCACCATACGTACAGCGCGTTCACGCACTTCGGGGGAAAATTTGTTTTGCTTCTTCATGGCTCCATTTTCTCAGATGTTGGAGCCTCCACAAATCCCGGGGCGCTTCA
>NZ_JADOEL010000048.1 GCF_015645465.1 Herminiimonas contaminans | reverse complement strand
GAGCCTGTCAGATTTTTTGTGTGCCGAAGGTCATGAGATGATACCGAAAGGGAAACACCATGACTACATCGATGAGCACAGTAAAAAAGCCCAAGAAACCGAAAGCCCTCAAACTTTTTTCCGACGAACTGATCGACCAGCTGCTGGCCCAGGTCCAGAACAAGGATGCCGAGTCCATCCTCGGCGAATCCGGCCTGGCTGGTCAGCTCAAAAAGCAACTGGCTGAACGGATGCTGGCCAGCGAGCTGGCCCACCATCTTGCCAACGAAGCAGCGCTTGGCAAAGCCGGCAATCACCGCAATGGTTCTTCTCCCAAGACGGTTCTGATTCCCAACGGGGAAATGGCGCTCGATATCCCGCGCGACCGGCTGGCAACGTTCGAACCGCAACTGATTGCCAAGTACCAGCGGCGGCTGCCCGGATTCGATGACCATGTCATCAGCATGTATGCCAGAGGCATGAGCGTGCGCGAAATCCGGGGCCACCTGCTCGAACTCTACGGCCTGGACGTGTCGCCCGACCTGATTTCCACGATCACCGATGAAGTGCTGGCCGAAGTCGAGCAATGGCAGAAGCGGCCCTTGGAAGCCATGTATCCGATCGTCTATTTCGATGCCATGCGCCTAAAGATCCGGGATGAAGGCACGGTTAAAAACAAGGCAGTCTATCTGGCACTGGGCATTCGGGCCGATGGCAGGAAGGAAGTGCTGGGGCTGTGGATCGAACAGACCGAAGGGGCCAAATTCTGGCTCAAAGTCTTCAATGAACTCAAAAACCGTGGCTTGCAGGATGTGTTGATTGCGGTGGTCGACGGCTTGCGCGGCTTTCCGGAGGCGATCGAAGCGGTCTACCCGCAGGCACAGGTGCAGACCTGCATCGTGCACCTGATCCGCAATTCGTTGAGCCTGGCGAGCTGGCAGGAGCGCAAGGAACTGGCTGCGGCGTTAAAGCCCATCTATCAGGCGCCCACCGAAGAGGCGGCCGCAGGCGCGCTGCAGGAATTTGCGCAGAGCAACTGGGGCAGGAAATTCCCGACGGTAACAGCCATGTGGCAGCGGCAATGGACACAAGTCATTCCGTTCTTTGCCTATCCGCCGGCAGTGCGCAAAATCATCTATACGACCAACGCTATTGAAAGCATGCACATGCAGCTAAGGAAGATCGTCAAGAACCGCGGCCACTTCCCCACCGACGAGGCCGCCAGCAAATTGCTGTATCTGGCCTTGCGCAACATTGAGAAAAATTGGAAGATGCCTCCGGTGACGTGGAAGCAGGCGGCCAATCAGTTTGCCATTCTGTTCGGCGAACGCTTCACCAACGCATTGCACTAGAATTTTTTAACCGACCTTCACACACAGAATTTCTGACACTACC
>NZ_JADOEL010000047.1 GCF_015645465.1 Herminiimonas contaminans | reverse complement strand
CCGAACAGGACCGTGAAACGACTTTGCGCCGATGATAGTGCTGCAACCAGTGTGAAAGTAGGTCATCGTCAGGCTTTTATTTAGAAAACCCTTCAGTAGAAATACTGGAGGGTTTTTGCTTTGCGCGACACTTTTGTGCGTGCGCTTTTATTCATCTCCGATTCGAGGCTAAAGATCCGCTGCACATGTGGATATGCGCTCAAACGATGGCGTGCATCGATGCAGAAATTGCGCAGAATTTGTACTTAATAGCGCTAGTAATGAAGTATGCACGGCTGTCGGCACATGTACCAAGCTTCCTATATCAAGACTTTTGATCGTGGATTCTTCCAGGGCGTCGCAACATCTACCTTGCAACTGCTGAAATTTTAAGCGGCAAAGTCTTTGAATTGCCATGCAAGGCCTGTTTTACGCAACAGTTAAATACTATTTTTTGATAGAATAGTCGGCTTCGCTGATGTAGCTCAGTTGGTAGAGCAACTGATTCGTAATCAGTAGGTCGGGTGTTCGATTCGCCTCATCAGCACCAAATTAAAAGGGTTAGCTTCGGCTAGCCCTTTTTCCTTTTCTGCCTTCAAGGGCAAAGCCAGATCGAGCTGAGGGCGGGACACCGTCAAAAATATCGGAAACGTCAGAAAGAATATCGTGCTTATCGTCCATAGGAAGCGATAAAGACTTCAGGAAACCATGAACAACGAAGGCCGCAACAGAGTACGGGTTTTCACATTTATTGACCACAGCGGCCAAGTCTTGAACAAAAAGCTCAGCTTCAGAAGTTAAAGCCATCATTTTCCCCGCTTACGAGCGCGCTTTGCACGAGCACGGAGCAAAGCCTCAGAAGGCTCAGCTCCCGTAACTAGCGTTTTAGCGACAATTGATAGAGATGAAGCACCCGTACCGTTTTACGGTAACCCTTTTTATTTTCGCGAACTGTATGCTTATTGGGGGCAGTTTCGACGAATGAGGAGTAGATGCGAAGGAAAAAATACCTTGCCACTCGGTATTCAGCAAATTGCCTTACAAGTGATTATCGACGTCAAAAGAAACTACTTCAAACATGGCCTGGGCCACCCAATTGATACCTGGTGCAACAAGTGGTTTGAAAAACAGGTCCGGGAACACTATCTGACGTGTCTTTAAATTTTCCTGCCAAGTTCCTTGTAAAAAATGGAAGTAGCGATTGCGTAGCGCAATCATAAAGTCCAGGAAATCTACAAAGGAAAGTTTCAGTTCAATTTCATCTTCTCGCTCCGCATCCGCATCCTCCTGCTCTAGTGCTCCGTGTTTCCCATTTCTTTTAGCCTGCTTAGGCAGATACTTTTCATAAAGTTCGGAAAAAGTTACCTGAAGCTCTTCTATTTCAATGCCGCTAAGGTCAAGATCAACGCTCACCTTATAAAAATCTTTTTCTTTCCAGTGGGTATGAATAAAATTTTTGAAAAACAGAAGCTCTCCTTCGTTGGGTAATCCCCCCATTTTTAAAGCGACTTGAGAGTAGAGACTATGCGGCCAGGGCCAGTTTCTGTTTTGGGGTGATGCCTCCGATGGCCATGTTGGGGCGTTCGTGATTATAGGTCCATAGCCAGC
>NZ_JADOEL010000046.1 GCF_015645465.1 Herminiimonas contaminans | reverse complement strand
CCCCCTGTGTCAGGATAGTTGTCGCGTCATCTGATTTATTGAAATCATAGAGGGGGCGGAGCAAAAGACAGATAGTGAAGCGCTACTCAGCTGAACGCAAGGAAGCCATTCTGCGGCAAATGATGCCGCCGACGAACAAGCTGGTTTCGGCACTGGCCCGGGAGCATGGCATCTCGGAACAGACCCTCTATACTTGGCGACGAAATTTACAAGCGCAGGGAGTGCCAGTGCCGGGGAATGGAAAGAAAGCCGAGGAATGGTCCTCGAAAGACAAGTTCGGGGTGGTGCTGGAAACGGCCGGCTTGAACGAAGCAGAACTGGCGGAATACTGTCGGCGCAAGGGTCTGTTCATCGAGCAGATAGCGGCATGGCGGACGGCCTGCCAAGATGCAAACGAAAATCCGGTCGAACGCACGCGCGACCAGCGCGAGCAGAGCAAGACGGACCGCAAGCGGATCAAGCAACTCGAGAAGGAACTGCTGCGCAAGGAGAAAGCGCTGGCCGAAGCGGCCGCGCTGATCATCCTCAGAAAAAAAGCCCAGGCGATCTGGGGGGATCCCGAGGAAGACTGACGGCCACCCCAGATCGCCAGTTGGTGATGACCTTGATTGAAGAAGCCGCCGACAGCGGTTGCCGCCGTGCCGCCGCCTGCGCCGAACTCGACATCAGCCTGCGCACTTACCAGCGCTGGACGCGCGAAGGCGCCAAGGGTATGGAGGATGGACGCAAAAGGGCACGGCGCACGGCGCCAGCCAACAAGCTCAGCGACGAGGAACGCGCGCGGATCCTGGCCCTGGTCAACAGCCCGGAATTTGCGAGCCAGCCGCCGAGCCAGATCGTGCCGACGCTCGTCGACCGTGGCGAATACCTCGCGTCGGAATCGACTATTTACCGCGTCATGAAGACGGCGGCGCAGCAGCATCACCGGGGCCGCGCGAAGAAGCCCGCTACCCGCGTGGTGACGAGCCACTGCGCCACCGAGCCGAATCGCCTGTGGTCGTGGGATATCACGTGGCTGCCGACCGCGGTGAAGGGCATGTATTTCTACTGGTACATGGTGCTCGACGTGTACAGCCGGAAGATCGTCGGCCACGAAGTGCACGTCGCCGAGTCTGCCGAACTGGCCGCGCTGCTGATGCGCAAGGCAAGCCTGGCCGAAGGGCTCGCGGGGCGCAAGGTTGTACTGCACTCTGACAACGGCAGCGCGATGAAAGGTGCAACGATGCTCGCCACGCTGGAAAAGCTTGGCGTCGTGCCGTCGTTCAGCCGACCGCGCGTGAGCAACGACAACCCGTTCGCCGAGTCGCTGTTCAGGACCTGCAAATACCGGCCGAACTACCCGCGCAAGCCATTTGATAGCGTGGAGCAGGCAAGGACATGGACGCTTCAGTTCGTGCAGTGGTACAACCACCAGCACAAGCATAGCGCGCTGAAATTCGTGACGCCAGCGCAGCGGCATGGTGGCTTGGCCGATGCGATCCTGCGGCACCGGGAACAGGTCTATGAAGCCGCAAAGCAGCGCTGTCCAGAACGCTGGTCGGGCGCCACAAGAAATTGGAAATTGACGGACGAGGTGTGGCTCAACCCGGAACGGGCTACACCTGAAATATCGAAGTTAGCTGCTTGAAGTGACGCGACAACTTCGTTGACAACTACCG
>NZ_JADOEL010000045.1 GCF_015645465.1 Herminiimonas contaminans | reverse complement strand
GAGCATGCCAATATGATGCAATGGCACGGCGGCCGCTTCGACCCAGCCGCCTTCGATCTGCATGAGGCCAATCGGCGCTTGATGGAAATTCAGCTTTAGCGCAAGACGGTACTGGGCGTACGCTTACAGTTGATTTGTCCATCCACAATATCGAAATGCATCCCCTGCAACAGAAAATTCCAACCTAAGCTGGCTTGCGGTCCTCTTTAATAGCTCAACCAATGGCACATTTCTAGAGTAATTATTCATGAACGACATTGCGAAGGTACTGGTCTTTTGAATTGAGGGTATATAGCGATGCCGGAACCATGACCTCAAAAAACGAAGATTCTCTAATACGATATCGTTGAGCAATGATGTATCTATGAGCACCCACGGAATGGATTGCTCTCGGCACCATTCGTATTCAATGGCAAGTCGAAGTGCAACGCGGGCATCATTCGCATCCTCTGGAGTTTTAATGCTCGCAGCTTTGTACCGCACACCTTCGGCAGTTTTTTCGGTAATCAGAAAATCAATTGTGAATGGCTCTGGATATGAGCCGCGATAGCTATGCGTCACACCGAATTGACTGCAAAGTTCTAAGGTGCGAGCAATATCCAATATTGGAAATTGCTCTCGGATATCTATGACGTTAGATTTTCGCTCCTGCAAATAGAAGTAAGTTACTTCTAACTTAGAGAGAAAGTGAAAGGGGCGATCCACATTGATGCCCCTAACAATACTGGAAGTGCCGCGTGATGGAACATCACGGACTTTAAGCCAAGGAATATAAGCATCGCCCATCCCTATGCCACGCCCGCGCCGAATTTTGGCACCTAAATGCGGGAGATAAAGATCGGATGTCGATGGCCATTCCATTCCTTAATTATCCTATTATTAGGAAATAATTCCTATAATATTAGTTAATCAAAGAGACGACCTTAAACAGACAATTATTATTGTTAATAAGATCTTGGTTGTAGATTGAAAATTCGCAACCTGCCAATTATCGACAATTAATTTTTAATTATTGTTAATATGTACAATTATAGTTGTTAATTTAAACCACATCTCACTGCAGGCCAACGAGATTACAAGACTGCGCGCTTAATTAGTTTTGGGCTGCTGTTTTGAACCGCATCCCCGTTTCCGTTGCGAATAAAATGAGTATTCGCGTGGAGGTAGCCACTATTTATCAAAGCAAAGTTGCAACCCATTCTCATTCTAGATGACAAGGGCGCTGGGTATGAATGTCAGCTATCGCCCCAAAGCGGACATCAGCGCTCACGCCGAAATTTGCAAGTTAGACAATGGTTTTGTGCGGCTCAAAAAAAAGCCTCATGAAGAGGCTATTCATCTCAATCAATTCAATCTGGTGCGTATATCAACTTGTGTGACAGGACCGTGAGCAAAATTTACAGCCATTTGACTGACGGAAATGCTGTTTTGCTTTAGTCACCGCAGTGGCGCAAGTTGCATGCTCACCCAAAGATGTTTTTGAGCTGGGCATGTATGTGCAACCGGCTACATGTACTTCATGGTCACCGTTAGATTGAGCTTGATTATTTACGTAATAGTTAGGCATCTATCCCCCCTTAAGTAGAGGTCTGACAGTACATTGCTTATTTTCATTTTGACATCCCATATTTACGGGAGCCGCAACGTACCAAGGCAATCAATTCCTAAAACAGGACGTAAGATGTCCGATGATTCGTACCTCAGTCCCCTATTGGCCGATAGCGGACATCCATACTTGAAATCTAAAATCTACTTGTTCCATATCTTCCAGAGAATCGTTATCCAAGTTGCTCCAGCAAGAACAAGAGCAATTAGTACAGCTGCACTCCCGTAATCTTTGGCATTTTTTGATAACGGATTAGGAGCCAGTGAAACACTGGTCCACAACAGCCTCTATTGCTGAGTTAAGCAGTTCTAGTATTAAAACGAGTGCAAACACGCCAATCAAAAGTAAACGTTCCAATGGTGACACGGGTAGACCACACGCGATCGTAGTCATGGCCAAAGTAAGCAACACCTCCTGTCTGAAAGCATGCTCGGTAGTTGTCAACGAAGTTGTCGCGTCACTTCAAGCAGCTAACTTCGATATTTCAGGTGTAGCCCGTTCCGGGTTGAGCCACACCTCGTCCGTCAATTTCCAATTTCTTGTGGCGCCCGACCAGC
>NZ_JADOEL010000044.1 GCF_015645465.1 Herminiimonas contaminans | reverse complement strand
GGGAGCACAGTTTTGACCAGCATCCATGAAACAGCATACCCACGCTTTAAGCCTGATCTGACGCAGCGTGAATTAGACGAAATCTATACACCAAATGAGACTGAACAGCGTTTTGCACGCCGGGTAGGTCGTGGCAATGCATCACGGCTTTATTTGATGATCTTGTTGAAAGCCGTCCAGCGACTGGGGTATTTTCCGATGCTTGCGGAAGTGCCCGCATCCATCGTGTCTTTTGTCACTAAAGCGCTCGGCGTAAACTCGGTACCGCTGCGCATGCTCGTAGAAGAAGAAAAGTCACGCGCTAGGCGCGACTTCATCGACGCCATTCGTGCGCATCTTAAAATACAGCCCATTACAAAGGATACCGACAAGGCAATCGAGTTAGCCGCGACGCAGGCCGCACAAACCAAGCAGGAGCTAGCTGACATTATCAACGTCGTTATCGAAGAGTTGATCCGGCAACGCTATGAATTGCCAGCGTTCAGCCGCTTGAATCGAACGGCGTTTCGGATCCGGAATCAAGTCAATGAACAGTATTTTCATACATTAACTGATCCGCTTCCCGCAGCAGTCACCAGCCAATTCGACGCAATGCTCACGCTTTCTGCAGGTCAGCTAGTCACCGGCTGGCAGCAAATAAAACAAGATCCGAAGAAGCCAACTAATACTGAGGTCCGCCAATATCTCGAACGTGTAAAGTGGCTTAAAAGCTGGGCCTGCGAATTGCCGCAAGTGGATCATATTCCAGTCGTCAAACGCGGACAGTATGTATATGAGGCGCGCGCACTCGACGCAGCAGACCTAAAGGCCATGCAGCAGAACAAGCGCTATGCTCTGATGGTGCTGTTATTCCACGCACAATTGAGTAAAGCGCTAGACGATGCGGTCGACATATTTGTCCGCAAAATGAGGAAACTCCATAGCGGCGCGGTAGAACAACTGCAACTGTATTATCAGGAGCATCAAAAGCGTGCAGAAAAGCTAGTTTCGCAATTACGTGATGTGCTTGAAGCGTTTCAAGAAGGTGAGACCGATCAGGAGCGTGGCAAACGGATTGCGAATGCCATGCATGACAACCCGGAAAATCTTCTCGCCGAGTGCGAAGAGCACATGGCCTATGCCGGGAATAACTATCTCCCGTTTATGCTAGTTCCATACCAGACGCAGCGGCCTTTATTGCTGAACTGCCTGGGCCTACTCGATCTGGAATCCACATCAGCTGACTTGTCACTCATTGAATCGATCCGGTTTGTGCTGGCAAATCGGCAGAGCCACAAGGAATGGTTGTCGATCGTTGATACGAATATCAATTTGAAATGGCTACCGGAAAAATGGCGGCGACCGGTGACTGGGCAGCGGTCTGGGCCCGTCAACGAAGTTAACCGAAAGTATTTTGAACTTTGTGTATTGACCGAAGCCATGCAAGAACTACAGTCGGGGGATCTGTATGTAGCCAATAGCGATCAATACAGCGATTACCGGGTCCAACTTGTTGACTGGGATACCTATGAGGCGCAGGTAGCGGAATATGGTGCGATGCTTGATTTTCCGACTGATCCCAAACATTTTGTCACTAATCTCAGGAAATGGCTTGTTGACACAGCGTCTCGCACGGATGAGGGCATGCCAGATAACGAGCATGTGGATTTAAACGGGACTGAAATCATCTTGAGAAAGCACAGCAAGGATATCAAGCCTGCCGCACTGGACCATATCGATAAAGAGCTTACCGCGCGACTGCCCGAAAAGAATATCCTCGACATCTTAGTGGAAGCAGAGACTTGGCTTGATCTTCATAAACAGTTCGGCACCTTATCGGGCTTTGAATCTAAAATTGACGATCCGCGCAAACGATTCGTCACCACATTATTTTGTTATGGTTGCAATCTCGGCCCGACTCAAACCGCACGGTCGGTCAAAGGGCTAAGCCGGAAGCAAGTCGCCTGGTTAAATTTGCACCACGTGACTGAGGAGAGATTGGAAAAGGCAACTGTTCAGGTCATCAACGCCTATAACAAATTCTCGCTACCCAAGTTTTGGGGAACGGGTAAAAGTGCCTCGGCCGACGGTACCAAATGGAATATGTATGAGCAAAATTTACTGTCCGAGTACCACATTCGTTATGGCGGGTATGGTGGAATCGGGTATTACCACGTCTCAGACATGTACATTGCCTTATTCAGCCATTTTATTCCATGCGGCGTTTATGAGGCTATCTACATCTTAGACGGTCTGATCAAGAACGAGTCCGATATTCAACCTGACACGCTGCATGGCGACACACATGCACAGAGTGCGCCGGTCTTCGGGTTGGCTTATCTGCTCGGTATCAATTTGATGCCTCGCATTCGGCAGTTGAAAAAACTGGTTTTTTACAAGCCGGAACGAGGCATACGATATGAACATATCAATGGATTATTCAGCGAGGCAGTGAATTGGGAAATTATTGAGACACATTTGCCGGACATGCTACGCATCGCCTTATCGATCAAAGCCGGCAAAATCACCCCATCGACAATC
>NZ_JADOEL010000043.1 GCF_015645465.1 Herminiimonas contaminans | reverse complement strand
GTAAGCGTACGCCCAGTACCGTCTTGCGCTAAAGCTGAATTTCCATCAAGCGCCGATTGGCCTCATGCAGATCGAAGGCGGCTGGGTCGAAGCGGCCGCCGTGCCATTGCATCATATTGGCATGCTCAGGATGAGAAGAGTCGGCCATGACCTCTAGGAAGTCTTCATAACCGGAGATGCCACCAACATCTTCAGGTGGACAGGCGTTTGCTCCATCCAAGCACCAGGGCGAATCGAGCGGGCCCTCGAATTGGGTTCGTTCCAGCAACGTGACGTGATGCCACCAGGCATCACCGTAATCGTAGATATAGTTGAAGGTACGCGCACCACCCAACGCTTTTTCCAATCGAACCCGCTGCTCGCTCTTCAAGTCCGGCTCGGGGTAGTTGGGGTCGGGCTCACCGTAGTGCGTGTCGTTGATGATGAACTCATGCAAATGCCCACCTTGCCACCCCATGGCCCAGAGCAAGGTCACGTGCAGTTTACGTAAGGTAATATTGGCGGGAACAAGAATGGTTCGGTAGATCAGCGGGTTGCTATCACGCAGTTCAATGCGCAAGACCAAGGCTTGGCCGCCTAAGACCGTGAGCTTGCGGGAAGTTACGCGGCGCGATCCAGAGCGGTGCAGTGTGGGGTTAGATTCCATGGCAACAAGTCGTCGATTCGGTTGACGGGGTGCTCGGCGATACGGGCCAGCACCTCACGCAAGTAAGCCATGGGTTCGATCCCGTTCAGTGCCGCGCTACCGAGTAGGCTATAAATGGACGCAGCGCTGTGGCCACCCGCATCAGATCCGGCAAATAGGTAGTTCTTGCGGCCCAAGGCGACCACGCGCAGCGCGCGCTCAGCAGCATTATTATCGATTTCAATGCAGCCATCGTCCACATAGCGCGTTAAAGCGGTCCAGCGTGTGAGCGCATAGCGAACCGCCCCGGCCAATGCGGATTTACGTGAGACGGATCGTAAGGTGTCGTGCAGCCAGTCGTGTAAAGCGTCAAGATGAGGGCCAGCCCGTGCCTGACGCGCTTGGCGTCGCACATCGGGCAACTCACCACGGATTTGCGCTTCAATGGCATACAGTTCAGCAATGCGCCCAATGGCCTGCAAGGCTTCCGGGCTGCTTTGCTGTTCGGCGATGTCGTAGAACTTGCGTCGTACGTGCGCCCAGCATGCTGCCTCAACAATTTTCCCGCTTTCGTAGAGTGCATTAAAACCTGCGTACCCATCGGCCTGAACAATGCCCTGGAAGTTTTTAAGGTGCTTCTGTGGGTGCTCGCCTTTACGATCTGGTGAGTACCCGAACCAGACCGCCGCCGGTTGATCACTGGCAGCGGTTCGGTCGTCACGAACATACGTCCACAGACGCCCCGTGCGGGTCTTGCCACGCCCCGGCGCCAGTACTGGAACAGGGGTGTCATCGGCATGGACTTTGCTGCCACTCATCACATAACGATGCAATGCCTGAACCAGAGGGCGAAGCAACTGACTGCTGCCCGCCACCCAATCGGCCAGTGTCGAGCGTGAGAGTGTCACGCCATGACGGGCATAGATCGCGCTCTGGCGATAAAGTGGTTGATGATCGCAGTACTTGGCCACCAGAACCTGAGCCAGCAATCCAGGGCCAGCCAAGCCACGTGCAATCGGACGCGAAGGTGCGGTCGCCTGCACAATGGTGTCGCAATGGCTACAGGCCATCTTGGGTCGAACCGTGCGGATGACCTTAAAGCTGGCTGGAATGAATTCAAGCGTTTCGCTAACGTCTTCGCCCAGGAATTTGAGCGCACCACCACAAGCCGGGCAGTCACAACTATCGTTGGCAGCCAGCACATGTTCTTCGCGCGGCAGGAAGTCTGGCAAGCTCTGGCGCCCGGCAGATGGCGTGCGTTTCTTTGGGGAAGTGGCTTTGGGCACAATGCCTCGCACCGGCGCACCTGATATCGCCATGTCATCAAGCATCAGCGGCAGTTGCGCCAACAGGTCGCCAGCCCGTTCACTGCTGCGCCCGAAGCGTTCGCGCCTGGCCTTGGCCAACTGCAAACGCAAGTAGTCATTTTCTTGTTGCAACGCCTTGATCACGGCCAGTAAAGCCGTTGTGTCAGATGAGGTGGCGTTAACGTTTTGCATGACCGTAATTTTACCAAATAGTCATGCCTGAATCGACCGATTATTGCCAGCAAACCCAATAAATATGCAGCTCTCCAAGCAATGCTGGCATTACACTCGCATAGGTCGCTGTGTGCGCTGGGGTCGTCGCCAATCGATGCCTTCCAGCAGCATCGACAGCTGTGCGGGCGTCAGATTGACCGCACCCGATTCAGCCGAAGGCCAGACGAAATGACCATGCTCTAACCGCTTGGCCAGTAAACACATGCCATCGCCGCTCCACCACAACACCTTGATTCGATCGCCTTTGCGACCACGAAATACAAACACGTGACCACTGAACGGATCCTCAGCCAGCTTCGATTGCACCAGCGCGGCCAAGCCATCGAAACCACGACGCATGTCGGTGATCCCAGCCGCCAGCCAAACTCGGGTTCCCGCAGGTAAACCAATCATGCGCGTAGCGTCTGGATCATGCATTGCAGCGCCCGCAGATCGGGCGTCCCATGCACTACAATTTTGGCATGACCAAGGTGCAGTTCAATTTGCCCACGCTGGGGGTCGCAATCATTGGTTGGTGACCGTGTCGTATGATG
>NZ_JADOEL010000042.1 GCF_015645465.1 Herminiimonas contaminans | reverse complement strand
TCTGCTTGCTTAAGGATGGCAATAATCTGGCTTTCCGAAAAACGCGACTTCTTCATGTAAAACTTCCTCAATTTCGATTGGAGAAAATTCTACTTTCAAATTCACTTCTTTTCCGGGGGGATTACCAGCCATTTCGATGATGCGAATATCCGCCGTTCCCTGCCTGCGCTGCAAGAGGGACAAACACCTGATCTTAAAGCGGTATCCAAGAGCCTGAAGCTGGCGAATGAGAATCCGGCCAAGAAGGTGACGATGCGGATGAAGTCGACCGAGCAGGATGATGAAGTCGAAGCAACGTTGGCGGTTGTTGACGAGTCGATCTGGCGTACGACAGTGAGCTTGGACAACACCGGCGTGCCGTCTACTGGTCGTACCCGTGCTGGTGTCGTGCTGCAGAACGCAAATATGTTTGGCCTCGATCATGTGATGAGTTTGCAGTACACGACTACGCTGGAAGAACCTAGCCGTGTCGGTGTGTATGGCATTGGCTATCACGTCCCGCTGTATGCGCTGGGTGACTCGATGGATTTCTATGCGAGTTATTCAGATGTGAATGCAGGTACGGTGACGGCTGGCATTTTTGATATTGCGGTGAGCGGCAAGGGTTCGATGTACGGTGCGCGCTATAACCAGAATCTGGCAACGGTCGGTAATTACGAGTCCAAGCTGATGTACGGCATCGACTTGAAGGAATACAAGAACAGCATGCAGTTGCTCGGCGTTGAACTGGGTGCCGATATCACAGTGCGCCCGCTTAGCATCGGCTATCAGGGCGACTGGGCGTTGGCTAACGGTTCATTCGGTTTTGTGACGACTCTGCTGCATAACATTTCCGGCGGTACGAATGGTCATCAAAGTGATTTCGATAAGGTGCGTTTTGATGCGAAGGCGAATTACACGGCTCTGCGCGTAGGTGCGAGTTTGACGCAGGCTTTGCCGGAGCAATGGCTGGCGCGCGCGATTATTAATGGTCAGTACACTAAGGACGCCCTGATCCCGGGTGAGCAATTTGGTGCGGGTGGTTCTGCTTCGGTACGTGGTTTCCTCGAACGTGAAGTGGCGAATGATTCCGGCATCACTGGTAACTTTGAGGTGTATACCGCGCCATTATGCAGCAACAGCAAGTGGTCATGCCGCGCCCTGGCCTTTTACGATCATGCCTATCTGACACGTAATCACGCCTTGCCAGGCGAGTTCAGCACAATTTCTATCAATAGCGTCGGTTTAGGTCTACGCTTGCAGCTAGGTAATGACGTGAACTTCCAGGTTGATGTCGGTCATGTGTTGCGGGATTCGCCGATGACCGTTACCCGCAGCGGTGACAACCGTGTACACGCCCGTCTAGCCTTGTCTTTCTAAGGTGCCATGATGAAGAACTCTATAAATATGGCTTTGAATAAATCCGCCACCCTCGCCTGGTCTGTGCGTTGCGCGTTCTTACCTCCGCTGTTGGCTGCATGTCTTGGTGCTGCAGGCGTTGGTAGTGCACTGGCAAATCCTTCCAATCCGACGGTCGTGAATGGACAGGTTACGTTCTCGCAGCAAGGTAATGTCTTCACGATTACGAATAGCCCGAACGCGATTATTAACTGGAGCAGCTTCTCCATCAGCGCTGGTGAGATGGTGCGCTTTATCCAGCAAAACAGTAGCAGCAGTGTGCTGAACCGCATTACTGGTCAGGACCCGAGCCGCATCATGGGTGCGCTGGAGTCCAATGGTCGTGTGTTCCTGATCAATCCGAACGGCATTATGTTTGGTGCCGGCTCGCAAGTGAACGTCGCAGGCCTGGTGGCATCGACGTTGGCGATTTCGAATAGCGACTTCCTCGCTGGCAAGAACAAATTCACCGCAGGCGATGTTGCCGGAGCGGTGAGCAATCTCGGCGCGATTACCACACCTACTGGCGGACAGGTTTATCTGATCGCCCCGGATGTGAGCAATAGCGGTGTCATCACTTCCCCTAAAGGCGATGTGGTGCTGGCAGCTGGACGCAGCGTGCAATTGGCCGATTCGACCAATCCCGATATGCAGGTGGTGGTGTCAGCTCCGACGGATCGTGCGTTGAATCTTGGTGAAGTCATTGCGCAAGGCGGCAAGATTGGTATCTACGGTGCTCTGATTAATCAGCGCGGCAAGTTGAAGACGAACAGCGCGGTGGTTGGTGAGAACGGCAAGATTATCCTGAAGGCCAGCGGTACGACTTTGCTGGAAGCCGGTAGCGTGACGAGTGCAACTAGTGAGGGCAAAGGCGGCGAAGTGCAGGTGCTCGGTGAAAAAGTTGGCCTGATGGGTGACGCATTAGTTGATGTCAGCGGTCAGACCGGCGGCGGGACAGCGCTGATCGGTGGTGACTACCAGGGTAAAAATGCTGCGGTGATGAATGCCGAGCAAACTTTTGTCGGCAAGGATGCGGTCATCAAAGCAGACGCGATCACGAGTGGTGATGGCGGCAAGGTCATAGTCTGGGGTAACCAGACCGCACAGGTTCATGGTTCGATCTACGCGCGTGGTGGTGCGGCTTCAGGCAATGGCGGGTTTATTGAAACGTCGGGTAACTTCCTTGATGTGGCGGGCATACGTGTGAATGCCAGCGCATCCAAAGGTACAAGTGGTCAGTGGTTACTCGATCCCCTGGATATTGTTGTCATTCCTTTTGATCCTCAAAATAACCCGGGAACCGAATTGAGTGATGTGTCTGCTTTTTCAGCTAATGCAAATGATGTTACTCAAATATATGGCGCAACCATATCGATGGCGTCTGGAGTAGTTCCGGGTGCAAGTGTTATTTTACAGGCTAAGCGAAATATAACTTTCGATGGTGTGGTCAATATTGATATGCCTGATATAGGACTGACGGCACAGGCGGGTAACAACATCGTCGTAAATGCGCTGCTTGCCACGAATCATGGCGCCATCGTTTTATCGGCGAATGATAGTGGTGCAGGAACCGCTAGCGGTAGTGGCAGAGTCATCGTCAATGCTGGCAACGGCGGGTAGTGTCAGAAATTCTGTGTGTGAAGGTCGGTTAAAAAATTCTAGTGCAATGCGTTGGTGAAGCGTTCGCCGAACAGAATGGCAAACTGATTGGCCGCCTGCTTCCACGTCACCGGAGGCATC
>NZ_JADOEL010000041.1 GCF_015645465.1 Herminiimonas contaminans | reverse complement strand
GCTGGTCGGGCGCCACAAGAAATTGGAAATTGACGGACGAGGTGTGGCTCAACCCGGAACGGGCTACACCTGAAATATCGAAGTTAGCTGCTTGAAGTGACGCGACAACTTCGTTGACAACTACCGTCATGAGCATGGAAAACATCGCAGAGGAATGGCAATGTAGATCGTGCATTGCCATTCTTTTTAATATGCCTTAATCGCCATGTAGCATAAAAATTAGCCGGATCATCGATTTTCGACTTTGCCAAATCGAATATTCACTTTTCATTTTGCGTTACCTCGCAAACGCAGTGCATTCGTAATGACTGAGACCGAACTTAAACTCATCGCAAGCGCAGCAATCATTGGTGACAATAATTGCCCTGTAAATGGATAAAGCAGTCCTGCAGCCAGTGGTATACCCAGTGAGTTATAGACAAATGCAAAGCCTAGGTTTTGGTGCATATTTCGCACTGTATCCAATGACAGCTTCCTTGCTCTAGCGATCGTACGTAAATCTCCTTTGATCAGAGTCAGATGCGCACTATTGATTGCGACATCGGTACCTGTACCCATGGCGATGCCGACATCCGCTTTGGCAAGTGCGGGCGCATCATTAATCCCGTCTCCGGCCATTGCTACCACTCTTCCTTCTTTTTGCAGGCGCTCCACTAATGCCAATTTATCTTGTGGCTTTACTTCGCCGTAGACTTCATTAATACCAAGTTTTCCGGCAACTGATTTCGCCGTTGTCGCGCCATCGCCAGTTGCCATGATCACGGTCATACCAGCTTCTCTCAAAATGGTGAGTGCTTCTGCTGTCGTCTTTTTGATAGGATCTGACACCGCGATCAGCCCGGCCAACTTACCATCGACAGCCACATGCATGACGCTTGCGCCCTCATTGCGCAGTTCCTCTGCTTGCTGCGACAAGCTATGCCAGTCAATTTTTTCTTCATCCATCAACGCTGTATTGCCCAAGGCTATTCGACGACCAGAGACTATGCCACGCACACCAATGCCACTGGATGATTCAAAACTTTCCGGCTTATCCAATGACAGTCCGCGCTGGCGTGCCTCGGCCACTATGGCGTGTGCCAATGGATGCTCGCTACCCTGATCAATACTCGCTGCAATCTGAAGAACCGATTGCTCCTCTTGTCCTTGCGCGGCAATAACACGGTCGAATGCCGGCTTGCCTTCGGTCAAGGTACCGGTTTTATCCACAATCAAAGTATTTACTTTGCGCATTCCTTCGATTGCCGCAGCATCACGGAATAACATTCCCTGCGTTGCCGCGCGTCCCGTTGCGGCCATGATAGACATGGGCGTTGCCAGCCCCAGTGCACAAGGACAGGCAATAATTAAAACAGCAACCGCATTGACGAAGCCAAAGACCCAGCTCGGATCAGGGCCAAAGATGCCCCAACCTATGAAGGTCAGGAAAGCAACGCCAACCACAACCAGTACAAAGTAACCTGCGACTACATCTGCCAGGCGCTGCATAGGAGCACGAGAACGTTGCGCCTGCGCTACCATTTGCACAATCTGCGCAAGCATGGTTTGAGAACCTATCTTTTCCGAACGAATGACGAGACTGCCGCTGGTATTCAGCGTCGCGCCTATAACCTTGTCTCCCGGACGCTTTGTCACAGGCATAGGTTCGCCGGTCAACATGGATTCATCTATCGCGCTTTCACCTTCTACGACAACGCCATCAACAGGTACTTTTTCTCCAGGACGCACACGCAAAGAATCATCAATATGGACATGTGTGAGAGGAACATCTTCTTCAGAGCCATCCTTATTGATACGACGCGCAGTTTTTGGCGCCAATCCCAATAACGACTTGATCGCAGCCGAAGTTTGCGAGCGCGCCTTCAACTCCAGAATTTGTCCAAGCAAGGTCAGTGAAATAATGACGGCGGCAGCCTCGTAATAAACGCCGACACGGCCATGCTCCATGAATGCAGATGGAAATATCCCAGGGGCAAGCGTAGCAAGTACGCTGTAACCGTATGCCGCAGTTACACCGAATCCAATCAGTGTCCACATATTCGGGTTGCGTCGCACAATCGATTGAAAACAACGTTCAAAGAAAGGCTTGCCTGCCCATAACACCACTGGTGTACTCAAGGCGAGTTCGATCCAGTTTTGATAGGGAATGCCTTCTGGGAAAAAACGATGTGAGGCCATCGCCAACGAAGCAACAACGATGGTTAAGGGCAATGTC
This sequence comes from Herminiimonas contaminans, assembly GCF_015645465.1. Lineage (GTDB taxonomy): Bacteria > Pseudomonadota > Gammaproteobacteria > Burkholderiales > Burkholderiaceae_D > Oxalicibacterium > Oxalicibacterium contaminans. The sequence goes on along the minus strand of NZ_JADOEL010000041.1, from coordinate 1,143 downwards.
CACCAAAAGCGATGACGAAAATCGACAAGTTCTGGATTCTCTTCATCTTCAAGTGAAGGCATCATCGGCTCAAGCGACATGCCACAGATAGGACAGTTACCTTGTGTCGGCTGCCTGATTTCCGGATGCATTGGACACGTATAGATTGTTCCACTCGGCATATCCTGTACTGGCTCGAATGCTGATGGCTTTATAAATTTTTCTGGATTGCCATCGAATTTTTGTATACAACTAGCACTACAAAAATAGTAATCATTACCTGCATACACGCGTTTCTTTTCCGGGTTGGCCGCTACCTTCATGCCACATACTGGATCAGTAAACGGTTTATCAGGATTTTTCACTTCCTCGTCAGCATTCGCTGAACGAGCTGCTCCGGAAATATGATCGCCATGATGATGGCCGTGATGTACGTTATTTCCCATGAGTCAGCCTTATTAAAAAGTAAAGCAACAATGTCATGAAGAGGCAGTTGATATATCTATTAAATTGGAATAATTGCAACGCGTTTAGAACACAATCTTATTGCAAAATGGCGTTATCGCTTTAACTGGCTAATCTGATGCTTGTGATAGAGATAATGTTCCTGATCGACCTGCTCACACAAATTCACTCGCGTCTGAAGCTCCTTTGACTGCATATAGATTCTCACCGGTCTTTGCCATGAGTCATGCCCTGTGAGGGCCCAGTAAGATTCAAATCTGCCACTGGCTGCGTGCTTACTCCAAAGTATATTGCCTTTAGCATGACTGCTGGATGCAACCTCTACCCAATCATAAAAATTAGACATACATGCTCGGAAAAAAATGTGTTTAGCTACCCATATTTCCGTCTCTCTTGACCAGCCTGGTGGACATATCGGCGCAGCTTCTGCTTGCCATCCCAAGATGCCAAAAGGTGGTTTCGTTAATGGTCTAACTAAATGTTGTGGTGATCCGCACCCTTCCCAAAACATACGCCAACGAAGAAATGCTTCAGCTACAGGACAAAAATTGACTGTCTTCTCTCCCTCTAAATGGTCTGTCCCGGTCTAGGTGGACACTAACTTAAGGTGGATAATGCCACCCAGGAGTTATGTTTATGACCAAGACCAGACGTACTTATCCCGAATCATTCAAACGAGATGCTGTTGACCAAGTGCTT
>NZ_JADOEL010000040.1 GCF_015645465.1 Herminiimonas contaminans | reverse complement strand
CGTCGGAAAAAAGTTTGAGGGCTTTCGGTTTCTTGGGCTTTTTTACTGTGCTCATCGATGTAGTCATGGTGTTTCCCTTTCGGTATCATCTCATGACCTTCGGCACACAAAAAATCTGACAGGCTCGTGGCGCATCGATGAGCAGGAAGCCTTTGCTTACCTGGCAGACCGTAAAGGCAAACTGCACGCTCATCCGACCCGCATCACTGTTCGCCTGGAAGATGGTCAATCACCATATCCAATCGGTGAATACACCGTAGCCCCAGCCAGTTTCTACGCTGGCAAATACAACTCCCTGATGTTCTCTGTGCGCCTGGTTCCAATGCGCGCAACCGTCAAAGCAGCAGCATGAGTACCCGCCCTGGGCAACCTGCATTTGAGTGCCGGTTAGTCACAAAGTCCGGTGTCCTGGTGGCAGTCACCAGCTCCGATTTTCTGGCGACCGTACAGCGTGGCATTGACCTCAAACAGCAATGGCAGGCCGTACTCCCAGGGCGAACTCTACGAATTCACTTGCTGTACCCGAATGGACTGCGCGTACCTCGCGCCGATATCAATGCCGCACTCGCGGCCATCAAGGGGAAACGATGAAACAGCCTGAAGACAAATTCACCAGGGACGCATTTAACCGTCCCGTAGGTCGTCCGCGCAAACCGAACGCGAAAACCAATGCACAGCGTCAAGCTGAATTTCGCGCACGTCGCAAATTCAACTTTTTAGTTTCCGTTACTAGTAACGGAAATTGATCATGAAAAGCCCAATCATCGCGACCGTTTTTACGTTGCTGTCACCGTTTTTGATCTTCTTGATTCCGGCGATCGCAAAGCGACTCTGCACTTTTTTGGTGCAGTTGGAACCACGGGTTACGTATAACAACCCGTGGGAAGTCTCTGGGGAGAGACTTTCGGTATCAGACAAACAACATTCAGTGAAAGATTGACAACATGTCAGTGTTCATTGATCGCCTCTATCTCAACCAGGAATTTCACGGCGTGGAAACGCCGAACCTGTTTAACGGTCATGTGGCGCGATTTGATGATGATGGTGTCCAGGAGTGGATGCAGCCCTCGGCGGCTGTCCTGGAGGGCACGTATGACACCCGCATTCTGGCGAAGTCGTTCGGTGGTCGCTCGTTCTTGCGCGGCAATCCTGGTCGCTTCGGTCGCCCAGACAACGTATTCAACCTGGACTGGCAACAGACCTGGGAAAAGGCAAATCGCCTGGCTGAAAAATTCGGCCTTCCGCTATTCACGCATGGCACACCGAGCCTCAACGTTTCCGACCGCGATAGAGCGCATGGCGTTGATTGCGTATGGACTGGTGCAACCGTGTCGGCCATCGATGCCACATCGAACTTTGCGACCGGCAGTAAAGAAAACGCCTTCCTGTTTTTGCAGTGGCTGGAGGGGCAGCACATCGAGCGTGTGCGGGGTGGAGTAGGGCGCCAGGGTTCTGTTCGCTTTGGCGATGGTAACGGCCTGCAGGTGGAAGCGTATTACAAGGCCGATGAAATGATCGATCACGCAAAGAACGATCACAAGCGTAACGAAATTAAGAAGTCGCAGCTCTGGCAGTGGCTAAACGATCTGGGAGTAATCCGATTAGAAGTTCGCGCAAAGCGAAATCATTTGAGAGACCGAAATCTCGGCTATTCAGGAGCGATCACGATGGAAAAAATCAAACAGTTATACGACGACAAAACTAGTGTCATTCGTCGCATCAGCAATGACGTTGATGCATTCGACTTCACGAAGCTACCGCTACGCATGGCCGGTATTGCACGTGAATACCTGGCAGGTGCAGAGATGCGTTCCCGCATGCCTAAGTCTTCGTTCTACAAGGCAAGGCGTGAGTTGCTCTCGCATGGAATCGACATAGCAACGCCAAACAAAATTCGCACCATCTTGCCGCGAGTGAAGGTCATCGAGCTTAAGCCGCTCACCGCGCCGGACTGGTATTGGAAGAATGCCGCATGACGGCGACAACGTGGCGGGGTGGTTGGGTGGCTGCTTTAGCGGCCACCCACGCCACCCCAAAGACCAGGAGCAACACATGACGATCATTCAAGCGTTTGTATTTTTCTCGTTCTTCTGTGCCTTCGCTGTTGGGCTTATTCACGGCATGAAGGTGGCGTAATGGAATGGACAACGATCACCTCGTCGCAGACCGGCCAGATCGCGCTCTACCTGGGCGGCTTGTTCGCATGCTGGATAGCAGGTCTACAGATCGGATTGACGATTCAAAAAATTCGGTCGATGGGCAAGTTTATGTAGCACGGCTTAATCGGATGCCGGTTTAAATCCGAACTTTGAAGGGAATAAAAATGGAATCGAAAACTAAAAAGTTTTGCAGCTCCGCAAAAACCAAAGCTATTGCTGCGGGTTTTATGTTGCTCAATACCGGTCTCGCGTTGGCACAAGCTACACCAGGCACACCGGAGGCTTCGATGGACGAAGGCAAAACGACCATCCTGGCACTCATCGCAGTAGCGGGTGCAGCTGGTGTAGCAATCGCATTGGCAAGTACTGGCTGGGAAGTTGGTGCCAAGCTGATCAAACGTATGCGCGGCAAGGCTTAAGCATCATGAACAAACTGGCGATCGCACTGGTCGCCAGCTTCGTGCTGGCCTCCTGTTCAACCCTTTCAAAAAGTCCCCGCTATGAATCGACTTACGGCTATTGGTATCCTGAACGGTTGTGCGCTGATGGCTCTATTTCTTCTCGTTGCTCCTTGCGCTAATGCTACAGGTCTGGTCTTTGATGAGGCGGGGAAAATCGTAGGCACTTTTGTTGAGACTGATCGCAGGACATTGGAAGAATTTTTGAATATCCGCGATACGTCTAAGGGAACTGTCGCTACCAAAGCAGGCAATGTCGTCGTTACAGCTGAACGCGTTGTTCCCAAAGGAGCTATTGCTAAAGCTGCAGGAAAGATTGCTGTCAAAGCCATACCAGGTGTCGCCACTGCTGCAGCTCTCGTAGAGTTATGTACATTGCTTTGTCCAGGTAATGACTATCGGCTTGCGCCTGATGGTGCGTCTTTGCAGATTCCGGAAAAGCCTGATGTTGCTGGTGATCCGCTTGGTACTGGGTATGAAATGCCAATTAGACCTGGTGTTAGATCAAAATCAGCTTCAGGGCTTTGTAGTGACTTCGCTGCATATGCGGTCAATAGCTCTTACCCCGGATGGGTGGGCAGTGGTTCACTTACTACAGTTAATTTTCGCTTGGCTTGCCAAGTCGTGCGGACGCGTATTAGTGACGGCGTAACCAGTGTACTTTCCACACCGTTTGTTGATCGAGTTCCTAACTACTATGTGCCGGGCTATGTTCTGCCGACTGAAATTCAGACCGAGGCTGACATACTCGCGCGGGCTGAACAGCAGGCAAGATTTAAGCCGCTATACGATGCCATTGCGGCTGATCGTGCGGCAAATCCGAACTCTTGGCCTGCTGATTACAATCCTATTAAACCAACGACTCCCGTTGTCGTTAGCGCGCCACCTGTATCGTCTCCTGAGCGTGTCGTTAGTACCACGACAAAATCCGGCACAAACGGCTCTACCGATACGACAACGACCACAGAGAAAACGGTCGTTACTCCTACGACTACTGGCACAACCGTAGGTGATTCGCAGACTACTTTTCCTACGCAAACGGTAACCACGTCGACGACTATCAACAATGTAACGAACAACACGACAACTGAGACGACTACTGTAAATCATCCTGAGGGTCGGCCGGGATTACGGTTTTTTTCGCCAATACGATGTTAACCACATGATTTAATTGACTTATTTCGACCCGCACTTCATTTGGCACCGCCTTCGATCGCAGTGCCTCTCGCGTCCAAATAAG
>NZ_JADOEL010000039.1 GCF_015645465.1 Herminiimonas contaminans | reverse complement strand
TGCCTCCGGTGACGTGGAAGCAGGCGGCCAATCAGTTTGCCATTCTGTTCGGCGAACGCTTCACCAACGCATTGCACTAGAATTTTTTAACCGACCTTCACACACAGAATTTCTGACACTACCGATTTCGAAGAGGCCAACATAATCCCAGTATTGGACGAGACGGACTTAGGTGAGGGTAAGCCGATCCTTCACAAGCTCGAAACAGACGAAGATTATGGACGCCTGCTTGAAGTTGCGATTACTCTTATAGCACCAGAACTCACTAATGAGGTTGAGGCAAAGTTAATCGCAATGTTCAGGCCACAGTACAACTCAGTCCTTTACAAGAACTATCCTGACATCGCGAAGGGTACTCGATCCGCTGGCTACACCGCTAGTGAGTTGCTGATCACCAATTTGCCGGTGACGCTGTATACCGATTCATTTCGAATCGACGCTTTGAGATGAGACATAGCAACATTGCTGCAATTTACTATGCACAAAACCGAGCATCTTCGGAGATTGTATAGATAGGTAAACAAGCTTTTAATCACTGCATTTCATCATCAGGGTATTCACTTTTCGTCAAGCATCGGAGAGTGAACCGTGCGTAACTTTTTCCCTACTATAAATGCTTGCAGTGGAAAACTGGCTGATAGGTTAAGAGGCATGCAAGCACAAGTATGGTTCTCCGCATCGCAGAGAGCAATGCATGCATTCAATTTTCATCATCCTTGTGATGCCAGCCATATATTCGAGACTTGCATAGCTTCCGGATTGTGAACGGACTGCAACGTTAATGTGGATACTCGACTAGGTCCAACAAGCTTTAAATCTGTTGAACACAACTCCTTCGAATAGTTGGCCGCCACGCTCTTGGATGTAAGCCCTGATATCCGAATTCGTTCTTACATAGTAATCGAGTTGATTTTGGTTGATAGTAATCAAATAGCGAGGTAAATCTTGGGGCGATACGTGAAGCCCCTTTTCCATATTGGCCTTCATAACGTCAAATGCCTGCTTCAACTCTTTCAGAATCATTATTGCAGATCTCCTGCTTTGGTTTTTCTGCTCTCGCTTATGCTCTTCATACGTTTCCTTTTTTCTTTCTTTTAACCACTCAACATCTCTTATCGACGCCCTATAAAACTCTTGTTGAGCGCGATTCGCCCATTGCGAAACAATATTATTGTCAGAGCCTCTGATTGCTTCGAAAATTCGCTCTCGATCACTCGCTACAGTAGGTATAGGCCTTGCACTGAATTTTGAAAAGGTTGGAAAGTTCTTATCAAACCAATCGCGATCATTCAGCATAAGGTACCAATACAACGGCTTCCGCCTTCTATAAATTTCAGAGCGGGTCTGCTTTATTTTGTCTTGGCAAAAATCAAGCACAACATGTCTTGCTTGCTCAACTGATTGTGGTATCTGTGGCGGAAGACGAACTTTTTTTTCTGAAGTTCTTGTTTCTGTTTTGTCAGCCGAGAACTCTTTGAACTTGAGCCTGAAAGCCGAAAAATCTGCCATCTTTGAAGCCAGAAATGCGCAGATTTGCGGCGCTCGATATTCAGATATCGGACTTTGCAATTTTTCCGAGTAAGTATATGAATCAGAGCGTTGGGCATTTAATGTCACGATTGCTTTCGATGCGCGCCAACCGTACACATTCTCGAGATACTCTCGGAAATGATTGCGATCCACTAAGCCTGCATCTTGCAACTCGAAATCAAAAAACGAGAACGACACATTACATGCATCAACCAATGATTTCGACATCAACGCAGAGGCACTGAATTTTGCCAGCCTCCCAAAAGCCTCGTGTTTTTGATTTTTTGTTACTGCGCTTTTTCTATAGTCATGACCGCATGAGCAAATAAGCGGCGCAGACGTAAAGGTGGCCTCCATTTGAAGAAATGCACGGCATGCCGGACATCTTGAAACTAGAGTGTCATCATGACGATAGCAAACCGAAACAAACGGTAATTGATGAGCTCGATGCAAGTAGGGTTCGCCATATTTTTGACAATCCTCATCTAAGCACGTAGGACACAGTCTTTTGATATGCGGCAGCAATGGCATGAGACGAGGCAGAGCTGCCTTTCGTTTCCGCACGAACAGCTCAGGAAGTTCTGACCCATGGCTTAGTTTGTTGAAGTCAAAATTTTTAGAGCTATGAAACCTCAACCAATACGGATACGTCGTCAGATTTAGGATCACATCGTCATATTCAACATCTAGCCCATTCAGCACCGACAAAAAAGTTTTTTCCCTGCTTACCATGTCTCGCCATGCTGCTCTAGCAATGTTTTTTTGAAACTCACCTTTTGCATACTGCCTTATCGATGCGACTGAATGAGCTTCAATCCGATATAACCAACTACCCAACAATTCATCCGGATATGGATGAACATAAAACGGCACTACTAACCCCATACGCCATCTCAACAGTCAGTAAAATTGAATTTTTTCTTCAGGTGCAATGTAAGTATTGGATCCAACTTACCAATCCCAGCTTTGCGAAGAATCATAGATAACGAGCAAGATTCATCAATCAAGTACGTAGCCATCACCCTTTCTAAACGACGTATTTGATAGCTTTGAACTGATTCTTCTTGATTATGAATTTCCTTCCATAATGTCGGCAAACGTACAACATTTCTCCTCGCCATGGCATCACCTATGCGCCGTAGCATTAATGATTTACTGATACGTGGATGATTTACTTGTGAGGTAAGTTTGGCTACGTACGCTATTAACTTCTTTCGCAAAGTGATATCTCGCTTTTTCCAATCCACACGATTTTTCGGCTTCACCCTCTTTTTCGGAACTTGATTACACATCTCTTTAAGCCAAGCTTTATCGTTGCGATAAAGCCAGTGGTATGTTGCACTCGCAAGACTACGGATTTTGGTGACTCCCTCTTTACGATGTTTCTTACATAGATGCTTCCAGAGCTTCCTACATCTATCAAGCTCTTGCTCACCTTTTATTTTTTTGTGCACGGCCTCCACTTCTGGAGACTCATGTAAAAGTCGGTATACCGTTGACACAGATAAATTCTCTTGTTCTGATACGGATACCGGCGACATACCGGAACGCAGTTTATCGTGAACATTTTTGCGCTTTGTTTGGGTGATTGTTTTACTCCTCTCACTTACTAAAATCCCCATTCTGCGTCTTAGTTGCACAATAGATGTTACTGAGGTGCATAACTCTTGAGCTAGCAATCGACACGAAATGCCCACGTCAGAAAGCTTGTTTTTATTCCTGTCTGGGTCAAAAGGTAATTTCGATTTTTTCCTCGAAATCACTTCGTCCTTGTCTGAGATTTCAGCCCCCTGGCAACCCATCAATTTATCCCTAAAAGTAGCAATGTCTTTGAAAAGAAATTCAATCAGCAATAAATGACATATCGGATGAATTGCCCTCGATGGGCGAGCAAAAATCTCCCTAACCCATCTCATGGGTTGTAGTTGTGATGACAAAAGGCGATCCTGACAACAATAACCTTCAAAGTTGTTATGGAAACTGCGCAACTCATGCACAAGTCCATTCAGATCAATTCGTCGTTTGCTTTTAGACAGCCCGAGATTTCTCAACCCATTCTCATAGACACTTGTTCGATGAGATGGCGCAATCTCTAGCAATGATGAAAACAATAGTTCGTGGGATATCTTTGCAAAGTTCTCTTGCCTGGAATCTGACTTATTCGCCCTTCTAACTGGATCAACAATAGACGGTGCTAAAACAATTTGTTGACGATGTCTCGCTATATCGATCTCGATATGCTCGCAAAGATTTATTCCATGCAAATAGCAACTAGTCACACCTGGTAGGTGATGAGATCGATGCCAGTAACTCATCCCATACTGCGCTAGATCCGCTACTGCGCAAAGAGGACAGTGTCGAAGACTTACATTTGCACCGAATCCATTTGCCACACGGCCTATTAGGGTCTTAAGCCCTATTCCCCCGCCGTTTAACAGTATATGCAACGCTTTACGACCTTGTTCGTTAGAGAGGAACGGACGATGGTACGGAAATAGAGTCCCAAGACGAGCCAACTCCACGCCAGAATCGCATGGTGGAATTGGTCCAATGTTTTTTTGAACTTGAATGATGTTAGTCGGAAGATCAATGCAAGGAATAATTGTCTGACTTCCAAAGATAATCTGCATTGCTCGACGAGGATCGCCGAGTGCGTTAAAAGCGATAAATCTACCTAGAAATGAATACAGTAACTCGTCTGGTAGTAATGAAGGTGTGTATCCATAACTCGGAGGAGCCTGTCAGATTTTTTGTGTGCCGAAGGTCATGAGATGATACCGAAAGGGAAACACCATGACTACATCGATGAGCACAGTAAAAAAGCCCAAGAAACCGAAAGCCCTCAAACTTTTTTCCGACG
>NZ_JADOEL010000038.1 GCF_015645465.1 Herminiimonas contaminans | reverse complement strand
AAGCACTTGGTCAACAGCATCTCGTTTGAATGATTCGGGATAAGTACGTCTGGTCTTGGTCATAAACATAACTCCTGGGTGGCATTATCCACCTTAAGTTAGTGTCCACCTAGACCGGGACAGACCACTCTGTAATTCCATTTGCAGCAGAGGACGTCGATGTTTCCATCACACTGCTGCATCACCCCTATAACTGGTTTTCCCAAAGTAGCTATCGCCAGCTTCAAACCGCGATACGTAGTGAAAGTCAGCTTGTACTAACAGGGCACGAACATGTCCAGAACGTCGGCGAGATCACCGATTTACGAACACCATCTAGCGTGTTCTTAGAAGGCGGTGTTCTGTTCGAAAATTCCCGCCCAGATCATTCAACATTCAATCTGCTCTTGCTTGATATTGAACAGATGGAGTATCTGGCTCTTCTTGCCCAATGGGATGGTAGTAGATATGACATCACTGACGACACCGAAACTTGGGGCTCATTGCGGAGACTTGGCGTACAAAGCGGATCAAAATGCCCGCTGGTACCAGACTGGCAAACTACTCTGACCGATCCAGGAGCGAATTTCACGCATAGCGCAAAAAAGAATCTGGATATTGATGACTTCTATGTTTGGCCAGAACTGCAAGTAACTGCCGATACGAGTCCAGTCAAGCGTAATGTCATCGGCTCATACCTCGCCGAGGTAGCCAATTTGAATAGCGGCGTAATGATAGGTGGCGAAGAGAAATCTGGGAAAACGACGCTCCTTTACCAATACTACAAAAGCTACCACGAACGAGGCTATTTGCCGCTCTATTTCAGGGGCTCTTGGTTTTTGAAGAGCCATAAAAATGATCCATTAAGAGCCCTGAGAATGGCCTTGGAAAAACAGTATGCAAAAACTTGCCATACGAGTTTCTTACAAGCCGAGAGCTCGAAACGGATCCTACTTCTGGACGACATCGACTCAAGCAGCATGTCCACTACAGATCTCTCTGAATGTTTAGAAGTCTTTTTCCGTTATTTCGAAAATGTCATTTTGACGACGACGGACACAGCAACGGCAATGAGCGTGTTGTCGACCGAGCGCATTGAAGTGCTTAGAAACTTCACCCAGTACGATATTCGTGAATTTGGCCATAAAAAACGACTCGAGTTGGTTTGCAAATGGGCTGAAATCGGTGGTGATAACGAAGCCAACTCCACTAAATGGATGGCCAACATTGATAAGTGGGAAAAGGATCTTACAACTGCAGTCGGCCGACAATTTGTACCTGCCGTTCCTATCTTTCTTCTGACTCTTTTACAGAGCATTGAAGCCGGTCGTAGTACCGATCTAAAAAACAGTGCATTTGGACACTACTATCACTTTCTGATTACATCATCACTGAATGAAATTGGAATTGATCGTGAACAATGGGCTGAGGTATTCAACTACTGCTCAACTCTTGCTTGGTATATGTATTCAAGCGAGACCCATCACGTATTGGACTCTCACATGAGGGGCTTCACTGAGCAATACAAGACTGAGTACGCTGCGGAAGTTTCCTATGAGAGACGCATCAGAGACTTGTCGAAAGCTGGCATTGTCACACAACGAGACGGCGCACTATGTTTTAAATACCCGTATCTCTATTTCTTTTTTGTAGGTCAGTATATTGGTGACCGGATCCACGAACCTGACATGGAAAACGAAATAGATCGGCTTTGCAGCGATATGCATCTGCGGGAAAACGCAAATATTCTTCTATTTGCTTGCCATCACACGAAAAGCCCCGTCATCTATACCAGAATCGCGGAAGCCCTCGATGGAGTATTCGATTCGTTTAAGAGTTTCGACTTTGTCGCAGATGTGGAAATCCTTAACTCGCTCGTTAATACCGCTCCATCATTAATCTACAACGAACAAACTGTTAAGGAATCCCGACTTAAAGATCGAGAAAGAATGGATCAGGAGGAGCCTGGCATGGTGACTTCTAACAAAGATGCTGAGAAATTCCTCAAGGATGCAAACGATGCAATCATTCGTTTGTTCCGCTCAATGGAAATACTCGGACAATTCCTTAAGAATCATTACGGAACCACACGCAACCCTATCAAAGATGAACTCATTCAAAAAATCTTTGACGGTTCTTTAAGAGGTTTAAATGGAATTACCCACGTACTGTTAAATCAAGCAAATGCAATTTTTGAACACTTTGCTCAAGAAGCGGAACGGAAGGGTGAGTCGCAGGATTTACAAATCGCTGCAGCGAAACGCTTGATATTCGATGTCACCGCAGCCATAACCTTCGCGTTCATTCACAAAGCTAGTTCTGCCGTGGGTTCATCTCACCTCAGAGATAACCTCTTAAAAGTCGTTAACGAAAAGGGAACGCTTGCCTACGAGCTAATTGAAACTAGTTTTGAGATGGACCTACCTGACGGATTATCTCTTGCAAAGATCAAGAAGCTTAATGCCAGCATAGAGAAGAATGTTTTTGCCCAAGCGCTATTACGGACCTTGGCTCTAAAACATCTACATCTTTTCAAAGTCCCATATCAAGACAAACAAAAGTTATGTGCAGAACTCGATATTGCGCTCACCAAGCAAATGGCACTTCAACGGGATCAAAAAAGACTGCAGGGTAAATAAGTTCTCAATTGCGATAGCAAATTTACTCAAAGGGAACCGCGTAAGCAGGTTGTACGACACCTACTAAGAGGATAGAAAGTGAATCAATCATTATGTCCGTACACGACAAAATTATTGTCGGAAACGACCAACGTCAATGACGAACACATTCTTCCTATTGGGCTAGGTGCCCCTCAATCATTCTATGTTCCAGCCACGGAAGAAGAAAATTTAAGACTGAATACTTTAATTGATGCACCAGCTATAAATGACCCTTTACTGAGATTCATTGCAATGGCGGCTGGCGTCGTTAGTCGTTCTGGTGTGGTTAAGACAAAACTTAAAGGCACGCTTAGCGAAGGTGGAGAAACGGTTGCAGCCGTTTTCAGTACAGCGAATGTTGATTTGAAATTTGTTAAACCGATAGATATAGACAGCACGTCCGGTCAGATTTTGGGTATTCGAGGATTTGGAGATCAAGCAGCCACACAAGCTGAGCAAATTAAAAAAGACCATGCAAAAAAAGGAAAACTGATTGAAATCGGTGATATTGAAAGTCGCCCAAGTCCGTGGATTAAATTCGATTTCGAGGGCGATATGCACGTCATCCGAGCCGAGATAATCAAAACTGCATATCTTATGTCTGTCCGAGTTTTTGGCGATGATGCAATTCGAGGTAGAAGTGGAGATATTTTTAGAGCTGCAATGGTAGCTTGCAACGCAGATAAAATTCGTGAGACCGGCATACTTGGTGGATTATCAAATGACTTACCTCCGCCATTCAATAATGTTGTTGAAAGAAATGAGCATCTAATAGCATCTGTAAATATTGGCCCGCAAATTCTCACAGTGGTGCAACTATTTGGCACATTTAGCGCATTCTTTCTTACTCCATCAACCGATTTTTCTTGTGAGCCAGGAACAGGAGAAATCGTGAAGATCAATGCTGCAACCGCTACGATGGAAAAGAAAACTCTGGTTGATCTGGCAAATCAACTTGCAGCAGAGGGAAGATTTCACGGTATTTTTTAATCAAATTGTTTCGCATTCGTTATCGCTGCTATCGGCCAATTAGCTAGCCATGCCAGTTAGTTTTACTGATATGCATTGATGATGCACAGACTTAGACCACTTAATAGTACGATCTACTATCGATATCGTTAGGAAGAAAATGGAAGCTGGAGACGCCCCTGTTGAGGAAGAAGCGTTGATGGGAGCAAAGAAGATCCTAATTCACGCCACGACTAGGTATCCAATAGTGTCCGCCTATGAGTTTGAATTCTTGATGAAAGAGGACGTCATCCGCAAGCGGATGAAAGGCTGCACACTGTATTTGATTCTCCAACGACCACTGACTTACATGACCAATCTACGTGAATCCCACGACGGGATTCACTTTGACATCGTCGACGATCATCAAGCTCCACTTCGCTGCCATTTGCCGCTCATTGAGAACAAAATTGCTGCTGCCGACGAACTAATGACGCTAGATGTTCTATTTCTTAAAAGGACTCCCGACACCAAATCGCCATTCAACGACGTAGCGGGTTTTAAATTATGGCGGGAGAATGGCTCCTTCGTTGTCTGGTACAGCCCGCACAAATTCTTGTATGAAGTACTTGTGGGCTCACTGCATGCAAATATTGAAGGCGATCCTTGCAGATTCCTGGACTTCAGGGTGCACTATATCGGCCAAACAATCTCTCAGCGTGTCTGGAAGCGTTTAACAGGCCATCACAAGCTTCAAAAGGTACTCACCATGGAAGGGCCGGTGAACGAAAAGCGAGGCAATCGGGTGGCATGGGAGGTTTCACTTGTAATGCTAAGCATTGATGATTTCGAGAGCCTGTCAGATTTTTTGTGTGCCGAAGGTCATGAGATGATACCGAAAGGGAAACACCATGACTACATCGATGAGCACAGTAAAAAAGCCCAAGAAACCGAAAGCCCTCAAACTTTTTTCCGACGA
>NZ_JADOEL010000037.1 GCF_015645465.1 Herminiimonas contaminans | reverse complement strand
ACATAATCTCGCTTCTCTGCTGCTGACGAACAAAACGATTCGCAGCGACGCAAACGACGCAAGTTGATAGCGAAGCAGAACAGGTTCTTTAAAAATTAACAGCCGATAAGTGTGGGCGTTTAATGGAAGCGCGGCAGTGAATTTATTCGCTGTCATAACTTTAAACATTAAATGCTCACAAAGAAATATAGATACTTTCAGAAATGGAAGTACCTGTCAGTATTTTGAGTGAGCGACCGGTTCGAAAGAACCTGGCAGCAATGCCAAAAACAGAGATTGAACTGAAGAGTTTGATCCTGGCTCAGATTGAACGCTGGCGGCATGCCTTACACATGCAAGTCGAACGGCAGCACGGGAGCTTGCTCCTGGTGGCGAGTGGCGAACGGGTGAGTAATATATCGGAACGTACCCTAGAGTGGGGGATAACGCAGCGAAAGTTGCGCTAATACCGCATACGATCTACGGATGAAAGTGGGGGATCGCAAGACCTCATGCTCATGGAGCGGCCGATATCTGATTAGCTAGTTGGTGGGGTAAAGGCCTACCAAGGCATCGATCAGTAGCTGGTCTGAGAGGACGACCAGCCACACTGGAACTGAGACACGGTCCAGACTCCTACGGGAGGCAGCAGTGGGGAATTTTGGACAATGGGGGCAACCCTGATCCAGCAATGCCGCGTGAGTGAAGAAGGCCTTCGGGTTGTAAAGCTCTTTTGTCAGGGAAGAAACGGTGAGGGCTAATATCCTTTGCTAATGACGGTACCTGAAGAATAAGCACCGGCTAACTACGTGCCAGCAGCCGCGGTAATACGTAGGGTGCAAGCGTTAATCGGAATTACTGGGCGTAAAGCGTGCGCAGGCGGTTATGTAAGTCAGATGTGAAATCCCCGGGCTCAACCTGGGAATGGCATTTGAGACTGCATGGCTAGAGTGTGTCAGAGGGGGGTAGAATTCCACGTGTAGCAGTGAAATGCGTAGAGATGTGGAGGAATACCGATGGCGAAGGCAGCCCCCTGGGATAACACTGACGCTCATGCACGAAAGCGTGGGGAGCAAACAGGATTAGATACCCTGGTAGTCCACGCCCTAAACGATGTCTACTAGTTGTCGGGACTTAATTGTCTTGGTAACGCAGCTAACGCGTGAAGTAGACCGCCTGGGGAGTACGGTCGCAAGATTAAAACTCAAAGGAATTGACGGGGACCCGCACAAGCGGTGGATGATGTGGATTAATTCGATGCAACGCGAAAAACCTTACCTACCCTTGACATGTACGGAACCTCTGAGAGATTAGAGGGTGCTCGAAAGAGAGCCGTAACACAGGTGCTGCATGGCTGTCGTCAGCTCGTGTCGTGAGATGTTGGGTTAAGTCCCGCAACGAGCGCAACCCTTGTCATTAGTTGCTACGAAAGGGCACTCTAATGAGACTGCCGGTGACAAACCGGAGGAAGGTGGGGATGACGTCAAGTCCTCATGGCCCTTATGGGTAGGGCTTCACACGTCATACAATGGTACATACAGAGGGCCGCCAACCCGCGAGGGGGAGCTAATCCCAGAAAGTGTATCGTAGTCCGGATTGTAGTCTGCAACTCGACTACATGAAGTTGGAATCGCTAGTAATCGCGGATCAGCATGTCGCGGTGAATACGTTCCCGGGTCTTGTACACACCGCCCGTCACACCATGGGAGCGGGTTTCACCAGAAGTAGGTAGCCTAACCGCAAGGAGGGCGCTTACCACGGTGGGATTCGTGACTGGGGTGAAGTCGTAACAAGGTAGCCGTATCGGAAGGTGCGGCTGGATCACCTCCTTTCTAGAGTTTGCGTGAAAGTTAAGCGTCCACACTTATCGGGCTGTTAGTAAGAAAAGAACAGTGAATGTCGGCAGTGCGCAGGCAGTAATGCTTGTGCGGTGTTGGTTGGTACTGATCCAAACGGGTCTGTAGCTCAGTTGGTTAGAGCACCGTGTTGATAACGCGGGGGTCGTTGGTTCGAGCCCAACCAGACCCACCAAGAAATACGTAGTACCGGTTTCGGGGGTTTAGCTCAGCTGGGAGAGCACCTGCTTTGCAAGCAGGGGGTCGTCGGTTCGATCCCGTCAACCTCCACCAAGATGTCAAACCTAAGTTGATCTGCATGAAAGTGTAGACGTGATTTAGGTTTGATCTTTTAGATAGATCATTGGCTGTTTTTGTTCTTTAACAATTTGGAAGAAGTAAAGATTTATTGGTGCAAGCCAATGATGCGTAAGCATTGTTAGTTTGTGCTGATGGGTTGTGATTGTATCAAATCAAATAGTATTGACGATCAGCTGCTCGCAAGGGCAGTCCAGTGTCAATACAGCAAACACGTAGTACTTGTTTGCCTTATAGCCGTCTTTTAAAAGCGCAAGCGATTAAGAGGCTAACGTTATAGGGACAAGCGAATAAGTGCACATGGTGGATGCCTTGGCGATATCAGGCGATGAAGGACGTAGTAGCTTGCGATAAGCTGCGGGGAGCTAGCAAACAAGCTTTGATCCGCAGATTTCCGAATGGGGAAACCCGGCCCTCTGGGTCATCACTCACTGAATACATAGGTGTGTGAAGCGAACGTGGCGAACTGAAACATCTAAGTAGCTGCAGGAAAAGAAATCAACCGAGATTCCCAAAGTAGTGGCGAGCGAAATGGGAACAGCCGCAAGTTTTAGCATCAGATATAGTGGAATGCTCTGGAAAGTGCAGCCATAGAGGGTGATAGCCCCTTACACGAAATATGTGGTGTGGAACTAAGCTTGCAACAAGTAGGGCGGGACACGAGAAATCCTGTCTGAACATGGGGGGACCATCCTCCAAGGCTAAATACTCGATATCGACCGATAGTGAACCAGTACCGTGAGGGAAAGGCGAAAAGAACCCCGGAAGGGGAGTGAAATAGATCCTGAAACCGTGTGCATACAAACAGTAGGAGCGGACTTGTTCCGTGACTGCGTACCTTTTGTATAATGGGTCAGCGACTTACATTCAGTGGCAAGGTTAACCGTATAGGGAAGCCGTAGAGAAATCGAGTCCGAATAGGGCGTCCAGTCGCTGGGTGTAGACCCGAAACCAAGTGATCTACTCATGGCCAGGTTGAAGGTGCGGTAACACGCACTGGAGGACCGAACCCACTAATGTTGAAAAATTAGGGGATGAGCTGTGGGTAGGGGTGAAAGGCTAAACAAACTTGGAAATAGCTGGTTCTCTCCGAAAACTATTTAGGTAGTGCCTCAAGTATCACCATCGGGGGTAGAGCACTGTTATGGCTAGGGGGTCATCGCGACTTACCAAACCATTGCAAACTCCGAATACCGATGAGTGCGAGCTTGGGAGACAGACGTCGGGTGCTAACGTCCGGCGTCAAGAGGGAAACAACCCAGACCGCCAGCTAAGGTCCCAAAGATTGGCTAAGTGGAAAACGAAGTGGGAAGGCTAAAACAGTCAGGAGGTTGGCTTAGAAGCAGCCATCCTTTAAAGAAAGCGTAATAGCTCACTGATCGAGTCGTCCTGCGCGGAAGATGTAACGGGGCTAAGCCAGTCACCGAAGCTGCGGATATGCGTAAGCATATGGTAGGAGAGCGTTCTGTAAGCCTGCGAAGGTGTCTTGTAAAGGATGCTGGAGGTATCAGAAGTGCGAATGCTGACATGAGTAGCGATAATGGGGGTGAAAAGCCTCCACGCCGTAAGCCCAAGGTTTCCTGTTCAACGTTCATCGGAGCAGGGTGAGTCGGCCCCTAAGGCGAGGCAGAGATGCGTAGCTGATGGGAAGCAGGTTAATATTCCTGCACCGTCGTTAGATGCGATGGGGGGACGGATCGCGAAAGGTTGTCCGGGTGTTGGATGTCCCGGTTACTGTGTCATAGAAGGCTGTTAGGCAAATCCGGCAGCGTAATTCAAGGGCACGGGACGAGCGAATTTATTCGCGAAGCAATCGGAAGTGGTTCCAAGAAAAGCCTCTAAGCTTCAGTCTAACGAGACCGTACCGCAAACCGACACAGGTGGGCGAGATGAGTATTCTAAGGCGCTTGAGAGAACTCGGGAGAAGGAACTCGGCAAATTGGTACCGTAACTTCGGGATAAGGTACGCCCTTGTAGTTTGACTACTTTACTGTAGAAGGACGAAGGGGTTGCAATAAACTGGTGGCTGCGACTGTTTAATAAAAACACAGCACTATGCAAACACGAAAGTGGACGTATATGGTGTGACTCCTGCCCGGTGCTGGAAGATTAAATGATGGGGTGCAAGCTCTTGATTGAAGTCCCAGTAAACGGCGGCCGTAACTATAACGGTCCTAAGGTAGCGAAATTCCTTGTCGGGTAAGTTCCGACCTGCACGAATGGAGTAACGATGGCCACACTGTCTCCTCCCGAGACTCAGCGAAGTTGAAATGTTTGTGATGATGCAATCTACCCGCGGCTAGACGGAAAGACCCCATGAACCTTTACTGTAGCTTTGCATTGGACTTTGAACCAATCTGTGTAGGATAGGTGGGAGGCTTTGAAGCGGGGACGCTAGTTCTCGTGGAGCCATCCTTGAAATACCACCCTGGTTTGTTTGAGGTTCTAACCTTGGTCCGTTATCCGGATCGGGGACAGTGCATGGTAGGCAGTTTGACTGGGGCGGTCTCCTCCCAAAGTGTAACGGAGGAGTTCGAAGGTACGCTAGGTACGGTCGGACATCGTGCTAATAGTGCAATGGCATAAGCGTGCTTAACTGCGAGACTGACAAGTCGAGCAGGTACGAAAGTAGGACATAGTGATCCGGTGGTTCTGTATGGAAGGGCCATCGCTCAACGGATAAAAGGTACTCTGGGGATAACAGGCTGATTCCTCCCAAGAGTTCATATCGACGGGGGAGTTTGGCACCTCGATGTCGGCTCATCACATCCTGGGGCTGTAGCCGGTCCCAAGGGTATGGCTGTTCGCCATTTAAAGTGGTACGTGAGCTGGGTTTAAAACGTCGTGAGACAGTTTGGTCCCTATCTGCCGTGGGCGTTGGAAATTTGAAGGGGGCTGCTCCTAGTACGAGAGGACCGGAGTGGACGAACCTCTGGTGTACCGGTTGTCACGCCAGTGGCATTGCCGGGTAGCTAAGTTCGGAAGAGATAACCGCTGAAAGCATCTAAGCGGGAAACTTGCCTTAAGATGAGATTTCCCAGAGCCTTGAGCTCTTTGAAGGGTCGTTCGAGACCAGGACGTTGATAGGTCAGGTGTGGAAGTGCAGTAATGCATTAAGCTAACTGATACTAATTGCCCGTACGGCTTGTCCCTATAACCTTAGCAGGTGTAGGCTTACAAGTAGCGTGTGTGATTTGATGATCACAACCAGTAATACAAAATTTACTTCTTCCAGATTGGGTTATTTGCTCAAGTCAGCAACAACGACTTAGCAGGTAACTTTACAAGTTATGCCTGATGACCATAGCGAGTTGGTACCACCCCTTCCCATCCCGAACAGGACCGTGAAACGACTTTGCGCCGATGATAGTGCTGCAACCAGTGTGAAAGTAGGTCATCGTCAGGCTTTTATTTAGAAAACCCTTCAGTAGAAATACTGGAGGGTTTTTGCTTTGCGCG
>NZ_JADOEL010000036.1 GCF_015645465.1 Herminiimonas contaminans | reverse complement strand
AGATGCCTCCGGTGACGTGGAAGCAGGCGGCCAATCAGTTTGCCATTCTGTTCGGCGAACGCTTCACCAACGCATTGCACTAGAATTTTTTAACCGACCTTCACACACAGAATTTCTGACACTACCCGAGCGCGCTGACAATCTGATCGACCTTCAACAGATTAAGTTCACGCCGAACGCGGATGCGCATCCGCTATGCTGGGACTGGATGCTCGAGAAGTCCGGCAAGACGGAGCGATCAAGGTCGATGCTGCGCAAATGGTTCGATGCGTTCAAGGCGCTGGATCCGGCGCGCACTGGCGTGCTCTCGTTGAAGACCAACCGCCGACCGGATGCCGATATCGAAGTTTGCCTCGACGGGGGCAAGATATCCTTCGCTAAGATTCCCGAGCCCAGGCGTTCTGAGGTCATCGCTGAACTAGGTGGCGGACAAAACTGTGAGGCGTTCTTCAGCCAACTGCGTATTCTCCATAGCGACAAGGGGTTTGACACGCTGGAGCAAGAGGTCGATGCGCGACTTCGCAAACACGGTACCCTTGAGGGCATTGCCACGCTCAAGAACGTCGCGTTGAACTGGGCAACGCGGAAAAACTTCCCGCCCCCGGATGGTTGGATAACGCTGGATCAAGTACGTACCATCTTGCGGTCGACCCCGCCGGCGCCTTTGCCCGAGGACTTTGTTGTCCCTTTGGGCTATGAGGTGCCTGACGAGACGTTTAATCGGGAGCTCTTACGGGATGCTATTGCTGCTGCCGGGAAAACGATCGTGCTTACGGGGCCACCCGGTCGTGGGAAGAGCACTTACTTGAGCGCGCTGTGCGATAAGCTCGCTGAACAGAACGTCCCCACCGTCCGGCATCACTACTTTCTATCGACGACAGAGCGAGGACGCGACCGGGTAAACAGTTATGCGGTCGAACAATCTATCGCAGCGCAGATCCAGCGGTTTCATCCTGATGTCCAAGCGCCAGCGGGCGACCTGCGCTCACTCCTCGAAGCGTGTGCTTCTCACTACAAGAATCAGGGTAAGCCGTTTGTTCTTGTCCTGGATGGCCTAGATCACGTCTGGCGCATCAATGCTGCGGACAAGCGACCGTTGGACGACGTGTTCTCTCAGGTGATCCCATGCCCAGAGAACATGGTGCTGCTTGTAGGCACTCAACCTGTCGATGATGCCCAACTGCCGACGGATCTGCTTAGCGTCGCGCCCAAGGCCGAGTGGCGCACATTGCCGACGATGTCTGAAAACGCAGTCTTATCCTACTTGCGCAAGGCGGTTAAGGAAGGGAGGCTTGCCACTGGCTTCGAAGGTGGGGGCGAGGTGGAAAGGCAACTGGAGGAGGCAGCAACCGCCATTCGCACGAGGACCAACGGTCATCCTCTGCACGTCATCTATGCGACTGCGGAGCTCGAGCATACTGGACGTAGTCTGTCGAAGTGGGATGTCGAGCGGCTGAAGGGGGACTTGAGCCAAGATGCAAAGTTCTACTATGCATCGCTTTGGGAAGGTCTTCTTCCAAGCCTCAAGGACACGCTGAGGCTCATCTGTGCCCTCCCGTTTTTCTGGCCTAGAGCGGCATTTGCAGAGATCGCCGCGAAAGTCGGTGCTGCAGAGCCTGGTGTTGAGAAAGTGGAGCATCTTCTTCACTCTTCGGCGCCTGGTCTGAAGGTTTTTCACGAGAGCCTGGCGGTTTTCGTACGCGCAACCGCAGGTTACCTCGAACGCATCAACGAACTGATGCCTGCAGTAGCAAGCTGGTTGGAGAACTCTGCGCCGGCTTCACTGCGCGTGAACTGGCTCTGGACGGTTCAAGCGAGACAGGGGGCCCCTAAAAATCTCATCACCGGCCTCACCCGCGACTGGATCATGCTCCGCCTCGAGGAGGGATATCCCGAATCGCTCTTTGACACGTTACTTTCCGATGCGTTGGTCGCAGCGTTGGACACCAAGGAGTTTGCTGATGCCTACCGGCTCGAGCACCTCAGGGCCCGGATGGTAGGCGGCAGCCAGTTCCAGATGCAAAACGATGACATGGCCAGGCTGATCTCGTTCACGTTGGCCTTGACCTCAGAGGAGGGTGTCGTGCTAGAGGCTATGGCGTCCAGGCATGAGACCGACATCCTGCGGGTTGCCGCGCTTGGGCTGGCCTTGCGCGCTCGAGGCGACACCATTTCGGCCGAAACATGCGGTGAAGAGGCGCTTCGGCGATTCAGAGGACTGAGTCGTTTCTCCAACAGGTACGCATCGAACGCCGGCTCTGATGAGTTCGAGTTTCTGGTTGACGCATTTGCGCGGCTCGGTGCCATTGGCGCGACGTCGACGTCGCTGATCAAGCTTGTTTCCGACAACGGGTCGATCGTGTGGCTCCCGCGAGTGCGCATGCTGATAGAGGAAGGCAATCTGGATGAATTGATGGCGGTCGCTGCTTCGCTTGTCCCCGGTGAGAGCAAGAGCATACTCAGCGATGCCTGCATCCGTGCGGCAGCGACCGCTGGAGTGAGTATTGCCGAGCGCGATGACTTCAGCGAGCTTGCCCGAACGCCACTCGTCGCTGCTGTGGAGGCGGCACACACGCGAGTCTCCAAGCCGTTGAACGAGCCTATCCCTATTGACTGGCTTAAGGGCGACTATTATGAGCGCAAAGAAGATCTGGCGACGCTCGCGCACCATTGGTTCTTTAGCGCCATTCATCTGTGTCTGTGCATGACGGCAGAGGGGCAGACCGCCTTTGAGTTCGCACGAGCCCCCACCTACGAAGACAGAGAGAACATTTCCGACTTTCTCGACGCACTCTCTGTCGCCGCAGCACAGGTTGCGCATCATTGGTGGCGGGGGGAGTTCGTGGATTTCCACGAGCTGTTTGATCTGCTCAAGACGGTGGAATTCAGACGTTTCAGGCAGGGGCATGATGCGAGCTCTGCGGCTGAGGATTTCCGGAGTGCTTTGCATTGCATTGCCTGCGATATTCGCTTGGGGAGCATCCTATTGGATCACTTCGGTGAAGTAGCTCTGACCGAGGAAACAATAAAGGCCGCAGGACAGTGTGCTTGGTTCGATAACCCGTCCTTTCGCACACAGTACGCAGCTGGATTGCTGACCAGGATGAGCGACGAGGCGGCGGCGGTACTCGTCCAATCCCAGCGTGTCCTGCTTGATACAGAGATTCGTCAAGAGACCAGTGTTCATCTTCAGACGCCACTCCAACTCTGTGGCATCGCGCTAACCCATGGGTTGAGCATCGACGCTCGCGAGCTATGCAAGCAGACGTGGGAGCTGACGACGGGCTATGCGCATCGCAAGGATCCTACACTGAACAACACGGTCGATGCCATCGGCTACCTGGTCGACGGCGCGCCAGACGACGCTCGTCGGTTACTCGCCCTAATCGCGCCGCAGATTCATCACATTCTGGATTACACCGACGGAAAGGGCACTAGATACGTTCTGCCGGCCGCTGATCGGTTGCTTGCAATATTGAAACCATCAGCACTGATCGTCAAATACGAGGAGCACATTCACGCGGGTGACTGGTCGCATGCGGAAGACAGTCTGCGCGCATACGTGAAGCAGGGCGTCAAGAATGATTGGCCTTTGGACGCATTGATGAGAACTGGTCTGCATCCTGAGATCCACGATCTGTTGAACCGACTTGCAAACGAAGGCAGCGAAAGCGCTGCGGAGCGGCTTCGCACTCTTCGGGAGCATGTCGGATGGGACGTCGGTGTGCTGCAACGCTCTGACTCTCTCAGCAGCGATAGGGACAACAAGCCTTACACCGGAGACGTCACAACCTTTGTACCTGAGCAACTCGACGAACTGCTTGAGAGCCTATCGTCGGCCAGCTACAAAGAACAGCAGAGACTTCTTCGTGTCTGGTACCAGCATTGGGATCAAGCCGGACAAGGTAAGCGATTACTAGGGGCACTCGATGGCCTGCTTCTATCGGAAGAGGGGCGACGCAATGGGATTCTCGTTTTATCCGACCTTGCCTTTCGGACGAGGCGCAAACTGAGTGGTGCGAATGCAGCATGGAAGTACTTGGTCCAGGCGCAGATTCTCAACGGTGCTTGGGGGGGATTTTCTGAGAACGAAGAGAAGACCCGAAGCAGGCTCGATTTGGTCGTCCAGAACTATCCTCTGCGTTGCGATGAGTTCGTGTCCGCCACGACATATGGCATGTTTGCCGATCCGGAGCGGCCACGTGTGGCACCTTCCGAATTGATGGTCTACTTTTATGCGAAACAGCAGCGGATCGCCGAGGCCGTGAAGTTTGCGGAGACAATGGTCAACTGCGTCATTGACGACACGCGCACTTTACCGCTGGAACGCCCTCGCTGGCAGGCAAAGTTGGTTTCCAAAGAAAGCCAAGATTCGGCGCAAGAACTTCATATCCTCATTGCCAGGCTTGGTTGGCCGTCGACCTCCGCTAGATGGTGGACCATGCAGGAACTGGCCACTTGGTTGAGCGAGCCGAATTCGAGGACCGAAACGGAGTCGGCGCTGCTTCAGTTATTGGAGCAACGCAAGCTTGAGGCCGAAGTGATTGAGGTCCTCTGCATCTTTTGGATAGCGGTGCAAGTGCATGGCTATTCGCCTACTCCCAAGCTAGTCGAGAGTATTCCAAAGTCATCCATACTCTCAGACTTGCTGTTGGAAAGTCTTGGCTTGCTGGATGAAGGTAGGAATGAAGGACTGGAAGAAGTACCCGTGGAGTTCGAGATCCCGCAAGACTTTAACGGCGTACAAGGCTCAGATCTGCCGCGAATCTTCCGGACCTCAATGGGCAAGCTCGAGCACCACACTCAATTGCCGTTCGTAAGGCAGATGGCGTTTGAGTGGGCGACGAACCGAGCCGCCTACCCAGACGCTCCCTTCCAAGGCGATCCTTGGCACTTCTTGCGGCCTCTGGGTGATGGTTTTGTCGGACAGCTCTCGTCGCGAACTGCCCTACGGGTTATCTCTGCCTATCTTCGCACGTTGGCCGTGGCTGAGGCGTTCTGGGGTATGCCGCCGCATCAAGCCGACGAAAAAGTATTATTGGCATTGCCTGTCCATCCAAGCTTGGCTCTGCTTAGACCTCGACGTCCTGCCTGGTTCCCGGCGAATACGGACTTCGATGGCGATACCAATTCTATCAAGGCATCCTTGGAAGCTTTAATTGGCCGTGTGCAAGCGGCGCGGCCAGGGGATGAATTGATAGCGTTCAGCTCGCCGATCATGATGACGATGGATCGGTGTGTGGAAGTTTCGATCGTGCGATGGTCGCAGGCGGTCGGGAGTAAGATTGCCGACGCGAATCTGGCTACGCATCTAAAGACTGTCTGGGATAGCGGGTGGATGCTTCGAAGCGTAGCTCCAGAGCCAATGAGTACGACGACGGTTTTGATTCTTCCCCAACTTGAAAAATTGATGGAGGATGAATGCAAGGCTTGGCCGCTCGCTGCACCGCTCGGTTTGGACCGCCTGGGCTATCTTCAACACGACTTGTATCCAGGACGGCTCTTTCTTCCAACGCTACCTGGCCGTGATCAGGCCGAGATCATCCCCCACGCTGGGCAACTGGAGATCAAGGTAGGCGAGCAGGTCGTCGCGGATTTTTGTTACTGGAATGCCGGTTGGGGAGCCGCGCGCCCGATGCAGTTCGGCGGTAATTGCGGCACGGCTCTTATTTCGCGGGGCATAGGCTACCGTGAAGGGCATTTCTCAACGAGTGGGCCGTTGCGTTCGTTCTATCTGTGGCAGGTGCGAACACTGCACCGAACCAATACATTCGATAGGTTTAGCGAAATGCTGGCTATAGGGGTTGAATCGCCCCGGCTTTACTAGACACATCTGAGCCTATAAATTTATAGGTTAACGGAGGTGTTATGAGTGCAAAGCGATATACAGAAGAATTCAAGATTGAAGCAGTCAAACAGGTCACAGAACGA
>NZ_JADOEL010000035.1 GCF_015645465.1 Herminiimonas contaminans | reverse complement strand
GCCACCACCTCCTCCGCCACCGCCGCCTCCAGCGGCCACGTCACGAATGCGACCATTCTCGCCATAGCTGTCGCGGCGTGTATCGATGGCAGCACTCAGCGTCAGGCGATCGGTTGCCAGATGTTCGACTTGCAGGTGATAACCGAGGCTGCGGCTATCCGATGTTTTATCGAAGCCACCATTGATACGATTACTTTGCAACAGCGCATAATTCGAACCATCGAAACGACGCTCGTCCTGGCGCAACTGGCTCGCATAGATCCACCCACGCAAACGCGTGCGATCAGTAATGGCCCAATCTGCAGAAAGCTGTGCTGACAGTTGTGAAATATTGTCGTAGCGTTCATAGCGCGGTACTTGCGCAAAGACATCCGTACTTGGATAGATGCCTGGTGGTTTGCCCTGGCTACCCTCGCCTGCATTGATGCCCAGACCTATTTTCAGGTCACGATTGACCTGATAACCAAAGTTACCGGTGATGGTCGTGCTATCCAGATCGCTGTTGCGACGTTTGCCGCGTGGCTGTTCGGCAGTGCCGACATAGTCAGTCGACAAACGGGTATCGCCATGTTCCTGATGATCAGCAGAAATGAACCAGTCGAGTGCACCAGCCTGGCCACCAATGCTGGCGCTGACCGCGCGCGACGCATTGGTGCCAAAGCGTGCATCGACATTTGCTGTCGTATGGTCTGCATTACCGCGGCGCGTGATGACGTTGATAATGCCAGCTGTACCACCTTCGCCATACAGTACCGACGAAGTCGCGCTGCGCACCACGATCTCATCGATTTGCGTCACGGGTATCAAGGCCGGATTGAACTGCCCGTCAGCATTCGAGTTGACCGGTATGCCATTTACCAGCAATTTGATCTGACGTGTACGTTGTCCTCGCATATCGATACGTGGCGAACCCTCACCACCGGTGCGGATATTCAGGCCAGGTATTTGTGCCAGTGCTTCATCCAGCGTACGGGCACCGCGACGCTCGATATCCTCGGCACTGATACGCCAGACGGTAGTGGATTTTTCAGCGACGTCAGCCTGCTGGCTGCCGGCAACTTCGATCTGGCCCAGTGTATAGGCTTCGTTATCGGCAAATGCCTGCGTGCCGAGGGCGCAACTGGCTAACCCTGCTATCAGCAAGGAATGGCGTGCGGGTTTCTTCATAATGACTTTCTGGCTATAGCTGTTTGAATATAACGATAAATAAATACCAGCCCTGAAAAGGCTGGTACCGGAACTACAGGAACAACAGATTAGTGACGGCGTTTACGGCTGCTACCAAGATAAAGCAGCAATCCGAGGAAGGCACCTATAGCGCCAAACAGCGCGTGGGTAGAGAGCGGATAGGCTATGCCGTTGATGAGTGAACCAAATTCAATCGCTCCGGCGCTCAGGTTGCTGAAAACATTACGCGTGAGTGGCGCGATCATATGCGTCAGTGCGCCAACCACAGGCAACCAGATGAAATAAGGCAGCACTGAACGTATGCGCGCACCCGGACGAAAAACCAGCGCATCGACGATGCAGCCTTGCAAGAAGTAAGTCAGCATCTGCGCAGACTTGCCATCCAGTCCTATGCCGCCCGCATAAATGCAGGCGGTGGTTGCTGCGCCGAGGCCGACGACCATGCCAGCAGCCCCACGATTGGACAGCAAACGTGCCAATATCAGCAGTGCAAACCATTCCATGCCGTGATAGCCAGGCATGCGCAGTGGAATACGGAACGACTGATGCAGCACCGCTGCCAACGCCCCCACGCCCAGCAGCAGGATCAGCTCGAGTGCGAGCGGATATTGAGCAGCCTGATCGCGAGTACCCGGCCAGCTAAAAACGCTTGATGTAGTTTTTGGAAGCTGCGCGCCATCCGTTGAAATCGCCTTCATCTACCTTCTCCACTAATAAAGTTGCTTGTCCCTGCAGAAAAACCGCGCGCGGCCATTCACCAAGTTCAATACTGTCTTCTGCGTTTATCACTACTTCAGCACCCAGCTTGCTCTGTATCGTCACACCGGTGGCCTGTTCAAGTGCACCTGCCTTCCAGCATTCAGCGGACATGCCACGCAATTGCTTGAGCCAGAGGAAGCGCCCGTCACTTCCACTCGCATTCAGGCCGACCGCCGCCAGCGCACCGATTACGCCACCGTGGGTTCCGGTCAGTCCGGCCATGTCTATCTTGTGTCCGACGATCAGCTTGCGTGCGTCAGCTTGCGTCAACACCTGTTCCTTGGCCGCACGTCCGAACTGCTGGACGACGTCTGGCAAATCCTTGCGTTGCACCAGCACGGTTCCGGCATCCGAGCCTTCGGCACTTTCTTCCAGCAGGTAGCGACAGGTGTAATCAAAGATCGTCTGGCGATCGACTATCGATGGCAAAACCAGGCAAGCCGAGCTGTTGTGCGAGGTATAAGGAATACGCGGGTCCACCAGCAACTGATGACGCGTGATGGCCTTTACCTCGGCGATGCCAGCCTCTGCCATGCGCAGAGCCAGTTGTCGCGCAAGAAATCCGGTACCACGCGAAGTCAGGTTGTCTGTGTCATCAATGGCTAGCAGCCAGTCGTCCTCATGTGGCGGCGACCAGCGCTTGCCTATCGCATCCAGCGCGCGCCACTGTGCTGCATTGATCGGATCGGAGCCAAGTGGCTGCATATTGGATTTGCCCTAAAAAGTCGATATGTTACATAACGACATATCGACAGCGCAATACCCAAATGAAAATAACGTATGGTGAATGTTGTTGCCAGGCGATGCCGCATGCCTGCCAAAAGTGAGCTGGCAGAGTGAAGATAGGTCCGATGGGGGGGCACGCAAAGAAGGTTTGCGGCGCGAACTGCACTGGATGTGCAATCAGGAAGATTAACTCTTGTCGACTTCTTTCATCGACGCCAGCTGCACCAGGCGAGCCAGTTCTATCGATGCGGCTGTGTTGATACGCTGCTCCAATGAAGAATACGTCGCCAGGATGTCGCTGCCCAACTCGGTCAACTGCGCACCACCCCCACCCTTGCCACCTTTGACAGTCGTGACGACCGGCTTGCCAAAGCCCTGGTTCAGAGACTCGATCACCAGCCATGCATTTTTATACTGCATGCCGAGTGCACGTGCAGCAGCGGATATCGAATTCAGTTCAGCAATTTGTCTGAGCAATTCAATCTTGCCGGGACCGATGGAGATGGAGTTACCAATAAAAATACCAGGGCGAATGATCGCCACTTCTCCTCTGCGCTTACTGCCCGGCTTACGACCGGGCTTGGCACCGGATACATCCGTGATGGCTTCTTTGTGGGCCGGTTTTTGCCTGGATTGCATTTTTCAGTGTGAGATACGCAGAGCGCTCATTGTATTTGCACTTCATTAGAAATGGGAAGCGCTTACGAGCGCAGGCTAGCAGCCATAAGGTTGATTGTCCGTCTGATTGCGCCCTGGGTCGCCCCATCCGCCATCATGATCGACGAACTAATACATACGGATTCAAGAACTTCGTTATTACATTCAAGTATCCAACGTAAAATACGGCTCAAGATACCGATTACCCATCATCAATAACATGTCCAAAGCTAAAACCGCGATCATCGTGCGTCCGCGCATCTCCATTGGGGACGCAATATCCATAGGGCCGGGCAAGATCGATTTGTTGCAAAAAATACGTGAAACCCACTCGATTTCCGCTGCAGGCAGGGCTTTGGGCATACCGTATAAACGCGCCTGGCTATTGATCGACTCGCTTAACCAGGGATTCGGACAGCCTGTAGTGGCAACGATTTCTGGCGGGAAAGGCGGTGGCGGCACATCTTTGACCCCGCTAGGCGAAGCCCTGCTGGTTAGATACATCGCCCTTGAAGAGCGCATGAACGCTGCATCTGTCAAAGAACTGGACGCCCTCCAGAAACTGGCCAAGTACTAAATTACCGCCTGAAATGTCCAAGCCAGTCCGAAATGGTTTATGCTCGTCGTTATGTCATTTATCACCGAACGCTTTAACTTGATTTTTTGTTATGCCATTTTCCCACTGGCGATTTTTTCTTGCCCGTCGTTATGTCATTTTTCACCTAACGATAGACGCACTCCCTCACGGAAACATATTCGATGCAGCATCAGTTATCAGCCATGAAAAAATCCTTAAGAAACCGTACTGCGGTCGTGGAAAATTCACCAGTCGCGCACTTGTTGTTTGAATTCGAGTCGGATTTTATAGATACGCTCTGCTGCATACCGATGATCGTTCGCTTCAAGTTGGACCGATGCGGTATGAAATTATCGTTGAGAGCCTGGAATCAGCTCGATCGCTCCATACGTGAGAATTTGATGTTGTTGCCGACCGAGTTGCCCGGGGATATAGATAAGTACCGCGCCTACTTAAGTAGCGAGATTAAGAAAACGGATGAAGCTGTAATCAACATGGGGATAGACCTCACACCATATTGGTTATCGGAAGACGTCATTCCTGACCCCATCTCAAAAAAGGCGCAAGAGAAAAACATTCATTTAAAAGATGATCTGTGGCTGACGCTAAATCCTCTACAGAGATTCGCTTTAATTAAACTCACTCGGGCGCAACATGAGAATATGAATTTTCTGCCGGCGCTGAAAGAATTCCATTTAATCGACTGATTGCTTAGCTTGAAGAGTATCCTTCTAGCGCAGGTTTTATCACCATGTTTTTGTATGAAAATTGATCAAGAATGAATAAGCCCCCTGCTTTCCAGGCAAATTACACTTGTGTACATCCCGGCTTTTTACCATTCATATCTGGCAGTTCTGTCCGTACAAGTAATAGTTGGGCCATGCGATGAAAAAGGGCTTTGGCGAAATACGCTGTAAATTCTGCATGACCTGGCAGCGGTCCGAGGTACAGCACTATGACGAGGAAAGTTTCCTGGCTGTTGCACCGGGAACCGATGGGCAGGAATGCATCAATCCCTGGTGCCTGCAGTGGATTCCGGCGGATAACGACAACTTCCGCTGGCGCACGGTAAAAGTGCTGGATCCGAACCAGCCCTGAGACTGTTCGTCACGCGAACGGCCAGTCTTCATTGCTGTTGCCGCGTTCAGCTATCCACGTTCCACAGCCCGGCAATCAAAGATAAAACTCTTCTTATTTAGGAAACAGAAAGGTCATGACGAAACGCACACCAACATCGTGCGCCCCTGTATCCGGATTATCTGCCCAATAGCGCACGCCACCGCCAAGACTGACCGGTTGCGTACCAAACTTGACGAGTTTGGATACCATCAAATTGATCGGAAGCGACCATTCCTTGGCTTTCCAATCGTAGGTTGATTCGGTATTCAGGCTGTAGGTCCATGCATCTTTTGTTGTGTACGAAAGAAAGGGCTGGAGGAATGTATTACTCAGGTCCCGTCTGCTACTGCTGCCCCCCACTCCCCAAATGTGGCTTGCGAGTGCGCCGTAAGTCCATGGCCCATCCTGCTTCAGGATGACACCGGTTGGCCCCGCCCCCCATTTCCTCGCACTTAAATTCGGATCGGTACCTGTGGGCAATAAAAACGCAGGACCTACGCCCCATATGATGCCGCTGGATGTCGGTGCCTTGGGTGAGAAAAACAGGCTTTGCGTTACATCACCCAGACCGGATTCACTACTGCCGGGAATGACGCCACTCTGGCTTGCAATAGGCACGATGGTGCGACTAATCACGTTCCAGTCCGCATTCAAGGAAATAGGGACAACGGGTTGCACATTCAAATACGATTTATGCCCGTTCTTGTCAGGTCCATAGTGATGATCATAGTTGTACTGCAAGGGTACGCTGATCAGTGCAGCCACAGGATTCGAGAGCTTCTTTGCCAGTTCTGCAGAATCCTCTGCAGCTGCCATGGATGCCTGTGCACAGCAAAACACCAATGTGCACGCGGAGGCTAGGTTACGCGAAGACATATGTATCCTTCGACAAAGTGAGTATCTTGAATATGCGACTACACGAGGAAAATTTCCCGCAGTGTTTTCAACCTTAACAAGCGAAAAAGAAAGAGGGAATAGCACTTTGGTGAGAGAGCCATCTCCTTATGGTGCAATAGATGTTGATCTCCATCGAGAATGGACCATGTAGAGAACACAATCTTGCCGGCCGAAGTGAGTAGGAAACTGGCGGCCTTATCGTCGGCAACACTCTTTATCTATATTCGTCATCACGTATAGATGTGTAGTAAGCGTACGCCCAGTACCGTCTTGCGCTAAAGCTGAATTTCCATCAAGCGCCGATTGGCCTCATGCAGATCGAAGGCGGCTGGGTCGAAGCGGCCGCCGTGCCATTGCATCATATTGGCATGCTC
>NZ_JADOEL010000034.1 GCF_015645465.1 Herminiimonas contaminans | reverse complement strand
TGATTACATCGAGATGTTCTACAACGTCAAACGACGTCATAATCATGCTGACCGGCTTTCGCCCGTCAACTATGAAAAGCAGTACTTCGAGAGGCTTGCGAGTGTCTAAGAAACTCGGGGCGATTCACAAACAGCTGAAGAAGCTGTTTGGACTGTCTGAGGGCCTTGGTGCCCTCCGTGAGTATCAGAAGGTCGAAGTTGAGTTGACCCCTGAGGAGTCTGCAAGGAATTGTTCCAAGTTGCGAAAGGTGCATCGCGGTACAAAGCGACTGAGTCTTGTGCAAGACGATCCAGCCTCTCTCTACATGAAGAACCGCGTCCTCGGGTGCGACCTCACAAAACTGTCCAAGTACGTCCGATTCCATCCTTCACTCGAGTATTGGGAGGTTGGTGAAGACGACAAATATCACATGACAGGTCGACATCCTGCGATGGTATTGCAGGTCGTTGATGGGAAGGGTGATCCAGTCACGCTGCATCGGACATACTTGACCAAGGACGGCCGCAAAGCCCTGGTAGAAGAACCGAAGATGCAGATGTCGGGTAAGAGGAAATTGAAAGGGGCAGGAGTACGTCTCTTCGAACATCCAACAAGGAGGGTCGGCCGTGATTCGTGCAAAATTTGTCAAAAATCGACATAAGCATATGAATTAAAAGGAATTGTCCCCAGCTAAACGTCAACGTTTGTTAATCCCGTTTTGTATCTCGGTCCAAATAAGATTTCAACTCGCTTGAGAGCATCTGATGTGTATCGAGTTTTGCCTGCAACGTGACCAGTTCTATTTGATGTTGATTTAACTGTCCAGTTACGACACTGACTTGCTGGACCGCGTCTGCGAGCTGGGTACGCATTTCCCGAAGTTGAGCATCTTTCTCACCAATTTGCTCTTTCAATAGCCTGTTGCTCTGGTCCACACTCTGCAATTGTTCCAGTTTTTGTTCAAACTGGCGCACGCGTGTTTGCTGTTCATAGAGTGCTTGCTGGGCGTGCGAGAGGTCTGATACCAACCGTACACCCTCTTTATTGAGCCTGGTGGTCTCGTCTTGTTTGACGATCAAACCTTGCTGAAGCTGGCGCATTTCTGCCTGCAGACCTTGGACTTGTTGTTCGTGTCGCCGCATGTCCTGGTCCCGCTGTTCTTTGGTCGATTCTCGATAGTGCTCCAAAGATTCTCGGGCATGCTGATGCTTTTCTTCCAAGGACTGTCGATGCCGTTCGTTTTCGTCCAGACGTTCCTTGAGCGCCGACACTTGCAGAGTCAAACCTTGGCATTCGACCTTTGCCTGCTGCAACTGCGTCGCAGTGTGTTCATGGGACTCTTTTTCCGACGTCAAGGCAGATTTGGCCTGCTGTAGGCTGGTATTAAGTTCTGTGCTTTCCTGTCGCAATTCCAGAATCAAGGCCGTTTGTCGCCGTTCCGTTTCGGCTGACTCGTTGTGAATAGCCGCAATTCTCGTATCTGCTTCTTCCTGCAATTGAGCGGCCAATCTTGCCACAAGATCTTGCAGCGCATCGCTTAGTGACGCTTTAATGGATTTCCCGCCGTCTTCCTCTTCCAACTCCTTGAGATACTTATGAATCGTGGTCTTGGAGCCAGTATTGCCGAGTTCAATACGTACCGCGTCGACTGACGGGTGCTTGCCCTGCCCTATCAGAGTGTCGCGGGCTTTCTTAACTTGCGATTTGTAAAGTCCAGTACGGGCCATCTTTGCTCCTATAAATTTGATACTACATTACATACCACGTAATTACATACTATAATTTATTGAAATTCAATAAGTAATTGTTGAATTTAAAGAATAGATAATGCAGTGTTATCACATGTCATATGAGAAAGCCGCTAAAATAAACCGCGTATTACTGTAACGATGCCATAGAGTGCTTTTTTACTTTTCCAGATTGTGCAGACATGGAACCAACCGTTCTACCCGACACCGCGCTCGAATTTACCAAACTAAAAGAAATTTTCGGCCGCCTAATCGAAGCACAATCCGGCATCCGACTCGAACCTGGCGAAGGCTGGAAGAATCATGCCCAAATTCTGTTAATCAAAATCTTTCGACACCTTGAGTCCATCGAGACTATTTTCGAGGGTGTGCAAACCTCTATAGGCAAAAAGACCTTCCCCCACTACGTCGACCATGCATCGATTGCCGTCTTAGCCCGTACGGCATTCGAAACCTACATGATGTTTCATTTCATTTTTTGTGCGAAGTCAGAGCTATCTAGACTCGCCATCAAATATGGGAGTACGCAGGCCTTCGTGGTCGGCAAACCATGCACGGCACCGTCATCGGACGGACTCAATGGCAACACGTTATCGAGGCGGATAAAAAGAGGATTCAATTACTCGATCAAGACATTCGTGCCAACCGTTTATTTGCTCAGTATATGAAAGAAGTCCAAGACAAAGTTCTAAAGAAGAACGACGCCAAGATGTGCTTCAAATGGATGGATTTGGCCGAGAAATCCGGTTTTCCGAGAAAGTATGTGCGCGACATGTACAGCCATTTTTGTAACTATGCGCACGCTGATCTGGTCAGTGTGTTGCAAATTCATGATGCTTCTGATGCCGGTCACCACAAGAAGCTAGCCAGTGTAGCGATATCTTTTTGCGCACTCCTTTTGGGACAAATCATCGCCAACTATGCACAACTTTTCCCTCTAGTCGATCAGACGTTAAAAGCCGATTCTGAAGCTTTGGCATTGCTGGATCGATGGAAGGACCTGCTAAGTCGGCTCGGCGATCTGTACGAGAATGCAAATTCACGGGGATTCCATGGATAAAATCGATCAATACATCCACGCGGCGACACGGCAAAACACTCGGCGTAGCTACCAGTCGGCTATCCATCACTATGAAGTCGAATGGCGGGGCTACTTGCCGGCCACCGCCGAAAGCGTTGCCCGCTACCTGGCTGACTATGCTGAAACCTTGGCGATCAATACGCTCAGGCATCGCCTAGCGGCACTTGGCCAATGGCATATAGACCAAGGTTTTCCCGATCCTACAAAAACACCGATCGTCCGCAAAGTCTTTCGCGGCATCCAGCAATTACATCCTGTACAGGAAAAACGAGCTAAGCCTCTTCAACTGGAGCAGCTCGAACAGGTGACAACCTGGCTTGACGGTGCCATCGTCGCTGCAGGCGTAGAACATGATTGGGTAAAGCAAATGCGCCTCACCCGGGATAAGGCGCTTGTTTTGCTTGGATTCTGGCGGGGCTTTCGAGGCGATGAGCTGGCGCGACTTGAGGTTCAATACGTCGAGGCACTTCCTGGCGAAGGAATGACATGCTATCTCCCTCAAACCAAAGGCGATCGCCAGTTTAAAGGCAGTACATTTAAAGCACCTGCATTGTCCCATCTTTGTCCAGTCGCGGCATATCAGGCATGGATCGACCTGAGTGGGCTGGAAAACGGCGCCGTCTTTAGATCGATTAATCGCTGGGGAAAAATTGGCGATACAGGGTTAAATCCGCCCAGTATCATTCCATTGCTCCGGTCGCTATTTGCGCAAGCCGGCATTCTTGACGCAGATGACTACAGCGCGCATTCGCTTCGTCGTGGATTTGCCAATTGGGCGACATCAAACGGGTGGGATCTCAAAACACTGATGGAATACGTGGGGTGGAAGAATATTCAATCGGCGATGCGCTATATCGATGGTGCAGATCCATTCGTTAAAAACCGCATCGAGGCTGGGCTGTTACCGGTTGTGTAAGGCAAGTAGTCCATACATCCGCACCTTAAACCTCTGCTAGGGGGAATTCATTGAAATATTTAGTGAAATGGCGGAAAGGAAGGGTACTGCAAAATATAGAAATCCAATCCTCATTGCAAATACTAATTATTATCATTTATAATTACATATGTTGGAGCGGTTCAGTGCGTAGTGTCCTTGTTGCTCCAACTTTTAAGCTTTGCCAGCCAATTGCAGTGATGCCTCATCTCTGATAGCCAGCCATAAGTCTTAAAGACTGATTGCTAGTACCGATTTTTAAACTGAGAGCATAACTGCAATGAAAAAAAATAAATTAGCGCTGCTGGTTGCACTAGCGATGCAACATCTATCCAGTCCCGCATTTGCACAAACAACTTCCGCCCCTTCAATAGAAGCAAGCCTGCCGGAAATAAAAGTCCAGGGTGGTCGTGAACTAGGGCAGACCTATAACCTACCAACTTCTGTAAGTGCTACTAAAATCGAAGCGCCCTTACGCGATATCCCACAAACGATCAATGTTGTGCCGCAGCAGGTAATTCGCGACCAAAACGCGCTTTCGCTCGAAAGCGTGTTGAAGTACGTACCAGGCGTTGGCCTATCTAATGGAGATGGCCAACGCGATCAAGTCACAATACGCGGCTTTAGCGCTATTTCTGATCAATTCGTCGATGGCATCCGGGATGATGCACTGTACTTTCGTGATCTATCGAATATTGAGCAAGTGGAAGTAATTAAAGGGCCCGCATCTGTTTTATACGGACGAGGATCGTCTGGTGGATTGATCAACCGCATCACTAAAAAACCTGGTATCAACAAGAGCGAAGTTTCCGCAACAGTAGGGAGTTGGAACCAGCGCCGTAGTGATTTCGACTTAGCACGTGACTATAGCGAAAACGGCATTGGCGTTGCCTTCCGCCTGACAGGCGCGATTGAAAAAGCAGACAGTTATCGCGACCAGCAGTTTCTTGATCGAAACGTTATTTCTCCATCACTATTATTTAAGTTTAATTCCTCTTCCAGCCTTCTGTTGCAGGCAGAACGTCTCTCTGACCGCCGAGTAACAGACTTTGGCATTCCGTCATTTCAAGGCAGCCCCGTGAACGTATCGCCGAGCACTTATTATGGTGCGGCCAATGCCCGTGATGTCGATTACACGCAAACGGATGTAACTTCATATGGATTTACCTTTGACCACAAGTTCAATGATCAACTCTCGTTGCGCAACGCATTCCGTTACTACGACTATACGTCGGACCGCAACAACACACTAGTAACGTCTGTCAACGAAGCAGCGCAAACTGCAAGGCTTACACATTCCAGCTTCCGTCGTAAGGACGATGGCTATTCCAACCAGACCGAACTAACTCAAAAGCTTGATTTGGCGGGTATGAAGCATCAAATCCTGTACGGCATTGAATTGGGAAAGCAAAACAAAGGTGAAATACGTACGGCAAATCAGAATGCAGGAGATGTGAACTTATTTAGACCTGTTTTGCCTGTTGTGGCTAGAACCGTTTCTGGAGAGCCGACGACATTGAGCGACATGGATACCAGCAGTTTTTATCTTCAAGACCTGGTAACACTTTCAGACCAGTGGAAGGCATTAGCTGGTGTACGATATGACAAATTTGAGCAAAGGACGCGCAATACCGCAACTGGATCACGTCTGGAAAGAACGGATCGAGAATGGAGTCCGCGCGTTGGCCTTGTTTATCAACCGTCCACCACGCAATCTTATTACGCTAGCTACAGTAAGTCATTTCAGCCCTCGGCAGAAAACTTTCCACTACAACCAACAAATGAAGATATCACTCCGGAAGAAACAACCAACAAAGAAATCGGTGCTAAGTTCGATTTCTTCAACGGCCTTGCTTCCGCTACCGCATCACTGTTTCAACTGGAGCGCACCAATATCAAATCGGCAGTACCGGGAAGCAATCCAGTTGTAATATTACCTATTGGAACACAGCGCACCAACGGACTTGAGCTGACTTTTACAGGAGATCTCTCTAATGGTTGGCAAGTGTGGACGGGTTATTCCTACTTGGACGCCAAAGTAACTTCGTCGCTCGCTGTAGACAGCTCTGATAATCGGACTGCGTTCAAAAACATATCCGTAGAGGGCAAACGCGCTACATTGACCCCAAAACATAGTGCCAATTTATGGGTAACGAAGCGCTTTGGCAACTATCGTGCAGGCGCTGGCATGAACTATGTGGATGACCGGTTTGCCAATGCAGGAAACACGGTTACTCTACCAAGTTACACAACCGTTGATGCGATGTTTGGATACAAGCTTGCCGGGCTCGATCTACAACTGAATATTAATAACATATTTGACCGAGGATATATTGTGTCCGGCCATGGCACTTCGCCAAATTTGAATACGCCGGGGGCTCGGCGCAACGCTCAACTCACTGCGCGGTATAACTTCTAACATATAAAGTTTATCTACTTCCACCATTTGGTGTGCCGTATTAATTTCATTAGAAATTGGTACGGCACAAGTCATTTCAGATAGCGAGAAAAACGAGCAAAGAGGTTTTGCAACCATTCTTCGAGGCTTAGTCGGCATGTTCTGGAATATCACTGCGCACGAACACGCATCCATTGGCCGATGTCGAAAAAAGATGCTAAAGACTTGCTGTCGATCGTATTTTTAGCTCATCGAAGACTCGACAATGCGACGGCAAGCAGGCACTAAGTCGGTCGTTTATATTTCTACTGCAACATGGGATTGATTTTGAAACACCCTATAGGCAGTGTATCAACTTTTTAAAACTCGACTGCGTATGGTGGGAGCACAGTTTTGACCAGCATCCATGAAACAGCATACCCACGCTTTAAGCCTGATCTGACGCAGCGTGAATTAGACGAAATCTATACACCAAATGAGACTGAACAGCGTTTTGCACGCCGGGTAG
>NZ_JADOEL010000033.1 GCF_015645465.1 Herminiimonas contaminans | reverse complement strand
CCGCTGGCTATGGACCTATAATCACGAACGCCCCAACATGGCCATCGGAGGCATCACCCCAAAACAGAAACTGGCCCTGGCCGCATAGTCTCTACTCTCAAGTCGCTTTAAAAATGGGGGGATTACCACCCCAGACTAGCGATTCATCGCCACCAAACCATGGACTACCTCGCAGGGTTCATGCCATACGTTTTCACCAAGGGCGTGGAGGAAGACTACACACCGCGCCAACGCTTGTCATTGCGCTGGCTAAGTGCCGAAGAGATGCATAGGTGGATTGAGAACTACGATGCAAAATTTGGCGATGAGATGATGGTTCACTTACAGCGCCAAATAGACGGCATTGAGTTTGACGGTCGCGGCGACTAATTTGGTGACTAATTAGTAAATTCGGTACTAATTTTTACTAATGCCACAAACAAGGAAAGCGATATGAAGACTCTTCTTTTAGCCCTCTTCAAGAAAGCTATTTTTTAAAGAAGTCCCTTACAAACATTATCCTTTATAGACAAACACATCCACATTCTTTATCAGAAGAATCCCGCCAACATTTGCCGCTCTTTTATGAAGTAATTTTAGCTATCGCGATTTATATTATCAGTGCATCCGAATGCAAACACGACGCCATACTAGCGCATGAACAAACTCAGGCCCTAAGCCTAAGCCACAGAGATAGTTGCCCCAGTTTACGAGATGGAAAATGAAAGTAATTCTGGCCCTTGATTTTGACGGTGTACTACACAGTGTCCAAGGGCCTGCTTTCGAGCACCTTGCGCGATTCGAATCCATCTTGAGGCAATTCCCGGAAATCGATATCGTCGTGTCGAGTTCTTGGCGCGAGGCATATGAGTGGGACCACATTCTTAACTACTTTAGCGAAGACTTGCGTCCGCGGATTATCGGCGCAACGCCAGTGCTTTCGGCAGAGGGACCACAGCACCCAACGCACATCCGGCATTTAGAAATCAGAAAATTTCTTGAGGATTCCGGACGAGGCCTGCATCAGTGGATTGCCCTTGACGACGACGCATCTCTGTTTCCTCCACTGTGCCAAGAGCTTGTGCTTTGCGATGCGCAAAGAGGGCTAGATGCTGCGACAGCAAGACTGCTTCGAAAAAAACTGTGGCAACTACAAAAAGTAGGGACTTAGGCTTAGAAGACGAAACAGACCGAGCACACTGATTCAAAATTCGATTAACGCACGTCAATCGCGTTGCGCGACAAGCAAGCGCTCGACTTGGTCAGCGTTGGCCTGACAGATAGCCCTGAATGCTCCACTGATACGCTCATCACGCGCTGCACGACGCCAAAATACTAAAGCCGCTTCCGCAGCTTGAACCCAGACACCACGCTCTTTCGGCACAGGTAAGGCTGGCGCAAAATCGCGCTCGACAAGTTCAACTCCACGCTGCGGGGCATACAACATAGGCAGCATGTCATAGGCCGGCGTCAACGTAAGCCCGGGTAGAAATGCGAGGTTACCGTCATGCATATCAGTATTGGCAATTAAGCGACCAAAATGCTCCAACAGATTTATCTCGCGAGCAGTCTCAGCCGAAATGTAGCCCTCTTTCAACAAAGTCTCTGCACCCTCCGACCACGGACCTGGCAATCCGAATAAAGCAGCATTCAATTCATGCCAAGTGCATACGCCAGAGCGACCGAATTCGCCGTGTCGGTCAAAACGCTCAACTTCGTAGAACGTACGACCTGCGAACTGATAAATGCGGCTTTGTGCCGCGCTCAATTGAAGCGTGTCTGCAATAGTAGTCAGTGCCAGGTGCTCGCAGATTAGTAAGTCAGCCCATCGTTGTTCTTGCGGTGACCTTTCAGCACCGGAAAATTTGACGATGACATGCGTCGGTTGTCCATTCACAAATCGTCGTGCAGTAAATTTAGGAAATTCACCGGCGACTAAAGAAGAGTCCACCACCCCAACATTCAGCGCCTGCAAAGCACGTTGCGGGTATTCTGTATCGAGCATGTCATCGGGGATGAAATGACTACCTTTTTGCTGCTCTTCCAGAAGGCGGCGTAAGGCATGTTCACCTAGAATGTAATTACCCGGCTGGTCCCAGCCAAGCACGCGCAAGGCATGCAGCACATCGTCCTCGCTCCAACGCTGTACGTCCTCATCAACTTGCAGGATAGCTGCGAACTGGTGTGCAAAGTTACGCCCTAGGTAACCTTGCGGCCGCATATCGCCCAACAGATAAGGAACGCTGCGGAACCAGCCATCAGCCATCTCATCGTCGAGCGGCCAAGGACATGCTTCCGTAAAACGCATCGCACAACCTGCTGGATAAATAGGTTCAAGCAGGCCGGCTTCATGTGCACGACCGGACGCATCAATACGATACAGAACTAATGCAGTCGGATTACCGCGAATCGAACGACGTGCCGCATACGCAGTCCTGCGCGCGCGACCACCAGAAACAACTTCGCCATCCAGTTCGGTAATTGCTCGCATCAAGGATGGCCGACTCACCGCGAGACGTCGCAATAGCTCGCCTGATGGCTGCCGGCCCCAGGTCCTTAATATTTCTAAGACTGTTTGAGCAATTCCCATGTAACGATTCTTTTATTCATAAATATGAATTCATCATACGCAAAATGACATTGCCGCATCAATATTATGTAACGATTTATGTAACGATAAATAAGTTACAAATCCATCAAAAAATCTTCTGCAAGCTCCACACGCCGGCACCTCGCCACGTCCAAGCTGCTCGCGGAGAGCCCATACACAACCCACAGAAATTTGCTCGTTAAATTGCTCATTATGAGCATAATGCTCGATTAAACGAGCATTACTTGACATTCGACGTACGTGCGCATACAATGCTCGTTAAATCGAGCATTGACGCCATAACGGGTGATTTAACGAACATGAAAGTACAACAATCAGCAGTTCTCAGTACACACCTCGCGCAAGAGGTCGTCCACCTCGGACGGCTTCTTGCTCGTTTGCGCCATGCCCGTAAAGTCAAACAAGTCGATGCTGCCCTGCGCGCAGGACTATCTCGTAATACGGCCTACCGCATCGAGAAGGGCGACGCCGGCTTGGCAATTGGACAGATACT
Organism: Herminiimonas contaminans; assembly: GCF_015645465.1. GTDB lineage: Bacteria > Pseudomonadota > Gammaproteobacteria > Burkholderiales > Burkholderiaceae_D > Oxalicibacterium > Oxalicibacterium contaminans. Next base: position 3,925 of record NZ_JADOEL010000033.1, on the reverse strand, counting down.
TCGGTATTTGGAAGCTATCGCGCCAGGAACTACTCTAGCAGGGCTACTGCTGGAGTCAGACCCAGCGCTGAGTGCCCTGCAGGCTCGGGAATCAACGAAGCGCGTACGTGACCTGAGCGCTGCGGAACTCGATGACTTGAATTTCTAGAGCCGACTGCACCGCAGTAGAACACTACATCTAAAGTGGGATTTTTCATGGCAGCCAAAGAACTGAAACTCATGACGTTCGCGCACTTAGGCGAAGGCTGGGCACCGTGCGGACAACTCACGATGACCGAAGAAGGCACTGAACTGTTGGCATCGAGCTTCGCTTACGGGCTCAACTACCTCAACCGCGCCGATGCCTTAGAGGTTGACCCGGTCAGCCTGGCTATCCGTGGGCCGCAGTCAGTAAAGGGCAAGCTGCTACTGCCCGTCAACAATCTAGTGAACTTCGGCGGCATCCGCGACGCCGCGCCAGACTCTTGGGGACGCCGAGTTATTGAGGCCAAACTCAAAGTGCCTGCAAACAGCCTGACGGAGTCGCAATACTTACTTCATGCAGGTAGCGAGAGGGTTGGCGCGCTAGACATTCGTGCCAGTATCAAAGACGAACCAACGGGCGCCATCGGCAGCGTTCACGCTCTCGCATATCTGATGGAGGCTGCTGAACGAATTGAGGCCGGCGGCGACGTCCCGGCCAATCTTGAATACATCTTCATGGCCGGGTCAGCACTCGGCGGCGCCCGGCCCAAGGCCTCTGTGCGCGACGATGATGGTTCTTTGTGGCTCGCAAAATTTCAGAGCCAGAATGACGCCTTCGATATCCCTGCGGTCGAGTGTGCTTCGTTGGTACTTGCGCGGGAAGCTGGTTTGAACGTGCCCCCGGTGAATACGCGCATAATCGGCGACCGTCGCATTATGATGATTCGACGCTTTGACCGCTATTGGCTGGCACACGGTACGCAACCAAACGCAGCAACGGACTTGATGCTCGAACCCAGCGCCGGCTTGACCGAGCGCCGCATGGGTTTCGTAAGCGGCCTAACCTTGGTGGGATGCGACGAAACGGAATCGCGGACCAAATCCTATGCCGACCTCGCCCAAGCTGTACGCAAGTATTGCCATACCAGCGTGATTCGAGCAGACAACGAAGAGCTCTTCAAGCGGATGGTGTTCAACATCTTCGCGAGCAACGATGACGACCATCTGCGAAACCACGGATTCATCTGGGACCCTCGCCTGGCCGGGTGGCGTCTCAGCCCTCTCTACGATGTACTGCCGCGACCTAGCCTCGCTACCGAGCGCTACCTTCATCTAGGTATTGGCCCGCAGGGTCGCATCGCGACAATCGACAACGCACTGGGGGGACATGAAATGTTCTCATTGAGCCTACCCCGTGCTTGCGAGTTGATTGGCGAAGTCTGGCGAGTGGTACGCGAGTGGAAGGTGTCGTTCGAGCGCTCGAACGTCTCGGCCGATGACATTGCCAAGATTGCGCCTGCGTTCAGGCACTTGGACGACATCAGCACTGTGGACACGCGCAAACTGCTGCCCTGATAATTAGTAAGTTCGTTACTAATTCCTACTACATGCGTTTATCTATATTGATGATTGCAAGAACACTGGGCAAGACCTGTCAGTGTAGGAACACATATTCATGACGTCACTCTGCCTGCAAGACGATTACTCTCGGTTTAAAGAAAGACTGCGGCGCAAAATAACGAAGGTAGTCAAATGCCCTTTTCCTGTTTGTAAGTAGCTCTTCCGTTTCACCTATCCAAATATCAGGCTCATTTTTCTGAACAGGGTGCATCCCAAACAGCCACTGTTTATCCGCGACATATTTGAGTGGTACAACATATTTTTCTCTTGTGCATAGCGCAGCAAATGCACGGAAAAATTTACCTGCGGCCACATGTTCCGCGTAGCGCGCTAAGTCGATGGCTTTCATGAATAGGCCGACTGCATCTTTGGGCCGACCAGTAAAAACGGCCATGCGGGCCTGAAATGAATAGAGATGATATAGCCCACGCCCTTCATGCTTGCTTACATACTCTTCGAACTCTTCAAGACATCGTTGGATAAGTTCAAAATCGCCCTCTTCCCTCGCCACTTGTGTACACAAGAGCGTATTCAAAGTGAGGTAGCTTTCGGGGACTTCCGTATCGAGTATTGACTGGTTACTTCTGTCGATGAATGCTGCTCTAGCAGAGTCATTATCAAAGCCTTTGCCCACGCCAGCAGCTACTCCCTGTTTAAGTTCGTCATCACCACAGTTATCAAGAAAAAGAGCAATCCAAAACCATAGGCCATACGCCGGATTACTTTCCATCCCGTACGCCTTGCGAATCAGGGGGAAGGAATCCTTTCTAGGGTCTTGTTTTCCATTCTCCCATCGATACATGGTTTTGCTGAACTCTTCCACGTTTTCAACGCCGGCTCGCTTTGCTGCCGTCGCAGCACTGAGCTGCTCAACTTTTCGAATCCAACGAAGATACTTGCCTACCAGTTTGTCGCTTGTTGGTTCCTCCAAGAATTTACGGAGAAAGCCGACACCCCATTTCTGCTCCAGCCATGCCAGTGTCACTGCAATACGCTGGCCAAAGTAAAAAACCTTTAAATGGGATAGCACGTCAGATTTTTTTAGCCCAGCAGCAGAAATCTCGACCACGTAGTATCGCGCGTAGCCGGACATGATTTGAGACAAACGATGTCTCACATCCGACGCAATCGCCGGGGATGTCCATTCTTTCCCCAGTATGTGCTCCAGCTCTACAAGCAGGCTCGGCAAGTTATGCGACTTCATTGGTGGCGATGCGTCAATGTCCGACAAGTCAAAAAGCCTCCTCTTCCCTTCCGCAAGCTGCTTCACATCACTGTAAAGCGCGCTTTCTTTTGGAACCAAATGGCTCACTTGAATGAATCCGAACACCAACGATTCAATCGAGGGGTATCCCCATATGTATTCTTCTGTTCCTGTGCACATGGCTTAAGCTGTAAAAGTGTTATTTCTTGTTTTCAGCGACGCGTTTCGTGACATGAGCGGTCAGCGAGTCTTTTCGGACCTGACCTCCGCCTGTTATCGCCTCTTTGGAATGAATGCGTTTTTGCGCATCCATTGTCCATGGCGTCTTGGTCTTTGGGGCCGTTTTACCTCTAGTTGCGCCTGCCGGCTTACTGGAAACAATCTTGTTGTGCGATTTGGTTTGATGGCCTGGTTGTTTGCCTGCGTTCATTGCGACACTCCTTATGAAAAATTTATCCGAAAACTCGGACAAACAAAATATAAAGAATGTCGAGCCGCTGGAGTACCGGCAAATCGGGAAACAAATTTTCCGTGGCGGTATTTTAACGCGAGAGTGGAGCGGCCTAAGCGGTCAGTTGAATGTGCTCAAATATCGAAAGCATACCCATCCGTGCACTTATGCTCCGGTTTCAGCCTACCGGTAATCGAGTAAGAAGCCACGGCCAATGAGCATTGAGAAAGAAGAATTGGGCACTTGAAACGGCCTGAGGCACCACACCTTTCAGCCGGGGTTTTAGTGGTAATTTAGTGGTAATTACTGCTGCGTTACCACTGACTTTGGTTGCGCCCGGTTGCGCTTGACAGCGCATAAGTGATTGATTATATTGACTTTGTGTTTTGAGAAGTCAGCGTAAGGAAGTTGGATTTCGCGCTTTTAATCCGTTGGTCGCAGGTTCGAATCCCGCACGGCCTACCACGAATTCACAAGGGTCTAGATGAAAATCTAGACCCTTTCGTGTTTCTGAAATCTGAAAACATGAAGCCGTCTTCATGTCCTCCACACAGCTTTATGAATCGCCCCGAGTTTCTTAGACACTCGCAAGCCTCTCGAAGTACTGCTTTTCATAGTTGACGGGCGAAAGCCGGTCAGCATGATTATGACGTCGTTTGACGTTGTAGAACATCTCGATGTAATCA
>NZ_JADOEL010000032.1 GCF_015645465.1 Herminiimonas contaminans | reverse complement strand
CAGATACAGGTACGAGAGAAATTGAGGATTCGCTCATCAAACTACGTGTCCATTTGAATGAATTAATGGACACGTAGTTTGATGAGATTTATCTGAGATCGCTAGACGGTATCGGGCGGACGCTTACAATCAACTCCCAGTATCTCTACATCACAGTATTTCATTCGATAAACCACTGGTATTGAGCGATGCAGCCAATTGAATTTAAACCCATTCCAAATGCAGCGCTTTCTGCTGGAATGGTCATACGATTTGAGAGTACGAATAGATATTTGAGGCTAACGCATATTTTCGAAACCGGCGTCTTCGGGATGTGGGTCGATGTCGCCGAAAGAGCGTATTTTGCAAGGAGACCTCTTTGGTTTGCGAAAGCAGAATTGAAAGCGTTGCTCCGTGATGAGGGAGGAGAGATCGGACAATTTCAGCTACCTTTTGCATTCACAGGAAGCATCAAAGATGAAGCGAGCGAACTCAAGCTGAATGCGGCATGGGAAATGATTGAGCCTCTAGTTTCATTATTTGAAAAGGAAGAAAATTTATCCGCACGGTCATTCTCCTCTTGCATTCGACGACGCGCGGAGTCACTGGATGTAAGCAAAACTACTTTGTATCGATTGGTTATACGGTTCTACTATTTTGGGGGAGTGCGCAAAGCGCTACTGCCATTAGCTCGCGGTGCGACGCCTGGGTTGGCGGGATATAAATTCCAGCCAACAGAGGGAGGCACTGAAAGAATATACAAACGACGCGGGCGGCAATCAATACTGGCGCCAGAGTTAGGCGTCAATGAATTCGTTGTCGATGAATCTGATATTGAGGACATGATTCGCAGCTACAAGGCAAAACTTCGCACAGGGCCAACGTATATTTCGCATGCGCATGAGAATTATCTTGCCAATTATTTCAGCAAGCGTCACCCGGAAAGATATAGGCTATATCTCAAGGGTGAGACGTCTGAGCCCGTCACAGTTAGACAATTTCGATACTACATTCATTCCTCTGCTCGCCTAGATGCGGACTTGATAAGAAATGTACGTTCACATGAACGAAATCCGGGCAGCTTGAGCTCTGTGCGTGCAAGTGGGCCGGGTGAGGTTTATGAAATTGATGCAACTGGCGGAAGAATTCATCTGGTTTCGTCGGACGATCCAAGTTTAGTTGTTGGCAAACCAATTTTATATTTATTGATTGATCGGTGGAGCCGGTTTGTTGTTTCTGCATATCTTTCTCTAAAGCCCGCGTCTTGGGAGGAAGTGCGTTACGCATTACTCATTGCATTCACCTCAAGAGAAAAAAGATTTGCGTCGTTGGGCGTGGACATAAACGACAACCGGTGGCCGATCGGACGGTTTCCCGCAGTCCTATGCCCAGACCGTGGCTCTGAATTTTTGAGCGAATCAATGGAACGCTCGGTTGCACAGGATCTACGTATTGAAGTGACCCCATTACCTCCACTGTGTCCAGATGGTAAAGCAATTGTGGAGCGTTTCATTCGTGAGATAAAGCGCCGAATGACAGCATCAGAGTTAAAGGGCGTGTATGCGGAGCGGCCTCTTGATCCACGTACGAAACGTATTGAAAAAAGAGCAGCGGTAGCTGCGGTACATTCTCTAAAAGATGCGTACCGAGCGATTATCGAGATCATCGATGATCACAATAATCGCCCGCACACAGCATTGCGTAAATTAAAAATACTAACTCAGGCAGGAATAGCTCCACAACCTCGTGACGCATATATGTGGGGGTTAGAGAACGTTACTGGACTTCGCACGCCACCGCTCAGAGACGGTGATTATTTCCGTTTACTCTTGGGGATTGACACCGCAAGTATTGCACGTGGAGTTCTACGATATAAGCAGCGACCTTACTTGCCAGTAAATGAAACGGCAATTGAGATGGCGCGTACTTCAACCTCACGTGCAAAAAGCATCAAAGTACGCATAGATAAGACTGATCCATTAGAAGTGTTTGTCGAAACAAAATTTGGTGAGTGGGCGCAATTTAGGTTGAGTGTTGGTGCTGTGAAAGAAATTGCAGGTCTCACGCTTGATGAAGAGGAAGCCTTACTAGGCCGCACCGCCATGCATTGGGCTCGCGCAGATCATGAAAGTCGTGTTGCACGATTGAATAACAAGCGCCCCGCAGATACTGGCGGTAGTAAAAAAGGTATTGCAGCCAAAACGACAGTGAAAAAACAAAAGTTGGATTTGCAAGAAACAAGAGAGTTACGGACATTAGAAACAGCGGGGATGAAAGAGTCACTGACAGGGGGCCGAAAAAGCTCGCCTCCTGAGAACTCTAGTCACGATAGTGTTAAAGCGAATTGGCAAGAACTGGAAGAGCGAGAACGATTGGAACGACTGCGAGTTATTCAAGAAAACAGGAATAAGAAATGACAAATTCCCTCATTGTCCCTGCGAATTACAACGAAACTGGGGTGCGCCGCTTTGCCGGTAATCCATTTATCGAAGCTCTGCCGTCATTAGAAAATAAAAAAGACGATTTTTTGACTACGCTTGCTCATTATCCGCCAAAGGTTACGGACAAAGAGCGAAAGGCGAGTGATGTTGTTCGGTTAATGGAGCTCCCTATTCTCAATGATGTAGTGCATCCGTTCCCTGAGTTTCAGAGAGCCGGCTTGGCACTGACTTCTATGATGAGACAAACATACATTGCACGTAACCCTTTAACGACAATGGACCGCCAACGACGACATGCCTTGGCGTTGGGAGGAGTGGGAGGCGTACCGTTCCCTTCAGACTGGAAATCGGCCGCGGCAGGACATTTGATGATGTCAGTCAGCGGAATGGGAAAAACTACATTCGCGAAATCTTTTCTGCTTCGATATCCGCAGGTAATTTCACATGTGGAGTACAACGGGCAGCCTCTACTCTGCAAACAGGTGGTCTACATTTTTCTGCGAGTGCCACACGATGCAACATTAAGAAGTTTATGCGTTCAATTTTTTGAACAAGTAGATGATTTATTGGGTACGACCTATACCCGCCAAGCGATTAGTCTTCGACAAATTGCGCCTATGATTGAATTAATGAATCGCGTAGCTACTGCAATTTCGTTGGGATTCTTGGTCATAGATGAAGTGCAAAATTTGCGATATGCACGAGGAGGCAACGCTGAATTTATGTTGAATTTGTTCAGCGAAATTATTGAGCGACTGGGCATTAGTCTACTCATCCTAGCAACTCCGGCCGTCCAGTCCGTGCTGGAAGGAAGTGTAAGAAATCTACGCAAACTCGCTTCTGCTGGAGAGACAATCATCCGCCCGATGGGAAAGTCGGATATGCAATGGGAGGAGTTTTGTGATGTTCAATGGGATTATTGCTTTGTAAAGAATAAAAAACCACTAACAAAAAAAGTCAGAGATGCTTGGCATGACAGCTCGGGCGGAAATACAGCTTTTGCCACACTGGCATTTATGTTGGCGCAACGAAATGAGATTGGTGGACGAGAAATAATCGACGAAGCTGCTTTTGCCAGGACATCGGCTATGGATATGGCGTTTCTTCAGCCAGCGATACTGGCGCTTCGTAGTGGAAAGCCTGAGCAACTACGTGCGTTCGATGATCTTCTTTTTAGTCAGAAATATATGGCTTTGCGTCGGTTGCTTGGTGCAAATGAGGATGAGGTCAAAATTAACACGGGCTCTGAGTTTGAAGAGATGGACAAACAGCCCTTAAAGAAAAATTCTTCGAAGGATAATTCTCCGCGCCCCAAAAGAAATTCAAAAAAATCATCCGATGTGGCACCAGACTTGCCACGCGAAGATCCGTTTCAAGATTGAAGTTAGTGAGTAAATCACCTACCAAGCAATTTAATAATAACTTGGTGTTGGGATACCTCCCATCCCCAATGCCTGATGAGCTATTGTTTTCTGTATTAGCTCGCACGGCACTGCTGAATGCTTTGAGTCCACCCAAACATTGCATGAAAGTTTTTTTCGGGGATCCTAATGTCATTCCATCGACTGACCTACCGGTAGGGCTGGAGATCTATCGTCAGAGACTGGGGCAGCCTTCTCCTTTTGGCGATTACATCGATATTTTAAATAGATGTACGCTTTATCCATACTTCCGCCCATTTCTTCCCATTGAGCGACACCTTAGGTGCATGGAGATATTTCGGGATGGAGGAGGTGGCGGGCTTAAAACTCTTATGGGTACGGTTGCCAATGGCTTTGGTGCTGGGTCGGTCCTAAGATTTTGCAATCTTTGTGTTCAAGAGAATTTCAAAAATGATGGCGCCATCTATTGGCATCGCGCTCACAATTTGCCTGCTGTCAGAAATTGTGTGATTCACGCGATCGGACTATCTGATCATACGGGGCATCTCACATCGGGTTCACGACAGACCCTGTTTCTTCCTCCCTTTCTAACTGATAAAAATCCATCCGTCACTGAAGTCTCGAAGGTTTCCACACTGGCTCATCTTTCAGTAGAGCTGATCGAGGCCAACTTACCGCCGGTTGATACAAAGTTAAGAACGGTTGTATACCAACAAGCGTTACTGGCGAGAGAACTTTGTACAAAAAAACATGCGATCAATTTCAATGCGATCGTTAACGAAATGCGGATGCACTACGAAGATTTTAATAATTTCGAGCATCAATCTCGATTGCTTTCCAGCCCTAAGGAGCCTTTACGATGGTTGCGCGATATATTGGTACGACCTGATCGCGCAATGCATCCTATATGTCATTTGTTGTTGATCGGATTCTTGTTTGGCTCAATAGATCGATTTAAAAAGGCGCTTGAATTAGCTGCAAATAATCAAACATTAGTAGTGGGCGATATAGTCAATACGGACAAATTTCTCTGTCGATCTAAATGTCATCAAGCTATAGAGGATGTATCGAAATCGTGTCGGCAGGCGGCACTGGAATCTGGACTCAGCGTTACAACAGTGGTTGAGCTACGAAGAAAATTTGACATTCCGGTTTCCGAGCGACGAAAGCATATATATCGTGACGTCGTTGATTCAATAATTGTTGATCTGATCGCTGGCAAGGAAATTAATATCATTGCCGAACAGCGTTCAATATCAGTTAGTAGCGTATATCGCATCCTTCGAAGTAATCCAGAGATCAGTGTAGAAAGATTGTTGTTCAGGAAGCTGCAATCAAAAACACGCAAGAGATTAGAGTGGATGGCGTTGATCGATGTAGAAGGTGTAAAAGGCTTCAATGCTGTTCGTGCACGCGGAGCAGATCTATTTGCCTGGCTATATCGTCATGATCACGATTGGTTGAAACAAGCGAACTTGCGGTGCGAAGCGGTGCCTAGAAACGGCATTACTCGTATTGATTGGTTCTCTAGAGATTTGTTATTGGCAAAGTCCGTTGCGGCCTTAGTGGAAGTGATACGGACAGACAAAACGCGTGGACGTGTCAGTAAAACTTTAATTTTGCGCCGTCTTGGTTGTGAAGCATTGTTGCGAAAATTTCCACACAAGTTGCCTCAACTTCGCGATGCTGTAGGGCTGTATTCAGAGACAGTTTTGGAATATCAGAAGTACCGGATTGAACGAGCAATTGATGAGCTACTAGCTGAGTGTCCTTTTCCAGTAATGTGGAAAATAAAGAGACACGCAACTATTCGAAGTTGGAGTGAGGAACTCCTATCGCATGCGGTAAATTATAGAGGGCAGGCTATTGCTGCTCGTCTCAATAATTCATTGAATTAAATTTTTGAATGCGCATTCCTTTTTTTGTTTCACCATACCCTGACGAAATACTAGGAAGCTGGCTCTTCCGATTACAAACTCATAATCATCCATCTTCGATTGATAGTTTAGTAGAGCAATACGTTTCCCGCAAAATCGACGAGATGGGGTGGCGTGACATCTTTTTACCTAGCGTGGAAGCAGACCAAATACTTGGTGCGCTTGGTACTACATACGGCAAGGTCATGATGGAGCTCACCACCTATCCGTACTGGTTGCGCTTCCATAGCGAAAGAACGCTTTCAGCGGAAATTTCTTGCTGTGTAAAAGAGATTCCAAAATTTATATTAAGAAATAGACGAGAGGTAGGACGTCGTATTACTTATCTTCGACCTAATGTCTTAAAGATTTGCCCAATTTGTTTAGATGAAGATTTTTATAAATACGGAGAACCTTATCTACATCGGGCCCATCATCTGCCGTTTGTTCGCGTTTGCCATAAGCATGGGCTTGAGTTAGCAACTAGATGTCCAAATTGCGAACAGCTTTTTCATAGAGGAAGTACCTATATGCAAGCTCGAATTCTATGTTCTTGCGGCTATGATTTGAGATTGATTCGAGCGGAAGTGAAATCAACGAAAGTCAGCTGGGGGCGGCTGGCAGTTTATAGCGCACAAGCATTGTGGAGTAGAGATGATTTTGAGAAGTGCAGCGACGTCTATAGTTTTTTTGATTCTCGCCTGACGGAAGAAGGAATATTAAACAGACCTGAGCTATTGGATCATCTCACCAGTTCATATGGGGCAACCGGAGCAAAAGCGATCCTCACAATTTCGCCGCAACGAACGGAAGATTTCACCCACGCCCATATAGGCTCCACCAGCAAACAAGAGTTTCGGGCACCTCAAATATGCGCCTTATTGGCGACGATTGAGTCAGATTTTAAAGAAACCAATGTAAAGCTTGGACAATTTTTAAAATTAAATGAAGTTAGAGCTGGCGATTCAATAATTCAAGAGAAGAAATTGCATCGCATTCCTCAATCAATTGATGAGGCTAGGTATTACGTATTGCAAATACAGGAAGAGGTCGGTGAGAGAGTCACTCGCAGCGTTATATATCGCCGGTATAAAACTTTGTTTTGGTATCTCACAATTTATGACCAAGCCTGGTTTGAGGGAAAATATCCGCACGGGAAAAGGGGCGCAACTGCAAATCTACCAAGTGTAGAGACGGATCGTCGCAGCATTCTGAAGGCAATTTTGCGTGCTAATGACCGTGGAGTGAGAGTTTGGAAAAACTTTGCACAACAGGCGTGCTTTCGTGCGTCTATCCGGGATCTAGAATGGTTTGAGAGTCAGAAGGAAGAAACCGCCAGAAGGATAAAGGAAGTTTCAGTACAAAGAAAATTGCGCCTTCGTACTATTCATGTCGAGGATTTCAAGCAGTCTTATAAAAGAGCACGAAATACCAAAGGGAGTGGAGTAAAAATTTCCTTCAAAGACATCGCCGCTTATGCATTGAAGCGCCCCGGTTTTCGTGGAGGCCGGTTGGTTTAAGTTAGACCTCGACGGCGACCTTTTCAGTCAGCTGCCGGTAATAGTTTTCTTCAGCCTCCGCCGGTGGAATATACCCGATGGGAGCCAGC
>NZ_JADOEL010000031.1 GCF_015645465.1 Herminiimonas contaminans | reverse complement strand
TTCTGCTTGCTTAAGGATGGCAATAATCTGGCTTTCCGAAAAACGCGACTTCTTCATGTAAAACTTCCTCAATTTCGATTGGAGAAAATTCTACTTTCAAATTCACTTCTTTTCCGGGGGGATTACCATGCACGTCGGTTTCAAATCTACGACATGACCATCGCTTTTTATAATGCGTTGAGCGGAGATGTCAATGTCGATGAATTTCTAGATGCTAGGAGAAAATTTTTGATGGCTGTGCGCGAATCGCAATTTCTGTTCTCGCCTGACTCCGGGATTTATGAAACGCTCCTTGATCTTCGTGAGAAGGCATTTTCTATTCACGGATTTAAGGCCAATAGCGAGAGTTTGCAGAGCGATCCCACTTTGTTCATTCAACTTCACGAAAAAATGATTAATGAGCTGGATAGCTGGGACGGTTTGACATCGAAGATCCAGAAAGCGATGGCATCCCACCTTAATTTTCATTCCTAATGCGCAAGGTTGCACTGAGTCCTATGTAGCGTAGCAAGAAACAGCTACGGGAGTCGTGGAAAGGAACAGATGTCTAAAAAAGTTTTGCCGAAGGAGTTCACTGCTTTTCCCGAACCAATGATTCTTTCTACTGCGAGAGATTTTGCTGCTGCAAGCAGGATTCTTAGGTCGCAATCTGGCGTGAGCGTACCAGTTATCATTAATGCAGTTTTGTCTCTCGAACTATATTTAAAGTCTCTTCATGCGACGCAAATATATAACGGCGATGAAAATTTAAGTATCAGCCGAATATCGAAGTTACGCTCTAACACCCATAGCGTTCATGAACTGTTTCAGAATCTTCCACGAGACAAACAGGAGTGGCTTACTAGCCTATATAGAATTTTTTTTGGTGATCGGGTGGGATCTTCGCTAGCTGAAGATTTGAAAAGTTTTGACGGGGTCTTCATCAACTGGCGTTACATCTATGAAGGCAAGGCGAAAACGGTCCAGAGTGGACTTTTAGATGAATTGATTAATTTCTTTGAATTTTCCTGCTCTCCCGCTTCAACCGCGAAATTTCAGGAATAATAATCAAGAAGATGCATGGCAAGGAGATCCGGAAGCTGCGGCGGCTCTCAGAGAGAACGTGATTTAATGCGATTGTTTTTAACCAAGAGCGAATTTATTTGGCAGGGGATAGTGAGGGAAAACATTCCTTTCCTTTGCGACAGTGAAATGGAGTTGGTCGCCGCGCCGAATGAATATCTTCGCTTTATCGCAGTGGTCAGAGGTCGTACGCGATCCGAGAAGACGTGGTTGACCTATGGACACCACCTGTACGAATTCTTCGCGTTCCTCGAGTCAAACAATTTGGCATGGAATGCTGTCAATCAAACACAGATTGCAGCGTGGCGCGACTCAATGCTGGAGCGGAAATGCTCTCGCTCCACGGTCAATCAGCGACTTCGATGTGTCCATGGCTTTTATGACTGGTCCCTGCGCAACGGTAAGACTCACAGCCTACCCTTTTCGACCCAGGATATCTGGGTAGCCAAGCCGCGCGGCTTTCTCGCTCACGTCGATGCTTCCGGGGCTCGATTTGACGCCAACGAACTGACGTTACAGACGCATAAGCCGATGCCAAAGTTCCTCCACATGGATAAGGCCATTCGCTTCATCGAAACCATGACGCCGCATTCCCTCAAACTCATGAGTTATCTCGCTCTGCTGACTGGCATGCGGCGCGAAGAGGTGGTGCGGCTAGATTATCGCATGCTGCCAAATCCTGCTGGGCACGATCCCGGCAAGCAGTTGCCGATGGTGCTTGATCCAACGCTAACGCCGACCAAGGGAAGCAAGGAACGATTTGTCATGTTGCCCTACGATCTTGCAGTTGCTCTTTGGTCTTACTTCTGCCGCGACTGGCCAAAGCGAAACGCTATCTTCAAGCGAGCGTACGGCAGGGAAAGTACGAGGTTATTCCTATCGCACTATGGTGAAGAGCTCTCTGTCCGTTACCTTAACAATGCCTTTGCGAAATGCACCCGAAAGACCGGCATTGAGGCCCACCCACACATGTTACGTCACACGTTCGGCACCTATGAGCTGCTACGTATGGCTAAGAAGGAAGGCCAGAGCAAAGCACTGCTATGGGTGCGAGACCGCATGGGCCACAGCTCGATCACGACAACTGAGAAATATGTGCATGCAGCTGATCTGATTCAAAACGATGACGTGGATGGATATCAGGCAGAGGTCTGCGAGGCATTGCGCCGTGGCCATTAGACGCAATAAGCTAGACCGCAAGGTTGACCTGACGCTCGATTCTGGACGCGTCGTCGATATGCCGCCTGGCTGGACATTCGTCATCGATTGCCCTCATCACGGCAAGATCGAATTCGACTTTCGTCCTTTCCAGAAGAATGGCCGAGATGATGTCGCGGGACATATGCGAGATGCTGTGTGGAGCATGCGGCATACGTCAGTTGGGGCTACTCTCTATTCTTACCTCAACGTTGGATTACGTCCGTTCTGGCGATTTCTCGAAGACCCCGCGAGTGCAGGCGAGAAAATTAAAAGTTTGGGCCAAATTGATCGTGCATTGCTGGATCGCTACCTCGCATGGCTGGAGCTGCAATTAGTTGCAGGCGGAAAAAACAAAGGTGAGCCGTGGTCGATTGCCTCTCGACGAGTCACTTTTAATCTTATCAAGACCCTATTAATAAATCGCCAAAAATCTGGTGCGGCCGTTAGCAAGGACTTGAACTTCCCAAGAAATCCCTTCCCCAACGCAAATCGGCTGTCGAAGAAACGGGAGGCATATTCAATTACGGAGCAGAAGCGCGTACTCGCTGCCCTTAATCAAGACTTGAGAAACATCCATGAGAACCGTGCGGTTCTCACAGGGTTACAAGTCTTGGCGGTACATCTAGTTCTTCTCGCATTGACGACGGGAAGAAATATGCAATCGCTGCTGGATATGAAACGAGATAGCCTGCAGGAGCACCCGTTGCCAGATCGGGAGCTTATGGTCACTTACAAAAGGCGTGGCTGGTCAACACAAGCCACGTCTCTTCGTAAAACAGCGGCACCAGCTGTACAGAAATCATTGCAGGCCATCCCTGCAACTATCGGCGAGCACTTCCGCGCTTTGTGCGCGATCACAGCGCCACTCATTCACGAAATAGAACCCAAGCATCAGTCATACGTCTTTATCCTACGCATTACGCACCTTGAGCGTAAGGGCCAGGTTGTACGACTGGATAATGGGCTTGCAAATGCCGGCCTCCGGATGTTTGTACAGCGGCATTCACTTCAGGATGACCATGGGCAAGCGTTGGCCCTCAACATCGCTAGATTGCGTCCCACTTTTGCAACTGAACTGTATCGTCGCACTCGGGATATACGTCGTGTTCAGCAAGCACTTGGGCATGCTAACGTTGAAACCACGGCACGTCACTATGCAGAAGCCTCACTTGACGCAGACCGGGATCATGCGCTCGTCGTTGACGGGATGGTCAGCCAATTTTCGCGCATGGAAGTCGAAGGCAAGATTTTGCTAGCGGCGGATGGAAAAATTCCGTTGGGTGACATGAAGGATCTTCTTGCTGGGGGCTACAACACTGGGATCGCGCGTTGCAAGAATCCCTTCCGAGAGGATGAGTCGGTGTGTCAAAAATTCTTCCACTGCTTCAAGTGTCCTAACATGTGCGTATTTGAGGACGACCTCTGGCGGCTGTTTAGCTTTTACTATCGGTTGCTTGCGGAGCGGTCCAAAGTCAACTCCGCCCATTGGCTGAAAACCTACGGCCCAATTATCCGTCGAATCGATACCGACATTGCTTCACAGTTCCCAATCGATAAGGTAAATGCTGCCCGTCTTAAGGCGCAACAGACACCGCACCCCACTTGGAAAGGACCGCTACTTTGAGCTCTCTCACACTCAATGTACAACCACTCAAAGGTGCGACACCCGCAGAGAAGGAAATACGCCCCATATCTGTTGCGATACAGCCAGACGGCACACCGTGGGTAGTAAGTCGTTTCGGTGATGACATTTGGGATTGGTATCCCTATTTGCCGAACGCGAATCTACCATCTTCTCGCAAGCAACTGGATTGGAGAGTAATACTGCCAGATGGTAGTTTACTGACGGATTCGCAGCATGCAAATCTCTTGGATGCTGCAAAAGATTTTTTATGGTCATTGTTTGCGCAACCCATAGAAGGACGTAAACGTCCTCATCTTCGATCCTTGATTGCAAAATCCTTCCCCTTGATTTTGCTCTTGCGTTGGATGATAGCCAATGGCATTCGGCGGTTTGCGGATCTCGATGGCTGCACGCTCGACTACGTCTCAGCAGCGAAACAGACCAAGAGTGGAGTTGCATCACCACAAACAGTTACATCCCGACTATCTCTCTTGGAGGATATGTTCTACCAACGCCACAAGCTGAATGATTCATTGATGGCGCATCCATGGCCTGGCGAAGCGGCGACATCACTAGCAGGACAAAAGCAAGGGGGCGCTCATCGGCGGGCAACCACAGAAGTTATACCTGACAATATCTCCAATCAGATAGCATCTTCTGCGATCGACTATATCCGGAAAAAGGCGATTGAATTACTCGCGGCAACTACCGCCGTTAAAGCCACTGGTGAAGAAATCGCGGCGACTGCCACGTCTCGTTCGTGGGTGACAATCCATCGCACGGCTTCAGCGAGGGCATCGGGTTATGACGGAACCTATGAGCTGATCAAAGAGATCACGCGACTGCGTACAGCCTGTTACATTGTTATCGACATGTTCTCCGGAATCCGCGATTCCGAGATGATGTCCCTGACTGAAGGGTGTATTACCGAGGGACCTAGCAGCGATGGTAGTGTGGCGCTAATGTGGCTACATGGCACCATTTATAAAACTGGCGTACGTCCGAAGCGCTGGCTCGTGCCGTCGATTGTCGCGGAAGCGGTTCAGGTGTTAACGCGCCTTACGATGGCGGAGCGAGAAGACCTTAATACTGAAGAGACAGTTCTCCATGCGAGCCTTGAGTCCGCTAGTGCAGACCAGCGCGCAAGCATAGTCAAGCGCCTCAATATTGTCCGCAATTCAAGAAATCGATTATTTGTTGCAAGAAATAAGGGACTGATCCACGTCCTCTCCGGTACAAGAATGAACAAGCTGTTGAAGGAGTTTTGCGAACATTGCGGCATTCATGGCGATGACGGAAATCCATATCCACTGTATGCGCATCAATTCCGGCGTACCTATGCCCACTTCATCGCGCGATCCGAGCTCGGTGATTTGCTGACCTTGCGTGACCATTTCGGTCATTGGAGCATCGACATGACTGTCTATTATGCCGACGGCGGCGCTGACCGATACGAGGCCGACATTGAGCTCTTGGACATGATTACTGAAGAAAAGATGACCAGGCAGAGCGAAATCATGAGTGGATATCTGGATTCTGATACGCCTCTGGCGAATGGCGACCATTGGCTTAAAGATTGGCGCGCATCAGTTCGCACCGCCGTCAATAAGGAAGAACTTATCAAGGAGTACGCCAGCACCATCACCCTGAATGGGACGGGCCACTCGTGGTGCGTTGGCAACGCTCGTGGCACGGGATGCGGTGGTCTTTGCATCTTTGAGGCGCAGATGTGCGTCGATTGCAACTACGGCATCATTGGGACAGAGCATCGACCTGTTTGGGAAGGTATACGGGAACAGCAAAAGGAAGCGCTTGCGCTCGATGACATGGGGCCAGGTGGTAAGACTCGCGCGCAGACCATTCTTGGATACGCCGAAAAGGTTTTGCGTCGGCTTGACGGGCAGGAGTTGGCATGAGCATCCATGCAATGACTCAAAAGGCTCTGGCCGCTCAGAAGCGCCAGTCGATCAAGGAAACTCGAGAGAAGCTAGAGCTAGCGCTACACCGCCTTATGCACGGCAAACCGAAGTTCGTCGAAAAGGGAACCAGGATCACCGCCGTATCAGTTGCCAAGGAAGCCGGAGTAGATCGTGTCACCCTCTACCGCTTTCACGAGCCCGTGTTGGTAGAGATTCGGAAGATCAACGATACGGCGCCGAAAGCACTGCTCAAGCAAAGTCGCTCGGAATTAGCCCAGTCGGCGGCAAAACAGAAGGAATACCGCAAAATGGTCGTGGAGGCGCAAGAAGAGGTCGCCACACTAGCACGCGTCAACTACCGGTTGGATGCCCGCATAGCCGAATTAGAGGAAATGCTTCGCGTAAGGGATGGAGTGATTGCTGAATTGCAGAAGGAACTACATGAGCGCGGCACGAAGACCAAAGTCACACCGATGAAGTTCAATGCGCCACACTAAATATGTTGCGTATCGTCGAATGGCTTTAATTAACTTAGCACTATCAATACGCAACACCGATTTTGGATTACATAAGTCATGGAATCTCAAATCAACTAGAAAGTTATCTACTTGCGGTTTGCATTCTTCGTTGCATTTAGCGACGTAATTTATTTTTCCAACAGCACATGCTCTTTGAAACGAGCGGATTAGTCTGTCTTGAGAGATGTAAAACACTTTTCCACCATCTATAGGTCGAGATAAGTTGCTCAATACTAATGCTGCTTTTGAAGATAATGGCACGGTCCTGGATTCACCATTTTTTGTATCAGCTAGATAAATTGTTCTTTTACTAAAGTCTATATTTTCCCAAAGTAAGCCAAGAATTTCACCTTGTCGCATTGCTGTTGAAACCGCTATTTGGACAATAGAGCTAGCTATAGGCTGACTCCCATCATTTAACGCTTGAATTAAATATTGAAATTCTTCGGGCTGCAAACGTCTGTCGCGTTGTTTTGATCCACTTGGCAGACTTATGTTTTTAACTGGATTGATAAGACTCTCCATTCCCCAATCTTTACGGGCAGTCTCAAAGAAATGTGAGAGTAAGGCGAGGTCTAGTCGAATGGTATTTTCCGCCTTGCCTTGAGAGCGTCGTTCGTCCCTGAATTTGGCTAAATCACTACCTCGTATATTAGACAGGTAGCGAGAGCCCAAAGCATCTTTTTGCCAGCGTTTGATTCTCGTAAGTTCTTGAGCCGCACCCTTTTTTAAGGGAGTTATTTCGTTCGCATAGCGTTCTAACCCTTCTCGCAAAGTCGTACTTTCAGCTTCTTCACGGGAAACAAAAATTCCTCGATCCATTTCCCCTTCGATATGTCGAGACCAAGCTTCGGCTTCATTTTTACTATTGAAAGTCTTGGATAATTGTTTATGACCTTCTCGGCGAATTTTCGCTTGCCATTGATACTGACCACGCTTCGTTATTGTTGCCATTGAATCCTCCCAGCGTTATTTTATGCTGGGTGTCCCAAAATTGTCCCATTAATTAGCATGTTAATTCTGTAAGCCGCACCAACGCTTACAACGCGGTTAGGCTCATAATCCGTTGGTGCCGTGTTCGACTCACGGGAGGCCCACCATAAACAGAAGGGGTTACGATTATTCGTAACCCCTTTTTTTTGCATTGTCTGTGTCAAAACATCGGTGCGGGGTAAGCAATTGTTATGCAAAATACATAACGAGAAAATGTTCTAATTGGTTTGCTGGAGGCATTGATGGCAATTAGTGAAAAATCTATAAAATTGTTGTGGGCGAATGCTGCTGGAAGGTGTTCTTTTCCCGATTGCGCTAGAAAACTGACGGATCAAGGAGATGACGGTACTGGGTATACAACAGGCGAGATGGCGCATATTAAAGGCGACAAGCCAAAATCAAGCAGATTCGACGAAAATCAAAGTGCAAAGGATAGGGATAGTTATAACAACCTGATTCTGCTCTGTGCTGTTCACCACACGGAAATAGATAAACCCGAAAACGAAAAAAAATACTCCGTCGAGTGGCTTCTTGAAAGAAAAAATCAATTTGAATCTTTGGTTATTGCATCATTGCTTCCTGGGGATATTCATTCCGCTGATGAATTGAAAAGCAAAGTCGCTGTTCTACTAGCTGAAAGCCGCCAAGCATGGATTCAGTACGGTCCGCTGTCTGACTTGGCTAAAAAAAATCCCCAAAGTCCGAAATTGCACGACATATGGCTAAGGATGCGTCTAACAACTATTGTTCCTAACAACAGAGCAATTTTCGAGCTACTAACTAGGCATAGATTATTATTCGATAAATCAAAACAAGATCTCGTGAGTAAATTCTTGGCTCACGTGAGAAGTTACGAAATGTGGGTGCAAGATGAGATTCCATATCAAGCTGTGGAAAGATTTCCAACCGATTTTGAACTGATGATTAAGGAATGATATGACGGCACATAGCACCAAGTTTCCTTGGTTGAGCTACTACGGGCACTATAATTTTTTTGAAGATCGAATGACGGAACATTCTAAAGTCATGAGATTAGAAAAGATTGATGTTGGGCATTACAAACTGCACTTGGAGAGTGGAAGAGAAGTCGTAGTGTTTGTATGTGAGTGCTGGTCTGTCCCGGTCTAGGTGGACACTAACTTAAGGTGGATAATGCCACCCAGGAGTTATGTTTATGACCAAGACCAGACGTACTTATCCCGAATCATTCAAACGAGATGCTGTTGACCAAGTGCT
>NZ_JADOEL010000030.1 GCF_015645465.1 Herminiimonas contaminans | reverse complement strand
TTACTCGCAGGCTCAATTGAATGCTGTTGCCAGACAACTCAATGAACGACCGAGAAAAACCTTAAACTACGAAACACCGGCTCAACGGTTTTATCAATCTGTTGCATCCACCGGTTGAAACCGCCACCCAAAGTGGACGTTGAAGAATAAATATTTTTCTATAAATTCTATGGAAGTTCATATCTCTGAGTTGGGTGTATTTATAAACTTGATTGGATGTCGATATCGCCACTATCGCACTATAGTATTTCAATGGACTGCCCGTAATTGCCCTTGTATTGGAGCAGCCCGCGAACGGCACCACCTGTTACATCTTCCCTGGGAAGATCTAGCGGCGCGTGCGTTTTTTCTTCTTCCAGTATTCGGCTTACGAAAAGCTGGCTCGGCTCGCGGCGTGGGCATCATTTCAGGGCAATCTTGATGATTATTTTGATACTACATTTACGCGTGCAAATCGGTTGGGAGACTCAGTGATTAAATCCGTGTCTCCCTAGCAATAACGTGGACTGAATTTTTTCAGAAGAGGATATCAAAATGCTGCGCGGCTTATGCTTCGCAAAGCGCACTGCTACTGTCGCAGGAAGTCTACGAATTTGCTTTCGACGGAATCAGCCGAAGTGCAATTGCGATGTATGACGTAAATATCTTTTTGTAGAGTGTCTCCGTCGATACGCAAGACATTAAACTGGCGACTCAAAACTTCATCCGTGACTGCACCCGCCAATACCACTGAGACGCCAAGACCTGCCTTAACCGCATGTTTTACGGCTTCGGTACTGCCAAGTTGCATCGCTACATTAATACGCAAATCTCTAGCACCCAACATTCTCTCAATGATGCGGCCGGTTCCCGTCCCTTTCTCTCCACCGATCAGTTCAATGCCATCCAACTCTTCGAGTTGGATAGTAGATCGGCCTGCCCACGGATGGGATGTGGGAACGATCAACACCAGTTCTTCGGACCGCCAAATGCTTGCAGTAAATCCCGACCGGCTGTCCCACCATTCCATGACGGCGACGTCAATCTCCAGTCTTTGCAATTTATCAGCAATACTTGTGTTGTCGGCAATGACAATATCCAGCTTGACACCGGAACGCCGCTGAAATTCCTTCAAATAGGGCTGTAACAAATAAATTCCGACGTTAGAGCTTGCTCCGATTGTCAGCGATGACCTGCGGAACAGATCGCTGGCCTTTTTAGAAATATCGATCAGCATCTGCGCGTAAGGCAGTAACGCTTGCCCCTCGGTTGTGAGTTTGCTTACGGCATTGCTTCTGTCTATCAATACGGCATTTAAAGATCGCTCCAGCTGTTTGATATGTTGCGTTAATGTCGATTGTGAAAGTCCACGATGCATGGCGGCTCCGCGAAATCCGCCATGCTTCGCGACTGTCAGGAATGTCTCCAGCTTTTCTAAATCGATCACGCCGCGACTGATGCCTTAAGTGGTTCATTGAGAGCACCGTCAGGCCGTTGCCCGGCAAGAGCCTGCAGAATGCTGTGAGCAGAATATCGCTCGATTTCCAGCCGTACTTTTTTTACGCCAGAGCCCACATGAGGGGTAAAAAGTGTTTGCGTCCGATTGTTGAGCAAGGCTTGTGGCACCGTCAATGGGCGGTCTGGGCGTGCCCATTCTTCCATTTCAAATACATCGGCAGCATATCCTGCCAAATGACCTTGGTTCAAAGCCTCTACCACCGCATTTTCATCAACAACGGAGCCACGCGATGTATTAAGAAGATAGCTTCCACGCCTCATTTTAGAAATTGCATGAGCATCGATCAAATGGAAAGTGTCAGACGTCATGGGAAGCATGGGAACAACAAAATCACTGCAAGTCAGCAATTCATCGAATGATACTTGCCGTGCATTCCATGCTTGTTCATCGACAGGATTGAGCGGAACGCTGTCGCAGTAAACGGCGTTCATTTCAAATCCGGACAGTCGTTTGGCAATGGCCTTTCCTACGCGTCCCATTCCGATTATTCCTATGGTGCTGCCAGCCAGGCCAGCACCATAAAGCTTCGGTCGCCAGCCATGAAACGTCCCGCTTCGGACATGATCGTCACCAGCCATGACATGGCGCGTTAATCCAAGCAAAAGGCCTACGGTTAACTCTGCGGTTGGCACCGTCAACAAGTCCGGCACGATACCGAACCAGACACCGCGCTTTGTACATGCATCGACATCGAAATTGTCATAGCCTTTCAGCGCTGCAAAAACGATCTTCAATTTCGGACAAGCGGCGAGGAAGCTGTCGTCAACACTGTCAGGCATGAATGCCATGACGGCATCTGCATCCTTTGATCGACGCAGCAATTCTTCGCGCGGTAATGTTTCAAGCGTGTCGTTAGTCACGACTTCCGCAACAGACGACAGCATTTCGACGATTTCAGGGTGTACCCAATGCGTGATTACAATTTTAGGTTTCATGTTTAAAGTTATTTGAAGTGTTTACGAAGAAAACCGCTGAATCCATCGACCAGCGTCACCATGGCTAGAATGACGATAAGAATGGCCGATACTTCCTGATACTGCATGATGCGCAATGAACCCATCAGTTCAAACCCGATGCCGCCTGCTCCAACCATCCCCATTACCGTCGAAGCGCGGAAGTTATATTCCCAGCGATAGATGGCGGTATCAGCCATTTGCGGGAGTACCTGCGGTAGAACGCCATGGAAGATTACTTGAAGCGGACTGCAGCCTGCCGCTCGAGCGGCTTCAATTGGTGCCTGATCGGTATGTTCGATTGCCTCGGCAAAGAATTTTGCGATCATGCCAACTGAATGCAGCGCCAAGGCCAATACGCCAGGCAAGGCACCAAAACCGACTGCCGCGACAAAAATAATTCCCATGATCAGCTCTGGAATTGAGCGCAGTCCATTCAGCAAGGTCCGTGCAAAGTGGTACACCAGCGGATGAGGGGTAGTATTGTGCGCTGCAAGAAAGCCCAATGGAAGAGATAGCAGCACTGCGATTGACGTACCGGCGACACTCATGGCAAGCGTATCCGCTAATGGACTGATCCAGCTACGCAGCTGCGCGAAGTTTGGGGGAAACATTTCTCCCATCAGACTGATCAGGCTGGGAATGCCCTCACCCAAACGTTCGGAGTTGAATAAATCAACGTAGTACCAGCAAAAAAAGATGATTGCAAAAGTAGCCGCGACAAATATGAATGAGCGATTCCAGCCCTGTCGATGCTGCGCCAGCACAACGTTGAATTCAGCTTGCATTGAGTGCTTTCAAATGATTAAAACTTTGAGAGGTCTAGTTTGAGCAGACTGCCTAGGTTGCGAACGACGTCGTAGTCCTTGTCAGACGCCGGGCCAAAGCCTTCAGCTTTGAAAGGCTTCAACACTTCCGGATCTTTCATCTCAAGAAACACCGTGCGAATTTTGGCTTTCAATTCAGGCTTCAAATTGGAACGCATCGTCCACGGATATTGTGGAAATGGCTTGGATTCCGCGAGTACCTTGACCTTGTTGGGATCAATCATGCCGCGTTGAACCAACACCTCGAAAATCGGTTTGCTGAGACCACCTGCCTGGGCATGACCGTTTTGCACTGCCAACGCCACGGCGTCGTGCGCACCGACAAAATGTTCGCGATATTGTGTGCCGGCCAAAAGCCCACCTTCAGCAAGCATGGACTTCGGAATCAAGTGACTTGATGTCGAAGCTTTGTCACCATAGGCCACGTCCTTGTTGGCAATATCCGCAATACTGTTGATACCGGCGCCAGTATTGACGATCAACACAGCCTGATAGGTTGTGCTGCCTTTTTGCTTGATCGCAGCAAAAGGTTCAATCTCGCTTTTCTGACGTGCCAGCACATAAGACAAGGGGCCGAAGTAAGCCAGGTCGATACGACCGTGACGCATAGCTTCTATCATCGAAGAATAATCAGTCGTTACAATCAACTCGATTTTCTTGCCTAGTGCCTTTTCAAGATACAACTCCAAAGGCTTATTGTTTTTGATGACAGTAGATGCGTTTTCATCCGGCAGCAAAGCTACCTTTAAGGTCTCTGGATCAGGATTGGGAGCCGCAGTCGCGGCACCGCTCAACAACGTGATTGCCGAGAGCAGCAAAGCCGTAAATATTGATTTCATTGTCATTCCTTACATTGATAAGTTTAAGATTGAAGCGAACGGCATGGTCGGTACTTCCGAAACGGTAGATGGTTTGGCGTCATACAGTGCTGCCAACACGTTCTCATTCAAATCGGTCGGAACCGCGTCGAACATCACCTTGCCGTGGGCAAGTCCAACGATTCGGTCTGAATATTTGAGTGCAAGATCGACTTGATGGAGACTGACCACTGCAGAGATGCCATCTTCTTTGCAGATTTGACGAAGGATTTCCAGCACCTTCTCTGAGGTTGCCGGGTCAAGACTGGCGACGGGTTCGTCGGCGAGTATCAGTTTTGGTTGCTGCGTCAATGCCCTGGCAATCCCAACGCGCTGTTGTTGCCCGCCGCTTAATTGATCGACACGCGTAAGTGCTTTATGCAATAGACCGACACGATCCAGCGCTCGCAATCCGATTCGTTGTTCTTCTTGCGATAAAGGGAAAAGACTGCGAAGTGTGGTGTGATAACCTAGGCGGCCCATCAGCACGTTCTGCAAAGCAGTGCGACGAGCGATGAGTTGATGCTGTTGAAAGACCATACCGGTCTGACGACGATGTGCCTGCAATACACGTCTGTTTTGCAACAGCCCCAATCCAACGACATCAATCGTGCCAGCGCTGGGTTGGCACATCATGTTGATGCATCGAAGCAGCGTCGACTTGCCCGCGCCAGACGCCCCAAGGAGAACGGTGAACTGTCCCTTGTGGAGTTTGAGCGAGGTAGAACGTAAAGCATAGGTATCGCCGTAGCGTACCGATACATCATTAAGTTGAATCATGGCTTGCACCCCTCTGATTTCTATTTGTAATCAATCAAGTTGATTGATTACGAATTCGAATGAGGCAATGTTAATGCTCGATTGTTACGAGTTCATTACAGAAATTGCGTGCCTATATGAAATGCATAGCGACTGACTGAGCATAGTTTTGCAGCCAAACTTTCGCGCGTATATAGAGTTGTATGGATATCAGGTATGAAAGTTTAAAGACACTGCTCTTACCATAGCTGACGGTTGGCAAACTCAAAGATCCCGCCGGATTTGTTGTGCGCTTGAATGAAATGTTGCTGGGATTAGCGAGTAAATATTTTTTAATTATTTAATTGGTTCAATTTCTCAGGGCCAAATTGATAGAGGCCACGTTGGAAGTGGCGTGGCCTCTATCTTTCACAAGCATGTTTGATGAGCGGTATATTTACCTACCGCGTTTACTGCCTATGGCTAAGGAAATGCGGAAGAAATCAAATTCCGAGTGACCGGCGGCGTAGTACGCATTCTTTTCCGCGCCATGCTAAGTTTCGCGATTTTTTCGTGTCCGCGACCACGTTTCTTATTTCACGGCTCTTTCGAGGCGATATACTGGCGCTGACGGCCGGCATCATTAACCGTCCGCTTTTGGCGGCGGTTTCAACCGGTGGATGCAACACACTAAAGGCTATGCAGATAGCGGGAGTGTGTCATGGAGCGTCGCACAAGGATCATCTATACCGATAGTCAGAAGGCTGTAATGTGGGAACGCTGGAAGAAGGGAGAATCTCTTCAGCAGATCGCACAGCTCTTTGACCGCAATCATTCCTCCGTGCAGCGGATACTTGCAGAAAGTGGCGGCATCAAGCCGCCGCACCGTACCCGCTCTATAAGATCACTAACGCTAGCTGAACGCGAAGAGATCTCTCGATCCATCGTTGCAGGTCACTCTATGCATACCATCGCCAGAAGTATAGGCAGATCACCATCGACAATCAGTCGCGAACTCAACCGCAACGGCGGTGTTGAAAGCTACCGAGCAGCTGATGCAGACAAGGCCACGTGGGAACGAGCGCATCGCCCTAAACCTTGTAAGCTCCTGCAGAATCGACCGCTAGCCAGTATGGTTGCCGACAAGCTGCGCCAGCAATGGTCTCCACAGCAAGTGGCCGGCTGGCTCAAACACATCCATCCCGATGATGAGGAGTTTCAGGTGTCTCACGAAACCATCTACAGAACCTTATTCATACAGACACGCGGTGCCTTGAAGAAGGAACTGACAGAGCACCTGAGACGCACTCGAGTCATGCCTCGCTCCCTTCATCACACCCAGAAGACAGACAATCACGGCAAGATCAGCGATGCCGTATCGATCAGCGAGCGGCCTGCGATGGTGGAAGATCGTGCTGTGCCGGGTCACTGGGAAGGCGATTTGCTATGCGGAAGTGCGAACAGTCAGATTGCGACGCTAGTGGAGCGCCATACGCGCTATGTCATGCTGGTGAAGATCGATAGGAAAGATACGCAGACGGTGGTCAATGCGCTCATCAAGCATGCAGGGAAACTACCGCAAGAACTGTATAAGTCACTGACATGGGATCGTGGCAAAGAACTCGCTGACCACAAGCGCTTCACACTAGCGACTGATATCCAGGTCTATTTCTGTGATCCAAGAAGCCCGTGGCAACGAGGATCAAACGAAAATACCAACGGACTGTTACGGCAGTACTTCCCTAAAGGGTTGAATCTCTCTGGCTATTCGCAGGCACAACTCAATGCTGTAGCAAGACGATTGAATGAACGACCAAGAAAAACACTAAACTACGAAACACCGGCTCAACGGTTTTATCAATCTGTTGCATCCACCGGTTGAAACCGCCGTCGAAAGCGGTCGTTCATTTCAACTTAGATATCTTGGCAGACTTGAATGCGAACGTTTGACGACCTTGCGCTGCTAACCATAGACAACATAAATGCTAAGACTTATTACGCCCCTCTGAATGATGTTGCCCTATTTAGCAACCTCAATAACTGCAGGCGCTTCAAATCGATTTCCTTTTGTAGAAACGGCAAATATTTTCGCATTTTTCTCGTCGCCTAACTTGATGTCATCAACCAGTTGTCTATTAACTTTGACGATATCGGAAATAAGGAATATCGCTTGCTCACCGGGCGACAATGTCCGTGGCTGTTCAGTGCCCGCGTAGAATGCATGATTGGGCAAATCAAAATCTTGATAGCCTGCTTCGAGAATTCGAACGGTAGTGCTTCCAAGATTTGTAATTAAAACAGCGGGCTGAAGATTTTCCCTCTCTTCTACGCCACTTAACATTCTTAAATCCAGTGGATTCAACGGACTTTTTTCGAACATCATTTTTAATTCAACTTTTATTTTTTCCTCGACGGCATCTTGCCTTGATTGGTACTGGAAATAGCCAGTCGCACCCGAAATAGCAAGGGCGAGGGCTGACATGCCAAGGGACAAGGCTTCATATTTGTTCATCGGCTTCTAAGAATTAATAAACTAATTGGGAATAATAATACGGATCTACAATTCGCGGCATGCGCTAAGTTGACATGCTATTGAATGAAAAAACAAACGTCCGCTTTGAGTCGAAACCAGACATCTATACAAGTCCAGCGACCCTATCATCTTAAACGCAAATCGGTGGCAACGTTGAGATGCGACTAGGTGGCAACTTTGCTTTGCGAACCGGTGGCAACCTTCATGCGAATATTCACAAGCTGCTGATGATATCGCTGGACGCCGTACATTTTCACCTTCCCAAGGCCTTGATGCAGCCTCTCTTTGAATGCCCTTCAATTTGGTCGAGTGAAATAGCCTAACTTGATCAGCAAATTAATCCACTGCATTTCTAAAACGAAGCGTAGATAGTAAAAAAATAAAAATTGATCGAGCACTCCAAAATCAACTGTTGAATAAAATGGCTAATGCGTATCCGCACAGAGTGCGTGACCTTTTTAAAGGTATTGACCAACAAACAGAAGACAACTACGTTGCGAATTTGCTTTATCTTGAGGAACTGGGATTGGTTGAGTCGGGGCTTACGCAAGCCTTAAGTGGAGACTTTATATCCGTTGGGCCCAAAATCAATGCAAAGGGTATTGATTTTCTTGCAGACGAAGGAGGCGTATCTGCAATTCTCGGCACAGTGACAATTCGTATTCATGAAGACACGATCCGACAACTAATAGCAAAAAGAATTGATGAGTCGACGTTACCCCCAGAAGAAAAAGTTCGCTTGCGAGATCGACTTAAAGATCTTGAAGGCAAAACTTTTGAGCACTTGACGATGAAACTACTGGATGTCGGTCTTTCCGATTGGGGTAAAGTTTTAACGACCCTGCAGTCAACGATCGGTTTATAAAGATCCGATCTACACTCTGCCATAGAAATGTCAGTTTGCCACGGACGGGTCAACTGCTTGAATTCCTTGATGTGCCGATACAGGCTCGCCTTCCCATAAATATGGGATGGCATTTATCAATCTCACAGTTATATTGTTCAGCTTGCGCGAGAATATTCATACAAGAACAAATGCGCTGTCTTATTGTGCGATGAATGTCGAACCTCTGAACATGTTTTCGACACCTCTCTGTTGTGTGGCTATCCTATACTTCACTGCAAAAATTCAATTTATAAATTTCAACGATGATCGATCTTGGTACAACAGATTTTTATATTGCCGTGCCAAGCATGCCTCGAGATGAGTTCGAAATCTACTCCATGCAGCTCTTCGATGAATGGGAAGCGTACTTAGAAAGTACTCTTCTTCTTCCAGACTACTCGATTGCCTTAAATGTCGAGGAAGGCTCTGTAAAAGGCGGTGGAAAAATTGCCGTGTTGCTCTATGCTTTATATATGGGCATTGGGAATTACGGCTCATTCATGTCTGGCCTAGAAATCATTTCAAATCAGGTCAAATCAGCGGGTGATTATTTAGCGAAGCGCGCAGCCCTCCCTTTCGTGGCAAGCGACGTCAAGACAAAGATTCGTAAAAATAGTGGGTCTTTGACGCAATTGCAACGTTTGTTTGTGAAAGTGCAAAATGGAAAAGTTACTGTTGAGCAGGCGATGATTGAGGCGCGTGTCATTCTCGGAGAGGAAAGCGAGGCCGTTCCAGAATTTGTTCGTGATCTTCAAGGTGCATTTGAAAACGCGCCTTTGTTTCCGCAACAAATATGCTCCCTTTGGAAACGACCGAATTAATTCCGACATCTATAGCACTTGGCAAAAGCCCGACACGTTTATCTGATCCAGCCCCTAAATTTCCTCCAAGTCAGCAATTCAGAATCGAAGTGTGGCGAGAATCCAGAAAAGATAAAAGACAAGTTCGTGTTATTGAATTCAAGTGATGCGCCAATCCCCATTAATGCACAAACAGGTGAGTACTTATTATGTTCAATAACGCCAGGTTGTACTTCAACTTGTATGCCGGTCCCGTTGTGCTGCTAATAGCAAGCTACTTCTTGCATAGCTTCGGTTATCAATCAGAAGACAATCCGTATATATCGCAATTCGGTAGTTATATGGTCTACGCCGGTAAAGCAGCTGCACTGGTCGCAGCTGTGTGGACTGCTAGAAATATATGGAAATTATGGCGTGCTTTTCAAGGCATCGGCGATGTATGTCAACGATGCGGGGGGCCTGAGACATACATTTCGAATGGTCGCTACGGCCCGTACTACAAATGCTGGAAATGCGGATCAAACTGTTCCGAACGTAAGCATAATTAGTTCGTGACCAGTTCCTCCGAGAGAGATATCCAAACATTGGTATCACTCCAATACCGTCTGACGTCATCTACGTGCTGAAACTATTGAGCCAGCCTGAGCCGACCGACGTTCCTCAACGGTAGTTGTCAACGAAGTTGTCGCGTCACTTCAAGCAGCTAACTTCGATATTTCAGGTGTAGCCCGTTCCGGGTTGAGCCACACCTCGTCCGTCAATTTCCAATTTCTTGTGGCGCCCGACCAGCG
>NZ_JADOEL010000029.1 GCF_015645465.1 Herminiimonas contaminans | reverse complement strand
ACATTCGCTTTTACAATCATCATCGCCGCCATTCGACATTAGGGTATTTGACCCCAGCGGAATTCGAGCAGCGCCAATTAGCACTCAGTGCTTAACCTTGTGTCCATTGAGGCCGGGACAGACCAATGGTCATGGAATCAAAGGGCTCGATATGTGGAGTCGTAGAGAGGCCGTAGCTACGGCATTACCACTGGACCTTTGGCCGAAAGTGCAAAAAGCAGCCTTGAGGTCTGAAGATGTCGAGAAGTACGAGAGCAATGAATTGGCAATGCGTCTCTATTTCGAATACCAGTCCGTAAAATTTATTACCGAAAGAACCGGTATTGCAGCCGCGAGTCTCCCACGCATGGCGCGCAAATGCTTGGGAATTGCATCTGACGGAAAGATATTCGGCTTTCGGGCACTGGTACCACATGTTCGGATCGAACCATATAGGCGTCGCGCGCCATTAGGGAGGAAATTTGGCGAGCAGCAAGGTGGCCAAACCGGTGCGCTTGGCATGATGTTGGATCGCTTTCCTGAATTAGAAGAAAAACTTACTCGCTTCATCAGGCAAGATGCAAAGTACAAAGATGTTCCAGAATTTCGACTGCGATCTCGCGACCTGCATAAACTTTTTATTAAGGCTATCCAAGAGTACGGGGTGAGTGCTTCCGAGTGGCCTTTTACAACCAAACATCGCGGGATTAAATCCATCCGTAGTTTTATGCGTGATGTCTTAGACCGAAACTTTAAGCGCGCTGTAAATATCAGGGAGGGGGCAGCTGCGAAAGCACACCTTAATGTTGGTACAGGGCACGCGCCATTTTTGTATTTCAGTGAACCTTATGATGTGGTGGAAATAGACGCATATCGAATTGACTGTCATTCAACTGTAACTTTTCGCACTCCAGAAGGAACTGAGAGAGATCTACTTCTGGACAGACTGTGGTTGATTGCAGTGGTAGAGGGTGCTTCCGCAGCTATATTGTCCTACTTGGTCGTGTATAGGAGCGAAGTAACGAAAGAAGACGTGATTAAAGTTGTACGCGATGCCATCACAAAAAAATGGCATCCAATAGAGCTTACTGTTGACGGGCTGAATTACCCTCCCGATGCTGGACTGCCAAGCGGAATTATAGAGAGGGCTTATGGCGCGCTTTGGAGCGTCACTAAGCTTGATGGTGCATTGGCGCACTTGGCGCAACCGGTTCATGAGAATCTGCGGAAAGGCCTAGGATTCGTCATTAATTGGGGAGCAGTAGCTCATTTTGAGAGGCGAGATAGTGTTGAGCGCACGTTTGGTCAAATTGGCCTTCCCCCATCAGGACGGACACTTTCGATAGGTATGATGTCCCTATCGGAGGTATTACATGGCACGTGAAAGACGGTTGTTTTCTGAAGAGTTTAAGCGCGAGGCAGTCAAGCTGGTAGGCCAGCCTGGCGCGAGCAAGGCGGGTATCGCTCGCGACCTTGGCCTTGGTGCCAATTTATTGGCGCGCTGGTGCCGAGAGGCCAGCGTCGATGGGCAAGTCAATGGCGGCGATAAGGTTTCCAGTCAAGAGTACGAGCGTATGCGGCGCGAGTTGAGCAAGGTAAAGACGGAGCGCGATATATTAAAAAAGGCGCTCGGCTACTTCGCAGCCGACCTCAAGTGAAGTACGGCTTTATCGCCAAATACCGAACCATTTGGCCCACGCGAACTATGTGCCGCCTGCTTGGTGTATCGAGCAGCGGCTTCTACGATTGGCTCGACCGGCCAATGAGTCAGAATGAGCGCGACAATATTCAGCTGCTGCAGGCCATCAAGCACAGTCACCAAGCCAGCGATAACACATACGGTTCCCCGCGCGTGGTGCGAGACCTTATCGACGCCGGCTTTGCTTGCAGCGAGAACCGCGTGGCGCGACTGATGAAGACTGCCGGCATCAAAGCACGGCACAAACGCCGCCGCGCGCCAGGACAGTTTCAAACGGCGATACATGCCATTGCACCGAATCTGCTGGACCGTCAGTTTGAAGCGACGGGACCGAATCAGAAATGGGCGGCAGACTTTACTTATGTCTGGACTGGCGAAGGCTGGCTGTTTGTCGCGGTTGTCCTCGATTTATATTCCCGACGGGTCGTAGGCTGGTCGATGCAACCGACGATGACGGCACAACTGGTGATGGATGCATTGCTGATGGCAGTCTTTCGCCGGGGCCGTCCCCAAGCCGTGCTACATCACTCCGACCAAGGCTCTCAATACACCAGTGAGGACTTCCAGCGCTTGCTTGAGTCTCACGGCATCGTATGCAGCATGAGCCGTCGCGGGAATTGCTGGGATAACGCCGCAATGGAAAGTTTCTTCTCGACTCTCAAGACCGAACGCCTGAGCAAAAAGCACTATCGGACCAGAGATAATTTACGCGCCGACGTGTTCGACTATATAGAAAGATTCTACAATCCACGTCGGCGACATTCCACCATCGGCTATCTCAGCCCAGTACAGTTTGAAAATCTAAAATGCGCCTAACGGAAGTGTCCGTGACGTTGGGGGAAGGCCAAATCGCCGACAAGCTGTTTAAACGACTGCCATCCACAACTGGAAGTAATCCGCATAGTGGTTGTGCGCCCGATGCGCAGAAAAAAGCGTTAAAGCACAAAATTAGGGCTGCAGAAGTGGCTGAATTATTGGATGTAACGATCGCTCAACATAATGCCACGCCGAATTCAGGCCTTTCAAGTTTATCTCCATTGCAGTACCTACAATATCACCTAGAAGGTGAAGTTCCGCTTTGCACATGAGTATTCGCATAAAACTTGCCACTCATGCGCATCCTAAAATTGCCACCTATCCGCATCTGAAACCTGCCACCAATTCGCATTTCAACTTTGCCACTATTCAGTAGGCACTATCCGTTTATTACTTTTAGCATCTAACTCAGCAAGCGTCGCATAATCCTTGCTGCCAAACTCACGACCGACCGGCACAAGATTAAGCCATGCTTCTGCTTCAGTAGTTCGCTTTTTTACAGTTAAAATTAATTTTTCATATAGCCTGTGTTTTTGATTTTTTCTTATCATTTTTTATCTTCTGTAAAGTGTTCTTTTATCTATTTGAATATGATTGTTTAGGAAGCCTGTATGAATGTATTTTTGGATACTGAATTCACTGAATTCACTGAATTTCGCGACTCACATCTCATAAGTTTAGGTATGGCATCAGAGTACGGCGAAGATTTCTATGCTGAAGTGCCATATCCAGATCATGCTTGTTCCGCGTTTGTGCGCGAGGTTGTAATACCTCTACTGCGGAAAATACCGAATTCATACTTTACGAAAGATAATCTTCATTTAGAAATTATCAAATGGCTTGAAATCGTCCGTCGTAACAAAGAAGATGTTTATATCTGTGTAGATTATCAAACAGATTGGGATTTGTTTTGTGATGCATTGGATCATCGCGTACCTTCTTGGTGTCACTTCAAGTTGGTGGACAACGAGATTGTCGAGCTTATGCTTTATGATTTTTTTAAACACTCGGGCTTGCCCGAGCATCATGCTCTCTACGATGCGCAGGCAAATCGACACGCATATCGTCCGCGTCAGAAAATATAGAAAACTCGCTACCAAAAAGTTACAAACATGGCTGGATAAACTTCGTAAGTTGGATTTCTATGACGCTCCGCTAGCAATTGAGTCGCAAAATCGATTGCTAGCTATCCGCAGTCTTATTCTTCTATTTTTTAGCTGAACGGATGTTGTAAATAACGCTCGCGATAACGATCATCACTATCAGCATCTGGGCAACGACCGTTTGCGTAGTTGGGTAAATACCGAGTAACTCGATCTGTGGGAACGGGATTGTGGAGATCTCGAAAACACCAACCTTCTGCAATGCGGCCACGCCTTTACCGACCATGACGAAAGCCAGTATTGCCACTAGGGCTGAGCTGGCGGCAAAGAATTTTCCAATCGGCAGACGAGCTGAAGTACGAAGCAGAACAAAAGCAACCACAGCCAGGATCAGAATTGCGGCACCCATACCGAGCAACATATATCCGCCGTTTCCACCTGTCCAAAGCGCTGCATAGAAAAGGACTGTCTCAAAAACCTCGCGATAGACCGTGACAAATGACAGGAGGAAAAGCATCATCGCTGATCGACGATTGAGCGCCGACGACAGCTTATCCCTGACATATGCCTGCCAACGTCCCGCCATGCTCTTTTGATGCATCCATATCCCAACACCAAGAAGAACGACCGCCGCGAATATTGCTGAGAATCCTTCGGTCATCTCGCGACTCGCGCCGCTTAGATCGACCAGGTAAGTCGCCACGGCCCATGTGACGACCCCACCGGCCAATGCCACAACCCAACCTGCATGGACATATACCAGCACATCACGCCGATCTGCTTTTTTCAAAAATGCGACCATAGCGACGACCACCAGCAACGCTTCCAGTCCTTCGCGCAAAAGAATGGTGAAGGCACCAAGGAATGTTGCAAGCGGATCATCTGTAGCGGTGGTTAATGCGTCTTGCGCTTGGGTCAGCTTTACTTGCAATTGCTGTTCCGCGTTTTTGGCTTCGTCAAGTTGACCACGATTCACGATAGCGCGGAAAGCTCCCATGCCCTTTTCCAAATCATTGAACAATTCTTTATTTTTGGCAGCCAGCGCCGGTTCCGCAATTTCAAAACCATCCAGATAGGCAGAAAGAGCAAGTCGAGATGCGTTTGCTTTGTCGCCTGCTTGCAATGCTTGCACGCTCTCTGACAAGCGCTTCTTCGCCAATGCAAGGCTATCCTCGTTAGAGGCCATCAATTGGCCTGGCTCGCTGCGGAGATGCGCCAAGATCGGACGTGCGCTAGATGCTATCTGCTTTTCCAAACCTGATTCAGTGGCTTGCGTTAGGGCGTTGATATTTGGTACCGCATTGTGGAGCGATTTATTTTCAGTCCATGATTTCTTACCAGCCGCACGATCAGCATCGGTATAAGACATGGTGGATGCAAAAAAAGCGATAGCCCAACGATCATCTTCAGACAGTTGAGCAAAACTTGGCATAGAGGTGCCAGCAACACCGTGGGAAATAATCTGCTGCAGCGAAAAGACACTTCGCTCTTTTGCACGTTCTTTGTCCGACAAAGCGATCGGAGGAGGATTCAAACTTTTAGCAAGCGGACCGTCGCCGTTTCCTGCAGCACCATGGCATGAAGCGCAATTTGCTTGATACAGCGCTCCGCCTTTTTTGAGATCAGGTACCTGCGTTGGTGAAAGTGGCACCGGGTATACTTTGAGTACTTCAGCTGCCAACGATCTCGCTTGATTGCCTACTTCATTAGGCGAAGCTTTGGCAGCAATCATGTTTCGCAGCTTGCCTGCTTGTGCAACCAATTTCGCGCTGAGGTCTGTTTTGGGTAACTCGGATAACTGCTTTTCCGCGTTCGCCGAGAATTCCTGCATCTCGCCATATTCGTCTTTGCTGACAATTACGCCATTCTGTACGGCTGCGCCGTAATCAACTGCCAAGTAATCCAGCACTTGCCATACTTGTTTGGCCTTTTCTTGAGTTGTCGTATCTTGGGCATTAGCAGAAATAACATTGGTTGAAAGGACCAAGAAAACGGCAGTAATGAAAAGGCTAAACTTTGAACGGGTATGCATGATAAGTATAAAAATGAGAATGATTCACATTCTAAGGTTGAATCGTTTGTATGAAAAGAAAGGACGTAAATTTGTCGTATGACTGTATTGATTAACAGCAAAACTGACCTACGATTTCAAATACGTGTGACGCTCAGTTTTGCTGGTTGCTTTGCCTTGGGTTAGTGCGCTCATGATAAGTAAGGCCGCTCCTGACGCAATGGCGACATCGGCAAAGTTGAAGGCAGGCCAGTGCAAGTTCTGCCAATGGAAATCGAGGAAGTCTACGACCTGTCCACGGAACAGGCGATCAGCGACATTTCCAAGCGCCCCACCTAGAATTAGGCTGTATCCCAGAGCTTCGAGGCGTGGTAACCCTTGTTTCAGCATGCGCATCAGCCATGCCGAAACTGCCAAGCCAAGGATGATGAAGAAGTAGCGTTGCCAACCGCCTGCGTTTGCCAGAAAGCTGAACGCAGCCCCCGGATTCAGCACATGAACAAAATTAAAAAATGGCGTTACTTCAACCTGTTCGCCATAGGCATAAGTGAGGACGATGACCAGCTTTGCGAACTGGTCAGCTATGAAGGCACAAACCGCCACCGCATACCAGACCAAAACCAACTTGTGACGAGCCGCATGCCACGCGGGAGCAGCAAGCGATATCAGCCGTCCGGCCAGAACGATACTGCCCAGTCCGAGGCACCAGCCCGTCAGCACATCGGCTGGGAAATGCATTCCAGCAGCAATACGCGACCAGCCAACCAAAACAGCATAGAGCACCAAGCCGATGCGGCCACGGCGACTCACCAAAGGCCAAAGCACGCCGAGAACTAATGCCGAATAAGTCGCATGCCCGCTTGGCAGACTATAGTTTTGTTCACGCTCACCGATAACCCGTACTAATTCGCCGAGAACGATGGATGGACGTGGGAAATCGAACCCCAGTTTTAATACAGTGGCGGCTAGCAATCCCAGCAGAAAGGCCAAAATAAAGCCACTAAGACGGTTCGAAATTGTATTTGCGCGATCTGGATCGGTTTCTTCTTTCGACCACCACCACAGTCCCACCAGTATCAAAGGAGCTGTCCAATAGCTTCCGAAAAAGCTAAAGAACGATGCCAGAGGCGCGAGTGTGGCAGGTGTTCCAGTGTTAACCGCTTGGAACAACGTAACGTTCCAACCAAACCAGTCATAGAAAATGAATTTCCAGTTCATCGGCGCAACAACCTCAAGCCGTTGCCTACGACAAGCAAGCTAGCTCCCATGTCGGCAAATACAGCCATCCACATGGTCGCCTGGCCAGTAAAAGTAAGTGCCAGAAACACTGCTTTAATGCCCAGTGCCAGCACAATGTTTTGCATCAGCACCTGAGCAGTCGCACGCGAAAGGCGCACGAAAGCTGGAATCTTGCGCAGGTCATCGTCCATTAGGGCCACGTCTGCGGTCTCTATGGCAGTGTCGGTACCAGCGGCTCCCATTGCAAATCCGATATCAGCGCGCGCCAGCGCCGGGGCATCATTGATACCGTCACCAACCATGCCGACTTTGCCTGTCTGCGCCAACTGTTCAACCTCGCGCAGTTTGTCCTCGGGCAGCAAATTGCCATGTGCACGATCGATGCCGGCTTGCGTAGCAATTGCCTGTGCCGTGTGCGCGTTGTCGCCTGTCAGCATCATGGTGCTGATGCCAAGTGCATGCAGCTCGGCGATTGCGCTTCGGCTACTGTCCTTGATTGTGTCAGCCACCGCGATAAGAGCCTGCGCACCTTTTGGTCCCACCAGTATTACTACTGTTTTTCCTTCCCTTTCCATTGCTTCGAGACGTTGCTCCAATTCAGGGTGGCAATGCTCCAGCTCTTCAAGCATCCGATGGTTACCAAGGTGATAGACCATACCGTCAATGCTGCCGCGAACCCCACGACCAGGTAGTGCAGCAAACTCGGCAACTTCATGTAGTACAACCACGTCGTCTTTCGCGGCTTGCGCCACGGCTTTAGAAACGGGGTGGTCAGAACGTGCAGCGAGACTGGCGGCAATCCTACGACTGTCGGCAGGCGGTTCATCGCCCCATGACACAAAATCGGTTTGCGCTGGTTTGCCATGCGTTATCGTGCCGGTCTTGTCTAGTGCAAGCCAGCGCAGTTTGCGGCCTTCTTCCAGATAAACGCCACCCTTGATGAGGATGCCTTGACGCGCAGCAGCGGCAAGACCGCTGACGATAGTGACTGGCGTTGAAATTACCAAGGCGCACGGACAGGCGACAACCAGCAAAACCAGCGAACGGTAAACCCAGTCAAGCCATGTCGCCCCCATGAAAATCGGGGGAATGAGAGCAACCGCTACCGCCACGCCAAACACGACTGGCGTGTACCAGCGTGCAAACTGATCAACGAAGCGTTGGGTCGGTGCGCGACTGCCTTGAGCAGCTTCTACTGCGTGAATAATGCGAGCCAATGTGGAGTCGCTGGCCACAGCCGTAACGCGATACTCGAATGAGCCGGATTCGTTGATGGTAGCTGCGAAGACCTGATCGCCGGGTGCTTTTTCAACCGGCAGGCTTTCACCAGTGATCGGTGCTTGGTTGATCGTAGAGCGTCCTTCCAGCACTTCGCCATCGAGGGCGATGCGCTCACCTGGCTTGACTCGAACCCTGCTGCCAATGGCTACTTGTTTTGCTTCCTCTTCGCGCCAAGAACCATCCGACTGCTGCACCGTTGCCTGTTCCGGCGCAAGATCGAGTAAACTACGAATAGCATTGCGCGCACGGTCCAGAGACTTAGCCTCAATCACCTCGGCCAAGGTGAACAGCACCATCACCATTGCCGCTTCCGGCCAGTGTCCGATCAGCATCGCCCCCGTGACCGCTATCGACATTAAGGCGTTCATATTTAGGCTGCGGTTCTTGAGCGCAATCCAGCCTTTTTTGTACGTCGAAAGGCCCCCGGTGAAGATAGCGACAAGCGCAAGCGCGACGACTGCCCAATGGTTACCACTGTGATACCAGTAGACGGCTTCCGCAGCCATTGCAGCCACCAAAGAAATGCCAAGCGGCCACCATTTCGTCGGCGTGTCAGTTGCACCCGCTGGCGTTGAGGCGGCTTCCTGCGTATCGAGCACTTGCGCTTCGAAGTTCAGAGATTCCAGCGCGGACAATACTTCCGGCAAGTTATGCGCAACATGACTCACTGACAGCGTGCGCTGTATCAGGTTGAAATCGAGATTGGTCACCCCATCCACCGTTGAAAGCTTTTTGCGGATCAGCGCTTCTTCCGTTGGACAATCCATCTTTGCGATGACCAGCTTGGTCGTCTGCTCACCAGAAGCTTTATCCATGCGTACGGCTTGCATACCTATGGACTTCAAGGCTTGTTCCACCGGGACCAGCGATGGCAGTTCGTGCCGTACGGACAAGATGCGCTGCATTAGATTGAAATCAAGGTCGAGCACACCCGGCATCACAGCCAGCTTACCCCTGATCAACGCCTCTTCCGTGGGGCAATCCATATTCTGGATGCGGTAGACGGCTAGAGTCTGTCCAGCCGTTAGCTCAACTTGCTCAGTAGTTTGACTGGTTGGCACGGTTGAACAGCCGCATCCCTTTGAACTGCAATCGCTCATAGCTATTCCTTCCTGTAGATTTCTATATTGCTCATTAGAGACCCTATAGGTACTATAGAGTCAAGTATTAAATGAGGATGAGATATGGAAATTAAGATCGGTGAACTTGCCAAACGCACCAGATGTGAGATTGTCACCATCCGCTACTACGAAAAGGAGGGGCTACTTCCAAAGCCTGCGCGCAGCGACGGCAATTTTCGGCTATATGGTGACGCACACGTTGAACGATTACAGTTCATCCGCCACTGTCGTTCGCTCGACATGAAACTTGGAGAAATCCAGGCATTGCTGGACTTCCGAGACAATCCAAATCAGGATTGCGGCGAAGTCAATGCACTTTTGGATATGCATATTCAACAGGTTAAGGCACGCGTCGAAGCGCTATTGAACCTAGAGAAAAATTTGACCGTTTTACGTGAGAGATGCTCAGGCGCTAGACATGTAGAAGCTTGCGGTATTCTAAAGGGGCTGACAGATTGTTCTTGCCATTCAGTTTCGGCAGTAAGTTCGTTTGCAACTTGATCT
The DNA here is from genome assembly GCF_015645465.1 of Herminiimonas contaminans. Taxonomy (GTDB): domain Bacteria; phylum Pseudomonadota; class Gammaproteobacteria; order Burkholderiales; family Burkholderiaceae_D; genus Oxalicibacterium; species Oxalicibacterium contaminans. The sequence continues at coordinate 395 of NZ_JADOEL010000029.1, read as the reverse complement.
GCCGACCGCTTTATTAATGAGCAAAAAAACTGCCAAGGTGCGCATTGTTAAGAGGCGTGGCAGTTATGTTCGTATCAACGACATCTTAAATGCTTTGATGGCGCAACACGTCAGTCAATATTTGAGTCGTTTGAGTACAGATGATGTCTTTCGGATACTTGACACACTAGAGATCAAGGAATGATCTTCTTGCTAGGTTTTTTTGCTGTTGCACCTTTAATCTTTCTGAGTGATTCTCCGCTTAACTGCAAAGTGTAAGAGCTGTGGGTGGTCTGTCCCGGCCTCAATGGACACAAGGTTAAGCACTGAGTGCTAATTGGCGCTGCTCGAATTCCGCTGGGGTCAAATACCCTAATGTCGAATGGCGGCGATGATGATTGTAAAAGCGAATGTAG
>NZ_JADOEL010000028.1 GCF_015645465.1 Herminiimonas contaminans | reverse complement strand
ACGCACCGCGGTGTTCCTGCACCATCCGTACTGCGCGCTCGCGCACCTCGGGGGAAAACTTGTTTGCTTTCTTCATGGCTCCATTCTCTCAGATAAAGAAGCCTCCACAATTTCCGGGGCGGTTCAATGACCCTAATAATGTTTGATATAGTTTAATCTAGCTGATCGTACTACCCATAGATGAAACCGAATTACTCAAGGCCAAGCGAGCTCAAACGTGTCGATTCATGCCTCAAAAATTTCACTACTTTTTTCAGCAAAAAACGGTTGACCCTGTACTTCTTCCCGGTCCCGTCAACTGCCCAAAGCACTCTCGCGTTGGAAATGACATTCATGCTAATGGTGCCTTGAATGTATTGGCCTGGTTCAAGCTTGGTGCTGGGTTTTAAAGTTGAAGGCGGATACCAGTACTCGTTTTCCCGGCTGAGCGCATGAAAGCCCCCGAACAATATTGATTCTCGTCCTTTATTTGCAACCGTGATGAGTGCGGCAGAATAGGTGCCAATACCATTTGGATTGACCGCCCGGCTTGGATTCAGCGAAACCGTCAAACAACCACCGGTGCGCTGGTTGTGGTGAATCGCAAGAAATATCCCTAAAATGGAAATAACAAGGCTTGCCGCTGCAATCATAAGCTCCTGTACGTCCATCAGACAAAGTTCTTCATAAGATAGTGACAGTGTTCAACGTCGATAGATGCATGAGCAATAATACGCCAATGTGGGAACTGGATTAAATGATAATGCCTTCGCGATAATTAGATGAATATTCGCATCAACGTAGCCACTAATCCGCACACCAAAGTAACCAGCAATTTGCTTTCCAAAGTCGCAGCCTATTCGCATAGTTAATACACCACAATGTTTCATCCTAAAACGGGGGATGATCAAATGTCCGCTTTCGGCCAATAGCAGACACTCGGTTTCTTAATCAGGCACGGCACAGAAAGCGAATTCTCTATTTTGGCCATATTCATGGGATGCGGTAAAGCTCCTCCGCACTTACACTCTATGTATGACTAAAACATAGGGAAATGGCGATGAAAAAAATATTAATGGCAATACTGGTGACCTCGGTTGCATCTTTTGCTTTTGCTCATTCCGGTGGCACTGATAGCAACGGTTGTCATAATGATCGAAAAAATGGCGGTTACCACTGTCATTAATCAGCAAGATTAAAAAACCGGCATTGGCCGGTTTTTTTACGTACCAATTTAGCCGCTAACACTTTTAGATCAGTTCAACACCAAATCGACGCATAACAAATGCAAAAGCAGCAAAGCAAATGAGCGTGATTACGACAGAAGCGAGAAGCGTTGGCCAAAAACCTATCCGCGGTAGCAGTGTCGGGAAAATCAAAAACATCGGCAGGGTTGGAACCACATACCAAAATGTGTACCACGCGTGATTTGCGATTTTTGCTTCGGGTTGTTTCTCTATATAAAGCCAAATCAGTGTAAGCACTGTAATCATCGGCAATGCAGCGATTAAGCCGCCGAGTTTGTCACTACGTTTGGCAAACTCAGAAACAAGAACAACCACGCCGGCAGTGATTAGATATTTGGTAATAATCCAATACATTTTCTATCCTAAATTAATTGAAGTCTCATTGCTCTGATTATCAGTTTACGTGGCCGAAGAGAAATACAAAGTAATGAGTGTCTCGTTCATTACTTGTACACAGGAGCAGCACAGCTTTATTTAACTGCGAATCTCACGTTAACAGTGCTTTTATCTGCAAAAGTAATGGCTGCAACTATCTTTGCACCTTTAGCTAGTTTGACTTCACCTTTGGATACCAACTGATTGTTTCCAGCAGCTTCAAGTGGCACTTCGGTTTTTTCAGCGCCATTAAGAATAGTGAGTTTGCCTGTTGCACCCGCAGTGGAAAGTGCTTCGTCATGATCTTCAACATAGATCGTGGCTTTGCCATCTTTAGCGACTAATTCAAAGTTCAAATCATTTACACTTTGCGCAATACCACCGTGACTTGCTTTTGCGCCGTGTGCGAGAACTTGACCAGTGGTGGTAAGTGCAATTGCCATAGTTACCAAAGCTAAAATCTTCTTCATCGTTTTCTCCAAAAAGTGTGGCGTGTCTTGAATAGGTGCCGCCACGAAAACCTTTTAATATGCATCTTCCTGTGTTCCGGCAATCAGTCGTTCGAGTGGTTTGCGTCCAACTAACCAAAATATCAGCGGAGTGAGAAGCGAGTCGAGAATCGTCGAGCTAATCAGACCACCAAAAATCACGACAGCAACCGGATGCAAAATCTCTTTGCCCGGCGCATCCGCCGCCAATAACAATGGCGTCAAAGCAAACGCTGCCACCAATGCCGTCATTAATACGGGCGTCAGCCTTTCTAACGAACCACGCACAATCATCGGCAGACCGAACTTCTCACCTTCGAACTTGCAGAGGTTGATGTAATGGCTGACTTTGAGGATGCCGTTGCGTGTCGCAATGCCTGCCAAGGTAATAAAGCCAACCATAGATGCGACTGATAGCGATACTCCTGCAATCCACATCGCGATGACACTACCGATCAATGCAAATGGGATGTTGCCCATAATGACCAACGCCAAGATGCCAGATTTATATCGCGAATAGAGCACAATGAAGATCATTGCCAGCGACAACAGAGACAGGCCGACGATGAGATTCATCGCTTTTTCTTGCGCTTGGAATTGTCCTTCGACACTCACGAAATAGGCGCTAGGCATTGGTGTAGCGGCAATCGCGGCACGAACGTCGCCGATGATGCGCGACATGTCAGATCCGTCTGTATTGGCATAGACGACAATGCGTCTTCTGCCATTTTCTCTACCAATCTGGTTCGGCCCGTCGCCTTCCTCAACAGTTGCAATCGATGACAACGGTATTTTCCCCGCAGGTGTATCTATCATTACGCGGGATAGATCTTGGGGTGAACGACCATCGTCTGGTAGACGTATCGTCACATCGAATCTACGCACCCCATCCACAACTTGGGCAATGCGCTTTCCTTCCGAGAGCGTTTCCAATGTGGTCAGCAATTGGCCTGGTGCCAATCCATATTGGGCAGCCTTGCGATAATCCACATGTATCTTGATCTGCGGGATTAGAACTTGCCGCTCAACCGAGAGATCCACCAGCCCTGGCACCGTAACCAAACGTGAACGCAATCCTTCTGCCAATCCACGGAGGGTATCGGTGTCGTCACCGTAAATCTTCAGCGCAATCTGCGCGCGTACACCAGAAAGCAAATGGTCAAGCCGGTGAGAAATCGGTTGTCCAATTGCTACCGACGCCGGGATGGTCGAAAGCTGCGCGCGAATGTCCGCCATTATTTCCTCCCTACCACGTTCCGATCGCTTCAAGTCGACGTCAATCTCTGATGAATGAACCCCTTCGGCATGTTCATCTAGCTCTGCACGGCCGGTGCGTCGACCAACCTTGATGACCTCTGGAACCTGTTGAATGAGCGTTTCTGCCATTGCGCCCATCCGATTGGCTTCTGCCAACGAAGTACCCGGGGTGAATGTCATGCCCATCACCAAAGAACCTTCGTTAAATGGCGGCAAGAAAGCACGAGGAAAGAATGCAATCGTAGATGCAGCGGCAACGACTAGAAATGCAGCCACCGCCAGAATCATTTTTGATCTTGGGAATGACCATTCAAGCACATGTTTATCCCATGCTTTCAAGCGGCTCACCACTGGGCTATCGCCGTGTTGGAGCTGCTTCATATGTGGCAACAGGTAATAAGCCAGCACAGGAGTGATTGTCATGGAAACCAACATTGAGGCCAGTATCGACACAATGTAAGCAATACCAAGCGGCGCGAACAAACGACCTTCAATTCCAGGCAAGGCGAACAGTGGCACGAATACAAGGACAACGATAACGGTTGCATACACGATGCCAGAACGCACTTCGACCGATGCACGCCAGATTACTTCCATTACCGATAGTGATTTGTCTCCGACACTTCGCTGCTTGAGACGCCGCAAAATATTTTCAACATCCACCACCGCATCATCGACGAGTTCGCCGATTGCAATGGCGAGCCCGCCGAGTGTCATCACGTTGATCGATTGACCCAGCAAGTGAAATGCGACGGCAGTTACTGCAAGCGATAAAGGAATTGCGATAAGTGATATTGTGGTGGTCCGGACATTGAGCAAGAACGCAAACAAGATAATCGCAACGAGGATTGCACCATCACGCAATGCTTCCACCACGTTATTGATCGATGCTTCAATGAAGTCAGCCTGTCTAAACAGCACTTCCGGCGCGGAAAGACCCTCAGGAAGCCCTTGTTTGAGTTCACTTAATGCTGCCTCAATATCTCGCGTCAACTTGACCGTATCTGCAGCTGGCTGTTTCTGCACGCTGACGATTACTGCTGGCTTGCCGTTAAGTCCTGCATCTCCTCGTTTAAACGCTGCAGCGAACCGCACGGTTGCTACTTGATCCATTAATACAGGCGTGCCATTCCGGTACGTAACCGCCAATCCTTTTGCGTCTTCCAGACGATTGGTACGCCCCAGATTGCGAATCAGATACTCACGACTATTAAGGTCAATGAAACCGCCGCTTGTATTGGCGGCAAAGCCACGTAGTGCGCTTTCGATTTGTTCAAGCGTCACATTGAACTGCGCCATGCGCGCTGTATCCGGCTCAACCCGCAACTGCCTTACGTCACCGCCAATAGGAATGACCTGGGATACGCCGGGAATAGACAGTAACCTCGGCCGTAGTACAAAGTCGGCATATTCCCGCGCGCGCATTGGATCGGTTTTAGCGATATCAATAGGTAGTGCTATCAACATTACTTCGCCCATGATGGAGGAGACCGGCCCCATGATTGGCGTAATGCCATCGGGCAGTTGTTCCTTCACAAGTGCAAGTCGTTCCGATACCAGCTGTCGGTTCCGATAAATGTCTGTGCCCCAATCGAACTCGGCGTACACAATCGACAAACCGACGCCCGCCACTGAACGCACTCTGGTCACACCAGGCATCCCGTTCAGCGATGTCTCTACGGGAAACGATACCAACTGCTCGACTTCTTCAGGAGCCATGCCTCCTGCTTCTGTCAACACTGTCACCAACGGCTTATTCAAATCGGGGAACACATCGATCGGTGTACGCAGTGCCATTAACGTGCCGTACACCATCAGCAGCAACGCCGCCGCCAAAACAAATATGCGATTGGTAAGACTGAAACGAACTATCCAGTTAAACATGAGTTCACCCCTATCGGATTTGATTGATCAGTGCAGTGCCTGACACAACAACGCGATTTTCGGGAGAAAGTCCCTTCACCACAACGATAGTGTTTGCATCCAATGCGCGTGCTTCAACCTTTTGGGCTATGAACCGTTCAGCACCTGATTTGATCCAGACGATGGGCTGGTTTTCCGGATTGCGTACCAGCGCTTCAGCCGGGAGTGCGATCCCCTTTACCTTTTCGTTCAGTTTAGCGATGACGGTAACGGGTTGGCCCACAGCTAACGCCATTCCTTTTCCCTGCGCCTGAAAAGTGATTGGCAATGCACCATCACGTAAGCTGCGTCCGCCACCCAATAGAATCAGGTCGATAGCTGGAAAGGACACCAGACTTGCTTGCCCTATGCGATTCGCGAGTGCAACGTCCGTGCTGTTTGCTTCAACAAACATACGATTCGGATCAATGATTTCGAATAACACATCGCGTGCTTCTACTATTTGTCCGCTTAAAACGTTTGTGCTGGCGACTATGCCGGACGCTGGCGCCGTAATGCTCTCGCTACCGATGACACTTACAGACACAGCCCGTTCACGTCCTTTCAAACTGCTTAGCTCTGCACGTGCTGCCTCAATGTCTTTTTGAGGAACGCTACCTTCCAGCGATTCGAGACGTTCAACTCGTTGCTTTGCCAAAATTAGGTTGGCGCGTAGGTCAGCTAACTGTGCCTCTTGATTGCTACGGTCAATGGCACTGGCGACGGGTTTTACACGGATGAGAATCTGTCCCTTCTCAACGCGTTGGCCAGCTACTGGTAATCCCTTTGGGCCAGCTTCAATGCGACCAGAAAATGGTGCTTGTACGCGTCCGCCAGCATTCGGATCTATCGCCACGCGGCCATTCAGTTCAACGGTTAGTGGATGGTCATTCTCAACCGCCATTACCGTTCGGATGGCCATACTTCTTTGCGCCTGTTTAGGAACATTGACGCTGCCATCAGGCAGGCGTGCCAATCCGCTACCTGACGCCGCACCGTCTAAGTGCTCCCCATCTGGACCATGCGCACCTGGCGCACCGCTAACTATCGGTGAAAGCAATCCAATTACGAATGCCGGAATGACAAAAAAAGCGAGTTTGTTATGCATGATTATTTCCTGTCGATTTTTTGCGGCGGCGGAATCTGATGATCGCGTATAGCAGTACGGCTACCGCGAATAAGCCCACAGCACTCCATGCCCATGGAAAATGTGAGTGGTCGTCCGCATCAACCTCGCTTGCTACCTTGAGCGTGGCTTCCAGCAAATCACTTTCGTTAGCTGTCGATAACGTGAAGAGAAGCGAATGCTTTCCCGGTGCAGCTAGCGCCTTCAACATACGTTCGTCATTGACTGCATAGTCGCCGTGATCACTATGAAACTTTGCAAGCACTTTCAACCCGTTTAAATCAACTTCCAACTTTGCATTGAGCACTGGCTCGTTGGTTTCGTAACGGTCGATCAAGATCGATAGCTCGTCTGCTTGCAGGCGGCCGACCAATTCAAATGACTCAGTGAAAGTTTCAACACGAGGTCCCGCGTCACGATGTGTGTGTCCAGAGGCGCCATCCAGATGCTCGCCATCTGGACCATGTGCACCTGGTGCGGCAACAGCTGACATGGTCAGCACAAAATATAAAATACAAAATTTGAGTAGCTTCACGGGAGTATTCCTAAGGCTTGATTTAAACGTGCATGGGCTAGTCCCACTGCGACTTTCTGCTGTCTTTCACTTACATCAGCTTCATGGCTGAGTGCGTGAGACCGTAATAGATCGTTCAATCCACGTTCGCCCATACGAAATGACTTGGCAATCAGCTCGGTATGTTCTCGTGTAAGCGCGGCACGCTCCGAAGCAGCTTGCAGCCCTTGCTCGGCGGCTGTTAGTTGTTGGCGCGCCAGTTCTATATCGCTTTGAAGGATGCTCTCGGTTTGCGCTGCTTCTGCTCTAGCGGTTTCGATTTTGGTGAGTGCTGCCGACTCTAATGGAAGGTTGCGCGCATTTGTTCCGAATGGAATCTGGACAGCAATTCCGACACTCTGGGTGGAGCCGCTCACCAACCCATTTTGTTCACGTCGCATTAATAAGCCAACAGTAGGTGGGTCGCTACGCGTCGAGTTCACTGCATGAAGAGACGCTTGCGAACGCTGTATTGATTTACGCGCAAACAGCATTCGGGGATGCGGCTCTTGCATTGATACCGCAATCGGTTCAGGTATAGGGGATGGGATGCTTGGCTGGCCGGTGAGCGTAACGTACCGGGCCGTCGCAACTTGTAGCCGAGTCTGTGCGGCGGTGATTGCACTTTTTGCGGCGAGGACTTCTTGCTGCGCGAGCAAACCATCAGTGCGAGCAAGGTCTCCTGCTTTTACACGACGCATGACATCACCAGAGAGTGCGTCAAGGTGACGCTGATGATCCTGCGCCTCCGCCAGCTCTTCGCGCGCTGCCGCAACTGCCCATAGCTGTTCGCGTACCTCGCCAGCGATAGCTAGGCGCGTATTCGCTATTTGGGCTTCCAACTCATCAGCGCTGACATTGGCCAAGGACTCTCGTGCTGATCGCTGGCCTGGCAACCAAATCGGGGCGGAAACTGAAACCTCTGTTTCGCGATAACCGGTTTGATTGGTTCCGCGGTCATTGCGTTGGGATAAGCCAACTGAAGGGGAGCCGGCAATCCAGGATTGCGCTGACTCTTGACCGGCAACAGACTCGCCTCGGCGGGCTTCCAGCGTACGAGCCAAAGGCGATCTTTGCCAAGCGGCATCAACTGCAAGTGATAGCGGCGTATTGGATTCAGCTAGCGCCATAGGCGCTGCAAGCACCAATGAAGCCAAAAAACATAAACGATGAAATATAGAACTGGCAAACATGCGATCTCCATTCGGTAACCAAAAAGGCGAACCGAAGGTATGCACATGCCAAACGGAATACTTCCGTGCGGAGTTTAATAAATATTAAAAAGGCAATACCCTCGGGGGATTAACCGAGGGATGAAGGAGGTCGCTGTGGACGTTCGAGATGAGGATTTGGTATATGAAAATAGTTGCGTTCTGACTCAACAACGATGAACGCAATCAGTGGGCTTAACGGTGTAACACTAGCAGGCAAAGTTGCGCTCTGTCCCGATGCAGCATGATCAGAAAAATGCTGGGCTGATTCGCTCGAATCATCGTAATGAATTGAGCCGTCGTCACCGTGATGATGACTGATGCCTTCTTGATGCACCAGTTCGTGCGAAAGGTCGTATGCGCTTCCGGACGACAGCCAAGCTTCTTGCATAGCAAAGCTATGTAAGGGCAAAAGCATCAACAGGAAAACGCAGAAATAGCGACGCACGAAGTTCTCGCAGAACAAATAGTGGGCTGATTATAGCAACTAATTTCCACGTTAAACCTTTTCAAATATCGCATCGACTTGGTTATAGGCAATGAACGTCCACCGTTGCTGAGGCTCCTTCGATCAAACTCACGGATCTTGCATCCTCCAATTTATATGGTAGAGTTCAATACATTATTGTAGAGAGCGTTACTAACATGAAATGGATGCTACTGATTCTGACCCTGCCGACTGAAAACGCTACGGCGCGAATGCGGGCATGGCGGGCGCTCAAATCGTCCGGTGCGGCGGTTTTGCGTGACGGTGTGTATCTATTGCCTGAACAAGGTGGCAACAAGGAGACGCTCTCAGAAATCGCAGACGATATCGACAAGAATGGCGGCACGACGCATTTACTGCAGACGAATACGGATAACGAAGCGTTCGTTACTTTGTTTGACCGTTCAACAGAGTTTGCAGAGTTGTCAGCTGAAATTGCTCTGCATCGTGCCAAGCTCAACGACGAGACTGCGAATGAAGCACTGAAGCAAGCACGCAAATTGCGTAAGACATTTGACCAGTTAGTCGCTATCGACTTCTTTTCTAGTGAATCGCAAAAGCAAACCGCTGCAGCATTGCTGGAGTTAGAGACCTCCGCGATTCGCACGTTATCGCCGGACGAACCGCATTCCATTTCAGGAGAAATTCCTCGGTTATCACTTGCCGATTATCGCGGCCGCACTTGGGCGACACGTGCTCGTCCTTGGATGGATCGTCTTGCAAGTGCATGGCTGATTCGTCGCTTTATCGATGCCGATGCGCAGATCTTGTGGCTGGCGTCGCCTGCAGATTGTCCGCCAGATGCTTTGGGATTCGATTTTGACGGCGCGACGTTCTCTCATGTCGGGGCCAAGGTCACGTTCGAGACCTTGTTATCAAGCTTTGGCCTGGACTCACCCTCGCTCTCACGGCTCGGTGCCATTGTCCATTTTATTGATGCCGGTGGCATACAGCCGCCAGAAGCCAGTGGTATCGAACGTGTATTGGCAGGCGTGCGCGCAACCGTTACCGATGACGATCAACTTTTAGCCATAGCGTCAGGCATTTTTGATGCCCTGATAACCAATTTTGAACAGGACATTTCAACATGAGTACCACTGTATCCACGCCGGTCGAATCAGCCGAGGAAGTCACGAGACCTGCTCAGGTTCCATTCTGGGAAGCACTTAAGTTGTGGTTCAAGTTAGGTTTCATCGGTTTCGGTGGTCCTGCTGCGCAAATATCACTCATGCACAGAGAACTAGTCGAACAGCGGCGCTGGATCAGTGAGAGGCGGTTTCTCCATGCGCTGAACTATTGCATGCTGCTACCCGGACCGGAGGGGCAACAGCTTGCGACTTATATGGGGTGGTTGATGCATCGAACCAAAGGCGGCATTGCCGCTGGTGTGCTGTTCGTGCTGCCATCACTATTCTTCCTGATCGCGCTATCTTGGCTGTATATCGCTTACGGTCATGTGCCTCTGATTGCAGGTTTGTTTTACGGTATCAAGCCCGCGATTACGGCGGTTGTTGTACACGCCGTTCATCGTATTGGTTCACGCGCTTTGAAGAACAATCTGATGTGGGCAATTGCCGCAGCATCATTTGTCGCCATCTTTGCAATGAACGTACCTTTCCCTGTCATCGTTGCAACAGCAGCGCTCATTGGTTATCTCGGTGGTCGCTATATTCCGAACAAATTTACAGTAGGCGGTGGTCACGGCGAATCAAAAAAATCGTATGGCCCGGCATTGATCGACGATGACACGCCGACACCTGAACATGCGCAATTCCGTTGGTTTAGCTTGACGAAGATACTGATTGTCGGGGGAGTACTTTGGTGTGTTCCGATGGCAGCTTTGACGTTGCGATTCGGTTGGGACCACACATTGACGCAAATGGGATGGTTCTTTACGAAAGCGGCACTGCTGACTTTTGGCGGTGCTTATGCAGTATTGCCTTACATTTATCAGGGTGCGATCGGACATTACAACTGGCTGACACCAACGCAGATGATTGATGGCTTGGCCTTGGGCGAAGCTAATCCTGGCCCACTCATCATGGTGGTGGCGTTTGTAGGATTTGTCGGCGCTTATGTACAAGCTGTATTCGGTCCTGACTTACAGTTTCTTGCTGGAGCTACCGCAGCAGTGCTAGTGACATGGTTCACATTCCTACCATCGTTTATTTTTATTCTCGCTGGCGGTCCATTGGTCGAATCGACTCATGGCAATCTGAAATTCACCGCGCCATTAAGTGGTATTACGGCCGCCGTCGTTGGCGTCATTCTTAACCTGGCGGTGTTCTTCGCCTATCACGTCCTATGGCCTCAAGGTTTCGTAGGCGCTTTCGACTGGATCGCTGCACTCATGGCAATTGCTGCTGCAATTGCATTGGTCCGCTACAAACGCAATGTGATCCACGTCATCGCGGCCAGCGCAGTGATCGGGTTAATTTTGAAAACAGTTTTTGCATTTTGATTCATTTACGTTATCTGGCCTGCGCGGCTGACTGCAAATGACAAACGAGTTCAAAAGATGGAGTCTGGATGTAGCAAATGCCGATTTGAAGAAGGATATTTCTATTTCATCTAATACCAGTCAGCTGAATGCAGCTGTTTGGGTGATGAAAATAGACAAAGCCGCGGTACGACAACAAGCTTTGAATCTAATGAAATGCATAGAGGCGGACGCCAACTTGCAAACAGCTTGTACTTGTTTACCGGAGATTTTGCTTTTGCTAAATGCCTCGCTTGATGAAACTCTGCACTTACCCTTCCGGGGGGATACACCTTGTTCCGTAAACTTAGAAAGATTGCGTACCTCTATCGCCTCAAATCGCGACTTCCGTTATAGGTATTACAGTTTTATATCTCTGATCCGAGGTTGGCCGAGGTTTTAACCTCTTCATGAATGTCCGCTTTGGGTGGCGGTTTCAACCGGTGAATGCAACACACTAAAGGCTATGCAGATAGCGGGAGTGTGTCATGGTTCGCCGAACAAGGATCATCTATACCGATAGCCAAAAGGCTTTGATGTGGGATCGCTGGAAGAA
>NZ_JADOEL010000027.1 GCF_015645465.1 Herminiimonas contaminans | reverse complement strand
AGCACTTGGTCAACAGCATCTCGTTTGAATGATTCGGGATAAGTACGTCTGGTCTTGGTCATAAACATAACTCCTGGGTGGCATTATCCACCTTAAGTTAGTGTCCACCTAGACCGGGACAGACCAATGGGCATGTTCTTTGGAAATGCAATTTTCCTAGCAAAAAACAAGACGCAATTCAGAATAAGTCCAGGCAGAGAGTAGGGCAGTGCCACGCAGTTTTTCCATCTTCCGATAGGCTCGTTAAAGCTGCTGCTGGCAAATGTGATGAGAGAAGAAGAGCAGGAGAACTAATGCTAGATTACCAGACTTACAATAACTACGCGATGTTCGCTTCCTGGACGGGCAAGAACCGTAAATTGGGTGAACGACGATTTACTATTTCGAAAACCAAATTCTTTCGGAATCAGGGCCATTATGATTATCTCTATGTCTAAACGCCTGGAGATACGAGAGTTTTAAACGACACTCCCCATAATTGCCAGAATGCATCAAATCAACTGCATAGTGCGTCTTAATATCTCACCATATTGGTGAAATCATCTGTTTTCCATTTCAAAATTAAATACTTTGCGAGAATTTTTTAAAACTGCTATAAAATAAGCCCAATTATGCGACGCTTACTAGTTATCCTTATGCTTTTGATCGTTCCGCTCCAGATAAGCTGGGCAGCGGCAGCGGTTTATTGTCAGCATGAAAGTAACCCGGTAACCGTGCATTTCGGTCACCATGAGCATAAGCATATTGCATCGTTGAGTGATCAAAAAAGTGATGTGCCGAAGTCTAGTTCGGCATCTGATATAGATTGCGCATTTTGTCATCTTGGTGACATTGCTATTGCAGAAATTCCTGCAGCTATTCTGATTTCTGACATCGTCAGCGTAACACCACGTATACCTGACACTTCTATACTTGCTTCAATTCTCCCTCCGCGTCCAGAACGTCCAAAGTGGGTCTACGCCGCTTCCTAATCCGGCACCCGCTCGTTCTATTTTTTCCTCGTTCTTGATGTAGTTCATAGCGTTGGCTGCTGGATTCCCTTTGTCTATTACTAAGGAAATTCGATGCAAAAGCCGTTATTGCCGCTTCTATTTGCGGCATCTCTAACATTACAAATTCCTGCTTACGCGCAGGTAATATCGTCATATGGTGGCGAAACCACTCAGAGTGGACAGATGAAGGCAGCAAATATCTCGCTGCTCACACTTGCTGCCGCTCTAGACCTGGCATATGGTGCCAACTCCGAAATTTCTGCTGCTCGTCGTGAAGTAGAAGCTACGGAAGGGATGATTCAACAAGCTGGAATCATTCCTAATCCTGAGCTTTCTACTACGATAGAAGACCTCAAACGTGACACGCGTACGACGACGGTTCAGATCAGCCAGCCCATTGAACTTGGGGGCAAACGGAGTGCACGTATCGCAGCCGCCGAACGTGCCCGAGATCTTGCGTTAGCAGATCTTTCAGCCAAACAAGCCGACATACGAGCGCTCGTAGTCGCTGCATTCTATGACGTAGTTATCGGTCAAGAGCGTTATCGGCTGGCCTTAAGCACAGTTGAACTAGCACAGCGAGCAACGACAATTGCCTCGAAACGTGTATTGGCAGGGAAGATTTCTCCCGTTGAAGAAACAAGAGCACGTGTCGCCGAAGCCGGCGTACGTATCGAACTTGCCCAAGCCTTAAATGATTTGGGGACAGCACGACGCGAGCTGGCCGCTACCTGGGGAGCTCGTACTCCAGACTTCGACAAGGTACAAGAACCTGCTGAAGATCTGCCTCCTCTTATTCCTCTGCCTGCTTTGATGCAGCGCCTCGAGCAATCTCCGCTTTTGGCACGTGCCAGGATAGAAGTTGAGCGAAGAAAAGCTATGACTGCGGTAGAGCGCTCACGCAGAATCCCTAATGTCACGCTCACTCTAGGTTCTAAGCGAGATGAGCAAGTGGGGCGTAATACAGCAGTAGTTGGTCTATCTATCCCGTTGCCTCTATTCGATCGCAATCAAGGGAATATTCTCGAAGCCCTACGTAGGACTGACAAAGCACGTGACGATTTGACCACCACCGAAGTGAGTTTGAATCGTGAACTTGGGCAAACGCACGGACGTTTAAGTACTTCAATTACTGAAGCAGAAATGTTGAAGTCGGAAGTCGTGCCTGCCGCGCAACGCGCGTATGAAGCAACGACCAAAGGTTTTGAACTAGGTAAATTTAGTTTCCTAGAGGTCCTTGATGCTCAACGTACTTTCTTCCAAGCCAAGTCGCAGTACTTGCGCTCATTAGCTGACACACACAGAGCCGCAGCCGCAATTGACCGTCTGCTTGGCGAACAATTTTCTGCCACAAAGAACTAGAGGCCACGATGAAAAACATTCCCCGTAACAAACAAACCACCTTCATCATAATCGTAATAGCTATCGGCCTTCTTTTAGGAGGCTTGATCTTAGTCTCGGATCCGAAAGGCGCGCAAAATGAAGAGTCCGGCAAAGGACATGCGGAAACTAAGGAGCACGCTGACACTGAGCATCATGGGAAAAAAAGTGCGACAAAACATGATGATGCGGGTGGGCATGAAGACAATGAGCATCACGCCGAATCAACACCTCAAAGTGGTCCTAAGGGCGGAAAATTATTCACTAAAGATGGATACGGCCTTGAGCTGACTATTTCTGAAAATGAGGGCAAGCCTCAATTTCGTGTTTATACCTACCAAGATGGAAAACCAGTCGATCCAGCCGGGACTAAGGTCGTCGTAACTCTGGAGCGGCTTGGTCGAAGCCCTCAAAGTATTTCATTCTCAAAGGAGAATGACTATTTAAAAAGTAACTCAATCATCGAAGAACCTCACTCATTTAAGGTTCAGATCAAGGCCACCAAAGGCGACCAATCATATGAGTTCTCATATGCGCAAGAAGAAGGCCAAGTTGCTATGAGCGACGAGCAATTAACAAAAAACGGCGTAAAAATCCTCAAGGCAGGGCCTGTCCGCATCAAAACAGAGTTGCAACTAATCGGAGAAATTCGTCTTAATGAAGACCGCACCGTCCAAGTGGTACCTAGACTAGCGGGCATTGTTGAGTCGGTCCGTGCAAACGCTGGGGATCGTGTACGTAAAGGCCAGATACTTGCAGTGATATCTAGCCAAGCGCTTTCCGATCAACGTAGCGAACTTCTTGCAGCTCAAAAACGTCTTGCGTTAGCTCGTACTACCTATGAGCGCGAAAAAACACTGTGGGAAGAAAAAATATCTGCTGAACAGGATTATTTGCAGGCTCGCACCACAATGCAGGAAGCACAAATCATTGCACAAAGTGCGCAACAGAAGCTCGCTGCTTTAGGCGCGTCACCATCCTCGACAAATCTGACTCAATACGAAATTCGATCACCAATTGATGGCGTCATCACTGAGAAGCGTATTTCTGCCGGAACAGTTGCGAAAGAAGACGCAAATATCTTTGATATTTCGGACTTGTCCACAGTGTGGGTTGATCTGACCGTCCGCGCTCAAGATATCAATGCCGTAAAAACCGGTCAAAAAGCGACTGTGAAGGCGACAGCATTTGATGCCGAAGGCACTGGAACGGTTTCCTATATAGGTTCCCTCGTAGGCGAACAAACGCGCGCTGCTAAAGCACGGATAGTGATGGCGAACCCTAAAGGTACTTGGCGTCCGGGTTTAGCAGTTAACGTTGCGTTGGTGTCTGATGAAGTCGACGTTCCTGTGGCAGTGACGACAGATTCTATCCAAACGTTAGGCAATGCAACCGTTGTTTTCGGTCGCTATGGTGAACTCTTTGAGGCACGACCGCTTGAGCTTGGCCGTCGTGGCGCGAAGTACGTTGAGGTTCTGAAAGGGCTAGAGACTGGAGAGGACTATGCAGGGACAAACAGCTTCCTTATCAAAGCTGAATTAGGCAAAGCGTCCGCTAGCCACGCCCATTAAGGATATCGATATGAAACAGATCATCGCGATTATTCAGCCGCATAGGCTTGACGCTGTCGAACATGCCCTGCAAAGCCTTAGTCATTTGCCTGGTTTTACCTTGTTTCAAGTACGGGGTCACGCAAGAGGTCGTGGAGTAGGGCATCTATTCGCAGCGGATGAATGGAATCCAGATATGCATGAGCACACTGCGTTGCTGATGTTTTGTTCTGACGACATCGCCCAAGAAGTTGTTGAAGCTATACGAAGCGCGTCGCGCACCGGCAATACAGGAGACGGTCTAATTGCCGTTTCCACGGTTGATGACATTGTGCGCATACAAAGTGGCGAACGCGGTAACGCAGCCCTCTAGCTCAAGGAAAATTCATGTTTGAGAAAATCATTCGCTTTGCCATCGACCAGCGATGGCTGGTCATGTTAATGACATTAGGTATTGCAGCATTTGGTATCTATAGTTACCAGAAACTGCCTATCGATGCTGTACCAGACATCACCAATGTCCAGGTTCAGATTAACACCAGCGCTCCAGGCTATTCCCCATTGGAGTCTGAACAACGGATTACCTATCCAATCGAAACCGTTATGGCAGGTCTGCCTAAATTGGAGCAAACGCGCTCCATTTCGCGGTATGGCCTGTCCCAAGTAACGGTCATCTTTAAGGAAGGGACCGACATCTATTTTGCTCGACAACTGGTCAACGAACGAATTCAAGAAGCAAAAGATAAGTTGCCTCCAGGTGTTGTCCCTGCGCTAGGCCCAATTTCGACTGGCCTCGGTGAAATCTATATGTGGACAGTCGAGGCTGAAGAAGGTGCATTGAAACCGGATGGAAAGCCCTACACGCCGACCGATCTGAAAGAGATCCAGGACTGGATTATCAAACCGCAATTACGTAATGTCCCTGGCGTCACAGAAATTAATACTATTGGCGGCAACGCAAAGGAATTTCAAGTCGCACCATACCCCGGGAAATTGATGTCTTACGGGCTCTCCTTAGCGGATTTAGTTACAGCCCTGGAGCGCAATAACAACAACGTCGGTGCCGGTTACATTGAGAAACGTGGCGAACAGTACTTGATTAGAGCTCCAGGACAGGTAACTGACTTGAACGATATTTCAAATATTGTCATCGGTACTAAACAGAGTATTCCTGTGCGAATCAAGGATGTCGCTGAAGTTATGCTCGGTTCTCAATTGAGAACAGGTGCTGCCATAGAAAATTCTCGTGAAATAGTCTTAGGTACAGTGTTCATGCTGATTGGTGAAAATAGCCGTTCGGTGGCTGAAGCCGTAGACAAAAAAATGGAAGAAATTCGCCGCACATTACCGGAAGGTGTGGTGGCGACTACTGTCTATGACCGCACGGTTTTAGTTGATAAGGCAATTGCAACAGTTAAAAAGAATTTGATGGAGGGGGCATTACTTGTCATCGCGATTCTCTTTCTTTTCTTAGGCAACATTCGCGCTGCAATTATTACCGCGATGGTAATTCCATTGGCCATGCTTTTTACATTCACCGGCATGGTCAATAACAAGGTAAGCGCCAATCTTATGAGTCTGGGGGCGCTAGATTTCGGAATCATCATTGATGGTGCCGTTGTTATCGTAGAAAACTGTATTAGGCGGCTATCACACGCCCAAGCGCACGCTGGAAGGTCTTTGACACGAAACGAACGCTTCCACGAAGTCTTTGAAGCTTCAAAAGAAGCGCGTCGTCCACTGATTTTCGGGCAACTGATCATCATGGTTGTGTATCTCCCGATCTTTGCCCTATCAGGGGTCGAGGGGAAAATGTTCCATCCGATGGCATTTACGGTGGTGGTGGCCTTATTTGGCGCGATGATTCTTTCGCTTACCTTTATCCCCGCGGCTGTGGCGCTTCTCATCGGTGACAAAGTTTCTGAAAAAGAGAATCGTCTGATTGGCTGGTCCAAACGTCGCTATGAACCGATGCTGGATTGGGTCATGGATAGGAAACCGCTCGTTCTTACAACTGTTGGCGTTGCGGTAGTGCTTTGTGGCTTGTTGTTGACACGTATGGGAAGTGAATTCATCCCGAGCCTCAATGAGGGCGATATTGCTCTGCAAGCGATGCGGATACCTGGGACCAGTTTGACGCAATCGATTGAAATGCAGAAGGAACTCGAGCGCAATCTTCGAACTTTCCCTGAAGTAAAACGCGTTTTCGCCAAGATTGGTACGGCAGAAATTGCGACAGATCCGATGCCGCCGAATGTCGCCGACACTTTCATTATTTTGAAACCTGAATCTGAATGGCCTTCTCCGAAACGCACCAAAGAAGAGTTAGTCACGGCTATGCAGAAGGTCGTAGCCGCTGTTCCGGGCAATAACTATGAGTTTACCCAGCCGATCCAAATGCGTTTCAATGAGCTGATTTCAGGTGTACGTGCCGATGTTGCCGTGAAAGTATTTGGTGACAACATGGACGTCATGAATGCCACTGCAGATCAGATTTCAGACGCACTATCTAGTGTGTCAGGTTCTGCTGACGTAAAAGTAGAACAAACTACTGGCTTGCCTATGCTCACAGTTCAGATCGATAGGGATAAGGCCGCAAGACTTGGAATTAACGTCTCAGATATTCAGGACGCTCTTTCTATTGCTGTGGGCGGTCGAGAGGCCGGGATCTTGTTTCAAGGTGATCGCCGATTCGACATCCTTGTTCGTTTGCCTGATGACTTACGTAACGATATTGACTCTATAAAGCGCATACCGATTCGTTTGCCTATTGCTGAAGGTGCTACGCCAGGTCAGGTTGGCTATACGCAGCTCGGCGAAGTTGCAGACCTCAACCTCGCACCAGGTCCTAATCAGGTAAGTCGCGAGAATGGGAAACGTCTCGTTATTGTGACAGCCAATGTGCGGGGACGTGATATCGGTTCGTTCGTAATGGACGCTCAGAAGAAAATTCAAGAGACCGTCAAAATACCTTCAGGCAACTGGATCAGTTGGGGCGGCACGTTTGAGCAACTGGAATCCGCCACAAAACGTCTGCAGATCGTTGTGCCAATTGCTCTATTGTTGGTATTCCTGCTGCTCTTCGTTATGTTTGGAAATGCCAAGGACGGGATGCTTGTCTTCACCGGCGTTCCTTTCGCACTAACCGGTGGCATCGCAGCGCTTTGGCTGCGAGACATTCCTCTTTCAATTTCGGCGGGGATCGGCTTTATCGCGCTTTCAGGTGTCGCCGTTCTTAACGGTCTGGTGATGATTTCATTTATCCGAAGTTTGCGAGAAGAGGGCAGAACGCTTGATGTCGCAATACACGAGGGCGCATTAACACGACTGCGGCCAGTATTGATGACGGCGTTGGTTGCGTCCCTAGGTTTTGTGCCGATGGCGCTGGCAACGGGTACTGGCGCAGAAGTTCAGCGACCACTCGCCACTGTCGTGATCGGCGGAATTATTTCTTCGACGATATTGACCTTATTGGTGTTGCCATTGCTGTACAAAATGGCGCATAGCCGAGACGAGGAAGGGCCTGCCGATTCGGAAAACGCACAACCAAGTTTCATGCAAAAACTCGCATTCTGGAAAAAATGGGGCAATTTAAGCTCTAAAAGTATCTAGGTGAGGGTGGGTGTCGGGGCTAAGTATGCTCCGACGCCCCTATTCAAGAAGGTATTGAATAGTACGAACGTATTAGTACTAAGAAGAGGACTAATGTGGACTGGAAAATGGAATTGCTATTTGCCGCCAGGATCGTGCTTTCAGGTCTGTTAGGCGCAATCATTGGCCTTGATCGAGAGCGTCAAGGAAGCGATGCAGGCGTGCGTACTTGTATGGCTATTTCGATCGGCTCTTGTGCATTTAGTCTTATCTCGCTTCATGTCGTTAATGGCGAGCCAACCAGGATTGCTGCACAAGTTGTGAGTGGAATCGGCTTCCTTGGCGCAGGCGTGATTCTCCAAGTTCGAGGAAGAATAGAAGGACTAACGACAGCAGCTACCTTATGGGCGACCGCATCTGTGGGTATGGCAAGTGCGTTCGGTATGTATGTGCTCGCAATACTAACTACTGCACTCATCTATGGCATGTTAGTGCTTCACCATTTCCCTGGATGGAAACGTTTTACGCGCAGTAAATGCAGGTCTAAAAATGAAACTGAGTAGTCTGGTAGTGGAAAGTTGATTTGTATCTTATGGCAGTTAACAAAGGAAAAAGGAAAACATCATGGGCATCTTTGAACGACTTTTAGGTGGCGGACATCATCGTCGGGATGGCGGTGGTCATCACGGTCGATATGACAATTCTTATCCGAGAAATCAGGACGAAAACTGGGGTAGATCACAGCCCACGGCAGCACCATCGACTCCGTGCAATGCGTGTGGCAGTTCAAATAGCAGTGCCGCCCGGTTTTGCCAACAATGCGGCACGTCGATGACTCCACATAAATGTACGGGGTGTAATGCAGATATGGCTCAGGGAATGAAATTCTGCGGAAAGTGTGGCAAGGAACGTTGACAAGAGTTGGCTGGAAGGTTGCACGTTAAACGTATATTCAACGAGACAGATAATCTATTTGAGGAATCTCATGAGCGCCGGTCATAACCATGCACTACCAAAAGGGCAGAATCAGAAGTATCTGTTGATAGCGTTCGTATTAACGTCAACTTTTCTGGTCGCTGAAGTAATAGGCGGGTTGGTAACAGGAAGCCTGGCATTGCTGTCTGATGCCGCACACATGCTGACGGATGCCAGCGCACTAGCTATTGCGCTGATAGCGATTCAAATAGCCAAACGTGCTGCCGACTCACGACGCACGTTTGGCTATCATCGCTTCGAAATATTAGCTGCGTCATTCAACGCGATCATGCTGTTTTTCGTGGCCATGTACATTCTCTACGAAGCATATCGCCGCTTTAAGTCACCGATAGAAATCCAATCGATGGGGATGCTGATTATTGCGTCTCTGGGACTGATCATTAATCTGATCAGTATGAAATTGCTGAGCTCAGGCAAGGATGCAAGTCTCAATATTAAGGGAGCCTATCTTGAGGTCTGGAGCGATATGTTGGGCTCGGTGGGCGTTATTGCTGGTGCGTTGATCATCCGATTCACTGGATGGACATGGGTTGATTCAGTAATTGCGGTCGGAATCGGATTTTGGGTTCTTCCAAGAACATGGATTCTATTAAGGGAAAGTAT
Source organism: Herminiimonas contaminans (assembly GCF_015645465.1). Lineage (GTDB taxonomy): Bacteria > Pseudomonadota > Gammaproteobacteria > Burkholderiales > Burkholderiaceae_D > Oxalicibacterium > Oxalicibacterium contaminans. The sequence goes on along the minus strand of NZ_JADOEL010000027.1, from coordinate 4,624 downwards.
AAATGTCCTGCTGGAGGGGGTGCCTGAACATATAGATCTAGAAAAATTGCGCAAATCGGTGTCCGATATTGCAGGCGTCCGAAGTATTCACGACTTGCACGTTTGGTCCATTACTAGCGGGAAAATTAGTTTGACCATGCATGTCGTTGGCGATCTCGAGGCCTTTAACAGAGACCGCTTGTTGACGGAAATTCAAACGACACTGGCCGAGCAATGGGAAATTCACCATACAACAATACAGATGGAAGCAGAAGCATGTGATCAAGCGACGAACGATCATACATTTGGGCCACCTGGTGATTCTGAAAAAGATCATCCCCCAGAAAAATCAAGCTGATCCATTAATGCATTGATTCAATTTGCATACAAATTATGTTTGTAGAAAATAAATGGGTGCCGATGGATTTGGCCAATACGCTTATTGGCGTATCGATAATCATCGCCGCGATCATTTTTGGTGCATTGATTTGGTTTGGTCGTTCGGGGACGAAATCTTCTAAACAACGAAATGAAAAACAACACAAAACTCCGAGGAAAAGGCGTAAATTGCGTAAGAAAAATTAGCATGTGCTAATTTATTGGACCTATATTTAAGTGTTATTCTTTCTTTCAGAACGCCTGTAGAGGCATTAGATTACGAAATCATGGGTATATCATTTTCGAAATACTTCGCATTGGCAACGTTGGTCATATTTGCATTTATGACCAACGTTGGCATATGGAGTAATCATTCGAACTGGCTTACTCATGATCTCGAACACAACGTAAATGTCATTCCCGATCGAGCGACGGCAGATTTGCTAGACGAGTTTTCAAATGAATGAATGATCCATCATTTATTCACCGTCCGTGCATGCCTGCAATTTGTTGTTAACGCAAAGAGAAGTGCGATGGAAAAACTATATTCGATCTCTCGTTTTGATGAAGTCAAGACTTCTTCATACAAATTGTCCGTGATTGTTCCTCTGTTTAATGAAGAAAGTGTTTTGCCTATATTTCATGAACGCTTAAAAAATGCACTTTCAGGCCTTCATCAAGATTGCGAAATTATCTACGTAGATGATGGCAGTACAGACAAATCACATTTTCTATTGACGCAGCTGCGCTTAGCTAATCCAAAGATTGGGGTAGCTCGATTCACTAGAAATTTCGGGAAAGAAGAGGCCATGAGCGCCGGTTTGCGTTTGGCAACTGGCGATGCCGTGATCATTATCGATGCGGACCTTCAAGATCCTCCGGAGCTGATTCCAGAGATGCTCGCAGCATGGTTAGGCGGTGCGGACATTGTGAACATGCGCAGACGTTTCCGCAGTGGCGAGTCATGGCTCAAAAAGGCGACTGCTCACGCCTTCTATCGGGTTATCAATCGCTTAAGTGACGTGCCAGTTCCCGCAGATGTCGGCGATTTTCGCCTATTGAGCAGACGCGCCGTAGACGCTCTCAATCTCCTAGAAGAACGAAATCGCTTTATGAAAGGCCTGTTTGCCTGGGTCGGTTATAGACATGTGACACTTGATTACGACCGTGATGCACGTGCTGCCGGCACCACCAAATGGCGTTATTGGCGGCTTTGGAACTTTGCACTCGAGGGAATTACTGGCTTTTCGGTCGCCCCGTTAAAAATCGCAACCTATCTAGGTTTGCTGTTTTCTGGCATGGCATTTCTTTATGCCCTGTACTTTTTGATAAAGACACTGCTCATCGGTGAGTCGGTGAGGGGATTTCCAACGTTGATTGTCACCGTGATGATTTTAGGTGGACTGCAGTTGATGGCGATTGGAATTATCGGTGAGTACCTAGGGCGCCTATTTATAGAGAGTAAGCGACGTCCCCTCTATCTGCTGGAGCAATATGAGCCGCCATCTCAACCTGAAGATGGCACAAATCCTGTGATCGCTTCCTATAAAGAATCCGTCATGTCGGCGAATAAACATTGAGCACCACATACACCCGTGAACAAATTACTTAAGTCCTATCCAGACATTCTATTTGCATCGGCGACCGCTATTATCTTAGTCGGCCTTTGTAACTGGCAGTTTTGGACAACACTAGTCAAAAATATGTCGTTATCGGGATTTTCCGGGGTGGCCTTCATTTTTGCATTGTCTTTGCTTTTTACCTGGTTGTACGCTGTCTTGCTTTTGCTAATTCCAGGCCGTACTGCAATGAGATTACTAGGCGTAATCTTAATTATATTGGCTTCTTCCAGCGCTTATTTCGTCGATAATTTTGGCATTGGCATCGACTTGGACATGTTTCGCAATGTCGCGCAAACAGACTCCACAGAAGCATTTGGTTTGTTCAATGTGCGTCTTCTTGCGTACATTTTGGTATTCGGTTTTGCTCCATCCTGGATACTTTGGAAAATTAAATTCCAGCCCATTTCATTTCGAAGGTACGCCCTTCAACGGATCGTATTTATTTGGCTTGGAGCCATCTTTGTACTTCTGGCGATACTTCCTCAATCAGGGAAATTTGCCACATTTGTTAGAGAGCAAAAGTCAGTACGATACATGATGAATCCAGGCAATCTGATGTACGCCGCTTGGAATTATGCTCGCCATGAAGTCCGACCATTAGATACCGCTTTAACGGATATCGATGGAAATACACATCGTGTGATTACAACCTCCAGTTCGAAGCCATTGCTCATTTTCCTTGTTATTGGAGAGACGGCCAGAGCAGCCGATTTCCAGCTAATGGGGCATTCACGCCAAACGAACCCGCAACTTAGCGCGATCAACGATCTCTATCGCTTTACGGACATGAAGAGCTGCGGAACGTCTACAGCTGTTTCGTTGCCTTGTATTTTTTCCGGATCAGGAAGAGATGAATTCGATGTTGCTAAGGAACGTAGTAGGACAAACCTACTTGATACGTTGTCGAAAAACGGAGTCGCTGTAGAGTGGCGTGACAATAACAGCGGCTGTAAAGGAATTTGTGCCAGAGTTCAAACTGTGGCTATGCAACCTGCGATGGCACCATCATTGTGTGGACAGGATTACTGTCACGATGAAGTTTTACTTGCCGGATTGTCCGAGTCCATTACAAAAAAATCGACAGATCAACTGCTTGTCTTGCATAACATTGGAAGTCACGGACCAGCGTATTGGCGTCGCTATCCCGCATCTTTCGAGATATTCAAACCGACATGTCGAACCACTGATCTAGGCGCTTGTTCTTTAGACGAGATACATAACGCCTACGACAACACCATTCTTTATACGGATCACGTTCTCAGCCAAATGATCACCATGCTTCGTGATCTGTCAGACAGATACGACACTGCTTTTCTCTATGTATCCGACCACGGTGAGTCTCTTGGTGAAAATGGATTATTCCTGCACGGAGCACCGTATTTCTTTGCGCCAGATGTTCAGAAAAACATTCCACTGTTGTTGTGGATGTCGGAAGGGTATCGCAACAGGATGTCGGTTGATTCCGATTGCGTGAAGTCATTACAAACCAAGGCGTTTAGCCATGACAACATTTATCACACAGTTCTTGGCATGACAGAAATTGAAAATGCCGTCTACACACCAAAGCTGGACATGTTGAAACAATGCCGTCGTTTATAAGGAGCGATTGAATGGACAACGTTACAAACAAAGGTCACATACCTATTGGAAATCAGAGTTCTGATGATCGTTTCTGGGAGACATCGGTACGATTGTTCAGCAAGCGATTGGAGGTTGTCGCTTCGAATATAGCTAATGCGGATACGCCAAACTATAAAGCACGAGACATCGACTTTAAGACAGCCCTAAATCGAGCGCTGGCAGCACCAGACAAGATTGTGCCAAAAGGCACTTTGCCACAATCGTCTGCAGTGAATGATGTATTGCCCAAGCTTTTGTATCGCACTCCCTATCAGCAGAGTGTCGATGGCAATACCGTTGAGCTTGATACGGAAAGAGCGGTATTTACTACTACTGCAATCCGCTATGAGTTCGCAATGGAACAGGCAGTTAGTACATACAAAGAATTAAGTGATCTTTTCAAAAATCTAACATAGGGACATTTATTGGATTTTATTGAGGCATTGCTCAACGATGATCGACTAAAAAAATGGCCCTAAAGGGCCAGGTTTTGCATGTCAAACGGAGATGTCTAGCCACCGTATATTTGTTCGAATTTGCGCAGCTCTTCGCTAGTTCTAGCCTGTTTCAGCTCCGCCTTTACTTCGGATCGTGTTTTTGGAGCTTCTGCTGACTCCAGAATCGGGTAAGCGCTGTCTGAGGTCGATAGCTCGCCTGACTCTTTCGCTTTGCGGAGCTCTTCTTTCACTTGGGCAGTGGTCTTTTCAGATATTGATTGAAGCACAGGATAGCCAGATTCACCGGCGGTTGCCGTTTGCGAAAAGAATGCTGCCGAAGCAAGTGAAGTAGCAATGACAAAAATGGAATTTTTGATTTTTGATTTCATTTTTTTCTCCAAAAGTAAGTTAAGTAAATTCGTAAAACGTCTGCGATAAATTGTTTTTCCTAGGGAGTCATTTGAATCGCCCCGGCTTTACTAGACACATCTGAGCCTATAAATTTATAGGTTAACGGAGGTGTTATGAGTGCAAAGCGATATACAGAAGAATTCAAGATTGAAGCAGTCAAACAGGTCACAGAACGAG
>NZ_JADOEL010000026.1 GCF_015645465.1 Herminiimonas contaminans | reverse complement strand
ACATTCGCTTTTACAATCATCATCGCCGCCATTCGACATTAGGGTATTTGACCCCAGCGGAATTCGAGCAGCGCCAATTAGCACTCAGTGCTTAACCTTGTGTCCATTGAGGCCGGGACAGACCAGAGGATGGGGGGAAGACAAGCATTCCTTGCTTCTCTTTGAGCTTCGACATCCATGCGACATTCAACGATCGTATTCCTACACGACGATGTCCAACACGCAGTACAGATTGCCAAGATAGCGGTGTGTCTACTTTCCAAGTCTGTGGTGAGACTTGATCACGGAAATCAAAGAATTCCTTTTGAACAGCAGTTGCTGTTGAAATCAGAGAATCTGTTGGTGCATTTTCATCCGAGCGAATCATCGCCAACACCGCATCGCGAGTATCGTTGTCGAGTTTGAAATTGCAATCATGATTGCCAGGACAAACAAATATGTTTACAGATCGATCTTTCAACTCTGCTTCGATAGTGGTTTTAATCTCAGAAATAAACTTAGTTGCCAACGCATATTCAGCAGCAGTTCCACTGAATGCAATATCACCAGTAATTAAAATTGCCACCCCTAAGACTTCAGGAAGGCGGGGAAACGTTGCAGCAGCGATCGCCTTGGCGCGCTTTAGAACGATGTCTTCGGAAGTTCTAATATGAATGTCGCTCAACTGAACAAATAAGATTTTTTCGGTCATTTTCTTGGATTATTGTTGTTGAAGGGGCGTTAATTAAAAAACCATTGTTACTCAAAATATTGCAAATTGGAAAACATTATTGCGATGCATTAATACAAAATGCCCAATAATTTCCGCGTGGAAATTATTGGGCATTGAAATTTGGTTTCAACACGTTTGGTTAGATATTGGGTACTAAGCGGAGTACTATTTTTTCCGTATCAGCCTCATTTTCTCGTGTGTGCTGTCAGCTCAAAACTACTGTTATGTCTTTAAAAATATTTATTGATACGGAGTTCACAGATTTCATAGATTGTCATTTGATCAGCCTTGGTATGGCGGCGGAATCTGGTCAAGATTTCTATGTTGAAGTGCCATATCCGGATGAGCACTGCAGTGCATTTGTGCGAGAGGCTGTTCTTCCGCTGCTCGGGAAAATTCCTCATTCGTTTTGCTTGCCTGATGCCATTTCTCATAAGGTTATTAGTTGGCTAGAAAATGTTAGGTGTGGAAATGATGATGTCGAAATCTGTTTCGACTACTCTACAGATTGGGACTTGTTTGTAGATGCGCTGGATTATTGCGTTCCAATTTGGTGTGTGCCACGCCTGATTGCATCAGATCTTATGGAGCCATTAGTGCATCACTTTCATAAGGAGCATAAGCTCCCAATTCATCATGCCTTATATGACGCTCAAGCTAATCGCTACGCCTTTAGTGGTGCTGCTTCGTTAGATTGACGTGTTTCCCTTCAGAGAAGGGTTGCGTGCAGAGGTCGGACAAATGTGTACTGCTCAGATTTGTAGCGAGATCGTTATCTTTGATGTGATCTTAGTGTTATTTCGATCACCTATAATCTGAACGCAGTAAGCAAAATGCAAAACCATAATGCTCTTATGGCAGTTCTATTAAGAAGCATCATTGCGTTTCACATAACTCTGTGTGAAAGAATCATGTAGATTGAAATTTAACTAAGGCGTCTTGACTCCTCTTCCATGAGGCTTCAGACCTAACCTGTTTGGGACAAAAGATGAGTAAATTTACGTTTAATCGTGGGGCTTGGGAAAACGGCAATTCGTTATCTGATTGGATGGATGGCGAAGACTTTAATGCCTATTTAAAAAGAATTGGATATGTTTCTCGCTCGGCTACTTATGGTGACGAACATGGTGGCAGCATTGAGATATACGAATCCGAGGACGATGATTCGTTCTATGCCAGTGTATGTCCTTCTGGAGGTGCAGTTTATGAAGTCTTTCTGCCAGATTTTCCCAGTTTGATGATGTTCATCAGAGACCATGCGACAGCATTTTCAACTGATTCTTCGAATTTCTCACAGCAGCAAATTCTTGGTTTGCTAGAGAAATTATTTCTGCTTCAACACGGTCATTCCTCTACTTCTATTTGTGTGCAGTGTGATCCTGTCGGATGGGAGCATCGCAGGGCAAGAATGGCGGAAGCTAGCAATTAAGTGTCTGACGAAAGTGGAAACGCTCGCATACTGCGGGCGTTTTTATATTGAGACTTCTGCTTTTTATTCTAGGCTACTCTTTGGATAGCGCAAACGGAATAGTCCTGCAAATTTACTTGCGAAATTTTTTCAGGAATTTGGTTGAAACATAGCCTATCACTGTGTATCCCTCGTGTTCATAAACAACTTGCAACCAGTTGCGATCTTCTTTTCCAATGACTACTACGATGGAATTCTTTTTCACAGGAAGTATGACGGCAGATTTCATGCTGGGACCTTCTCGTAAATTCACATTGTTACCCGTTACCATCCGGGCATCCCCTGGCTTCCCGGCCATAGTCTTCCAAACATACTCCCTCATCTCAGAGAAGGATTCCGTCACTGGCAATTGAGCATTTATAGACACGACCGCGTTCTTGGCGTCTTGAATGTTGGAAAGAAGGGTGAGTATCAATATAAATATATTTAAAAAGATGAGGAGCGTCTGCGTAGAAACATCGGTGATTGACTTGCCGCCTGTCCTTTCATAAATGGTAGATGTATCCCAATTTTTAGGATCAGATTCATATTCCGATGCTCTGTTATCGAGTTCCTGCATAACGGAGTTGAGGTCGGTGTCAGCCAATATAGATGCCGCCCCAGGTTCCGTTACATCTAAGGCTTCCTCAAGAGGTAAACCATTGGGAAACAAATCCTGAAATGTGGATAGCTTTTTAATGTGAGCAAAGCTTTGACTTCGATGAGAGTTGAGAAATGATAAGTCGCTATAAACTTTCGCCAGTCTGTTGAAAACATGAGAGTTGTCCAGAGAGCGGCTTAAGGCTTTGAACTGATGAAATGCAATCGCGCTATGGTTGTACGTCATCATTTCGCTCAGTTTTTGTAAGCGCACGTTCAACTCGTTACTTGCTGCATGTGCTTGAAGTGCCGACGATAATGGCGCTTGTAGTTTGGCTAATCTATCCCATACACGGATTGACGCAGCAGAGTGATACGCATCTAATGCTTTTAATGGTGCCATAGCATTCTCAAGTGCTCTTACAGGTGCCATGCTTTTTTCAAGTGCTTGTATTGGCACCATGATTTGCTCCAATGCTCCGACAACCTTCTGATACTCTGCAATTCTGTTATTAAATGCCTCAAACTGATTAAGGCCTTGATGATTTCTGCTGGTCATCGATTGCTCTTTCTCTATCCAGAAATTTTAGTTGTCAGCTACTAGGTCTGTTTGTTTTGAGTATTGCTACATTTGCTTTTGATAAAAGCTTCGGAGCTCCTCTCTTGCTGCTTCAATTGTCATCTCTTCTCGTATGATTTTATTTTTTATTTCTTCATATTGAGGGTCGCCTGCAGGTGATGCATTTGATAAAAAAGCGTTACTCTCTGCAAGCGAAAAGAATCTATTCCAATGGATTTCTTGGGTCATATTCGATGTCCTATAAAAAGTCGCAAAACATTATTTATTGATGCAGCATTAGATGCTTTACTCGCTTAAATCAAGATCGTTAAAACTTTGCTATGGCCTAAAGCTTAGGCATGACTCTTTATGTAAAAAGATTTCTGCCCAACAGGAAAAGCGCGCGCCCGAAATTACTAATTAGTTGTTGGCCTTGTCGCAGAAAAGAAAGATTCTGATCAATTCCGGCGAGTTTGATTGCTTCAGTAACCTTTGACCCAGTAGGGTGTGCATCACCGACGCGCATGTCATATGTTCCAGCAATTTCCGCGAAAATTTCTCGTGCCTTTTCATTGCCGATTTTCTGCGCCAAAAGATCTTGAAGTAATTTATTTGATCCCAGCTTTTCCTTCTCTGCATGAGTTGAAAGTTTCCGAAGGTCGCGCACATTTAACCGGTCAGAGAAAACGCGAATAAGCTCTTTGGCAAGCCTCAACAATGAGGCTTGATCTTTGCTCGTGAATCTGGATACCTGATGCATGGTGTTATCGTTCAGGTCATGAGCAAACAACGCAATTCCATATGTCTTTTGGAAATCTTTCTCCAGCATTCGCATCGTTTGAAGCAGTATTGTTTCCGGAGCGTGTGTAGATGCAGGTTGTACACGTACTTGAGCTGCTAGTAATTCGTTTGATACACCACCTTCAGGAACGACATTGTGGGCGGCCCAGACTCGTTGTTCCCATGGCTGTAGGCGAGCAACATCGTACGCATAGACTGTGATTAAATCGGATGCATTGAGGCCGAAATGCGTGCGGTATCCAGATGTTGAATCTACACAACCCGTGTCAGCGGTGTGCCACTCTAGCGAGAATCCTTGATAGCCGAGAAGTTCATTGACTACGCTAGAGCGAAACCACAACCATCGGCCAACATCTTCATTGTCCATTTCGGCGGAAGCCATGCGTTTACCGTCAGTCTCGATAATGAACTCAGGAAGATCTGTATCCGCATCTCCACGGACGCGAACGCTTCGCGATTGATGATTAATCCATTCCGCCCGCCAGTACTCTCCTTCAACACGAGTCCCCTCATAACCGCCGTGGTGCCCTTCAGAGCTTTCAGAATCGGTATTCTGATCAGTCTCTGGCCCCATTACAGGCGCGTCATCAGCTTCATCAACGTCTGTTCGCCATGCTCGAAACATTGCCCAACCTCCTCCGAAAACATCATTGATGTTACGGATTAGAAGCTCAAATCTTCCGCCTTCGCGATCCTCTTCCAGATCCTTCAAGTCGGCGTAGTCGCTTGTTTGTAGCTCGCCCACATTTTCGACTCGCTGGCGGTAGTAAGAGAGTCGTAACGAAAGATTTCTAGCGGCTAGGTAATCAATAAGAAATTCTCTTTTGATCTCAATCAGACGAGGCTCGCCTTTGGCATCGAAACTCTCGCGAGCTACTACAACATAGTTTTCAATCGGTCTTACCCAAGTACTCTCAACTTTTATGAGGCCAAGTGCAACGACCAAGTCAGGATTCAGTATCCATTGCATCCCTCCTTGCACGGGTTGAGGATGCTCAAAGACCAGATTGACGCCTATGGGCTCTTTGTCGTTGTATTGAAATTGATCTATGGAGGAGTAGTCCCCATCTTTGAAGGCGTATGGGGCTATAGTGTGACCAATCCCAAGGCTGCTCCAATCTACGTGTTCTTCAACGAATCTACGATGTTCTTGTGGGAACGCTGCAGATCCGCAGCCAAAATACTCACTGAAATATCCCGCGGTTTTGACATCGCCATTTTCATCATTCATGGACGCCCGCAATGGAATCCACGTGGCGTTAGAGAACAAGCGGCGAGTTTCTCTTGTTTGGAGAATCCACTCTTTATTCATGCTGTTTAGCACCTGTTAGTTACTTGAAGTAAACCCTGTCCCATTATGCGGTCAGCAATGTGCACCGGCTAGTTTTTCTCGTGTTACTAATAGAGCAAAGTCCATAGCTGCGCTTTTCGTTCTCACGGTCGGTAGATTTTTACATGCCGAGAACTGCAAAGTCCCTTGTTCCGCATGACGCAGCGCATGTCGATAGAATTTTATGTTTGAGGAGGCAGTGTTATTTGTTCTTTTATTTGAGTATTTGTATCAAATTTGCCTCCAAATGGCATCGCAAAGTTGCCACTGATGCGAATTGGTCAATGGCAGCTATCGGATAAAAGTAGACATCTGAACAAATGTAAAAGGCAACCAACTGGTCGCCTTTCATTTCGAAACTCAATATTCAAACTTGTCCGATGTCCTGTGTAGCTATAAAGATTTAGCTTTTAGAGCGAACTTCATTAAGACATGAATCTTGGGGGAGGATTATTCCCCATTCGACAGAAACGACTGGGCCGTTCTTCTTGGATGTCCAAGGTGTGCTTACTTCACCGCGTACGGAAACTTTTTCCATCAAAGCAGTGATTCGAGGATCTACTTTATCGGGACTTCTTTCGCTTTTATTAATGGCAATTAACATTCCGCAACGCTTAGCGCTTTGTTCATCAATCCACGGCGAAGCTGCGTAGTCTCCATCAATTAAAACTTTTGCCTCTCGACTTAGATGGGTAACGATATTTCCACCAAGCCAAGTATCGGACGCAACTACTGAAAGCGGAATCGAGACATTTTTCTTCCATTCATCATGCACCAGACGTGAAACTTCTGCCCCTGGAAAAGTTGCCCGACTTGGGCGGCCAACTTTGTCAGCTAAGGGGCCACGTGCATAGCCATACCCAATGGCTCCTATGATTTGCATGAGAAGTACTACGGCTATGGTTTTTTTGACGAGGCCATTGTCACCGGTGGCAGGAAGTACCCATAAAGTAAGGAATCCAAACAAAACAAAAAAAGTGGTTGCCCAATGCGCCATTAAAGGTACTTTGAGTACGCCTGCAATAATGATCGTCAGAGCCAAGGGAGCGATCCCAGTTAAAAGAATAAATAGACGATCTGATTTAGCAAGTTCGGTAGCAATGTTGGTGGGTATGACTCGTGGATTTCTTTTTTTGGCGCTGTATTTTGTCCAGCCATAAACTGCCCCAGCAGCGAGAACCAGCGGTAAAACACGACCGATATTAGTCAATAGAAAATCTGAAATGTCCTTAACCGAGTCTAGGTACGTTACCAACGGCCTCATTGCATTATCTGCATAGGCAACTGGCCCGCTAACCTGTTGGGTGAGCCAATACAAGTGAGGTAGCACCATGATCAATACGATCAGCCCCGCTAGTGCTATGCCTTTCCATGTGCTGCTACGTTTCAATTGTCCGGTGACGAGCAAGTACAGCGCGAATGTCGCGAACTGAATAAGTGCACTATATTTTGTCAGGAATGCACAGCCGCAGAAAAAGCCAAATACTGCCCAAGCTCGATAACTTTCATAGCGAGTAGCTCGATAAAACATCCATATCGCCCCCACGATTGACCATAACTGCATCGTATTGTGATTGTTCATCACGCCGCGAACCGTGAAGTAGGCGACGACAGAAACGAGCAACATTGCGACTAGTGCACGTTTTTGAGAGGTGAATTCACATCCTAATTTCCAGATCATCCAGAGTGACAGGACAACGCTTAGTTGTCCGGCGAAAAAGGTAATCCATACGGAACGATCAAATATCTGAAGCAATCCATAAAGAAGCCAAGTTGGTAATGGTGGGTGTTTGTAATAGCCCCATTCCAGGCTACCGGCCCAGACCAACTCTTCCATGTTGTCCCAATCTGGCGCTTTATGGCTTAACGCTGCACTTAATGTCCATAAGGCCAGATGAAGTACCAAAATAGTGATGACAGTCAGTTGCAATCGGCAGGGCTGACCGGGCGGAGAGTAAATGTGGTTTGTTGAATTACACGAGTTCATTTCTAGGTATCTTTCGACCATAAAGTTCGTCTATTCGCAGATAGACATGCAAGATCTCGCTGACCTTGCATGATGAAAATCTGCGCGATCGCACAAGTCACCATAAGCAGGATGAGATGCGTGAAATCGGATACGGAGACATCGTGAAGGATGTCTCCGTGTGAAGTCAGATGAACAAAACTCTTGGTGGTCGGAAGGGCGGAGGAAGCGAGGAGGAGAGTGCGCGAAGAACGTAGCCACTATGTTGAATAGAACGGCCGTGGGGCTCGTTATGAAGACTAAATTCTTCAATCAAAAATAACGGCATATGGCTGGCTGCATGTAGAAGCTCATGTTCAACCGCCTTGCATTTACTGCTATGCAAAGAAAGTTCGGAGTTATGCGCAGAAACTTCGAGATAAGCGATTCCGCCTAACTCTTTAGTTAGCCAGCGAGAGTCTTTGTCCCAAATGCTTACGTTTGTCGTGAAAAGAACGGCAAACGTCATGATGAAAACAGTGAGCCGCCTCATCGTGATGCATAAGTCAGGAAAACGAAACATACTCAGATGGATCTATTTATCGCGTAAGAGATCTATTGCACAGCGCATTGGCTATCCACATCATCCCAGTCAATTGCGATTGTCGCGTGTTGAATTCCGAACTTCTTATCGAGCTCTTGTTCGACTGATTTGACAGTAGACCGAGGATCAGCAGCTGGCTTTAATGCTATATGCATCGTTGCCAAGGTACTTCCAGATGTCAGAGACCATATATGCACATGTTTAACGTTTGCGACTGTTGGTATTGTTTCCAATATGTGAGTCTCAATGATGGATGCACTTAATCCGCTAGGAGCACCTTCAAGCAATATATGAAGAGAATTCTTCAGCAGCCTCCATGCACTATTCAAAATCAGTAACGAGACGAATACCGACAACAGTGGATCAATAGGTGTCCAGCCAGTAAAGTAAATGGCAATTGAGGCGGCAATCGCTCCAATGGAACCAAGCAAGTCTCCCATAACGTGTAATGCAGCGCCTTTAATATTTACGTGCTCGCTATCTCCACGTGTCAAATACCAATAGACCGCTATGTTAACGACTAAGCCAATAGACGCTACGATAAACATTGGCCCAGTGAGAATTTCTTTCGGTTCAGTAAATCGTTTCACTGCTTCGTAAACGATCCAAAAGAAAATAATGAAGAGCGTGAGCGCGTTTAAAAATCCTGCGATAACTTCAAATCTTCCATAACCAAAGGTACGTTTGATATCAGCAGGTTTTCTTCCTAGTCTAAAAGCACCGTAAGCCAAGGCGAGTGACATGGCATCGGTAAGCATATGGCCAGCATCTGCGATGAGTGCCAAGGAACCTGAAATAGCGCCGCCTACCGCTTCCACCACCATGAAACAAAAAGTAATGACGAATGCGATTAGTACTTTTCTTTCATTCGCATTGCTACCATGAGAATGTCCTGCGTGAGATTGTCCGTCGTGATCATTCATTTCAAACCTCTAAAGAGAGTTTCCTATCGGGCTAAAAGTTCTTTTTAAGGCACTTCTTTCAAACACTGTAATGCTTCATATGTCATTGCCTGCATGCGCTGAGAAGATCAAGTTCTCTACGATAGGTATGCGTTTGAGCCTTAAGCATTCCGATCACCGTATGAAAGTAGTTGTCATGTGATATCAGAGCGTCTTCTTTTCTTTGATTTAGGCAAGCAATAGATGCACCTGTCTGATCTTGCATCTTGTCAGACATCCAGAGGATCCAAGGAATTTTTTTCTGAGTTTCAGGTGCGAATACGTAAGGAAGCCCATGTAAGTAGATATTTCCTTCACCTAACGATTCACCGTGGTCGGAAACATACATCATGCTGGTGGCCCGATCTCTGTAGGTCGTGTTCAGCCACTTAATTACGTTTGTAAGAAAGTAATCGGTCTCGAGAATGCTGTTGTCGTATGCGTTCATGACAGACTCTCTGCTGCACGACTGCAGGTTGGCGGATTTGCACTCGGGAAGAAATTCCTTACGCTCAGGCATAGAACGCTTAAAGTAGGCTGGTCCGTGACTTCCCATTTGATGCATCACAAGGACGATCCCCCGATTTCGACGATCAACTGGAAGTGCATCTATACGCTCTTTCAAATTTTCAAGCATGAAAGAGTCCTGGCATGTTCCATCTTGTGTGCAAAACGTCGATGATGGATTGTGGATCGCTTGCAGGGTAGGAATGCGTTCGCATACCCCTTTGCATCCAGATTGATTATCTAGCCATAGGACAGCCATGCCCGCACGTTGAATAACGTCTAGAAGATTTTCATAATCAGCTTTACGGCTTAAGTAGCCTTCACGTCCAAGATTGGAGAACATGCATGGAATCGACTCTGCAGTGCTCGTGCCGCAGGACCAAGCATTTTCTGCAGAGAACAGATTTTTCTCCTGAGAGAGTAATGGAGTAGTTGTTCGTTGATAGCCGTTTAACGACAAATTTTGGGCGCGCACAGTTTCACCGACGATAAGAACCATTATAGGTGGTTGTTCTTCTTTTTTTAGCTCAGATAACCTTACGTCCTCTCCCAGCGTCTTGAACTCCTTGGGACTATTAAACAATGGTTCTACGCCCAATTTCGTGAGGGCATAAAACGAATTAAGTGGGTTGATTAAATAACGCACCTGCGGATGGTTTCGCATAGTCGAGGAGAATGGCTGGTATGCCATAAGCAGAACAGCAACTAACAGCGCTAGTGCGCCTAAGATGATTCCGATCTGTTGGAGTAATGCGAGTTTTATCGTTCTTGGTCTGATATTTGCAAACCAGATGATTACGAGCGGTGGACCAGACAGCAATAGCAATGTTATTGGCAATCGAATGTCTAGGAGATCCTTAACTTCACGGACATCGGTTTGGATTACATTTCTGATCATCCCAGTGTCAATCACAATCCCATATGTCAACATGAAGTAACCGCCAAATCCTGCAGCAACAGTACTTAGAGCAAGCACTGGCTTAAGAAAAACTCCCCATGCCAGCACTCCCAATGCAATTGCGTTGAGCGATGCGATGATGATGGAGAATGAAAAAATGAAAATCCAGTATTGACTTCCATGGTTATCCGGCATCAGCGTGAGCGTTCTCCATAACGGAAAATTTGCGATCGTCGCGAGCCAAATACTAATAACGACAATTAAGCCAATGGGCGTGTTTAACCACGACGCCATACGTGGATGCATGCGTTTGAGCATTGATATATGACTGATATGATTTGGCTTGCTTCTCTAATACGGATAAAAAATGCTATCCGCTACTAGATGAGCAGCTTCTCGATCAGCTCCGACAAATTGATGAATTGGGACCAGCTATTTTTTATGGTCTTGCAATGGCGCTCGGTAGTTTTCGAGCAAATAGAGTGGACGTCTCTTACTCTCTATAAAAAGTCGCCCAAGATATTCACCAATTATTCCAATGGCCATCAACTGCAATCCACCAAGAATCATTACTGTCACAATCAATGTCGGAAATCCTTTTACATCATCTCCAATAATCAATGTTTTCAGAAAAAAGTAGGCGGCATATAAGAACGCCATACCCGCGCACATCACCCCAACGTAACTTGATATTTTTAAGGGCGCGATAGAAAAGCCTGTAATACCTTCGAGGGCAAAATTCCATAAGCGCCAGTATTTCCATTTAGACGTGCCGGCAAATCTTGGTTCTCGGTTGTATTCCAGTGTGACTGAGTGATACCCAACCCAGGCAAACAGACCTTTCATAAAGCGATTTCTTTCTTCCAGAGAATTAATCGCATCAACAGCTCTACGACTCAGTAATCTGAAATCTCCAACGTCCGCAGGAACAGGAACATCGCTTATACGATTAATCAGGCGGTAGAAGATATGCGCCGTGGCCTTCTTCATCCAAGATTCACCGTGACGCTCCAATCGCTTCATATTGACAACGTCAGCACCGCTTGCCCATGCGTATGCCATGGCAGAGATGAGCTCAGGAGGATCCTGCAAGTCCACATCAATAATGACGACGGCATCTCCTGTTGCCAGTTTTAATCCGGCACTCATCGCTTCTTCTTTACCAAAGTTACGAGTAAAGCTCGCCACACCGACGTTTGTTGCGTTGTTACGGATACCTTCCAGGATCAATCTTGATCGATCAGTACTGCCATCATTGACATAAATTACTTCCCAGTTCCAAGGTGAGCTGTCCAAAGCTTTTTTCAGACGTGTATGAAACGGGGTGATCATTACTTCTTCGTTGTATAGCGGGACAACAACGCTAATTTTTCGTGCAGAGACTATGTCCGCAACCTGAACTGGATATTCGGTTTCCATCGTGACTTCTCATGTTCTGAACATGACCACTGACATGCATGTTTCGAATGAAACAATGCCATTTTTGTTAGGTCATGACAGATTGATGCAATTAAGAATCCGAATCGTGGTTTAACGATCGAATTGACTATGCGAGAGGAATTCCAGCGCGGTAGGTGAATTACACGCGGCTCGAATTAGATGGTGATGCGAGGAGGGCGGAGAGGAGGTTTAGTAGAGGTGAAAGCGACGACTGTTGAATACAAGACGTGCTTTTTTGACTTTGCTAGCGGCAAACGAAAATCAAATGCTTCTTCCCCCCAATAAAGTGGGAGATGACTGGCTGCATGTAGTAGTTCGTGTTCTATGGATAGTGAATCGTGAACTTGCGGTTTTGCCACGGATTCAATGTCGTGAAACACTATGTATTCATCCGCCCATTCTTGCTGCTCAACGTGCGAATGCTGTTCCAATTCTTTGAGCAGCCAATTTGAATGCTCATCCCAAATGCTCACATTCGTCATAAACAAAAAAACGAATGCGAGAGGAAGGATAAGAAATTTGGAGACCAATTTGGTCATGAGCTGCGTTGTCCGACAGATTACTGGGAGGTACGAATAGGCGAAGAATACACCAAATATTTGATTACAATTTCTATCTAATAAAAATCGTTCTCAATGCATTGCATTCTCGATAACTTTCAATCGCCTTCTTTTGGAAAGCATAGATCGAAGGACGTGATGCCGTCGTGTGAGCAACTGACTTTTACGCTGCCATTATGCAAATTCATAATGGAGCGCACAATTGCTAGTCCAAGTCCGGTTGAGGTTGCAGCGTTTGAGCGCGCTGAATCAACACGATAAAAGCGATCAAAAAGATGTTCGATATGATCCGCTGCTATGGGATTTCCTTGATTTTTAACTTTGAGAATTGTTTGATTATTCTCTGTGATGGTCATGATTTGAATGACAGAATTAGCGGAAGCGTGTTTTATGGCATTTGCTACCAAGTTATGCATGGCGCGGCGCAGCAGAATTGGGTCTGCATATATGTTTCCCGTGGCGTGTATTTCGATAGATAGTCCAGCCTCATCCGCAATACCTTCAAAATACTCTGCGATTTTGCTCAATTCTTCATCACAAGAGAGACTCTTTTTCTTAAGTACGATGTGTGTATTTTCTGCGCGAGCAAGGAAAAGCATGTTGTCGACCATGTGAGACAGCCGTTCATACTCCTCGATATTTGAATCTAATAATGCTTGATAGTCTTCTACACTTCTCGCCTTAGATAGCGCAACTTGTGTCTGCAGCATCAAATTATTCAACGGTGTTCGGAAATCATGCGCAAGGTCCGCAGAAAACTGATTCAATCGCTGGAAGCTGCCATTAAGCCGATCCATCATTTCATTAAATGCGAGCACTAGTTCAGAGAGTTCCTGCGGAACTGATGAAGTATCTAGATGCGTATCCAAACGATGCGCTGTAATTGATTTGGCTTTATTCGCCATGCTTCGAATCGGTAGCAAGCTACGTCGAGCAAGGATAAAACCTGATAGGGCCGCTATGAGCGTTCCACAAATGGATGCAAGCCAAACTTCGATGTAATACGACTTCAGGAGTCGCATGCGATCCGAGGTGGTGCGTGCCACGATTAACTCGACGATGTCACCATTTCTAGTTCTTCCTTGAGCGCCGATCGCACGGGCAGTCAGACCAGCTGTGGTATCGATCATCTTGATGGAGTTTTCATTAACCTCGCTATTAAGCGGGATGAGCGGGATGGTTGGAACACCACCTTGTTCCTCATTCATGTGCAGTACAACGGTACCAGTTTGATTCTTAAGAAGAAGGATCAAGTTATCGTGACTGGCTGCGGCGTCCCTAAAAGAATGAGGGTCTCGTTGAATATCGGCGATTGAGTCTTTTTCTGCTGCGAGGTGCCGCATTACAGAGATTTTCCCCATTAATTCCTGGTCATCGCGCCACTCGAGTTGGTCTGTCCCGGTCTAGGTGGACACTAACTTAAGGTGGATAATGCCACCCAGGAGTTATGTTTATGACCAAGACCAGACGTACTTATCCCGAATCATTCAAACGAGATGCTGTTGACCAAGTGCT
>NZ_JADOEL010000025.1 GCF_015645465.1 Herminiimonas contaminans | reverse complement strand
CGCTGGCTATGGACCTATAATCACGAACGCCCCAACATGGCCATCGGAGGCATCACCCCAAAACAGAAACTGGCCCTGGCCGCATAGTCTCTACTCTCAAGTCGCTTTAAAAATGGGGGGATTACCCATCCAGAAGCATATCGCTTACGGTCATCCTACTAACTTTAGAAAAATCGTAAGCCATAAGAAAACTTTTCAATCCAGTATGTAGCGGAACATTCTGATTTTCTATAATTTTATTCGCACAATATTTATTCCACTCCGAAACTAAAGTTTGTTGGAGTTTGCTCGGATTTTGTATTAACGATTCCAAATTTTTATTTATTCCTCTTGGTGCTATAAAAATATAGGCATTCGGAGCTGTAAATTTCCCTAAATACGCGTAATACAATATCTTCCCAAGCTCTAATAAACCAGTATCAGTCGGAAGTGATCTTGCGAATTGCTTGCATTGATAATTGTCCAAAAGACCCTCATGTTTTTGCTTGGATATAAATCCGACGACATCTCTCCCTAAGTCACCAGTTCCTGAAAACCTTTTTACGTCGTCATACTTTGACGTTTTCTTTCCAATCCATTGGCGTACGAATTTCTCGAGTTCTGTGTCGTCCATCTCGAGAATACGGCGATCATATTTCATGTCGACAATTGGCATTTTTTTCAGCTCTAATTTTGGTGCGAAGTGGCGAGGTTATTGATATCGTTACCTTGAAACAATCCCATAAATATGGGATACGGCTAAACTCGATGCCTGTAGTGATGTGCAACATTTCCGACATAGCTACCTAAATGATTTTGCAATTAAATAGGGCGAGTGAATTTTATTAGGTCGCACCATTTACATAAATAGTGCGAGCCATTTTTTATTACATCGCACTATTTAATTTAAGAGGCGCGACCTATTTAGATCACTCGCACTATTTAATTTCAAAATCATCTAGACTTTATACAACCTAAAAAGCAAAAGACATCAGTAAGAATCTAAACAAAAAAACAGTCACTATCTTGGGAAAGGTGCCCGGTAAGCATGTCGATTGGCCTGAGCATCATAAAGTGCATGATGCTCTGGTAATTTTGAGTGATTGAAAAAATCGTAAAGCATTAATTCCACAATTTCCTTATCTACTAGCTTGTATTGACACCAAGGTGGCACGCGATAATCCAGCGCGTCACAAAACAAATCCCAATCTGTTTGGTAATCCACGCAGATATAAACATCCTCTTTGTCTCGACGCACGATCTCCAGCCATTTGATGATCTCCAAATGTAGATTGGGGCGCGAATAATAGGAATGCGGTATCTGTCTGAGCAACGGCACTACGGCCTCTCTTACAAACGCTGAACAGACATGATCCGGATAAGGCACTTCGGCATAAAAGTCTTCGCCATATTCCGATGCCAGGCCCAAGCTGATGAGACTTGGGTCTAGAAAATCGGTGAATTCAGTATCCAAAAATACATTCATGCGCTGCTCCATACGGTAAGGAATTCTTGCTGCTAACGAAAATGAATGGGATCACTTAACAAAAAATCTGGTTATACATCAGTACTGTCCGGTTAATTTAGGTATCGACCGTCACAATCTCACTGTGCTTAACCTGGTGCCCACTGATGGCCAACTAAAATCTCTCCAATTATTTTTAAAATCGGAGTTTCACGTCTCGTCACTATCCGACTTCAGCACGTAATGGAAATATTCCTCACCTAAATCGTAAAATTTCAAGCGTATTTAATTAATTTAATGTACCGTATTTAAAACATTAATGTCTTTTAACGCCATAACGTATTAAATACAAAACATTATGAACATATGCGAACTCGGAGCAGCAATTCAAGTTGCTCGGCTAAATAAGCCAATTACTCAAGCGAAATTGTGCGAAGCAGTGCGTATTTCGCGACCCACCTTAAGTCTGCTTGAAACGGGCAAGCTTCCAGAAGTTGGGATACGGAAGGTAATGGAGGTCTTAGAACAACTTGGATTAGAGTTGACATTAAAAGAAGCGCGAACCAGACCGACACTGCGAGATTTACAGCGACAGAATGAAAACGCTAAGGTCGCTGAACTCACACAACCAACAATTAGAAAACGTGCACCTCGCACGCCTAAAGACAAATGACTTCTAATTTGCTACCAAATTAGGTCGTTTCTTTAGGCGTGCCGAAAGAAACGCTGATATCAGATCCGCAGGTCCCTGGTTCGAGTCTACGTCGGGTTTCACGATCAAGCAGTTTCGTTCGCATCGCTTTTCCAAACGCATCAATGACCAGCATTGATTTTATCTAGTGGCATCGAACTATCGCGGCGAGTACCTACGCAGCGCTCTGTCGGCCTGTGAAAACCTTTTATTGTATTTCCTACAGCTTCACATTCACCTGCGAGCGAGAGTAATCAAAAGTCTCTTTCATATGCTTCCTTTGTGTTGCCGTTGCCGCTCTTAAAAAAAGACAACAGAAAAAATAAAAAACGCCGAGCAAAGCGAGGGCCTTTAAATGGAACCGATCTAGGACTTAATAGAAACCAGCTTGATTGCCAATAAAGAGATCGTTCTGCGGATTTTCCACGCGTACATTCCCTACAAAGAACTGTAGCTAAAATTAGGTAGGAATGCGCGTCAGCAGGATGCTAGCAAGTAATCCCAATATTTGAAATGCGTACGCGTGGCATTTCCCGTGTTCGAGACACCGATAGAAGCGTCCTCTGCTGGCCAATTGCAGACGTCTGCTTCCGACGCCGATAGCAGCCTTTACATTCAGAAAAAACAAATATTTTAGCGGCTGCAATTCGTTAAATTTATAAAAATTAAAAGGTTTTCACATATTTGGATAATTCGGCCCACCACCTTCGGGCGTGACCCACACAATGTTTTGCGTAGGATCCTTAATGTCGCAGGTTTTGCAATGTACGCAATTCTGCGCATTGATCTGCAATCGATCTTCGCCCGCATCGGTTTTGATAAATTCATATACTGCAGCAGGACAGTATCGCGCTTCCGGTCCGGCATACAGTGCCAGATTAATGTCTACCGGTACGCTGGCATCCTTCAAGGTCAAATGGATGGGCTGATCTTCTGCGTGGTTGGTATTCGAGATAAACACCGAGGACAAGCGATCAAAGGTCAGCGTGTTGTCCGGCTTCGGATACACAATCGGCTGAAACTCGGACGCAGGGCGCAGGCATGTGTGATCAGCATGCGTATTGCGCAAGGTCCACGGCGCTTTGCCACGGAAGATCAATTGATCAATGCCCACCATCAATGAGCCGGTATACAAACCTTTGCTCATCCACGGTTTGAAGTTGCGCGCGACGTGCAATTCTTCATGCAACCAGGATTGTTCGAATGCTTCTGGATAGGCGCTCAGTTCGTCGAACTGACGACCGCCTGCCAATGCCGCAAAGGCAGCTTCTGCCGCCATCATGCCGCTCTTGATGGCGGCGTGGCTGCCCTTGATGCGACTCGCGTTCAGGAAGCCTGCATCGCAGCCTATCAAGGCACCGCCGCCGAACACCAGCTTGGGCAAAGATTGCAAACCGCCCGCAGTAATGGCGCGTGCGCCGTAAGACAACCGTTTGCCACCCTTGAAGAACTTGCTGATTTCAGGATGCGTTTTGTAGCGCTGGAATTCTTCGAACGGCGACAGATACGGATTGTCGTAACTGAGGCCAACCACGTAGCCAACGGCGACCTGATTATTTTCCAGATGATATAAAAATGAACCGCCATAGGTATCGCTGGCAAGCGGCCAACCAGCGGTATGAATTACCAAACCCGGCTGATGCAAGGCGGGAGCTATCTCCCACAATTCCTTGATGCCGATTCCGTAAGTTTGCGGCGCCTTGCCTTTGTTTAGATCAAATTTTTCCATCAATTGCTTGCCGAGATGGCCGCGCGCGCCTTCTGCAAACAGCGTGTATTTGGCGTGCAGTTCCATACCCAACTGGAAGGCGGCAGTAGGGATGCCAGCGCGATCAACGCCCATATTGCCAGTGGCGACACCGCTCACTGATCCTTCGTCGTTGTACAAAATTTCTGCAGCAGGAAATCCAGGGAAAATTTCAACACCGAGCGCTTCCGCTTGTTGCCCCAACCAGCGCACGACATTCGCCAGTGACACGACGTAATTGCCATGATTCTGGAAGCAGGCCGGCAGCATGAAGTTCGGTGTTTTGTAGGCTTTGCTTTCAGTCAGGAACAGGAAGCGATCTTCGCTGACCTCTGTGTTGAGCGGCGCGCCCAGTTCTTTCCAGTTCGGCAGCAACTCAGTCAACGCTTGTGGATCCATCACTGCGCCGGACAGAATATGCGCGCCTAGTTCGCCGCCTTTTTCCAAAATGCAGACGGACACTTCATGATTTTTTTCTGCTGCAAGTTGCTTGAGTCGAATCGCCGCAGCGAGGCCGGCCGGTCCGCCACCGACGATCACGACGTCATATTCCATCGCTTCGCGTGGACCGTATTTTTCTAGCAGGCTTTGGTTCATCTCAATGCGATCACTCATATCGAAAGATGTGGGAAATGGGTGCTGGAATGCGTAATCATTATTTCAAATTTCGTATGACCAGATTAGCGATGTCTTCCAAATCCGATTGACTGGCACCGCCTCTTGCGGCGACCTCAATACCGGAGAAATTTATGGCGATGAAAAGTGCGGCATGGCGCACATCGATTTCATCCCCAAGCGCCCCTTTACTTTTCGCTTCCGAAATACAATTTTCCAGCGCTGCAAGCAATGTCGTTCTTGCAGCGTCGACCGCGCGATTGATGTCTTCATCCGTATAACCGAATTCACATATCGAACTCACACTCAGGCAATTCGTTTCCTGTTCTTGAAATGCCTGCAGAACGGCGTGCTGCAATACCGCCTGCAACTTGCAAACAGGCGACGCATCACTATTCAGCACATCGAGTTGCTTCGTCGTGGTGTGTTCTAGATGATGCCGTAGCGCTTCCAGATACAAACTGCGCTTGTCGCCAAATGTGTCGTACATGCTTTGTCGACTTATTCCCATGGCACGCAAAAGTACGCTAGTGGATGTTCCTGCATATCCGCCATGGGCAAACATTGACACGGCTTCTCTTAAGACTTCTTCACGCTCAAACTCTTTCGTTCTCGACACTGTGCACCACCTCAATCCTTGTAAAAAGACGATATCTGAACACTACAAGGTACGAAACATGAAGGCGAAGCCTGCAACTACGCACAAGACGCCAACAAATTTCTTGATCAGACGAATGTCGACTTTATGAATGATGTAAGCACCCAGTAGAACGCCACAAATTTCAAATATCGTGATGAACCAGGCCAGGCCGAAATCGATCGTGCCAAATTTCAGGTTCGCGATCGTTCCCGACAACGCGCCCACGATCTGCAGAACCTGCCCTGCACCAATCGCACTCAAGATGGAGTACCCACACAGCATCATTAATGGCACTGAGAGCGCTGGGCCGCCTATCCCTGTCAATCCAGATAGGAATCCGGTAATCGCACCTATGCCGGCCAAAATCAGCCATTGCTTTCGGCTGCTCCCAACGGCCAAAGCAGTTGCCCGATCACCGGCTGCCAGGGTGTAAATCCCGGCACTCATGATCATCACCGCCAAGACACCCGACAGCATTGTCGTACTCAATTTGGACCCCACCCATGCGCCGGCAAAACCGGTTAGCACTGCACCAATACAAATAGGCCCGACTAACGACCAGTTGATGCTGCCCTTTTTATGGAAATAAATCGCGCCGACAATACCGGTAAAAATGAAAGTAAACAAAGACGTCGCGGTGCCCTGATGGATCGTCACTCCTGCCACCAGCGTTAATGCCGTTGGCATGAAAAAGCCGCCCACACCCACAGCGCCTACCAGTACCCCGATGCTGATCGATATCAAAACAAGACTGCTATAGGTCAACATCAAGAATCCGATTTGTCGTTAATTTATCCCCCATATTATAACTCGTTATAACGTGTTGATAAAGACTAAGCAGCTTCTTGTGTCGCACTTACACACTGCAGTTCACGTATCAAATCAGGTACTACTTCAAACAAATCTCCGACTATGCCGTAGTCCGCCACAGCAAAAATTGGAGCTTCCGGATCCTTGTTAATCGCCACAATCACGCGCGAATCAGTCATGCCCGCCAAATGTTGGATCGCGCCGGAAATGCCGATAGCGATATACAAATCCGGACCCACTATTTTCCCGGTTTGACCGACCTGTAAATCATTGGCCACAAAGCCGGCGTCCACTGCTGCACGGGATGCGCCCAAGGCAGCACCCAACTCATCCGCCAACGGTTCCAGTATTCGAAAATTTTCGCTGGAACCCAGCCCTCGTCCACCAGATACGACGATACGCGCAGAAGTTAAATCCGGTCGCCCCGAAGTCGCCAAATCACGTGAAATGAACAATGACTTACCTGAATCCGCAGCCGCCATGATGGGCTGAACGGGCGCGTTTCCATGCATGCCAGCTGCGGCAAAATTGACCGCTCGTACTGTGAGGACCTTGATTTCATCCAGCGACTGTACGGTCGCAATTGCGTTACCGGCGTATATAGGCCGTTCAAAGATATCTGCGGATACCACTTTCGTCACTTCAGAAATTTGCCCAACGTCCAGCATGGCGGCGACGCGCGGCATAATATTCTTCCCATACACGGTCGCGGGAGCGAGCAGATGTGTATAGGTATGCGTCAGCGCCAACGCTAGTATTTGCTGCGCGACATTCTCTGCCAATCCATTGGCGAACGGGATGGCATCGGCTACCAGTACTTTTCCAATACCACTAATTTTTGCAGCCGCTTGCGCGACGGCATCGCAGCCATATCCAGCGACAAGTACGTGCACATTCGTATTACATTGCAATGCGGCAGTGACTGTATGCAAGGTGCTGATATTCAATGAAACATTATCGTGTTCGGCGATTACTAACGCGTTCATGATGAAGCCCTTTTCTGACTAGATTGATTTGATATCAAATAACCCGTGCATCATTTTTCAATTTATCGACAAGTGCAGCTGCGCTGTCGAGCAAGATACCCGGCGCACGTCTGGCCGGCTCATTCACTTTCAGGGTAAGCCAGCGCGGCGTTAGATCGATTCCCAGTGCCGAGGCAGGTGTAACTTCCAATGTTTTTTTCTTTGCCTTCATCAGATTCGGCAAACTAACAAAGCGCGGCTCGTTCAAACGCAAATCAACCGTGACAATCGCTGGCAATGTCAGCCGTACAGATTCCGTTCCGCCATCGATTTCACGCTGCACAACGACCGAACCATCTTCGACAGATATTTTTGAGGCATACGTAGCCTGTGGCCAATCAAGCAAGGCCGCGAGCATCTGTCCCGTTTGATTGCAGTCATCATCGATTGCCTGCTTGCCCAGAATAATCAAATCCGGATTTTCCTTGATCGCGATAGCAGCGAGTAGTTTCGCTACAGCGAGGGGCTGCAACTCCAAATCTGTTTCAATTAACAAGCCACGATCCGCACCGATCCCCATCGCAGTACGCAGCGTTTCCTGGCAAGTATTCAAGCCGCATGAAATGGCTACTACTTCGATTGCCTTGCCAGACTCACGTAATCTGACGGCCTCTTCTACTGCTATTTCATCAAAAGGATTGATAGACATCTTTACGTTGCTTGTATCTATCCCCGATCCGTCTGACTTGATACGAATCTTGACGTTCGAGTCAATGACGCGCTTTACAGGAACCATAATTTTCATTGCATATCCTTTCAACCATGGAGTTTGGATTGCGCAGCATCTGAACGCTGCATTCACAGCTATACAACTAAGTACTTATTTTCAACATGACAAGAACGAGAACGACGATCCAGACGGTTTCCCCAACCAGCATCAACACCGGCCGCCAGCCCAACGATGCAAGGGATTGAAAAGAAGTTTTTACTCCCAGTGCAGCGATGGACAATACAAGGCAATTGCGCGACACATCATTGATCCAGCCGGAGGCCAGATGGGGAATGAGATGAAAACTATTTGCCAGCATCATGCAAACAAACCCGATCAGGAAAAATGGCACAAGCGGTGAACGTGAGACGTCCCCAACCTCGCCGCGCTTGCGGTACAAAAGAGAGATTGCGACAACGGCTGGTACTAGGCAGGCGACACGCGCCAATTTGACTATCGTTGCCACCTCACCGGTGTGATTGGAAATCAGGTAACCCGCACCAACAACCTGGGCCACATCATGAATAGTGGCGCCCAGAAAAATCCCCGCAGTTGTTACATCCAGCTTCAAAAAATGAACGATCAATGGATAAATAATCATTGCCATTGTGGACAGCGAAGTCACACCAACAACAGTAAGCAATGTGAATTGCTCGTTTTCCTTCGTCTTCGGCAATACAGCTGAAATCGCCAACGCCGCGGATGCACCGCAGATTGCTACCGCGCCACCTGATAGCAAGCCCTCCACTCTGCTGCGGCCGAAAATTTTCGCCACGACACATCCCATCAGAACGGTGGATACGACGGCAATCAAAACAATGATCAAGGGCGCGGCGCCTAGCGATGTAATCTGTTCGAGTGTGACGCGTGCACCCAGCAAGGCAACGCCAGTACGTAACAGCGTCTGACTACAAAAATTGATGCCGGGCCGGCACAATGGATCTTGCGACAGAAAATGAAAAGCCAGCCCGAAGAACAATGCATACAACAGTTGCGGCCCACCATAAGCGGTGGACACAAAGGTGGCCGCTAAAGCAATGACCACGCTAAGGGAAATACCCGGCCAGTTCTTTTTGAGCGCAGCCGGATGCCATGCGGAAAAGATAGTTGCGGATCTGCCTTGCCACGCCAGGTAAGACAGCCTCATTTTTTCGCTCACGTCTATCTCTCTTCCGCTTGCAACAGGCAACACTTCTCCCTGCGAGGTGAAACGACACACTCACAATCAGCCTGGCAAACAGAGAAATGGGTTAATGAGCCGCATCAAAAGATGCGGCGGTACTGGCTTACTTATCTACGAAAGCACGCTCGATCACATAGTGACCAGGATGACTCATATTGCCTTCCGTCAGCCCCTGCGCTTCCAGCACGGCCACGGTATCTTTCAGCATGGCCGGACTGCCGCACAACATGAAGCGATCTTCTTCCACATTGAATGCCGGGACACCAAGCTTCTCGAAGAACTCCTCGCTTTGCAGCAAGTCAGGAATACGCCCTTGATTTTTGAATGGCTCGCGCGTGACAGTTGGAAAATAAATCAAACGGTCAGTGACCATTTCTCCCAAAAATTCATGCTTGAACAGATCGTTGGAAATTCGTTCCTGATAAGCCAACTCATGAATGTGACGACAACCATGGACGAGTATCACTTTTTCATACTGTTCATAAATATCAGGGTCGTGCGCAATACTCATGAACGGCGCGAGGCCGGTCCCTGTACCTAACAAATAAAGTCGTTTACCTGGCAACAAATTTTGGCTCAGCAATGTGCCTGAAGCCTTGCGTCCGACAAGGATGGAGTCTCCCACCTTGATATTCTGCAGACGCGAAGTCAATGGGCCGTCTTGCACCTTGATACTCAAGAACTCAAGCGTTTCTTCGTAATGCGGACTGACCATACTGTAAGCACGCATGAGTGGCTTGCCATCAACGTCCAAACCGATCATGGCAAACTGCCCGCTTTGATAACGGAAGCTCGCCTCACGTGTCGTCGTGAACGAAAACAACCTATCGGTCCAGTGATGTACCGATAACACTTCTGCTTGATAAAAATTACTCATCACGCCACCCTTTCATTAAAGCTGCGGTGAAACCTGTTTCAACCGGACCATCCACGATGCGGCGCAGATAGGCCCATGGATAAATACCTCTATCGTGTCCGTCCGAAAAAAATAATTGAATCCCGATCGATCCCAGAACTTCCATCTTCAACAATTCGATATCTGCCGCCACTGGAATCACATCATCAAGCACTCTGCGTGTACTTTCACAAACGCTGCATCGGCATGACTGACGTAATACCTTGTGCGATACCAGCGCATGCTTTCCATTCCATTCGAGTTCAACCAGTCGTTTTTTTCTATCGATACTGATGGCAGATGGCCATTCGGCCGCCACTTCCGCGATGGCACTTTCGACTTCCCGTTCGAGCACGGCATTAGAGGACATGACTGACTCCTGCAGGTCCAACTTCCATGCTCAAACCTTCACATCCACCTTGAGACAATTCACTGCCCATTGCAGCCAGACTTTCTTCTCTGATGAGTTGTTTGATTTCACGGACCAAAGCAACGAACTCTGGGGTTTCCATCATTTCCGGTTTGCGTGGTCGCGGCAGTGGCACGGCGATCTCGGCCTTGACGCGACCAGGCCGCGCAGTCATCACATATATGCGATCCGAGAGGAAAATGGATTCTTCTATATCGTGCGTAATGAACAACACTGACAAACGCAAGCGTTGCCACATATTGGTCAAAATTTCCTGCATGACCGAACGTGTTTGCGAATCCAGTGCGCCAAATGGCTCATCCATCAACAACACCTGCGGACTGGTTGCCAGCGCGCGCACGATGCCGACACGCTGCTTCATGCCGCCTGACAGTTGCGATGGATAGTGATCCTCGAACGCCAGCAAACCTGCAAGGCCAAGCAAGGTACGCGCTTGTGTCTGTCTCTGTGTTTGCGATACGCCCTTCATCTTGAGACCGAACTCGACGTTCTTGCGCACCGTCATCCACGGGAACAAAGAGTACTGTTGAAACACAACCCCACGATCTGACCCGGGGCCACTAATGCGCTTGCCATCGACCAGCAAGCTGCCGCCATTTACTTTGGTAAATCCTGCGACTGCATTCATCAAGCTGGATTTACCACATCCTGATGGGCCGATCAGCGAGACGAATTCACCTGGTTGCACATGCAGCGAAACAGACTGGACTGCCTGCACGGTGCCGCTACGCGCCTTGAAGCTGATGTTGATATCACGGGCTTCGATGTGACCAAATACGGTACTCATTTGTTAGACCCTCCAGCTGATCCTACCCATGGCATGGCAAGTTTGGAAGCCACTTGTATGGCTTTGCTGCACAACAGTCCGAGGATGCCGATGGTGATCATGCCCAGAGCAATTTCCGAGTATGAAATCAACGAGTAGGCTTCCCACGTGAAGTAACCGATACCAAATTGTCCCGAGATCATTTCCGCGGCAATCAACGACACCCACGCCACGCCCATACCAATCGAGAGCCCGGTAAAAATATGTGGCAGTGCGCCGGGGATCACGACATATGTGATCAGGTCTATCTCCTTCGTACCAAGGCTGCGTGCAGCCCGCAACAGCACTTCATCAATTTCTTCCACACCGTGGATGGTATTGATCAAGATCGGGAAGAAGGCGCCCAGGAATGTAATGAACACGATACTTACTTCGTTGCTTGGCCAAAGCATGATGGCCATAGGCACCCATGCGATCGCCGGGATCGGTCGGAATATTTCCAGCGCAGGCATGGTCAAGGAACGGAAGATTCGATAACGTCCAATCAAAATGCCGAGGCTGATCCCGATGCCGGCAGCGATCGCAAACCCGAGCAAGACTCGGCGAACACTGATACCGACATTCATGATGAATTTGGTTGAGCGATTCACTTCCAGCACCTTGTCAAATACGTTACCAGGTGTAGGAATATTTCCAAACCGTACGTAGAAATCGAGCTGGAATTTGGTTGCGAAATGCCAAGCAAGCAAGACACTGGCAATCGAAATCACGCCCATTACATATTGCGCAATTTTTGATTCAAACCAGTCTTTCCAACTCGATGTATCTTCCATAAGCACCGCATGAGGAATGTCACCGACGCCGCCTTTGATCGCCAGTAAAGGCGGCTTCGATACGGGGACAGTTTGTACTGAAGTCGCTGCCACCGGGATAGGTTCATCAAGCGGACGGCGTTCGGTCATTCCCATGATTATTTCTCCATTTTTGCCAGGACCTGCGCATAAGTCGCAACCGACGCACCTGCCTTGGCTGCATATGCTTCAGCGTCTTTCTTCAGAAGGAAAGGCACTACATCCAGTTTTGCAATTTCTGTACCACTCACTGAATAAAAGGCCTTGTCGGCAAATACCTTGATGCCGAGTGCTTTGTCAAAGACATAAGCCACTGCGATTTTTTTGCCGGCGTCCTGGTATTTTTTGATACCCATGAACGTGCACAAGGTTGAACTCAGAGGAACAATGTCGCCACCCTCAATCCAGATTTGTCCTGCTTCTTTTGGACGTGTGATTGGCTTATTGCAAACCGGATCCTTGCCTTCAATGTCGTAGTTCGCAAGTGTCTGCTTCTGCGCGTCGTAATCGAGCGAGCGATCCTTGAATGCCTGGCGCAAATATGTTTCGTTCACCCATGCGTCGACATCGAACTGTTTGACGCGATTAAGCTTTTGCAACACGCCGAATGCAGTCTTGACTGAGCTGACCAGCATTGGCTTGATGGTTGGATCAAGTGTATGAATGCCACCAGGTCCGAGGAAGATGTAAACCACTTCTTTTTCGATCTTGGTCCACTCCTGGATTTTTTCTGCAGCGAGTTTTGGGTTCTTACGCACCCAATCGTCGGCATCCATCATCGCCTTGATATATGCCACTGCGACTTCCGGATATTTTTCTGCAAAATCCTTGCGCATGACAACGCCGTGGAAGGTTGGCATCTTCGTTTCAGCACCGTCAAATATTTTTCGCGCGAAACCGCGGTACGGTAACAACTCTGCAAATGGCACGAAGTCGGCGTGCGCATCAATTTTCTTTTCTTGCAGATTAGTGGTGCCGACCTCAGGTGATTGACTCACGAGATTCCAGTAGCTATCGGACCAGCCGCGCGCCTGCATTGCCTGCAAAAGCATGCCGTGTGCCGCCGAGCCAAATGGAACAGATACCGTTTTATCTTTCAGGTCGGACAACTCGTAGTAAGGACTATCTTTGTGAACCACTACGCCGTTACCGGCACCGAAGGCGTTGTAGGCGATGACAGCGATGAGCTGCGTTTCGTTACCTTTGTTTTGCTGGCCGGTTGCGCCGTTCACAAGCAAAGGATAGTCACCCATCATGCCGATCTGAATCTTGTTGGCGATCATGCCGTTGGTAATCGGCGGACCGGAGGTGGCATTTTGCCAATCCAGTTTCCAATCAATGTTGGCGTACTTTCCCGTCTTGGGAAGATACTTCTCAAGCAAGCCGAGCTCCTTGATCACGATGCCGCCGGTGACGGTGTTGGTCGTCGTATTTTGCGTACCGATACCGATGGTGACTGTCTCTTTTGCCTGTACTGACAAAGAAAACAGCGCAGCTGCGGATAACGTCATGAGTCGAACTGCAAAACTCTTCTTGTTGCGGATGAAACTGGTCGATGAAAGCGAGATAGTCATATTCAATCCTTCCTAGTTATTCACATCGTTCGAGATACAGGCGCACTAACCGGCGCTTCTTAAATCATCTCCACCAAATGTTCCCGCTTGCCTTCTTTTTCAGCCCAGGACTCTGCTTCCGGCAAGGGCTCTTTTGATTGCGTGATCAACGGCCATTCCTTCGTCAGCCGAATGTTCAATTCGACATATTCCTTTTGTGACTCCGGCAAATCTTTTTCATCAAAAATTGCCTCGACCGGACACTCAGCCACACAGACGCCGCAATCGATACACACTTCCGGATCAATGACGAGAAAATTAGGGCCTTCGTGAAAACATTCGACTGGACATATAGCGACACAGTCGGTGTACTTGCACCCTATGCACGCTTCTCCAACGACGTGGGTCATGACGCACCTCCATGCAAACGGATGGTTGCCATCGCCAGCTTGGAAAGTTTGCGGACGTCGGAATCAGCATCTGTTAGCGCAAATTCGAGAAAAGGAATAGCGCGCGTGTCGCCGATTTCACCCAGGGCAATCACGGCTTCTTTACGCAGATTGCTGATCGGATGTTTAAGCGCTTCGCAGAGGGCAGGAACACCCGGCTTTGCTTTCAACTTGCCCAGACTGCGTGCAGCTTTCACGCGCACTTGCCAGAATTCGTCATCCATCACGCGCACAAGATCAGGAACCGCCAGCGACAATCCCAACTTGCCTATCGTTGTCGCGGCCTCCTCACGAACCTGCCACACCGAGTCCGACAGCACGCGGCTGAGGGTTGGCTGAATGCTGACTTCTGATGAATAGCCAAGCGCACCGATCGCGATACGTCGTACTTCTTGATCCGGGTCGTTGGCGGCAGCATTGGTCAGTGCGCCGATTGCTTCCGGCTTTTTCAGGTAACCGAGCACACCTACGGCTTCACGCCGCACCATTGCGCTGTCGTCTTCGATGGCCTGCATTGCCGGCGCAAAAGCGTCTTCCGATTTCAGTGCGCGGATCGCGTGCAAGGCATAACTTTTTACTTGTGGATCAAGCTCGGAGAGATACGGCAGCAGAAAGGTGGCGGACTCCGGATTCTTCAATTCAGCCAGGGTAAGCGCCGCTGCTTTTTGCACTTCTGCGTCAACGTCCTTGAGCAAGGGTACCAAAGCCATTAATGCCTCTGGCTCTTCATAACCCTCAATTGCCTTGGCGGCTTCAAGCCGGACGCTGGCGTCGGAGTCGGCCAGTGCTTCCACCAGATAGGGAATGATGTCGTACTCTTCTTCGGTGTACGGCAAATCGATGACGGCAATCCGGCGTACTGCGGCATCGTCGCTTTTCAATCGTTCATGGATACTTGTGGCAATCATGTTGACTCCTAGCGCAACAGGTAGGGGATGTTGACTTGTACTGCACCGGTAGGGCAGTCTTGTTCACACGGCATGCAGTACCAGCATTCGTCGAATTTCATGAAGGCCTTGTTGGTGACGAAGTCGATCGCCAGAACATCCAGCGGGCAGACATCCACACACACGGTGCAGCCCTTCTCGGCAATGCACTTGGACTGATCGACTACCACCGGGGCTTGGGTTCTTGTCGTTGCTATGGTCATGATGGTTCCTCGTTTAGTTTGTGTTTTTGCCGCCAGCTACACGCAGACGTTGATAAGCAGCTTTTTCATCGTCGTTCAGTTCAACCATGTAGGGTTCGATTTCACGTTTGCGTGAGACCATCTTGCCGTCCGCGCTTTTACCGATGTTGGTATGGCAGAACCAGTTTTCGTCGTCCTTTTCCGGATGGTCGACGCACAGGTGATACAGACCCCAACGACTTTCCTTGCGGTACAGCGAGGCTCGCGCTGCTAGTTCGGCGCAGTCACGTATCGTGTGTGCCTCCATCGCGCGCATCAGTTCATGTGGATTTTCAGCCACGACATCGTTGAGATCGTCCTTGATCTCGCCAAAGCGCTCGAGTGCAATTTCCATCTTGCGAGTGATTTTTGGCGGTTGCAGATAGTCGTTGACGATACGGCGCGTTTTGTATTCGACCTGGAAAGGTGTAAGTCCTTCGCTACGCGACAGCGGCGCCATGATGCGTTGACGTTCTGCTTCAACCATGTCGGTGTTGATGGTTGGAGTTGCCATGCCGGAGATGTAATCTGCCGCGTTTTCACCGCAGAATTTGCCGTACACGAATGCGCCCAACATGTAATTGTGCGGAATGCTTGCGCAGTCGCCGGCCGCGTACAAGCCGGGGATCGAGCATTCGCCTTTTTCATTGGTCCAGATGCCGGATGCGCTGTGACCGCTGCAGAAACCGATTTCCGAGATATGCATCTCGATGGCTTTTTGACGATAGTCATTGCCGCGTCCTTCGTGGAAGCGACCACGGCTAGGGCGTTCGTTGGTATGCAGGATGTGTTCGATCTCTGCGATTGTTTCTTCGGCGAGGTGATCGAGTTTCAGGAAAACCGGACCGCGGCCGCCTTCGAGTTCGTTGTAGAACTCCAGCATCATCTGGCCGCTCCAGTAATCGCATTCGATAAAACGTGAGCCCTGCGAGTTCGCTGTAAAGCCACCAAACGGACCAGTAACATACGCACAGGCAGGTCCGTTGTAATCCTTGATCAAAGGGTTAACTTGGAAGCATTCGAGGTTGGTCAATTCTGCGCCAGCGTGAAATGCCATGGTATGGCCTTCGCCGCTATTGGTTGGATTCTCGTAGGTGCCGAACATATAACCAGAAGCCGGCAAGCCGAGTCGGCCAGCAGCGCCAGTGCACAAGACAACCGACTTGGCCTTGATGACGTAAAAGTCGGCGGTACGGCAATCGAAGCCCATTACGCCGGTGATTTCGCCATTCAAACCTGTGATCAAACGCGTCGCTACCACTCGGTTGGTAATATCGACACGCGCCCGCTTCAACTGTCTGTAAAGAACTTTTTTCATGTGATGTCCTTCCGGCATCGGAAGCACGTAACTGCCAAGGTGATGCACCTTGCGTACTGCGAAATCGCCAGTCTCGTCTTTCTCAAACTTCACACCCCAGCGGTCCAACTCTTCAATCATTGCGAAACTATTTGATGCATAAGCGAACACGCCCTTTTGATCCACGATGCCATCGTTGGCAACCGTAATTTCCTTGGTGTATTGCTCTGGTGTTGCGTGCCCTGGAATCACGGCATTATTCAGGCCATCCATGCCCATGGAAATCGCACCGCTTCGCTTTACGTTTGCTTTTTCCAGCA
Organism: Herminiimonas contaminans; assembly: GCF_015645465.1. Classification (GTDB taxonomy): domain Bacteria; phylum Pseudomonadota; class Gammaproteobacteria; order Burkholderiales; family Burkholderiaceae_D; genus Oxalicibacterium; species Oxalicibacterium contaminans. The sequence continues at coordinate 2,062 of NZ_JADOEL010000025.1, read as the reverse complement.
CTAGGACCCGCAGCTTCGGATTTTTTTCTTTGGCTTTTACAGCGGCCATAGGACCACCTGTACCGCCACCAACGATCACAAGGTCGTACTCCAATTCGATGGTTTTCATCTTTGCCTTTCAAGTAAGCACTGGGAAACAAATCAACGCAAGGAATTGGAAGTTGCTGAGCAAACAACCATTCACCAACGCTGCCAACATTTGCGATATCGCGCATGAGATCAACTCATCATGACTCGTCATAACCAGTTGAGCAAAACGTGTGCCAGCCGTTTTCAGGATTTATTTGGGGGATTTGCTACGAAAATGCGCGAAAGCGCTTCAGGACGGGAGGATAGAACGAATCATTATGGTGAAACTAACCAAAACAGGGTCCCAACTTAGTGAGATCGAATGGTCTGATAAGCGACTATATAAGCATTAAAATCACTCAACTTATTGCAAATGATTTCTATTCTTATTAAGGTCTATCTCAACACTTTTAATTTATATTTGAAACTTTCAGCTCGATAGTGAATGTACTCGAACACAAGCGGCTTGCTTTCGCTGGCATAGGTCAAGCGTTCAATACGCAGGATTGGGGAATTAGCCGCAACGTTCAGGCGCGCGGCGATTTCCGCACTGGCTGAGGTTGCATCAATCTCGACATCCGCGGAGTGAAGAGGCTGGCCCAGCTCATTTTCCAGCAGTGAAAACAGATCTTTGTCCTTGAGATTTTTCTCTGACAAATTCGATCCGATTTCATGCCGAACCCATGAGTAGTCAATCGAAATTGGCTCGCGATTCAAATACCGCACTCGCCTAATTTCAGTAACTTGAGCGCCAAGGTCAATTCCCAGCTTTAAACAGGCGATAGCCGTTCCAGGGACACTACTTAAGCCAAATACTTCTGAAAAGGTCTCGTGTCCAAGATGACGCATAGCCTCGCCAAACCCCTGCAGATGCGTCAACTCTTGAGATACATTAGGCATCGCAACAAAGGTGCCCTTGCCGTGTACTTTGAAAAGCAAGCCTTCTTGTTGCAGATCATTCATCGCTTGTCGCACGGTAATTCGACTAACCCCAAAAGCATTGATCATTTCGCTCTCGGAAGGCAATCGCTGGTGCGCTACATAAGTGCCATCAATGATTTTGGCCCTTAAAGCTTCTTTAATCTGTGTATAGAGAGGTATTGTCGAAGACTGAGGAAACTGCATTTTGACCGCCAAAGTAGCTCATGATATTGGCTTCCATTATAGGGGTCTTATGTTTGATGTAATGCGTCTGACGCATCATGAGTCGGTTTTTTTTGCCTAACGCCTTCTATTTTTAAGGTGGCTAATCCCAACACGACTCTTAAAAAGAATTTGATCCTCGCGTTCGCCGATATGGAACGTGCTGTTTTCGACCCAAAGTGGACGTTTGATCACGACAGCGCTTAGGAAGATTCCCGCTCTTTGGAACATTGAAATGCTATCTCCAAGTACCCCATTCCTACTTTCTCGAAACGGTACATCACCCAAACTTATAAGATAAACACATTGAAATTTATTTAGATGGTGCGAACAATGAATGCAAAGCCCGCGACCAAACACAAGAAACCAACCAATTTTTTGATCAAGCGAACGTCGACCTTATGAATTAAGTAGGCTCCGAGTAGAACGCCACAAATTTCAAATGATGTGATAAACCAAGCTAGACTAAAATCGATTGTGCCAAATTTCAAATTAGCCATAGTTCCGGATAATGCCCCTACAATCTGTAGAACCTGCCCTGCACCAATCGCATTCAAAATAGAGTAGCCGCACAACATCATTAATGGCACTGACAGAGCAGGGCCACCAATTCCAGTCAATCCAGATAAAAATCCTGTCATTGCACCTATGCCTGCCAAGACCAGCCATTGCTGTTTGGCATTGCGTACGATTACTAAAGATGCGCGATCTCCAAATGCCAAGGTGAACCGCCCCGGGTTTCGTGGAGGCTGGTTGGTTTAAGTTAAGTCTGCACGGTAGGATGTTCGCTTGTTTGCCGGTAGTAGTTTCTTTCCGCTTCGGCAGGAGGAATATACCCGATTGGCGCGAG
>NZ_JADOEL010000024.1 GCF_015645465.1 Herminiimonas contaminans | reverse complement strand
CGCTGGCTATGGACCTATAATCACGAACGCCCCAACATGGCCATCGGAGGCATCACCCCAAAACAGAAACTGGCCCTGGCCGCATAGTCTCTACTCTCAAGTCGCTTTAAAAATGGGGGGATTACCCCGCGAGCTGGGCAGGGTGGTACGAACGCAATTTCTGCTGAAATACATCAATGACGCGGAGCTGCGGAAAAGCATCCACGCGGCGACCAACAAGAGCGAAGAGTTCAACGATTTCGTGAAGTGGCTGTTTTTTGGCGGCGACGGCATCATCTCCGAGAACATCCGGCATGAGCAGCGCAAGGTCATCAAGTACAGCCACCTGGTGGCCAACATGGTCATCCTTCACAACGTCCACGGCATGTCGCGGGTGCTGAAGGATCTGCAGGCGAAGGGATATGTATTGACAGAGGAGATATTGCGCGGCACGGCACCATACCGGCGGGAGCATATCAATCGGTTTGGGGAATATCCGCTGGATCTCGATCGGGAGTTCGAACCAATCAATTACAAGTTAGATTTCGCCATATAAATCATCAAGTTAGATCACTTTTGGCGAAAAAAACCGTAATCCCGGCCGTCCCTCCAATATATTATGAGAACTATCGGTGCTTCCATCGTCGACATAAATAACTTCCCATTCTTGCTGCAGGCCTGACAACGCTTTTTCTAAACGGTCATGGAATATTGGCAGGACGCTTTCCTCATTGAACAAAGGGACAATTACAGATAATTTGTATGAAACAGCCCTACTCCCATCAATAGAGGGAATCTGAAATAAATTTTCCATCGCACTTTTCTATTCTTTATGAAAAATTACAGCGCGCATAGATGATGAATAACTAGTTAATTATTCAAATAGAAATACTTCCATCAATGCGCGGAAAAAAATTATCAAGATTGACAATTCAAGCCGCGAAATAACGCCAAAGCAAGATGTGCTTCTTGATGTAGCTTTTTAAAGAACTAGTAGTTCCGCATGCTTAAAAACACAGACGGATTACTAGATTGGGAGAGGCGAAAATCTAGGGGGGCGAAATGGCGCATCGATTGCCGCAAGGGGCATGGATACAACATTAAAATACGCATCAATGAACGACGCGATCGAAAGAAAAGAAATTTTGAGGTTGATGCCTAGAAAAAATTGTAGTTGGTTCGCTGCATGCAGTAATTCATGTTCAACACTCAGCGAACTATTAGCGCTTATGTTGTCTGCAATATCCGTATCATGTAATGAAACATAATTCGTCGTAGTGGTTTCTGAAACCACATTAACTTCATGTTCAAGGTCGTGTATAAGAAAGTGCGAATAATTGCTCCAAACGCCCATGTTGGTCATAAATAAAAATATGACCAACATGGCCAACGTGAAGCACTTTGAAAGCACCATGTCCATATCGACTATCGTTGCCTAAAACGAAAAATTTCTTTTAAACACGAAATCAGTTTTCATAATACGTCGCATATTTTTATGTCGCCAATAACTCAGTGAATCTCGATCAGCGTTAGAAAGGATTAAGCATTCCTAAGCACGCTATCAGCGCCAAAATCAGTAAAGCGCAGCCAGATTCCAAAACCAAGCTACTTCTTAGAGCAGCAATAGCCGGGCCGTGATTGTCGTTAGCAATCGAAGCTTCAAGCTTAGGCGTCAATCGATAACGGTTGGCGGCCGCTAAAGCGAGCATGGCCAGAAAGAATGCTAGCTTTATCGTTAGTAGGACGCCGTATGTGGTGGTAAATATACTGCTGAAGTTCAATCCTGAAATCATCAAATAGTTTATCGTGCCCGTTACTAGCAGAGTGGAAACTATGACGCTCCCCATTATTGCGAATCCATTCAACATACGACCCAGTTGTTCCACTTCAGCGCGTCCACCCTTTGGTACCCAGCGCAGAAGTAACACAAAGGATGCTAATGCCCCGATCCATGCTCCCGCAGCAATTAGATGGACAATGTCAGCGCCCAAATGGACGAACCCTTTGACATCTTCATTCATAACACCGTGCCCGCCCCACGCTAAGGTTGCCAGAGCTATGCCCCCGAAAACGGTCATTAAAACAAGCTGATAAGCCGGTCGTCTGGTTAATATACTAGTGGCAAGAGCGACAAATAAAGCCAATGCTGCCAAACGGATGAGCAATGCCGTACCAAAACTCATCTCAAATAGCGCCATGGAAAATGCATCCGGTGCTATATCAAAATAGCTTTCCGCTCCACTCATCATTTTGGTTGAAACAACGAGCCCTACAATTGATAAAACGATTGCAATAATCGCCAGCATCTTGCTTTTTACTACAAATCGCTTAGCTGTAATGGACTCCCTCTCATCGGGCTTTAGGGAGTACAGGGCAAATAAAGGGAGTCCAAAAACCAACATCAAATCCAGATATAAAGAAAAGCGAACGATCACATTTGCCCAGTCCATCCGTTCCTCACTTTACGGTAAACGTAATCTTGCCCGTGATTGGATGGGTATCTGTCGACACTGCGCGCCATTCAACGTTATATTTTCCCGGCGTCAACGGCTGATTTGGTGTCAACACCATGACTTTCGGGTCATCGGTGCCTCCGATCTTAGCAGCCATTTTCATGGCGCCCATGCCAGGCATTTCCGCCATGATCAAATTAGCGCCTGAAAACTGTTTTGTGAGATTTTCAGAGAAACGCAATTCGATTTTCGCCGGAGCTGGCCCCTCAGAATTATCCTTTGGCGTAGACTCAACCAAACTAGGGTGTGCGAAATGCAGAGGTTGCCACCAAGGTGACGAGAGCGGCGACGCCAATCTGACGTATATTACGGATGTTAAACATGATATTCCTTTAAAGTTTGTGGAAGATTGTGAAGCACTTAAAACCAAAATCTTACGCCGGCGACAACTTGAGTCTGCCGGGCATCTCCCCCGGCATTGCGTACTAAAGTAGCCGTGCGGCCAAAACGCGCGCTGCGTTCAATGCCGATATATGGTGCGAACTGACGACTAAACTCGTAACGCAACCGTACTCCGAATGTTGCGTTGGAAAGTCCGCGCCCTACGCCGACTTCAGGGTCGTCTTTACCATATACGTTTGTTTCTACCCGGGGTTGCAAGATAAGCCGCTGAGTGAGTAAAAGCTCGTATTCAGCCGACAATCGAAATGCAGTGCGTCCTTCCGCGCCGAGGTAAGCTGTAGCGTCCACCTGAAACCAATAAGGAGCCAACCCCTGTACCCCAAATGCCAACCAATTTCGCGAGGGGCCATTGGCGTTTATATCGTTACGTACACCGGCCTGCACATCCCAGTATGGATGAAAGGCCTTAGCCCAAAGGAGCTCAGTACGTGCGTCTTCGACGCGCCCTTTCGCCACCTCACCTTCAGCTTTCACTGTAAGTTTGTTATAACTGTCTCCGTACCAAGCTTGTAATTCATAAGAATTTGAATTGCCGCCATTGCTATGACCTCGCTCAAAACGGTCTGCCAATAACGAAACGAACTTGTGTTCGTCAGCCATCATCAAAGAGCGTTGCTCGCCAACAGCGTATAGCCCGGTTCCCAGCTGATATCCGCCCGAGTAGGCATGAGGGTCGCGCGCATCTGCAGGCGCAGAGCCTCCTCCCATATCAGACATTCCAGACATACCACCCATTTGCATATTCCCATGACCGGCAGCATTTGATGCTGGTGGGGCCGCACTGTCATCCATCGTCCCGAAGCCGGCATCCGTAGCGCTTTGAATGCCCATTTGCCCATGGCTACTATGATTATCTGGCGCACTCTGCGCCAATGCGGCAGACGAAGCGACGCAAATCAGCGATGCGAAAAAAGCCTTGCTAACTATAAAATTAGGCATACTTGGAATCCTTGGTTTGGTGATGGTAATCATGCAATGATCACTTCCCGGAACATGCCGGCATCCATGTGCATCATGAGGTGGCAGTGCCAAGCCCAGCGTCCCAGAGCATCTGCCGTGACCAAAAAGCTGATCCTTTGTGCAGGTTGGACCGGAATGGTATGACGTCTCGCCAAGAACTCGCCTTCTGGTGTCTCGAGTTCGCTCCATACGCCATGCAAATGCATCGGATGCGTCATCATGGTGTCGTTCTGCAGAATGACTCTCACTCGCTCGCCATATTTAAAATGCACGGGACTGGATTTGCCGAACTCCAAGCCATCAAATGACCAGGTGTATCGCTCCATATTTCCAGTCAAATGCAGCTCGATCTCGCGACCTGGTCCGCGCGGGTCCAGAGGGCCGCCGATCGTATGCATATCTGCCAGCGTAAGTACGCGACGACCATTGTTACGCAGTCCGACGCCAGGATCGCTCAAAGAGGTACGTGGTGAGTCGATACGATTGTCCGTACTGGCTCCATATTCGGTACTGGCATGACGAGGTTTTTTGCTTGGGATCTTGAGTGGATCAGAGTTTGCTGCATGTTGAGAATGATCCATGGCCATGCCACCGTGCTGCATGCCCATTGCGCTATGGTCCATGCCAGCCATATTGGGCATCTGAGCCATGCTGTCACCTTCCATACTCGACATGCCAGACATATCCATATTGTCCATACTCATGCCACCCATATTCATCGCGCCGTGGTCCATGCCCGCCATGTTAGACATATCGCCCATCATGTCTTCCATGCTCAGCCATTCCAACTTGTCGATTGCGGGGACAGGAGCGCGCAAACCTGACTTGACTGCCAAGGTACCCAGCGCATAACCCGTTCGATCCATGGTTTGAGAAAAGATGGTGTAAACGTCGTCCTTGGGTTCGACGACCACATCACATGTTTCACCAGGGCCAAAACGGAATTCATCCACGGAAATCGGCTCAATGTTGACGCCATCAACCTGAACTACTTTTAACTTCAACCCTGGAATGCGTACGTCATAAAAAGTGTTGCCGGATCCGTTAATACAGCGCAGGCGAATCTTTTCTCCCTTCTGGAAAAGTCCAGTCCAGTTGCCTGCTGGCGTAATGCCATTTGTCAGGAAGGTCAAGACGGCCGCCGACAAATCTCCCATGTCGGTGGGATTCATCCGCATTTCGTTCCACATCTTCCGTTTCGAGAGGGCTGCTTTCCAACCATCTTTCGATACATCACTGAAGAACTCTCCTGCCGTCAACTGTCCGTAGTTGTAATAATCACCTTGTTTTTTTAAGCGGCCCAACACAGTCATTGGGTCGTCATCCATCCAATCCGAGAGCAATAAGACGTGTTCGCGATCGGCCGCAATATCTTTTCCTTCAGCGGGATCGATAATGATCGCGCCGAACATGCCCGTCTGCTCCTGAAAACCTGAATGGGAGTGGTACCAATAAGTGCCGCTTTGCTGAACCTTAAAGCGATAAGTGAACGTCTCCCCTGGCGCAATACCATTAAAACTAATGCCTGGCACACCATCCATCTGAAAAGGCAGGATAATTCCGTGCCAGTGTATCGATGTCGAGACGGCTAGGCGATTAGTCACCCTGATAGTGACTGTTTCGCCTTCTTTCCAGCGTAGTGTGGGCGCCGGCAGCGTGCCGTTGATAGTAGTTGCAATTGCCGGTTTGCCAGTGAAGTTGACTGGCGACTCCGCTACGACTAAATCAAACTGTGTCCCCTTGAGCACAGGGGCGGCAGTTCCTGATGCGATGACATCTTGCGCAAGAACATGGCGCAAAGGGGTTGAAACACCTAGCAAAACCCCTCCCGCGGCAAGGCCTTTAACGAAACGACGACGAGATACAGACATAGTTGAGCGGGCTGACATATATGAGAGTCTCCGAACCAAAGGGAAAAGGTTTTTGATGAAGAGAATCATAATTCAAACAAATTATCTTTTGCATTACGGGTTCATTACAAACGTGTAATGTTCACGTAATTTAACGAGAGTTAGCGTATTGTTTGAGCTCATAAGTTAGCCCATACGGATTTGAAAATGAAATTATTAATCGTTGAAGACGAAGTAAAGACTGGCGAGTACCTACAGCAGGGGCTTATGGAAGCTGGCTTTGCCGTGGATTACGCTAATAATGGACTGGACGGGCATCATCTCGCCGTTACCGGAAGCTACGACCTTATCATCTTAGATGTGATGCTACCGGATATAGACGGATGGAAGATATTGCATGCATTGCGCAGTGCCGGAAACAGTGTTCCAGCTCTCTTTCTAACCGCCCGAGACGGCGTAGCGGATAGAGTAAAAGGTCTTGAGCTAGGCGCTGACGACTACATGGTTAAACCATTCGCGTTCTCAGAATTGCTAGCCCGAGTGAGGACATTGCTGCGAAGAGGGAATCCCAGCCCGCTAGTGGATAGGCTACAAGTATCTGATTTAGTCCTCGATCTTGCCCGGCGAGCGGCTACTCGTGCAGGGAAACGTCTAACCCTGACTAATAAGGAGTTTCTTCTATTGGAATTTTTAGTAAGACACAAAGGCGAAGTTCTACCCCGCTCTCTTATCGCCTCCCAAATTTGGGATATTAATTTTAATAGCGACACGAATGTTATTGATGTCGCTATTCGCCGCTTACGCGCCAAAATGGATGACGATTACGATCCGAAGTTAATCTCCACGATTCGGGGCGTCGGATATGTTCTGGAAGATCCAGCAGATGCCAGAGGCGTGTAATGTTCAGAAACTCACTGACAGCGCGATTAACTACTTTATTCGCAGCCACTTCTGTAGCAGTTTTGGTTGGTTTCGGCACACTCATTTCATCGGCTATCGAAGAACACTTTGCAGAACAAGATCAATTACTGCTTCAAAACGAATTGCAGTTGATTCAAAAAGTCATCAAAGAAAAAGGGATAGATTCGATCAGCCAGACATTTGGCGAGGCCTTGCACAATCATCCTGATTTTTACGTGGATGTCCGAGATATCGACGGAAAGGAAATTTATTCCACGTTGGGGCCTTTTCGCGATGCAATTCTGTCACGCGAACCTAATATCGAGACCGAGAACGATTTTGATGTAAGGATCGATGCACATCGAGAGTTTCAAGCTATTCGTGCTGAACTGAAAGCGTCCGTCGGCTCGCCCGTTATTGTCGTTATTGCTGTCGACAAGGCAATACACACGCATTTTATGAGCATGTTCCGAACTACGTTGATGCTCTACATCTTGGTCGCGGCAATGGCTACTATTATGCTGGGTTGGTGGGCTGCAAGACAAGGTCTATCTCCTTTGCGAACGATGGCAGCGCGCGCACAAGCCGTTACATCCCAGAACATGAAGGAGCGCATGCCTGTAGATGCAGTGCCGACAGAAATGACGGATCTGGCGGTCAAACTTAATGCCATGCTTGATCGCCTTCAAAATGATATCGCCAGATTGACGGAATTTTCCGCAGACCTTGCACATGAACTTCGCACCCCCATCAGCAATATGCTTACACAGACTCATGTTGTTTTGAATCAGAGTCGTAGTGCTGCTGATTACAGAGATTCTCTCAGCTCAAATGCAGAGGAGCTTCAACGGCTGGGAAAGACCATATCTGACATGCTGTTTCTGGCACAAACAGAAAACGGACTTGCCCTTCCATCTGTTGAGAAACTAAATATGGCGCAAGAGTGCCAAGCTTTGCTGGAATTCTACGAAGCCTTAGCCGAAGAAAAAGAAGTGACCTTGCGATGTGAAGGAGACGCTGTTGTTATCGGAGATCGCCTCATGTTTCGCCGTGCATTAAACAACTTGTTGTCGAATGCACTTCGATATACACCATCGCACGGAACTATTTCTATAAAGATAAAGGCAGCACAAGCCGGGACCGTCGTTACTGTAGAAAACGATGGAAAAGAAATACCTATCGAAATTCAACCGCATCTGTTTGATCGTTTTTATCGGGCCGATAAATCTCGCAAAAAATCGGAATCCGACTCAGCTGGTTTGGGCCTTTCCATAACGCGCGCGATCATGCAGGCACATGGAGGCAGTGTCTCTGTTGTGTCTGGGGAGAGCAAGACTGCATTTAGTCTTTATTTTCCGTCGTCGCAACAAAAATAACCCGAAATTATCAGAAATGGCATACCAATAGCGTATGCCAAATTCTCCCGAGTTATTTACTCCATCAGCGATGTATTCTTCCCGATAGAGTTATTTTTGAATAGACAAAACCGTCACTGTAGCAGTGCCATCAATGTTCTCGACCGTAAACTTTACCTTGTCGCCGACTTTGACGTCGGAAAGTAACCCTTTGTCTTTCACAGCAAACGACATAGTCATAGGTCCCATCTCTACTGTCGCGCTCTTGATGCGACCGTGTTTCAAAGTAATGTGACTATTTTCTTTCTCAACGGCGTTCACCACACCGTCAGACAGAGACATCGTATTCATTGGATTGCCTGGTATTTTGTCCTTCTTCATGCCACTCATATCTATTCCCCTGCTGCCCTGTTCTGCGTAGGCAGTTATAGCAATAAAAGAAAATCCAAAGACTGCTACCAGATTTAAAAGCGATTTTTTCATTTGATACTCCTTACTAGTTAGATTGATTTCTTTCCTGCTGCTAAACGTAGTTTGCGTTCTTGAAGCAAACGCCATGCTGCTGGAATTACAAACAGCGACAACAACGGTGCGGTAATCATGCCGCCCACCATAGGTGCGGCAATTCGCTGCATTACTTCAGAGCCAGCGCCACTACCGAACATAATCGGGATAAGGCCGGCCAAGATAACTGCCACTGTCATGGCTTTCGGACGCACACGCAATACAGCTCCTTCTCGTATCGCTTCCGCAATGAGTTCCTTGCTCAACGGCAAGCCTGACTGCAATCGTTGATTCAATGAGTTGCGTAGATAAACCAGCATCACGACGCCAAACTCAGCCGCCAGTCCTGCCAATGCTATAAAACCAACCGCAGTAGCCACTGAAACAGCATGGCCAAGAAACCACACAAACCAGAAGCCGCCAATAAGTGCAAAAGGCACAGTCAGCATAAGCAGGAATGCTTCCGATATGGAGTGGAATGCCAGGTACAGCAGAATGAAGATGACAGCCAACGTCAGCGGAATCACTGTTTGCAACTTGGCGACGGCCCGCTCTAGGTATTCAAATTGTCCCGACCAGCCAATTGCATATCCAGGTGGGAGTTTTACTTCTTTCGCCACTGCTGCCTGCATCGCCTTCACGGCTGAGTGCAAGTCGGTTCCACGTACATCGACATAGACCCAGCCAGAAAGTCGTGCGTTTTCGCTGCGTATCATTGGCGGCCCATCGGTTACTTTGATGTTTGTAATATCACCCAGCCTTACTTGTGCGCCTCTGTCTGTGACGATAGGAAAGTCACGCAGCGTTTGCACGGAGTTACGGTAATCCTGTGGATAACGGACATTGATAGGAAAGCGTTGGCGTCCATCTATAACTTCACCAATGTTTTCGCCCCCAATTGCAGATGAAATAACCGATTGCACGTCCGTCACTGCAAGGCCATATCGCGCTGCTTTTGCTCGGTCGATATCGACATCGATATAACGCCCACCGCTTACACGTTCCGCCAGTGCTGAAGTCACCCCCGGTACTTTTTTGACGACGGCTTCAATTTGCGTGGCGATTTTGTCGATTTGTCCGAGGTCGGCACCGGATACTTTCACACCGACAGGTGTCTTGATACCGGTTGAAAGCATGTCGATACGATTGCGGATGGGGGGCACCCAAACATTCGATAGCCCAGGTACCTTAACTATCCGGTCTAGTTCTTCAATGAGCTTGGCAGATGTCATACCAGCACGCCATTGGTCTTTCGGTTTGAACTGAATCGTTGTTTCAAACATCTCCAACGGCGCAGGGTCGGTCGCTGATTCCGCGCGGCCAGCTTTACCAAAGACCGTCGCGACTTCAGGTACCGTCTTGATGAGGCGGTCTGTCTGCTGCAACAATTCGCTGGCTTTGGATGCGGACAGTCCGGGCAATGCAGAAGGCATGTACAACAAATCACCTTCGTCCAAAGGTGGCAGGAACTCGCCCCCCAGCTTGGACAGCGGAATCACTGTCAGGACAAGACCGATGAACGCAATGACAATCGTCCATTTCGGATGCGCCAAACTTGCATTCAACCAAGGTCGATACGCACGTATCAGTACACGATTAATCGGATTCGATGCTTCGCTAGGAATACGTCCGCGAATCATGTATCCCATCAGCACAGGAATCAAAGTAATCGCCAGGCCAGCCGCGGCAGCCAAGGTGTAGGTTTTTGTATAGGCCAATGGTGCAAACAGCTTGCCCTCCTGCGCTTCCAAGGCGAATACCGGAATGAAAGAAAGCGTAACGATAAGTAGTGAGAAGAACAGCGCCGGCCCAACCTCGATAGCAGACTCTGCAATCAAGTCCCACCGCTCTTTCGCACTTATTTCCTGATTCGGATGCGCATGGGAATAGGCTTCCAGATGCTTGTGTGCATTCTCAATCATGACAATTGCTGCATCGACCATCGCACCGACGGCAATGGCGATACCGCCCAATGACATCAGATTGGCATTGACCCCTTGGTAGCGCATCACAATGAAGGCAGCGAGTACACCCAAAGGAAGCGAAATGATGGCGACCAACGCACTGCGCAGATGAAACAGGAAGATGGCACAAACCAGTGCCACTACGACAAACTCTTCAATCAGCTTGTCGCGAAGATTAATCACGGCTGCCGTAATCAGCTTGGAGCGGTCATAGGTCGTGACCACCTCCACATCTTTCGGAAGTGAATTTTGCAGAGTGGCGAATTTTGCCTTGACTGCCTTGATGGTCTCCAACGCGTTCTTACCTGAGCGCATGACAACAACGCCACCAGCGACTTCACCTTCGCCATTCAACTCTGCAATACCACGACGCATTTCAGGGCCAATGCGCACTGTTGCCACATCCCTGAGTATTACCGGTGTACCTGCCTCATTTGCATTCAGCAGGACATTGCGGAAATCTTCCAGAGAACGCAGATACCCATGCGAGCGGACCATATATTCGGTCTCGGCCATCTCAACGACCGAACCACCGGATTCCTGATTCGCCTTCGCCAGTGCATCCAGCACCTTTGCATGCGAGATACCGAATGCGCGTAACTTGTCTGGGTCAAGAATGACTTGATACTGCTTCACCATGCCACCGATGCTGGCGACCTCTGCTACGTCAGGGACGGTTTTGAGCTCGAACTTCAGAAACCAGTCATTCAAGGTTCGTAATTGACTGAGGTCGTTTTGCCCAGTACGGTCGACCAGCGCATATTCAAATACCCAACCGACTCCGGTTCCATCCGGCCCAAGTTCGGCGCGCACACCTTGCGGTAAGCGGCTTTGCACCTGACTGATGTATTCCAACACTCTGGAGCGAGCCCAGTATTGGTCCGTCGCATCGTCAAAAAGAACATAGACGAATGAGTCGCCAAAGAAGGAGTAACCGCGGACAGTCTTAGCACCCGGAACAGCCAACAGTGCTGTGGTTAGTGGATAGGTAACTTGGTCTTCCACTATCTGCGGGGCCTTGCCAGGATACTGTGCACGAATGATGACTTGTGTGTCCGACAGGTCTGGCAGCGCGTCCAACGGCGTTTTACTCAAGGACCAAAGTCCCCAGCCCGCGATGACGAGGGCAGCAAGCAGTACCCAAAATCGGTTGCTAATGGACCAGCGAATAATTCGCGCAATCATTGCTTTCCTCCGACCGGTTTGACGCTTTCTAGCAGGTAGCCGTCGTCATTTTCCCGGAATGAGAACTCAACTTCCTGCCCTGTTTTTATCTCGCTGAATAGCTCAGGACGCGACTTGCTAAAGTCCATTGTCATCGCACCCCATTCAAGGTCCGGAATCGGCTTGTGCGAAAGAGTTAGCGCTTTAGGTGTCACTTTCTCTACAGTACCTATGCCACGATAAACAGGAGAAGCTGCTGGCTGCATCGCCTGCTTATTACCAGCAAACTTAGGCAATACCGATTTCAGACTTGCTTCTGAATCAATAAGAAATTGCCCCGAAGCGACCACTTTCTGGCCTTCACTCAAACCACTCAAAATCTCGGTATCGTTGCCGATATCCCGGCCAGTAGTCACCACCATAGGTTGCATGCTGTTGTTTTCGCCAACCACCAGCACGACGAATTGCTTGCCGTTTGCAATCACGGCCTCACTCGGAACTAGAAGCCGCGAAACTGGCTTCTCAGCATCCAGGCGAACACGCATGAGCATGCCGGGTGTAAGACTGCCATCACGATTATCCAGCTCCAGTCGAGCCTGCAAGGTCCGCGTCGCATTACTGATACCCGGCAGGATTTCGCGAACCTGACCGTTGTATTTCCTATTCGCATCGCCGGAGAATGTAGTTTCAACCGCCATGCCGGAACGGACTGTATTGCTCAGTGCTTCGGGGACTTCTGCTACCAGCCACACTTTGTTCAAACCTGCGACTTTCGCAATGGTCATGCCGGGCGTTACCATCGCACCATCGCGTACGGACAACTCGGTAATGACGCCGGAAACTGGGGATGTCAGCGTGAAGTGCTTTTGGGATTGGCCGGTACGATCCACCTGATTGATCAATCCGTCCGGGATAGACATCGCTCGCATTCTTTGCCGAGCAGCTACCGCCAGTTCGGTATTGCCACCACGCTTGAGTGCCAGATATTCTTCTTGTGGTGCAATCCAGTCGGGAACAAAAATAGAAGCGATTGCCTCACCGCGCTGAATGCGTTGTTGAGGTGAGCGGGCATATAGTTTGTCGATGTATCCCGTCACGCGGCTTTGCACGACTTCCGATGCGCTCTCATCAAACTGCGTTGTGCCGACCATTTCAAATGCATCCCGTACTTCTTCGCGTCTTACGGTCGCAAAGCGAATACCGAGATTCTGTTGAAGTCTAGAACTGACTTTTACCCCACCATCTTCCGAGCCTTCATCCGCAAAGACCGGGACCAACTGCATATCCATGAAAGGACTTTTACCAGGTTTGTCGAACTTGTTTCCCGGGACCATGGGGTCATGCCAATACAGGACTTTACGCCCTGTCTTCAGGTCAACCCTTTCAGTCGCTGCTCCAGATGAAGAGGTGCCATTCATACTGCTTTGCGTACCTAACCAATACCCACCAAACATGAGGCCTGCACCTGCTAACGCCAAGACAATCGCTTTCAATGCGAATTTCGATTTCATTTCATTTCCCCTGCGGACACCATGTCATGTGGAACCACGTGATATTCCAACGCTGCCCAAGTCAGCGCTGCTTCTCTTTCAAGTTCAGCTATTTGCAGCCGTCGTTCCAACAGTGTTTTTTTGGCATTGAAAACAGCACTGAGGCTGCCTGCACCTGAGCGGTAAGCAGCCGTTGCCAGTTCTGCCTGTTGCGATGCGGCCGGCAGCAACTGAGCAGTAAGTTGCTTAATACGTCCTTTAAGACTCTCCAGTGTTGAAGACTGGCTCTCTATCTCAGTTTGCAGGTCACGCAATGCTTCTTCGTACTGCATTCTTGCTTTGGTTCCCAAGGCCGATTTTTCAGCGATGTCACGATTCTGTTTTTGTGCACGATTAACGGGAAGAGGAATGCTGATGCCAAAGGACACCATGTTTGAATACTGACTGCCTCGCTGGCTGTAACCCGCTTCAACAGACCAGTCTGGATTGCTTTCGCGGGTAGCAACCGTGCTATCGGCGTCGGCCAAATTGATTGCGCGGCGAGCCGTCAATAACATCGGGTGATACTTTTCTAGTTCCTCGATAGGCAATTCAGGTACATGCGACGTCAGTTTTGGTGTCTCGTCACTGACAGTTGCGGCAGGCATACCAGTCCAACGGCTTAGAGCAAGACGCGCATTCCGCAAATCTTGTGTGTTTTTACGCATCGCATCTTGCGCCTGTGAAAGTGTCAATTGCGCTTGCATCACGTCGGAGGCGTTTGCCTTGGCGCCACGATGTGCAGCATTCACTGCATTCAGATCATCGGACGTTTCTTTTTCCATGGCGCTGACCAATGCTAATGTGCGTTGACCGTAAAGTACATTGACCCATGCCTTGGCTGCTCCTTCCCTCACCTTGGCAACACTTTCCAGATAAATGCTTTCTTCCATTTCGACGGCACGTTGGGCACGCTCAGAGCGTGCCACTCGCTTGTCGGAAGAAACCCATTGCTGTTCGATTCCAACTCGACGCATGGTCATGAAATCACTCGTGGTGCTATAACGGTCGCTCCCCGTCACAGGCAGATTATCGATGCCAACTTTCAGCATGGGATCAGGTAATTGGTCAGCTTTAGCTGCAGATTCGCGACTGGCCAATAAAGAGGCATTAGCGGCCTTGGTCAACGACGAACGCTGCAGTGAAAGTTGCACTGCCTCGTTTAATGTAAGTCCATTGGCCTGAGCGTGAACAAAAGATGTGCCAAAAACCAGCGCCAGTAAAACGCTGGTTCGGCAGAGAGTGCGCGACTGATGATTCAGTAGCGCTTGGATACGCAAAAACATATAACCCCCGGTAGTAAAGACGAACGCTGACTACGGCACAATGCCGGTCAGCGAAACAACTGAGGGTTAAATCAAATGCGGAGTCGTTGCGTTCGGAGATAAGGCGGGCCTACGCCTAATTCCAGAGGAGCGTCTATCCAGGCTGAAGCCAGAACGGTAGGAACAACCGGCAGAGGTGCCGGCATGATGAATAAAACGATAGTTGGTGCAAGCGATGGTGCGGCGGCCAGATGTTCAAGTGCCAGTTTGGCACCTGACTGTTGTTCAGCGCAGTGAACTGGTTTCTCGATGTCTATTCCGGCACATGGCATGTCACCCATCGCCATTTCTTGCACAGGCACCATTGTCTGCGGACAGACGTAGGCAGCCATTGCTACCCCGGAGGTCAGAACAGTCATGACCAGGAAGCAAGCAATGAAACGGCAAAAAGATGAGAAGGAGTGTTGGCGCATTTGGAATGGATTTATAAAGCTTTTTATAGTTTTACGCAATTGATTTGCGAACCATATCAGGCTATATCGACGGATTACATCTTTGCAATACCGTTGTCATGTTTGTGTAACTGCCCAATTTCTACAATACACCCATTGATACATTAAATCGCTAACCAACTGAAACAATGTATCTCATCGATTTCGTTTTGAATTTACCTAGACGAATCAACCCTAACTTTGGAGAATTGAAATGAACAGCCAACACAAAAAACTCATTGCGGTTATTGCTATATCCATAGCATCAGGCACTACTTTTGCGCACACTGCGAATACTAATACCTTACAACTTGCCCAAGCCGATGAATCTAACTATCCAATCCTTCCATCATTTGCATCGACCAAAACTCGCGCAGAAGTAAAGGCGGAATTACAGCAGGCTCGCGAAAAAGGACTACTCGCAACTACTGATAGCGACTATCCAAAGTTGCCTGTAGTTACTAGCAGCAAAACACGAGCCCAAGTTAAAACCGAACTTGAACAAAGCAAGGCAAGTGGCAAATTCAAACGACTTGAGAAAGAGCAATACAGCGGCTAATCATTCGTCAACCTAATAAGTTCTTCCCTAGTACTGCCTATTGTCGAAAGATAACCTATCCCAGTCTATGCGGGGATGCGGAGCGGCAGTACTAGAATTTCCTATCCTTGATGGCCCTGCAATCGGACAGTTCATGGCTAGGTAAATACCTGCACTAAATACAAGTCAGACGGCAACACACTAATGCATCCGCGGCGCTCTTCAATAGTTCGTTTTCATCTGGCCTTATTGCTGTATCCGGCACGCTGTAGACCGGCGAGAATCCTCCGCCTACCGTACGAAAATTCGTAGTTTGTCCCTGATACAAACGAGCTGCCGTCCATTGAAGCTGGCCGTCATAAACATAGGCGCGAATATCAAATTTAAGCATTTCCGGGCTCTCTTTGCTTCCACTGACTCGTTCCCCTGGCGCCATGATTGCTTGCGCCACGTAATCTCCCGCTAAAATTTCTGTCCATACTCGCTTGGTTAGCTTGTCTCCCCGATACGTCGCGCGCGAACCAAAGCCTGCGCGTGGTTTGAAAAACAAATGACGGCGATCTTTCCATAGTTGCTCGGCATTGATAGCTTTCACAACTGAGGTCCGTGGAGTATTCGATAACAAAATTTCCTGAACGTCGAGAGGAACGCCAAGCTCTTGCAACATTTCAACATCGCCAAGTAACGCGAGATTATATTTGTCGGCATAGAGCGCATGCGCTTGCGGATGTGGCGTCAATACCACTGCATTGGCCAGATAGGCTGCGCGTAAGGCGGCACACTCATCAGTTTCCAGCATGAAATCAGTTAGCCGGTTATAAACCAGATCGATGAGCGTATCGCCGAACCATAACTTCCCTTGACGCCACTCCAAATCGGACGGATCGACTATGACGGACTGTATCTCGTGCCGCTTGAATAACTGCTGGAACAACAGAAACTCAGGGTACATATATTGTTGCTGCGGATGCGTGTCGACAATCGCGATTGTATTGAGCGATGTTTCTTTAGCAGATAAGCTCCATTCGCTTTGAAACATATCGACAAAAGTTTTTTCAAGCGCTGCAGCCGATTCATTGGCTAATGCCATGCTCTTCGGATCCAAGCAGCAGGATTGATGAACACGTGCCATGACAGCATTGAACATCGCGCCACCAGCGTTGGTGTTGATTTCAATGAGTCCCAAACCATCGTTACTTAAATGAAAGTCATAACCAAAAAAAACGCCTTTTGCCCCGCCCGGATCGTGTCGAACAACCTCCGATGCATTGGCAAAAATATGTGCTCTATAAGCTGGCAGAGCAATGACCGATTCAATCGCCCGGATCACGCTTACCATGCGCTTGATCTGGCTATCGGAAGCGAATACGGGGCGCGCAGAAAATAAATACGGGCAACGTTCTTCGACCAGAGCCACTAATTCAGGAGAATTAAGTTCAATGGCAAGCGCATGCTTTAGTGCGTCGCTATCCAGACTTATGCAAAAGCATGCGTGATTGAACTGCTCGCTAAACTGGCCGACGATCTTTTTTCTCTGAAGTGTATGCGTCATTGATTTCCGTCTTAGGGTATCTGTAAAAAAATCATTTGGTTGTGCCACGCAGCCGCAACGCATTGGTAATCACTGATACCGAGCTCAGGCTCATCGCAAGTGCGGCAGCCATGGGAGACAGTAGCTGTCCAGTGAAAGGGTAAAGTAGGCCGGCAGCCAACGGAATACCCAACGCGTTATAGAGGAATGCGAAGCCAAGGTTTTGATGCATATTCCGTACCGTATTCAGTGAAAGTGTTCTGGCTTTTGCAATGACGCGCAGATCTCCCTTTACCAAGGTCAGATGCGCACTATTAATCGCGACATCAGTTCCCGTCCCCATGGCAATGCCGACATCCGCCTTGGCAAGTGCAGGTGCGTCGTTGATGCCATCCCCTGCCATTGCTACGACTTTTCCTTCTTTCTGCAGTCGTTCTACCAATGCCAATTTGTCTTGCGGTTTAACTTCGCCATACACTTCGCTAATCCCAAGTTTTCCAGCCACTGATTTTGCAGTGGTAACCCCGTCCCCGGTTGCCATAATTACGTTGATGCCAGCTTCCCTCAACGCACTGAGCGCCCCCATCGTTGTTGCTTTAATCGGGTCTGACACTGCGACTAGCCCGATCAACTTTCCATCTACAGCCACGTGCATCACACTTGCCCCTTCACTCCGTAACTCTTCGGCTTGCGCCGACAAGCTAATCCACTCAATCTTTTCTTCATCCATGAGCGCCGTATTACCTACTGCTATTCGTTGGCCAGCAACAATCCCGCGCACACCAATTCCACTGGATGATTCAAAGCTTTCCGGTTTATCCAGAATCAAGTCCCGCTTACGCGCTTCAGTCACAATCGCTTGAGCAAGTGGATGTTCGCTGCCTTGGTCGATACTGGCCGCGATCTGAAGTACCGATGTCTCTGTTTGACCCTGTGCAGCGACAACACGATCAAATGCAGGCTTGCCTTCCGTCAGAGTGCCGGTTTTATCCACAATTAAAGTATTTACCTTACGCATGCCCTCAATGGCAGCAGCATCACGAAATAGCATCCCTTGTGTTGCTGCGCGTCCTGTTGCTGCCATGATTGACATCGGCGTGGCTAAACCAAGTGCGCAAGGACACGCAATGATCAAGACTGCGACCGCATTGACGAAGCCAAAGACCCAACTCGGTTCCGGGCCAAACAGACCCCATCCTAATAGCGTTAGAAAAGCGATGCCAACGACAACCAATACAAAATATCCGGCAACGACGTCGGCCAGACGTTGCATAGGTGCGCGCGAACGTTGAGCCTGAGCCACCATTTGTACAATCTGTGAAAGCATCGTTTGAGAGCCGACTTTTTCTGAGTGAATGACAAGACTGCCACTAGTATTAAGAGTCGCACCGATAACTTTATCTCCTTGTCGCTTGGTCACGGGCATAGGCTCGCCAGTCAACATGGATTCATCTACTGCGCTTTCTCCTTCTGCGACGACACCATCCACCGGCACTTTTTCACCGGGACGCACCCTTAGCGCGTCACCAATGTGTATGTGTGTGAGTGGCACATCTTCTTCAGTCCCATCCTTGTTAATTCGACGCGCAGTCTTTGGTGCAAGTCCCAATAGAGATTTAATAGCAGCTGACGTTTGTGAACGAGCCCTTAGCTCAAGAATTTGCCCAAGCAAGGTCAGCGAAACGATGACCGCAGCAGCCTCGTAATAAACACCGACGCGTCCATGCTCCATGAAGGTCGACGGAAATAATCCAGGTGCAAGTGTCGCCACCACACTGTAACCATATGCCGCTGTCACACCGGATCCGATTAACGTCCACATGTTAGGACTACGTCGCACGATGGATTGATAACAGCGTTCAAAGAAAGGCCAACCCGCCCATAACACCACAGGTGTACTTAATATTAGTTCGATCCAGTTTTGGTAAGGGATGCCCTCTGGAAAGAAACGGTGCGCGCCCATCGCTAAAGAAGTAACAATGATAGTTAGCGGCAATGTCCACCAGAAGCGGCGACGAAAATCTAGGAGCTCGGGATTTTCTTCATCCTCAAGCGAAGGCATGAGAGGCTCAAGTGACATGCCGCATATCGGACAATTGCCAGGATTCGGCTGTTGAATCTCGGGGTGCATCGGGCACGTATATATTGTTCCCTTCGGCAGATCAGGTTGCGGTGCCGAGATGTTTTTATCTATATAGATTTGTGGATTGACCTCAAATTTATGAATGCATTTGGTACTGCAGAAATAATATTTATTTCCTTCGTATTCAATTTCCATTTGCGGGTCGGCAGCAACCTTCATTCCACATACGGGGTCAGTAAAAGATTTATCCGAACCTTCTATTTTTTCATGGGAATTTACTGATTCGGAGGCAGCAACTGGATCGCCATGAATGTGGTCGTGAGGAGCGTTACTGTTCATTTGCCGGTCCTTTTTTGAAAGTCGATGCAATATGTCACGAATACGCGAGTGATTTTTAGCTTACCATCCGAGCGCAAGAAATAATAGATATCTCAAGCTATTATCTTGGCGGTTCCCACCGTGACAATGTCAAGAACGGTTGGTATTTAGTAATAAACGCGATGAATTTATGATCGGTCCTTCATTGACTTTGAAACACCTCATAGGCAGTGTGAACCGCCCCGGAAATTGTGGAGGCTTCTTTATCTGAGAGAATGGAGCCATGAAGAAAGCAAACAAGTTTTCCCCCGAGGTGCGCGAGCGCGCAGTACGGATGGTGCAGGAACACCGCGGTGCGT
>NZ_JADOEL010000023.1 GCF_015645465.1 Herminiimonas contaminans | reverse complement strand
TCCGATCTGCCAACTGCCCGAGCTGCCGCCGCCGCCGATGCCCGTCCCCAAAGATCCATTAGGGTCGTGCCAGTGCCCCTGCAGCGTGTCGGCCTTGAAGCTACCCATAGTCCTTGCATTTGCAGTGTCAGCGTCAGTTCCGGTATATCGACGGAACATGTCACGCAAATCAGGGGTACGAAAATAAGTGGCGTCCACGTCTACGAAGTAATGCCCGCCTCGGTTTGCGTCCCAAAAGGCCTGAGTTACGACGCGGCCATTTTCCTGGGCATATGCCCAAACACGGGCATATGCCGCTTTCGGTAATAAACCGCCAATTGCATCAAACTCGCTGGCCAATGGCACCGTGGTGTGTCCATCGACCGCCCGACCGCACAGCGGTGAACGGTAACCGGTGTAGTACGCTGAAGCTGACCAGATCCATACCTCACTGGCCTCTTCCACCGTGATCGCGCCGACATTTGTGTTTGGCAGGGCCAAAATTGACGCGACACGGGTATATCGGGCATCGGCCGCTGCCTGCGACATCGTCTGCGATGGAACGATAGAACGGATGTAAAAGCGATTGGATGCCGGGTCACGGGTTGCAGTGATCATTGCCCCGACCGCGATATCACCCGACGCAAGCGCAGATCCATCGCTCCGAACCAGCGTCAAAGGACCGCCGCCGGCATCCAATGTCGGTGCCGCTATGGTTGACGCATTGACCGCCTTGAACTGCACTTCAATTGATTTAGGCGGATAAACAGTGATCGGCGGATCCAGTTCGACCTTGTACGCATTGGCCACGCCGATATCGATCGAGTAGTCGTCGACCCGGGCCTCAATGATTTTATTGATAGCTTCCAGCAGTTGTGACGAATTTGCTTCGTCCTTGGTTACGCCCGCTGCAGCTTGAACATTCATGATTTCGTCAATCATGCTATTGAACGTAAACAGATCAATGATCGATGCCGGCAACACGCCAGGAATGCCATTGGTGAATCGACCTCCCGAAAGATCGAGCTCGGCCGCTCTGCTGATTGGATAATCCATGGTCTACTCTCCGTAATGAAAAAAGGCTTGTGTGTGAGATGGCTTGAGCTTGCGGATTCGACACTCAAGGACAGGGCTGGCAGATTGATAAAACCGCACGCCAAAGCGATCAAGAAAACGGGCTGGTACCGGACCAGGCGCATGCAGATTCAGCTGCCACACGTTGCGCCAGCGTCGGTCATGAAAACGTGCCGTACCGAATCGGGCGCGGCCGAAACGAGCGACAGGAAACTCCGTAACGGTCGCGCCGGCGTATCCCAGCGCATTGGCAACGGAAATGAAATATTCAGCACTAGCACCACCGGTAGCAGTGATCTTTGAATGAACGGCCGCGCGCCTTTCAGATTCCGTGCCCTGCTCGATCACACATTCATCCGGCAAGCCTGCGAACTTTTCCCATTCATTGAGCAGCTGCGAAGTGCTGCGCGGATCAAGCTCTCGGGTCAGCAGCAAAAGGGTTGCGTGGACCGATACCGCCATGCGACCAAAGGCGTTGTACAACTTGCGCCACAGGCTTTTTTTGGATGTTGGCCAGGCGAGGCCTGTCGGCTGCAGCTGCTGATAGACCGAGGCGTAATCCTCTTTGCTGAATGGGTCCATGGCTACTCCCACTCAATTCCGCCGAAGACAGCAATTTCATTGATCGCACAAACGACAGGTGCGTCAGGCATCGACATGATGTGATCTGTCTCGCCCTGGGCAAGCGATATGGCTTCGTCAAAATGGGAAAGAGGTGTGGTCCCGGCAAGAACCGCTTCGCGCTTCAGCAAGTCGCGCAATTCTGATTCGATAGCCGCCTTCACTGGCACAGTGTTTGGGAATGCCTTGATCTTGAAGTTGACCACTTTGGGCGCAGGGGCGTACACACCGACACTTGCGGCTACCGGTTTGCGGCCTGGTGCCCGGATGTGCGCGTCGACAGCTGCAACTTCTGCAGCATCCGGAATGATGCTTACATCGTCGTCCCTCACAAAGTAGATCTGGACCGTGTCAACACCGTCCAGGCCGCCGTATACCCACACCCGGGTAACACCTGGCACTTCCATTGCCCAACCCTTGTAGTCCTCGTCATTACCACCGTGCCCGGGGTTCTGTACTTTCTGGACGAAACGGCGATAAAGCGACTCAGGGGACTCGGCCTCTGCACCGCCGACAATACCGCCGGTGCCAACAATCGCCTCGTCATTGACGCCATCGATCGTCGTAACGGAGGTCATCTTGAGTCCGGCTGCCAGGTTGCCGGCAAGCCCTGGCAATAGCGCTTCCACGGTAACGGTCGCCGTTCCCGCTACCAGGGTGACTTCTGTCAAAGTCACATACTCCCGGCCGTCGTCCGTCTGCAGCTCGGTACCGGCAAGCACGACACGATCGGAATTACCGGTAAAAATTATCGGCCCCTTAGCGTATGTAGCCGCCAATGGGTATACGCCCCAAACCGATGCCCATTGCCGCAACAAGAACCCCATTGACCAGGGCAGGCATTGAGATAGAAATTCTTTGACGAACTGCAACATGCCGTGAGTGAACATCGCCTGTACCTTGGCGATAATGTTCAAATTGCTACGGCGCAAACGCGCATTTGTGCCTGGCAGCTCAGCCTCAATAACCACTTCCGCCTTGTCACGCAGTGTGCGCAGGTCGTCGATATCCATCGCCATTAGGTATTGCTCCAAAATTTGTCAAACTGAAACCGCGCTACCGGCTGATCCGGACGATGAATTGCGATGTCCATCCGGCGCACGCCCATCGATGGATTGCTGGTGACTACATCCACTCGGGACGCGATCTGATCCGTGACTAACCAGGCAAGGGCGTCCTCCGCGTATTGACGATCTGTAGTCAGCACTGACTGCAGCTGCTTGGCCGATTCGTTCAGCCAAAGCAGGGATCCGAGCTGATCGCCATCGATTTCGCTGAGGTCGTCGCCCACCCAGCCACGGCGATCGGTACTCCCCTGATCTGCATTCGGCAGAACGTCGTCGACACGTGCACGCTTGTCGGTAAAAAGGGAAAGCAGGACAGCCGTAGTCAAGCCGTCGTCGTCCTGCAGCAAGAGGCCATCCAGCGCCAGATCCATGCCGTCGCTGAAATTGATGTAAGTAGTAGCCAGGTCAGTCATTCCATCACCTCGCTGGGACCACCTGTATTGCCGCCGGCATCGTTCTCGTGATGCACGTGCGCGTTGTATTTCTCACGCATGCGTTGCATCGAAACGGAATTCGAATTGCAGTTGTCGATGATCTGGCCGGTACATTTCAGAAACGGTGCATCAACCAATACTTCGGTGTCTGCTTTGATGACAATGGAACCGTCAGCTTTGAGGTGGACATGCTTTCCAAGGTGGTCATACAAAGCGGCCTCGCCGCTTTCCAACAGATCAAGCTGGTATCGACGATCATCAACACAAAAAACGTATGTCAGATCACGGATTCCATTGCCGGACAGGTTCACCCCCTCGGCCCCTGGTAAAGGTCGGGAGCGGAAACCGTACTGCTGGAACATCTCGACTTCCTTTGGCTCTCCGTCCAGCAATTTGACTTGAACAGTGACGACGTCTTTCAGTAGCGAAACGACGGCGCGACCTGCCAGCAATCGGATTTTGTTGCGCAGAGGCTCCAACAGTCGTGCAAGATCGTCGCTCATCGGAACGGCCCTCCCAGTTGACCGTCGCGAAAGTCGATGATTGAGCCGCTTGGCCCACCTCCCTTTGCCCGATTGCGGGATTGATACTTGTCCTTGTCGACACTGGAATCCTCCAGCCCGTTGGTGCCACGGATCCGACTGCCCAATCTGGTGGCCTTGATGCCGTCCAGGATTTCAAATGCCGACGGATGCACAACTTTTAGATGGGTAAAGCTTCCTTCGCGCTCGTCTGTTGCATAACCACAGCGTGCAATGAGCAGATCCTGGTCGATCCCCAGGCGATGAGTTTGTACAGAGACAATGGTATTAGGGCGCCAGAGTGAGCCATCCTTCTGGGTCCAACCCTGAACAACGATATTTGCGATAGTGCTGCGGCCGCGGCGTACATTGCGCTCCCACTCGGCGCGCTGCTTAAAGGTCGGGGAGGACCCGTGCTGCTCAGCAATGACAATCAAAGGACGATACCGGTTGATTACATCATCCTTGGCCGACGCCACACCGTGGGCCACCTTGGCGCCGAACGTGGTTGCATCACCCTTACCCTGGCCCTTAACTGTGATCTCGCTGTATCGCTCTTTCCAGCTGTGTTCCAGCTCCGCGTCGATGATGTTCTCGCCTTCGACCAGGCTATCCGTCGCCCTGGTCGTTCCAGCTCGAGTCAATCTCAGCTTGCCCGTGCCATCGGTCGTGACCAGCATTCCCCGCATGCGCGCAGCGCGGTCAATAGTCGCGAACGCTCGTTCTCCCATTTCGATGTTAAAGCTATCGAATGCAGCGCCCACGTCACCATCGACAATGACCTCAATACCAAAAGGCTGACAGATATCGCGTGCTATCCGATCCGCTTTGACACGCTTCCATTGGCCTGATTTATGGACCGCCGAGCAGTCAATCAGATCCATCGTCTTATCCCGACCGACTATCCGTATCCCGTGAGCCTGCTTGGAAATACGCGGCCTTGCTGTGTCCACGTAACCATTCATTACTTGCTGACCAGCGATCAGGATTTGACATGCATTGCCTGGATAAATCGGCCAGGATTGTTGCTCTTGCTGCCACCGATCCATGGTCGATAGATCGAATGCACCTGATGCCTGTTCAATGCCTACTTCTACGCGTGCGGATTTCCAACCGCTGTAGAAGTACCCATCAATCAAGAGTTCGATACGTTGCTCAGACAAGGCGCACCTCCAATGGGGTTGCGCCAGGCATAAACAGCGGATGAAGTAGATTCCCTGGCTGTTGGTTGCGGCTCACGATCTCGTCTGCGTACTCACCAGTACCGTACAGGCGGTAAGAAAGCACCCGCGCCGGCACAGATCCTGGATTGACCAAGGTCGACAGCCGCGCAAGATTCGCGCCCCGAGTGGTGATATCCCGTACCACTGCGACCTGTAGATCCTGCAGCGATTGATAGACGCTATCCGATGCATCGAGCATCAGAGTATCCAGCGCGTCATACAGCTGATCGCGCACTTCGTTTGCTTCTTGTACGCTTTCGAATGGGATATAGATTGACGACCGCGCGGCTTCGACAACAGCAGTACGGGCTATCAGCGCAAATACCGCCTCTTGATTCAATGCTTGCTGCGCACGGACCGGTGTACTCGGCGCAATGGTCGGACGCGCGAACGCGCTGGACGGCTGCCCATAATCACTGAGAGGCAATAGATTTGTCAGCGGCCGGCTGGATCCTCTCGGGTTACCAAAGATCTGAATCTGTGCGGCATTGAAATCAAACAGATCAACCATGCCACGGATCTGTACCGACAACTCGGTAGCGAATGCGTTTGGCATTGCCACCAGGTCGATGATGTTGGCTTTCAGCTCATTGCCGGCACGGATCAGCGCCGAGAGCGGCGCGAGATTGAATTGCAATGAATTCCGAATATTGGCGATCACGTCTGTGATCTGCCCTACTTCGCCAATGATCGAATCAACGGACCACGACGGCATTCCGTCAATCGAGAAGACATTGCTGAAATCACCGAACATCGGGCCATAGCAGCCATCGGCGGCACCGACGACTTTCTGCTGCGTGTCGATCCTGGTCGAAGGCTGCGCCGCGTCCCCGGCTTCGACAAATGCCAATGTGAAAGTGACACGGCCACGAGACGTGATGAAGTTTTCTCGCATCCGTGCTTTGTTGACCAGGGAAACCTGCAACGTGCCAAAACTCGGATGAATCAGCGTGCCTGGTCCCTCTTGTGTCAGCGCCTCGATCAGCCGCTTTTTCCCCTCAAGGTAGTCGTCGCCAATAATGAAGCCTTCGATAACGAAGTCCGTTGTTGCACGCCCCATGTCTTCAGGATAGGGAGTGTTCCGCGCAACGAATTCGTGCACGACCGTACGCCGGCCGACGGCAGTTTCGGCCTCGACGACTTTAAACGGTACGCCTCGGAAGGAGGCCGGCAGGAATTGGTAGGTCAAGGTCAGCTCAAATCGCACTATTAAGTGCGACTGAGTTTCGACCTTTGGTCAATGCAATGGCAGGGGGGGAATTGTTAGATCGGCGTACGACAGGCAATAAAAAAGCCCTGTATCAACAGGGCTCATTTTGTCGGTGGATTATCACCTCTTGTAGATCCGGCGCACCAGCTCATCGGCTTTACCATGGGCTGCTATCTTCTCAGTCTGGCTCAATCGGTCACAGTACAAGGTCGCATTGTTTGTGTCGGTTACGTCTACCCTAGGGCTTCCCGATTTCAATATCACCAAATACCAGGCACACCCGGCCACAGGGTTCAGGTTTTCGCCTTTCATGGGCGCGACAAATGAATATGCCAGGTTACGCTGTGCCTGGTAATCACCGCGCATGGCTGGCTTTTCCAGGTCCTTCTGGCTTTGAGCAAGGGCCGGCAGCGCAAACAGCACCGCCAGGATCAATGTGGCTTTTTTCATTTCAGGCAAAAAATACCCCATAAGGTGGGGGCTTCTGTGACGACATGATATATCAATGCGTCATCATTGGGCCGGTATCCATCCGGACATTTGATCCTGTTGTCTTGACGCTACTTACTTGAGGGTTTCCCATACTGTCAAAAGCCACGCCCAGCTGGATTTTTGCCTCTATCGGGTTAAATTTGATCGACTCCTGCAGCGCCCGGCTAACCTTGCCGGAATCCGCGTCAGCCCCATCGTCTTTGACGTAGCTGTCAAACAGCCAACCTTTTTGCCTGCGCATCCCCTTGGCCTTCATATCCTCGTCCATCTGCGCATTCAGTGCATCCCGATCTGGAGTCGATTCAGCGCGCGAATCACCCGACAGCATCAGCGCTAAGCCGACGCCTCCGGCCAGGACTGGCAGTCTCCCCATCTTGCCCTTGCCACCTGGCAGATCCCCAGCTCCAGGCAGACTTCCAGCGGCACCCACAGCACCCAAAGCAACCGATGCTGCAGCGGCGTTTTTGGTTAGCAGCGCCATGACTATCGACGCGGCCCCCGTCCCTGCAGCCAGGGTTCCGATCGCAATCTTCCCGCCCTCAATCGAAGTACTCAAACCGGGATACTCCCGCGCGATCTTGCTCGTCCACTCCCAGTAAGTCGTCAGCGTCGGTACCAGCTTCTGCATTACCTCGTTCTGTGCATTCAGCTGGTCGTTCATGGATTGCTGACGAACAAATGCAGGCGTGGTCGATATAACCGAGAAGTTGGCGGCGGTGGTGCCATCAGAATTGGCCAGGACATCGTCAACCTGGTTTTTATAGGCAGTGCCTTGCTTCTTGAACCCAAGGAATGCGGTACGCGCCTGACGATCCTGGAGAACCTTACCAATTGCGGTGCCTTCGGCAAGCAACAATTGCTTTTCCAGAATGTCGGCCTGTTCATTGGTCGATGTTGAGGTTTTACGTTTGGCTTCCAATGCCACGTAATGCTTGTCTTTGCTCATCACTGTGTCGATCAGCTTCGCAAATGCTGTAATCGGATCAATGCCTTGCCCTGCCGCGGCTTGCAGGCTGCCAGTCAGATTGATTCCTTGTTTTTTGAAGTCCTGCTGGGTGTCCGAGCTATTGATCTTCGACAGCAGGTTTGAGACGTTATTGCCTGCAATATCGGTACTACCTGCAGTAGTGATTGAGGCCTGATTCAAGGCCAGCAATTGGGCGAATCCCTTCTCGCCTTTCATACCAATAGATGCCGCCTCAGCCATTTGTGCCGGCAACCACTTGGCCATGTCCTTGAGCTCGAAACCGCCCAGGTTCCCCGACTTGATGGCCATATCAATGACATGTGGCAGATCCGTCGCTGCAAAACCAAAGTTCTGCTTGGATCGTATACCGATGTCCGCGATCTGTTCCGGCGTGGCTCCGGATGCCGATGCTGCGCGCATAATCGCTGGCAGCATGGTTTTAGCTTCGTCGTTACTAACCGCACCGGATCCCACCAATTTCTGGAATGTGTCAAGCGCTTCTTCCCGGGTACCGCCACCAGCTCGGGTCGCTCCCAGGATCACTTTGTCCAGCTCCGATTTTCCGGCAATACGTTCAGCTACCGGCTTGCCGGCATAGGCCACGTTCGCCATATGTGCCAAGCGAGTATCGTAGTCCAGCATCCGGTCGACATGCGGCGCTATCACCATCTTGCCAGCCTGGAAGCCCACTACGGCGGCACCCGCGACCTTTGCCCCGGTCGCGACCTTACTCAGCACTCTCTCCAGCTTGGTCGCTTCGTCAGTCGTCTCACGCAAGCCACGTGTACTACGCTTGGCCATGCGATCAACCCCGTCTGAAAGGCGATCGACAGAAGTAGTTAGCTTTTCAATGACTGGTGGGAGTTTGCTGAAATCCTGGTACACGGTCTGGGCGCCGTGATTGTTACCAAGTTTGTCTACTCTTGAATTCAATGCATCGATCGATGCGCCGACCTGCTGCACGATCTTTGGCAGCCCGGCAAATTCTTTGCCGAAGGTGCCCGTGAATTGCTGGACCTCCTTCAGCGCTTTCTGATAATCAACGACGATCCGTACACCGATATCATCCTTTTCGTTACTCATCGGGATCGCCTTCTCTTGTCAGTTCCTGCAGATAAAATTTAAACCGTGAACGCGGGAGAGCAAGAATCTCCGCTTCAGACCACCCTGTCTTAACGCCGATCAGCAGCACCGCCCTTAAGCGGTCGCTGTTGTCGACGACAGATCTTCCCCCAGGATTGCCACTTTCTGTAATCCATCACGCAGTGCGTGGAAGTCGGAAGGGTCTGCCAGATCGTGAATCATCGACACGACAAACGGCCCTTCAAATTCAGCAACGTATGCCGCCTCTTCACCTGTACCTTCAAAGCGCCCCACGCTTACCAGCTGTAACGTGATCAGCTCTGCAGAATAATTCAACGGTGTTGCGGTCGAAGCTTCCAGTTCAGCCTGCAACATGTCCTTAGTCGTCATCTGCCGCAACTCGAAAGCCATGTGAGTTTTTTTACCTACTTTCAGGCCTTTTTTCAGTTTTCCTTTGAATGTAAGTGACATGGTTACATTTCCTCTACATTGCCGTAGAACGTTGCCGAGATCTTGCCGCCGGAAATTTCCCGCGCAGTGCCGCACTTGGCATTACGCATGATGTAGTTCAGCCCGTTATTACCCTGGGCAATGATGGTGCCGTTTTTCATTTGCTGCACCGGGCGCAATTTAAACCCTTCGGTCGCCAGCAAGGTCGTTTTTATCATGCCCGGGTTCAGTTTTTCGGTGGTGTGCACTCGACCATCTTCGTCCAGGACTGGCTCATTATCCGCACCACCGATATCAATGGTGGTGCTACGTTCTTCAGTGGCATATTTCTTGCCATCAAAGGTCATTTTCAATCGTGCTAACAGGTCAGACATATCGCTCTCCAGTAGATGCTATTTCGCTCGGTTAGATCTGGTTCAATGAACCAGATCTGCTGGCGTATTAGTTGATAAATTCAATCATGGTCGCCATCACATCAAACTGATTAACCAGGTTAGGTGCCATCACAGCATTCATCTGGTTCACATTGGCGATCGAGCGCAACATAATCAGTGTTTCCTTGAAGCTCTCTGTCTGTTCAACCTGGCCGGTATATTCCAGGTCTTTGTAGAGACCGAACGCTTCACCACGCAGGACTGACGGTGAGACCATCGGTTGTCCTGGAGCAAAGTCGGTATCGTCGTCGCAGATTTTGAAATCCGGATAGCGTTGCGCAATCAGTGCATCCCAGCGGAAGCGGAAGTAATCGGCACCCCATTTGCTATTGATCTTGAAATAGGACTTAGTTGGCATGCCGAAAGAATTGGTTTTGTACGTGGTGCAGACCATCTCGATCATTACCTCTCCGCCTGCGCCATATTTGAAAGTTGAGATACCTTTCTTCAACAGTGCATTGTGTTCGGCAAGGGTTCCACGATCACGCTCTGCAGGAGCGGGAATGCCAGTCAACACCATGCCGTGATACGGGCGAGCCGGATCAGATGCACCACGCATCGAAACCAGTCCAGCCGCGCGCGCAGCCAAGCGGTACGGAGCCACCATATTTCCCTCGCGCCAGAACACCGTCGAATTGATGTTATTGCGGTTATCACCATAAGTCGTCAGGGATCCGAACGAGCCAGAGACACAGGCAAACAAGTGCGACTCCTGCTTGACCATCGGGCCATAGCGAACATCAAAATCTGCTTCGGCAGCGGCTATGTTCGCGGAGTCGGTCCAAGGCATCACCAGGCGAATGCGATCGCTGCCGGAGATAGCGGCTAACAAAGGAGCGACATCCGGATTACCACTACCGCCATTCATCGCAGTGATCGTTACTCCGACGCCGGAAGGCATCGATTCACCATAATTTGCCGCAAAGCGTACATCCAGATCATTGCCGCACTCACCCTTGTGGCGTGCGACCAAGGCAACACTGCCGGCTGTAGGGGCAACCGGTACCGACATCGGCAAGTCGACCGCAGCGTTAATCTGAATGGCGACGTTCGCAGCAATCATTGCTGCAGTGTCTCCCTGGCTCACCCCGACCTGAATACGATTGCCGTCGATGTACATCGGGATCGTTCCGGCTGCGGTAGCAGGGCCGGTAAAAGACAGAGTGCCAGTTGCTGCAGCACCAGCTGGAAGGTCGATAACTGGAACCATAGTCATCTGGGCGTATGGATTAGCCCGCTTTGCTTCAATGGCGATGTGATGCAGCATGGAGCCACGCCCTGCCAATTTCGCTACCTGATCAGGATTTTGGACGACCACTTCAACGCCAGGCAAAGCTGTACCAGCTGCCAGTTTCTGCCCAACCAGAACGATTTTGTGTGGAAGCCCTGGTGCAGTCGCGTCTGCACGGACGCCAGAGATTTCTGTGGCTTGATATGGGACCCGGATATCGTCAGGGATCTCGCGGAAGCTAACGTTGTCGCTCATGGCATTGCCTTTCTAAATGATTGATGGAAATGGCCGAAGCCAATTACTTGGTGTCGTTCTTGGAGGTCGACTTGGCGGCTTTCCCCTCCGGCTGCGCACCAACTTCGGTCATCGTGATATCACCGTCTGCCAGGCGGCGATACCAGTAAGACACTGCCGCTACATCCTTGCCATCCTGGGGAAGATCACCATTCCCGTCTGGCAAAGGGATGATTTTTTGATCCACTGGGGTTACATATACGCGTTTCATGGTGAGTTCCTTGGTAAGTCAGTTTTCGATTGCAAATCAGGTTTGGAGCTGGAAAAATCAGGCGGCTCCTTCAGCCATTTCCTATGTTCGTCTGCGGATTGATGTGGCTGGCCAATGTCGATCGCGGCGTCAAAGGTAAGAAACTCGGCAAGTTTGTATATCGCCTCGTCCTCAGTCAGCTCTTCAGTAGCGTCATAAGGACCTACCTCCAGCATCATCGATACCCAGCCGTATGGCACCTCCAGCTGTGACGACTGGTCCATACTCTTGATCTGCATGTCAGGGCCCCGCAGCTGCCGCTGCAGCAGCACGCGCACCTGGCGCCCCATCAGTGACTCTGCGCGCTCGACGTCGACCCCTTCAGACTTCTCAGGCAGTTCGATCTGTCCCACCACCAGCATCGACATGGTTTGAAATGTTGAGTCGCCCGTTGGCAAGCCTTTCGCCAGGACCGTAAACACGCCCTTCTTCAGATCCGCTACAGAGCGATCAGAGAAGTCTTTCAGCGATCGGGTAACGATCCGATCCGGATAAGCGGCCGCAAGTGCGGTTTTGAAGCTCTCCAGGATGACTTCTTCATGTCCGACTGTGTTCATGCTGGAAACGCCTCCCTGATCCCTGTATGGACGCCGTCATGCAGCAAAACCATCACCCGGCCGTGCATCGCCTCCCGAGTGCGGTCGACGAAAGGATTAGCTTTGGTACCGTGAGCAGCAATGAAGCGCTGCAGGCCACGTGCACGCGCATACAACTCCTTCCCATCGCTAACCCGCTTGGTTAAGCGTAGCCATTGCATGAGTGGCTGCAATGGCGCTTGATGGGGAGCCGTACCATTGTTTACCCATGCGGCATATTTACTACCCGGGCGCACGGTGTAATCTGCGATACCGTTCTTTTTGACGGCCACACTGTTAGTCAGGATCGTGAATGCTTTCGGCGCCTGCTTTTTCTCTTCCCGCCCGAATTCCTGGGCACCACGCTGCACGAACCGATCAAGAGTACGGGCAAAGCTGACGACCGCCCTGCGGCCTTTCGCCTGCAGCTGAGTACTAGTGATGACGATTGAAGTACTCATGCTGCCAGCCCTTCAATTTTCATTTCCCATTCAGCAAGCAGTTTTTCGCACCAGGCTGACGGGGTCATATTTTTTGGTGCCGAGTTCAAGCCGTCGCGCATCTGAACCGGCTTTTTAATGTTTCGATTGACCAGCTCACGCATCGCTTCTGCCTGGGCACGAAGCAAGAGCAGGAATCGATCGCCTGCGTCAATGGTGGTTTTGTTTGCATCCTCATCGATAACGTGACGCCCCAGGTAGTAGTAGCGATAGTCGCTGCCCAATACATTCACCTGGTGATGTGTCGGAGCTGGAACCAGGTGCAGCATGCGTGCGCCGGAAACTTCGACAATTTGAACTCGAGGTAATTGGCCAGGCCAGGTTTTCTCCCATGGCTTGGTTCGAACCTGTGGTGCCACACCCCACAAGGGCGACTTAAAAAGGTAAAGATCGGCGGGTACCGGGTATTGCGACACATCCGCGGTTACCACGAAGGATCCAAGCTGCGTGCGGGGCCGGTGTCGGTTGAAATCCTGGGCAGCTGCATCGAGCAGCCGCCCCATGTCTTCAGCATTGACAAATACCTCAGCTGCGTCGTTCAAGGCGATCTTGAGCGACGCAGCCAGGTCAGCACGGGACATGGTACCGGCCATGAATTACTGCTCCAGTGCTGCGCGGCGCAGATCTTCAGCGGCAAAGGCTGTTTCCAGACCTTTGCGCGGCGCTTCTTTGCTGGTTTCCAATGCCTTGACATGCGCATACTCTTCTGCCGTCAGGTTTGGCAACGCTTCAGTGACCTTTGCAACGGTACCGCCGAGCAGTACAGCCATTGGGTCATCTTCTTCTTCCTCGGCTGCGACTTGATCGCCAACGGTCGGGCGCAGATAAACCGGTACCTCGCTCAATGGGAAAACGCGAGTTTCACCAGGCAAGACGACCGCCGAACCGACATACTTCGGAGAGTCGCCAGTATTTTCAATCGCGATAGTTTCTTCGTTCATTTCATTTCCTTGGTTTGCTTTACCGAAAAGCCCTCCCGCAAAATTACGAGAGGGCTTTGCTAGTACGGGCTTGTTATCGTTCGCCGGTGATCAGGAAGCGCGATTAACGCGCGCGCTGGATGAGTAGAGTGCGACGGAAGTTGTCGCACCCTTCAGAAGTGCCGGGGTCAGCAAAGCAATGAACTGAGTGCCGTATGCTTCCTTTTGACCCGTGAAGTTGCCACCGCTGTCGCGTGCGTTCTCCAGCTCTTCCATTGCCCATGGTTTCAACATGCGGAAACGAGTGTTTGCGCGCTGTCCGATTACCAGGCGTTGGTCGCCCATCATCAGACCCGGGGCCGAAGATTTGAAACCAGGTACGTCCTTGATCTTGCCCAGGTTGCCATCAGCGGACAGATCTGTGCCGTTACGCTTGTTGTTTGCGCCGAACTGGCTGGCTTGTTCGATCATCGTGCGAACGGTGCCGGACATCAAAGAATAGTTCGCCGAGAAATAGCGCTGACTTTCGATCACGTCTTTACGCAGCCCAAAGCGGTACAGGAAATCATCCCATTTCGCCGGTGCAGCCAGTGAGCCCAGGTCCGTATCAAAGCGCAACGCATTGGTTGCCTTGCTGTATGCAACAGTGATGGCGGTTGCATTGGCTGGCAGCACGGGTGCACCCGCTTCCGATACAAAGCGAATCTCGCCCAGGTTGTAATCCAGCACGTAATAAGTGCCAGCTGGCTGAGTACCGGAACCGTCAAACTCTGACTTGGCCGAGCCTGCATACATCACCACAATCGGATTGAGCGTAGCGCCTTGCTGTGCACCTTTCAGGTCGAATACCTTGCGAGGACGAACGACAGGGAAGTTTGCCAGGACAAACACTGCATTGGTGCCGTTCACACCGGTCAGCGCTTCAGCTGCCACAGAGATCGCGCCGTATTCATCATTGGAGTTCAGTACTTCGTCGAAGATCAGCTTTTCGGTGTCTTCGGCAATGATGCGCGTCGCGTTGCGCATGTTTTCAATGACGATATCAAAGTCCGACAGCTGGCCATTTGCTGCCAGCAAGCGCAGTTCGTCAGAAACGCGGAACGAGAGCTTTTGAGGGATAGGGCGTGTTTCTTCGAAGGTCTGGATAATGCCGGAACGACGGATACCCTGGGCTTCATAGCTGCGAGTATTGCCGCGTCCTGCCGCACTGGTATCCCGATAGCTGTATGGCAGCTGCAGGGTGGCGCTAAAGCCAGCGGTACCGACATCGACAAACTGCAAGCCGATAATGGAATACAGCGCTTCACGAATCACCGTACGTTCAAAAATGGCCGGCACGCTGACATCGGATACTGACCCGGTACCGGCTGCAAGCTGTTTGTGTTCCGCGGCCAGTCGGGCGCCGTGAATCGCATCGAACTGCGCCAGGACTTTGTCAGCCAGTTCCTTATTGGCACGTTGCAGCTGACCACCGGTATTCACATAGCGCTGCGCATCGTCCATGCCTTCGAAGCCCAGGCGTTTGTCGACTTGGGCCTGCAGGGATTTAACCTGATTGCTGGAATCAACGGTGATATGCACGTTGCCAACCGCACCTGGGTAGCCCAGGGCTGTCAGTTGACGGGCCACTACCAGCTCGTTACCGTTTTTGATCTGCAAATCTGCCAGGCGACGGACGTTTTCTTCAGTCATGTCGGCGGTGATCAAGTCTGACACGGTGTCGGTCAGGGATTTCTTCATGACATCGTCAAAACCTGTTGCTGCACCGATGGTGTCTGCCAGCAGCTTGACGTTTGCCGCTTTCTTTTCTGCCAGTTGCTTCGCTGTTGTAGCAGCTAATTGGTTTTGCTCGGCCATCAAAGCGATGACTGCTTCTTGAGTCAAACCAGGCGCTGCGGCGGCTGGAGCCGGAGCATTGATTGACAAGGTCACGACTTTGTCGCCGATTTCTTCAGCCAGTTTGATACCCGATTGTTCAAACGAATCGAGTAGCGTTTGAGCTTGGGAGGCATCGGAAAGGTGAATGACAGATTTTTCTGCCGCTTCCATGAGTGCTGCGATTACGGGAGCTGCAAGCTTTTTCGCTTCCAGCTTGGCTTTTAATTTCGCGAGTGCATCTTTATGCATGGTGTCTAGCTCCTGAAGTAGTGTGGTTTGGAGTGAAGGGTGCAGAAGAACAGCGATGCCGTCTTCGTCTGATACTGATAATTGGACTGGATCGAGACGCTTGATAACGGGACGCACGCACAAGCCGGCACCTAGCATCACGCATCCGTGATCGGCGCCCTTTTCGTTGTCTTTCCAGCTTTCGTGGTACTCCAGGGAGAGATAGCGATATCCCTTATTTTTGATCGCGTCGACTCCAAACGGAGTCCACTCGCAAAATGCACGTAAACGTTCGCCTTCCACGGTCAGCTTCAACACTTTGGCTGCAGCGCCATCGTTTGGACGGTGGGCGACGTCAATAAATACGTCCTGCCCAAACACACCCTTGTTGAAGTTGTTGACCATAGCCAGCAGCATGGCACCGGTTATTGCAAACGTTCCGTATCGCGGATCGGTAAATGAACCGGTCCGCGTCAATGTCACCCAGGAGGTCGGTTTGTCTTCCTCCAGATTCACATGGAGGCCAGAGAGGAATCGCACTGCTCCGGTATGTTCTGCCGACAATTTGATATGACGTGGTTTGTGCATCGCTTTCGCCCTAAATAAAAAGTGCACGCTGCCACCTGTCGTGAAGGGAGGCATCCAGGGAACCTGGCAGCGTGCAGCAAACTTTGCTGACTCAGACCTCAGTGTCGTCGTCCCGTCAATACATTGGGAGGGGGGGAATTGTTATGAATCGTGCGGACGAAAAAAAACCCGCATGTGCGGGCTTTATGCATGTTGATGCTGGTTCTATCGGCGCCTTGAATTGAATGGCGTTTCCGGTTGCGTTTCATCTACCAGGGTGATCAGCCAGGATTGCGCAAAACTGGTGGTCACACCGTCTTTCGTTTTGCGTTCAAATCCTTTAACTGTAAAGCGGTTCTCGTTCCACCACACAATCTGTGGGTCGTAAAGTAAGTACCTGGCTTCCATGACTTCCGTGGTGAACTCGGCAATCTTCAGCACGCGGTTAAATCCATTCTCCAGCGTGTCAGTGATTTTAAACACGCCAGTAGACGTGTATTGGAACTTCCACTCATTCCTGGGGATTTCAATGCCGTCAACGAATAACTGGAGAAGCTGGTATTTCATAGGCAAGCCATCAAGCCGAATTCTGCCAGGCGATCACTGATCGTCAGGATCCGCGATCTCTTCTACCTCACCGCGCGCCACTCGGCGCGCCAGCTCGTCAGCCGACAAGGGCTTGCGAATTGGCGCATTTTCTAAATCAAACCCGTCCACTTTTTCAGACTGATTTTCTTTGCGGTCACTTGTTTTATCAATTGTTGCCATGAACGGCTACCCTCAGTTAAGTCAAAACTACATTCGATACTGTATCCCTCTTCCCGCCAGAATGCACGGCCGGCTTCGGTTTTGACGAGCTCCAGCAGGTCCGTCGCCCCTTTCAGCCCGTCCGGCAGAAGCTCAAGGATGTCTTTGGGCAACTTGGCATTCGCCCCATACTGTGGCCAGGTGTGGTACCCGTTCATACCTTGCCCCCTGGCCGCAAAGATCTCGATGCTCTCAAAGCCCAGTTCCTTGGCCTGCAGCGCCTGGGTCGTAAAAATCCTGAGTCCCAGCCCGCGAGGTGCCTTTTTATGATTCAGCATCAGCAGATCATTGGAAAGTGCCATCCCGCCGCCTTCCGTGCGTATAAACGATCGCTTTGAATCGTGAGCGTAAAACGGGTGGGATATACGCAACGTCGGACCATCCCCATATGGATCCATTTTTATCTTGGCGCCATCTGGTGCACCGGTCAGAGATGCAATTTGCGTTTCAGTAAGCCTGTTCCCCTTGATCCGCAGCTCCGGCACGCCATCCGGAAAGGTCACGCGCTGATTGAAGTGCCGCCGGCTTACGGTGTCTCGATAGTCTTCCTGCCATCCTATGCGGCGGCGTACATCACCCCATCTTGAGCGCACCATGCCTTTGGTCAGCTTGCCTGCTTCAAACGCTTCATTCTTGTTTGCGCCGAGTATCCCTTTCCGGTCCTTGCTGGGGACTTTCTCCAGAAACTCGATGACCGTCTGCTTACCCTGGCGATCAGCGGCAGACACTTCGTCACGATAAACGATGACCTCAAAACTCAGGGTGTTGGGATGCGCTGGCAAAGGACTACGACCATGCGGATAAACCCCGGCACCTAGGCCAAAAAGATTGGCCCGAGCGTGCATGTCACAGATATCGACACGGGGATGCCGTGGCGACAGCAGGAACCTGGTCCCGACCGACGCCGGATCCGCCGCTGCCCCTTGCTGGTAAGCCCTGGTGTGCGATCGATTGATTTCCGTACGCATAACGCGCATAGCGTTATCGACCGGCGTCCCCTTCCCAGTCAGCAAATGGGTTTCCACGGTTTTACCGATCTCTGTCGCCGTGGCTGCTTTCTGTGCCAGCCCGATCTCTGCCGGCACAGGGATCCCGCGCGCGAGAAAATCCGAGGCTGCCTGCGAAGCGCCCTGGCCCCGCATGACAGAATTGCGCACTGATTGCTCGACAATTTCCTGCGCGTGGCGGTCAATGCGCCATATCCGGTCAGACAGTTTTAGCTTGTCAGTGCCAGCAAAGTCCCTCACATACTGGACCGCCTCGCTGCGCACTTCCTGCAGGGTTGCCGGCGGCACGGTTGTCACAAATGGCGTCGTGCCGATTTCAGCCGCCTTGGTCAATCCCTGGTCAAGCATATGATTCCGCTCCGCAGACACATTTTCCAGCCTGGAGCGGATCTGCATCAGGATCAGGCCCATATTGCTAATCCCGATCATGCCGGCACTACCGGCCACGGCGATTAGCGCCTGGCGTATGTCCTCCATGGCGACACCATACAGATCCTGTAATTTCCTCAGCGTTGAGCGATCGAGCTCGGCCAGGGCTTTCTGGCCCTTCTGAGAGGCCCGTTTGACCGCTTCCTGTTCTGGTGTGAGCGCCATTACCGATTTTTAATAGATAAGGCTGAGCCACCCTTGCGGGCATTGCCCGGGGTGATTTTGATCCGTGTCTCTCCTGACGGGTCGCTTTCGGTGTCGTCCGGATACGGGTCGACGCGATCTGCGGCATTTTTCCGACGCTGCAAGATGTATTGCGGTTCAAAGCCCAGCTCTTCCCACAAAACATCCTCCGGAATGCCCAGCGCCTGCAGTTTAAGTGCACGGTCAGCCGCTTGGCTCGGTGTTTCGGTCCGGCGTTCAGCAAAGCAAATCTCGCAATCTACGTCTTCTGGATTGATCCCCTTGAGCAGTAAATCCAGATTGAAAGCTTGCTGGTAACCGAATGACAAAGTGTCCTGGAGCACGTCGATTTCATCAAAATGGTCGCGTTTGAGATCTTCCAGGATGTCACGCGTCAGCCCTTCCGTATAACCGGCGAGGCCTTTAGGCATAGGGGAACCGGAGAAGAAACAATCCAGCAGCAATGCAATATCACCAATTTGGTCAAGAGCGGCATCGCCCTGGATAGGCGTTACGGATCCCTTCTTGTTTGAAAAATAATCAGTCGTTATTTCATGCTGACCACTGGTGACCTTGTTTTCATAGTTGTCTAGCTCTGGCTGGGTTGCCCCCTCCAGTACGTGCGACAGTCTCAACGGCGCACGCACGCGACGACGGATGACCAGATCCTCTTCAGTCATCAGCAACTTTTTCCAGGTGGATCGGTTTGCATCAAGAAAAGGACGTCC
This sequence comes from Herminiimonas contaminans, assembly GCF_015645465.1. Classification (GTDB taxonomy): domain Bacteria; phylum Pseudomonadota; class Gammaproteobacteria; order Burkholderiales; family Burkholderiaceae_D; genus Oxalicibacterium; species Oxalicibacterium contaminans. The sequence continues at coordinate 5,956 of NZ_JADOEL010000023.1, read as the reverse complement.
CATTGACCCGAGGTCGTCAAAATTGTCCGGATCAAATCTGATCATTTGCAGCTGCCACAGCGCATAAGTTGCCGCTACCTGGCCAGTAATAAGATCCTGCTGCCGGTATGCCTTGCTTAGATCCTTGAAGCGGCCGGTGTCATCAACCTGGGGCACGATCGTTTCCGACGGCATACGCACCATCGAACACACATTACGGTCAGCATCGAGCACGAGCTGCAGCGGCAGGCTCCCTTCCATGATCAGGCCGCGCGCGTCGCTCTTCAATTTTTCCGGCCGGCCAAGTTGAGTGCGTCGCTTGAATGACTTCCACGCGTCCTCGACCCGTTTGTCCGGTTTCCCCTGCAACATCACCAGGCCACCCTTAATGACATCTCGGGCCACCCGGCTGTGGATCATCTTGACGCGACCATCTGTACGATCCATCTCGCGCACATCCAGGATCGTCTGACGGACTTCATGATCTACCCAGAATTCGCGATACATATCGCGATATCTATCCTCGGGCCGGGTCCGCAAGCCCTTTTCAGTCGTCAACGGCGGGGCAGAATCTGCCAAAGCAGCGGGCTTTTTACCGCTGAATAGCACTTTCAAACGCTCACTTATTTTCATTTTCTTCTTTCTCTGTAAACGAAACGCTGCGCCAGCCGTCAATCATCCCCAGTTCCTGCAGCTGCTTGATCATGGGTATCAATTCCGGCTGGTGGGCGTGTATGTCGTCACGTGCCTGTCGTGCCTTATCAAGCTCGGCCGGCGACAATTGCCTCAGTGGTTTGGGTTGCGCGACTGGTCGGGGCGGCGGCGCCTGCTGGACAAATGGCTTTTTCATGCGGCACGCCCCATTCCCAGCAGCTGCTCACGTGTTTGGGTACGGCCGCTGATGATCGTCGGAATATGGTCCGCACCGCGTGTGTTCAGGGACCAAACGCCAGCACATGCCGCATCGAATAAGTCATCCCCGATCTTGATATCAACCTGCTTGTAGCTGGGATAGCTACTGGTCTTATTTGCCACCTGTTTGATATTGCCGAGCTGGCGCACAAACACTTGCCAGTCCTTGTCGCCATCCGACTCGCTGTCTTCGTCAAACTCGGGAATAGCCGCATAACGGTTATGCATCGCTGCGCGTAAAGCTGACGCCATACTGTGCTTCACCATGCCCTCGAATCGGATAGGCGCAAAGGCCCACTCTGGCCATGCGCTGGCATTGCTTTCGCCGTCAGCGATGGTGCGACGGTCGATCTCGGTCAGACCCTTGGCAAACAGATCATCATTGACTGAAGTGAGCATGCCGACGCCATACGCATCGCCCAGACCGGAATCAGGCTGAAAATAGCGCCACAGCTCTACCAGCTCCCGGCGCACCACGTTGTCATCGGTCCCCGCTGGCCAAGTTTTGACGTAGGGGAAAAACACGTAATTGCCTAGCTGCTCACACACCACTAATGCCGACTTTGAAGCCGAAAGACTTTCACCATGACCGGTGTGGTCATAGCCGAATGCCAAATGCCCCCGTTTCTTGTAGCGCTGCCCCGGCAAGGGCCCAGCACGGACCAGCTGGGCCTGGATGCCGATAGACATGGCCAGCCTGATGTATTTTTCCCAAATATGGTTCTGCGCCTGGACGTTTTTGCACAAGTACTGCCGGATGTATTCGGCGCTGGGCATCTCTTTACGCTTTTGGTCGATGTATCCCATGTCCAAGATGCCCAGCTCCAATGCCAGGTAGACATTGACCGTAGGCAAAACATGATAGCCACCTGAGTCGATCAGGCCGGACAGCGTATCCGCACCTTTGAAAACGCCGGTGATGCGAATCTGAGGTTTGAAGATGGTGCCCTCTGGTGCGCCCAGGCGCTGCGTGCCGGCAAGCATTGGGAACAGCCTGGAATAAAGCCTCTCGACTGGCATATCGTCAATTTCTTCCAGCGATGCATATGACAAGCCATCACCATCAATCTGCGACATGATCCCGTATGCCTGGGCACGACTTTTATTGTAAAACTGGTACTTGGTATCTGACTTCTGCACGCGGCCACTTTTGTGCGCCATGTAACCGGTCAACATCGGCGATCGGTCGATCGCTTCAAGGTGGTACTTGAGGTTTGCCTGGGACTGTTGTTGACGTGGCGAAAAAATGCCGAGCTCCTGGTGCGAATTACAAGCCAAAGTCTTCAGCGCGTGCATTTCCTTGGCAGAGGTCTTGCGGCCACGACGGCATGAATAGTCGACCGTATTGGGGTGCTCATCCATCTCTATCTGCTTGAGGATCTGCATCGGGTCCAGATCCACCGAGTGCACATGTTTGTGCCACATGGCGTGATCGTCTTTGTAACGCAGGATCTCAGTCTCGGCCACACTGGCCACCTGGATACGCTGCGACGATGAAATACGTTCGCCGCTCATTTTTCTATCGCCACAACATCTATGTAATCACCGACGCCGTTCTCCTGATTGTGTTCCAGCAGTATTGGATCCTCAGAAGTAAGCTTGTTAGAACGGCTAACTTTGTCCTTCAGGTCACGCAGCGCCTGCAGCTGCTGCCGCTTGTATTCGTCGTCAGTGATGGTCGGTACCGCGCTGCGCGATATCTGACCAGGCATCATGTCTTCGGCCTCGATCACCTTGTTTGTCATCCCCATATCCGCCAGGGACATATTGTTTTTGGTCAGAAAATCGGACAACGGTTTCAGCAATGGATGCGCTGACACATCCATCAGAGTGACTTTGTCGCCGACCTCATTAACGTATTCACCCAGGCAGAGCTTGCCCCGTTCATCGAAGTGAAAAACCGGCCGCTGCACCTTCACCCCATCGGCAACGATCGTAATAATGATTTGCTGCAGGATTGAGTAGATCGAGGCCTGGAGTTCCGAATACATGTCCATCAATAGACCAGGCTTCTTCTGCTGGAATGCCGCCTGGTGCATCATGAAATTCTGTGTCTGTTTGACGCAAGCCGGCTGGGCGCTACACCAGCCACGATCCACGTCACAAGTGGAACAAAGTGCATAACCGTCTGGCTTGGCAGGAAAATACGTCGCCACCTTGGCATTTACCCCGTGCTTCATGGCATTGAACCGGGTGCGCAGGCTCTCGTCCTTGGTCGGATGGCCTTCCAAATTCGCTGCAGCTGCTGCTTTTCCCTCATCCGTTTTTGGTCCGGTCGCACTCTGCCAAGCTTTCAGCAAGGCTCGTTCATAGGGCGCCTGGCCACATTCTTCGCCACAAACGCCGCAACGCGCCCGGTAACGGTACGGGTGCACTGGATCCTCGGGATCAGGATCGATATGCTCCGGCGCCGCTTTGAACGTGTTGTGACGGGGACACTTGAAAGTGACCTCGCTAAGTTGTTTTCGGTGGTCTTGTTTCGGGGTCACGGAGAAAGACGCAAGTGTTAGGACTTGGCCAGTCTCCAGATTTAGTCAATACAACGGGAGGGGGGGAATTGTTAGATTTCCCAGAGAGCGCTATGATTAGGCCGCACGCCGTTCACATAGGTATTTTGGCAATGCGACTGCCAGTTTTACGGGTGATTTGGTTCGTAGTAAGGAATGTTCGGGGAGCCACAGAATATGAAAGCCCTTACGTGAAAACGTAAGGGCTTTTTCTATTCCAATTGGGCTTTAGATCACAATCGACGAACACAATATCTGCATTCTTCAAACTATTCGCTTCACAACCTTCCTTCCGACTCATCTAGGACTTTGACAATAAGAATGGCCTGTCCCCAAACTGAAAGACACCGCATTAAGCTAATTGAGCTTGCTGTTCAAAGTCAATTGGGCTGACATAACCCAACGTTGAATGTCTTCGAACCGGATTGTAGAAACGTTCGATGTAGTCAAACACTTCTGCCCTGATGTCGTCTCGCGTGCGGAACATCTTTCTGGATAAGCGCTCTGTCTTCAATGAAGAGAAGAAGCTCTCCATGGCCGAGTTGTCCCACACATTACCCGCACGACTCATGCTGCACGTCACACCCAATTCAAGCAATAGCCGCTGAAACTGCTCACTCGTATATTGACTTCCACGGTCAGAATGATGCATCACGGATTCCGGCTTACCACGTCGCCATACAGCCATCATTAATGCATCGGCGACGAGTTGTGCATTCATCTCAGCCTTCATCGACCAGCCAATGACACGCCTGGAATAGAGGTCTAGTACAACAGCGAGGTAAAGCCACCCTTCGGCTGACCAGATGTAGGTGAAGTCAGCGACCCATTTCCGGTTCGGTGCACTAGCGTCAAATTGCCGGTCGAGCACGTTGGCTGCAATACCGATGACTGGGCGCTCACCTCGGTCAATCGGCAAGCTGCGCCGGCGAGGTCGAGCCCGTAACGCTTGAGCCTGCATCAGCCGTTCGACGCGATGCAGGCCGCAACGATAGCCACTTGCCAACAGGTCGTGCCAGACACGACGTGCGCCATAGGTGCGGTCACTTTGAATAAAACTGTGATGAACGGCGCGACCGAGTTGCTCGTTCTCCGTGCGACGTTTGCACGGCGTACGCGTGAGCCATGCATAAAAACCACTGCGCGAGACGCCGAGTGTGTCGCAGGTCAGTGCCACCGGCCAGATTCCTCGGTGCTTCGCCACGAATCCAAATTTCACATCGATTCCCTGGCGAAGTAGGCGGCGGCTTTTTTTAAAATGTCGCGCTCCATCTTCAGTTTGGCGACTTCTTTGCGCAACCTTGCTATCTCAAGTTGCTCTGGTTTGAGTTGACCATGCCCGGGAAAGGCATGCGATGCATCTTCCGATACGGCATGAACCCATTTGCGCAATACGTTCTCGTGCACATTGAGGTCTTTGGCGGCCTGCACGATTGAAACACCTCGTTCTTTAACTAGCCTAACCGCCTCTACCTTGAACTCCTTGCTGAACTGTCTACGATTTGCCATTTACTTCCTCCTGATTGATTAAAACACCTTATCTTGGTGTCTTTCAAGTCAGGGACAGACCAGAAAGCCCGAGCATGAACAGACAAGAGTATTTAAACCAGCCTGATGTGAACAAATTCATAAATTGGCTAGCTACACAACTACCCACTCTGCCCATGCATTTTGTGTTCTCCAAGAGCCCCAAATATGTACCGAATGGAATCAACACTCAGCTCATCGGAATTAGTGCAGCACAATCGCAATACCAGTGGGGAGGTGATTGGGATAGCGTCAGCAAAGTGCTGACCACCTTGAGAGAACAAATAAATGACGCGGTACGGAGTGGAGACGATCAACTGACCTACAACGTCAGCCGAGCCATTCTTCGTTGGGGTGGCGTGGACAATCGACCGACAATCGATTTTCTAGACAATCTGAGATCTCAAAATAAATTAGCCGCCTATTTCTTGCAGGTTGAATCACTGCTGCGATTAGATTCGGCCAACCGTTTATCTGACATTACATCGCTGTCCGTGCCTGCATTCAACTCAGGTCTCACCAAAATTCATGCACTTTTAGACAAAACTGGCTCCCCTATTTATGATGGCCGAGTGGGCGCAGCAATTTCAACGCTATATCACCTCTACAGAATCGATCTAGAAAGCTCGAGTGAATCCGTACCCGCAGACCATAGCCGCTTTGCTTTCGACGAAGGGCAAGGCTGCCAAGTCCGTGATCCCAAACTACTTGGTGCTCAATTCAAAGGCACCCCAAAACTTAATCGCAAAAAACCCATGGAGTGGGCTCGTCGTCAGCTTCAATTGGGTTGGATTATGAGAGAAGTACTTGAGCGAGCTCCCGAACTTTTTGGCCATGTCAAAGAGATCTCCGAAAGATGCCATCATTTCGAAGCTGGACTCTTCATGATGGGATATGACTTGAGTGAACCGCCCCGGAAATTGTGGAGGCTTCTTTATCTGAGAGAATGGAGCCATGAAGAAAGCAAACAAGTTTTCCCCCGAGGTGCGCGAGCGCGCAGTACGGATGGTGCAGGAACACCGCGGTGCGTA
>NZ_JADOEL010000022.1 GCF_015645465.1 Herminiimonas contaminans | reverse complement strand
CTCGTTCTGTGACCTGTTTGACTGCTTCAATCTTGAATTCTTCTGTATATCGCTTTGCACTCATAACACCTCCGTTAACCTATAAATTTATAGGCTCAGATGTGTCTAGTAAAGCCGGGGCGATTCAGCTTTAGTGGAATTCAATTGTTGACCGGAATACGCGATCACGACGAATGCGCTTCATGTTTTCGCGGTTCTGATCGTGGCCGGGATTGTTGCCCGCCCTGCTTGGTGGAGGTGCTCTTGGGTATCTCCCCGCTCATGCTGTCCAGGATTGGGCAGGAAGGCCGGTGGTTCCCCGCACAATGTCGCATCAGGTCTGTCAACGTATCGCGCATGACGACAAGTCCCGCGATCCGTTCATTCAGGTCTTCGATATGTTTTGCACTAATCGATTTGACCTGGGCACTGGTACGTCTCCTGTCTTGCCATAGCGCGAGCAGTTCACGGATTTGTTCAATTTGAAAGCCAAGTATCCTCGCCTGTCGTATAAAGCGCAGCGTGTGGATGTCGTTTTCGCCATAGGTCCGATAGTTGCCTTCGCTTCGAACGGCAGACTCCGCCAAGCCAATACTTTCATAATAGCGAATCATTTTGGCTGAAACCCCTGAAGTTCTGGCTGCTTGTCCGATATTCATGACGTCCTCTCTCTTTTCTGTGCCCACCGACGGTCCTCATCATTCCAATCTGCTACACACGTTGTCGTAACTTCACAATAGACCTTTCCTCTGTGGGAAGATCAAGCAGCGGAATCGTTTTTTTTCAACACAGACAATTCGATCAAAAATCATCGTCAAGACCATTGCGACAACATTACGAATTGTGTCTCGCTCACCCGATTCAGGCACTGGCCAGGTGGTCGCTAGCATTTAACGGTGCCCCTCCCAAAAAATGTGAGGCCACTTCAAATACATCTTGACCTTCCCACGTGGGAAGGCTAACAATGTGCTATCGGGGTTGCTTTTCCGATTCGCCTCTAAAAATTTATCATTGCTTGACAACAAATATCGTTTCTGCTGAGTACAAATTAAGCAAAAACTTGATAATGAAACTCGCCCGCCCATCCCGTCTATTTGCGGCACTCATCGTGCTGGTCAGCATGCTGTTCATGCAGCTTGCCGTAGCGGGATACACATGCCCTAGTTTTAATGTCGGGCAGGTCAATGAGTCGGCGTCGATGGCCATGGATAGTAATCAGGCGATGGCCTGGTGCGCCGGCTCGGATAAAGCACAACCCAGCCTCTGTCACGCGAACGACCAAGCAGGCAACCAGTCTCTGGACAAACCGCCGATGCCACATGTGATGCCCTTTATGGCTGCCGCACTGACGCTGGTATTTCGCAATATTGAGATCGTCGACCATTCCACTGACCCTCAACCGAACTCTCTTCTTCTGGCACGACCTACAGCGCCGCCGCTGTCCATTCGCAACTGCTGTTTCCGCATTTAATCCCCCTGATCGCCTAGCCGCCATCGCCGTGCCTTGCGCACGCCCGATGTTGTCACTTGTTATCTGGAGGTTTCATGTCATCCCCGTTCACCGCGCGCCATCCGGTTCTTCGGTTTTCCCTAAGAATCAGCCTCGCCGCGCTGGCAGGATCGCTTAAGTTCGTTGCCAACGTCTACGCAGTCGAGGCGCCATTGACGCTGGCGGGGGCTCAACGTCGCGCCATGGATCTGTTACCTGATCCGATATTGAAGGTCGGCATCGACAACCTGCCGGCTATCGCTAAATTTGTTTCTGATATTTCAGTGATTCCAGCGGTTGCGCTGCGGCTTTTGTATTGTCGGTGGTTGAATTAACCATCGTGACGATGAAGACGATTAAAAGTCTTGCTGACGCATAAATCAAACCAATTTACCGAGGAATCTATCATGAAAAAATTACTACTTACGCTGCTCTGCATAAGCAGCCTTAGTGCAGCATTTCCGGCCTTCGCAGGCCCTGATTGGCAACTGATTGAACAAGGGCGCAAGGCCAAACAGACGCAAATGATGCAAGCGGCCAATAAAGCTTCTCAATCCGGAATGGACCACCAGATGGATCCAAAAATGCACGAAAAAATGGATCAAATGATGAAGGATTGTCAGGAAATGATGAAAAAGCATTAACGCATTTTTAATGGCTCGATGCGATTTTTTTTGGCGGCTCATGCCGTCAGGAGACATCGTCACAGTCTAGGCAGTGATCAATCTTTTTTTGTTGTACCAACCCACCCTAAGTAATGAAGGAAATTACTATGAAATTTGCCGCAACCGTATCTCTGATTCTTGCTTTGTCCGCATCCAGTCTGGCAATGGCGCAGTCTGGCGGCGCAAAAAATATGGATATGAAAGACATGGACATGAAGAACATGCCGATGGAAAAAATGAGTTCCGATTCCTCTGCCAAAACCACCACCCACAAGGCGACAGGTATGGTGAAGGCAGTCGATGCGCTGAAGGGCACGGTGACGCTGGCCCATGGCCCCGTCAAAACATTGAATTGGCCGGCAATGACGATGACATTCGTTGTGAAGGACAAGATGTTCTTCGACAAACTCGCCGTCGACAAGAAAGTGTCGATCGATTTCACTAAGCAGGATAAAGATTATGTCGTTACCGCAGTGAAGTAACTGGCGCAATGGGCGGGTTGGCTTCCGTGCTCTCAATGGCACGCTGCCAAAGAGCGTGGAGATAGCCCGCCCATTAGCCAGTAGTTTGTAAATATAAAGGAGACACAATCATGTGCAGCTTCAAGACAATGATAAAGATGGCGGTGGGAATAGGCCTGTTGCTCATCGTTGGGTATGTGGCTTTTCCTGCATTCCAGACACAGATTACGGCAATCGCGCCGTACTTACTGCTTTTGGTATGCCCGATCGTGATGGTTTTTATGATGAAGGGAATGAATAATCCCCAAAAAGAAAAGGACAAGAAGCCAGATCAAGAGGACAAATAATCGATCTCGAGGCATAAGTCGTTCGATTCCATCAGCGACGTCGGTAAGCCGCAAGGAGGTAGATCATGCATGATACAAGTGGTTTTGCCGGGCATTACGGACATTGGGGATGGGTCGCGATGATCATCGTGATCGTGTCCTGGATACTGTATCGCTACGCGGCGCCCAAGGGCTGGCGCGAATGGAGCGGTGCCGGATTGATTCAAGCCTTCATTATTGCGCTCTACGCCGAAATGTACTGCTTTCCGCTAACGATCTATCTGCTGACGGGATTTCTCGGTATCGACCTGCCGATATATACCCAGACCGGCCATCTATGGGCGTCCCTCCTTGGTTACGGTCAAGGGGCGCGATGACCGAAATGCTGATCGGCGGCACGTTCGTCATGTTGGGCGTCGTGCTGTTAATCACCGGCTGGAGCCAGGTTTACCAAGCGCATCGCGAAGGCCGTTTTGTGAAGGACGGGCTATGGCGTGATCCGTCATCCTCAGTACCTCGGCATCATGCTTGCCGTATTCGGCCAAATCGTGCACTGGCCGACACTCCTCACTTTAATACTCTTTCCCGTGATTGTGCTTGTCTATGTTCGACTCGCGCGCAAGGAAGAACGAGAAATGGTCGGGCGTTTCGGTACGGTTTATCAGGATTACATGCAGCAAGTACCAAGGTTTTTCCCGCGACAGGGCAACTGGGGCCGGTTGTTCGACAGCTTGCGGCTGTGATAGGCGGGAGTGAGTGATTGGGGATGGCAGGAGCATCCATTCAAGAAAGGAACGCATCATGGACAATCGTGAAACAGACACCCGCCGCAGAAAATTCCTGACAGCGGCGACGACGGGAGTGGGAGGCGTCGGCCTCGTTGCGGCATCGATTCCGTTTGTGCAAAGCATGTCGCCCAGCGAAGCCGCCAAGGCTGCCGGCGCACCGGTGGAAGTGGATCTCGGTCGAGTGAAACCGGGCACGCTGTTGACGGTGGAGTGGTGCGGCAAACCGGTGTGGATCGTGCATCGCACCGACCGGATGCCCGATTTGCTCGGCAGGCACGGCAACCAGCTGGTCGATCCGCAATCGAAGGAAGCGCAGCAGCCCGAATATGCGAAGAATGCCACCCGTTCGATCAGGTCGCCGTATCTAGTGGTGATTGGCATCTGTACCCATCTGGGCTGCATACCGATCTACCGTCCCGAGATGGCACCGGCCGATCTGGGGCCTGATTGGCCAGGCGGCTTCTACTGTCCGTGTCATGGCTCGAAGTTCGATCTGGCCGGGCGCGTGTTCAAGAATGTGCCGGCGCCACGCAACTTGGAGGTTCCACCGTATACCTATGTAAGCGACACGCGCCTGCTGATCGGCAAGGATGACAAGACAGTCTAAGAGAACCTATGTAAAAAAATTACGGGCACCATTTCGGTCATCCGATTCACAAGGAGAAATGAACGTGAAATATGTGATTGCCATTATTCGGCCGGACGTTTTGACGGAGCTGGAAACTAAACTCAACACTATTTCTTCTCTGAACGATGTGAAAGGCTTGAAACGAACCGGGTGACGCGACCCAGGCACACACAAACTTTCGACAGGGTGAAACGGGGCGCTGTTCATAAATGCGACAGCCCACATCACTTACGAAATGGCATGGTTTTCCAGGGTACATTTCATGTCCTTGAATGGATGCCTTTAGCCAACCATCACGTTAGGCTGGGGTGGCAACTTTGGAGTGCGAATGAGTGGCAACTTTGAAATGCGAACAGGTGGCAACTTTAGGGTGCGAATGGGTGGCAATATCCATGCGAATACTCATATGGACGTCATCCAACTCAAAACTCGAACGATTGAGTTTCGAAATAATTGAGAAATTAGCGAAGTGTTCGAACTGATTGGCTTCGTCTTTTTTTTCTATATCGTTTTGCGCAGAAAAAGTTTCGAGAAGCGATTTAGTAATTTTATCCATGTTCCCCCCTTACCAACATTGTCGCCGCAAATGCTCAAATGGACAATGCAGTAAGTGTGCGCGGGTTATAACACCATATAAAACCCTATAGCCCATATTTCTCTAACCCCTGATGTTGCGTCGCGCCTTACGTAAGGCATCAATGGCTGCCCCGACTCTCTCTTTACGAACACCTCACGGCCAAACGCTTTGATATAAACGTATGCGCCACTTGCTTCGATTCTGGCGTTACCGATTTGAATCTGCATATTTTCTCCCCAAGCTATCTTTAAGTCCGCCCGAATAGACGAATGAGAGGCAGCTTAGATTCAAACAAGCGCTGTGTAAAACCGGAGATTTTTTAGGGCACAGGAAATGTAGCGAGGAGAAGACACAATGTAAAAAAGCCCCATCGCTGGAGCTTTATTTTCACAAAAACGTGTGTGGTTTTTGTGTGTGGTTTGATGCGATTTTGAATTCGTTAACTCATTGATTCAAAATGCTTTTGTGTCTATGGCGGAGAGAGGGGGATTCGCCTACGTTCCGCAGGCCGCGGTTGCGCTTGCAAGCGCAACCCTTCGAATCCCCCGCGTAAGCCGCGCAGGCGGCTTACTTCTCTCGGCCAAAACAAAAAAGCCCGCTTGCGCGGGCTTTTGTATTTTGGCGGAGAGAGGGGGATTCGAACCCCCGGTAGGCTATGAACCTACACACGCTTTCCAGGCGTGCGACTTAAACCACTCATCCATCTCTCCTGAATCTGGTCTTCGCGGACTGCTTTTTAGCGAAGCCGCTGATTATAGCAAAATTTTCCTGAAAAATGCCCGTTTTCCTGCTTTCCCATCCCTTCCCCCATAAAAAAACCGCCGCAGCGGCTAGCTGCGACGGCTTTTTTGGCGACTACCGGTAGTCTTTTTTACCGCTGTTTTTACTGTGCCTGCTTGAGTTGCTCAAGGATGGCCGGGTTTTCCAGAGTGGAGATGTCCTGCGTGATGACTTCGTCCTTGGCCAGTACGCGCAAGAGGCGGCGCATGATTTTGCCTGAGCGGGTTTTCGGCAAGTTATCACCAAAACGGATTTCCTTGGGCTTGGCGATAGGGCCGATTTCTTTGGCTACCCAGTCACGCAATTCCTTGGCGATTTGCTTGGCTTCGTCGCCGCTAGGACGTGAGCGCTTGAGAACCACGAAAGCACAGATCGATTCACCTGTGGTTTCATCCGGTTTGCCGACCACTGCAGCTTCGGCCACGATAGGATTCGCAACCAGCGCTGATTCGATTTCCATCGTACCCATGCGGTGACCGGAGATGTTGAGCACGTCGTCGATACGACCGGTGATGGTGAAGTAACCGGTTTCTTCGTTACGAATCGCGCCGTCGCCTGCCAGGTAAGTACCGCCACCCAACTCATGCGGGAAGTAGCTTTTCTGGAAGCGTTCAGGATCGTTCCAGATGTTACGGATCATCGATGGCCATGGGCGTTTGATGACCAGCAGGCCGCCTTTGCCATTCGCCAGGTCGTGCCCTGCTTCATCCACTACTGCCGCTGCGATACCTGGCAACGGTAAGGTGCAGGAACCCGGCACCATCGGTGTTGCACCCGGCATAGGCGAGATGACGTGGCCGCCGGTTTCTGTTTGCCAGAAGGTGTCGGCGATCGGGCAGCGCTCACCACCGATGTTTTTGTAGTACCACATCCATGCTTCCGGATTGATAGGCTCACCGACCGAACCCAGCAAACGCAGGCTGGAGAGATCGTATTTGCTCGGATGCACGGCCGCATCTGCATCAGCCGCTTTGATCAGCGAACGGATGGCGGTAGGCGCGGTGTAGAAGATGGTGACTTTGTGCTTTTGCACCATGTCCCAAAAACGACCAGCGTTCGGGAACATCGGTACGCCTTCGAATACGATTTGCGTCGCGCCGCACGCTAATGGCCCATAAGTGACGTAAGTGTGGCCCGTGATCCAGCCGATGTCGGCGGTACACCAGTAGACATCGTCCGGCTTGATGTCGAAACTCCACTTCATGGTCAGCATCGCCCACAGCAGGTAACCACCGGACGAGTGCTGCACGCCTTTTGGTTTGCCGGTGGAGCCGGAGGTGTAGAGGATGAATAAGGGATGCTCGGCACCGACTGCTACCGGTGCGCATTCTGCCGCTTGCTTCTCTACCAGCTCGTGCAGCCAGATGTCGCGGCCTGCGACGAAGTTGATGTCACCGCCGGTGCGTTTGTAGACCACCACTTTACGGATGGTGTCGCAACCACCGAGCGCGAGCGCTTCGTCGACGATGGCTTTGAGTGGCAGGTTTTTACCGCCACGTACCTGGTAATCAGATGTCAGCACAGCGACTGCACCCGCATCAATGATGCGTTCCTGCAGCGATTTGGCCGAGAAGCCGCCGAATACGACCGAGTGCGTTGCGCCTATGCGGGCGCAGGCCTGCATCGCGGCGATGCCTTCGACCGACATCGGCATGTAGATAATGACGCGATCGCCCTTTTGTATGCCCAGCTCTTTCAGACCATTGGCGAATTTGCAGACGCGTTCGTACAGTTCTTTATAGGTGACACGTGTCACTTTGCCGTCGTCCGATTCAAAGATCAGCGCGACTTTGTCAGCGTTACCGTTGGTCAGGTGACGATCCAGGCAGTTGTAGGAGACGTTGAGTTCGCCGTCTTCGAACCATTTATAGAAAGGCGCATTCGACTCGTCGAGTCGTTTGGTGAAAGGTTTGCTCCAGATGACGTTCTGCTGCGCCAGGCGCGCCCAGAATCCTTCGTAGTCTTCCGCGGCTTCAGCACATAGGGCGTTATACGCATCCATGCCGCTGATAGCGGCATTGTTTACGAAATCTGCAGGCGGATTGAATACCCGCTCCTCTTGTTTGAAGCTCTCGATGCTGGACATTGTCCCCTCCAATATGGATTTTATTTGTTACTCACAATATGCTTTTACACTTACTGAAGCCTTACACGATTCTGACCTCGTGGCCAGGCTCCGACAAGCTGAAATCGGCGACCCGTACTGCACAGGAAAACGGCCTGCACGTGTAAAATGCAGACTTCCGTTTTATCCCTAGTTACTCCACCGCATCTCATGAAACCATCTGTACCTACTGACGAATTATCAACAAAACAGCCTATACCGCCGCTGGCGAGACTTATTTTCATGACGCGCTGGCTACAGTTACCATTGTATCTGGGTCTGATTTTGGCGCAATGCGTCTATGTTTTTCATTTCTGGGTTGAATTATCCGATTTGATCGGTGCGGTACTCGGCAACCCTGATTCGCTGCAGCATATCCTGGATGCAGTTGCGATCCCGGGCGCAGCCAAACCGAGCAAATTGAATGAAACGACTATCATGCTGGTGGTGCTGGGCCTGATCGACGTAGTGATGATTTCCAACCTGCTGATCATGGTCATCATCGGTGGTTACGAAACCTTTGTTTCACGCATGAACCTGGAAAGCCATCCGGATCAGCCTGAATGGTTGTCACATGTAAATGCATCCGTACTGAAAGTAAAACTGGCAACTGCGATCATCGGTATTTCATCCATCCACCTGCTGAAAACCTTTATCAACGCTGCTGCTTACGATACCAAGACCTTGCTGGCGCAAACCGGCATACATATAGTGTTCCTGTTGTCCGCCATGGCGATTGCCTACAGCGACCGCATCATGGCCCAGACTGCCGCCATCAGCGACTCCCATTAATCCTCTTTCTCTAGCCGACACTGCCATGACCATCATTAAACAAGACGATTTAATCGAATCCGTTGCAGCAGCCTTGCAGTACATCAGCTACTACCATCCGCAGGATTACATCCAGCATTTGGCACGCGCATATGAATCGGAGCAAAGCCCGGCAGCGAAGGATGCAATTGCACAGATCCTGACCAATTCGCGCATGTGCGCCGAAGGCAAGCGCCCGCTGTGCCAGGATACCGGCATCGTCAATGTGTTCCTGAAAGTGGGCATGGGCGTGCGCTTTGAAGGCTTCTCCGGCTCGGTGACCGACGCCGTCAACGAAGGCGTACGCCAGGCCTATAACCACCCGGATAACACGCTGCGTGCATCCATCGTCGCCGATCCGCATTTCGAACGTAAAAACACCAAGGACAACACCCCTGCCGTGGTGCACGTGGAGTTGGTACCGGGCAATACGGTCGATGTACAAGTCGCAGCCAAAGGCGGCGGCTCGGAAAACAAAACCAAATTCGTCATGCTGAATCCATCCGACTCGCTGGTCGACTGGGTCATGCAAACCGTGCCGCTGATGGGCGCCGGCTGGTGCCCGCCAGGCATGCTGGGTATAGGTATCGGCGGTACCGCAGAACGCGCGATGCTGATGGCGAAACAGGTGTTGATGGAAGACATCGACATGTACGAACTGAAAAAACGCGGCCCGCAAAACAAGACAGAAGAATTGCGTATCGAGTTGTGCGACAAGATCAATTCGCTCGGCATAGGCGCACAAGGCCTGGGCGGCCTGACCACCGTGCTCGACGTGAAGATCATGATGCACCCTACGCATGCAGCGTCGAAGCCAGTCGCCATGATCCCGAACTGCGCAGCGACCCGCCATGCGCATTTCGTACTCGATGGCTCCGGCCCGGTTTATCTGGATCCGCCTGCGCTGTCCGACTGGCCTAAAGTCAACTGGATGCCAGATACCGAGCAATCGAAACGCGTAGATCTGAACACCCTGACCAAGGAAGAAGTCGCGTCGTGGAAACCAGGCCAAACCCTGCTGCTGAACGGCAAGATGCTGACCGGTCGCGATGCCGCACACAAACGCATCCAGGACATGTTGGCCAAAGGCGAAAAACTGCCAGTCGACTTCACTAACCGTATCATCTACTACGTCGGCCCGGTTGATCCGGTGCGTGACGAAGTCGTTGGTCCGGCCGGTCCGACTACTGCGACCCGCATGGATAAATTCACTGAAATGATGCTGGCGCAAACCGGCCTGATCTCGATGGTCGGCAAGGCCGAACGTGGCCCGACCGCGATTGAAGCAATCAAGAAGCACAAATCGGCTTACCTGATGGCGGTCGGCGGTGCCGCTTACCTGGTATCGAAGGCAATTAAAAACGCCAAGGTACTCGGCTTCGAGGATCTGGGCATGGAAGCGATTTACGAGTTCGATGTGCAGGACATGCCTGTCACGGTCGCAGTCGATTCGACCGGTACTTCGGTGCACAACACCGGGCCTAAGGAATGGAAAGAAAAAATCGAGAAGATCCGATTGAACGAGATTCCTGTTTCTGCAGTCTGATCCGGCACATTCACATAGAGAGCAAAACGATACTGTGAGCTTTTCCGCTTATCCTGACCCAGTTGCAGCCGACGCGCCGATAGGAATCTTCGATTCGGGCGTCGGTGCCTTATCAGTATTGCGCCACATCCAGGCGCGTTTGCCATCCGAGCATTTGCTGTGTTTTGCTGATTCCGGCCATGCGCCGTACGGCGGCAAATCAGATGCCGCGATCATAGAGCGCACGCTGGATATCGCTGCCTTCCTCTCGACCAAAAACATCAAGGCGATTGTCGTCGCCTGCAACACCGCGACGGCAGCGGCGATAGAAGCACTGCGCCAACATTATCCAAAACTGATCATCGTCGGTGTCGAACCCGGCCTGAAGCCGGCCGCCGTGTTCAGCAAAAGCGGCAAAGCTGGCGTACTGGCAACCGCCAGCACCCTCGCCAGCAGCCGCTTCATCGCGCTGCGTGACCAGATCAGCACCACTACCGGTATCAGTTTCCTGACGCAAGCCTGCGTCGGCCTGGTCGAACAAATCGAAAAAGGCGAGCTGGATACGCCGGAAACTGTCGCCATGCTGGAGCGCTATGTCACGCCGCTGCTACGCGGTGGTGCCGATACACTGGCGCTGGGCTGCACACACTACCCTTTCGTCCAGCCGACTATAGAAGCCATTGCGCAGCGCGAGAGCGCTGTACCGGTCACCATCATCGATACCGGTGAAGCCGTGTCACGTCAGCTTGAGCGTCTGCTGCAACAACGTGGCCTGCAACGCTTTGAAACCGCGCCTGGCTCACTGCAAGCCTTTACCACCGGTAGCCGCGAAGCTTTGGTAAATGCCTTCGCAAATCTGCTGAACCAGCACCCGACCGTGACGGAAATGCCCGCCAAAACAGCGGCTTAAGAAAAATTCAGCTGATTTCTTGAATTGATTTGCCAGCTGCGTATGAATTTTGTATAATGCGCAGCTGTCCTGCAGAACATTGCAAGGCAGATCGTTGTAAATCAGTGGTGGCTGTAGCTCAGTTGGTAGAGTCCAGGATTGTGATTCCTGTTGTCGTGGGTTCGAGCCCCATCAGCCACCCCACTGAACCCCATACATCAGCATGTAGTTCCTCGCTGAAAACACGCTTTCCCCCAAATTCGTAAAGTAATGCACAAGGACAATGGTCTTTGTTGGATATTTCTTGCGCAAAAATCTACATCCGATCATTTGCGCAAGATGCCATCCATACACTTTTAAAAGACCCAGCGATAACTGGCCGCCAGCCAGTAAGTCGACATTTCACCTTCTGTACTCGCATTTAACATCACATTCGCGATACCGCCACCGACTTTGGCTTCCAATCCGAGCCCGGCGCGCAGCCAGTTCCGTTTCAAATCATGTCCGCGGAAAGCAAACGAGCCTCCACCCGCCCCAAGCAGCACACCACTGACTGTCGTCGCCTGGCTTTCAAAGCGATGCGCCGCTTCCAAACGGCCGAGCACGGTGACAGTGTTACTAATTGGGCGTACCACATCCATACCTATATGCGCAGTAGTCGCATTTTCAGTACGCTTGTTCCACAACACAGGGAAGCCATTACCCTGCTCCGTATAACCGTCCATCCGCGTCTTCATATACGTCAGGCTGGTGTACGGCGTCAGGCTAGTCTTGCCCACACTGATCAAATCCTTCCAGTCCAGCCGCAGTCGTATGCCTGCTGTTTCCGTATCCGGATTACCGTATGCATGTGTCAACACACCGGCATTCCGATACGCACGATCTATTCGCAAATCACCCTGACCATAGTAGGCACTGACAGTAGCCAGCATTGTGCTATTCGGCACCCACAAGATCATCTCGGGCAATAGATAAGTACTACGCGCCGTGGTATCACCACCAAATCCGGTGTTTGCACTGCTATAGGTACGACCCAATGCAATATTGAACTGCATCGCTTGTGTCGGACGATAGCCATAACCGACTTCAGCCAGACCTTGTTTGCTGCTGTAAGCATCGTGCTCCTGCCGTCCGACATCGCCGGCGGTCCATATATTGGCACGCCCTACCGGCAACAAGGAGCGCATGGGACTGCCATGGGCACCATGCAAGACATCGGCATCCCTTGCACCGAGCAAGGCTGAGTTGGCAACACTCTGCAAGCCTGCGTTGAACTCCGGCACATCGATCAGGCCGGAGGTGGCACGGGCGATAAAAGCATGGCCGTTATCAAGCTGTCCGACCACTACATCACCTGCCGCGTTAACATCGGTCGCGACACGGGTATTGAAGTGCACGACCTTGACGCCATTGGCTATCAGCCAATCCTCAATGGTCTGCATACCACCGCCCTCGGTCCAGCGAAAAGCGCGGACAGCGCCGCTGCTGATCTCGGATTCACCGACCACCACGTCGCCAATGTCATTAATGCCTCTGGCCGTGGAGTTATTGCCACCCAGCGTACCGAGATCCTGCATCTTGCCGCTGCCTTCTGTCCATAGAAAAGCATGGCGAAATCCATTGTTGACGCCCGGAACACCATTGATGCTCTCCACATAATCGGCATAACCAACAACGACATCGCCGGCAGCATTGACAGCTATCCCTTCCGAATTGCTACCACCCAAAGTGCCGAGGTCATCCATTGTTCCGCTGGCGAGCGTCCAGCGAAAAGCACGATAAGCGGCATCACCACTGAGATTCGAAGTACCGACCACCACATCGCCGACTTTGTTGACGGCAAAGGCATTGGCTTCTGTCCCACCCAATGTGCCCAGATCAGTCATTTTTTGATCGGCTGCCGTCCACCGGAAAACGTGACGCTCTTCGCTACTTGTGTTGGCACCACCGACCACCACATCGCCGGCCGCATTGACTGCATAGGCAGCAGATAAGCTGCCACCCAAAGTACCGAGATCAGTCATCTTTTGATCGGCTGCTGTCCAGCGGAAGGCACGCGTCACACCAGCACTGGTATCCGATTCTCCTACCACCACATCACCCGCGGCATTGACACCGTTAGCCAAGGAAAACACCCCGCCCAAAGTCCCGATATCATCAATCGTGCCGCTCGACGCATTCCAGCGGAAGGCGCGATAATAAGCGCCCCTGCGGACAAAACCCACTACGACATTACCGTCGGTATTGACACCGCTGACAACCGACGAACCAGCACCTATGCCCTGGTCCGCCAGATCAATCAAATCCGTTGCCGCTGCCTGCTGAGATGTGGCCAGAGCCACTAAAAACAGGCATATAACTGTCGCGAAAGGCATAACTTTAAGCCCGCTCTGCGCACCGCCACTAAAACTCATATCACTCTCTCCTATGCTCGAATGTGAAATCACCCTGATTTCATGTGCAACGATTCAACGTTGGCGCGAGCATAGAAAATGAACAAACAAAAATACTGTACGAATCTCCTAATTTTGGATAATCGTCCCAACAAAAAGCAAACAAATGCTAACAGCCGGCAGGAAGTTTGATTGCGCGCTACATAGTGTAAAAAACAGCTTTTTATAGCCCTGCATGTGCTTATTAGACCAAGGTAAGACAAATCTTGTTTTGATATAAGTCTGATGCCAGGAAGTCGAGTCTCAATGGTGCAGAATCTGCCCTTGCTTCAACAAACAAATAAAGCAAGATCACACCATCCCAAGCCTACCCCGCCACAATCAAGATTCAACTTCCCGGACACTCGCGAAAAAATCATATTGCATGGATCAAGCAGCCGTTTTCAAGGCACTACTGTAAATGGCTTGAAGACCTCTGCCCCGCTGGCACCGCGATATGCAATGGTGTAACTCGTCGCACCGGATAGTTCGAGGCGACCGCTGCCAACGTTAGCCGTTACACCCTCTTGCACCGGCAAGGACGTGAGTGTGAAATTACCGGGCGGTAAAGTCGCCATCAATTGAAACGTCTCGCGGTCACCATTACTGCCCGTGATTTGTACCGGTACCGACGCTTGTCCGGCGCGGCCACACTACCCTTATGACGGCATTGGTACACAGGTGTAATCAGACCAAGCGAACTACTGCCGACTTCGGTAGACGCGCTATGCTCTCGGAGAAAGCATAGGCAAAGAAATGCTGGAAATATTGGAAGTTGTATTATTTTTGAACCATCATCCCGATAATCTTCAGGAAGATACGAATACATGAAAAATTGAGCGCGGACATAAGAAACACGCGAGTATGCTTCATTGATCAATGAAGCACACTTGCGCAAAGCACTGTTGGATACTTACAGGCGCAAAGAAATCATGCGTAGTTGTACGCTACGATTTTCCAGCTCGAGAAAAATATAATTAAAAAATTTTGTCGCTATGCAGGTAATCGACTGCAATCGCATTGATGGCCGCGAGGCGCACTTCTGCGTTACCACCCTGTGCCGCGACGATGCGGTGCAGGTAATCCAGCATCGCGATCTTGGCTTTACGGGCGACTTCTACCGTCACTGCTTCTTCTTCGTACAGCATGACGTAGGAACGGGCGAAGTTCGCGATCAGGAAATAAGCGGCGGCGTTAGCGGAATCTTTTTCTATCAATGGCAGGCATTGCGCGCGCAACTCAACATACGCATCGGTACCGGCTTCGCCTGATTCGAACTGGCTGACTATCTCTGCTAAATTCATTTTCACTTCCAAAAAGGTCGGTTAAATTCACTTTTCAAAGCAGCAGTCGCGGAGGACTTTTTCTTTCGCCTTGAGGACATATTGTACCTAAGCTGTCAGGCTATGCACGCCCGGCGTGAATTCACGTGTTAATCGGCAGCGCGCATAAAAAAACCGTCGCAAGCGACGGCTTTTTCTTTACACGATCTGATACAGATCAGTGACCGGACAATGCAGCTTCAGCAGCAGCGTTTTGTTTGCGGATTTTTTCTTTTTCAGCTTCTTCAGCGCTCAGTGGAGCTGCTGGATCTGCGCTTGTTGTTTCTGCTGCTGGTGCTGCAGGCGCTGCAGGTGTGTGGCTTTCTGCGCCACAACCAGCCAACATCATAGCCAATGCGAATGCTGCGAATAATGCTTTAGTCATTGCTCTTCCTTCTGGATAAATGATTCTATGTATTTGCAAACGCACGCTAACACCCGCGTCTGCCACGCGTACTTACACGACGAACATTGCATACGCCACTGAAGCCTCTGATGCGAATATATGAGATGTTAAGAAAATGGTAAATTGTGGAATCCACTTAGCCTCACCTCCGCGCTACGCTAATACGGCTGCGGTTTCTACGTATATGCGTGTTGTCATATGATGTGTGTGCTGCAACAAAAAACATGTGCACTCTGGTGAACGAATCAGGAAAGAAACAAAGATGAAACCTTGCTTGCGCAAGTTATTAAAACTATCTGTACTCATCGTCAGCGTCGTACTTATCACCGTACTCGCAGTACGTGCCTATGACGTACATGGCGGACCATCACTGCAACTCTGGCATACGCATGTGCCACATGAGATGTCGCGCAAGGAGATAGCACAAGCAGATTGGGCTGCGTATATCGCTGCTGAAAACGCAGTGTTTGATGAAGTTAAAAGAGAAGTCACCGACAAGCTGGAAGCAGATGTACGCGTACCCGGCAATCGCTACTACACCGATAGTCCGATCTACCCGGGACATTTCAAGCAAGACTGGAATCGCTCCTTCCTGCTCGAACCACAAGGTGGTCCGCGCGGTGCGGTCGTGCTCTTGCATGGTTTGACCGATGCACCATACAGCCTGCGCCATATCGCCAGCTTGTATCAGCGGCGTGGCTATGTCGTCGTTGCGATACGTATGCCCGGGCACGGCACTGTGCCTGCAGGATTGACAGATGTTGAATGGCAAGACTGGCTGGCGGCGACCCATCTGGCAGTGCAGGAAGCACGACGCCGCGTGCCTGCGCCCCTGCCTTTGCAGATAGTCGGTTACTCCAATGGTGGCGCACTGGCACTCAAGTACACGCTGGAAACACTGGACGATGCAAAGTTGGCGCGCCCGGATAGAGTAGTTTTGATCGCACCCATGATAGGTGTGACGGAACTGGCACGTTTTGCGGGTGTATTCGGCTGGCCGAAGATTTTTCCGGCCTTTGCCAAAGCTGCGTGGCTGGATATCGTGCCCGAGTTCAATCCATTCAAATATAACTCTTTCCCCGTGAACGCCGCGAGCCAGTCCTCTTTGCTGACGCGCAATCTGCAAGCGCATATCGTGCGTGAAGAAGGACGCCTGCAACAACTGCCGCCGATACTCACCTTTCAATCCATCGTCGACTACACCGTCAGTACACGTTCAGTCGTCAATAGCTTGTACGCACGCTTGCCGGACAATGGCAGCGAGCTGGTGCTGTTCGATTTGAATCGCTATGCCAAGTTTGGCCCCTTGCTGCGTTCCGGTAATCATTTGCAGGCAGATCGCTTGTTGCCACCGGCACCGCGCAATTTCACATCTACCGTGATTACGAATGCAGGCAGCGATACGCGTGATGTGAAGGAACTGAGCACAGCAGCAAAGAGCAGCAATGAACAACGGCGCGCATTGGGTCTGGCATTCCCGGCCGATGTGTTTTCACTGTCGCACTTGGCCCTGCCGTTTCCGCTCAGCGATCCCTTGTATGGCACGCAACCGGATAATAGCGATGACTTCGGCGTGAATCTGGGTGCAATGGCGATACGTGGCGAGCGCGGCGCCCTTATCGTCAGTCAGGATGCGCTGACGCGCCTGATGTCGAATCCCTTCTTTCCCTACATGATGGGGCGCATAGACGAAGGTTTAAGTCTGCCGGATAAGCACTGATTGAGGACTAGCCCGGCCATTAGGCTATCATTGCGTATTGGTCCACACTGAGGATCTTCACCGAGCTGCATTATCATGACGCAAACCCTGATCGACACCAAGGCACTGGAACAGGTGCTGGAAGAATTTGCCGAAGCGCGTAACTGGCGCCAACATCATTCACCGAAGAACCTGGCGATGGCGCTGACAGGTGAAGTCGGCGAGCTGGTTGAAATTTTCCAGTGGCGCAGTGAAGAAGACTCCTGGCACGTCGCGCAAGCGCCGGAAACCGCCGAGCACGTGCGACAGGAGCTGGCCGACGTCGCCTTGTACCTGATACGCCTGGCTTCGGTATTGAAGGTAGACCTGAACGCTGCGATCCAGGACAAGCTGGTAATGAACGCACAAAAATATCCGCCGCTGTAACAGCCGTCACCTACGTTTTGAATCATCCTGATATTTCCCATGACAGATACACCTTTCAACTCCAGAAAAAATCCCGCTACGACTTTTACCGAATGGTTGCGTGAACAAAACCAGGACAACTGGGATGCCGCCATCAATCACCGTTTCATCGATGAACTGTTTGCAGGCAGTGTCGCTACCGATGTACTGCAACACTATCTGGTACAGGACTATCAATTCATTGATCGCTTTGTCGCCTTGCTGGGTGCAGCGATTGCCAGCGCTGATCGCTTTGAATCACGCGTACGACTGGCACGCTTTACCGCCATGATTACCAGCGACGAAAACACTTACTTCCTGCGCGCATTCGATGAACTCGGCCTCCCGGCTAAACATCGCAATACACCTCAACTGACGCCGCAAACCAAGGCTTTCCAGGATTTGATGACGGAAGCAGCGCAGAGTCAAATCTATCCACTGTGCTTGTCGGTGCTGGTGGTTGCCGAGTGGCTGTACCTGAGCTGGGCTGATCGTCCGGATGCCCCATTGCCACCGCGCTTCATTCACGCCGAGTGGATTACGCTGCACAACAATCCGGCTTTCGCTGACTTCATAGGCTGGTTGCGCTCCGAGCTGGATCGTACCGGCGCAGCGCTGGATGCCGACGGACAGGCACGCAGCGCCGACATGTTTGGTCGCGCCGTCAAACTGGAACGTGACTTCTTCGATCACGTCTACAGCCCACTCCAATATTCTTGAACCACCGCCCGCTGATGCGTTGCGGGCAACCCCGTTATAAGGAAGACCATGTCTTTTACTGCTGAAATCTGGAAAAAGAATGCGGCCTTGTTTGAAACAATCCGCACCATGCCATTCAATCAGGAACTCGCTGACGGCACCCTGAGCCAAGAACGTTTCCGTCATTACATGATCCAGGATGCGCACTACCTGGTCGCTTTTGGTCGCGCACTGGCGGTCGCCGCCGCCAAGGCTGACAATGCCGACGAAGTGGTGCAGTTCGCCAGCGCCGCCCACGGTGCGGTCGTGGTGGAGCGCAGCCTGCATGAGGATTTCATGGAGCAATTCGGCGTCAGCGCGGAGACCTTCGCTGCCACACCATTGTCGCCAGCCACCCACCACTACAGCAGCTTCCTGCTGGCCAATGCATGGAGCAAATCCTATCCGGTAGCGTTGGCTGGTTTGTTGCCATGCTTCTGGATTTACGCCGAAGTCGGTCGCGACATCATTGGTCGTGCCGCCAAGAACAATCCCTACGACTCCTGGATTGCCACCTACGCTGGCGATGAATTCCATACGCTGGTACGTGAAGTAATCGCCACCGTGGATCGCGTTGCTGCTGTCGCCAGCGAAGAAACACGTGAGGAAATGCATATTGCCTATACGCATGCCGCCAAGCTGGAATGGATATTCTGGGATTCGGCTTACCGTCTGGAGCAATGGCCGGTCTGAATTAGTGTAGTCTGATACTTAGCTAGTACTTAGTTTCCCATCACCTGACAGGAGATCGCCATGGACGAAGAAAATTTCAACCTCAGCATGCGCAAGTTTTTGAAAATGGTGGGCGTCAGCTCACAGCATGAAATCGAGAAGGCAGTCGCTGCCGCGATCGCTGATGGCAGCATTAAAGGCACGGAATCCTTTCCTGCCAAGGTGACGCTGGACGTTGCAGGCATCAAGCTCAACGTCAGCTTTGATGGCGAGATACGCCTGCAATAAGAGTTAGTAAGCAGCCACCATACAAAAACGGATGTGCATCACTGCACATCCGTTTTTTAATTTCTGCCTACCCTGCTGTGATACTTACCACTTGTACGGCGGGATCGCGATACTGACCAATTCATTGATTTGTGTCTGCTCTGCAAAATGCCCAGGATTGCTCTCAGCTGCGGCCTGTCGTGCATGCGTGATCATAAATAAGCCACCGATAACGGTGATTGCGCATACCAACAGCGTGTAGTGAAGTTTTCTCATAGTGGGTTCTCGATTCAAAAAATGGGTGTCACAGAATCACGGCAAGGTGCTGATAATCTGATCGCTACCTACGGTAATCTGCGGCCCGAAAGCCAAAATATTGGCATGTGCATGCCATGTCTTTTCACTACTGTCTCGGCTCATCTTTTGCTTCTTTCCCAACCATGGATTACGTTTATTCCTCTGCAGGGAATTTTCCTCACCCAATGCGTGCACGAACTCAGGCGTAAAGATGCTGGGTTCTGTTTTGTTGTATGCATAGCCTTCGTTCTGGATTTTATTTCCCAGGTAACGCAGTGCTTCCATTCGTTTTCGTTTCAGGATTTTTTCAGTGCGTTCAGCTTGATGTTCAACGATTTCATGGCGCATATTCACGTAGCCTGGCCATTCGATATCGCCCAGACGTTCGGCGATAATTTGCTTGAACATTGTCGATGTGTCGTCTGCTGTGCTTGGAAGAATGGACATGATCGCCTCTGATCTGATTTATTTAATATCTAAATCCTTATGTCATATTCAGAACACCCACATGCTGCACCGTCCCTGCCCCGCCGTTGACTTAGGTTTACAGAATCTGCAGCAGGGTATGACTATCGTAGCTGTGGGCAAGGTCAGCTCATATAGGACAGAAGCGCAAGTTCGTGTAGGAAAAGATGAAGAAATGCAAACTTCCTGCCATAAATGCGATATGTCAGATGCCATCTAAAGACAGCTGTCAACCCTGCTGTTGTCTTTTGGTAATTTCACACTCATCAAACAAATACGCGCGCAATTTCCTGTAGGCTTGTGAGTCAGGACTAACTCAACATCGCACCATGCCTAACGACGAAACAGCTGTTAAGACCACTGCGCCCATCCCCAAACTCGCTATTCCCGCCCTTTCACTGGCCGCCTTCGGCAGCGCGATTTCATTGCGTGTCACCGATCCGCTGCTGCCGCGGCTGTCGCAGGAATTTGGCATTTCACTCGGGAATGTTTCCTACGTCATTACCGCGTTTTCCATCGCCTACGGTATTTCACAACTATTCTTTGGCCCGGTCGGCGACCGCTTCGGCAAGTATTTCGTGGTCGCATGTGCCTGCGTCGCCTGCGCACTGACTTCATTGTTGTGTGCGCTGGCGCCCAACTATCCGCTGCTGCTGGTCGCGCGCTTCCTGGCTGGTGCGACGGCGGCAGCCATCATTCCGCTGTCCATGGCCTGGATAGGCGACGTCGTACCCTATGACGAGAGGCAGCCGGTACTGGCACAATTCCTGATCGGCCAGATTGTCGGGATTTCCGCCGGGGTCTTGTTCGGCGGCCTGGCAGCCGACTATCTGAGCTGGCGCGTGCCGTTTTTCAGCATTTCGTCATGTTTCGTGCTGATCAGCATTACATTGTTTTCCTACAATCGCCGCCTGCCCGCCTATGCGCTGACCACACACAAGGCAGAAGGCGCTGTGATACGCCGCATGATCAATGAATTCAAGCAGGTCTTGTCGACGCCATGGGCGCGCGTGGTTCTGTTTACGGTATTCCTCGAAGGCGGCTTCCTGTACGGTGCGTTTGCGTTTATCGCCACCCATCTGCACCACGTGCACCATCTGTCATTGACCAATGCCGCGTCGCTGGTGATGCTGTTCGGCCTCGGTGGCCTGCTGTATGCCAGCACCTCACGCAAGCTGGTACGTAACCTTGGTGAAAAAGGTCTGGCGCGCTGGGGCTGCATCGTGATTGCCGCATCCTTCCTGACCATCGGACTGGCACCGGTCTGGTGGTGGGCGATACCGGGCTGCTTCGCTGCCGGCCTGGGTTTCTACATGCTGCACAATACCTTGCAGATCAATGCCACTCAAATGGCTCCCGAACGACGAGGTGCGGCCGTATCCACCTTTGCATCCTGCTTCTATATGGGGCAATCAGTCGGTGTCGGTATTGCCGGTTTGATGGTTGGCTTGATGGGCACCACCACCGTTATTTGCATAGGCGCCATCGGCGTATTGCTGACCGGACTCAATTTCAGTCGCCTCAAGGCCGCCAAGAACTGAGGCTGCGGCCATGCGCCGCGCCAGCGATTTTCTTGCGGCAACTGTCGTTAGCGATATACTGATAATGCACACTATCGCTAATCAGGAGGCTATATGTATCGCAAAATTCTGGTCGCTTACAATGGCACACCCGAAAGCCGTTCCGCCTTGCAAGAATGTGTAAGGCTGGCACCGACTCCTGCTACTGAAGTGCATTTGCTGGTCGTCGTTAGTCCGCCGCAATCCGTCGTCATCGGCGAATATGCGATGGTTTCCATGCTCGGTGTCGAAGAGGAAATCGCGGCGGAGCGACAAAAAATGGAAGATGAGCTGAACATCGGCCTGAATTACCTGCGCGATGCCGGTTTGACCGTGCAGACTCACCTGGAAGTGGGTGAACCGGTACCGATGATTTCAGACCTGGTAGATAAGCTGGGCATAGAATTGGTGATCGTCGGTCATTCCCGTCAGCAATCACTGGCCATGCGCTGGTGGCGCGGCTCTACCGACGCCTTGCTGGTAGAAAAAATCCGCTGCAGCCTGCTGGTTGCCAGCGATCCGAATGAACCGGTAAAAGCTTAAAGCGGACGGTGACACATCTTGTTACAGTCTTTACCAAATCGCTGTGGCAGGACGCCCCGATTAGGCGTTAAATACCATCATCATCAGTGAGATAGTCATGAAAAATATAGTGAAGCTTTCCCTTGCCGGCCTGATAACAGGCGCAGCCTTGCTGGCTGCGGCACCGGCAATGGCGGGCGGCGGCCATTGGTCGGTGAATGTCGGCGTCGGCCTGGGCGGCGGCGGTTATGGTGGCTACGGCTACTATGCGCCACCACCGATGTACTATGCACCGCCGATGAATAACTACTCCAACTACTATGCACCACCAGTAGTGTATGGCAGCGCGGTACCGGTTTATCAACCGCCACCACCTGTCTACTACGCACCGCCTCCTGTGATCGTTTATCGCAGTGCACCGCGTTACTACCCATACTATGGTCCGCATTACCGTAACCCGGGTCCACGTGGTCACGGCTCGCACGGCAACCACGGTCATCGTTAATCATCGTTAGTTGGTACCGCGATTATTTGACGATAACGTGCACAAATAAAAAAATGGCTAGCTTTTCAGGCTAGCCATTTTTTATTGCGTCAGCACTTTGCTTGGGCATAGTTGGTCTGCAGCTTACCTCCAGCCACGATAACCGTGACCGTAGTAGCGTGGGCCGTGGCCGTAATAGCCGCGCGACCGGTACTGGAAACCGAGGTTAATCGACGGCGTCACATACACAGGTGCCGGTGCAGCATAAACCGGGGCGGCAACGTAACCTGGTTGCGCGTAGTAACCATCGTTATAAGGCACTACCGCACAACCACCCAGTGCGGCTAGCGCTACCAGCGAAATTGTGAGGCGTTTCGCCATGCCTGGTGTAATTGATTTCATCGTAACCACCTTTCTTCGAACCTCTTGTGTAGAGAGCATTGCAGCGTATGTGTCGCCTTTGCCCTCAGTCCGATATTTATCTCGCTCGCATGGAAGTGCTACTGAAAAGCCATCCTTGCTTTAGCTTACAGCGGCGCTATCGGGTACGCCGCTGCCTGCATTTATTTCTACGACTTAGCGACGATAGTAATCACGTCCATACGGTTCGTAGTCCACACGTCGCTCATTGCCACGGTAATACTGGCCGCGATACGCATCACGCTGGGCGTAGCCGTCGCGATAGTAAGGGCGTTGATACACCGGTGCCGGGCGATAGTAATGTTGTTGCTGCGGCTGGTAATACGCTTGTGGCTGACGACCGTAGTAACGATCATCACGATGGCCGGAAGAAGCACTCGCGCCGACTACCGCACCGAGTACACCGCCGACGATCGCTGCATCCTGTCCACCTATGCTGTTACCGATGACGGCACCGACCACAGCACCGAGTGCCGTGTTGACGCCACGATTGTCTGCAAAGGCAGTGGTCGACACTGCAGCAGTCGCTATCAGGGCAATACCGATCAGTTTCTTGTGCAACATAGCGTTTCCTTTTATCCGTCGCGGAAACCAGATTTGGTTTCAATAATCGCTTCGTCATGGAATCACTATATAGATCGCCTGCGTAAAATCCACGAGGGAAATAGTCTTTTACAATTGTAAAGATGTATGAAGACAGAGCTCTGCCGCCAGACGCTAAGGCCTGGCGTTTGCAGAGTGATACGGGGGGAAGTGTGATGACAGATGCAAGTATTGCATCTGTATTTAATTCAGCAGGACAACAAAATGAAGATCAGAGATTAACTTCGGAAACAATCTTCCATTGCGCGCCTTCTTTCGCCCAGTACTGGCGTTTGCGCGTAACGTGCTTGCCCTTGCCTATCGTCGCTTCCTGCGTGAAAGCAGCAACGATTAATTCTTTCTGGTCTTTCTGATCCGGATAACGGAACAGTGTCACATCACGCAAGTTCACGCTGATTTTGCGCGCACCCAGATTTGATTGCTGCACTTTATCCAGCCAATTGTTCAGATTCTGTCCACGCATCGCTTTAAAATTGCGCGAATAATGACGGCGCAGCAATTCAGGATTAGTGGTTTCCAGATCAGCACGCCAGCTTTCAAGCATCTTGTTGGCAGCCTGTTTATCCGCTTCCCATTTCGCCTTGCTGACGAACTTCAGGTCTTCACTAATGATGACCGGTGTATTGCCGATCTCGACCGAAGCAGACAACTCCTTCAGATCAGGATTCGTCAACACCACGCAACCATCGGATGACAGCGGTGGACGGCTGTAACTATCGGACGGTGTCCCGTGCAACCAGATCCCGGAACCGCTACGGCCATTCGCCTTATCCCATTCGTTCGGATAATTAATAGGCAATGCACCCGGACCGTAGAACTCCGGCAGACGTGCGCCCGGCAAACGTGCTGTGATGTAGTACACACCCAGCGGCGTCTTTTGGTCGCCTTCCTTGAATTTGTTAACTCCCAGCCGGCCCTGGCTAATGTAGTAGTCGCTGGTCAGTTTGAATTGACCGTTGGCACGTTGATAGACATACAGGCGCGAGCGCTTGGCATCAACCAGCAGAATATTCTTCTGGTCTTCACGCATTTGCAGGATGGCGCGCGGAATCATGTCCGGGTCCGGACGTTCGCGCAGCGACTTCAGGCGGACGATCGCTTCATCACGCAAATTATCCAGCTTGTCGGCTGGTGCATTCGGTGCGGCGCCAAAGGTTTTGATAGGACGTGTGTGCAACAACAACAGATCGCCGCGCACCAGATGGCCGAGACGGAAGGTAGGATAAGCCGCCACCAATGCATCCGCTTTGGCTTGTGCATCACGCAAACGATTTGCCGCCAATGCCTTGTAAACATCGATCAGCATGATTTCCGGATCAAGGCGCGCCGGTACGCCTGGCTTGCTGCCATTGGCCCAGGCCGGTGTCGCCATAACACTGGCGGCGACTACCAAGCCTAAAGCAGAACTACTTGCCTTATATCCGATACGACGTGCGATAAATCGCAATTGTGTGCACAAACAAACCATCAGCTACCCGAACGCTCCTGCTTGATATGCCATTTATTGCCTTGCCTGGTCATGACCAGGGTTTTGCGGCTATTGGCTTTGGTACGATCAGAATCGTAAATCTGACGGAATTTTAC
This sequence comes from Herminiimonas contaminans, assembly GCF_015645465.1. GTDB lineage: Bacteria > Pseudomonadota > Gammaproteobacteria > Burkholderiales > Burkholderiaceae_D > Oxalicibacterium > Oxalicibacterium contaminans. The sequence continues at coordinate 22,759 of NZ_JADOEL010000022.1, read as the reverse complement.
AGTAGCTGTGTTGCCGCTGACGGTGACTTGCGGTGTTTCTATCTTCACGCTGATGCGGCCCTTGTCTTCAATCCGGGCACGACGCTCATCTGCCCAGTCCTTGCGCGACTGGCCTGGTGGCAAAACAAAGTCGCTGGCATAGGCATTCAGATAAGCCTTCACATCACGTGCGCTCCAGGCTTTGGCCCATGCGTTCACCGCGCTCATGACTTGTTCGCGCTCAGCTTCGGCAGCCGCATTCGCTTTGGCCTTGGCTTCACGCTTGGCGTCTGCTTCTGCTTTCTGGGCGGCTTTTTGCGCGGCCAGTTGAGCTGCTTTTTGTTCTGCTAATTGCTCAGCCTTATGATCAGGCTTCACTTCCGGCTTGGCTTCTACCTTAGGTGTTTCCTTGACTACCGGCTTAGGAGCAGGCTCCGGCTTCACCGGTTCCGCACGCACTGGCGCTGGTGCCGGAGTCGGTGCTGCCGCCACTACTGCAACTTTAGGATTGGTGCCGCCTGTGGTATTACCGACCAGAGTACGCACCATCGTCAGCTTGGATTTAGCTGCGGTATTGTTGTTATCGAGTTGCAAAGCCTTGTCATATGCCTGGCTTGCCAATTTAGCATGTACGTCACCCAGGTTTTCATACGCAGTGGCGTAAGTCGGGTTGGTACGTATCGCCATATCCAGCGCGGTACGTGCCTTGTCGTATTGGCCACTGGACGCGTACAGCACCGCCAGGTTGTTATATGGCTCTGGCAACGTAGGGTAATCTTCAGTCAACTTGGTGAAAATCGTGATCGCTTCTGCCGACTTGTTTTGCTCGGTCAGGATCACGCCTTTCAGGAAGCGCATCTGCGCATCACGCGGATTCTTGCTAAGGAAGGCATCGGCCTTCGTTAACGCCTGTGCATGCTGGCCGGCGCGCAATAACTGGGACACATCCGACAACTCATCAGCAATCGCCGAAGAAGCATAAAAACCTGCAATAAAACCGATAGAGACGAGGGCACGGCTCAACGCGTGGCGTAGGCCTGAATGAGGGATGCGACGCGACGCAAAGAACATGGTTTTCCTTATTATGGTTGTGGGGTAAATGCGCACAGCCGATATAGTACGACAAACCGCTCAGCTTCCACTATCGATTGCTATAAGGAAATGTGGCTGCCTGACTACGTTAACGGGAGTTTGGACGGGATGATGCTCAATTTCGGGCTGTGTGGCGATTTAGCGCTACTAATTTACAGCTGCAAGCACGGCAGAGAATGCCGCCAGGTATGGTACTCGCCAATAAAAAAGGAGATACAGCATACGGCTGTATCTCCCCTCCTCCCCTGACTCTCCCCGTACTAGCTGTGCCGCTTTATATTCCTGCGCCTGTTTTCAAGAAATTACTTGGTCGGTGCCGCAGGCAGCGCGGTCAACGCATACGACATTTGCAGGTTGGCGACCGGTGCCGCCACTTCTGCCACCGCGTTGCTGGCCAGTGGCGCAGCTACAGTATGTGCCGCCACAGGTTTGGCACCCAGCATTTGCAAGCCATTTCCCTGTACCGCCCACACTGCGAGGCCGGCACAGAGGGCAAAGCCTGCCGCTACCGCCATCCACGCACCAGCGCGTGATTTGACCGGCAAGGCAACCATGGATTCTGCCAGTACTGCCTCGGCACGCATGCGCCATTCTTCGTTTTGCTCGCCCTGGGTGCTGATACGTTGCAGCAGTTCATGCGCCACTGCTTGTGCTTCAGTTTGTTCGCGTTCCAGGCGGGCCTGATTGATTTTCGACAGTTCCAGCGCAGCAGCAGCCGACTTTGCCTGTTCCTGTGCATAGCTGAGCGCCATGCGTTCAGCTTCCAGTTGTGCTTCCTGTGCCAGGCGCGCTTCGGTTTCTGCTGCCAGACGCTGCTGCGCCAGTTCGGCTACTTCCAGTTCTGTAATCGCTGCTTGTTCGGCTTCGGTGCAGGCACGTTGTTCGGCTTGCAGCTTTTCTTGCATCGCGGTCAGCGCGATTTCGCTGGCTTCTGCTTTTTGCAATTCCAGTTGCTGTTGTTCCTGCAGCAGTTCCAGCGCCAGTTGTTCGGCGCTGACGCGTTGTGCTTCGATTTCTGCCAGCTCATGGGCTTCTTGCGCCTTGCGTTCTGCCAGCTCGCTCAGGAGGCGTTGTGCTTCAGCTTGTTGCGTCTCCTTTTCCAGTGCTTCCTGCTCGGCCGCAATCGCGGCTTCTGTCGCAGCACGCAATGCCGCTTGTACCTGTTCACGGCTACGCAGGATGCTGGTTTGCTCCTGTTCGGCACGCGCGCGTGCTTCGGCTGCTGCCAGCGCAGCCTGCTCGGCCTGCATTTTTTCCTGTGTTGCTTGCAGCAAGGACGCAGCTGCTTGTGCCCGTTGCTGCTCGGCTTGCAATTTCTTCTCGATCGCGTTCATCGCCTGCTGCTCGAGATTGGCGCGCTCGCGTTCTGTCTTCGCCAGTTCCTGTGCCTGCTGCGCTTTTACTTCAGCAGCGGCCGCTGCCTTGCGCTGCAGCTCAGCCTGTTGCTCGGCAGCTTCCAGTGTTTGTTTTTCTGCGGCCAGGCGCACAGCGCTGGATGCACGCAATGCCTCTTCCGCTGCGCTACGTGCTTGCAAGGTATGCGCTTGCTCGTGTTCGAGCAGGATGCGTGCTTCCGCTTCTACCCGTGCTTTTTGTTCCAGCGCCAGCTTTTGCTGCATCGCTGCCAGCGCTTGCTGCTCGGCGGCGCTGCGTGCCTGCTCTTGCTGTGCCAGTTCCAGCGCCTGCGCTGCGCGCTGCTCGGATGCCATTGCGGCGGCTTGCTGGAATTCGGCGCGTGCCTTGGTTTGCTCCAGCGCGGTGCGGGTGGCAGCGCATTCCACTTCGCTGGCCTCACGAATTTTTCGCTCTTCCAGTTCACGTGCACGCAGCATTTCCATGTTCTGCAGTTCTGCTGCTGTACGTGCTTCTGCTTCCGCTTGCGCAGCGGCTTCGATCTGGCGCTTTTCTTCCAGCGCCTGCACGGCCAGTTCTTCAGCTTCGGCACGTTCGCGTTCAGCGCGTGTCAGCTCTACCATCTGACGGGTTTTTTCCAGCTCGGCACGAGCTGCCTTGCGCTGCATCTCTATTTGCGCCTTGGTTTGTGCCAATGCATGCTGTTGCGCCATTTGTTCCGCTTCATGGGCGGCGCGCAATTCCTGGTCAGCTTGCGCCTGCGCTTCCAGCAGGGCTGCGCTTTCCTGATTTGCGCGGTCGCGTGCTTCAGATGCTGCTTTTGCGACCTGTTCTTTTGCAATTCTTTGGCGATGGCTGAGCAGTTCCTGCTGTACTGCATCCGCGTGCGCACGTTCAGCTGCCAGCTTTTCCTGCATGACTTGCAGCGCTTTTTGTTCGTCCTGCAGACGTTGTTCCTGCAACTTGCTCAGTTTCACTGCTTCATGTGCTTTTGCCAGCGCAGCGTCTGCCGCTGCACGTTTGTGGTTGGCTTCGGCTACGGTTTGCTCCAGCGTCAGCTTGATGGCTGCACTTTCAGCTTCCTTGGCGGACAGGTTTTGCTGCTCCGCTTCTTCTTTCAGACGCAGCAAGGTGGCTTGTTCCTGATCCGCTTCTGCATTCGCCGCGATGCTGGCAGCAACGGCCGCTGCCGCCTGTTTCTTCGCTTGCACGGCTGCCAGCGCAACTTGCTCAGCTTCAGCACGCTCACGTTCAGCATTCGCCAAAGCCAGCGCTTCTTCCGCTTTCTGCGACGCGGTTTCTGCCAATTGTTGTTGCAGGTTCAGGCGTTCTGCGGCGCGATCAAGTGCGACCTTTTCAGACGCTGCACGCGCTGCTGCCATCGACGCTGCTGCACGTTCCATCGCGACGCGCTGCTCGGCCAGTTCACGCGCACGCAGTTCTTCTTCGGTACGTACACGAGCAGCGGCTACCGCCTGTTGCTCTGCGATTTCGCGTTGGCGTGCTTCTTCTTCACCGCGCGCTTCTACTGCGATGCGCGCACGCACCTGTTCATCTGCCTGATGCTCGGCTTCTACGCGAGCAACAGCGGAGTTCTGCAATTCTTTTTCAACCTGGATACGCGCTTCGGTCGCAACACGGATGCGTTCTTCCGCTTCACGGCGCGACTGGGCTGCCACTGCCGCCATTTTTTCGACGTGTTCACGACGTGCTGCCGCCGCTTGCATTTCGGTTTCGGCTTGCATACGCATCTGGATCGCTTCCAGTGCACGTTGCTCGGATTCGAGACGGGCTTGCGCGATGTTGTGTTGTTCCTGCTCGGTCGCCGCACGTGAGAGTGCTTCTTCACGGGCACGGACTTCTGCCGGTACGCGGCTGAGCATGGTGGCCAGCGCTTTGCTGTCGGCTTCTTCGCGTTGCTGGCTCAGAATGACCGCATCACGACGTGTGCTGAGCAGCGATTTATTGGTTTCCAGCGCCAGCTTTTCGCGGCGTGCATGTTCACGTGCCAGCTCCGCTACACGCGACTCCAGGCGGGCGCGCTCTTCCGCATCTTCCTGTGCGGCACGGGTTGCTATTTCAGTGGCGGAAATACGTTCCGCTACCTGGCGACGCATGTCTTCAGTTTCTTGCGCGAGTTTTTCAGCCGCAGCGGCTGCGCGTGCGCTCAGTTCACTTTCTTCGGCGATTTGTTCGACGGTACGCTTGCGCGCCAGTTGTTCTGCCTTGGCGCGGCCTATGGCGATGATGCCCAATTGGGTATCGGCTTCCGTGCGAGCACGCAGTTCAGCGATTTCCTTGTTGACGGCGATGGTGCGCGCTTCACTTGCGGCACGTGCCTGGCGCTCCGCTTCCAGGCGGGCGCGGCTGGCAGCGATGGCTTCCTCGGCTGCACGTGCATGTTTATTGGCTTCGGCGATGGCTGCGGCATCGGTCTGTACGCGGTCTTCGGCCAGCGAACGGGCATGCGCTTCAGCATAGGCGCGGTTTTCAGCTGTTACGGTCGCCTTGGCTTCCGCTTCCACCCGTGCAATCGCTTCACGTATCGCCTTGAGATCCATGCCGCCGACACGTGCGCCACTTTTCGGCACATCTATAGTGCTGTCTATGACGTCGTCGTTCTCTGCAGCCGTCGCTTGCAGTGAAAGATTTTTACGCAGTGCCTGGTTCATTTCCATCATGGATCCCCGTTTGTATAAGGTTTCCGGCTGTTTTCGTATGTTTACGCCGGAATTTCTTAATAAGCATTATCAAGGGATGGCTGGCAAATCAGGCTGGAAAAAGAGGGGGAAAGCCGAGCCATTTCGGCGATATGCAATGGCAAACGAGGGGAAAATCATGCGTTAACAGCCGCATAATCGATCAGAAACGGCTGCTAACTCAAACAAAACTACCTAGCGCTGTGCCATCGACAGCTCATGCAGGATGCTACTGAGGCGCTCCATGCGGAAAGGTTTCACCAGGAAGTAATTCATCCCGGCATCCATACATATTTGTATATCTGACAATGCGCCAGCAGCTGTCAACGCGACGATGGGCAAAGTCGCCGCCGGTCCCGGCATATTGCGGATGGCGCGGGTAGCCGCCAGCCCATCCATTTCCGGCATGTGCATATCCATCAGTACGACATCGAATACACCGTTTTGCACCGCCTGCACTGCTTCCAGCCCGTTTTGTGCGATTTCCACGGTATGACCAGCCTTCTTCAGCAAGGTCGCCGCGACTTTCTGGTTGATCTCATTATCTTCAGCCAGCAGGATGTGCAGTTGACGCGTGTTTTTGGCCGGGGCCACCAATACTTCTGCCACCACTTCGGTTTCGTCGCCTATGCCGAACTGCAGTTCGAACCAGAACTGACTGCCCTGGCCTTCGGTACTGTGCACACCTATGCTGCCACCTTGCATGTCGACGATTTTTTTGCAAATGGACAAACCGAGGCCGGTACCACCAAAGCGCCGTGAAATGGAATTGTCGGCTTGCGAGAAGGCCTGGAACAAACGCGCCTGCGCATCCGGCGCTATGCCTATGCCGCTATCGATCACGGTAAAGCGCACGCGCGCCTGACTCACGCTCTGGTTCAGCAACTCTACCTTCAGCGTTACCCCACCCTGCTCAGTAAATTTAAGTGCATTGTTAATCAGGTTGAGCAAAACCTGGCGCAAGCGATTTGCATCACCGACCAGCAGGCGCGGAATCTCGGCCGGGCATTCGACCACCAGCGACAGCGAAGCATCGCAGGTACGCGACGCCATCAGGTTGATCACGCTATCCATGGTTTTGTGCAAATCGAACTGCGCCGCTTCAAATTGCAAATTGCCTGACTCCAGCTTGGAAAAATCCAGGATGTCATTCAGTATGCTGAGCAAGGCTTCCGCAGAATACTGCGCGGTCTCCAGATGTTCGCGCTGCGTGCGGTCCGAGGTCTCAGCCAGCGCCAGTTGCATCATGCCCAGCATGCCATTCATAGGCGTGCGGATTTCGTGGCTCATGACGGCCAGGAATTCAGATTTCGCGCGGTTGGCAGACTCCGCCTCATCCTTGGCGATCGATAAGTCGCGTGTACGTTCCACCACTTGTTGTTCGAGGTTGCGACTCAGATTGAGCAGCGATTCGTAAAGCTGTACGTTGGCCAGGCCAGCGGCAATATTCGTGCACAGCACGTCTATCAGTTTATGCTCGATCTCGGACAGGGCACGCTGCAACGGACACCAGATGACATATTCATTGGCATCATTAAGGGTCTGGATATACAGGGCGATATGCTGGTCACTATATATATTTTTTTGTGCAGCGAGCACCGTCTGCACGGTTTCCAGTACGGCTGGCTCGGTGCGTATGATCTTGCCGACCGAGGTCACGACCACCATGCCGTCACTGCCCAACGGACGTCGCATCACAATGCCATCCAGCGGATGCTGAATCAGCAGGTTCAGCTGTTTCAGGATTTGCATCGCAAATGCCTGTTCGGACGGCGTCTGCAAGAAAGCCGAAGCCGCATTCACGACATGTTCGAGGCCGTTACGGCCTTTTTCCAGCAGCAGGATATCTTCGTAGGAACGCAGCGCCGAGATAATGCAGGTCAATAGTTTTTGTCGTGTCAGCTCAGTCTTGGCCTTGTAGTCATTGATGTCGTAATCAATTACCACATCCCGTTCCGGTGCCTGCCCCGGCTGGCCGGTGCGCAAGACTATACGCAGGCTGCGGTTGCGCATTTCTTCACGGATCTGACGCACCAGCTGCAGCCCGGCGTCCTCTTCTTCCATCACGACATCCAGCAGAATGATGGCCGTGTCGGGATGCTGCATCAATACCTGGCGTGCTTCGGCTGCCGAGTAGGCATGCAGGAATTCCAGCGGACGTCCCTTGAAGCGTACGTCTATCATGGCTACCGCCGTGACCTGATGCACTTCTTCTTCGTCGTCCGCGATCAGGATCTTCCACGGCAGGCCGCCATCAGTGCTACCGCCTTCTTTTTCCGGGGCAAATGAAAAGTCGTCAAACATCGCGCGTCCCTGCCCTGTCATTTGCGGCGTCGCCTTTTACCGTTTCGTCAGCGACTTCGACCGGATTGCGCGGAAAACGCACAATGAACGCCGTGCCCAGATCCAGTTTGCTCTCGACACTGATCTGCCCTTGCAAGGTACCGGTCACCAGGTTATGCACGATATTCAAACCGAGGCCGCTGCCACCACGTCCGCGCATGGTCGTAAAGAAGGGATCAAAGATCTTGACCAGGTTTTCCGGCGGAATGCCTTTGCCGTTATCGGACAGGCTGAGTTCGAGCATATCGGTTTCCCGTCCGTCTTCACACACGCTGCGCACGATGATCTGGATTTCGCCCTGGGCCTGTTCGGCAAACGCATGCAGCAAGGTATTCATCACCAGATTGGTAATGACTTGCGACAGCGCACCCGGATAGGTATCCACTTCTATCGTCTCATCGCAACTTACGGTCATCCTATGCTCGGAGCGCCGCAGCATAGGACTCAGGTTGGACAGGATTTCATCGATGTAAGCCTTGAGGAAGAAGGTACGTCGCTCCTCGCTGGTTTGATCCACCGCCACATCCTTGAAGCTTTGGATCAGCGTCGCCGCACGCTCCATATTCGACAACAGCAATTTGCTGATGGTGCCTGCCGTGCCGACGTAAGCATCGAGGTCAGAGCGCTTCATCGCGCCGCTCTGGAATAGCGATTGCAAGCGGCTGGTTTCTTCTGCCAGGGTAGATGCGCCGGTCACACCGACGCCTAGCGGCGTGTTGATTTCATGCGCGACCCCAGCCACCAGTTGCCCCAGCGAAGCCAGCTTGGCTGATTCCACCAATTGCTTCTGCGTACGCCGCAGGGAGTTCAGCGTGTCGTGCAGCTCGGTATTCTTCAGGCTGAGTGCTTGCGTACGTGCTTCGATTTTTTGTTCGAGGTCGTTATACAAACCGGCGTTTTCAAGTGAAATCGCAATTTGCGTCGACAGGATTTGTAATAGCTCAGTGTGTTCCGGCGTAAAGGCGTCGACCGCCAGATTATTTTCCATATACATCACACCGACCAGTTGGCCCTGCTTTTGCAGCGGCAAGCACAGTATGGATTTCGGCCGTTCGCGTTCTATATAAGGATCGCCATTGAATTGACTATCGTTCGCCGCATCGCCCAGCACGATGTTGCCGTGCGTGCGTTTCACATAGTTGATGACAGCCAGGCCCAGCGTTGTACTTTTTTCCAAAGGCAGGCCCTGTTGTACGACGATGGTGCCGTCAGCACTGACTTCAGCCTGGATAAACAAGCGCCCTTGCTCCATCAATAGCAGCGCACCTTTTTGCGCGCCCGCATTTTCGATCAGCAGACGCATGAGCTTGGAGAGCAATTTGTCGAGCTGGATTTCACCGGACAAGGTTTGCGAAGCCTTGATGACGGTTTGGATATCGACCTGCCGTTCACGTGCCACTTCCATGTCGCGGCTATTTTCCCGACGTCGTGAAATCACACGCGCCAGCAGGATCGGATACGCCTCTTCCATCTGCATCGCTTTGGCCAAAGCACCCCACTCTTCATAGCGTGCATGCGCCTGTTCCAGGTGCATGCGGGCGTTGATGTCCTTGCCCTGGCTGAGATAAAACTTGCCGGTCAATTCGTGTGCCAGAGCTTCATCGTTAATGAAGCCATATTTGCGCGCACCGGTAATCGCCAGTTCATATGCTTGTTCAGCCAGCCTGTTCTTGTCACTGACGCGATAACGCTCCGCTTCGACCAGCTGCCATTTATGGCGATAGTTCATCGGCGCATGCTCGGCCCAGTCCTTGAAACGGCGTTGCCACACCTTGACCCGTGCCAGCGTTGCCGATGAGTGCGCGTCATAAGGGCGGCACAAGGCCAGCTCCGACAATGAATACACCCACATCAGGAAGGCAGATGACGGCGTGCCGAAATGGAAGCCGGGCAATTCCATCGCTTCCGCTGCATGTATGCGCGCTTTGACGAATTCACCGAAATAATATTCGCCTATAGCCTGTATCGTACGCACATAGAAAATACTCCACGGATCAGCAGCATTCTTGCGCGACTGCACATAGTCTTCCTGGTCCCGCCCTTGCGTGATATCGGCAATCGACTCACCCACCAGGCGCGAAAACAGCAAGGCCCACGGAATCATGACGCCGAGCAAAGCGGCGTAATCCATCTTGCGATAGATATCGAGATCCTTGCGTATGGTCTGCAAGGCTTCCTGCACATTGCCGCCCGACTGGAAACGTATCGCATCGGAGAATGACAAGGCCACCATCGCACCCGGACGGTCGCCGGTTTCCATCGCCTTGACGTAGATATCCATCAAGGGTTCCAGCGACAGCCGCAGATGTTCGCGGTGATGGCGGATGATGCCGTGGAAAATCCCGGCCGCGCCCAGCGATATATTTTCCCCACCCAATTGGGCAGCTACCTTGCCGAATTTGTAGCCTTCTGCAATCTTGCCCAGCTTGCCGACCAGCGTACGGCCCCACACTGCATACGCATACGCACAGTTCGGTGAAGAACCATAATGTATGGAGCGCCTGACCATTTCCAATGCCACCCACAGCACGGTATTGGAACCAGCCAGATACGTGAAGCCATAACCGAGAAAGGCCATGGTCGCGTGCAGCTGCAGCAGATAGACCGGATCAGTCGCACGCGGCAGGTGTTCCAGCTCCAGCGGGTCACGGCCACGCAGCGCCACTTTCAACTTCATGCGCGCCAGCAGGATGTCCCGCTCGCTCAGGTTGGGCGGGATTTTGATGCCGGCGATTTCCAGCATCTCTATGCCGGTCTTCATCAGCTCTTGCGGCTTGTAGATCGCACCGTAACAACGGATCAGGTAATTCTTGGCGGCGATGATTTCGCCCGGGGTTTCACTGTGCTGGCATACGATCTGGCACAGCTTTTCCATTTCCTTGTAGTCAGCACGCGCAAACGCTGCATTGATCTTCTCCATGTATAGCTCATGCATGAAGACCTGCTTCTCACGCCAGATATGTACACTGCCGAACTCACCGGCAATATCAATGCAATCACGATGTACATCGAATGCCGCCGATTTGCGTGCTTTCTTTGCTGCCTGCAGATTCAGTTCTGCCAGCTTCTCTTTCTCGCATTGCAGCGTCAGCAAAGAGCGTCCCTGGTTCAGATGATCGACCAGTTCAAAGATGGATTCTTCTTTTTCTTCTTCGCTCAGGCTATTCAGCAGCAAACGCCCGATTTCCAGATGGATGGCATCGGCTTCGTATTTGGCTATGCCTTCATATGCGGCCTGCTGCACTTTATCGTGGCGGAATTGATAGACATATGAAACCAGCGCTGTCGCCGCCACCGTATGTTCTGCGGGTAAAACCAGGCCAGTCTGGATCGCATCGTGCAGCAGTTCACCTATCTCCTGCTTGGAACGCTGGCTGACGGTTTCCAGTGTCTGCAAATCAAAGCGACTGCCTATGCAGGCCGCGATCGTCAACAGGCGTTGCGTAGGTTCCGGCAGGCGTCGCAATTCTTTCGTCAGCAGGTCGACAACGTTATCAGTAATGTTAAGTTCTTCGATCTGCGCGATATTCCAGCGCCAGTGACCATGCTCAAAGAACAGGAAGCCATCACTGTTGAGGCTCTTGATGAATTGGCCTATGAAGAAGGGATTGCCCAGCGTCTTGCGATAAATCAGGCTCGCCAGCGAAACTGCTTCGGCCTCTTCACACTGCAAGGTGTCTGCCACCATCTCAAGGATGCTGAGATCAGTCAGGGCATTCAGCTCTATGGTGGTGACGTTCGCTTCCTTGCGGATCAGGTCCAGCGTCAGATTCAGCGGATGCGCGATATCGACTTCGTTACTGCGGTATGCACCTATCAACAGCAGGCAGGGATCGTTCAGGTTGCGCATCAGCAAACTGATGAGTTTGAGCGATGCGGCATCGGCCCATTGCAAGTCATCGAGGAATAAGACGATAGGATGCTCGACGCGCGTAAACACGCTGACGAAGTTCTGCATCACATAATTAAAGCTATTCCGCGTAGCACTTGGCAAAGGCACTTGCGGTTGCTTGCCGATGATGAATTCCAGCTCCGGAATCGCATCAATAATCAGTTGCCCGTTCGGCCCCAGCGCCTTCAATAGCTTGGCGCGCCACTCGGCAATCCGGCTTTCGCTTTCGGTCAGGATTTGCCGCATCAATTCACGGAAAGCCTGGTTGAAAGCCGAGTACGGAATGGTGCGTTTGAACTGGTCGAATTTACCCGAGATGAAGTAGCCGCCCTGCGCCACCACCGGTTTGTGGATTTCATTCACCAGCGAAGACTTGCCGACGCCGGAGTAACCGGTGACCAGCACCAGCTCGGCGGTACCGGCCGTGACGTTCTTGAACGCGCTCAGCAGGCGCGCATATTCGTACTCACGGCCATATAGCTTTTGTGAAATCTGCAGACGGTCGCAAACATCTTGCTGCGCCAATGGAAAAGACTGAATAGTCTCGCTTTCCTGCAAGGCAGTACGGCATCGCTCTATATCGCTGAGCAAGCCTTCCAGGCTTTGATAGCGGTCTTCGGCATTCTTGGCCAGCAGCTTGAGCACGATATTGCCGACCGCATCCGGAATCGCCGGATTGAAGCGACTCGGTGGTAGCGGCTTCTTCGCGATATGGCTATACACCAGCTCCATCACACTATCCGACTCGAACGGCAAATGCCCACTCAAGAGTTCGTACAGCACGATGCCAAGTGAGTAGTAATCGCTGCGGTAATCAACCTGGCGATTCATGCGCCCGGTTTGTTCCGGCGAGCTATACGCCAGCGGTACTGTGGCGTCGTTGCGGAACTCCACCGAACCATCCTGCAGCAAGCGCAGATTGGCCAGACACACTGCCTGATGCAGATCGACGCGTTTATGCACCTCGCTCAAACCCTTGATCAGGGCGACGAATAAGTGCAAGGCAGCATTCAGGTCATAGGCCGGAAGCTCGCCATGTTCGGCGCCGGGCTCACCCGCAATCGGCAACGCACGGAAAAACATCGTGCGGTGCAAACCGACTTGCGTCTGGCTTGCGCGCTTCGGTAAAGGTGACCAGGCAGATTGCTGTGGGAATTTAATTTGATGCTCCGGTTTCATCGCAATTTGGCGACAAAGGGTGCCACTTCGTCTTGCAAAAATATTAATTACAGTTAATGATAGGCAACTGTACTTTGCTCAACCGCCCCGCGTAATATAGCTGAAACCTATAGTGCGCGGCCATGATGTGGTATCAAATCTACAATTAATTTATGTCAGACAACACGCTCGCGCAAGAAACCATACCGGCCGGGGAAGCCCAATACACCGCCGACCTCGCCGCCCGCCTCAAAGCCAAAATCATTCGCGACAATCCCACCGGCATCATGCGCCGCGATGCGCACCCCAAAATGCACGGCGTGGTCAAAGCTGAATTCACTGTCGAAGCCGACCTGCCGGCCGAATTGCGTGTCGGCATATTTGCCGAAGCGCGCACCTATCAGGCATGGATCCGTTACTCCAATCAGGACGGCACGATACAGGCCGACAAGGCACGCGATATCCGCGGCATGGCGATCAAACTGATGGGCGTCCCCGGCGACAAATTGCTGGAGAGCGAACGTCACGAACAAACCCAGGATTTCATCGTCATCAGCACCAATGTCTTCGTAACCAAGAATGTCGAGGAATTCGACGCGCTGATCAAAGCGATGACCGGCAGCATCCTTTCCAAGATTTTTTTCTTCGCCACGCATTGGCGCGTGATCTGGAATCTGGTGACTTCACTGAAGAAGTTCGCCAATCCACTGCAAATGCGCTACTGGAGCACCACGCCTTATTTATTCGGCAATACCGCCGTCAAGTATTCAGCCATTCCGCACGTGCGCAATCCTGATCCGCTGCCGTCTGATCCGGGACCGGACTATCTGCGCCAGGCCATGGTGCGCCAGCTGGCACAAGGTGAAGCACTGTTTGACTTCACCGTACAGCTGCAAACCAATGCCGACAATATGCCGATCGAGGATCCGGGCAAGGAATGGAAGGAAAGCGAGTCGCCATTCCGCAAGGTCGCGACGATACGCATACTGCAACAGGAATTCGACAGCGAAGCACAGCGCGTCTTTGGCGAGAACCTGTCCTACACACCGTGGCATAGCCTGCCCGCGCACCGTCCGCTAGGCGGCATCAACCGTGCACGCAAAATTGTCTATGACGCGATTTCCACCTTCCGCCACGAGTACAACAAAGTAGCACGCAAGGAACCGGCCAGCTGGGACATTTGAGCCAGCACGTCATCGCCGAAATAAAAAAGGGAAGCCGGCAGGCTTCCCTTTTGCTTGCATGCGTCTGTATCAAGTCGGATCGACGATACCTTTCGCGATCATGCGCAATGCCGTCATGCTCGGGATGAAGAAGTAATCGCCGCCACGCGTTTCCACCAGGCGTGGAATCTTGGACAGGAAGTACGGTGCTTCGTCACTATCTGCCGGAACCTGCAATACCGCCTTGCTCGGCTGCTCATCATCATGGTTGCCGAGGATGATTTCCTTGTCATTGGCTGCGCGGAAATCATTGCCATAGTTAATCCACTGCTGCTGCACGAATTCAAACTGGCGGTTGATGCTGGCATTAATCATCATGATGACGATGCCGTGGTTGCCATCATCACGTGCCGGATCCTTCACCTCACCATACGGCAAGCCACGTCGTATCACGCGACGGCGATTCGCCAGCGCACCCGGTGTATCAAATGCATTCGGCGTCAGCTCCAGTGATGCACGTGGATTGATGCGTCGCAAATGCGAACTGAACGGGCATTTAGCCCCATCCATATCGTCATCGAAAGTAAAGCCGCTCAGCATACGATCACGCTCGGCCGGGGTCGCCGCTGCAAACCTGGTATCCCATTGCGCCTTGCTGGCTGCATCCGGAGCCGATACGATAGGCGCACCGTTATCGCGCCAGCGTCCGACGAACTTCGCTGCCAACAACTCCTTGCCGCCCGGGTACTTCGCGCCTTCCTGCTCCAGATAGGAATTAAAGGTACCGACGTTTTCATGCAGCTTGCGATACACCATGAAAGTACCGTTGCGCGATAACAGTTGCGGTGCCGGTGCGATCGGATACTCTTCCGCTTCATCGCGATGACCGAGGATGAACTCACCGGTTGCCAGTGGCGCCCACTTGCCACCCTTGAGTTGTTTGCCGCGGCCGACCACACGCTCCGGCTTGCCCGGCAAACCTTCAAAGACCGGATCGCCAATGCCGTCGGTGTACCCGAAGTGTTCCTTGCTGGTCGGTTTGCCGTCTTCAAATACGGCATGCACATCCTGGAACGACAAATGTTCAGCACCATCATCACCACGATGACCGGACAGGATGGCCACGCCACCGGCGCTGTCATGCACTATCTTTTGCAACCATTCATATTTTTCCTGCATGGCGGCACGAGACTGGCCGTTAATCGAGATCCAGACATGCACGTCTTTATGACGATCACGCTCACGGCTCTCTTTCCAGATCGGGTCCCAATGTTCGGGCGCGCTGCGTTTGTCATCGCCCAATATGTCGACGCGCTTCTTCATGCCCATCACGAATTCCATAGGGAAGCCGATCAACGAAGCACGTGGTAATTCCAGCGTCTTCAGCCCGGGATAAGTGAAGGCGACATTCACAGTCGACATCGGTTTTTCGATAGGGTTCGGTCCCTGCCCCCAATTCACGGCTGTCGTGACCTGTTCGGTCACCAGGCGCACGAATTCACGTCCGCGTGCACCGTCGCGGATATTCAGGAAGACATAACGTGCATAGGGAAAGTTATAACGTCCATAGGCACGTATCACGTTGCCCTGGATATCCATCAAGTCCAAAACTTTGCTCACAAGAAGATCCTTCTACGATTGTGTTTGTAAAGTAGATTGTCCGGGCAGCCAGGTTGGCTCCTGCAAATTCGTCGGATTAACCCGCTGGATAAATGCCTGGTATGCCTGCTGTAATTCTGCCGCTGGCAAGCCCTGGTGCTCAGTCACGAAGCGCGAGAACTCCTGCTTCAGATAGAGTCCCTTCAATTGCTCCGGCAGCGGCTCGTCGTTGGAGCCGACGAAGAACAGGGAGGCCGTCAGTTGACACTTCTTGATATAGGCAATAAAGCTATCGGCATCCGATACATGCTCG
Organism: Herminiimonas contaminans; assembly: GCF_015645465.1. Taxonomy (GTDB): domain Bacteria; phylum Pseudomonadota; class Gammaproteobacteria; order Burkholderiales; family Burkholderiaceae_D; genus Oxalicibacterium; species Oxalicibacterium contaminans. The sequence goes on along the minus strand of NZ_JADOEL010000022.1, from coordinate 7,168 downwards.
AAGCCATAGCAGAAACCCCACAGGTGACGGATGTCATCACTGATGGCATTCCACATGCCGCGCAGGTAGGTATCCGGGTCGCCATGGATATTGCAGCACCAGACCAGGTACTTGGATTGCAGATGATCTTCTTCCGGCAGTGCAGCGCGGCGGAAGCGATCAGAGAAGATGGACAGGAAGTCGTACCAGGTACCGCCGAAGTCAGTGCCGGGCAAGGATTCGTAGTACACATCATCGAGCACAAAGTAGCGGCACAAATAAGTTTGCGGCACCTTGGCCATCGGGCTCATTTCATTCAGGCCCCAGTCTTGCAGGCGACGGCGCACTTCATCGCTGTACGCGGTGCCACCGATATGGCCTTTCTGGATCGGGCACAAGCAGGTGATCGCATACGCGTTATTGCTGACATTACCCATGCTTATTCCCCCTTCGCCTGATCTGCCAGGCTGACAATCGGCGTCGGTTGCATATCGCCGAGGTCGTGCTGCAGGCTGCGCAACAAGGCCTTGTATTGCTTCAGGAATTGTTCTGGTTCTGCCTTGCCGTAGCTGGCGTCGAAAGCGATCAGTTCGGCCTTCAGTGTTTTCGCGGCCTTGACGTCATTCGCAGCTGCCATCGGATAGGCGTTGTAGTAATGGTCGGTCTGGACCTGGTTGAATTGAATGTAGGAGTGGAACGGCGTCAGCGGGACAGACTTCGGATAGCGGATATTCCATTTCCAGAACAGATCCAGTCCGCTCGGAATGGCAAACGTGAAGGAGTCGACGTATTGCGCCCAGCTACCGTTGAAATTACTGAAGAACAGCATATACGCATAGTTCAGCTTCTCTTTCGGCTGCCGCTCGTCCAGATGCGGAAACTGATTCTTGCCGATAATGACCCAGCGTGCGTAATGTATCAGTGACAGCGTGATCAAACCCTTGAGGGTGGCTGGCTTTCTCAGTGCCACCCAGAAAATCACCTTATTAATCCAAGTCATATACCAACGGATCGGCGTGATCACGTTCATGGCATATGCCTTTCCAGCAATGTTGGACATGCATTTCCCCTATTTGCAGCAGCTAAATAAAAAGCGCACAGGTATGCCACCGCATACCAAATGCGCTCGCTTTACCAAACATGTCTGTGCATCCGCCGGTTGTGGGCTACTTAGTCCCTATGCTCGGCACGCCAGTGGCGTCCCGGCCCCGATCCGGCACAGACAATTGCATCTTTTCCTTCGATAGCATTTCCGCACGGAAAATAACTTTCGCAAGACTACATGAGAAAATGCGTTTTTTGCAATTCAAAGTACGGAGCAACACAGGGGATGCGCGGCTTTTTACTTAGGTTTATGCTTGAGATCGCGCTTTGATATATTCTTGCCTGGAGCCAGCTTTGGCCGGCCCAGCTAACGATGCAGGACTACCCGTCGGGAAACCATGTCTTCATATCTGCCGTTCACAACAACAAAAATCAGTCCGGCGCAACGCCAGCGTATCGCGCGCCGCCGGGAACACCAGAACAGCACACTGACTAATACGCAGTTGGACGAGCGTTTGCTCGACGACTTGCAACGCACGGTCAACAGCCAGATGAACGGTATCATCGGTGCGCTCGAAATGATCCGGCAAAACGACCTCGCGCCGGATCAGCGCGACATGATCCGTCTGGCGCAAAGCAGCGCCGACCGCCTGCTGCTGAATGTAGGGCAGCTCCTCGAATCAAATACCGATCTCGGCATAGACCAGTCAGCGTCCCAGACACTGGGCTCGCTCGGCGACATACGCATGCTGTTTATAGACGCCCATACCGAAACACGCACCCACGTAGTACGTGAGCTACAGCAGCGCGGTGCACGCGTCGAAGGTTTTGAAGTACCCAAAGTGGCACTGGCAGCCCTGGAAAGCGCAGCGCTGGCAGGCGATCCGTATCGCATCGCGCTATTCGATCAAAATCTCCCCGGCATTGATGGCGAAACACTGGGCACCGCGATCGGCAGCTCTCCCTTGTACCGCGACACACTGGTCGTACTCGTCAGTGATGAACATACAAGACATGACGCCGACCGCCTGGCGCAAGCCGGCTTCTCCGCCTGGCTGCCCAAGCCGCTGCAGCAAACCATGTTGCTCGATACCCTGAGCCTGCTGTGCAGCTGCATCGCCAAGAAAGATGCACCGCGCTTCGTCTGCGCAGGCGTGCATCTGAATACCGAATACATAGTCTCCGATAACGCCCATGCATATACCCATACCCGGGTACTGGCAGTCGACGACAATCCGGTCAACCTGCAAATTGCCGAGCGCATGCTGGCGCGTTTCGGTTGCCAGGTCGATACCGCAGGTGACGGGCAACAGGCGCTGCGCATGGTGCACATCCGCAACTACGACCTGATCCTGATGGATTGCCAGATGCCAAATATGGATGGTTACCAGACTACTGCCCTGTTGCGCGCAGCGGAAACCGGCGACGAGCATGTACCCATCATAGGCTGGTCATCAGGCGTCAACCGCAGCGAGCGCGATACCTGCCTGGCGATCGGCATGGATGACTTTATTTTTAAACCGATACGCATGCGCCCACTGAGCGACATGCTGAGCCGCTGGCTGAAGCCAGCCTCCACGGAGCGTTCCATGGTACGTAATGATGATGAACTGGAAGCCACGCAGGAAATGTTTGGCGCTGACTTTGCCGAACTGGTGGATCTGTTCCTGACCGATAGCCCCAAGCGTTTTGTCTTCCTGCATGAAGCGATACTCGCCAACGATGCGCCGACTGTGGCCAAGTTCGCGCATGTCCTGTGCGGCAGTACGTCGTCGATAGGGGCGACCACCCTGGCGGCCCTGTGTCGTGAACTGGAAATCCGGGCAAAGAACAATATCCTTGGCGATGCCAGCTTGCGCCTGACTGAGATCGAGCTGGAATATGCGCGCATAGACAAAAAATTGCGTGAGATGCTGGCCCGCACTGCACCGCATGTAGAGCTGCCACCGGGAGCGCACAACAAGCTCTGACAGCGACACACTATCCGCCCGAAATCTGATTTTTTGCTGACAGGTGTGTATTTCTATTCCTGTCCGCGGCTACATATCACTACAATAGCCGCACTACACTGACCTTACGATGAAACAAGCCGGAGCAAGTACGCACATGAGTCCTATCCCTGAATCAAAAAAGAATCACCTCTGGCGCAAGACCATCTGGTACACCGATCCGGAAAAGTATCCACTCGGTCCGCATCATTCAGCCGAGGTCTATTGCTGCGAAGAGTCGAATGGTTATGCCGTCTGGTATGCGCGCCGCCTGGCCAAGGACGACAGCCGCAATGTATCCAAGACAGAAAATGGTGATTACCTGCTCGGCTATTTCGCCAGCACCAAACGGGATGATGCGATAGAGCATGCAGTGCTGATCGCCAACAGCGATAGCGATGTGGATCAGGTTATTGCCAAGCTGGATGCATTGACGAAGAACGCGCAAAAAATCTAAAGCAAGGACGGCGATATCAATTGATATCAGGCCGTCATTTTGCGGAATTGCTTTTTCCCGCTTGCTTTCGCTTCATACATGAGGCGATCTGCTGCCTTCAGTATCTCGTCATAGGTCTGCAAATCGGGATGTGGCAACACGCATATCCCTATGCTGGCGCCCAGCCGCAAATCACTGCGCGGCGCACTCACCTCGGCGATCGCCGCCAATATCTTCTCTGCCACCAGATCAACGTCCTGCGGCTGGCTGACATGTCGTAGCAGGACACCAAACTCATCCCCGCCCAGGCGCGCCACGCGGTCCGAGGCACGTACACAGCCAGTCAGCGCAACCGCCACCTTTTGCAAGGTTTCATCGCCGGCTGCATGGCCGCAACCGTCATTGATCGCCTTGAAGCCGTCGAGGTCCAGCAGCAAGACTGCGCTGACTTCCTTGCCGTCGATACGCGACTTGAGCGACCTGAATAAATCATCGAATACATCAGCAAACCCGGCACGGTTCAATAAGCCGGTCAGGTGATCATGCTTGGTCGCTTCTTCGAAATGCGCGGCGCGTTGTTCAAACTCCTGCTTGTCCTGCTCCAGCCGCTTGACCAGTACCACCACATACAAGGGCACCAATACATTGATCAACACGATACCCGTCGCAACGCCCGGAATGGAACGCCAGTCTGTTGAAAAATAAAACGCAATACTCAACAACGAGCCGCCGACCACCGACGACAACCAGGTGTAGCGTGTGCCAAAGCGTAAACCGTTGCCTATGGAACCCAGCGCAGGTACCCATGCCACCAGCCCCGCCAGGAAACCAGCCAGATACATACCCAGCGCCGGTAAAGCCTGGTCGAGTACGGTGGCCAGTGTGCGACGTACATTGGCATTGAAGAGCGAGAAACGTACGACGGCTATCCAGATCAGGGCATAAGCGATGTACCCGGCGGCACCGATGACGACGCTGGCCGGTACAGCCTGCCATTCAAAATGGGCGGCCAGGATGAGATACAAACAAAAGGGCGTGACGTTCAGGACGCGAAACCTGGCCTGGCCCAGTTCGGTACCTATTGCAGACGGCTGAGGGGCAAAACTGGATAACCAACGAAAGCTGCGCATAGATCAGACCATCTTCTTTATGGTGGTTTTTATTAAGGCCGGCTTCTAGGCTAACAGCTTGGGCAAGGACGAACTCAGTAATGCGATACCGGACAAGGTGAGCAGGCTCAGGACCAGGCGGCGGAATGCGACATCAGATATCCGATGATACAGCCTGGCTCCGAGCAAGGACGGTATCAGCATCGCCGGCACCAGCACCGCGAAGTAAGGCAGCATGCTGGCCGTGATAATGCCCTTATACAGATACGCCAGCATCGTGAATATCAAAGCGCCCAGATTGAAGTTTTGAATAATCACGCGTTGCTTATCCTTGGCCATGCCCTGCAGCGTGCACCACAAGGTCGGCACGATTCCGGCAAAACCGCCAAAGCCGCTCATCACACCACCGATCAAACCGATAGTGCCATCCGCGACCGGCCCTTGCGGTTTGAGCTTGGGAAAACGGGACACAAACAGCATGGATGGGCACCAGACGATCAATATGCCGCCCAGCATGGCCTTGAACATATCCATATTCAACTGCGGCAACAGCAACACGCCTATCGGGATGCCGATAGCGCCACCAACAAAGAAAGGCAGTAATAGCCGCCAGTCGAAGCCGCGCTTTACGGTAAATGCCGCAATGATTTGCCCGGTCAGCGCACCGAATACGGCCAGCGATGCGGCAATCACCGGATCCATGCCCCAGGCCCAGAATGACATGGCCGTCATGCCGAAGGCAAAACCCGACAAGCCCTGCACGAAACCCGCGGCGATACCGCCCACAATGATAAAAATATAGATGGAATCCATCAGGCGTCTAATTGGTCCACAACGGCGCTTCATCCATCAGCGCGACCTGCTCACGCAATTCCAGTATCCGGTCTTGCCAGTACCGCTGCGTGTTAAACCAGGGGAAAGCAACCGGGAACGCCGGATCATCCCAGCGCCGCGCCAGCCATGCGGCGTAATGGATCAGGCGCAAGGTGCGCAAGGCTTCGATCAAATGCAGTTCGCGTGTATCAAACTCGGCAAAGTCTTCGTACCCTGCCAGCAAATCAGACAACTGCCGCACCATATCGCGCCGCTCGCCAGATAGCAGCATCCACAAATCCTGGATCGCTGGTCCGCTACGACTATCGTCGAAGTCAACAAAGTGCGGCCCGGCATCGGTCCACAACACATTGCCGGATTGTTATATGATGTCAACTTACAATAGTTTTAAGGATTGATAGGTAATTTGGTTATTTAAAACTATTGTATACAATAGTTTTAATGTGCATTTCGCCGCCTAAATATTTAAGCAACTGTAGAAGTGAAACAATATGAACAGCGACACTCCGTTTGTCACTCTAACACCCGAGTGTTTGCTTAGCGCGATTGAAAGTCTTGGATTCCGCTGCGACGGCAGGCTATTACAGTTAAACAGTTTCGAAAATCGTGTTTACCAAATTTGGCTAGAAGATGGCAGCCAAAAAATAGCTAAGTTTTATCGCCCTGGTAACTGGAGCGATGACGCTATCCTCGAAGACCATGCATTTACACTTGAGCTCACTGAGCAAGAAATTCCAGTGGTACCTCCCATAATATTCAATGGAAAAACGCTGCATCATTGGGCGGGTCATCGTTTCGCATTATTTGAAAAACAGGGCGGAAGAACGCCTGAACTCGAGCGGATAGAGACGTTGGAATGGGTAGGGCGTTTCTTAGGGCGAATTCACGTAATTGGCGCATGTTGCGAATACAAGGTTCGCCCCTCTCTCGACATTCAGAGTTTCGGCATTCAGTCGCGCGACTTGATTGTTGCCGGCAACTGGTTGCCAGATGACGTGCGGTCCGCTTGGATCAGTGTCGCCGACCAAGCGCTTGATTGTGTGAGCCATGCCTATCAACGCGCCGGCGATGTCCAAACATTGAGATTGCATGGCGATTGTCACCCTGGAAATCTTCTTTGGACAGACGAAGGTCCTCATTTCGTCGACTTTGATGATAGCCGTACCGGGCCAGCCATTCAGGATATTTGGATGCTCCTATCAGGCAATGAGTTAGACGCTCGTAACCAACTTGCTGCGGTGCTGCGAGGTTATGAGATGTTCTGCGAGTTTGATGACCGTGAGCTGCATCTCATTGAGGCGCTACGTACTTTACGCCTTATTCATTACAGTGCGTGGATCGCTCGACGGTGGAATGACCCCGCGTTTATCATCGCCTTTCCTTGGTTCGGCACTAACAGATATTGGCAAGACAGAATCCTTGAACTACGCGAGCAAGTAGCACTGATGCAGGAACCTCCGCTCATTTGATCTTTGTAACCAGCAGCCAAGCACTTGAGTATTCGCATGAACATAGCCAAGTAATCGCATTCCAAGTAACTAGTAATTCGCAATCAAGTTGCCAACTCATAGAGCGCTTGATTAATATTCTTCGTAGTTTGCAGATTTTCCGCAAAGCTTATTCCACTGAGAGGTGGATTTATATGCTTTACTGAAGCGCCCCGGGATTTGTGGAGGCTCCAACATCTGAGAAAATGGAGCCATGAAGAAGCAAAACAAATTTTCCCCCGAAGTGCGTGAACGCGCTGTACGTATGGTGCTCGAGCATCGTGGAGAGTA
>NZ_JADOEL010000021.1 GCF_015645465.1 Herminiimonas contaminans | reverse complement strand
AAGATGCCTCCGGTGACGTGGAAGCAGGCGGCCAATCAGTTTGCCATTCTGTTCGGCGAACGCTTCACCAACGCATTGCACTAGAATTTTTTAACCGACCTTCACACACAGAATTTCTGACACTACCGATTATCCACAAGCTATCCACCGTTTTTACAGAGCTTTATACACAGTCCTTACTGCCTTATTCAAACGGCAGATAATGTCATTTACTTCACTTGTTCTTTACCCGGTACTTTGGCTTTATAAGTTTTACCTGGTGGTGGAGCGACAGGTTTGCTGCGAGCTTCTTTGAGCAAGCTCGCACATTTATTCTCTTCAGCCGTACCCACATTAATCAATGGCAATAGTGCTGTCACAGGAGCCACGACCGCCAGTGCGACTGCACTCCCCGCCTTCAACGCCAGCACACCCGTATCTACACCGACCTTGGGATTGGCGAACTCGCCAGTGACGTAGAGCGGTGCACGCAGGGAGACAATACGCAAACCTTTGGTTTCCGGCTTGATGGTGAGATTCAACTGTTCTTTTGCCAGATCGACGGTACCTGTCACGTACATCACCGCATCGCTGGTATCAACGATAAAGGTGCGTGTCTGTACCAGCCCATTGGTCACGGAGAGATCGGTCGCCATGCAGTTCAGTTGTACCTGTTTGTCACCAAACAGTTTGGAGATGACGATATTGCCGATATTCAAACCTATCTGTTCCAGCAAAAGCTTACTGATCGTGCCTTCATTAATCAGTGATTTGATTTCACCATTGGATGTAGCGAGCAGGCTGGCAATCGAATTACCAGTGCCGGATAAAGAGGTATCACCGTTGACTTCACCAAAGCTGGCTTGCATGGGCTGGAAGGTCGGGAATAACTGCTTTAATTTCAAATGACGTGCAGAGATTTTTGCCTGCGCCTTGATTACATTGTTGCGGCCGTCCAGTTTGATATCGCCGATCAGATTGCCACCGGCAACGCCGAATTTCAGCGGCGATAAAGTAATGACACTATCTTCAAGCTTCAAATGTGTATCCAGGTTTTCAATCGGCAGTGATGCACTGTGCACAATTTTATGTCCGGTGATTTTGACATCTGCATCTATACTGCCCCAACGTTCGGTAGTGAATTTCTCCACTGGCAAAACCTTGCCTGCAGGTTGGTTCGCCGCGACGCCACGCTCTTTTTTGCTTTCATTGGAATCTGCACCTATCACCGGTCCCAGATCGCTTAATTGCAGCAAATTGGAAACGACCGTCCCTGATAACAAGGGACGCGGTTGCTTCGCTTCATACACCAGGCTGCCGGCGATATCGCTATCACCAACCTTGCCTTTGAATTTTTCATAGGTCCATTTACCGCCGCGTTTATCGGTTACGCCTATCAAATGTCCTTCGGTTGAAAACTCAGGTGTCTTCGGCAAGGTGATACCTGTCAGCGGATATAGATCGGCCATGCTAGCGCCTGCCAGATACAAACGCATATCAATAGCTGCGAGTTCTTGCGGCTTGGTGATCGTACCGTTGACGCGTATCACGGTTTTGCCGACGTTCAGTTTTGCTTCCAGTGGAAAAGGCTTATCCACATTTTTCAGTGCCAGCAAGGCGCCGGCTTTACCATCGCCAGTGATGCGCGCACCGTTGTAAGTACCGGAAATTTTCCAGCCCATCACAAAATCATTAACAGCTGTTGGTTCGAGCGTATCGATGTTTGCCTTTGCATCGATATGTTCCACCTCATCTTTCAGAGTAATTTCACCACGATAGAAATACAGTCGTTGCAGATCCAGCGTCCAGGCCGAAGGTTCGCTTTGTTTAAAGGTCCAGTTGTTTTTATCTTTGTCGACGCGTTGTAGTGCGACGTTGGGATCATCGAGTTGCAGCGATGGAATGACGATGGTTTTGTTTAATAGCGGCAATGGATTTACAGAGAAAGTAATGTGGCCTATCTCCGCCATATTGCTATCAGCTTTGGCCCATTCCGGGTTGCCGAGGGTAACGTCACGCGCACTCAGGCGTGGTGCCGGCACCCAGTCGCGCCAGGTGCCAGTTGCGGGTTCTGCACGTTGCCAGGTCAGGATTAAATCGCCGTTGATGGCAAAACGACGACCAGTCGCTTCACTGACTTTTTCATTCAGCCAGGGTTTCGCCCTATTCCAGTCAAACATCAAAAGGAAGAGCACACAGATAAGTATTAGCGCGGAAAAGCTGATAGCGCTCCACATCATTATTTTTTTTGTACGAGACATAAGAGGACTCAAGTAGTGGGAGACGAATTAGTACGACTCTACGATATTTTGTGAGTTCAATAAGATATTCCGTGAAGAAATATAAAACTTGCGATGCAGTAATACGGAGCGCCTATTTTTTGTGAACCCGGGCCGGCGCTTTAGTGCTGATCAGGCCGGATGTCGTCGCCCGCAGAATTTTTCTAAAAGTCGGGCATTCCAGATGACTGGGTGCTCCGCACTTGGCAGCATGGCGTAAGCCGTCACGCATCGCAGATAGTTTGCGGATAGTCAGGTCTAGTTCATTGGCCTTGCTGACCAGCATTTTTCTATCGATGTTCACCTTGCCGTTGCTTTCGAACATCGCAGCAATTTCATCCAGCGTAAAACCAGCCGCACGTCCTAATGCGATTAGCGCCAGGCGTTCCAATACCGTAGCATCAAATACGCGGCGCAATCCGCTTCTGCCTATAGATTTGATTAAGCCTTTTTCTTCGTAGTAGCGCAGCGTGGATGCGGGTACGCCGGCTTGTTCGACGACTTCAGCGATATCTAGTCTCGCCATGCTTGACCTCAAGTTGACTTTAAGTTGCACGATACCACTTCCAGCTTTTAATGGCGTATGAAAGGAAGGGATTATGAATACGGAACAAACTAGTTTATGGAATGGTGACGCCGGACGTGCGTGGGTAGAAACCCAACAACTGGTCGAGCAAATGTTTCAGCCGATAGCAGGCATACTCGTACGCGACATGAGCGGTGCAAGCAAAGTATTGGATGTAGGTTGTGGCACTGGCAGCACTACTCTTGCCGCATCTTTGCAACTTGGACCGCAAGGAATATGTACAGGCATAGACATCTCGCAACAGATGATCAATGCGGCGAAAACTGCTGCAAGCGGACAAGGTTTAACGACACACTTCATCTGTGATGATGCGCAAAGACATGCGTTTGCGCCTGCGAGTTTTGATTTAATTATTTCGCGTTTTGGAGTTATGTTCTTCGATGATCCTGTCGCTGCATTTACCAATCTGAGACAGGCTGCACGTACGCATGCAGAGCTGAGGTTTATCGTCTGGCGCAGCGCTGACGAAAACCCATTTATGACTCTCGCAGAGCGTGTCGGCAGGAGTTTGCTGCCACACATACCCTTACGCAAACCTGATGAGCCCGGACAATTCGCATTTGCAGACAAAGAAAGGATGCTGGACATTTTGCGAGCCAGCGGTTGGAACAGGATGCATGTAGAAGCAATTGATGTCGTATGTTCTTTCGCGGAACAGGATTTGCTGCTTTACCTGAGCCGCATGGGGCCGCTCGGTCGTGCCTTGCAACATGAAGATGAACAGACACGCCAGAGTGTGATCCAGCTCGTGCGACGCGGATTCGAGCCTTATGTACACGGCAAGCAGGTCAGTTTCAACGCAGCATGCTGGAAGGTGACGGCCAGCGCCGGGTGAAAACACATGCCTGACCATGCCGCCGGAACGAAAATGAAACGCGTGTTAAAGTCCTTGTCCTGTGGTGGTCACCGTTTAGGCTGTCTCATCACCAGCGCTATCCGATCAACTCACGCTTTGGTCTCTGTATGCACGTACATGTACTACAACACGTTCCTTTTGAAGGCTTGGGCAGCATAGAAGAGTGGCTGCTACAACGGAACATGACGATCAGCTATACACGGCTGTTTGAATCAGACCAGTTTCCACCTTTGGATGGAATTGATTTGATCATTGCACTCGGTGGTCCCATGAGTGTTAATGATGAAGAGACCTTGCCGTGGTTACCTGCAGAAAAACGCTTTATCGCGGAGGCCATTGCCGAACACAAGGCAGTACTGGGAATTTGCCTCGGTTCACAGCTGATAGCAAATGCATTGGGCGCGAAAGTTTATCCGGCTGCAGAGAAAGAGATAGGCTGGTTTCCTATTGTTGCTGAACCAGCGATGCTGGACGGACTGGCCTTCCCTGCCAAGGTCGATGTTTTCCACTGGCATGGAGAAACCTTTGATTTACCGGAGGGAGCTATCCACCTGGCCAGCAGTGCCGCCTGTCGCAACCAGGCCTTTCAGGTCGGGAGTCGCGTCATTGGTTTGCAGTTCCATCTGGAAACCACACCGGATAGTGCTGATTCCATCATCCGGCATTGCGCTGATGAATTGGTGCCGCAGCGTTATGTACAAAGTGAAGCCGAGCTGCGTAATGCCAGCCCGGCTAACTATGTAGAAATCAATGCCTTGATGGCGGCTATCCTCGAGTACCTAGTCTGCGATATAGATTAAGAAACCAAGGGATTGAGGATACGGTTTAGCGTCGCTTCTTGACGCGTCCTATGCCCTCTTCCGTGCTGGCGCTCAATTGTTCACGCAACCACTTATGTGCAGGGTTACGCGCATCCCGTTCATGCCACAGCATATCCACGTGCACATCCGGTAATTCAAACGGCAAGTCTTTGGCTATCAGCGCTTCTGCCATACCGGTAGAGGCGATTAAATGGCGCGGCAGGACCGTAATCAGATCCGAGCTGGCGACCACGCGACCGGCAGTAAAGAATTGGTTCACGGTCAGCAGGATGCGCCGTTCACGACCAAGATTGGTCAACGCTTCATCCATCAAACCTTTGGCACGACCGGAAAAACTCACCAATAAATGATGCGCTGCACAATAATTGTCCAGCGTCAGTTCGACTTTGGCCAAAGGATGATTTTTTCGCATCACGCAAACGTATTCACCGGTGTACAGACGTTCGTGGCGAATTTGCGAAACGGCGGTGTTTTGTCCGCTTGCTAATTGCGCCGCGACACCCGGGAAAAAGCCGATAGCCAGGTCGATATCGCCGCGTAACAGCATAGGCCGTGGTTCGCGTGTGGTCAGCGGCACCATGCGGACATTCAGGCCTGGTGCGTCCTTCTCAATCGCACGTACCAGGAATGGCAGCCACAGCGCAGCGGTCGCATCCGCCATCGCCATACGGAAAGTCGTGTTCGCGCGGGAAACGTCAAAGGTGTCCGGCGTGACCGCGGCTTCCAGGTCAGACAGCGCGCGACGTACTACCGGCCATAGCTCTTCAGCGCGCGAAGTCGGCTTCACGCCGTGTGCTGTGCGGATTACCAGCTCGTCGCCCAGCGTGTCACGCAGGCGGCGCAGTGCGTTGGAAACGGCCGGTTGTGTCATTGCTAACAAATTGGCGGCGCGGGTCAGGTTTTGCTCGGTCATGACGGCGTCAAAAACACGCAGCAAGTTCAAATCCAGGGTCAGGAAACTCATATTATTTTTACCAAAAAAAGCTCAATCAGGAGATTAGCAGACATATTCACGAAATCGATGACTGGTATCCAAAATTGAAATTAGATTTATATCTCTATCCTACCTATACTGCAATGCAACAACAAGGATTATTAGAGAAAAAAGGAAATCATCATGTCTACTTTATCGAATAGCACATACACACATCCGGCGCTGATCGCCGTTCCAGCAGTTCTCGCCGCTATTGGCCTGACCTACAGCCCGGCACGCCCTGCGATTATCGCGGTAGCTGGCGTAGCCGCACTGGCATTGCTGTTTAAACCACTTACCCTGGCCTTGCTGCGCGGCATCTTGCTGGCGATCGCTCCTAGCCAAAAAGTCGCTGTTGCCAAGAAAGCAGCTGTCAATGTAGCAAGCCCGGTGCAAACTGCATTTGCGTTGAATCGTAAAGCTAACCAAATCGCACAAACACAACCTGCGTTGGCTGCTGAACTGCGTATGCGTGCTGCTTACGCTGCACCACAACGTATCAGCAAACGCGCTGTTGTGCAGGCATCGGCTCCGGCACAGACTCGTTTTGCACTGAACCGCAAAGCAAACCAGATTGCACAGACCCAGCCTGAACTGGCAGCCAAGTTGCGTATGCAAGCTGCCTACGCTTAACGCTGTAGCGCGAGTTTTAGTTGAACGTAAATCAAATTTATCTGATCAATTTAATGCGACTGGTAGCAGGCAACGTCTATGCCAGTTATGTCGTACATGCATTGCGTTGGTCACCTGCAGTCCAAGCGCTGTTATTTGGCGTGGTGCTGAATGGCGGCGGCAGCTTTGCTGCGGTTCTCATCACCCGGGCGCTGCGACCACGAATTGCACGCATCCGGAAAAGTTTTAACGCCGATACCGGGGCTGTCAGCTCACAAGGATGACAGCCTCAGTAGACGCTTACCAGTGTTTCTCTTTCCTCTCAAGGAAGTACTTAAGGTCCCGCGAGTCTCAAGCTCGGCGGGATTTTTTTTGTCTGCAGACGGGGTACGCTTACATTAAGACTGTTGTATAAATCGGCTATTTTTTGCGATGTCATGATAAAGAAGCTAATTTCGTGCAAAATACAGCAAGGTAATCGTTTTACACATCCTCTATCTGGTCCGTTTCAGTTCCGATAGTGCAGTGATGTCGATGTCTAATTACGGAGTCAAGCAACTTGGGCCGTCTGATCAAAAACAACTATTCCAATACCGCTTTGTTGAAGGATTTGATGACAACGCCGCCGATGACGGCCAAGCAGCATGCGGATATCATGCGCAAGCGCATAGAACATCGCAGGATGCTGGAAGAGGCGAAAGAATTGAAGACAGCCAGCGAAGACGTATTTGAACAGCTGTAAATAAAAAAGCGCGGAATTCCGCGCTTTTGTTTTTTGTGCAGCCTGTGTGGTCCAGGCTGCTGCACTACGTATGATCCGGGTCAGCGATCATACGTAGCACTATCCACTTACTTGGCCGATGGGAAGAACACTTGTTCGCCGTCGATTTTGTAAGCAGCGATTTTCTTTTGACCTTCAGGTGATGTCAGGTAGTCGATGAACTGCTTCGCACCCTTGTAGTTGATGTCTTTGTACTTGGCTGGATTGACTGCAATCACGCCGTACGGATTAAACATCTTCTTGTCGCCTTGTACCACGATAGCGAGGCCGGTTTTTGCCTTGTAGGCACCGAAGGTTGCACGGTCTGACAAGGTGTAAGCCTGCAGCTCGCCTGCCATCGTCAATACTTCACCCATGCCCAGGCCAGCAGATACATACGCGCTGCCTTCAGGTTTCACGCCGATTTCTTTCCAGTAGGCTTTTTCCATGACGTCGGTGCCGGAGTTGTCGCCACGCGAAATGAATTTAGCTTTGCTATCGACGATTTTTTTCATCGATGCGAGTACATCCTTGCTGCCCTTGATACCGGCAGGATCGCTGGCAGGACCGACGATGATGAAGTCGTTATACATGACGTCGCGGCGATCAACGCCGTGGCCTTCAGCAACGAATTTATCTTCAGCTGCGCGTGCGTGTACCAGTGTCACATCAACGTCACCGTTCTTGGCCAGCTCGAGTGCCTTGCCGGTACCGACCGAAATAACGTGGACTTTGGAATTGGTCTTGGCTTCAAACTCTGGCAACAGATAAGGCAGCAAGCCCGAGTTTTCGGTGCTAGTGGTGGTCGAGAGTTTGATGATTTGTTGTGCGAAGCCGAGTGGCGCGACGAATGCAGATGCCAGAACGACAGCGGCAAAACGCAATAATGGGCGACGTGACATGGTTCCTCCTGTGGGTTTAATAATGAGAATGGCTGCGTAACCCCGGAGGGTAGCGCAGCCATGATAATCGTGCTGAGTTATCGGAACAACCCAACACTAAGATTTAGTTCAGCATTTTATGGGAACGTACTGCATCCAGCACGATAGGCTTCAGGCCTTCGCCATTGTGCTGTTCGACATGCTCCATCAATGCACGACGCATACGTGGATCCCACGAGCGTTTCAGATGGCCGGCGATTTCTTCCAGCGACTTGTTGCGATCACGCATGGTTTCAAAAAAGTCGCCGATCTGGTTAGCCATCTTGATCAGATTATCTACTGTGCTACCGCTCATTCTGCTCTTCCTTAATATAATTTATTTCGATTCGCGTATCAGGCGATGTGCTTGCGCATAAACGACATGGCTTTGATCACGTACAAAACCGATCAGCGTGACATTGGTCTCTTCCGCCAGCTTGATCGCTAGGCTGGTAGGTGCCGAGATCGCAGCGAGGAAACCGATACCCAGGGTCGCTGACTTCTGCACCATCTCATAGCTGGCACGGCTGGTAATCAATGCCGCACCTTGCGTGAAATCGCGCTTGTCATCAGCCATCGCGCCGATCAGTTTGTCGAGTGCATTGTGACGACCTACATCTTCACGCACCAGATCAACCGAACCATCCAGATTCATCCATGCTGCGGCATGGGTGGCACCGGTATGCTTCTGCAAGCGCTGTTGCGATTTCATTGCCTTCATGCCAGCGTAAATTTGCTGTGCTGAAAACATCGCTTGTCCAACGGTCGCCTGCGGATGACGTATCGCCTGTTCCAGCGTCTCTGCACCACACAAACCACAACCGGTACGTCCGGTCATATTGCGTCGCTTATCTTTTAACGTGACAAAGCGTTCCGTCGCGATACGCATCTGTACCTGTATGCCTTCGCAGCCAGGTACAACTTCGCAATCGTAGAGTTCGGACTTGTCCTTGAGTATGCCTTCGCTCAACGAAAAGCCGAGCGCAAAGTCTTCCAGGTCGTATGGCGAAGCAAGCATGACGGCGTGCGAAATACCGTTGTATTCCAACGCGACCGGCACTTCTTCCGCGACATCATCCTCGCAGATCATGTGCTGGTCCGCGTCCCATTTTTCTACCGGAACACGAACCAGTGCAGTGCGTTCGTCGTCAGTGCTTGCATTCATCACACAGACCCTTAACTTTAGTCAGACTTTACTTCGATGTGGACAACTCGGAGCCACGTGGAATCATCTTCTCGGCAGCAAAACTTTCTTGCTCGCGGTTAAAGCGATTATACGAGCGTTGCCATTCCGAAGGTTGGGCAACCGGCATGACCTGCACTGCCGTCACTTTGTACTCTGGGCAGTTAGTTGCCCAGTCGGACGAGTTGGTCGTAATCACGTTAGCACCCGATTCCGGGAAGTGGAACGTGGTGTACACAACACCAGGCTGGATACGCTCGGTGATATCTGCACGCAATACCGTCTGACCGGCACGCGATTCAATACCAACCCAGTCGTCCTGCTTGATGCCACGTTCTTCTGCATCGTGCGGATGGATCTCCAGACGATCTTCGCTATGCCACATATTGTTGAAGGTACGGCGTGTTTGCGCACCAACGTTGTATTGCGACAGGATAC
Source organism: Herminiimonas contaminans (assembly GCF_015645465.1). Classification (GTDB taxonomy): domain Bacteria; phylum Pseudomonadota; class Gammaproteobacteria; order Burkholderiales; family Burkholderiaceae_D; genus Oxalicibacterium; species Oxalicibacterium contaminans. The sequence goes on along the minus strand of NZ_JADOEL010000021.1, from coordinate 55,903 downwards.
GACCGGTGGTCAGGATCAATGGGAATTTCTTATTGACCTTCTCGCCAGCGCCGAAGTACTTGGTATTGATGAAGCGACCTTTACCGCGCACGAATTCTTCTGTGTGCATGGTTGGGGTACCTTCTGGCGCTTCAGCGTTGCAAGGCCATTGGATGCTGCCGCCCAATTCGTCGATACGCTTGAAGCTGACACCGGTGAAGGTCGGGGTCAACGCAGCGATCTCATCCATGATTTCACGTGGATGTTTGTAGTTCATAGGATAGCCGAGTGCGTTCGACAGCATTTGGGTGACTTCCCAGTCGCCGTAGCCCGATTTCGGTGGCATCACTTTGCGTACGCGCGAGATGCGACGTTCTGCATTGGTGAAGGTACCGTCTTTTTCCAGGAACGACGAACCTGGCAGGAAGACGTGTGCGTATTTCGCTGTTTCGTTCAGGAAGATGTCCTGAACGATGATGCACTCCATTGCTTCCAGAGCAGCGGTAACGTGCTGTGTGTTTGGATCGGACTGAACAATGTCTTCACCTTCGCAGTACAGACCCATGAAGGTGCCGTCCATCGCTGCATCGAACATGTTAGGAATACGCAGGCCTGGTTCGGATTCCAGTGTGCAACCCCAAACTGCTTCGAATTCTGCACGTGCGACGGAGTCAGAGACGTGACGATAGCCTGGCAGTTCGTGCGGGAAGGAACCCATATCGCAAGAACCTTGCACGTTGTTTTGACCGCGCAGTGGGTTCACGCCGACGCCTTCACGGCCGATGTTGCCGGTTGCCATCGCCAGGTTGGCGATACCGATAACAGTGGTCGAACCTTGAGCGTGTTCGGTAACGCCGAGACCGTAGTAGATCGCTGCATTGCCACCGGTTGCAAACAGACGTGCAGCAGCACGGATGTCAGCAGCTGGTACGCCGGACACTTCTTCCATTGCTTCTGGCGAGTTTTCTGGCAGCGAAACGAATTCTGCCCATTCTTCGAACGAGTCAACTTCGCAACGTGCTGCGATGAAGTCAGGCTTGTGCAGTTTTTCGGTGATGATGACGTGCGCCAGTGCATTAACGATAGCAACGTTGCTGCCTGGTTTCAGTTTCAGGTGGTAGTCAGCCTGGATGTGCGGCGACTTAACCATTTCGGTAGTACGTGGATCGACAACGATCAGTTTCGCGCCCTGACGGATGCGACGTTTCATTTGCGATGCAAATACCGGGTGACCGGACGCCGGGTTAGCACCGATGACCAGGATGACGTCAGATTTCATCACCGATTCAAAGGTTTGGGTACCAGCAGATTCACCCATGGTTACTTTCAGGCCGTAACCGGTAGGCGAGTGGCAAACGCGTGCGCAGGTGTCAACGTTGTTGTTACCGAATGCAGCGCGAACCAGCTTCTGAACCAGGTAGCCTTCTTCGTTGGTGCAACGTGAGGAAACCAGGCCACCGATCGAATCCTTGCCGTATTTAGCCTGGATGCGTTTCAGTTCGGAAGCAGCGTAGTTGATCGCTTCGTCCCACGATACTTCTTTCCATGGGTCGGTGATTTTGCTACGGATCATCGGTTTCAACATGCGGTCTTTATGTGTTGCATAACCCCATGCGAAGCGGCCTTTGACGCAAGCGTGACCCTGGTTGGCTTTGCCATCCGGATTCGGCACCATGCGTACTACTTCATTACCTTTCATTTCGGCCTTGAACGAGCAACCGACGCCGCAGTATGCGCAGGTGGTTACTTTGCTGTGTTCTGCCTGACCCATCATGATGACGGTTTTTTCGGTCAGCGTTGCGGTTGGGCATGCGTCTACGCAAGCACCGCAAGATACGCATTCCGAATCAATGAAGTCTTCTTTTTGACCAGCTGACACGCGCGATGTGAAGCCGCGGCCGTCGATGGTCAGAGCGAATGTACCTTGTGTTTCTTCGCAAGCGCGGACGCAGCGGTTACAAACGATACATTTCGATGCGTCGTAGGTGAAGTAAGGATTGGATTCGTCTTTTTCCAGTTTCAGATGGTTGCTGCCGTCGTAGCCGTAACGTACGTCGCGCAGACCAACTACACCAGCCATGTCCTGCAGTTCGCAGTTGCCGTTGGTTGGGCAGGTCAGGCAGTCCAGCGGGTGATCCGAGATGTACAGTTCCATCACGCCACGGCGGATGTCTGCCAGCTTAGGTGTTTGTGTTTTGACTTTCATGCCGGCTTCGGCAGGAGTCGTACACGATGCCGGGTAGCCGCGACGGCCTTCGATTTCAACCAGGCACAGACGGCAAGAGCCGAAAGATTCCAGGCTGTCGGTAGCACACAGCTTAGGTACGTTGATGCCGTACTCAGCTGCTGCACGCATGACGGAAGTGCCTTGCGGCACGGTGATGGCTACGCCATCGATTTCCAGGGAGATCATGACTTCGGACGTGCTTTTTTTCGTGCCGTAGTCGATACCGTTAAGTTGATTCATTTTTCGCTCCAGTTTCTAAGCTTAGGCTGCCGATTAAGCCGCGTTTGCCAATGTTTTTTGATCGCCGAAATCTTCTGGGAAGTGGTTCAGGGCAGACAACACCGGGAATGGTGTCATGTTACCCATCGCACATAGCGATCCCGTTACCATCACATCGCACAAATCACGCAGCAGATGGATTTGCTGTGGCCGATTCTGGTTAGCGATGATTTTGTCCATAACTTCTACACCACGTGTCGAACCAATCCGGCACGGTGTGCACTTGCCGCACGACTCTTCTGCACAGAAGTGCATCGCGTAACGTGCTTGTTTGGCCATATCGACGGTATCGTCGAAGGCGACCAAGCCACCATGGCCTACAGTCGAGGCAACAGCAGCGAATGCTTCATAGTCAAACGGGGTGTCGAACAGCGACTCAGGCATGTAGGCACCGAGTGGGCCGCCAACTTGTACTGCACGGATAGGACGACCGGATTCCGAGCCGCCGCCAAAGTCGTACAGCAATTCGCGCAAGGTCACGCCGAATGCTTTTTCTACCAGGCCGCCGTATTTCAGGTTGCCTGCCAGTTGCATGGGCAAGGTGCCGCGCGAACGACCCATGCCGTAGTTTTTGTAGAACTCTGCGCCGCGCGACAGAATCAGCGGTACAGCGGACAGCGAAATAACGTTATTGATAACGGTAGGCTGGCCGAACAAGCCTTGCAGCGCTGGCAGTGGCGGTTTGGCGCGTACCATGCCGCGTTTGCCTTCGATACTTTCCAGCATCGCGGTTTCTTCGCCGCAAACGTAAGCACCAGCGGCTTTGCGTACTTGCAGGTTGAAAGTGCGGCCGGAACCGAGAATGTTTTCGCCGAGGTAACCGGCAGCGTTGGCGGCAGCGATTGCTTCGTTCAGGTTGGCGATCGAGTGCGGGTATTCGGAACGCACATAGATATAACCTTCGGTAGCCTTGACTGCCAGGCCAGCGATGGTCATGCCTTCGATCAGCATGAATGGATCATCTTCCATCACCATGCGATCGGAGAAGGTGCCGGAGTCGCCTTCGTCGGCGTTACAGGCGATGTATTTTTGAGGAGCTTCTGCGCCCAACACGGTTTTCCATTTGATACCGGTAGGGAAAGCTGCACCGCCGCGACCACGCAGGCCGGAGTCGGTCACTTCCTGCACGATGGCAGCAGGTTCCATCGCGATGGCTTTTTTCAGGCCAACGTAACCTTCGTGCGCCAGGTAGTCGTCCAGCGAAACTGGATCGGTAATGCCGACGCGTACGAATTGCAGGCGTTCCTGTTTCTTCAGGTATGGGATTTCTTCGGTCAGGCCCAGTGCTTTCGGATGGCTGCCACCGGTGGTGAAGCCAGCGTCGAACAGACCAGCAACTTCGTGCGCTTCGATAGGACCAAAGCCGATACGGCCAGCGTCGGTCGCTACTTCAACCAGTGGCTCCAGCCAGAACATGCCGCGCGAACCGTTGCGTACCAGTTTGATATCGATGCCGCGCGCCTTGGCTTCGCGTTCGATCGCTGCTGCGGTTTCATTGGCGCCGAGCGCCAGGGCGGTCGAGTCGCGTGGAACAAAAATGGTTACGGTCATTGCACACCTCGCTTGGCCTGGATCAGGCTATTGAATTTTTCCTTGGAGACGCGGGCGTACAGATCGTCGTCGATCTGGATCGCCGGGCCGCTGGCGCATTGGCCGAGGCAGTACACGGTTTGCAAGGTGAATTTGTTATCGTCTGTGGTGCCGTGGAAATCACAGCCCAGCAATTCTTTGGCATGGTCAGCCAGCGATTCGCAACCGCGTGCCTGGCAAGCTTCTGCACGGCAGATCTGGACGACGTGTTCGCCGACCGGATGTTGACGGAAGAAGTGGTAATAGGTGATCACGCCGTGTACTTCTGCGCGCGAGATGTTCAAGCCCTCAGCAATCGCAGGAACCACGCTAGGCGGGATATAACCAACCACGCCCTGGATGTCGTGCAGGATAGGCAAAAGCGCGCCAGGTGTAGCTTTGCGCTGTGCAATAATGGCCTCGACCGCGGCCAGATCAAATTGGGTTTGGGTGTTCACTTAGAGTCTCCAGCTAGCGACACCGATGGCAATACTACTTGCCGCGAGGTCGTGAAATCGAACGAAACCATACTGCTTCCTTGTTAAAAATTATCTTGTATATATGCTTTTTATAGCATATAGTTTGCGGGCGCACCTTTGCAACATCCGAAAGGTAGCACTGGTAAACACTAGCTTCAATAGGCTATCTTCTGCATAACCTAAAAAGAGGCGTAAACGCTACATCAAGGACACCCGTCGCTTGCATTAGCGAACTGATAGGCGGTATGGCTTATGTTTAAAGTTGTCATTAATCCCCATTGGGAAATTACCCACAGCAATGACGCCCCGCTGGACACGGCGGTATTGCTCAATCTATTAATGTCGATCCAGAAGACCGGTTCGATCTCCAAGGCCGCGCGCCTGGTCGACTTGTCATATCGCTATTCCTGGGGCTTGCTGCGCGAAGCGGAAAAACTTTTCGGTACGGCTTTGTTAAATACGGATCGCGGTCGCGGGACGACATTGACGCCTTTGGCGGAAAAATTGATCTGGGCGGATCGCCGCATCCGCGCGCGCCTGTCCCCTACCCTGGAAAGTCTGGCTTCCGAGCTGGAAAGCGAAATCGGCAAAACCATCGTCGGCAAAACCAAGCCGCTCCGCCTCGACGCCAGCCATGGTTTTGCGGTCGATGCCTTGCTGCATCAATTAACAGAAGCCAATCTGCCGGTCGATTTGCGTTATCGCAACAGTACCGATGCAGTTGCTGCTTTGTCACGAAATGAATGTGATCTGGCGGGCTTTCACGTGCCGCTCGGGGACTTTGAGAAGAAAGCGGTGGAGCGCTATACCCAGTGGCTCAATCCGCGTGAACACTGCCTGATCCATCTGGCCATACGTACCCAGGGCATGTTTGTGGCACCTGGCAATCCGAAAGGCATACAAACTTTACAAGATCTGAAACGGCCAGGCGTGCGCTTCGTGAACCGGCAAATTGGTTCCGGCACCCGCATGCTGCTGGAGCTGATGCTGGCAGGCGCGAATATCTCGCCGTTTGATATCGAAGGCTATCAAAGCAATGAATTCACCCATTCAGCGGTCGCTGCTTATATAGCCAGCGGCATGGCTGATGTGGGCGTAGGCGTGCAGACCGCAGCACAACGTTTCAGCCTGGACTTCATTCCTTTGATACGTGAACGCTATTTCCTGGCGCTGCCCTTGTCCATCATGGATGACCCGCTGATACAGTTGGTCATAGACGTCGTGCAGTCAGGATATTTCCGCAAAGTGATTAATGGTCTTGCCGGGTATGATTCCAGTGACACCGGCAAGATCCTGTTGCTGTCGGAAGCTTTCGGCCACGCAAAAATGGCAGCCATCTAAAGAGGTGTCGCTATTTAAGAATAGCGATACCCTTGATTTGTGCAAACACTGGCGTACCCAGCGCCAGGCCCATGGCCTCGCATGATTTGCGCGTGATACGTGCCAGCAGGCGCGTGCCATTTGCATCCAGTCCTATCATCACCTGCCCCGCTGCATCGTCAGACAACTCTGCGACGGTTGCCGGGACAATATTCAAGATACTGCTATCACGTTGTGGTGTCAGGCTTAAGCTGACGTCACGCGCCTGTATCCGTACGCGGATCTGCTGACCGATGGTGGCGGCCTGTTGCGGTAACAACAGCTGGCCACCGGAGAACTCGGCAGAAGTCAGATGGAAGCTTGCGTCATGTGCAGTCACCGTTGCGGCCACCAATGCACTGGCCGTATCGCCGTGGGCGAAATTCAGATCCAGGCGCGTCATCAGATCACTGGTGGCACCGCTGGCGACGACTTTGCCGTTTTCCAGCAGCACCAAATGATCGGCCAGGCGCGCGACCTCGTCCGACGAATGGCTGACGTAGATGACCGGGATGTCCAGCTCATCATGCAGTCTTTCCAGATACGGCATGATTTCTTCCTTGCGCTTGCTGTCGAGTGCGGCCAGCGGTTCATCCATTAACAGGATGCGCGGGCTGGTCGCCAGTGCGCGGGCGATGGCAACGCGCTGACGTTCACCGCCCGATAGCTTGTCCGGATTGCGTTGCAAGAGATGGCCGATATCCAGCAAGGCCACCGCCTGATCCAGCGAGACCTGATGCATGGCGCGCGGAACCCGGCGCATGCCGTATTCCAGATTGCGCTGTACGCTCAGGTGTGGAAACAGGCTGGCTTCCTGGAACACATAACCCAGTGGCCGTTTGAACGTCGGCAGGAAGATATTACGTTCGTCGTCCTGCCAGACTTCACCGTTGACTTCCAGATAGGAGCCGGGAAAGCGCTCCAGTCCGGTCATCGCCCGCAGGCAGGTAGTTTTGCCGGAGCCGGACGGACCAAATAATGCAGTCACGCCACGACCCGGCAAGCTCAGGTCTACATCCAGTTTGAACGCACTGTAAGCGATATTGAATCGTGCTCGGATATCGCTCATTTGCGCCGTCCGGTTGGATTCAAGGTGTACAGGATGATCAGTACCAGCATAGAGAACACCAGCATACCGGCTGCCAGCCAATGCGCTTGCGCGTACTCAAGTGCTTCTACATGGTCGTAAATTTGTACAGAAATCATGCGTGTTTGATTCGGGATATTGCCGCCTATCATCAGCACCACGCCGAACTCGCCGACGGTATGAGCAAAGCCCATCACGATCGCGGTCAGGTAACCGGGTTTGGCCAATGGCAGGGTGACACTGAAAAAAGTATCGAGTGGGGACGCACGCAAAGTAGCGGCCACTTCGAGCGGGCGATCGCCCATCGCCTCAAAAGCGTTCTGGATAGGTTGTACTACGAAGGGCATCGAGTAAAAAACCGAACCGACCACCAGGCCGGTAAAACTGAAGGGCAAGGTGCCTAAGCCCATAGCCTGCGTCAGCTGTCCGACCGGGCCATTGGGGCCCAGCGCCACCAGCAAATAGAAGCCGATGACGGTAGGCGGCAGCACGATAGGCAGCGCAACGAACGCGCCTACCGGGCCTTTCAACCAGGAACGTGTGCGCGCCAGCCACCACGCCAGAGGCGTACCTATCAAGAGAAGAATGATAGTGGTGAGACTGGCGAGCTTGAGGGTCAGGACAATCGCACCGATATTAGGATCGGTGAACAACAGAACCTCTCTTACAGGTCGTAACCGTAGCTACGGATGATGGCTTTGACTGGTTCCGATTTCAGGTATTTGACGAATTCAGCAGCAGCCTTATTGTCTTTGCCTTTGTTCAGGATAACTGCGTCCTGACGGATGGGGTTGTGCAGGTTGGCCGGAACGATCCATGCGGAACCGCTTTTTACTTTGCCGCCTTCAAATACTTGCGACAGTGCGACGAAGCCGAGTTCTGCATTGCCGGTCGAGATGAAAGTGAAGGTTTGGCCGATGCTTTCGCCTTGGACAAATTTGGATTGCAGGCTGTCATACACGCCCAGTTTTTTCATTGCTTCTTCTGCAGCCAGGCCATAAGGAGCCAGTTTTGGTGTGGCCAGGGCGATGTGAGCGAAGTTGCCTTTTTTCAGGACTTCACCCTTGGCATCAACGAAGTCTGGCTTGGCCGACCACAGTACCAGTTTGCCGGTCGCGTAGGTGAAACGCGAACCTGCAACGATGCCGTTTTCTTTTTCCAGTTTGATAGGTGTTTCATCATCAGCCGCGAGGAACACATCGTAAGGTGCGCCATTGGTGATTTGCGCGTAGAACTTGCCGGTAGCGCCGAACGAAGGCGTTACTTTATGGCCGGTTGCTTTTTCAAAATCAGCAGCGATGACTTTCATCGGTGCGGTGAAGTTGGCAGCAACAGCGACTTGCACTTCTTCAGCCGAAGCAGAAGCGGAGATACCGAGTGCGAGCAAACCGGACAGGAGCGAATACGAAAGTTTTTTCATGGTGATGAGTAAAACGAGTTAAAAAACCTTTTAGGCGGGCACCGCCAGAATGATGTGCGATGCCTTGATCATGGCTGTGGCACGTACACCTTCTTTTAAACCGAGTGTCTTCACGCTTTCATTGGTGATGATCGATGCCACGGTTTTACCGCCCGGCAGTTCGATCACGACTTCTGCATTGACTGCACCTTCCTGGCAACGGACCACGGTGCCGGTCAGGGAATTGCGTGCACTGGTTTTGAAATTAGTTTCTACAGTGAGGATGATCCATTGCGCTTTCACCAGCGCATAAGCTTCAGAGCCGACTTCCAGCGCCAGGTGATCTGCGCTGTCATTGGTGATAATGGCTGCCAGTTGGGCACCATTGCCGATATCGAGTATGACTTCCGCATTGACCGCGCCCTTCTTGACGGCACTGACGGTGCCGAGGAACTGGTTGCGTGCGCTGGTTTGCATATCGAATCTCCTGCTCATTGTGTAGTACTGATCAAAATCGTCCATGGTGCGGCCTATAGCCGCCGGTACTGCTGCCCACTCCTGCTCGAGGCGGCGATAGGTGGCAACCACACGCCTGCCATACTCGGTCAGGCAAGTGCCGCCACCGGTGCTGCCACCCGGCTGGCGTATGACCAGCGGTTCGTGCGACAGGTTGTTCACCGATTCGACGGCTTGCCAGGCGGCTTTGTAACTCATGCCCATGGCGCTTGCGGCAGCGGAAATGGAGCCCGAAGCATCGATACGCTCCAGCAGCTCCAAATGATCCCAGCGCTTGCCGCGCGATTTGGACAGACCTTCCAGTTTGATGGGCGAAGTTGTCTTGCTCATAACAGTCGATATCTTTTTAAAAAATGATGAAGGGCTGTTCAGCAAAAGTCGCTCTAAAAGTTGATACTATACACGATATAACTTTTAACGACATAACGAGAACAGGGTGAAGTATTGCCATTCTATTTGTGTATCGTGAACTCCGTTGGTCTATTGGGCACTTTGGCAGCAGGGGCATTCCGGAAAATCGCGCATAAGCGGATAAGATGAAGCAGGTCCTGCATTCCCTCCCCCGTATGTCCTGCCACCTCTTTTCTACAGGTTATCCCGATGTTTGTACGTCAGCTCGATTACCTCGTCACCCTTGCCCGGGAAAAACACTTCGCCCGCGCAGCTGAAATTTGTTGTGTCTCGCAACCGGCGCTGTCAGCGGCAGTGCGGAATCTGGAAACCGAACTGGGCATAGCCATCGTGCAGCGCGGCCAGCGTTTCCAGGGCTTTACGCCGGAAGGTGAGCGCATCCTGGACTGGGCGCGGCAGACGCTGGCGGCACTGGAAGGCCTGAAGCAGGAGGCATCGATGTCGCGCGTCAAGCTGAGTGGCACGTTACGCCTGGGAGCAATCCCGACCACGATGCCTATTGTTTCCTTGCTGACCGGTCGTTGCCGTGCCCAGCATGCGGACTTGCGGCAACTGGTGCTTTCTTTAAGTACCGAAGAAATCATGCGCAGGCTGGACGACTTTGAACTGGATGTCGGCCTGACTTATCTGGAAGACCAGCGACTCAATGGTTTCCATGTGCAGCCTCTATATCGTGAACGCTATATGTTGCTGGCACGTAGCGGCAGCATGCCGGACGGGAAAGAAGATGTGAGCTGGGAAGAAGCATCAGAGCTGCCGCTATGTCTGCTCACTTCACATATGCAAAATCGTCGCATCGTCGATGCGGCATTTCGTCGCGCCGAGGTGCATCCGAATGTGGTGGTGGAAACGGATTCGGTGTTTGCCTTGTATTCCCATGTTCGTCACGCGGATTTATTTAGCGTGGTGCCGCATAGCTTGCTCTACCTGTTTGAATTGCGTGACGGCATGATGGCGATCCCTATCGTGCCTGAATTGAGTCGTTCGATTGGCTTGATCTCACTCGACCACGAACCCTGTTCGCCTATCGTGGTGGCAGCGCGCAGCATAGCCGAACAGATTAATCTGCAAGCGCAATTTGATGCATACATAAGCGGAGGCTATCAGCCCATCACATCAAACGATTAGACCGTAAAAAACTTACTCCATAAGATGGCTGCGCTGGACATACATCTTGATGTCCGTGTGCAGAAGAAAAAGAGAATTCAGCTACCGCCAGCAATTTTCGATTCGGTGTAGCCAGCAATTTTATGCAACCAATCTTATGGAGAAGTAACATGGCAAAAGTTTTATGTGTTTTGTATGATGATCCAGTCAACGGTTATCCTAAAACCTACGCACGTGATGACGTAGCGCAACCATCGATCTACCCAGACGGCCAAACACTGCCGACACCTAAAGGTATCGATTTCAAACCAGGCACACTGCTCGGTAGCGTATCCGGTGAACTGGGCCTGCGTAAATACCTGGAATCGAACGGCCACACCCTGGTTGTTACTTCCAGCAAAGACGGCGCAGACAGCGTCCTCGACAAAGAATTGCACGATGCAGAGATCATCATCTCGCAACCATTCTGGCCTGCATATATGACAGCAGAACGCATCGCTAAAGCCAAGAAACTGAAAATGATCGTGACAGCTGGTATCGGTTCCGATCACACCGACCTGGAAGCAGCGAACAAGCACAACATCACCGTTGCCGAAGTGACCTATTGCAACAGCCATAGCGTTGCAGAACACGTCGTCATGATGATCCTGTCGCAAGTACGTAACTACATCCCTTCGTACAACCAGGTGATCAACGGCGGCTGGAACATTGCTGACTGCGTAGAACGTTCCTACGATCTGGAAGCAATGAGCGTGGGTACGGTTGCTGCTGGTCGTATCGGTCTGCGCGTACTGCGCCTGTTGAAACCATTCGACGTCAAACTGCACTACATGGATCGCCACCGTCTGCCAGAAGCAGTTGAAAAAGAACTGAACCTGACCTACCACAGCACACTCGACAGCCTGACCAAAGTCTGTGACGTTGTGACGCTGAACTGCCCGCTGCACCCAGAAACAGAACACATGATCAACGAAAAAACCTTGAAAAACTTCAAGCGTGGTTCGTACATCATCAACACCGCACGCGGCAAACTGTGCGATCGCGACGCGATTGTTGCAGCATTGAAGAGCGGTCAACTGGCTGGTTACGCTGGCGACGTCTGGTTCCCACAACCAGCACCAAAAGACCATCCATGGCGCACCATGCCGCACCACGGCATGACACCACACATTTCCGGCACCAGCCTGACGGCACAAACCCGTTACGCAGCAGGTACCCGCGAAATCCTGGAATGCTACTTTGAAGGTCGCCCTATCCGTGACGAATACCTCATCGTTCAAGGCGGCAAACTGGCAGGCGTCGGCGCTCACTCCTACAGTGACGGTAACGCAACCAAAGGTTCGGAAGAAGCTGCGAAATTTAAAGTAGCGTAATTCGACGAAACGGTAAGCCACCGGATGACCGGATCTGGTGGCTGACTATTTTTACTGAGTGCCGACGTGCAGTAATGACGTCGGCATTTTTTTATTCGAGATGCTTCTGCTGCTTTGTCTGCAGACATCTACTCGCCAGGATCTTTCATGTCCAATCCCATCAAGAAATTTTTTAGCAGCAGTATGTCGCTGCCACCACAACCCACATTCGGCAACGTCATGTTGTCCGGCCTCGGCGGCTTCATCGCCATCAGTGTCATTGCACTGGCGGCAGACTATACGCAGGCGATCCTGATACTCGGATCGTTCGGTGCATCGTGCGTCATTGTTTTTGCTTTACCCGACACGCCATTGGCACAACCGCGCAATGTCATCGCCGGACATTTCCTGAGCAGTTTGTCAGGTCTGTTTTATTTGTATGTGTTTGGTCCGCACTGGTGGGCGCTGGGTTTGGCGGTGGCGACTGCCATCATCGTGATGATGGCGTTCCGTGTCGTACATCCGCCGGCAGGTTCTAATCCGGTGATTGTTTTCCTCGGTATGCCAGGATGGAATTTTTTGATCTTCCCGACACTGATAGGTGCTTGCATACTGGTGTTGGTTGCGATGTTCTACAACAACGTCGTACGCAAGAATAAGTATCCGAAGTATTGGTAAGCGGGAGTGTGTCGCTGATCTGATGTCACAGGTGCAGGCATCAGATCAGTTGAAAGGATGGATGCAATACAGGGTGTGCTTACATCGCGAAGCGTTCGCCCAATTGGCTGAGCGACTGCATTAACTGTTCGCTGGTTTTCGAGGTTGCTTCATCGATCGCAACCTTGACGATGCGCAAGGTGCGCTGCTCTGCTTCAAACGCAGAGGTTTCGCATCCTTCGATTACACCTTCTATCGGTGTCAGGTTTTCCTTATGCCAGACGCGATATGTCCCGCCCCATTCACCGAATGAGAAGCCCCATGTCTGTTCGGTTGCCGTTACCGAAATAACGTACCCTTTGTACTCAAGTAAAGCCACGATGTTTGTCCTGTTAATGATTCAACTGGATATACACAAAGTCACCGACGGTTCTATTGCATCAGCATCGTGCGATGCAAAGTCGGTGACAGGGATTAATAACGCGTTCGGTTATCAGCGTGGAAAATTGTGCCGGAAGGGTATGTATTTCGCAGTGCGCGGGTTAAACCGATTTCGCTATATCCGTAAGAATATAGCGTTGTACTACCTAACGCAAGTATTTATCAGTGTTTCCTTGCGTTTCGTAAGCAAAGATTAGCCGAAATACAGGAGGGTTGTATCAATTTTTTGTTAAGGAAAATATCTGTAGCGATAGGTTGATCCTATCGCTACAGATGGGTGCCGGGCTTACTTTTGCGGCGTCTTGCTGGTCTTGGCTTTGCTTGCCGGCGGCGGAGTGGTGGATAAGAGTTTGCTGAATACGGCGAAGTCGCTGCTGATGGCTTTCGATGCCTTGCGTTCCATCGCGCGATAGCGCTCAACCACACCGCGGCCGAAGTCTGTGACCAGTGCACCACCACCACCGCTGCCACCGGTACTGGTCACCACCAGTGGTTCGATGAAGGATGCATTGGTGGTTTCCACCAATGTCCATGCACGGCGGTAGGACATATTCATCTCGCGGCCTGCAGCCGAAATGGAACCGGTACGTTCTATCGCATCGATCAGGTCGGCGCGACCTGGGCCCATCGCGGTCAATTCCCCCATCAACACACGTACGCGTGGCTGCGGGACCTGGGATTTTTTAGTCTGGCTTTTAGGCATGGCTTGGCTTGGACTTTTACTGAATGGGCGTATTTTCGCCCAGATTTGCTTGAAATATACCAATCATGCGCATGATTTTGTCAGTTTCCCAGCGAGTCCGTGCAGCGTCATATCAACAAAAATACAACGACATACGTATTTTCATTATGTAGTTAAAAGTTATATCGATTAGAATCTGGCGCCGGATGCCGATGTCTCCCCGACATTGAGCAGTATCAGATCCGCAGTACCAGGTCTCCTCGTGCGGCAACACCGTGCTACGCCGCCCTCTTTTGATTACTATGAAAACCCTGAAAAACAAACCTACACTTTCCCGTCATGCCTCGGGTATGACGGTATTGGCGCTCGCTATTGCGAGCCTGCCTGCTTACGCTGCGGATAAAGCCGCCGTACTTGATACTGTCGATGTCATCGGCACCGGTGCCCCTGCGTACAAACCGGAAACGGCGAGCATGGGCCCGCTCGGCGAGAAAAGTGTGCTGGACACACCGTACGCAATCAATGTCGTACCAGCCGAACTGCTGGAAAACCAGCAACTGAAAAGCGTGCGCGAAGCTTTCCGCTACATGCCTTCCGTGCAAGGCGAAAACATACGGCCGCAGACGCGCGGCTTGCAGGCAGGCGTAGTACAGAACACGCGCATAGATGGCATGAACATCGCGGCCACTACCGACTACCCGATCGAACAGTTTGACCGTATAGAAGTATTGAATGGTTTGGCCGGTGCCTTGTATGGCCCAGCAAGCCCGGCCGGCACTTTCAACTATGTATTGAAGCGCCCTACCGAAACACCTTTGCGTCGCTTCTCGCTTGGTTATGCCAGCCGGGGTTCGGGCTCGGTGAGCGCGGACATTAGTGATCGCTTTGGTGAAGATAAGCGTTTCGGCTTCCGCGTCAACTTGTTGGATGAAGGCGGTGAAAGCTATGTCGATCGCAGCAAGCTGGATCGCAAACTGGCGAGCCTGGCGTTTGACGTGCAGCTCACCAGCGACACCAAGCTGGAAACAAATATCAGCCGTTATCACTACACCAGCAAAGGCTTGCCAGGAACATTTGAGCTGGGTACGGGTGTGGCGTACCCGGCCGCGCCTGATCCGAAACGAGTAGGCTACGGCCAGCCATTTGCAGGTGATGACAATGTGACTGAAACCTATAGTGCACGTCTTAAGCACAGGCTGAATCAAAACTGGAACGTCACAGCGGGCATCCTGAAACAAAGCAGCGACCGTGCGTCGACAGTACCGACCAATACCCTGACCAACAATGCGGGGGCATACAGCGTCAAAGTAGCGACGACGACTTTTAGCCTGGATGAAATCCTTAGCTATAACCTGGCATTGAATGGTCGTGTGAATGCGGCAGGCATGACACACGATATCGTAGTGTCGACTACGGGCTTTGAATGGGACAGATACTCGCCATACACAACTGGCGCAATTGGCTTGGGTACCTCAAATTTAAACAATCCGACCGTCTTCAATCAGCCGGGCAACATTCCCAACTTCAAGAATCGCTACAAGGCACAAACCACGCGCCAACAGGCGATTACGGTTGGCGACACGGTAGGATTCAACGAGCAATGGTCAGCAGGTTTGTACCTCAGTAAAAGCTGGATAGACCAAAGCGGCAACAATCCGAATGGTTCAATAGCACCGGGCAAGTACTACAACGATAGCGGCCTCAGCAGCAATGCGACTGTGTCATACAAGCCGCAAAAGAATACGACGGTCTACGCATCTTATGCCGACAGCCTGCAGCAAGGCGAGACCTCGGGCACAAGCACAACAGCTCCTTACCGCAGCAAGCAATGGGAACTGGGTTACAAACACGCATTTGAAAAAGTTAATGTCGGTGCAGCCTTGTTCCAGATCGAACGTCCGTTTGCTTACGTGCAGAATGGCGTGTTTGCGGTACAGGGCGATCAGCGCAACCGTGGCCTGGAGCTGACGGCAAATGGTGCATTGACACGCAACCTCACCATGTATGGTGGTCTTACCTACCTTGATCCACGTTTGCTAAACACCGCCAGCGCAACGACCGCGGGTAAACAAATCATGGGCTTGTCGCGCATCGTCAGCAACATCCTGCTCGACTATCGCATCGCCGCTGTGCCGGGTCTCGCTGTTAACCTGAACGTCAGCCACGCGGGCAGCCGTCAGGGCGACAGCACCAACTCCTACAAGGTAGATGGTTACACCGTTGCTGATCTGGGCGCACGTTACTCGACCCTGCTGATGGGACGTCCGACCACCTGGCGCCTTGCCATCAACAATGTCACCGACGAGCTCTACTGGGCCAACATCACACCGAGCGGACAGAACGGCTATACAGGTACTGGTGCAGGTACAGGCACGCTGGGTGCGCCACGCACCATACGCGCATCGATGCAAATGGATTTCTGATTTCCTGAAAGCGGAACATGATGAAAATAAACTCTTCCTATTTCGCGTGGTCGGTGGCATTGCTAAGCAGCGCTGCCTGGGCAGACACTGCGGCTCAGACACAGCCACCGGTTAAAGTACTGGCGGCAGGTAGCCTGACCGGTGCGATGACGGCGGTAGCGCAACTCTACACGCAGCAGACCGGACAAAAGATAGATGCGCAATTCGGCCCTGCCGGTCTGTTGCGTGAACGCATAGAGAACGGTGAGCAAACCGACATCTTTGCGTCGGCCAATATGGAACATCCGCAAGCACTGGCAGATCGAGGCTGGGCCACGCAACCGGTGGTAATGCTACGTAACCAGCTATGTGCGAAGGCCTTGCCGGAGTCAGGTCTGACGACGGACAACGTACTGGATCGTTTGCTTGATCCCAAGGTCGGTCTCGGCACTTCGACGCCGAAAGCAGATCCGGGTGGCGACTATGCATGGCAGGTATTTGCTCGCGCTGAGAAACTCCGACCCGGTGCGCAGGCCATCCTGGAAGCCAAGGCACAGCAACTGGTCGGCGGCAAAAACAATCCACCGGTGCCAGCCGGTGTGAATGCGATGGAATACTTCTTTGCTCGCAAGAAGGTGCATATTTCACTCGGCTATTGCAGTTCGCGTCAAACAACGCCAGACCCCAAGTTCACTAGTGTGCCATTGCCAGCGGGCCTGGCCGTCACGTCAGACTATGGTTTGACTGTCGTCACCCGTGACAAGAAATCACATGAGGCAGCGTATCGCTTTGCACTTTTCCTCATGAGTCCACAAGCGCAGAAATTAATTGCGCAATATGGCTTTACGCCTGTGACTACCGCCGGAAACTAAACCTCCGGCCAACAAAAAAGCGCGCCTGATTAAACAGAGCGCGCTTTTTTCTGAGTTACACAGACTTCAGGCCAATGCTTCCTTCGCCGCTTCTTCAGGCGTTAAACCGTCATAGAACAAGTCGGTGAACCATTCGATTTGTTCTTCGATATGATCTTGTGCTTCTGCTACGGTGGCGCCACCGGCAACCAGGAATCCCTCTACTTCTATGCACCAGTTGATCAGTGCGAGTGTTTCCGGATCGAGTTCTTCTTTCTTGGCCATGATGATTCTTCCATTTATGCGTTGATGTGCACAGTGTCACATGTCGGCGCGCATAGTGGAAGCAGGATTTTTATCTCACAGTGATTCCAGGAAACGCAACAAGGCAGTACGATCTTCGGTCGACATCGCACGGACTGCTTCCTTCGAATAATTGCCTTCACCACCGTGCCACATGATGGCTTCCAGCAAGGTACGGGCGCGGCCGTCGTGCAGATAACCAGCATCTGGATTGACCTTGTGCGTCAGGCCTATGCCCCACAGTGGTGGCGTACGCCATTCCCTGCCATTCGCCAGGTAGTCACTGCGGCCATCGGCCAGGCCCTGCCCCATATCGTGCAGCAGCAAATCGGTGTAAGGCCGTATCAACTGATTTGATAATGCAGGTAACGCAGCATCCGGGCGCGTACGCAAAGGCGCGACATGACAGGCTATGCAGCGTGCCTGCACAAACAAGCGGTTGCCGTGTATGACTTGTTTGTCATTCACATCGCGGCGTGCCGGGACTGCCAACATGCGTTGATAAAACACCGTCGCATATAACTCTGCACGTGTCAGTTCGGGTTCGCCACCGGACGGAGCACGCTGACATGCAGTTTGTACCTTGGTGCAATTCTCATGCGGCATCAATGGCGAAGTAATGCCGAGATCGCCGGAGAACGCATTGGCGATTTGTTCGGTCAATGTCGCGACATTTGCTTTCATGCCGAAGCGGCCTATTGCCTCTTTCTGCGCCATCGCGTCCCACACGATATTCACGCGCCCTGCGATACCATCCGGTTTGGTTTGTTTGGCCATGGCCAATATGGTGTCGTCGCTGATTGCTTCCAGCAGCCCCAGGCCGTACACGACCGGGCCTACGCGTGGTGACACCATGATGTCTGAGCCGAGTGCGCCGTAAGCCATTTCCTTGAAATGCACATTGGGTTTGCGCAGCGTTACTTTGGTGCCGTCAGGCAGTGTTTCCACATGCTCGTCATAGATCAGAAAGCCTATACCCTCACCCGGTACGCCAGGCACACCGCGTTCATTCAGTTGGTCGCCATAGGCCGGATGTGGTTTCGGGCCACCATGCGGATTGGCGCCGGGTATGCTGAGGCGCAAGAGCATCGCCTGCATGGTGCCGTCGGGACCATCCGGCGCGCCGCCACGACCGTTCTTGGCATGACAGGCGATGCAGGAAATACGGTTGTACAGCGGGCCGAGCCCGGCCGCCCTGTCATTCGCCGGAGCGATGACCCAGGACTGACGGAACAGGCTACGGCCTTGTGCGAATGCGGCGACATTGTCCGGGTCCATGACCGGACTCGGTAGCGAGTATGCTTCACGGCTGTCATCAAACACGGTGGCAGTGCCGCCGCTCAATGCTTTCGGATCTACGCTGGCCGCGCCGCTTAACAGAAAGGCTAGCGGCAAGATACCGAGGTAGCCAACAAGACGCCCAAGTTTCACTTTGTACCTGCGGTGTTCAATACTTCTTGCGCCAGTTGCTCTGCGCGGTCACGGTTTTGCCGTATGCGTGCCGTCCATTGTGCGGTGATGGCGTCGTTGCGATGTGTGTCTGTGGTTTCATCGAAGGCAAACACAAATTGCGGCGCGAGTTTGTCGGCTTCCGCTTCGCTTACTGGCACCGCATCGAGCAGGTTGCGCGCTTGCGCCGCTTTTGCTTTCAAGGCAGCGGTGTTGGCAGCACGTTCAGCCTGCATGACTTTGTCATTGGTCTGACGCAGGCGCGCATGTTCATTGCTGATCAATACGTCGTACAAAGTGTTGTTCAAGCCCTGACGCGCGAGTGCGTGCGTGGTATCAAACACAAACGGCATGGCCTTGGCTGCTTCGAACGGATCGTAGTAGCCAGCTGGTTTGTTCGCATAGACTGCGGGACGCACCGGCAGTTTACGGGTGTCGTGATGGAACAAGATTTTTTGCCCTTCATCCGACAAAACGAAGGTAGCAAATGCGCGCGCTGCTTCCGGGTTCGGTGCGCCTTTCATGATGCCTACATGTGCTGGCGAATAACCGGTAATGCCGGGGTAGATAAATTGCAGCGGCGCGCCATTCGCGATCGCTGATTTGATGAAGAAGTCGATGGAAACGCCGACACTGGCCTGGCCGTTACGTACGTCATCAGAAATATTGGCTCCACCCTGACCCAATAGTTTCGCGTTGCTACCGATAGCCTGCAGCAGCGCCCAGCCTTTATCCCAGCCATGACCTTGCAGGATGATGTCTATCAGTATCGGTGCGAAGCCTACCTTGCCCGGCACCGGGAAAACGATTTCGTCTTGCCACTCGGGAGCGGTCAGGTCTGTCCATTGTCGGGGTTGTACTAATTTTTTGTCTTGCAGGCGTTGTGGATTGATCGCCAGGCCATAGCCCGCAATTTCGCTGGCGAGATAGAAACCGGCAGGATCGGAGATAGGAAAGCCGCCGACTTTGGCAGGCAGACCCGTCATATCCAGATCAGGGCGCCGGAATGCACCCTCTTGGGCGAGGATTTGAAAATTGCGTTGTGCCGGTGTCCAGTAGACATCGACATTGCCTTGATTCGGTTTGCGTAAGTAAGACAAGGCATCTCCGGAACGGCGCCAGAGTATTTCGACGCGCGTACCGGGATGCGCTTTTTCAAAAGCAGCTTCGAAACGCGACACCACTTCTTCCGGATAACTGGTCATGACCACGACCTTGCCCGCAGGCTTGTCTGCCGCCAAAGCGATGACAGAGACGAAGCTGAAGAGCGCAGTAGCGAACAGCTTACCGAGAAAAAATGGTGTACGTAGCATAGTGAAACTCTTAGAAACGGTAGTTCATGTTAGCGAAGAAATTACGGCCTTCCTCGTAGTAGCCCTCGGAATACGCGTAGTTACGATCCAGCAGATTGTTGACGCCTGCTTCAAGGGTTACGTCTTTCTGCAAGGTATAGCTTAACTTGGCGTTGACCAGGCTAAAACCCGCTGCATAACGGCTTGCATCGTCACTGTTGCTGTAGCGTTTGGAGTTGTACTCTGCGCTACCGATGACGTTCATGCTTGGGGTCGCAGCCCATTTGGCATAGGCAAACAACTTGTGTGCAGGAGCGTCGGTTAGCAGCTTCGCATCGCTTTTGTTTTTCCGGTCGAGGTATGTGTAGTTACCACCCAATTCAAGCGTATTGGTGACAGCTGCAGTAAGGCCGAGTTCAATCCCCTTGCTAGACACTTTGCCGATGTTTTGCATTTGATTGCAAGGATTTCCACTAGGACAAATTATGCCCAATTGGACGTTTTGCATCATGTCGGTGATGTCGTTATAAAAAATCGCAGCATCTACTCGAACTTTTGATGTCAATTTTTCCGAAATACCCAACTGATAGTTGATGGAACGTTCGACATTCAAATTCGGGTTAGGCACTGCAGTACCCAAGCCTGCGGAATAGCGTTGTTTGATAGTCGGGAAGCGTGACTTGCGTGCGACGGTCAGGTACGCATTGCCGGTTTCCGATGTGTGATAAATCAAACCTGCCTGTGGATTGAAGGCCGAGGAATCCTTGACAGGGAAATTCGTCATGACGCCGGAATTGTATTTTTGCCCCTGCTTTTCCTGACGCTTGTCATAGCTGGCACCTACGATCAAATCCAGCTTGTTCGTGAGCTTGTGCGTATCCTCAACGCTAAAAGATGTAGTGCGGTCTTCAGAACGTTGTTCCGGATCACCTTCATCGTGTTCTCTGTGCACGTCCTGTTTAACATGCAAAGCAACTTTCAGTGTATTTACATCGGACAGTTTGGTGCCGTACTCGACGTTACCACCGTAGGTATAGTCGTCATAGAAGCTACGGAAAGGGTACTTTTTCGATTTGGTTACGGTTGTATAAGTCGCATCATCAAATGAAGTTAGGCGGTTCGTAAATTTGTCGTAGTACAAACGCGTTTTGATATAGGAGTTGCTGCTGAGTGCGGTATTGGAGATGAAATACAAGCTTTCCTTATCCCATGCCGGCCATTGCCAGTAATTAGGCGTAACCGGTTTGCCATTTGCTTTATTGATGGCTGAACCAGCGTACGGAGGGCTACCTTTTTCACCCTTTTGGTTCACGTAGTTCAATGCATATTCATCAGTCGCATTTGGCGTCCAGCCGACCTTCATATTGATTTTTTTATCGGTATTGTAGGCATTGAGTCGGTCACCTTTAGGCTGTGAAGCTACAGGGCGGAAATCGCGCGACAAGGTATAGCCATCCCGATCCAGATAGGACAAACCAAGTTGGGCGTACCAAGTGCCCTGATTGGTTCCGAGATTGACATTGGTACTTTTGCCATTGCCATCGAATTTGTCATTGCTGCGTACGCCTACACCAATATTGCCTTCGAATGCTTTTACTGGACGACGTGTTACCAGATTGATCGCACCACCAATGGTGTTGGGACCATACAAGACCGAACTAAAGCCTTTCGCTACTTCGATTGAAGCCAAGTCATAAGTTGTGAATCTCGCCAGATCAACGTTGCCGTCATATGGAACGTAGACCGGAATACCATCGATGAATACCGGTACCTGGCGGCTGTCAAAGCCACGTACCGTCACCATGCGTTCATTGCGCTGGCCACCGCCGGTGGTGGTGATGCCAGGCAGCAGGTCGAGTGCATCAACCACGGTTTCACGGTTGAAATCATCCAGTTCTTCGCGCGTGACTTTGGCACCGCCTACTGCAGGTGGTGTTGTGCCAGTTCCGGCAACATTGATTTCACCGAGCGTGAAAATATTGGATTCATTGGCTGGCTCTGCAGCGAAGCTGCTACCGAACGCCAGCAGCAAGGACGCTGCGATGGTGGTACGGGACAACGGGTATTTCATCTTACTCCCTCTACTATTTTATGGCCTCGCTGACGGCCACGTTGTAGCTGTTCAGGAATAACGACCTATTTTTAAAAAGCGAGAGTATATACGTTATGCATTTAAACGACATAATGATTTAACGATAAATTAACCGGATTTGATGATGATTTGCCACAGATTGAGCGCAGGCATGGCAGTTTTGAGAGTAGTCATCATTTCTAGTTAAAGCGGGTCAAATTGTCGCTATACGCGGTCAAATTGTCCCTGCGCCGAATTAATGTGCGGTCGCAATAAGTAATAAGAATCAATGACTTGTATTGATTTCCCTGCATGGCATGTCGATTGCCTATAGATCCGGGCCTGGTGAAGAAGCTTCACCGCAGACGATGCATGAGCGCCGTCAAAAACGCCTCGCAACACAGCGATGTTGCGAACAAGATCAAATGAGGAGATTTACATGCTCGATTTTTTTGCTAAAGATAAAAGTGTCGCCGGTCCCGGCTTCAACCGCTGGATGGTGCCGCCAGCTGCATTGGCAGTTCATCTGTGTATAGGACAGGCCTACGCGTTCAGCGTATTCAACGGCCCTTTATCCAAGTTGATAGGTATAGACAGTCCGGCACCGGAAGACTGGAAGCTGACCACGCTGGGCTGGATCTTCAGTCTGGCCATCGTCTTCCTGGGCCTGGCCGCCGCTTTCGGTGGTAAATGGCTGGAAAAAGTCGGCCCACGCCTGACCATGTTTGTTGCGGCTTGCTGCTTCGGCGGTGGCTTTCTGATTTCGGCCGTCGGTGTTTCGCTGCACCAGATCTGGCTGGTCTACCTCGGCTATGGCGTCATCGGCGGCATAGGTTTGGGTCTCGGTTATGTTTCACCGGTCTCAACGCTTATCAAATGGTTCCCGGACCGCCGCGGTATGGCGACCGGTATGGCCATCATGGGCTTCGGTGGCGGAGCGATGATAGGTGCGCCTTTGTCGGTTTACCTGATGGATCATTTCAAGACCGCGACTTCGGTCGGCGTGACGGAAACCTTCGTTGTGATGGGCGTGCTTTATTTCATCTCGATGGCAATCGGTGCGCTGGCTATCCGCATTCCACCACCTGACTGGAAACCAGCAGGCTGGGTACCGCCGGTGGTCGAGAACAAAATGATTACCAAGCACCACGTCGATATTGAACAAGCGATGAAAACACCGCAGTTCTATCTGCTGTGGCTGGTGCTGTGTCTGAACGTCACCGCAGGTATCGGCGTCCTGGGTCAGGCTTCGGTGATGATTCAGGAAACCTTCAAGGACACTGTATCGGTCGCAGCTGCTGCTGGTTTCGTTGGCCTGTTGAGCGTGTTCAATATGGGTGGCCGTTTCTTCTGGTCGTCGGCATCTGACTACCTCGGTCGCAAGCGTACCTACTTCATCTTCTTTACCGTCGGCATCATCCTCTACTCATGCATTCCATACACCGGTCATAGCGGTAGCGTGGCGCTATTCGTGATCTTCTACGGCATCATCGTCAGCATGTACGGTGGCGGCTTCTCGACCGTGCCTGTGTACCTGGCCGATCTGTTCGGTACCAAATTCGTCGGTGCAATCCATGGTCGTTTGCTGACCGCATGGTCGGCTGCTGGCGTGCTGGGTCCGGTGCTGGTGAATTACATCCGTCAATACCAGATCGATCAGGGTGTCGCCAAAGGTGAAGCTTATGCCGTCACCATGTACATCATGGCCGGTCTGCTGCTGGTTGGTTTCGTCTGCAATATGCTGATCAAGCCGGTAGATGCCAAGCACTATATGCGTGACGACACAGCGAAAGCCAACAAGCCGGTGCACGGCGGTAACGCACAAGCTGCCAGCGCTGCTTAAGCTTGCGATACATGACCAGGAGAAAGATATGAATGCAAATACATCTGTTAGCAGCAAGCAAACCAGCCCGGCAGTGATCGCCATTTTCTGGGCGTACGTCACGATACCGTTGGTCTGGGGCGTGTGGTCTACGCTGCAAAAGGCGATGGCGCTGTTCCATTAAATTCCATCGCATCCGGCCAAAGCGAGGTACTTGGATGTACCTCGCTTTTTTCTGCCCTGTTGCCGCCTCGCCAGACGGCTACTGCAGGAAGAACAATTATGGGTTATAAGAAAAGCTTATCCATAGTTCGTGGCCCATCCCGCATAAAATTGATTATGACTGCTGCAACCCCCGTCAACCATCCAGAAGAGCCTTTCGTCGAAGCATTTGGCGGCTGGCAAGAGCGCTCCATCCTGATCGTGGATGACGAACCTGGCATGCGCAGCTTTTTGCAACGTACGCTGGTCGGACGCTGTAGTCGTGTAGAAACCGTGGAGTCGGTAGAAGCGGCTAACGTATTGCTGGGTCAGTATCATTTTGATTTGATCATTCTGGATAACTCGCTACCGGGTAAATCAGGTGTCGACTGGTTGCAAGAAATACGCGAACTGGGTTTGCATAACGACGTGGTATTGATCACCGCATTCGCCGATCTGGAAACGGCCATCCGTGCCCTGCGCGCTGGTGCGGCTGACTTCCTGCTCAAACCCTTCCGCGTTAATCAGATACTGAGTGCGATAGGTCGTTGCTTTGATCGTGCGCATCTACGACGTGAGAACTTTATCCTGCGCCGCGAGCTGGATACGCATGTGGATCTCGCCGGCGTCGATGGATTGATCGGTGCTTCAGCCGCCTTGCAACCGATACGTGAAGCGATCAAGCGCCTGGCGACCGTACCCAGCACGGTGCTCATCACGGGCGAATCAGGTACCGGCAAAGAGATCGCCGCACGCGCGATGCACAATCTCAGCAATCGTTCGGGCAATCATTTTGTCCCGGTTAATTGCGGTGCGGTTGCACCAGAGATCATCGAAAGCGAGTTGTTCGGTCATGTGAAAGGTGCGTTCAGTGGCGCAGCTTCATCACGTGAAGGCCTATTCTTTTACGCACAAGGCGGCACCCTCTTCCTCGATGAAGTCGCCGAGTTGCCATTGACCATGCAAGTCAAACTGCTGCGCGTGCTGGAAGAAAAGAAAATACGTCCGGTCGGTGCCGAGCGCGAGATACCCGTTGATGTACGCGTCATCGCAGCGACCAATCGCAATGTCGAAGAGGCGGTGCAGGAAGGGCGCTTCCGTCAGGATTTGTATTACCGCCTCAACGTCGTGCAACTGCATATGCCGCCGCTGCGTGAACGTAGCGAAGACATCCCCGCCCTGGCTGAATACTTCGTGCGTCAACTGGCGCACCAGCTGGGTGTGGCAGCGAAAAAGCCGGATAACAATCTATTTTCTGCACTGGCGAACTATAGCTGGCCGGGCAATGTGCGCGAGTTGCGCAACCTGATCGAGCGCTGGCTGATACTCGGTAATATCTCCGATGTGACCGCAGCGACCAATACCGGAACTGCAAGCGCGAACGGTGACGTCACGCTGGAAGCTGTCGAGAAACAACATATCCTCAAGATACTGGCCGAGGTCGGTGGCAATAAAACCGAGGCTGGTCGTCGCCTCGGCATTTCACGCAAGACCCTCGAGCGCAAATGCGCCGAGTGGGGCGTATAGAAACGGAAGACTGTGCGACGTTTCATGCAATGGGTCGCTACCCGTCATATCCTTGGCAATGTCTCGGTACGCACCAAGCTATTGTTGGTGGCACTGGTACCTTTGCTGACGGCGCTGCCGATACTTTTCTCACTGATTTTCTACTGGGGTCTCGGTTACTACGACCGCTTGTTGACCTTCAAGGTCAGCAGCGACCTGACGGTCGCGCATGAGTACTTCATCCATGTACGCGAACGCATAGGCCAGGACGTATCCAGCCTCGGTGATTCCTATCGTTTCGTGACGACCGTGCGTGATGACGGCAATGCAAACCTGCAGCGCATGCTGGCGGAAAAGCAAAAATCACTGGACCTCGATTTCCTCAACTTCCTCGATCCGCAAGGACGCGTCATCGTCTCTTCCAATGGCAAACCGGCAGAGCTGATCGCGGAAAGCTGGCCGGTGGTGTACAGCGCCTTGCAGGGTGAGAAAGCGACCGCGATTGATATCTACTCCGAAGAGCAGTTGCGTCAGCTGAGCGACAAGGCAGCGCAGCAGGCTTACATAGAATTACTGAATACACCGAATGCAGCTGCCACCAAAAAGACTGCAGAGAAGAGCGGCATGGTGATCCACTCGGCGACACCCGTGTATGACGACGATGGCAAATTGCTGGGTGTACTCGAAGGCGGCATGTTGCTGAACCAGAACCTGAGCTTCGTCGATACCATTAATAGCCTGGTCTATGCCGAAGGCTCCTTGCCGGAAGGCAGTGCCGGTACCGCCACCCTCTTCATCGATGATGTGCGCGTCGCCACCAATGTGCGCTTGTTCGGCAACAAGCGCGCGCTGGGTACGCGTGCATCACAAATCGTACGCGATCATGTACTCAATGATGGCAAGACCTGGCTGGATCGTGCCTTCGTTGTGCACGACTGGTACATCTCGGCATATGAACCCATCAGCGACAGCTTCGGCAAACGGGTCGGCATGCTGTACGTCGGCTACCTCGAAGAACCATTCCGCAAGGCCAAGGAAACCGCCATCCTCTTGTTGGCGCTCCTGTTTATCGCCATAGGTATCGGTGGTGCTTACTTCTCCCTGCGTGTCGCACGCAGCATCTATGAACCGCTGAAAGGCATGAACCGCACCATGACTGCGGTAGAGCTGGGTGATATGGATGCGCGTACCGGTGGCGTGCAAGCACGTGATGAGCTGGGCAATCTGTCACGCCATCTCGATGAATTGCTGGATACCGTACAGCAGCAAAATGCGGAACTGAAAAGCTGGGGTAATGAGCTCGATCAAAAAGTGGTCGAGCGCACCGCCGAACTACAGCAAACCAATAAATTGCTGGTGCAGGCACAACAGCAATTAGTACTGGCTGAGAAGCTGGCTGCGATCGGTGAGATTACCGCAGGCGTTGCGCATGAAATCAATAATCCGGTTGCAGTCTTGCAAGGCAATCTGGATGTGCTGCGCGACACCTTGGGCGCAGCGGTCCAGCCGGTGCAAGGCGAATTGCAATTGATGGATCAACAGATTTATCGCATCAACACCATTGTCACCAAGTTGCTGCAATTTGCCAGCCCGGGTGAATTCGCCGGTTACGTTGAGACAGTCAACATTGATGAAGTGGTCGCGGACTCGCTGGTACTGGTGCGACATTTACTGAATCAAAGCCGCATCGTCGTTGTGCATAAAAAAGAAGCGACCTTGTCAGTCCCTATCAATCGCGGTGAGTTGCAACAGGTGTTGATTAATCTCTGTACCAATGCGATACATGCGATGAAGGATGGCGGCAAGCTGACTATCGTTACCAGCGATTGGGAGGATGAAAAGGGTGCGCGCGGTGTCCTGATACGGGTGGAAGACACAGGCAGCGGCATCCGGCAAGAAGACATCGCGCATATCTTTGATGCCTTCTTCACCACCAAGCGACAAGGCGGAACCGGCCTGGGTCTGTCCATCAGTTACACGCTGGTTGCGCGCTATGGCGGCACCATCACGGTCAGGAGCGAACCCGGCCAGGGCACGGAATTTACCGTACGACTGCTGGCTTGAAGTACAACAGTGCTTTATTTTTTGCCGTCTGCCGGTGGTGCTGTTGAGTGATTATTTGCTTGTCCAGGCAAAGGCATGGCAGCAGACTCCTGCTCTTTGTTCAACTCTTTCGGACTGGCCTGCGTCGTTCCGCTGGTATCACCGCCGCTGGTAACGGCGCCAGGTGCTGCAGCTGGTGTGCTGGCTTCGGATGGCGGCATGGAAGTGACTGGAGCAGCGACCGAGCCGCTGCTATCCATTTTCGGCACTGGTGGCGTTTCTGCTTTTTTACAACCGATCAACAGTATCGCCAGGAAAGCAGAAACAAGTATGGAGCGGGTGTAAGGCATATGACCTCCTTCGGTGAGTTGGTCGTCCCATTGTAGTGAGCGTAACGGACAAGGGTAAGGTTTATTTTTCACTAACAAGAAGAAAAGCCAGTGTTTGTAAAAGTTACACGCAATTGGACACTTTTCCTCCCATTTACCTGCCTGTAACGGCCTCGACTACCTCTCGACCGCTAAATTCTGACAGCCGACTCGTTTTTCAGATTCACGCTATGCTGTCTGTCTTATGTCCATCGCTGCAATTTCCTGCTGTTAACGGATTGCATACATTACGCCGTCAGATAGTTGCTCATGAAATCCCTGAAAAATACGCCCTTATCCGTACTGGACCTCTCTCCTATTCTGGTGGACGGTACACCAGCTGATGCTTTTCATCGTTCGCTCGATCTCGCACAACATGCGGAGAAGCGTGGTTACAACCGTTACTGGCTGGCCGAGCATCACAGCATGCCAGGTATTGCGAGTGCCGCGACGTCGGTCGTGATTGGCTACGTCGCAGGCGGAACCTCGACCATACGCGTCGGCTCCGGCGGCATCATGCTGCCGAATCACGCGCCACTCGTCATCGCAGAACAATTCGGCACGCTCGCTTCCTTGTATCCGGGTCGTATCGATCTAGGCCTGGGGCGTGCACCGGGTTCGAATCAGGCGACGGCGCGTGCCTTGCGCCGGGAGATTAGTGACGATGGCAGCGAATTTCCGCGTCAATTGAATGAACTGCGCGCTTTCCTGAAGCCGACCAATGAAAACGCCACCGTGAAAGCGGTGCCGGGTGCGGGTATCGATATCCCTATCTGGTTGCTCGGTTCCAGCAGCTATAGCGCCCAACTGGCAGGTCACCTCGGATTGCCGTTTGCATTTGCCGGACAGTTTTCACCCGATTACATGCTGAATGCGCTGCATTTATATCGCCAGACTTTTGTTCCTTCCGATACGCTGGACGCACCGTATGCGATGGTAGGTGTGAATGTGTTCGCAGCGGAAACGGAAGAGGAAGCACAGCGCCTGGCGACTTCGCAACAGCAAATGCATTTGAGTCTGGTGCGTGGCACGCCGGGTAAATTACCGCCTCCTATAGAGAATATGGACGATGCATGGCTGCCGCATGAGCGCATTTCGGTTGAGTCCATGCTGCGTGCATCCATCATCGGTGATGCGGCGCAGGTGAAAGCAAAGCTGGAAGATTTCCTGGAAAGCACGCAAGCGGATGAGATCATCATCAACAGCATGATTTTCGATCATGCCAAGCGCGTGCGTTCGTATGACATCGTGGCTGATGTCTGGCAGTCCTGAGCGATTAATCGTCCCTAACAAAGGCATCCCATGCTGGATACATCCTTATACAACACGGAAGAGATAGTCCAGTTACTGGCCTTGCAGCAAATCGACACGGACAGATACGTCGGGCAAAGTCATTTCATGGGTAGCCCGAATGTGTTCGGTGGACAGGCGCTGGGCCAGGCACTGTATGCAGCCTGCAGCACGGTGCCGCAGCGCCGCCCGCATTCCATGCATGCCTTGTTCATCCTGCCGGGCAATCATCAGCTCCCTATCGAGTATGAAGTCGAGCGGGTGCGTGATGGCGGTACTTTCAGCACACGCCGGGTGGTGGCGACGCAGGAAGGTCGGCGTATCTTTGTGATGTCGGCTTCCTTCCAGTCGGAAGAAGATGGTCTGTCGCATCAGAAGGCAGCGCCGGTGATGACAGATCCCGAGACACTGCCTTCCAGCGTCAAGCTATGGCAGCAACGCGGCATCTCCACCGGTCGTGCCTTCTATCCGGCACCGGTCGATTTCCGGGCAAATGTAGCCGACGATATTTTTGGCGGCGAGCGCGCTTCGGCGGTGCGCCAGGTATGGGCGCGTGCGCCTGTCGAGTTGCCGAACGATCCATTGGTACATGAGAGCCTGTTTGCTTATGTATCCGATTACGGCTTGTTATGGACTGCACTGCAACCACATGGCATCCAGATGGGTGATCCGCGTTTGCAGATCGCCAGCCTCGATCATACGATCTGGTTCCATCGTCCGATCCGCATGGATGACTGGCTGCTGTTTGCGATGGAAAGCCCGAACGCATCCGGCGGTCGCGGCCTGTGTTTCCTGCATGTTTACAATCAATATGGCGTATTGCTGGCGACCGTGGCGCAAGAGGGCCTGATCCGTTTGCGCGACGATAAAAAATGAATTCTTCCTATGCCCGTTTTGCCACGATCAATGTGATCGGCTTGCTGTTGTGCGGCTTGTTATTCACATGGATCGCGCGTGATGGCGCGCTGGACTTCCGGTTGGCGCACCTGTTCTTCGATCCCTCTACCCATAGCTTTCCTTTACGGGTTTCTGATGCACTGGATTTCTGGGGGCACACCGTATTGAAATTGTTTACGGTCTGGATACTTGTTATTGCCGGAGTCGCGATGGTCGCCAGCAATTGGGTGGAGAGCCTGAAGCCGTGGCGGCGTGCATTGTTTGTGTTTGTCGTGATGGCAGCGTGTGCCGCCTATCTGGTGCAAACCCTGAAAGGTGCGAGCGTGCATTCCTGCCCGTGGGATATCAATACCTTTGGCGGCTCGGCGCAGTGGTTTCCTTTATTTGGTCCCATCGGCGCCATGTCCGGTCCGGGTTTGTGCTGGCCGGGCGGTCATGCCTCGGGTGGCTTTGCGGTGATGGCGGGTTATTTTGCCTTGCGTGACAGCAAAGCAAAACTGGCGCGTTTGATACTGGTATTCAGCCTGGCGATAGGTGCGCTGATGAGTGTGGTGCAAATGGCGCGCGGCGCGCATTTCCTGTCGCACAATCTGTGGAGTATGTGGCTGGTGTGGGCCACCTGCTTCGTCATCGATGCGTTGATGCGCATCATCTTGCCGCCACGCGCGGCAGCCTGAATATTAAGGTTGTTGCGCTTCTTCCGCGATGCGTGCAGCGGTTTCTTCGTCGTGTTTCAAGCGACGTCTATCCAGCCACCAGGCCAGTACCGGCAGCACGATGAAGCCGCCCGGCGCAACAAATAAAACCAGGTAAGGACTCAGTTCCACCAGCTTGCGCAGGTGTACCTTGATGCGTTTGCGATCCAGTTCGGTCCAGCGATAGCCATTGCGTTGCTTCATGAGCAAAGGCAGCAAGCCACGCATTTCGTTCATCTCATCCCACAGGCGCACGCGTTCCCGGCTTTGGACGGCCCACAGGGTATGGACGGAGTTGCGAATCACACGATAAGGCGATGCAATGATAGGAGTGATTCGACGTGGCACGTATGTTCCGGATGGCTAAAGGGTAAATCTCCCCTTGATTCTACGCGAAGCGGGACTAAGCCGTTGGTAAAGCGCTGAAGGATTTATAGCCAATTTCTATTAAATTCTTTATTTAAATCAATTTGAACTATCAAATGCGTATCGTTATCATCTGTTACATGGTTCAGAAATGAATGCTCCCGCTAAGAAGAAAGAAAGGATTCCATCATGGTCACCGCAGCAAAAACCGTTAGCCAGGTTGCAATGCACATGACCGTTGCATTTGCCGTTATGTATGTCGCCACTGGTTCGCTCGCGCTGGGCGGTGTGGCCGCAGTGGTCGAGCCTATCTGTAACGTGATGCTGTTGCCCTTGCACGACAAGATGTGGGAACGTATACGCGCCAGGGTCGAAGCACGCAAGGCCGCGCCATCGGATGCGTCGCATATGCAGACTGTTTAACGTCCGCTGGCATGGTTGAACTGAGCCGCTGATGATCAGCGGCTTTTTTATTGTCCAGACAACTTGGCGAGAGCATCCGCATCTGCCCCAGCTGTCGGATAATAAGCAGCTCAATCAGCTGACCCCGACAGGAATGTGTAGATGAAAATTGCGATACTCGACGACTATCAGGATAGCGTGCGCCACCTGGACTGTTACTCGCTGCTGGATGGGCATGAAGTCAAAATATTTACCAACGGTGCACGCGGTGTCGGTCAGCTGGCAATCCGCCTGGCAAGCTTCGACGCACTGGTTCTGATACGTGAGCGTACGGTCTTGTCGCGGCAGTTGCTGGAAAAATTACCCAATCTGAAACTGATTGCGCAAACCGGCAAGGTCAGCGGCCATATCGATTTGGCGACAGCAGCGGCGCGCGGTATCACCATCGTGGAAGGCGTTGGCGATCCGACTGCGCCAGCGGAGCTGACCTGGACCCTGATTATGGCAGCGATGCGCAAACTGCCGCAGTATGTAAATAATCTGAAAGATGGTTTGTGGCAGATCGCATCGATGTCGCCTGCGCGCAATACGCTGGGTACGGCATTGAAAGGACGCACGCTGGGGATCTGGGGCTATGGCCGCATCGGCCAGATGATTGCCGCTTACGGTAAAGCTTTCGGCATGGATGTGATGGTGTGGGGACGTCCCGCCAGTTGTGAGGCCGCAGTACGTGACGGCTATCGTGCAGCGAGTTCGCGACAGGCATTCTTTAGTGAGGCGGATGTATTGACCCTGCACTTGCGCCTGAATGATGCGACGCGCGGCATCGTTACTGCCGACGATCTGGCGCAAATGAAACCGCAAGCTTTGTTTGTGAATACCAGTCGTGCCGAGCTGGTGGCAACGGATGCATTGCTGGCAGCACTGGAACAAGGTCGTCCCGGTTTTGCTGCGCTGGATGTATTTGAGAGTGAGCCACTGCCGCCGACGTCGCCTCTGCTACGCATGGAGAATGTGCTGGCCTCGCCGCATCTCGGCTATGTAGAGAAGGATAGTTACGAACTCTACTTTGGCAGCGCGTTTCAAAACATCGTCGACTACGCCAATGGCACGCCCAAGAATGTTTTGCAGTGATGCTGCGGATGTAAAGTCGCAGTTTATTTGACGGTATCGGATTTATCGCTGCTGGCTGGTTTCGGCAACACGGTCGCAGTCGTACTGGCCAGGTGTGCGCTACCCAGCAACTTGGCCCAGCCTGGTGGCCACGGCAAGGCGGGGCCTGTATATTCCGGCACACCGCGACGCACCGGTATCACCGGCAAGGCATCGGGAATACGGCCATCCTGTTTATCCCAACCCAGCGAGAACGTGTAGTCAGGCAGTAGCGCATCACACACCATATCGAACCATCTGGTATGGTCTTCATCACGTCCCAGTGCTTGTGCCAGGCCGGTCGGATCGAACTGCGCCAGGGTGCTGGCCAATTCTTCTGCGGTTTCACCCGGCGCATCACCCCAACCCATTACCGGATTGCAGTTGTACTCGGCACCTGAACCATACCAGCCTTCGCGCCATGGACGCTCCATCCAGCTACGTGGGCCGGTGAACAAATGCCAGCGCCAGTGCAAGCCGGAAGGCTTGGGCCAGCTATACAGATACAGGCGTTGGTAACCCGCTTTGTGCAGCTCGCGCACCATCGCCATCAGCCGTGCATGCGGCATAGGATCAGGTGGCGCACGACGGAACAGGATTGCTTCCCCATCAGCATGCTGCACCTCATCGGTCGACAAATTCAGGTCGAGCGTGCGCATCTCGTTGCCGAAACGAGCCGAGATCCAGCCTGTCATCAGGTTGACGGCCGTGATCACGCCATAGCCACGATGGCGATGGAAAATCACAGTGCCGGGAGCGATAGGTTTCATGGGTAAAGCGAGTTCGTATATACGTTTAATCAGGGTTTTGATCCCGCGCTAGTGTAGCGGGAATTTCTGTCGTGCATATGGCAGCGGCACATTTTTAATGCTTGCTTGTGCAGTGGCTTGCACTATTTCGGTGCGCGCAAAAAAGAGTAAGTATACCGTGTCGGGTTCACACATGAATACCTGCGCTAAAAACGCCGTTCCACTGTGCCTATGCGGCCTGAGTCAGCGGGTTTGGGTGGTCTGTAAATTGCTTTGAAGCATCTAAAGGCACAGGAAATCCCTGTGCCGGGTCCCGCAGTGATGAATGCGGGTCAGCGTCAGAATAATTACAGCCCAGGAGCCCATGATGAACCCGCAAGCCGCGCTACAAATCGATACCTTCTTGCCGTATATGCGGGATGTCAGCCGATGTGAACAGTCCTTGCGGGAACTGAACCTGATGTGGCGCATGATAGAAGCGTCGGCCAAGATGAATTGTCCGGTCGAAGCCAAGGCCATCCTGCCGACCATGGCCGCGACGCGCGCCGGTTTCAATCGCCTGGAGCAAGAGCTGGTCAGCAGCCTGGTGCGCGAGAAAGTTGCCAATGTGCTGGAAGAGATAGGCACCAAGGCGCAATACGTCATCGATATCGTGGTGCGCAATCTGTATGAGCGCACCGCTGACGTCGGCTTTCTCGCGACTGACCGCGAACTGTGCAGCTTCGTCGCGGGCCTGCACGAAGACCGCGACATGATACGTGCGCGCCTGCGCGCCTATCGCAGCAAGTACACCGTCTACGATGAAATCATGTTGATCGATGTGGCGGGGAATGTGCTGGTGCAAATCGATGAAGCGACACCGCTGGAAGGCACCACCGATCCGCTGCTGAGGGAAACACTGGCATCCGATAACTATGTTGAAACCTTTCGCGCCACCGATTTGCGTCCCGGCAAACACGAAGCTCTGGTTTACTCGCGTCGCATGCATCATCCGGAAACCGGTGAGGTGGTCGGCATCCTGTGCCTGTGCTTTCACTTCGAAGAAGAAATGGCGGGTATTTTCCGTTCGCATCGCGATCCGGCGCAACGTTCGAATATGTTGCTGCTGGATGGCAGCAATCGCGTTATCGCCAGTGCCGATCCATTGTGGATACCGGTAGGTGCGACGGTACCGGTCAATCGCGATGCCGATCCGCGTCTGGTGGTTTATGGCGGCCGCGAATACCTGGCGCGTACCTTCTCGGCTGACGGTTACCAAGGTTATATGGGGCCACCGGGCTGGCAAGGGCAAGTCATGATTCCGGTCGAGCTCGGCTTTACCGGATTGGCAACCACGGCTTTGAAATCGCTGGATGTCGACGTCGCTGATGGTTTGCTGTCGCACGCGCAATCGTTCTGCCCGCCTTTGTTTGAAATCATGAGTGCAGCCGAGACGATACGACGCGTGGTGTGGAATGGCCAGGTCATGACGGCCGGACAAAACGGTGAACTGCTGAAACTGAAAACCATACTGGAGCAAATCAGCGAAACCGGTGCGCGCAGCAATGAACTGTTCTCGCAATCGATACGTGATTTGTATGAAACGGTGCTGTCGTCCAGCCTGAGCGATTCGGAGTTTGTGTCACACCTGATGGTGGATCTGCTGGATCGCAATCTGTATGAGCGCTCGGATGACTGCCGCTGGTGGGCGCTGACGCCGGAGCTGCAAGTAGCGCTAGCAGAGCCGCATAAATCGGCAGAGAGTGTGGCGCGCCTGACCGAAATCCTCGATTACATCAATTCGCTCTACACCGTTTATACGCGCATCTTTATCTACGACAGCGAAGGTGTGATCATCGCCAGTACAGATTTCAAAGCGGACGGACTGGATGTGGTCGGTACCAGCATAGACAGCTCGACGCTGGAACATGTGACCATGCTACGCAACGATCAGCAATACTACGTGACGCCGTTTGCAAGCACGGCCTTGTACGGTGAGCGGCCGACCTATGTGTACCACGCCGCGATCCGTCATCCGGAGCACACGGCGCAAATGGTAGGTGGCATCGGGATCGTGTTTGATTCCGAGCCGGAGTTTGCTGCGATGCTGCAAGGTGCGCTGGGTGACAAGGAAGATGTCAGCGCCCTCTTCATCAACCGTAGCGGCCGCATTATCTCCAGCACTGATCCCACACGTCCGGTCGGTGACGTGCTGGATATCGCACCGGAACTGTTGACGATGGAAAACGGCAGCAGCACATCGCGCATTGTTATCCATGACGGTCACTATGCGATTCTTGGCTGCACTGTATCGCACGGCTATCGCGAATTCAAAACGACGGACGGTTATCGCGAAGATGTGCTGGCCGTAGTTTATAAATCCTTCGGTGAGGAACGGCAAAAAATCAACAACGGCAACAATGTCGACACCACGCTGGAAGTCGATATCAATGCGGTACCGGGTCGTGAGTTCGCCACCTTCTTCATTGATGGCTCCTTGTTTGCGATTGCAGCAGAACACGCCGAAGAAGCCTTGCCAGCATCTGCAGTGTCACCGGTCTCCATGGGTGGTCGTGCAGAACGCATAGGCATACTTGCACTGCAACATGACCAGGAAGCCAAGCGTTTCGTCTGGGTCTTTGACCTTGGCCATCTGATGCGCGGTTACCGCTCCGAGATCGATAGCAGCAGTCAGGTCATTATCGTCAAGCGTGGTTCGCAAAGCATAGGCTTGCTGGTCAGTGAACTGCACGGCGTGCCCGAATTCCAGGAATCACAAATCACGCCGACGCCATTGGCCAGCCCGACCGACGGCATGCTGGTGACCGAAGTGATCCAGGCGAACGCTGGCCGTTTGCTGATCCAGGCTATCAACGTCGATCACTTGTTTGCACTGCTGAATGATGAGGAAATCCCGATTCCGCATACAGCTGTAAGCGAGACCATGAAAATTGCTGCATAAGCACATGATGGTTGGGCCTGGATATCGGCCCAACCATTTGTAAATTTATCGGCTAATAAATGCGCGCCTCTTTTCACAATCATCCGGCTCGCTTATGATGTGATATCCGCTTTTGGACTATCTCAGTTGTGTGACCTTAAATGACACTGCGCATCATTGCTACCGGCGGTACTTTCGATAAGCATTACGATGAAATTACTGGCCAGTTAAATTTCAGTCATGGTCACCTGCCGCAGGTCATCAAGCGCGCACGCATCACCGTACCGCTGCAGCTGGAACAACTCCCCTTCCTTGATTCCCTCGATATGCATGATGCGGATCGCCAGCGCATTGCGGCCTGCTGCCTGCGCGCAGATGAAACCAGCATAGTCGTGGTGCACGGTACCGACACCATGCGCGAAACCGCGGAAGTACTCGGCGCGGCACAACTGCCGAAGACCATCGTCCTGACCGGCGCAATGATTCCGTATGAAATCAAGAATTCAGATGCGCTGTTCAACTTTGGTTTTGCCTGCGGCATCGCCCAGGCACTGCCGCATGGCGTCTACATCGCGATGAATGCGCAAATCTTCACCTGGAATAATGTGCGCAAGAACCGCAGTGCCGGTGTGTTTGAAAAAGCCTGAGCCAAGTTCCCCCCTTCTCTTCAGTTTTATCTGAGCCCCAGGCTCATGCGTGGTCAGGCTGGCAATTCCTGTGTAGAGTGGTGCCCACATCCCGGGCGTCCCGTCATGAATAACAACAGTGAGAGCAAGCATGCATACGGCAGATGAAGAACTATCGATACCCAAAGCCATCGTTACCAGTCGCGTAGCTCGCCTGCGCCTGTTGACGGGTTTGCTGCAGGGTGTGATCCTGTATGCGCTCTATCTCAGCCTGAAGGAGAAAGCCTGGCCTGCCACCAACGGCTATCTGTTTTCGCCGTTGACGATGATTTTTGTCTTCGTGCCTATCCTCTTCATCTCTGCGCTCGGACATCTGAACGCGCGTCGGATGTGGATCTGGATGATAGTCGCCGCCGTGATATGTGTGGTGATGGGTGTCTACGATATCTGGCGCATAGGCTATGTCGACAGCAATGATTTGTTCGGCGTGAACGGCGTCCGACGCACGCCTTCCACGCTGGTGCTGTTATTCGTTACCGGCGGTTTTTATATAGCGCATGCCTTGGTACTCGCCGCTGCGGCCGATGACAAACGCATCGCGCGTTACCCGACTTACTTTGAAACGGCGTGGAAGCTGATCATCCAGATCAAGTTCTCCATACTCTTTGTCGCCGTGCTGTGGCTGATCCTGTGGCTGGGCGCCACGCTGTTTATGCTGGTCAAGGTCAACTTCTTGCGAAAGTTGATGGAGCAATCCTGGTTTGTCATCCCGGTGATCACCTTTGCCTTCTCCACTGCTTTGCACATTACCGATGTGCGACCCGGCATCGTGCGAGGCATACGCAGCCTGTTGCTGGTACTGATGTCCTGGCTGTTGCCGATTACGGCCCTGATCGTGGGCGGCTTTTTGCTGACCTTGCCGTTCACCGGACTGGAACCGCTATGGGCCACGCGGCATGCGACATCGGTCTTGCTCGGTGCCAGCGCGACCCTGGTGATATTGATCAATGCGGCATTCCAGGGCGGCGAAGTCGGTAAGGAAGTCGCGCGCGTACTACGTATCAGCGCCCGGCTGGCCTGTGTACTGTTGTTGCCGATGACGCTGATCGCCATCTATTCGCTGACTTTGCGTGTGCAGCAATATGGCTGGAGCCATGATCGTGTGATTGCCGCCGCCTGTCTGTTGGTGGCCACTTGCTACGCCAGCGGTTATCTGTGGGCGGCACTGGAACGCGGAGTCTGGCTGGCGCGCATAGCGGCGGTCAATGTCCTGGCCTCCTTCCTGATCCTGGCGACACTGCTGGCACTGTTTACTCCGGTGGCAGATCCGGCGCGGATCTCCGTCGCTAATCAATTGGCACGCTTGCAGTCCGGCCAGGTCAGCGCGGATAAGTTTGATTTTGAATATCTCCGCTTTGAAGGGGCGCGCTACGGTGACAGAGCCTTGAAAGCGTTCAAGGAGAAAGCTGAAGGTCCGGACGCGGCGGTGATCAGCAAACGTGCGACTGCCGCGCTGGAAAAGAAAAATCGCTGGAGCCGCCAGAATCCGGATGCGAACAGCCAGTCGCGTGGCGCCAACATTACGGTCTGGCCGGAAGGTCAGACTTTGCCGGAAGCGTTCCTGAAACAGGACTGGGGCGATGGCGGGCGTAGTTATCTGCTGCCTGACTGTCTCAAGTTGCAGGACAGCAAATGCAATGGCTACATACTGGATTTGAACGGCGACGGCAAAACCGAGATCCTGTTGAAAAATGTGCAGGATTACGGCCAGTTAGTCGTGTTTGCGCAGCAAACCGATGGATCGTGGAAACCAGCCGGGACGATGACGGGTAACGCTGGCTGCAAGGAAGTGGCAGAAGCGCTGGCCGCTGGTCGCTTCCGCAGTACTACGCCGCTGTTCCAAGATCTGGAGGTGGCGGGTCAACGCCTGCACGTACAGCCGTGGCCGAGCGACCAGTTGAAATGCAACGCGCTGAGCGGAACAAACTGAGTCCTGCGGCAATATAGATACAAGTAATAGGGTTATCAGTTTTACTTCAAACTTTACTTTTAAATTTGTACTAGAATTTAAATCGAGTGGCTGCGTCACTGCAGCCCTTCATCAGGCGTCAACAACAACTCATTTTTATTAAGGGGAATTCGGCTGAACTCTTGAGTATCCAAGTTATCAAACGATGGGACCAAACTGAGAGATATAACGCAATCACTTGGAGGAAAAAAATGGATAAAGCACTGAAATCCTGTCCGTTCTGCGGCAGCAAGGCAGAACTGAAAGAAGCCCATTACCTTGAATCCGAATTGCCTTACAGCTACGTGCATTGCACGAGTGAAAGTTGCACCCTCAACCACAACACTGCGCATTTCAGCGGCAACACTGAAGCCAAGAATAGCGAAAACGCAGTAACTGCCTGGAACAAGCGGCTGGATATTCCCGCCGTACACCATTAGATAGTCATCTGTAACCACGATTAATGGCTTGGGCAACCAGGCCATTTTTATTTGTGCGCCCGTTTTTCGCATGCGATAGACAATAAAAAAGCCCGCCGTAGCGAGCTTTCTTGTTTCAGTCCGTTAGCATCAGATCAGGATGATCGCAGCCACGATGCCGAGCAGGATGGACCACTTCACCAAATAGTAAAGCGGCTTGTTGTAAGCCTTCAGTTTCTTGCCGTTGGCACGGATCGCATAGATATTCTTGAACGCGCGGTTCACGCCGCCGGTGCGATCTTCCATATCGTTAGGCGCTGCCGTGGCCGACATCACGGTGTTGCTGAACCAGTGGTTCACTGCTTGCGCCCAACCCCATTTCATCTTGCGTTCCAGATCGCAGAACAGAATGATGCGGTTCTTGTCGCTATTGTTGGCTGCCCAGTGGATATAGGTTTCATCAAAGATCACTGCTTCGCCGTCGCGCCAGCTGTAATCGACGCCATCCACATTGATGAAGCAGCGATCATCGTTAGGTGTAACCAGACCGAGGTGGTAGCGCAGCGAGCCGGAATACGGATCGCGGTGCTTGCCGAGGTCAGCGCCCGGTGGCAATTGCGCAAACATGGCCGCCTTGATGCAAGGGATCGAATCCAGGATTTCGACCGTGCGCGGGCAACGTGCGATCGCCGACGGGTGGCTGTCACCGTACCATTTCAGGTAGAAGCGGGTCCAGCCGCGACGGAAGAAGGAATTGAAGCCGGCGTCATCCATCTTGGCCGAAGCCTTGATGCCGCCTTCGCTTTGCAGCGCGACCGCTTCATCGCGGATGACTTCCCACTGGTCAGCCAGCTTCTTCAGTTCCGGATAGCTGTTTACATCATGGTAAGGCTTGTCCGGCAGGCTGGAGAACAGCGTCATGAACGCGTTGATAGGCGCCATGAAAGTCGAATGGTCGGTCGACTGGCGCAGCCATTTATGCCGTACCTTGCCGCGATAGTGCGTATAGCAAACGCTGGCCAGGAACAGCGTGATTAGAGTCCATTTAATCATTGGTAGAAATAGTACAGACAGGGCGAAAGGCAAATTGTACCCAACTGCAGCAGGCTGTGCAGAGAGTGTTGCAATCTGAACATTATCTTAACAATCTTGCCCAGAAAAAACGGACCGCGCCGACCATCAGGCCGGGGCGATCCGCAGTGTGGCTGCTGATGTGGGGATTTAAGCGACGGCTTGCAATACCTGGTTCAGCGTGGTGCTAGGGCGCATGGCCTTGCTGGCTTTGCTGGTGTCAGGATGGTAATAGCCACCGATATCGACCGGCTTGCCTTGAGCTGCCTTCAACTCGGCCACGATGGTGGCTTCGTTATCTTGCAGTGCTTGCGCCAGACCTTTGAACTGCACTTGCAAGGCTGGATCTTCGGTTTGTTCGGCCAATGCTTGCGCCCAGTACAGTGCCAGGTAGAAATGGCTGCCGCGGTTATCGAGGCCGCCGACCTTACGTGCTGGCGATTTGTCGGTATCGAGGAATTTGCCGGTTGCCTGATCCAGCGTTTTTGCCAGTACCAGCGCCTTGGCGTTGCCGTAAGCATTGCCGAGGTGTTCCAGCGAGGCTGCGAGCGCCATGAATTCGCCGAGCGAATCCCAGCGCAGGAAGTCTTCTTCAACGAATTGCTGCACG
Organism: Herminiimonas contaminans; assembly: GCF_015645465.1. GTDB lineage: Bacteria > Pseudomonadota > Gammaproteobacteria > Burkholderiales > Burkholderiaceae_D > Oxalicibacterium > Oxalicibacterium contaminans. The sequence goes on along the minus strand of NZ_JADOEL010000021.1, from coordinate 14,846 downwards.
TGTTTCGGCGCCGAACCACCGGCACCGGTTTCGAACAAACCGCCACCTGCCATCAAAGGTACGATGGACAACATCTTGGCGCTGGTACCCAGCTCCATGATAGGGAACAAGTCGGTCAGGTAATCGCGCAAGACGTTACCGGTCACCGAAATAGTGTCCTTGCCCGCGCGTATGCGTTCGACCGAGAACTTGATCGCTTCGACTGGCGACAGGATGCGTAGGTCCAGGCCTTTGGTGTCGTGGTCTTTCAGGTAGTGATTCACTTTGGCGATGATTTGCGCATCGTGTGCACGTTGTGCATCCAGCCAGAACACAGCTGGAGTACCGGTAGCGCGGGCACGGTTGACGGCCAGCTTGACCCAGTCCTGGATAGACGCATCCTTGGTCTGGCACATACGGAACAAGTCACCTGCTTCGACTTTTTGCTCCAGCAAGACCTGGCCGTTTTCATCTGTCACACGCACGACGCCATCCGCTGCGAGCTGGAAGGTCTTATCGTGTGAACCGTATTCTTCAGCAGCTTGTGCCATCAGGCCGACGTTAGGCACGCTGCCCATGGTGACCGGATCGAACGGGCCATTTTGTTTGCAGTCGTCGATCACGACTTGATAGATACCGGCGTAGCAGCGATCAGGAATCACCGCTTTCGCATCCTGCAAGTCGCCAACAGCATTCCACATCTTGCCGGAATCGCGGATCATCGCAGGCATGGAAGCGTCGACGATGACGTCGCTAGGTACGTGCAGATTGGTAATGCCTTTGTCCGAATTCACCATCGCCAGTGGAGCGCGCAGGGTGTAAGCAGCTTCGACGTCGGCGATGATGGCAGTCTGGGTATCAGCTGGCAGGGCTTTGATGCGGGTGTACAGATCGCCGATGCCGTTGTTAGGATCGAAGCCGACTTGTTTCAATACTTCCGCGTGCTTGCTCAGCGCATCCTTGTAGAACACCGAAACCGCGTGGCCGAAGATGATAGGGTCGGACACCTTCATCATCGTTGCTTTCAAATGGATGGAAAACAGTACGCCTTGTGCCTTGGCATCGACGACCTGCGCTTCGATGAAGCTGCGCAAGGCATTGCGGCTCATGACCGCTGCATCAATGATCTCGCCTGCTTTAACGACGGTCTTTTCTTTCAGTACGGTTTTGCTGCCATCCGCTGCAAACAATTCGATCTTCACATTGCCTGCTTGCGCGATCAGTGCGGATTTTTCGCTGCCGTAGAAGTCGCCGTTGCTCATGTGGGCTACATGCGCTTTTGAATCCTTGGACCAGGCACCCATTTTGTGTGGATGTTTGCGTGCGTAATTTTTTACCGACAAAGGTGCGCGGCGATCAGAGTTGCCTTCGCGCAGTACCGGATTGACCGCACTGCCTTTGATCTTGTCGTAGCGTGCTTTGGCATCTTTTTCTTCCGGGGTCTTCGCTTCATCCGGATAGGACGGCAGCTTGTAGCCCTGATATTGCAGTTCCTTGATGGCGGCTTTCAGTTGCGGGATCGAGGCGCTGATGTTGGGCAGCTTGATGATATTGGCTTCCTGCTTGGTCGCCAGTTCGCCGAGTTCGGCCAGTGCCGGTGCGATTTTTTGTTTGTCGTCCAGGTAGTCGGGGAAGGCGGCGAGGATACGGCCAGCCAGCGAGATGTCGCGGGTTTCCACGGCGATACCGGAAGAACGGGTAAAGGTTTCGACGATAGGAAGTAATGAGTACGTTGCCAGCGCAGGTGCTTCGTCAGTGAGGGTGTAGATAATCTTTGAGCGTGCTGACATGGGTCATTTCCTATAGTGCGGAGGTAAAGAAATATCAAAGCAAGGAGCGGCTCTTGCCGTGATCGATGCGATGACACGTTAGTGTGGAACATCTGCTGTATGCCCGGGTCGCCATCCACGACGGTTACACGAGCATATTGTTACTACTTGCCGCTGCAGGGACGGCTGAGTATCACACGGGTCTCTTGATGGCAGATCTGTGGTCGCCAATTCGGTTTCAGTGTGACTGGAACCCCAAATTGTACCCAACTGTGGTCGCAAGCGCATACCAGACTGCTTATTGTGACAAATCCACAAGAGTTATATGGGTTTGCGCGGGTAGAACCAGTGTTCGCAAAGCCCCGCCTGACCTTTCGGGAAGCGTCCTATTCTCCGCGACTCAGACGGAGATGAATACTGGCTAGCTGATAGGCATCGTCACAGGCGGGGAATAACCATATGAACGGGATACATTGGGTAAAGCCGGTAGCGCTGCTGTTGGCACTCATGCTGGTCGTGCCGTCGGCATGGGCGTGCAGCGAACTGATTGGCATGTATGAGCCGTGGCGAGGTGCCGAAACCCAATATCGCGTGAAGCGGCAAAAGAACAGATTTGTACTGATGCAACGCGAGGCCAAGTCAGAGCGCTGGAACATCGTCGAGTCTTCGGCAAAACGGTTGTCGCCAGATGAAATAGCGCGCAGGTTTGGTCTGGATACGGATAGCAATTCATGCGCGATAGAGTATCGCAGTGGTGTGTTGGTGAAGACTTTTATAGGCGCGCGCTATGTACGACAAGCGGGCCAGCAACACTCACCCATCTTGATGCCTAGCAAGACCGGCGTAGTATTGTTTCCGGTAGATGGACCTGCAGAAATGTGGGGTAAGGATATTTATCCGCTGCAGGAGTGATGCGACTGGGGTTCCGCAAGCAGACGGAACCCTGGCCGAGATAGTTACTTGCCGATACAGAAGCGACTGAAAATCACACCAAGCAAATCATCCGAAGTGAATTCACCGGTAATGCTGGACAGACGTTCCTGCGCCAGACGCAATTCTTCAGCGAATAGATCGAGTGCCGGATCAGTTGCTTCGCTATCGTGCGCCGCATGCTGTGCTGCTATTTCCAGATGATCATGCGCTGCTTTCAACGCGATCAAGTGACGTTCGCGTGCGAGGTATAGCGATTCACCGGTTTGCTGCCAGCCGATCAGGCGCAACAATTCACCACGCAATAAATCCATACCCTGCAAATCAGTTGCCGAGACATAGATGTGGGTCGAATCCGGCATGCGGTCGATCGCAGGGCGGTGACCCGACAAGTCGATCTTGTTCCAGATGCGCATGACCGGGATGTTTTCCGGGAAGCGTTCGACGATTTGTTCATCCGCACGGGTCGGGCCGCGGCTGGCGTCCAGCATGTGGATGATGACGTCGGCTGTTTTTACTGCGGCCCAGGTGCGTTCGATACCAATGCGCTCTACTTCATCTGTTGCATCGCTGGCGTCACGGATACCGGCGGTATCGATCACATTGACCGGTATGCCTTCGATCTGGATGGTTTCGATGACTTTGTCGCGGGTGGTGCCAGCGATGGCGGTGACGATGGCGACATCGCTGCCGGCTAGCGCATTGAGCAACGAAGATTTGCCGACGTTCGGTTGTCCGGCCAGCACGATGTTGAGACCGTCGCGCAACAAGGCACCCTGCGAAGCCTGCGCAAAAACCGCTTGCAGTGCTTCACGTATGCCAGTGAGTTGACCGCGCGCGTCGGATTTTTCCAGGAAGTCGATTTCTTCTTCCGGGAAATCCAGCGTGGCTTCGACCAGCATGCGCAGGTTGGTAATCTTGTCGACCAGTTCCTGGATGGTTTTGGAGAATGCGCCGGACAGTGATTGCGAGGCGGATTTGGCTGCAGCTTCGGTCGATGCCTCGATCAGGTCGATGACGCCTTCGGCTTGCGCCAGGTCCAGTTTGTCGTTGAGGAAGGCGCGGTGTGTGAATTCACCTGGTTGCGCCATGCGCAAACCGATGTCCGCACCTGCTTCCAGGCAGCGAGTCAGCAACATTTGCAAAACCACCGGGCCGCCGTGGCCCTGCAGTTCCAGCACGTCTTCGCCGGTATAGGAATGTGGTGCCTTGAAGTACAGCGCCAGACCCTGGTCGATCACGCTGCCATCAGCGTTGACGAAGTTGGTGAAAGTGGCATGCCGTGGCTGGAGTTCGGCACCTTTGGTGGCGCACACTGCCTCGACGATGGAAGAGATATTTTTACCGGAGACGCGTACGACGCCGATGCCGCCACGGCCTGGTGCGGTGGCGATTGCTGCGATGGGGGAAGAGTCAAAGTTCATGCAGCAATTCTATAGTGAGTTCAGATATTTTAGGCAACAAAAAAGCCCGCAAACAACACGGGCTTTTTTTATATACGGTAATCAGCGATTACCGGCATGCAGTTTTAGTTGGTACCCATCTTTTTGCCGATGGTCCATTGCTGCGCAATCGACAGGATGTTGTTGACTACCCAGTACAGCACCAGACCGGCCGGGAAGAAGAAGAACATCAGCGAGAATGCGATCGGCATGAACATCATCACTTTAGCCTGGATAGGATCCGGTGGTGTCGGGTTCAGCTTGGTCTGGATGAACATCGAAACCGCCATCAGGATAGGCAGGATACCAATGGTCAGGTGGAACGAACCGATCATGTAGGAGCCGAACAGTACGTCAGGCGACGCCAGATCGGTAATCCACAGCCATGGTGCATTGCGCATTTCGACGCTGGCCAGCAGTACCCAGTACAGCGAAATGAAGACCGGGATCTGGATCAGGATAGGCATACAGCCACCCAGCGGATTGATCTTCTCTTTCTTGTACAGCTCCATCATGGCCGCATTCATTTTTTGCGGCTCATTTTTGTACTTGGTACGGATTTCGGTCATTTTTGGCGTGACCAGTTTCATCTTCGCCATACTGCGATAGCTGGCTGCTGACAATGGGAAGAACGCCAGTTTGATGACGATGGTCAACACGATAATGGTCCAGCCCCAGTTGCCGAGCAATTGGTGGATCTGGATCATCAGCCAGAAAATCGGACGTGCGATGACGGTCAGCCAGCCATAGTCCTTGACCAGTTCAAAGCCAGGAGCCACGGCTTCCAGACGTTTCGATTCTTGTGGGCCGGAGTACAGCGTAGCGTCCATCGATCCGGTTGCGCCAGGAGCGACAGCGCCCATAGGCATGATCGCGCCGACTGCGTACAGATTGGTTGCCAGTTTCTTGGTGAAGTATTCACGTGGCGCATCGGCCGGTGGTACGAACGCCGAAACGAAGTAATGCTGCACCATCGCGATCCAGCCGCTGTCGGCTTTCAGGACGTGCTCAATCTTGCCTTTTTCGATCGATTCGAAGCTGACTTTCTGGAACTTGTCGGTATTCGAGTAGACCGCAGGACCAGTGAAGGTGCTGTAGAACATCGATTCATTGTTCAGCTTGGAACCGTCGCGTACCAGTTGCAGGTAGAGCGATGGGTTAATAGGCGCAGCGGTTTTGTTGACGACGTCATGCTTGATGTCGATCTTGTATTCGCCGCGCTTGAAAGTGTAGGTCTTGACCAGTTTCACGCCGCTTTGTTCGGCTTCCAGTACCAGTTGAACCTGATCACCGCTTTCCAGTGTGCGTGGACCCGGACGTACGGTGAAGACTGATTTATGGTTAGGATACGCGCCGCCGATCAGGCCGGTCTGGCCGAGGTAAGTACGTGGCGGAGTCGAATCAAACAAGACCACGTCTTTGGTCGAATCCGAGCTTTCGTGGTGGGTCAGCAATTCCAGGTGACGGATTTCGCCGCCGACGGTATCGATGTCAACCTTGATCAGGTCAGTGGTGATGGTAACCACTTCGCTTTTTGTTGCTGCTGTGGCAGCGTCAGTTGGTACGCCGCTGGCATTTGCCTGCTGTGCACTGCTGGAAGTCGGAACGTCTGCGGTTGGGGCTGAGGCCGTTTTACCGTCGTCGGTGGCAGCAGGTTTGGCTGCTTGCGTGGTCGGATTGTCGAAGAAGATCGATGGTTTGCCGGTATAGCGGTTGTAGTTGTCCCACAGCATTAGCAGTGAAAACGAGAACACAACCCACAGGACGGTACGTTTGATATCCATAAGTGTCTTAATCAGTAATCAGGAATGGCCGCAACCGCAAGCGGTTGTAGAAGTTTTGGACGATGATTTTTTGGGTACCGGATCAAGGCCTCCGGCATGCCACGGATGGCATTTGCACAAGCGTCTGGCCGCCAAAAAGCTGCCCTTCAGTGCACCGTGCTCTTCAAGAGCCTCGATAGCATAGCTGGAGCAGCTTGGATAAAAGCGACAATTTTGTCCGAGAAACGGGCTGATGCCCAATTGGTAAGCACGTACCAGTAACTGCAAGATCGTTTTCATTTGTTCGCCTCCGGCAAACGCTGCGAAACACCTTGATGCAGACTTAGAGAAGCAAACAGTCGCGTCAATTCTTCCCGTAATGCGGCTTTCAGGCTGGCCGTAGTGGCTGGCCCTTTTTTCGAATTAACAGGTTGCGACAGACGAACGATGCAATCGATGGACGGCAATGCCGTTTGTCGGAACAGCTCCCGCGTCACGCGCTTGATCGTATTACGAGTCACGGCACGTGGCGCGAAGCGCTTGGCTGCTACCACACCCAGACGGGCGTGTGGCAGATCGGTCTGACGTGTATACAGCACGAAGTGTGCGGTACGTTGCACGGGTCGCAAACGAAAAACGGATGAAAATTCATCCGTTTTAACGATCCGCCGATCGCGTGCAAAGTCGAGCGAACGATCGCCGGTCACGCCATTCGCTTAAGCAGCGAGGCGCTTACGGCCTTTGGCGCGACGTGCATTGAGCACAGCGCGGCCACCGCGGGTTGCCATACGGACGCGAAAGCCATGGGTGCGCTTGCGGCGTACGACGGAAGGTTGGTAAGTACGTTTCATGTTGGTCTCGCTAATCAGCAAATAATATAAATCGGAACATCACGCGCCCATCGCCAAATTTCTGGGCAGCTGGTGCATGCTGATGCCTGACTGGCGACAACACAACTTACCAACATCCTGGGTAGTGAACCCTGAATTAGACAGCATTTTCCGCTTCCCTGTCAATCACTTAGCATACTTTTAGTAGGAAAGTACACATTGAAATAAGCGCCTGGCCTGTGGATAACTTTGCCGGTCAAGGGTAGAATAGGACTACATGTGGCGCGCCGCCCGGCATATAAATAGACCATCCCTGGGCGCCGCAGCAACACCCCCGAACAAATTCACGTAGAAGATTCATGGAAAATTTCTGGCAGACCTGCTCCGCCCAGTTGGAGCAGGAATTGACGCCTCAACAATATAGTGCGTGGATTAAGCCACTCGCTCCGCTTGATTACGAGGACGGCACCTTGCGCATCGCCGCGCCGAATCGTTTCAAGCTGGACTGGGTAAAAACCCAGTTCGCGAGTCGCATCACCACCCTGGCCACCCAATTCTGGGAAATGCCGGTGGACGTACAGTTTGTCCTGGATCCGCGCCTGACTGCGGCCCGCAAGCCGACCGCAGCCGCCAGTATTGCTCCGTCGCAATCCGATGATGTGCCGGCCAGTGTGCTCGAACCGATTCCGTCGAACGCCAGTGAAGCGACCCCGCGTCGTGATCAAAGCCGTATTAATACAGCACTGACATTTGACAGTTTCGTCACCGGCAAAGCCAACCAATTGGCGCGCGCGGCAGCAATCCAGGTCGCCAATAATCCCGGCAGTTCATACAACCCGCTGTTCTTATATGGCGGCGTCGGCCTCGGTAAAACCCACTTGATCCATGCCATCGGCAACCAGGTGCTGGCTGACAATCCTGACGTCAAAATCCGCTATATTCACGCAGAACAGTACGTTCGCGACGTAGTGACCGCTTACCAACGTAAGGGTTTTGACGACTTCAAGCGCTACTACCACTCACTCGATCTGTTGCTGATCGACGACATCCAGTTCTTTGGCGGCAAGAGCCGCACGCAGGAAGAATTCTTCTATGCGTTCGAAGCGCTGATCGCGGCCAAGAAGCAAATCATCATCACCAGCGACACCTATCCGAAAGAAATTACGGGTATGGATGATCGCCTGATTTCACGTTTCGATTCGGGTTTGACGGTCGCCGTCGAACCACCGGAACTGGAAATGCGGGTTGCTATTTTGCTCAAAAAAGCGGTGCAGGAAGGTGTGACCTTCTCCGATGACGTGGCGTTTTTTGTTGCCAAACATTTACGTTCCAACGTCCGCGAACTCGAAGGCGCGTTGCGCAAGATTCTTGCTTACTCCCGTTTCCATGGCAAAGACATCACGATTGAAGTTGTCAAGGATGCATTAAAAGACCTGTTATCGGTGCAAAATCGTCAGATCTCGGTAGAGAACATCCAAAAGACCGTGGCTGACTTTTTTAATATCAAAGTGGCGGATATGTACTCCAAAAAACGCCCTGCGAATATTGCCCGACCACGTCAGATAGCGATGTACCTTGCTAAAGAATTAACGCAAAAAAGCTTGCCCGAAATTGGTGAGTTGTTTGGCGGACGTGACCATACGACGGTCTTGCACGCAGTTCGCAAGATCGCCGCGGATCGTGGCAAGAGCCCGGAATGCAACCATGAGTTGCACGTGCTTGAGCAAACCTTGAAGGGTTAAGCACTGAAATCGCTGCTGCCTATCGGCCTGTGGATAACTTTGTGGATATCCGTGGGATAAGTGGTGGATATCCGGTGCATAAGTAAGAAGAAGGACAAAATCGCGGCAAACCGGCTTTTAGACGGGTGTTTCTGTCAAAATACGGGGTGTTGTAGAGTATGCCTCCGGTTAAAAATGCCGCGTTCCTTTCCCTCTGTATTTATCCAGGCGGAAATGGAATGAAGGCCAAAAAGAATGCCGGTCGACGTGCGCGAAATCAGTCTCTATATATAGAGTGCCGATGAAGTGCATCAGGCATGGGTTTCACTGAATACCGTATTCGTTTAACTATCGATAAGGATCTAACTATGCAATTGGTCAAAACCCAACGAGACGCGCTGTTACGTCCGCTGCAGATTGTGAGTGGTATTGTCGAGCGTCGGCACACATTGCCGATTCTGGCCAATATCCTCATACGCAAGGATGGCGAGAGAGTCTCTTTCCTGTCGACCGACATCGAAGTGCAGATCACCACGCACGCCCAAGTCGGCAGCGGCAACGACGTTGCATCGACCACGGTTGCTGCACGTAAATTGCTCGACATCTTGCGCGCGCTGCCGGACTCCGGCGACGTTTCGCTGACACTCGCTAACAAGCGCATGACCGTGCAATCGGGCAAATCCCGTTTCGCATTGCAGACCCTGGCGGCAGAAGAATTCCCTACCGTGGCCCAGGCTGAGCAATACAACGCCAAAGTCACGCTGCCGCAAAAAACCTTGAAGCACCTGTTCAACATGGTGCACTTCTCGATGGCGCAGCAAGACATCCGTTACTACCTCAATGGTCTGTTGCTCGTCGTTGACGGCAAGAACGTCATCGCCGTGGCGACCGACGGTCACCGTCTGGCGTTCTGCCAGGTCGCAACCGAGCAGGAATTCCCGCGTCAGGAAGTCATCATCCCGCGCAAAACCATCATCGAACTGCAACGCCTGCTGGAAGAAAACGATCAGCCAGTCGATCTGGAAATCGCCAACAACCAGGTCAAGCTGACCTTTGGCGATATCGAACTGATCTCCAAACTGGTAGAAGGCAAGTTCCCGGATTACACCCGCGTCGTACCTAAGGGTTACAAAAACAACTTCACCATCGGCCGAGATGCGCTGCTGCGTTCGTTGCAACGTGCTGCGATCATGACCTCGGACAAGTTCAAAGGCGTGCGTTGCATCATGAGCCCGGGCAGCATGAAAATCAGCTCGACCAATGCCGACCAGGAAGAAGCAGTCGAAGAAATCGAAATCGATTACGGCGGCGATAGCGTCGATATCGGCTTCAACGTGACTTACCTGCTGGACGTATTGAACAACCTCAAAGGCGACAGCATCAACATCGCCCTCGGCGACGCTAACTCGTCAGCACTGATCACCGTGCCGGACAATCCGGACTTCAAATACGTCGTCATGCCGATGCGTATTTAAGGCCCGGAACCAGAGGTAAAAAGGGGATAAAACGCTTTAAAAACAGCACTTTGCCCCCATGTAGAAAAGATCGCAAAGCACGCACCATCCTTGTTTTGTTGCACTGAATAAAGATGGTCCGGCTTTGCCGTAGTAGCACATAGTTTTGCAGCAATTTTTTGTAGTTAAGTCATAGCCAGTATGTGTGAGGTCAAGCCAGCCAGCGCGTAAGCCGCGCAAGCCAGTTCTTCTTCAGGAGAAACCGGACAGGTCAGCCTCTTTGAGTAACCGCCAGGTATTCAAACCCGCCTTCCGTCCACACTCCCACAGCAGGTCTATGACTTAGTAACCGTTATTAAAGGTAACCATGTCCGCGATCCCTAACGACAACGCCCCACAGCCGCAATCCGCTCAATACGGTGCGTCCTCCATCCAGATCCTCGAAGGGCTGGAAGCGGTGCGCAAGCGCCCAGGTATGTACATTGGTGATACGTCGGACGGTACCGGTCTGCACCACTGCGTGTTCGAAGTGCTGGACAACTCCATCGATGAAGCGCTGGCCGGTCACTGCACCGACATCCACGTCACCATCCACTCGGACAATTCCATCTCCATCACTGACAACGGCCGCGGTATTCCGACCGGCATCAAATGGGATGACAAGCACGAGCCTAAACGCAGCGCGGCAGAAATCGTCATGACCGAACTGCACGCAGGCGGCAAATTCGATCAAAACGCATACAAAGTCTCCGGCGGTTTGCACGGTGTGGGTGTCTCTTGCGTCAACGGCTTATCCAAGCTGCTGCGCCTGACCATCCGTCGCGATGGCAAAAAACATCAAATGGAATTCGTGCGCGGTGTACCGCAAAACCGTGAACTCGAAACCATAGACGGCATGGTCGTCTCTCCGATCAAAGTCATAGGCGATACCGAAAAGCGCGGTACCGAAGTGCACTTCTGGGCGGATGAAGAAATCTTCACCAACGTCGAATTCCACTACGACATCCTGGCCAAGCGTATCCGCGAACTGTCCTTCCTCAATAACGGCGTGCACATCAAGCTTAGCGATCAGCGCACCGGCAAGGAAGAAGACTTCGCATTCGAAGGCGGCACCCGTGGCTTCGTTGAATACATCAACAAAGCCAAGAGCGTCCTGCACCCGACCATCTTCCAGGCAACTGGCGAACGTATGTCGGACCAGAACACCAACATCACGGTTGACGTCTCCATGCAATGGAACGACGCCTACAACGAACAAGTACTCTGCTTCACCAACAACATTCCGCAACGCGACGGTGGTACTCACCTCACCGGCCTGCGCGCGGCGATGACACGCGTCATCAACAAATACATCGACGAACACGAATTCGCGAAAAAAGCCAAAGTGGAAATCAGCGGCGACGACATGCGCGAAGGCCTGACCTGCGTACTGTCGGTCAAAGTACCTGAGCCTAAATTCAGCTCGCAAACCAAAGACAAACTGGTATCGAGCGAAGTGCGTGGCCCGGTCGAAGAAATCGTTGCGAAGACACTGGCTGACTACCTGCAGGAAAAACCAAACGACGCCAAAATCATCTGCGGCAAAATCGTGGAAGCAGCACGTGCACGTGAAGCAGCGCGTAAAGCGCGTGACCTCACCCGTCGCAAAGGCGTGATGGACGGCCTCGGCCTCTCAGCCAAGCTGGCTGACTGCCAGGAAAAAGATCCGGCACTGTGCGAACTCTACGTAGTCGAAGGTGACTCCGCGGGCGGCTCGGCCAAACAAGGTCGCGACCGTAAATTCCAGGCCATCCTGCCACTGCGCGGTAAAGTCCTCAACGTTGAAAAAGCCCGCTTTGAAAAAATGCTGGCCAGCGAACAAATCACCACCCTGATCGCAACGCTGGGTACCAGTATCGGTGCCGACGAATTCAACATCGAGAAACTGCGTTACCACCGCATCATCATCATGACCGATGCGGACGTCGACGGCGCGCACATCCGCACCCTGCTGCTCACCCTGCTGTATCGTCAGATGCCACAACTGGTAGAGCGCGGCCACGTCTACATCGCGCAACCGCCGCTGTACAAGGTCAAGCACGGCAAGGACGAACGTTATCTGAAAGATGACGTGGAAGAAGCTGTCTACATGATGCAAATCGCATTGAACGACGCAGCACTCATTCCTGCTGAAGGCGCACAACCGATTGCTGGTGATGCACTGGCTGAGCTCGTACGCCAGTACAACATGGCCAACGCCATCATCAACCGCCTCACCCGCGCAGTAGACGGTGCTGCCCTCACCGCCATCATGACAGGCGTCACGCTGGACCTGAGCTCGGTCAGCGCAGCACAAGAATCGGCACAGCGCCTGCAAGACGGTATTAACGAACCATCGGTCACCGTCACCGTGAAATCGGATGAACTGTCCGACAAACACACACTGCGCATCCAGCGCATGTACCACGGCAACGTCAAGGTCAGCAGCATAGACACCGACTTCGTCAACGGCTCTGACTACACCGTACTGGCCGCTGCAGCAGCAACCTTCAAAGGCCTCATCGGTCCAGGCGCTATCGTGCAGCGTGGTGCTGGCGACAAAGCCAAAGTATCGGCAGTCAGCGACTTCCACCAGGCGATGAACTGGCTGCGCAGCGAAGCAGAACGTAACGTCGGCAAACAACGCTACAAAGGTCTGGGTGAAATGAATCCAGAGCAGCTGTGGGAAACAACAATGGACCCAGCTGTACGCCGCTTGTTAAAAGTGCAGATCGAAGACGCGATTGCTGCGGATCAGATCTTCACTACCTTGATGGGTGATGACGTGGAACCACGTCGGGCGTTTATTGAGTTGAATGCGCTTTCGGCGGGGAATATTGATATTTGATTTGGAAGATTTTTAAAATATTTGAAAAATTCTCACGTAAATAACAAAAGGCCCCATTTGGGGTCTTTTGTTATTTGGCAGAGGAACTGAAGGCTTTGCATCAGCAAATTAGAAGCGTTGAGAAGACTTATTAAATTTGCGTTGCCCTCAATTTGGATTTGAATGGTCTGGAGATATGTAGATGGTTACATTCAAGACAAAAGTACGGGCATATAATTTTGTCGATAGAAAAAATCGTTAAGAGCACTACTGCCCATGATTAACTGTCCGCTGGTTTCAACATAGTGCCTGGTTTCCCCAGATACATCGGTTGCTTTTCTCCAGGGTATAGCGGAAGCCACTCTTTGTCTTTCTCGCCGATTTTGTGGTGATACTCTGTAGAAGAGAGTACGAGTTGGCCGCCAAATTTTTCACAGATACCTTCAAGTTTTTCCAGATAGTTAGTGAGATCTTGGCCATCTAACTCGTTTTGTTTGGGTGTGTCGAGAATCATAAAACGGAATGGCCGATCTGGTGCTTCCAAGTAAGCTTGGAAAATTGCAGCATGAATTGCAAGAATTAAACGATTGCGTGTGCTACCGCCGATTACGTCCAATGGTTCAGGGCCGAACTTGAACTTGAAGCTCGTATCAATATCGATATCGCGAGAGATGTTTAGTGTCTCAAGTGTATCTAACCATTCAATTAGATACTCACGTACTTTTGAGCGTAGCTTGCTAAACTCGAAGTCTGCTTTCGAATTATTTTTAAGATTTGAAATTCGATCCTGAAGGCTTGCTCGTTCATTCTCGAACTGTATGTATTTGCGCCGCTCCTCAGCTAATGATTCCACTATGATGCGCTTCTGTTCAATCTCCAGTAGTTCTTTCGTAAGAGATTGGACGGTAGTGACTAGATGATCAATCGCCGCATGTTGTGGTCGATCATTCATTTTCGACAAAATCAATAAGCGCTCAGCCTCATCTTCGTCGATCCGGCGTTCAAGTTCTTCTTGCAAGACCTCCGCACGTGCGGAGTTCGATTCTAGATCTTTGATTTGATCTTTCAAATACATCAGATTTTTCGCGTACGACTCCGAGCTTGAAAAAAAGAGCCCGCAATCGGAACGACTGCAGATATCACCGCCAAAGAATTCAAAGGCTCGTTTCGATTCTTCATTGAGTGAAAGTGTTCTAATTTCCCCGTCAATTTCTCCTCGAATAGAATCAATTCCTGCAATACGGGTGCGAAGGTCAAATTGCTGACGTTTAGCTATGCGTAGCTTCTCCTCCTTTGCGTTCAGAAGATCACGCAGCGCATCATCAGCAGCACTCTTTGTGTCTACGGTATCCTTTAATTCACTAAGCTGAGATGAAATCAACGAAGAGCGCCCGTCACGTTCCGCTCTAGCAGTCGGGGAATCGTCAACTCGTTCAGATAGGTCCGCAACGATTTTTTGTTGATAAACGACTCGCCGTTGTGCTGCTTCCAATTCGTCTTGGGCCTTAAGAAGATCTTTCTTCGCTGAGTAAGAGTTTTTAGGCCCGAGACCGAAGGCGAACCGGATCATTTCAACGTGTTGGTCTTGAACGAAGTTGGCCGACGCTTTGTAGGGGTCTAGGTAACCGCCATCTTGTTTAGCGTAAAAGATTGGCAGTACAGTAGAAATATAAGGTTTTGTTGGAGAACGATCTGTCCCAATCAATACTGGTTCGTTCAGCCGAAGTGTTTGAAACAGAGTTGTCGAAAAATCTCCTTCACTGAAAAATTCCTTGGTATTTCCATCAACTTCAACTGTCAGATGAAAATCATTGCTCATCTCACGACGAGTTGTGAAAATATTGCCACCATGTTCAAAGGTCAGCACTGCTTCTAAGCAATTGTCACGAATATCTGTTCTGAACTTAGTGTGAAATCCCAAGCAAAAAGCAATAGCTTGAACTATCGGTGTCTTTCCGCTTCCATTTGGTGCGTAGAGCGAGGTAGGGTAATCCCCCCATTTTTAAAGCGACTTGAGAGTAGAGACTATGCGGCCAGGGCCAGTTTCTGTTTTGGGGTGATGCCTCCGATGGCCATGTTGGGGCGTTCGTGATTATAGGTCCATAGCCAGCGG
>NZ_JADOEL010000020.1 GCF_015645465.1 Herminiimonas contaminans | reverse complement strand
CTACATTCGCTTTTACAATCATCATCGCCGCCATTCGACATTAGGGTATTTGACCCCAGCGGAATTCGAGCAGCGCCAATTAGCACTCAGTGCTTAACCTTGTGTCCATTGAGGCCGGGACAGACCAATATGTATCGCCGGAACAAAAGTTAGCGATGGAACAATGGCAGTGAATATTGAAGAGATTCAAGTATTTGGATTTGGATCTTTTTTTACCGAATCACAAACTTATAATGACATCGACTTGCTTTTGCTTCACAACGATCTTTCAATGCCTTCTCGTCGGTTTGCCCTTGCGTGTAAGCGGGTGTTGAGCGATTCGCCATTAAATCTCCACATAACAATACTTTCGATTCCGGAAGAGCGATCCTTAAAGTTTCTTTTACGTAGTAGAGCGACAAAAATTCACGTCATTCATAGTAATCATGTAGTTAAAGACGTTGATTGTTTGCTAAGGATGATCGGAGCTAAGGCTAGTGCCAAGATGGATGAGTGACTGAGTGGGGCATCGCACTAAAAGATTTCCGAGAGAAAAATTCCTGTTAACTATCTTCGTACGCGGTGAATACCTACCATTCACCCAACAATAATTTGTACGCCTCCGTACAAGATTCCGGTGCCTCCTCGCTTCTATGATCTCTGCTAACCACAATCAGGTGGTGTGTCAAAGAGATCAGGAGATGTATGCGAGACCATATTTGCAGTACTGGATGTAATCACTTTTCCCACTTGAACGACGCCGATTTGCAGGGCGAGTTCAAGGAAGCGCGTCAGAGCTTGCGCGCTGCTATCGGCGGTAAGCCGACTGCAGGCATCGCCGGTTTGGCAGGCGTTACCGAGCGTGCGCTGCCTTCGAAGAAGGCTGGCGAACACGTTAGCCACTACTACGTACCGGCTAACAACAAGACCATCCATTGGGGTTATTTCAGCAAGACCATGGAGCCGCTGCTGAAGCTGGAATCCGGTGATTACGCCACGATCGAAACCATCACGCATCACTCCAACGACGACATCGAGCGCATGGTCAAAGGCGATGCTGGCGCAGAAAGCATTTTCCAATGGGACGCGAATAGCAAGGCAGTTGATCGCCGTGGCGCGGGTCCTATGGATGATCCATTGGGCGCGGGCGGTGGCCTGGGCGTGCACGTTTGCACCGGTCCTATTTATGTCAATGGTGCAGAGCCTGGCGACGTGCTGGAAGTACGCATCGTCGATACCATGCAGCGTCCTTCGGGCAACCCTGACTATCGTGGCAAGACCTTTGGCTCTAACGTTGCGAGTAACTGGGGCTTCCACTACAACAACCTGATCACCGAGCCTAAAGGCCGTGAAGTCATCACCATTTATGAAGTTGATGCGAGCGGTGAACAGACCTGGGCCAAGGCAGTTTACAACTACCGCTGGACACCACAAACCGATCCATTCGGCGTGGTTCACCCTATCATCGATTACCCAGGCGTACCGGTCGACAAGAGCAGCATCAAGCCTAACTACGACGTCCTGAAGGGTTACGAAATTCCTGTGCGTCCGCACTTCGGCATGATCGGTGTTGCACCAGTCGAAGCCGATATGGTGTCGTCCATCATTCCTAGCTACAGCGGCGGTAACTTCGATAACTGGCGTATGGGCAAGGGCGCAACCGCGTTCTTCCCTGTGGTCGTGCCAGGCGCGATGTTCTCGGTTGGTGATCCACATGCTTCGCAAGGCGATGCAGAGCTCTGCGGTACAGCGATTGAATGCTCACTGACTGGTTTGTTCCAGTTCATCCTGCACAAGAAAGCGGACCTGCCAGGCACCAAGCTGTATGGCCTCGACTATCCATTGCTGGAAACCGAAAGCGAGCTGGTTGTGCACGGCTTCAGCAGCCCGAACTACCTGAAGGAATTCGGTGTGGATGGCACTTCTGAACTGTTCAAGAAATCGTCATTGGACAGCGCAATGACCGACGCCTTCAACAAGACCCGTCGCTTCTTCATGGACACACGCAACCTGACCGAAGACGAAGCGATTTCGCTGATCTCGGTATCGGTCGACTTCGGTATTACGCAAGTCGTCGATGGCAACTGGGGCGTACACGCGATCATCAAGAAAGCAGTTTTCCCTAAGTAATTTGAAGTAGCAGGTGCTGGCGGAGCGTATCCGCCAGCGCTGTATCGAGCATGGCAGCAGGCAGTAAAGGAAGCATCAAAGAAGTAGCGAGATAGCGCAGTAAGCAGGCAGTACACATAAAAAATAAGTAGTGCCGTGAGTGTAAGAAGACAAATTTCTTACGCATATAAAAACGAGGAGACAAAAATGGGTGCAAGAAAAAATACACTGCGCAAGCTGCAGTGCGTCGCAGCTTTGGGTGCAGCATGTGCATTGCCAGCAATGGCGCAAACATCGGTACAGGTCACCGGCCTGGTCGATAACTTTATCGGTTCAGTCAAATACAGCGGCGACGCCGGACGCAGCAGCGTCGTCAATAGCGGTGGTATGACCACTTCATGGTTTGGCTTCAAGGGCACCGAAGATCTCGGTGGCGGCCTCAAAGCCAAGTTCAACCTGACTTCCTTCTTCCGTGCGGACACTGGCGGTGCCGGTCGCTTCGACGGCAATGAGACTTTCTTTTCGCGCGATGCGAACGTCGGCCTGATAGGCAAGTTCGGTGAGATCTCGCTGGGTCGTGATCTGGCGCCACACTTCCTGCCATCCATCCTGTTCAATCCATTCGGTGATTCATTCCAGTTGTCGCCTTTGATGCTGCACGCAGACGTGCCGCTGTTCAATGGTTCGCGCTGGAGCAATTCGGTGGCAGCGGATACCGGCTGGAGCAATGAGATCGTCTATACCACGCCTAATATGGCGGGCCTGAAAGCGAATATCCATTACCAGTTCGGCGAAGTCGCAGGAAAGAGCGGCAAGAATAACTTCGGTATGAATTTGCTGTATTCGAATGGCCCATTGGGATTGGCGGCTTACTACCAAAAAATCAAAGTAAACAATCCGCTGGAGCAGACGCCGGGCAATGTATTGCCAGCAGCGACTTTGCTGGGTGGCTTGACGCCTGCGCGCCAGACCGGATGGTTTGTCGGTGGTTCGTATGATTTCGCGGTGGCCAAGTTGTTCGCAACCTATAACCAGACCAGTCACGATATCGATTTGAATGACCGTACCGTGCAGCTTGGTACCAGCATCCCGCTGGGTCAGGGTGCGATCCTGGCGTCATGGGCGAATACCAAGCGTGACGGCGCAGCGATGGGACAGGATTTGAAACGCAATACGGCATCGTTTGGCTATGACTACAACATCTCCAAACGTACCGATCTCTATGCGGTGTATATGTACGACAAGATCACCCAGCAAAATACCGGCAACACCGTTGCGCTGGGTATCCGTCACCGCTTCTGATCATCTTGATCAAACTGGCTGAGCGGAGAAATCCGCCCAGCCACACAGCTTTACTCCGGGGCTCAAGTAGTTGAGTGCGATTCGGCGAGCATGGCAACATGCTCGCTTTTTTTATTGCTCCACCAGACGATGCCGGAGGTCAGGAACAACAGGAAGGTCGCGGTTGCAATGACAGCCGTGAACGCCACATCAAATGATGATTTGGCGGCAGCATCTACCACTTGCGCAACAGCAGGTGCGAGATCCCGAGTCACAAGAAGTGCTTCATCCAGGCTATCCCACACGATGGCAGGCAGGTTCATATCAGCAGGCAAACTCAGTGCACTCGCATAAGCCAGTGACAGTATGCTGCCCATCAGCGTGACACCGAAGACACTACCCAGTTCGTACGAAACTTCCTCGACCGAGGCAGCCATACCCGCGCGATCCACCGGTGCGCTTTGCATGATGGTGCTGGATGCCGCCGTCATCGCAGCACCGATACCGGCACCGAGCACCAGCAGGCAGATGATTTGCATCCATGCTGCGGCGTCGTACAGGAACAGATAAGCACCCATACCCAGTCCGGAGATCAGCAGGGACAACGACAAGACAAAGGCGCTACCCAGCTTCGGCAATACACGTCCCGTCAACGGGCCGGCAGCAAAAGCCGCCAGCGACAAAGGCAGGATAAATACACCCGCCTGCAACGGTGTCATGTCGAGCACCAGTTGCAAACGCTGCGTGAACACCAGTTCCATACCCAGCAGGGCGGCAGCGGAGACGATAGCGGCTGCTACAGATGACGAGAAAATCGTGTTCTTGAACAACGAAAAATCGATCATCGGATGCGCGCTGTGTTGCTGCCTGCGTGCAAACATGGCGAGGAAGAAGAGTCCGAACAGCAGTGTCAGCAGGGCTATGCCCCATGCAGGGTTGTGCTTGCCTGCTTCTTTCAATGCGTAGGTCACGCCGACCAGGCCCGCCATGATTTGCAGTGAACCGACCAGGTCCCATGGCCGTGTTTTGTTAGGCTGGCTTTTCGGTATGTAAGCCAGGGCGATAGGCAATGCCACCAGCACGATAGGCACGTTGATCAGGAAGACCGAACCCCACCAGAAGTATTCCAGCAACAGTCCGCCGATTACCGGTCCGAGTGCGGCACCGCCGAAGGCAACAGCGGCCCAGATACCGATCGCCACTGCGCGTTCGTTTTCATCGGCAAAGGCGAGACGGATGATGGACAGTGTTGCCGGCATCATCATGGCAGCACCTACTGCCAGCAATGCACGTGCAGCGATCAGTGTGGCGGAGGACGGCGAGTACGCCGCGCACAACGATGCGATACCGAATACCACGAGGCCGGCGACGAATAAGGACTTATGTCCTAGCCTGTCGCCCAGCGTACCCATGCCAAGCAGCAGCCCCGAGACGATGAGCGCATAGATGTTGACTATCCACAGCTTGGCCGAAGCCGAGGCCTGCAGGTCTGCTGTCAGTCTTGGCAGTGCTGCATAGAGCACCGTCATGTCGACCACGATCAGCAACAGCGCGACCGAGACGATGGCCAGCACCAGCCAGCGGCTGGAAGACGGCAGCATGGCAGTGTGTTTCAGGATGTCTTTGTTGGGCTTAAGCATGGCTGAGCTCCTTCATCATCACGACCGATACGGTCTGGAAGTTCAGGCCATGGAAGTAGCGGTGCGCATCATGGTTGCCTGCGCCGCTTTCGAGGAACAGACGCTGGATGCCGCGCGTCAGTAATTGCTGCTCGACCCATGCGATCAATTGCTGGCCGATACCGGCACCGCGATGATCCGGGTGCACGATCAGGTCGTCCAGCGATGCAAACGGTGTAGCGACGTCCGGATTGTTATCGATGGCGACCAGCGCCATGCCGACGATGTCATTGCCGATGTTTGCAGTCGCAAGCAATTGATTTGCGTTTGCAGGGTCTAGTGCCAGGGTCGCGTTCAACTCCTGGCGCATGGTTGCCGCCAGATCGCTACGCCATTGGGTAGGACTAGCCGCGCGTGATCCTTGCAGCTCGGAGTGGGAAATGTATTGAGTGTGCGCGTTCATCACGAAGAGCTGGGTAAGCGCCTCGCTTAGTGCCGCATCTGTGCACCAGTTTATGGTGACAGTTTTGGGTGTTATGGATTTTTGATTCATGACTTTTCTGGCCCAAATGAGCCTATTTGTTGTGCAACGTTGTCTATCATCCATCAATATTGGATTTAGACAAAGTTAAGTACCATCTATAAAATAGATGGATGGAATGGACTATCGATCGCATGAAACAGTTTGTCGTGACCGCAGAGGCTGGCTCTATCTCTGCGGCTGCGCGTCGCCTGGGCAAGGCGCAATCTGCTGTCAGTACGGCTATTGCCTTATTGGAAGCAGATCTGGGCTTTGATTTGTTTGATCGCTCGCGGCGCAATGTGCAACTCACACCGGCCGGTGAAGTCATGCTGCTGGAAGCACGGGAGTTGTTGCGCCAGGCCGAGGGGCTGGATCACCGTGCGCAATCATTCGCGGCAGGGCAGCAAGCCAAGCTGACGCTGGCTTTGGATGAAGCCTTGCCTTACCTTGCGGTCGGCGCGCTGGTGAAGGAGATATCGGAACGTTTCCCATCACTGGAACTGACCCAACTTAATGGTACGGCAACCGAGGTGGCCGAGTACGTGGAGAAGCAGCGCGCCAGCGTGGCCTTCCATTTTGATCGCGGGCCATGTTCGCTGTCATTTGCGCAAAAGCATATCGGTAGTGTGGCGCAGGGTATCTATGTGAGTCGTCAGCATCCGTTGACGCAGATTAAAAAAATCACGCAACGCGATCTCGCCAAGCACAGGCAGCTCTTGATGCATATGGATGACTTCGCTGATCCGGCTTTGAGTCCGTCGGTCTGGCGCTCCGATAGTTTTTACAGTATTGCGGCGATGGTGGCGGACGGCATAGGTTGGGCGATACTGCCTTTGAACATCGCCCAGTACGAAGAGTATCGTTTGCATCTGCAGGAACTGCCCTGCGATGAATTTAGCCTGCCGCTATTGTCGGTACGTATGTTGTGGCTGCAAGGGCATCAGCCGGATGCGACTACGCAATGGGTGCAGAAACGCCTGGGCGAATTGCTGCACACCATACCGTCCGATTTGTAATCGCCGGACTGCTGCAAGCACGCCCTGCACGCAAGATGCGATCTGGGTACACTTTGTACTCGGGCAGGAAATCAATAACGATAAAAAATGACAGCGGCCACCAAGCAATCAAAATGGCTTATCCCTTCCATGGGCATGACCCAGATCATAGGCTGGGGTTCGATGTTCTACGCTTATGGCGTACTCATGCAGCCTATGGAAGCCGAGCTCCAGACTACGCGCTCGGTAGTGGTGGGGGCGTATTCGATAGCCTTGCTGCTATCCGGTTGTCTGTCGACTTTATCCGGCGCAATTATTGATCGCATAGGCGGACGACTGGTGATGGGCGGTGGTGCCTTGCTGGCCGCGCTCATGTTTTTCCTGATGTCTTATGTCGATAGCGTGCTGACGCTGTACCTGGTCTGGGCAGGCCTGGGTGTGGCCATGAGTGCGACGCTGTACCAGCCTGCTTTTGCCGTATTGACGCAGGTATATGGCAGTGGCTATCGCCGCGCGATTACAGCAGTGACTTTATTTGGCGGTCTGTCGAGCAGTGTGTTCTGGCCATTGACACAAGCACTGTCGGATCAGGTCGGCTGGCGTGACACCTGGCTGATTTATGCCGCACTGAATTTGTTGGTCAGTTTTCCTGTGCATGCCTTGCTGCCTAAATTTTCACCTGCAACCGAAGCGCCGACCCAGGCCACGCAAGGCAAATCAGGTCTGGCGCAAGTCTTGCGCGAGCGCAGCTTTTATTTGTTGACTACCTCATTCACTTTAAATACACTGGTCTTCTCCGCTGTGTCCCTGCACCTGATGTCGCTGTTGCAGAGCCGCGGTATTACACCGACGCAGGCGGCGACTATAGGCGCGATGGTCGGGCCTATGCAGGTACTGGGACGGATACTGGAAACCACCGTGGGGCGCAATCTGTCATCGCACAAGATAGGTTTATGCGCGATGTGGTTGTTGCCGCTGGCCTTGATACTGCTCTATGCACCGAATCACTGGTTGTGGATGTATGCCTTGTTTGCCGGGATATATGGCATCAGCAATGGCGTGATGACCATAGTGCGCGGCACCATACCAGCGGAATTGTATGGGCGCGAAGCTTATGGCGCGGTGAGTGGCGCGATGGGCGCGCCGGTCATGATAGCGATTGCTGCTGGTCCGTTCGTGGCATCGCTGCTGTACACGGCTATCGGTAGCTATATGGGGATGCTGCTGGTATTGATCGCCGTCGGCGTGCTGGGTTCTGTCATGTTCAACTACGCGTCCCCGACGGACAAGCATGGTCATCAATAGTTGATGACCATGCTGTGGCGCTAGTTATCAAATCCAGGCTGCGCGCTGATGCACACGCTCACCTGCAGCATAAGTAGCGGTGATAACACGGTCATCGCCCAGTATGGCGAGTGCAAACAATTGCTCTTCCAGGCTGTCGGTCGTCGCGCTGCGACGTGACAGCAAAGGCGTGGCTTGCGGGTCGAGCACGATGAAGTCTGCATCGCAACCAGCCGCAAAATTACCGATCGTCCCTTCCAGCTGCAAGGCACGTGCACCACCCAGCGTCGCCATGTAAAACATGCGTTGCGCGGCCAGATGCACGCCGCTCATGCGACCTACCTTGTAGAGCTCGTTCATGGTTTGCAGCATGGAGAAACTGGTGCCACCCCCGACGTCAGTCGCGAGTGAGACTGGCATACGCAGTTTGTCAGCATTGATGAAGTCAAACAAACCGCTGCCGAGGAAGAGGTTGGAAGTAGGACACACCGTTGCGACTGATTCCGTCGCTGCCATGCGTGCACGATCATCATCATCCAGCCAGATGCAGTGGGCGTATAGCGCACGTTTGCGCATCAGGCCGCGCTTTTCATAGACGTCGAGATAGCTGCGGCTGTCAGGAAACAGTTCCTTGACCCATTTCACTTCATCAGTATTTTCTGCGACGTGGGTTTGGATGTAGGTGTCCGGGTACTGCGACGCCAGTTCACCTGCCAGGCGCAATTGCGCGTCGGTCGAGGTTGGGGCAAAACGTGGCGTGATCGCGTAGTGCTGTCGGCCTTGCTTATGCCAGCGCTTGATCAGTGCTTCTGTATCCCTGGCGCTGCTTTCTGCAGTATCCAGCAGGAAGTCGGGTGCATTCCTGTCCATCATTACTTTGCCCGCGATCATGCGCAGGTTCAGTGCATGGCTGCGGTCAAAGAATGCATCCACCGATTGCGGATGCACGGTGCAATAGACTGCCGCAGTTGTCGTGCCGTTGCGCAGCAATTCAGCGAGGAAGAAGTCAGCGACATCAGCGGCATGTGCGCTGTCTTCAAACTTTCTTTCGGTCGGGAAGGTATAGGTATTGAGCCAGGGCAGCAAGCCAGGTGCAGGCGACGCGATCATGTCGGTTTGCGGATAGTGCACATGGGTGTCGATGAAGCCAGGCGTGATGATCTTGCCGCGCCAGTCATGGGTCATGGCGCCAGCGGGCAGGGTCGGCAGTAAACGATCGTAATCGCCAGCGGCAACTATCTTGCCGTCTGCCACGACCAGCAAACCATCGCTATGCCACTGCGTCGCATCTTCAGCGAAGGCAGGGTCGTTGGAAAAATGGAGCAGGCTCGCGCGGTACGCGTGTACGTTAGAAATCATGAGTAACTATCAGTGCTAAAAATGGGTGTAGAAAAAGCGTGTTCAGTTTTGCGGTGTATTTGACGAAGCTAGCACCGCGGCAGTGGTAGCCAGGACAGGACTGTTCTTATGCGGCTGGGCGCGCAGTTCCCATAGCTGGACCAGCTGTGCGACTACGGCGACGGCGATGCTGCTGGGTTCCTTGCCATAGATGCCGGGGATGCCGATAGGACAGGTCATCTTGTTCAATTGCTCGACCGTGACGCCTCTGTCCTGCAAGCGATGTTCGAATTGCTTGCGTTTGGTATAGGAGCCGATCAGGCCAAACCAGGCGACGTCTTCGCGCTTGAGGATTTGCTCGGTCAACTGCTGGTCCAGTGAATGACTGTGCGTCATCACCAGGAAGTAGGCACCAGGCTCAGCTTTTGCAACGACGGCATTCGGTACATCGGTCGCATCTATCGTGACCTGCATAGGTAAATCAGCAGGGAACATGTCTTCCCGTTCGTCTACCCACAGGACGCGACATGGCAGCGTACTCAGCATGCGTACGATGGCCGTACCTACATGCCCGGCGCCAAACAGGACGACTTGCGGTAAATGCGCTTGGCACAGATCCAGCAACCAGCGGCGACCTTGGGTATCACGTGCGATATGGGTCGCGCTCCTGGACAGGAACATATCCGGAGTCAAGGCATCAACCGCCGAACTTGCATTACAGGTGCTGCCCTTGAGATCGTAAAGCACGGCTGCATCATTCGTTTCCAGTGGCACCGCGCGCCATATGTTCACGCCCTCCTTGCAACCGCGTGCCAGACCACTGAGCATGGCGGCGGCACGTTGCTCTATGATTTCAAAGGCAAGGAAGACCACACCGCCACAGCATTGACCCAGGCTGGGGCCCAGCGCGATGCGTTCGATGTGGTTCATACGGCGGGTCGGTGTGCTGTCGGCCAGCATGTCACGTGCAATCTGTGCGGCGCGCCATTCGAGATGACCGCCGCCTATGGTGTCGAATTGCCGGGTCGCTGTGTACACCATGCGGGCACCTTCTTCGCGTGGTGTTGAGCCCTGGATGCCTGCAACTGTCACCAGCACGCAAGTTTCCTGTGCCGGTACAGTTGTTTGCAACGCTTCTAACCATGTAGACATAGCGTGACTCCTTGCTATTGGATGGCGGCGCGCACGGCGTCGACTGCATCAAGGATAGCTTCGCTGGTGGCCGGTGCGCGCAAAGGCGGATTGACGCGATTGTTACCAACGGCGGCCACTGCATCACGGATTGCGAAGAAGACCGAGAACGGTAACAGCAGCGGCGGTTCACCGACGGCTTTCGAACGGTGGATGCTGTCCTGCACATTGCTGTTCTTGAAGAGCTTGACGCGGAAGTCAGCCGGGCAGTCCGAGATCGCCGGAATCTTGTAGGTCGAAGGAGCATGCGTCATCAGTTTGCCGTCCTTATTCCACCACAATTCTTCGGTCGTGAGCCAGCCCATGCCCTGGATGAAAGCACCTTCCACCTGGCCTGCATCGATGGCCGGATTCAATGCTTCGCCTGCATCGTAGAGCGCATCCGCGCGCAGCAATTTCCATTCGCCGGTCAGTGTATCGATGACCACTTCGGCCACGGCCGCACCGTAAGCGTAGTAGTAGAACGGATGACCTTGCATGGTCTTGCTGTTCCAGTGCACGCGTGGGGTTGAGTAGAAGCCGTCAGACCAGAGCTGGATACGGGCGGTATAAGCCAGCATGACCAGTTCCTGGAAGTCTATGCTGTGCGCACCAGAGCTCACTTTGTCGTCGGCAAAACGTATGCTCGCGACCTCGACGCCAAAGCGCTGTGCTGCCAGGCTGGCCAGGCGATCACGGATTTGCAGTGCTGCGTGCTGTGCCGCTTTACCGTTGAGGTCGGTACCAGTTGAGGCTGCCGTGGCCGAGGTGTTGGCGACCTTGCTGGTGTCGGTAGCGGTGCAGCGCACCTTATCCAGTTGCAGACCCAATGCCTGTGCCACGACTTGCGCGACCTTGGTGTTGAGGCCCTGGCCCATTTCAGTACCGCCGTGGTTCACCAAAACCGAACCATCGGTATATACGTGTACCAATGCGCCCGCCTGGTTCAGGTGCGGTACGTTGAACGAGATACCGAATTTCACTGGCGTCAGTGCCAGGCCTTTTTTTAGGATGGTGTTCGACGCGTTGAATGCATTGATCGCATTGCGGCGAGCCTGGTACTCACTGGTGGCTTCCAGTTCGTCGACCAGCGCGTGGATGATGTTGTCTTCTACCTTTTGACCGTAGTGCGTGACATTGCGTGCATCCGGGCCGTCGCCATCGCTGCTGCCGTAGAAGTTGATGCGTCGTACTTCGAGTGCATCCTTGCCGAGATTGCGCGCAATCTCATCGATGATGTATTCGATCGCAATCGCACCTTGCGGGCCACCAAAACCGCGGAAGGCGGTATTCGACTGGGTATTGGTTTTGCCGCACATGGCGTGAATTTCAACATCCGACAGATAGTAGGCATTGTCGAAGTGACAGACCGCGCGGGTTGCCACCGGACCGGACAGGTCGGCAGAGAAACCTGCACGCGAGATCATGTCTATGCGTGCACCCAGGATCAGGCCGTTATTGTCATAGCCGATTTCATAGTCATAGGCGAAGCAATGGCGCTTGCCGGTGACTATCATGTCGTCGTCGCGATCGGCGCGCAGTTTGACTGGACGACGCAAACGGGCTGCACTGAATGCGGCGACGCAGGCCCACAGTGCCGATTGCGATTCCTTGCCGCCGAAGCCACCGCCCATGCGGCGGCATTCCACCAGTACGTCGTGCGAAGACACATGCAGGACGTGGGCAATGTGATGCTGCATTTCGCTCGGGTGTTGCGTCGAGCAATGTACGTGCATGCCGCTGCCTTCTTTTGGAATGGCGTAGGAGATCTGGCCTTCCAGATAGAACTGCTCTTGTCCGCCGACGTCGAATTTTCCTTGCAGCTTATTCGGTGCAGCTGCAAACGCAGTCGCCGCATCGCCGCGTTGCAAATGCATAGGTGGCAGCACATAGGATTGCGCAGCATGGGCCGCACGTGGCGTCAGTATCGGTGGCAGTTCTTCATACTCGATGACACCGAGGCGTGCAGCACGGCGTGCCGTGTCGTGGCTGTTGGCGATGACGACGAAAATAGGTTGTCCTATGTATTGCACCAGGTCTTCGGCCAGCACCGGATCGTCGCGTATGATCGCGCCGCACTGGTTTTCACCGGGGATGTCGGCCGCTGTCAGCACGGCGACTACGCCAGGTACGGCCTGGACTTTGCTAAGGTCGATGGAAACTATCTTGGCATGGGCCTTTTGCGACAGGCCCAGTGCCGCGTGCAAGGTGCCTTGCAGCTCGGGGATGTCATCAGTGTAGGTCGCTTCGCCGGTGACGTGCAGGTAAGCGGACTCATGCGCATAAGAGGTGCCGACTGCCTTGCCGCCGGGTGTACCGCTGCCAGGTAATGTATCAGTCATGAATAATTCGGTTTGCTTGTTCATCATATTCCTCCTGATTTCCTCAGGCAGTCTCAGCTGTTGCTGCTGCAAAGGCGCGCAAAGAGCTCGCCGGTACCGGCGCATCTGCACGTGTTTCCAGCCAGTAGCGATATAAAAGATTCTGTGCCGTCTTCATGCGATAAGCGGATGAGGCGCGCATATCGGAGAGTGGTGCATAGTCCTGTGCCAGCAGCGCTATCGCCGCGCGTACATTGGCTTCGCTCCATGCCTTTCCATTGAGTGCCGCTTCGGCTTGCGCTGCGCGCTTAGGCGTGGCCGCCATGCCGCCGTAGGCGATGCGCGCATCCCTTACCTGGCCATCGACCAGTTCAAACGCGAAGGAGGCACAAACCGCCGAGATATCCTGGTCGAAACGTTTCGATAGTTTGTAGACGCGGAATGCGACGTCAGGACGTGGCAATGGTATGCGTACTGCCTGCACGAATTCATCTGGCTGCATGGCCGATTTTTGGTAAGCCAGATAAAAATCTTCCAGCGGCATGCTGCGTACACCTGCGACGCTGCGCAAGACGATGTGTGTGCCGAGCGCAATCAGCCATGGCATGGAGTCGCCGATAGGTGAACCGTTGGCGACATTGCCACCCAGCGTACCGGCATTGCGTACTGGCAGCGAGGCGAAGCGTTGCCACAGCTCTGATAGCTCTTGCGGGTAGTGCTGGGCGGCTGCTGCATACGCATTTTCCAGTGTGACGCCTGCGCCGATTTCCAGCCAGCCGTTTTCTTCCTTGACGCTTTTCAGTGCATCGACCTGGCCGAGGTAAATGATGTCCCCGAGGTCGCGCATGTGTTTGGTGACCCATAGGCCGACGTCGGTAGAGCCTGCCAGTATGCGTGCCTTAGGCAATTCGGCGCGCAGTGCTGCCAGTTGTTCTATGGTGCGCGGTGCGTGGAAGGTTTGACCAGCGTAGCTGATGCTGAGTGGCTCATGTCGTTGCAATTCGCGCAGCGCATCTGCCACTTGTGTGCGGTCGAAATGGACGGCTGGCAATTCACCCATGCGGTGCGCCGCTTCGATGATGGGACGGTAGCCGGTGCAGCGGCACAGATTTCCGGACAGTGCATCGTCTACTTGTCGTGTACTTGGTGCGGTGCTGCCATCATCATTGTGCAGATACAGATTCCACAAGGACATGATGAAGCCTGGTGTGCAGAAGCCGCATTGTGAGCCGTGGCATTCGACCATCGCCTGTTGCACCGGATGCAGGCAGCCATCGTTTTGCTTCAGGTCTTCGACTGTGAAGAGTGCCTTGCCGTCCAGCGTTGGTAAAAACTGTATGCAGGAGTTGACGGTATTGAGTTCGAGATGATCGCCGCGCAGTTCGCCGACTACCACGGTGCACGCACCGCAGTCACCTTCGGCACAACCTTCTTTGGTGCCGGTGCAATGCAGGTCTTCGCGCAGGTGCTGCAAGACGGTACGCGTATTGGAAAGACCACTCACTTCGTGTGTGGTGCCGCGGAAGTAAAAGCGTATCGGTTCTGACATGATGTGTACTCTGTAGTAAGACTAAGTAGCGCGGTCGGATGCAACTACTTACGAAATCAAATTCATGTTTGCTGACAGGTGTTGCGCGTTTCTGCACAACACCTGTTTGTGCTTATTTGCTTAGCCCAACAAGACCAACTTGACGGTAAACAAGCCTGCAATAATCCAGATCATGAACGACACTTCCTTGGCACGACCGGTCAGCAACTTCAGTGCGGCATAGGTGATGAAGCCGAGTGCCATACCGTTTGCTACCGAATAAGTGAAAGGCATGATGATGGTGGTAATCACTGCCGGTACGCATTCGGTGGTGTCTTCCCAATCGATGTCACGCAGTTCACGCAACATCAGGCAAGCCACAAAGAACAAAGCCGGAGCTGTTGCGTATGCCGGAACCACGCCAGCCAGTGGTGCAATAAACAGGGCCAGCAGGAACAGGACAGCGATGGTGACGGCAGTCAGGCCGGTGCGACCACCTGCCTGTACACCAGCGGCACTTTCAATATAGGCGGTGGTACTCGAAGTGCCAAGCATGGAACCGGCTATGATGGCGCCGCTATCTGCCAGCAGGGCTTTGTTCAGGCGTTCGATCTTGCCGTTTTTGACCAGACCCGCACGTTGCGCCACACCCATCAGGGTGCCGGTGGCATCGAATAATTCAACCAGGAAAAAGACCAGCACGACGTTGATCAGGCCCATGCCCAGTGCGCCAGGGATATCCAGCTGGAACAGGGTAGGTGAGACTGACGGTGGCGCCGAAAACACACCGGCGAATTTGTTACCCGCAAAGAAGAAGCTCAGTACGGTCACGGCCAGGATGCCGATCAGCATCGCGCCACGGACTTTCAGTCTATCCAGTGCGACGATCACGACAAAACCGATGATGGCCAGTACTGTTGGGGGGCTGTGCAAGTTACCGAGTGTGACCAGCGTATTAGGATTGCCGACGACGATACCGGCATTTTTCAGCGCGATCAGTCCAAGGAAGAGGCCGATACCCGCGGGAATCGCCGTTCGTAACGACACCGGAATGCTGTTGATAATCAGCTCGCGGATCTTGAACAGACTCACTACCATGAACAGACAGCCGGAGATGAATACGGCACCCAGGGCGGCTTGCCATGGATAGCCCATACCAATCACAACTGCATACGAGAAGTAGGCATTCAGGCCCATGCCGGGAGCGAGCCCGATAGGGTAGTTTGCATACAGGCCCATGATCAGGGTACCGATGGCGGCGGCCACGCAAGTGGCGACGAATACGGAATCCTTGGGCATCCCCGCGTCACCCAGAATGGCTGGGTTGACGAAGATGATGTAGGCCATGGTGAGGAAGGTGGTCAGCCCTGCCACGAGCTCCGTGCGCACGGTAGTACCGTGGTCGCTGAGCTTGAAAAACTTTTCCAAAAAAGTCATCTGCTTGTCTCCGAGTTTTTTATGTTTTTTTGCTTCAACGCTTACCATCTAACGTGGTGTCGTTCAGCGCATCTAATGTCGTCTAATTTTGCCTGCCTAATGTAATGCAGATGGAATATCAGTTATAAGACTGTAGCTATATGATCCCCCTGTTAGCGCGCCGCCTCTGCCAGCGTAAATGCCAGTGCATTGTGGCGTTCAATGACATGTCCGAGGTCTATTGTTGTAATCTGGCCATCGCGGATGACGACGCGGCCATTAATGATGCTGCAGGCAACATTTGGCGGGGTGCAAAACACCATTGCCGCGACCGGATCGTGCAAGGCACCGGCGAAGCCGATTTGCCGCACATCGAACATGACAATATCGGCCGACATGCCGGGTTTGAGCGCACCGATATCGTCGCGATTCAAGACTTTGGCACCACCCAGCGTGGCGACTTCCAGCGCCTGCCTGGCGGTCATCGCATCCGGCCCGAAGCCGACCCGTTGCAATAGCATCGCCTGTCTGACTTCGGCCATCATGTGACCGGAATCGTTGGAGGCGCAGCCATCGACGCCCAGGCCGACAGACACGCCCGCATCCAGCATCTTGCGTATCGGTGCGATACCGGATGCCAGTCGCATGTTCGAGCAAGGGCAGTGCGCGATACCGGTATGGGTGTGAGCAAATAAATTGATACCTGCGTCGTCCAGCTGCACGCAGTGTGCATGCCAGACATCGTGCCCGACCCAGCCGCAGTCTTCTGCGTATTCGGCTGGTGTCATATTGAATTTTTCACGGCTGTAAGCAATGTCGTTGACGTTTTCCGCCAGATGGGTATGCAGCGATACATTGAAGCTGCGTGCCATGCTGGCAGACTCGCGCATCAGGTCGCGTGATACCGAAAAAGGCGAGCACGGTGCAACCACGATGCGCTGCATCGCATGACGTCCGGCATCGTGATAAGTCTCGATCAGGCGCTGCGTATCGCGCAGGATGTCGGCTTCCTGTTCCACCACACGATCCGGTGGCAAACCGCCTTTGGACTGGCCCACGCTCATAGCACCGCGCGCCGCATGGAAGCGCATGCCTATCTCTTGCGCTGCTTCCAGGCTGTCGTCGAGGCGGCAGCCGTTGGGATAGATGTAGAGGTGATCGCTGCTGGTGGTGCAGCCGGACAGCATCAGTTCCGCCATCGCAGTCTGCGTCGACACCTGGATCATTTCCGGCGTCAGGTTGGCCCAGATCGGATACAGATTGGTCAGCCAGTTGAACAATTCACCGTTCTGCGCAGCAGGAACCGCCCGCGTCAGGCTTTGATACATGTGGTGATGGGTATTGATCAGGCCGGGCAGTACGACGTGATGGCTGGCGTCTATGACTTCATCGGCAGTCTGTGGCAGCGTAGCGCTGGGACCGACTTGTTCGATTACGTTGTCGCGAATAAATACTGCGCCGTTGCTGATTTCTTCGCGTTGCTCGTTCATGGTGACGAGTACGCGGGCATTCTTGATGAGCAGTGTTTTTGACATGATGGTACCTGTCTGTTTAAGACTCTATTTGGACGATGGCCATCATCAGACAGCCCCGCCGACATTGCCGGTGGTGGACCGGTTGCCAGTTACCTTTTTTGTGTCGCCAAAAAAAGGTAACCCAAAAAGGGTTTAAGACAGGTGCAACGCGCTGCTGGCGGCAGCGTCGATACGGTGGTGGGCGAATTGCAATTCACGTCGTCGCCGCATCGAAAAACATGCATGTATAGATTAAGGCATGTCAGCTGGTTTTTTCAACGATTTTTATCAAATATCTGATGATCGTTTTTTGTTTCAATTCGACATCAGGCTGGCGATCCTGCCGTCTTGTTTGGGTGCTAACAGGGCTGTCGATGTGGCTACCAGGCGCAGCTTTTCCGGTGCGGTCGGGGCGGTGGCCGCATGGTTGCGTTCCAGTTTGAAGATGCTGACCAGTTGCATCAGCTGATCAGCCTGGTCCCGCAGCGATTGGGCGGCAGCGGCAGACTGCTCTACCAATGCGGCGTTCTGCTGCGTCCCTTCATCTATCAGTACGACCGCTTGCCCGACCTGTTCTATGCCTGCACTTTGTTCCTGGCTGGCATTATCGATGGCGGCGATGATGCTGCTGACGCGCGCCACGCTAGTGACGACTTCATCCATGGTCAGGCCAGCCTGCTGTACCAGTTTGCTGCCCTTATCAACTTTCGCTACCGAATCATCGATCAGCGCCTTGATTTCCTTTGCCGCCGTGGCACTGCGCTGCGCCAGGTTGCGCACTTCGGATGCGACGACGGCAAAGCCGCGCCCCTGTTCGCCGGCACGCGCTGCTTCGACCGCTGCATTGAGTGCCAGGATATTGGTCTGGAAGGCGATGCTGTCGATCACGCCTGTGATGTCCATGATCTTCTTTGATGAGGTATTGATGGCTGTCATCGTATCGATCACTTCATGTACCACGCTACCGCCTTGCCGCGCTATATCCGAGGCAGACGCTGCCAGCTGATTGGCTTCTTGCGCATGGCCGGCATTTTCCTTCACGGTCGAGGTCAGTTCTTCCATCGCCGATGCAGTTTCTTCGAGCGAACTGGCTTGCTGTTCCGTGCGTGACGAGAGATCCATATTGCCGCGTGCGATTTCACCTGAAGCGCTGGCGATGGTATCGGTGCCATTGCGTACCTGGCTGACGATATGGTGCAGATTGTCATTCATGGCTTTCAGTGCGGCCATCAGTTGCCCGACTTCATTGGTCGTTTTGACGTAGATAGGACCGCCCAGGTCACCCTGTGCCACCCGACGCGCGACGCTAATAGCGGTATTCAGCGGACGGGTGATGCTACGCGTTACCCACCAGCCGACGGCGAGCGCCATCAGCAAGGTAAACCCAGCGAGGATGTTGATGATCCAGCGCGCTTGTGCGGAATTGGTGCTGGCATCGTCGCCTGCCTGACTCATCAGGCTGCCCTGATAGTCGAACATGGCGTCCAGCGCGATGAAGTATTTGACCTGCACCGGCATAAATACCTGATCAAGATAAGTTTTGGCTTCGTTGGTTTTACCGTCTAGCGCCAGTTGCAGCAAAGCATCGCGTGCCGGTACGTACTGGTCGCGTGCGGCGATGGCAGCGTTGACGTAGCGTTGGTCTTCTTCGGTCTGCGCAATGGACTTGAGCTGCTCCAGGCCTTGCTTCATTTTCTTGTCGGAAGCTAGGGTATCGGCCGCCAGGTTTTTAATCTTGTCAGGATCACTGCCGAGCATCATGTCACGCAGGTTGAGTGCGATCTTGTTGACTTCTATCTGTACCGCGTTTGCCAGTATTGTTTTCGGGTAGCGGTCTTTGCTGATGAGGTTGATGCTGTCGTTCAGCTGGTTCAGCTTGATGTTGCTGAGTACAGTAATGGCGACCAGCAAGGCAAATACAATGCCGAAGCTGAGTGTCAGTTTCTGTCTGATTTTGAGGTTGGCTATCATTTTCATGGCTGTACCTTCAGGAAGGGCGCGCAGTCGACAAAAGAAAGCGGATCAAAAAATATTTGATCCGCCCAGGCTATTCAGACTTACTGTTTTAGTTATTTTTCTTTGAAATTGCGCAGGAAATCCAACAGGATTTGCGCTGATACTTCGGTGTCATCGGCTGTCATCGTTTCCAATGGATTGTGGCTGATGCCGCCATTGCCGCAGCGAGTGAAGAGCATGGCGACGTCGGTCATCTTGGCGATGGTCATTGCATCATGACCTGCACCCGATGCCAGCTCAAATGGCCGTACCCCGGCGCGTTCGGTCGCTGCCGACAGTTGCTTCATCAGCCACGGTGCGCATGGTGCGGCCGGTGCGGCGACGGTTTGCTCAGCCTTGTACTCGATGTTGCGACGTGCGCAAACACTGTCTATGTGTTGCAGGATGTCGGCGGCCGCTGCATCGCGTACCGAGTCCACCGCAGCGCGTATATCCAGAGAGAATACGCAGCGACCCGGGATGACGTTGGTAGAGCCATTCGGTACCTGCAGCTGACCGACAGTGCCAACCAGCGACGCCTGCTGATCCAGTGCACAGCGCTGTTCCACGTAGAGGATGATTTCAGCGGCAGCCGCCGCAGCATCCTTGCGCATCGACATAGGCGTGGTACCGGAATGGCTGGCGACACCGCGCAGTTCAACCTGGTAACGCGAGCTGCCTGCAATCGAAGTGACAATGCCGACCGGCAGGTCGTGTTGCAACAGGACCGGACCCTGTTCGATATGTACCTCGACATAACCGAGCACGTCGGCCGGATTACGGGCGATTTGCGGAATCGCGTTCACGTCATGACCTGCCTGCGTGATGGCTTCACGCATGGTGATGCCATCTTTATCGGTAATGTCGAGCAATTCCATATTGAACTGACCGATGACTGCATTGCTGCCGAGGAAGGTGCTTTTGAAGCGCACACCTTCTTCTTCCGCGAACGCAATGACTTCGAAATGGAAGGGCAGGGTTTCGCCGCGTTCATGCAAATGCTTGACCACGGCTATCGCCAGCAGGATGCCTTCGCGGCCATCGTATTTGCCGCCATTGCGAACGGTGTCGTAATGCGAACCGGTGATTAAGGTCTTGGCGCGAGGATCGGTGGACAGATAGCGTCCGACCACATTGCCGACCGGATCGATGTGCGCATGCATGCCAGCTGCGCGCATCCAGTCCGCGATTTGATTGGCGGTGCGTCTATGCGCATCGCTCATGTAGGTACAGGTCAGCGCACCTTCGTCTTCAGTCCAGGCGGCGATGTCTTCCGCCCAATCCATCACGGTGGCACCGATGGCAGGCGCGTAACCGAGCAAGTCATTAATGCGCATTTCAGCGATACGACCGATTTGTCGCAGCGCTTCGCGTAATTCATCTTCCGGCTGGTTGCGCAGGCGGCGGGTGAAGGTCGCGATGATTTGCTGACGCGTCAGGCCCTTGCCGGTTGCTCCCTTGACCGCGAGGATGAAGGGGAAACCGAATTTGCTGTTGTAGTCGCTATTGAGCTGTTGCAGCGTGGCGAATTCTTCCGGCGAGCACAGATTGAGTCCGGCCTTGGCCTGCTCACCGGTGGATTCAGCCGTCAACGTACCCGCAATGGCTGCCTTCCCAGCTAACTCCGGGTGGGCACGGATGAGTTGCAGTTGCTCGGCGCGCGTGGCACTGGATACGACACCCTGCATGGCTTGCTTGAGCGCCGTGATATTGCCAAACGGTGCGAGCTTCGCCGCGCGTTCAGGGATCCATGGCGAGTGCTCGTAAATGCCATGCAGAACGTCGACAAAAGCCGGTACGTCACTTGCAGCCAGACGGTTCAATTGTTCTAGTGTGCTCATCTTGATACCTATTTCCTGCAGTTGCTCATAAGAGTAAAACCGACCGGAGGTCCCACCTTCCGGTTCGCATTATTCCCCTGCGCGTGGGACGCGCTATGCATCATTTGTTTCAGTGTTCCGAACTCTGTGCTGCCGCCATCGCGAATGCCGAAATATCTTCTTCCGTGCCACGACCATTGAAGTACAGGTTCAGTACTACTGCAGTTGTTGTTGCCAGCAGGATGCCGCTATGGAAGATGGTCGACAGGAAGTCTGGCAATTGGTTGAAGAAAGACGGCGCGACAGTAGGAATCATGCCTGCACCTATGCTGACCGCGACGATGAAGACGTTATGACGGTTACCGTTGAAATCCACTTTGCCGAGGATTTTGACACCGGTCGCAGCAACGATGCCGAACATCACGATGCCAGCGCCGCCCAATACGAATTGCGGAATCGAAGCGGCGACGTGCGCCATTTTCGGAAACAGGCCGAACGCAACCAGGATCAGACCGGCGGCGACGCAGACATAGCGGCTGCGGATGCCGGTAACCCCAACCAGACCGACGTTTTGCGAGAACGAGGTGTAAGGGAAGGTGTTGAAGATACCGCCTATGAGTGTACCCAGGCCATCCACACGCAAGCCGCGCCCCAGGGTCTTGTCATCGACTTTCTTGTCGATGATGTCGCCGAGTGCGATGAACATGCCAGTCGATTCAATCATGGTGACGATCATGACCAGGCACATGCTGATGATGGAGCCTATGTCGAACTTTGGCCAGCCGTAGTGGAAAGGCGTGATCATCGCGAACCAGTCGGTGCTGCCCAGGCCATCGAAGCTGACTTTGCCGAGCGACAGTGCAATCACGAAGCCGATGATCATGCCCATTAATACCGAGATATTAGCGATGAAGCCTTTGACGTATTTGGTAATCAGCAGGATAGAGGCCAGCACGATGGCGGCGACGGTCAGGTTGAGCGGCGAGCCATAGTCAGGATTCGGCATGGTGACCATCGCGCCATCAACCATCGCGTGGATCACAGGCTGTCCACCTGCTGCCCAGTTGATACCGACGCCCATCAGCGAGATACCGATAATGGTAATTACAGTACCGGTTACCACGGGCGGGAAGTAGCGCATGAGTTTGCACATATAGGACGCGGCAAAGATACAAAATATCCCTGACGCGATCACCGCCCCGTAGATGTGCAGGATGGTCAGTGAAGGATTGCCTGCCATCGCCACCATGGGTCCTACCGCAGCGAAGGTCACGCCCATCATTACCGGCATGCGGATGCCGAAATTCCAGATGCCGAGACTTTGAATAATGGTAATCAGGCCGCAGCAAAACAGGTCGGCGCTGATGAGGAAAGCGATGTCAGATTTGGGAAGATTTAATGCACCACCGACGATGAGTGGGACTGCGATTGCACCCGCATACATTACAAGAACATGCTGTATACCAAGTGCGGCGAGCTTAGGGATCGGTAGTATTTCATCTACCGGATGGCTGCTGGTTGTCATGGCTGTCTCCGTTTTTTATATGGAGGCTGCTGCAAGATGAATCTGGCGAATCTTCCCGTCAGCTCCATTTTGCAACAGCCTCTGAGTGAGTCCTTGTGCGGAAGGGGCCGATGTTCAGCATCATCTTTCGTACAGGCTCGAGAGCCGATACTAAAGTAATTAAACCAGTCCAATATATGAGCCAGGCTATACCCGATCTTTGGGTGCGGATATAGGTGCGATGACTTAAATGTGTATATCCGTCATTAATCCGCAAGTACTTTCGCCGCGGCACTTACCTGTGCGCGCAACCACTTGTGTTCAGTCGCCTGATGCACGCGTTCATGCCATAACTGATAGAAACGCAGGGGCGGGAATTTGATGGGGACGCTGTAACTTTTCAGTGACAGGGTCTTTTCGTAGAAGCTGGTGAACTGCTGTCCGGCGGTGAGTACCAGGTCAGTTTTTTCCACCATGTAAGGCAGCATGCGGAAGTGCGCCGACTCGACCACGATGTTGCGTTGCAGGTTTTGTTTTTCGAGATAGGTATCGATAGTGCCGTGATAGCCGGGCAGGATTTGTGACGGCGCAGCATGCGGCAGGCTGAGGTAATCCTCTATCGTCATCGCATCCTTGGCGGTGCGCTTGGCGTACGCGCAGTCGGAACGCATCAGGCAGACGATAGGATCGTCGAACAGTTTGGACATATGCAGGTGTTCCGGCATTTCATCCCAGTTCGCAATCACCAGATCCAGTTCGCCATCTGATAACAGGCGTACATAGTCGGTCTCTGGTCCCAGTGCATGGATCACGATATGACTCTTCGGCGACTCACGGCGCAAGCGTGCTATCACTTCAGTGAAGAATTGCGTATTCATATAATCCGGCGCCGCGATATGGAAGGTGCGCGCTTCTTCCTGCGGGACAAAGGCCGTCTTTGGTATGAACAGATGCTCGGCCTCATCGAGTATGCGTTTGGCCGATTTCATCAGGCTTTCGCCGTGCTGGGTCGGTACCATGCCGCGCGCGCCACGCACCAATAGCGGATCGCCGGTCAGCTCACGCAGTTTGCGCAGGGACGCGGATATCGATGGCTGTGGACGATTCAGTTTCAGTGCCACGCGCGAAACATTTTTCTCGCACAGCAGTAAATAAAGAATACGTATCAGGTGTATATCGAGGTGATCGGGCAGCCTGGACATATTTTTGTCTCCGTTTTTGTCACCGTTAATACTGCTGCGCAGGCAGGCATTCGGATCTAGTAATAATTTTTATCGAATGTCTCATATAACGAGTTCATTGTTGTATATCAAATTTGATATGTCAAATATAAGGCTAGTGCAATGTTTTACGCGACGTAGGCGTTTATCGTTCCAGCATTCTGTACGCAACTAGAAGCAAAAGTAGCAGTGAAACTGGTAGTCAAACTGTTGCTATTTAATTGCGTGGGCGTACGGAATGGAGAGCATTAGGTCGCAGCGGCATGACCGGTAGCGCGAGGAGGGCAAGCATGATTCCTTGCGTATATTCATTATTACCGGCAGATACGGCCAGTCGGGACGTATAGTCCCGCTCATCTGCAGAGCGCGCCGTGGCGGATGAGAGTCAAATGTGGGGAAGACATGGAAGCATTATTTGTATCGTACGGCGTTGAATGGCTCAACCTGTTGGTGCGCTGGCTGCACCTGATCACCGGGATCGCGTGGATAGGCGCATCCTTCTATTTCGTCTGGCTCGATAACTCGATCCGGCCACCCAAGCCTGATAGTGAACTGGCCAAAAAAGGCGTGTCCGGTGAGTTGTGGGCGGTACACGGCGGCGGTTTCTACAATCCGCAAAAATACCTGGTCGCTCCGGCCGAGCTGCCACCCGAATTGCACTGGTTTAAATGGGAAGCGTACGCGACCTGGCTGAGTGGTTTTGCCATGTTGTTTATCGTCTACTACTTCAATGCGTCAGCGATGATGATAGATAAATCGGTCGCCGATTTGTCCTCGACGCAGGCGATAGGTGTCGGTCTCGGCACGTTGGTCGTTGGCTGGATTGTCTATGACTTGCTGTGCCGTTCGCCGCTGGGCAAACGCGAAGGCTTGCTTGGCATCGTCATGTTTGTATTTATCGTTGCCGCATCATTCGCACTGACACATTTGCTTAGCGGTCGTGCAGCGTATATCCACGTCGGCGCGATGATAGGTACCATGATGGTCGGCAATGTGCTGATGGTGATTATCCCGGGTCAGCGCAAGCTGGTGGAAGCAATGAAAGTCGGCAAGTCACCCGATCCGGTCTACGGCAAGCGTGCGAAACAGCGCAGCGTGCACAACAACTATTTCACATTGCCAGTGCTGTTCATCATGATCAGCAATCACTATGCGATGACATATACGCATAAATACAGCTGGTTGGTCTTGGCGGCGATCATGGCTGCCGGTGTACTGATCCGTCACTTCTTCAACCTGCGGCATGCGGGCCGGGTATCGATTGCGTATCCGATCGCTGGTGTTGCCTTGCTGCTGGCGGTCGCCGTTGCAATTGCGCCACGTCCGGCTCCCAAGGTCGCTGCGGTACCGGGTGCTGACACAGCGGCGATTGCTGCGGCTGACTTTGCCAAGGTGCAAGAAGTCATTACGCAACGCTGCGTCAACTGCCACTCTGCGAAGCCGACGTTTGAAGGTTTTGCTACCGCGCCTGCAGGCATGATGTTGCAGACACCTGAATTGATACGTCAGCACGCAGCACGGGTTTATCAGCGTACCGTGCAAACCAAGGACATGCCGCTGGGTAACCTGACTCATATGACTGATGACGAGCGTAAATTGGTCGGTGCCTGGTTTGAGGCGGGTGCTAAATAAGCTGTATCTTAGCCAGATATTAAATAAGAATATAAAGAGGAAACGCAATGAATAAGATCACGATCGATGGTTTCACGCTGACAGCGGAGCAAGTCCTGGCGGTAGCGCGCGCACCGCACCTGCCGGTCGCGCTGGCAGACTCTTCGCGCGCTGCGCTGAAGGAAAGCCGCGACTACATCGAAGCTACCTGGATGCATGATGAAGCACCGATGATGTACAGCTTCAACACCGGTGTCGGTTTGCTCAAAGACACACGCATCAAGGTCGAGAACATTGAACTGTTCCAGACCCAAATGATCAAGGCGCACTGCGCCGGTATGGGTGAACCGTTCTCGGAAGAAGTCAGCCGCGCCACCATGCTGCTGCGTGCGAATGCTTTCGCCAGCAATTACTCGGCACCACGCGTAGAGGTAGTTGATCGTTTAATCGCCTTCCTCAATGCCGGTATCCATCCGATCATGCCGCAAAAGGGTTCGGTTGGTGCTTCCGGTGATCTGGCACCACTGTCTTACCTGGCAGCTGCGATCGCAGGTTTCGATGAAGCTGAAGTCATGTACCAAGGCCAGCGCATGTCGGCACCGCAAGCGATTACCAAAGCCAACATCGGCCCGGTCAAATTTGACCTCAAGGCCAAAGATGCTTCTGCCCTGATCAACGGCTGTACTGCATCGCTGGCCGTTGCTGTACTGGTCGCTAACGATGCACGCAACTTGCTGACTGATGCCTGCCTGTCACTCGGCCTGACGCTGGAAGCCATGCGCGCAGAAATGGCAGCCTTCGATGACCGCATCCAGCAAGCTCGTCCACACGCCGGCCAGATCAAAACAGCAGCCATCATCCGCAATCTGCTGTCCGGTTCGACCCGTACCACGCATGAAGCACGCTCAGTGCAATTCCCGGAAGAACTGCGCCGTACCGACATCCCGTACACCGCACGCATCCAGGACGTCTACTCGCTGCGTTGCTCGCCGCAAGTCTATGGCCCGGTCTTTGATGCACTGGACTACATCGACAACATCGTCGACAAGGAAATCAACTCGGCGACTGACAACCCGCTCATCTTTGGTAAGCAGGGCGGTGGCTTTGAAATCATCTCGGGTGGTAACTTCCACGGCCAGTACCTGGCGCAAGCGATGGACTTGCTGGCGATGGCGATCACTGACCTCGGCAGCATTTGCGAACGTCGTGTCGCCCGCCTGATCGATCCAACCCTGTCCTGGGGTTTGCCACGCAACCTCATGAGCGGTATCCGCGGTGTCAACACCGGCTATCCGGTGGTGCAATGCTCGCTCAGCTCACTGGTGATGGAAAACCGCACCTTGTGCATGCCGGGCAGTGTCGACAGCATTCCGGCCAAGGGTAATAGCGAAGATCACGTCTCCAATTCAACCTGGTGCGCGCGCAAGGCGGCAACCGTGGTGGCGAATACGCAGTACATCATCGGTGTCGAAATGCTGCTGGCAGCACAAGCACTGACGATGACCGAAGACTTGTTACCGGGTGTGGTGCTGGGTCAGGGGACGCAGGCTGCCTATACTGAAATCCGCAAACAAATTCCAGCCTGCCTCGATGGTGATCGCTGGTTCCACAACGATATCGCGGTAGCGCAATCGTTTGTGGTCAGTGGCTCTGTGCGAGACGCAGTTGCCAGGAAAATAGGTGATTTCGTTTAAGGACAAATCAGGGAGAGGGACAGCATCCTGCGCTGTCCTGTCATAAAAAAGGGAGTCACGGTAACGTGACTCCCTTTTTTACTTACGCTAGCAAGCTAGCCAGGCATCAGAAGCGATGGCGGATACCGACCGCAAAACTGTTGCCGGCCGATTGCTGGGTGATCTTGTCGTACATATAGATCGAGTAGATATCGGTACGCTTGGACAGATTGTAGTCATAGCCAAACGATGCGGTATTGCGCTTCAAGTCCATGCCGACTGCTACACCGTCGCGTTTGGTATTGGCCCAGGATGCCAGGATGGCACCTTGTCCCAGCGGGATGCTGGTACCGAGCTGGAAGGTCTTGTCCTTCAGGTCAATATCGTGTGTCGACTGGTTATAGCTGGCAAACAGTTTGGCGACGGCAAAGTCATAGGCGCCGCCGACAAACCAGGCTGTCTGGCGCGCCGCCGTCATGCCGCTGGCGAATGGAATATTGGTCGCCGGCTGCACATTGTTGGGCGACAAATCCATTGGGTTGTTGACTTGCACTTTTTGGTAATAAGCAGTTAATGCCAGCGGACCGTTGAAATAGATCAGGTTACCACCGACATTGTTTTTGCCAGATTTACCCGCAACTTCGCCAAACTGGTAATTGATGCTCGCCTTCAGGCCGCCGATATCCGGCGTGGTATACATGATTTCATTACTCCAACCCGTATCGCCCGCTACCGAGTTGGTCCATCCCGAGGCATTGAACAAGGGGACATCCTTGTGCAGGATCAAAGGCGAGAATTGGAAGGAATCACCGAATGGATTGGAAATGACTGATGGCAGGAAGTTCGGTGACAAATCACGACCCAGCGAGATTGCGCCAAACTTGCCGCGCAATCCTACATTCGCATCACGCGAAAAGAAGGTTTCATTGCCGTTGAATCGGCCTATCGCACCGATATCGCTACGGATATATGAAGTCAGGTTGAAGGTAGCCTTCAAGCCGCCGCCGAGGTCTTCCGTTCCTTTGAAACCAAACCATGAAGTGGTCATGCCACCGCCGTTGACGGAACTGGTGCGGCCTGCATCACCGCTTTGTTTCATCGAACCGAGGTAAGTATCGACCACACCTGTGACCTGAACCGAAGTCTGTGCCATGGCCGGCAGTGCGAATGCCGAACCTAATGCCATAGCGAGTTGTAGCTTTTTTAGTTTTATTTTGTGCATCTTTGTCTCCCGATTTTTTATATGTATGAGAAAAACGAACTGCCTACTCCTTTCATCCGACAAGACACGGCTCCGCGTCTTAACGGTTTTCCGTGGAACCGCCACGGCCGGTAATGCCTGTGAATTCAGTTTGAGAATGGATGCCTGGCGCGCCAGTGATTGGCGATGTCTATGCGACGGGTGATCCAGACCTGTTCATGGTTTTGTACATAATCGAGGAAGCGCGCCAGGGCGGCCGCGCGGCCAGGACGACCGATGAGGCGGCAATGCAAGCCGACTGACAGCATCTTCGGCTGGTTCAATCCTTGCGGGTCACCTTCGCGGTACAGGACATCGAAAGCATCTTTCAGGTAATCGAAAAATTGCGTGCCGGAATTGAAGCCTTGCAATGCGGCGAAGCGCATGTCATTGCTATCGAGCGTATAGGGCACGATCAGTTGCGGTGCCGTTACCTGCTTGCCGTTTGCATCACGGTGGGCAACCTGTTCCCAGTACGGCAAGTCGTCGGCATAGCTGTCGGCATCGTAGGCGAAGCCGCCGTGTTCCATCACCAGCCTGCGCGTATTCGGTGAATCACGTCCGGTGTACCAGCCGAGCGGGGCGCTGCCGGTCAGTTCACGGATGATGGAAACTGCTTCTGCCATGTGTTTGCGCTCGGTTGCTTCATCCATGTTTTGATAGCTGATCCAGCGCAAGCCGTGGCAGGCGATTTCATGACCCAGCTCACGGAAGGCGGCCACTGCATCAGGATTGCGCTGCAAGGCACGCGCCACGCCGAAGACAGTCAGCGGCAATTTGCGCTCTTCAAACATGCGCAGCAAACGCCACAGCCCGGCGCGTGAGCCGTATTCGTAGATGGATTCCATGCTCATATGACGCGCCGGGAAGCTTTGCGCACCTATGATTTCGGAGAGGAAGGTTTCGGAACCGGCGTCGCCGTCCAGCACGCAGTTCTCCGCACCTTCTTCGTAATTCAGGACAAATTGCACCGCGATGCGAGCTTGCCCCGGCCATTGCGCGTGCGGTGGCGTGCGACCGTAACCGGTCATATTGCGAGGGTAGTTTGGCTTGCTCATATATTCAGCCTTTTTTAATAATGATTTCTAATTTGGCTTTAACTGTGTCGACTGAATTATGTCTGCTGAATGTATGGCTGATATAAGCCGAGGCGTATATGGATTAAAGGCTGGCGGTATATGATCTGAGCC
Source organism: Herminiimonas contaminans (assembly GCF_015645465.1). Lineage (GTDB taxonomy): Bacteria > Pseudomonadota > Gammaproteobacteria > Burkholderiales > Burkholderiaceae_D > Oxalicibacterium > Oxalicibacterium contaminans. The sequence goes on along the minus strand of NZ_JADOEL010000020.1, from coordinate 44,072 downwards.
GGAGATGCAGCCAATTTTTAACGAACAAAAAAGGGAAAACCATGGGCAAGCTGAGTACACACGTGCTGGATATTACGAAGGGGAAACCTGGCGTAGGCGTGAGAGTGGCGCTGTATGCAGTCAACGATGCGGGTAATAGGACTTTGCTTAAAGCAGCTGTCACCAATCAGGATGGGCGTTGCGATGCGCCTTTGCTGGAAGGAGCAGAGATGAAGGTCGGCAAATACGCATTGGTATTTGCCGCCGGGGATTACTTTGCGGAGCAGGGTGCCGTTGTATCGTCGCCACGCTTTGTTGATGAAGTGGTGCTGGCTTTCGGGATTGCTGATGCCGCGCAGAATTACCATGTGCCGCTGGTGGTGTCGCCGTGGGCTTATTCGACTTATCGCGGTAGCTGAGCACAGTACCGAGTAGAGTGCGGGCGTCTGCCGCCCGCCGCTCGTTTTTCATACTGCAGACTTCGTGCCGTCTGGCCGGAGATCCAACTGGCATGCTCACCCGTGCCAGACGCACTGCCAGGGTTTAGCGCAGCTGCTGTCAGTCATTCGCATAAATGGGCGGCGCCCATTCTACGCCTGGTCGCAAATATTGCTTGTAGAACATTTGTTCTACATACAAGGCAAGCCAGACTACCTATAGTTTTCCCGTTTTTACAATACTTTTAGCGCATTTGGGCTGTTTCAAGGCATCTGGTTTTGCCGCGAGTACCCGCCTGACCGTCGCCTACCAACAGGGAAAACAAGAATGAAAACCACCAGGCCGCAACGCACGGTCATCAGTCTCGCCATCGCAACCGCGCTAAGCGCAACGGGGCCGACCACGGCGTTTGCTCAAACCGTCATTTCGGTTGATACCAACGCGACTCAGCGTTGGAGCAACGACGATTTCATGGTCAATAGCGGGGTCACGCTGAACTCGGATGCGGGTGAGCACGCGGTTTATGCGGATAGCGGCGGCACCCTGGGGAGTCTGATTAACAACGGCACCATTAGCGGCGCGGATGGCGGGGTTGCAATCAGCGGTTACATCAACCAGCTACACAATAATGGTTCAGTGTCGGGGGTAACTTACTACGGGATAGCCAATTTCCTGGGCGCGCGGATCAATGAGTTCCGCAACAGCGGGTCTATCAGTGGCAGCCCCGCAGGCTTAATGAATGCAGGTCGGATCGATAATTTCGCCAATCAGCAGACGGGTGTCATCTACGGGCTGGAGAATTCCACTGGTGCGATCATTACCGATCTGTTGAATGAGGGCACGATCACCAAGCTGGAAAACAGTGGCAGCATAAGGAGCTCCAGTCCTTGGGGCATCGGCCTGGCTAATACCGGCACGCTTACTTTGCTGGAAAACAAAACCGGTGCTTCGATACAAAGTCTGTACAACAGCGGTTCGATCGTCACTTTAAATAATGAAGGTACGCTGACTGGCTTGTTTGGGCTGATCAACGGCGGCGACGTCTATTTCGGCGTCGGGATGCTGAGTGGCAGCGGCAGTATAGGTGAGCTGAACAATAGCGGCAGCATTAAAGGCACCGGTGATGCCGGTATTGCCAACTACGCCGGTACCATCAGCATCCTGAAAAACAGCGGCACCATTTCCAGCGACGTGACTGACGCGATTTTTAATAATAGCGGCAGCGAGATCACTGCACTGACCAATACGACAGACGGTATCATCGGCGGTTTGGCTACCGGCATCTTCAATGGTGGCCAGATCACAGACCTGACCAATCATGGCGACATCAATGGCTATACCGCGATCAGCAATGGCGGAGTGATCGACGTGGGCGGCTCCCCGGTGGGTTACAGCGGCGCGATAGGCACCCTGGTCAATACCGGCACGATCAGGAGTAGCAGCAGCTCCAACGATGCCATCGCCATCCTGAATGCGAGCAGCCTCAGCACCATAGGCTTGTTGAGTAATAGCGGCAGCATCAGCAGCGACATGATCGCTATTTTTAACGTTGGCACCATCGATAAACTGGACAATGGCACGCTGGGAACGATCACGGGCGCGATTGGTATCGCGAATTCAGGCACTCTCACCGAACTGATCAATAGCGGAAAGATTTCTGCATCCGGAACACCGCCTGTGATGTACAGCGCAGGTGTATTCAATAATGGCCTCATCACCTCGCTGGTCAATAATCAGAGCGGTATTATTTCGGATGGCTATGCCGGTATCGCTAACCTGACGGGTGGGATGATTACCACCTTGTCGAATAACGGCCTGATCAAAGGTACGGATATCGGTATTTTCAACGATGGTGGTGAGGTAGTCACACTGACCAACAACGGCGCGATAGAAGGCGACAATCAGTCAGGCATACTGAACCGAGGTGCTATCGGTACGCTGAACAATACGCATCGTATTTATGGCTGGAGCAGGGGCATCGATAATTCCTCTGGCGCTATCATCACCGAGTTGAATAACACCGGCACTATCAGCAGCGACGATGAGGCAGGTATTAGCAACAGCGGCACCATCTCCACCCTGAACAACAAGCTCGGCGGTCGCATAGAAAATGGTCTTTCCAATAACGCTAGTGGCATCATCGATACACTGAATAACAAAGGAGCAATAGCCGGTTCCAGTAGCAATAATTCGTCGTACGCCTTGTATAACGAAGGTTATATAGGTGAGTTGAATAACAGTGGCTTGTTGACCTCGCCAGTCGACGCGGTTTACCTCGATGCAGGCAGCAACATCGGCAGTTTTATCAATAGCGGCAAGATAGCGGGTAGCTTCAGGAATTACTCCGGTGAGCCACTTGTCCTTCATGGCGGCACTGGCACGATATTCGGTGTGCTGACTGGTTCCAGCGGTGGCATAGGCGCGGCGGACATAGGCCTGATAGATAATCCGGGCGCACAGTTCGTGTTCAACTCTGGCAATCAGTTATTGAACGACCATATCAATGTCGGTACGAATGGTTACTCGGTCATCAATGCTGCCGGTGTATTGCAAGTCAATAATCACATCAATATCACCGGCAATTATTCGCAGCTCGCCGCCGCAACATTGAATGTCGGCGTGGCGAGCAATGCGGTAGCCAATGGTGTAAGTGGTGATCTTGGTTATGGTCGCCTGATCGTTTCCGGCAGTGCCGATATCATGAGCGGATCCAGCATCATGCTCAAAAACACGGGTAGCTACCGCTTTGCCAATGGTCAGCGTTACCTGGTGGTGCAGGCCAATAGCGTAGGCACCAACTATAACCAAACAGCATTGAATTACGGTGCAAGCGGTTTTAACGGCACGATCACCGGCAGTGCCGTTGCCGATGGCGCCAACCTGTCACTGGTACTGACGCTGGATGGCGGAACCGAGAACCAGGCCACGAATGGCAATGCACAAAATACCTTGAACGGCCTGTTCAACTACAGTGGCACCGATGCTGGCTTGATGAACTTGTTCAATGCCGCTGCAGCAGCTGGCTCCAGTGAAGAAGGCAATCGTGCCGGAGGGCAGTTGAATCCGGCCGCTGGTCAGGCTGGTGTGGCAGGTGCCAGTACGGCTATCTCCACACAAGTGCAGGGCATAGCGTTTGAGCGTTTAAACAATAGCTCGCCTGTTGCCAGTCTGGGCAGCAACGGCTTGTCTGCTGGTGACGGCATGCGTGACCGCGCAGCGTGGGGCCAGGCTTTCGGCGGTAAGGCTTCGGCTGATGCGCGCGATGGTGTATCCGGTTATCACGCCAGCTATGCAGGCTTGTTGCTGGGTGCGGATACTGCGTGGAACGATCAGTGGCGCGTCGGTGGCTTGTTTAACTATGCAAGCACTTCTGTTTCCAACGATGACGACAATGCCGGTAGCTACTCGCGCGTAAATTCTTATGGCCTGAGTGCCTATGCCGGCTACACCGGCGAGCCGTGGTATCTGAATGTATCTGTCGGTGCAATGCGCAGTGATGTGCAAGCACATCGTCTGGTCGATTTCACCGGTTTCCGTGGCATCGCCGACAGCAGCTATAAGGGCATGCAGTACATCGCAGCGGCGCAACTTGGTTACCCGATCAAGATCGATCAGGTCTTGCCGGGCGTGGTGCTGACACCATTGGCAGGTCTGGTCTATAGCAGCTTGCAGCAGGATGGTTACACCGAAACCGGCGGTAATGGTGCAGCTTTGCAAGTGGGCAAGTCCAGCACGCACTCAGTAAAAAGCGATCTCGGCTTCAAGCTGGAGCGCGCGTACAAGACAACATACGGTTTGTTGAAACCATCGGTGCAATTGTTGTGGCGTCATGAGTACAGCGACACGCGTTTGCAATCGATAGCTAACTTCGCGGCAGATACTACCGGAGCAACCACGTTCACGACGCAGGGAGCCAAACCGGTAAAAGATACTGGCGTCCTGTCGCTGGGGGCGACCTTGCTGCGCAGCGATACGCTCACACTCTCGGCCAACTACACGCTGGAACAGGGCGGTGGCTATAGCTCGCAAACCGGCAGCTTGTTGGCACGCTGGCGTTTCTGAGTCACCCATGCAGACAGGAAATACCATGCGTTTGGTCAAATCAGAAACGGTGACAACTGTCAGCTCGAGGCGCAGTGCCTTGAGTCTTGCGCTATCCGCAGCTTGGGCGTTGATGGCGGCCACTTCGGCGCATGCAGATGCGCCGATTTCAGGAGCAGTGTCTGGTGACTATAACTGGAACAACGGCGACCTGACGGTAGAAGGAAGTGGTCATTTGAGTGGCGGCAGCTCAGGTGTCTACACCGATGGCAGTACTCTCGGCACACTCAGCAATAGTGGTTACATCAGCGGCGCATTTGCAGCTATCGAGAACGACAAGACTTTAAGCGCGATCAATAATGCTAGCGGTGCATCTATCAGAGGCGGTGACTACGGACTCTACAACGGTAGCGGTAGCCGGATAGGCAGTATCGTCAATCTTGGAGCGATACAGGCAGCGACGAATGGTTTTAACGGTATCAGCAACCAGGGAACGATCACCAATCTCAGCAATGGCAGCAGCGCTGTGATTGCCGGTGGCGAGATGAATGCGGGGATACAGAATTCGCGCGGGCAGATCAGTGTGCTGGACAACAGCGGCACGATACGCGGTGGCGACAGCAGTCTGGGCAGCTATAGCCATGGTATCGATAACAGCAACCGCAGCACGATAGGTACGCTCAACAACAACAACGGCGCCACCATCTATGGCGCATATAGTGGCGTTTACAACTACAGTGGTTCCGGTACTTCGCTGATTACCGAACTGAACAATAGTGGCTTCATCACTGGCACGGTAGCCGGGATATATAACGATGACCGCGGCCGGATTGCGACGTTGAATAATTTGAGCGGTGGCACCATCAACGGTGGTCTGATCAATAGCGCCACGATTAACGTTCTCAACAATGCTGGCACCATCATAGACACCAGTACGGTCGTGACCAGTATTAACGGCGGGTTTGCAAGCGATGGTATTACAGCGCTCCATGCGGTAGCCGGAACCATAGGCAACCTGAACAACAGCGGCCTGATCTCGGGCATCAACGCGATCATGATCGAATCAAGTGCAACGATTAGCACCTTGACCAACTCGGGAACCATCTCTGGCAACATCTTGAATAATTCAACCCGGGCGCAAACCATACTTGGTGGCACGGGCACGGTGTTCGGTACCCTGACCGGACAAAACGGCAGCATAGGCCTGATTGCGAATACGCGTTCCAACTGGATATTCGGTGGTGGCAACCAGCTACTCAACAGCAATATCGATGTCGGCAGCAACAGTGTCATCAATTCTGCGGGCGCGCTGCAACTCAATAATCAAATCAGCGTAACGGGAAACTACCAGCAAAGCGCGGCTGCAACCCTGAATATAGGTGTTGCCAGTGGTGCGATTGCGGACGGCGGCAGCAGCGATAGCGGTTACGGGCGTCTCATCGTTTCGGGCAGCGCCGTGATCGATGCCGGTTCCAGTGTGGCACTGAAAAAGAATGGCAGCTATCGCTTCGCCAATGGCCAGCGCTATCTGGTGATGCAGGCGGCCAGCGCGGGCAGCAATTACAACGAAGCGACGCTGCGTTACCTGGCCGATGGCTATCGTGGCGACATCACCGGCAGCACCATACTCGATGGCAGCAATCTGGGATTGCTATTGACGCTGGATGGCGAAATCGTCAATCCGGCGAGCGAGGTGAATGCGCGTAACACGCTGGATGGCTTGTACAAATACACGGGTACCGATGCGGCGCTCATGAATCTGTTCAATGCCGCTGCTGCACTGGCGACTCCAGCGGATGCAAATCGCGCAGGTTCACAACTGAGTCCGTCTTCCAGTACCTTCGGCATAGTCGGTGCCACCGACGCTATCGGCAAGCATGTGAATGGGATGGTATTCAGTCGACTGGACTCCAATACGCCGAATGCTACTTCTGCTGGCAGCGGTTTGTCCGGCGGTGACGGCATGAGTGATAAGGCCGCCTGGGGGCAGTTATTCGGCGGACGTGCTTCCGCAGATGAGCGTGATGGCGTCTCCGGTTATCGCGCCAGTTACAACGGATTGCTGCTGGGAGCCGATGCTGCATTGAATGAACGCTGGCGCGTCGGTGGCTTGTTTAACTACGCCAGCACTTCGGTTTCCAACGATGGTAACAATGCGGGCAGCTATGCCCGTGTTAATACATATGGCTTGACCGCTTACGCCGGGTATCAGGGTGAACCCTGGTATCTGAATATGTCAGCATCCGCGATGCGCAGCAATATCGATGCACATCGTGTGCTGGACTTCACTGGCTTTTCGAGTGCCGCGAATAGCAGTTACAACGGTATGCAGTACACCGCTGCCGCTCGTATCGGCTACCCCATCAACGTGAACGAAATGATAGTCACGCCGCTGGCAGGCATGACATACAGTAGCCTGCGTCTCGATGGCTACCAGGAAACTGGCGGCAACGGTGCGGCATTGAATGTGGCCGCGAGCGATACCCATTCGATCAAAAGCGATCTTGGCTTCAAGCTGGAGCGCGGCTATCAGACGGCCTATGGCGTGTTCAAACCTACGCTGCAATTGTTGTGGCGGCACGAGTACAGTGACACGCGTTTGCAATCGGTCGCCAACTTCGCTGCAGATATATCCGGTACCACGAGCTTCGTGACCCTGGGGCCGACCCCGCTTAAAGATACAGGCGTGTTGTCCTTGGCTGCGACCTTGCTGCGTAGCGACCAGCTCACGTTGTCTGCCGCTTATACGCTGGAAAAAGGCGGTGGCTATACTGCGCAAACCGGCAGCCTGTTGGCACGCTGGCGTTTTTAACGGTGGGTGATGCAGGGCAGACTCTCATCTGTATCAGGACTTCCAGACGGAACAAGGGCGCGTGCGTAGTTAAACGCATGCGCCCTTGTTCATATGGTCAGGCTATATGCCCGATCCTATGATCGCGATTTATATGCGGCTATAGATGCTATCGCTATCGCTCAGTTTAAATGTGCCGTCGCTTTGCGGTTGTGCAATGCGATCCGTGTACTTGACGCGATATCCCTGGAAGTCGCGTGGCAAATGCGTCATGCCGAAATCCAGATAGCTGATGCCGGTGGTGAGGTTTTGCAGGATAACGGTATGACCGGATGCATTTTTAACCTTGAATTCCTCTTTGACTACCATGATAAAACCTCCTGTTTGAGTAAAGCTACTTGAAAGGCTGACGAGGGAAACAGCTCCTCGCGCCCAACCCTGACCAGCATTGCAACTGGTCGATACTGCAAAAAAATCCGTATGTGTTTATCTGCAAAAACTGCCGATGTGTTGGTAAGCGTCCGGCATTACACGCGTGTACGGCGATAACCATCACGCACGCCTTCTTTCGATAGCACCCATTGCCACAGCTGTATGTCGCGTGCGCGGAATGCGCCAGCGCAAGACAGCAGGTAATAGCGCCACATACGGTAAAAACGATTGCCCAGATCCTTTTCAAAACGCGGCCACGCATAGCTGAAATTGCGATACCAGGCCATCAGGGTCTTGTCGTAATCAGCCCCGAAGTTGTGCAAGTCTTCGACCACGAATAAATTGTCTGCTGCATCACCGACTTGCCCTATCGATGGCAGGTCGCCATTCGGAAAGATGTATTTATCTATCCATGGATCGGGGGCGGATTTGCGCATGTTCTTGCCTATGGTGTGCAGCAGGAACAAACCATCTTTCTTCAGGCAGCGATGTGCGATTTCCATATACGTGCGGTAATTCTTGCGGCCTACATGTTCAAACATGCCGACGCTGGCGATCGCATCGAAGGGCTCGTTCAATTCCCGGTAATCCTGCAGGCGGAATTCCAGTGGCAGATGCGCGTAGCGTTGCTGTGCCCAACTGACTTGCTCTTTCGAAATGCTGACGCCTACGCAATGCACACCATAGTGTTCGGCCGCATACGACATGAAGCTGCCCCAGCCACAACCGATGTCGAGTACATGCATGCCGGGTTTGAGCTGCAATTTGCGGCAGATCATGTCCAGCTTCGCGGTTTGCGCTTCTTCGAGGTTGCTGGCGTGTTCCCAGTAGCCGCAGGTATAAGTCAGACGGCTATCCAGCATCGCCGCGTAGAAGTCATTGCCAAGGTCGTAATGGACTTCGCCCACTTGCCGGGCGCGTTTCATATCCTGCCGGTTCAGTAGCTTGGCGGCCAGTACATGGCCGAGCAGGCGCAGCGGCTTGATCTGGTCGGTCATACGTGTGCTGAGGAGGCGGGCGAAGAATTCGTCCAGTTCTTCCGCTTCCCATGCGCCATCCATATACGCTTCGCCCAAACCGAGGTTGCCTTGCGAAAAAGCACGTTCCGGCACGCCCGGTGCTTTCAGTTGCATATCCCAGGGGTGTGGTCCGTTGATCTTGATCGCGGCCTTGCCCAGCAAATCGGCAGTCGCGCGGTGCAGACGTGTGTGGTCGGGAATGAAGGGGGCGGCATCCTGGGAAAACATTTGGGACGACATGTACATGGCTCCTTTCCGGCATGGGCAAGCGCACGAAGTTTTAAGTTTCGATTGCTTGGCGTTAAAATATGTATAAATTATGCATATTTAAACTGGGTATTAAAAATGAAATTTAATGCGATTTATTATCAAGAAAATTGCACTGAAAGCTGGCCATGGACATAGAACTTGCCCGCACCTTCCTCTACATCGTCCGCTCCGGCAGCTTCATCGCCGCCGCCACGCGCCTGCATGTGACGCAGACCACGGTCACTGCCAGGGTGCAAAACCTGGAGTCGCAACTGGGTTGTTCCTTATTCGTCCGCAATCGCGCCGGGGCGCGCCTGACCGACGATGGTGAGCGCTTCGTCGGTTATGCCAGTCAACTGGTGCAAACCTGGGACGCGGCGCGCCGTGATTTGCCTTTGCCGGATGGTTACGGTGATTCGCTGGCGCTGGGGAGTGAGGTCAGCCTGTGTAATCCGCTGATGCTGCAATGGACTTTGCAATTGCGGCGTGAGTTGCCGTCGCATGCGATACGGGTCGAAGTTGGTGACGGCGCCAGCCTGCAATCCAAGCTGGAGCGGGGTTTGCTGGATGCGGCACTGGTTTATCGCCCCGAATACTGGACCGGCATGCAGGTAGAGCAATTGCTGGAGGAAAAGCTGGTGCAGGTGTCTTCGACTAAAAATTCCGAGCCATACGTGTATGTCGACTGGGGACCGGACTTCCGCAAGCAGCACGACGCGGCCTTGCCGGACAAGGCGAAGAATGTGCTGTCCTTCAACCTTGGGCCGCTGGCTTTGCAATACCTGCTGCAATGTGGCGGTACCGGTTACTTCCGTACGCGGGTAGTGCGGCGCGCGCTGGCAGAAAATTTTCTGCAACTGGTAAAAAGCGCGCCTGAGTTCTCATATCCGGTTTATCTGGTCTATACGCGGGAGAAGGAGACAGAAGTGATGCAAAAGGCGTTTGATATGCTCCGTAGCGTGGTGAAGGAGGAAGCAGACTGGTCCGGACACTGGGATTTCGTGCCCTGATTTTGCACGGAAATGATGCAAATTTTGATCTAACGCAAGAAAAATATTCCCTACGGGAATATAGTTGCTACGAAGTATTATTCTTGCAGTCGATCTTGTGACTGGTTTTTTGCGGTTCCAGTCATTGCTACGTTCTACCCATTCCCAGCCGGAGATGTACTTATGCGCACCAATTTGCCTGTTACGAGTAACGAATATTTCCTCCAGGACGGAATGTCGCTGGTCTCGAAAACAGATACCAAGGGCCGGATCACTTATGTGAACCCTGCTTTCATGGAAGCCAGTGGTTTCCATGAAGAAGAATTGATCGGCAAGCCGCATAACCTGATCCGTCATCCCGACATGCCGGAACAAGCATTCGGTGACATGTGGCAAACGTTGAAGCAAGGTTTGCCATGGACCGGCCTGGTCAAGAACCGTCGCAAGAATGGTGACTTCTACTGGGTGAACGCTAACGTCACGCCGGTACGTGAAAACAATGAAATCGTCGCCTTCATGTCGGTGCGCAGCAAGCCCAGCCGTGAGCAGGTCGAAGGTGCAGGCGCTATCTATGCACGCTTCAAGGCGGACCAGGCCAAAGGCCTGGCCATCAAACGCGGTGCGGTAGTACGCACTGGTATCTTCGGCAAACTGGCCGCATTGCGTGACATCGGCCTCGGCGTCAAACTGGGTCTGGGCATGCTGACGTTGACTGCATTGATTGCGGCGCTGGGTTTTGTCGCGACGACAGCAGCAGAGAACGCAGCGAATATGGGCTGGTACGCAGGTGCGACGGTCGCAGGTGTTTGTATTTCCTTGTTGTTGTGGGCTAGTTTGCACGCGTCTATCGTGCGTCCTTTGCGCAAGCTGATCGCGGAAACCCGCGTCATTGCAGGTGGTGACCTGACGGTGGATTTCGAAATTGACCGTCATGACGACATGGGTCAATTGCAGCAAGCGCTGCAACAAATGAATGTCAACTTGCGCTCGGTCATGGGTGATATCCGTACCAATGTGGATTCCATCACCATCGCCACGCGTGAAATCGCCGCTGGCAATATGGATCTTTCCGGTCGTACCGAATCGCAGGCTTCCAGCCTCGAAGAAACGGCATCCAGCATGGAGCAGTTTGCGTCGACGGTGAAACAGAATGCAGACAGCGCCAGCCAGGCCAATGAGCTGGTGCAATCGGCTTCCGAAGTCGCTGGCAAAGGTGGTGCGGTGGTTGAAAAAGTCGGTGCGACCATGGATGAAATCAGTGCTTCCGCTAAGAAGATCGTCGACATCATCAGCCTGATCGACGGCATCGCATTCCAGACCAACATCCTCGCGCTGAATGCAGCAGTAGAAGCGGCGCGCGCCGGTGAGCAGGGCAAAGGCTTTGCGGTGGTGGCGGCGGAAGTGCGCAGCCTGGCGCAACGTTCGGCCAGCGCAGCAAAAGAAATCAAAGGCCTGATCGACGATTCGGTAGAAAAAGTCGACGCCGGTAACCGCCTGGTCAGCGATGCAATGACCACCATGGATGACATAGTGAGCTCGGTGCAGCGCGTGACCGGTATCATGAATGAAATCACGGTTGCCAGCCGTGAACAAAGCAATGGCATAGACCAGGTCAACCTGGCAGTGTCGCAGATGGATGAGGTGACCCAGCAGAATGCGGCCCTGGTCGAGCAAGCTGCTGCAGCGGCCGCCAGCCTGGAAGAACAAACCTTCCACCTGACGCAATCGATCGCGGTATTCCGTACCGGCCGTAGTGTCAGTCCGCATGCCGCACATGCCGGCAACAAACATGCGCAGCACGGATCGTCGCAACGTTTGCCGGCCAACAACGAGGCTTTGCGCCTGACTGCCTGATCAGCTCAGGCTCAAATAATCGGGGCTGGATTTGCTTGTTGGCAACTCCAGCCCCTTTTGTCTTCCGACTCCCCATCGTATGCCATGCCGCAGTGCGTCAACTGCGGTTTGTGCCAGATTTCCCCCTTTTTAGCGGCTACATACCGATAAATCACGGGAAATTGCCGTCCAGCGTATAATGCTGACTGTCCTGTCGAGGGTAGTGGTGGCGGTTGAGCTGGTCCCGGTTTTCTAGAGCGGCCTGCGCCCGCACATGCACCTCGTTTCATCACCACAGAAATAATTCAAATTTATCGAAAGAGCCGGGTCTTTTTCGGATTGCTTGTGCGGTTTTATTATCGGCATCGATCATGTCGCCTCGCAAGGGCAAGACCTGCTAAACATCATGTCTGATAGTCAGCCTGTAATCCCAACGACCACTCCGTCAGCCGCCGCGGCCGATGCTCACCCTGCCGTCCGTTTTGAAGACTTCGGCCTGGCGCCGGAAATCCTGCGTGCCCTGGGTGAACAGGGCTATGTGCACCCGACGCCTATCCAGGCCGAAGCGATCCCGGTCGTCCTGCAAGGTGTGGACGTCATGGGTGCGGCGCAAACCGGTACCGGTAAGACGGCTGGTTTCTCGCTGCCAATTATTCAATTGCTGATGGCACATGCCAACAGCAGCGCATCGCCTGCGCGCCATCCGGTGCGTGCACTGGTGCTGACACCGACGCGTGAGTTGGCCGATCAGGTTGCCGATAACGTCAAAGCATATTCGCGTCACACACCGCTGCGTTCAGTAGTGGTCTTCGGTGGTGTCGACATGGCACCGCAAAGCGCAGCCCTGCGCTCCGGCGTCGAAATCGTGATCGCTACACCGGGTCGTTTGCTCGACCACATTCAGCAAAAAACGCTGAACCTGTCGCAGACACAAATCCTGGTGATGGATGAAGCGGATCGCATGCTGGACATGGGTTTCCTGCCTGACTTGCAGCGCATTATCAATCTCTTGCCTAAGCAGCGCCAGAACCTGATGTTCTCCGCGACCTTCTCGCCGGAAATCAAAAAACTCGCAGCGACCTTCCTGAAAGATCCGGTCACCATCGAAGTGGCGCGCAGCAATGCCACCGCCGAGAACGTGACGCAAATCGTCTACAAGATGGAAGAGGGCGACAAGGGTGATGCAGTGTCTTACATCATTCGTGAACGCGGCCTGAAACAAGTGATCGTGTTCTCCAACACCAAAATCGGTGCCTCGCGCCTGGCGCGGCAGCTGGAAAATGAAGGCGTGAAAGCGTCGGCCATCCACGGTGACAAATCGCAAGCCGAACGTATGACGGCGCTGGATGCATTCAAAAACGGCACGATAGAAGTACTGGTGGCAACCGACGTTGCAGCACGTGGTTTGGACATCGCTGAACTGCCGTGCGTGATCAATTACGATTTGCCATACAACGCTGAAGATTACGTCCATCGTATCGGTCGTACTGGCCGTGCTGGTGCTTCGGGTGATGCGATCTCGCTGTACTCGGATAAGGATGCGCGTTTGCTGGTTGATATTGAAAAACTGATCAAGCACAAGTTCATACCTGCGCATCTGGCTGGTTTTGTGCCTGCTGCTCATCGTGTCAGTGAGCGTAAGGAACGTGGTCCGCGTCGGGATGAGGGTGAATCGCGTGGGCGTGGTGCGGAGCGTCGTGAATCGTCGGCGCGTGATTCGTCCGGTGGTCGTGATACTTCTAGCCGTAGTGCGTATGCTGCTCCGCGTAAGGAGAAGATAGATCCGTTCTTTACCAAGCCTTATGAACCTGCGCCGTCTACTGTTAGTGAGGCTAAGCCTGTGGAGCAGGCTCCGGCTAAGGCGCCTAAGCATAAGATGGCGGCTTTGTTGGGTGGGGCGCCTAAGAGGTAGTTAGATCTGTTTTTAAAAAAGGACGCGAGTTTGCGTCCTTTTTTATTGGTGGGTTGATTTCGTTTCTCTTTAATTGATGTTGTACTTTCTTCGAGGAGAAGTGCGTTGCCGGGTGTGGCCCGGCGGCCACTCACTTTCTTTGCTTCGCCAAAGAAAGTAAGCAAAGAAAGGCGACCACGGCGCCGCTGCCCCTGCGGGGTTCCCGTTTGTGCAGGACAAAAAATGGGAAGTGCGCGAAACTCGCTACGCTCAGACAACGCCCACTTCTTTTTCCATTTTCTGTCCCGCACAAACGGCATCGTCACAGTGGACTCACAACCACAGCCTTTATTGCTTACGTTGTTCAGGTGCAAAAACGTTGTGCCCACGCAGCCGTGGCGGCCTGCCAAAATTCGGCTATTGATTGCGCAGGCGGTAGCGATAACTCAAGAAAGCGCGCTGCTTTGATCAGTTCATTCATTGGATGCGCAAGATCAAGTGCAAGTGCACCAGTCTGCTTCGACAACTTCTCGCCGACGTCATTTAATACGACAGGTACGTGCATGTACTCGGGCGTCGGATAGTCCAGCATGCGCTGCAGATAGATTTGTCTGCCTGTCGATTCCAGCAAGTCGGTGCCGCGCACGATGTGTGTCACGCCTTGTTCTGCATCGTCAACAACAACTGCTAGCTGGTAAGCCCAGAAACCATCTGCACGTTTTAAAACAAAGTCACCGACTTCGGTCGACAGGTGTTGCGTGAGTGGCCCCAGCCAGCGATCGTTGAAGTCTATGGTTTCGTTGGCTTCATTCGCATCCGGCACGCGTACGCGCCAGGTGCGCGCAGTTTTACCTGTCGCGACGCCGTGGCGGCAAGTGCCCGGATAAATCGCTGCGCCATCAGCCGCCACGCCCAGTCGGGAATCTGCAATTTCGCGGCGGGTGCAACCGCATGGATAGACCAGTCCGTTGAGACGTGTGAATGCCGCCTGATACAAATCCTTGCGCTCACTTTGCACCACTACTTCACCATCGTGCTGCATGCCGAATACGGTCAGTGCTTCCATGATGGCGGCTGTGGCATCGGCGACTGTGCGGGTTTCGTCTATGTCTTCTATGCGCACCAGCCACTGGCCCTGATGCGCTTTCGCATCCAGATAGCTGGCCATCGCCGCGACCAGCGAACCCGCGTGCAAGGGACCGCTGGGTGACGGCGCGAAACGTCCTATGTATTCCATCTTCTTATTCGTCATGCTTACTCCGCCAGCAATGCGCGTTGCACATCGGGATCTGCCAGTTTGTTGAGGAACCATTTCAGGCATTTGCCGCGCGAGGAGTTGCGCCATGCGTATTGCGGTAGTCCTGTGGGTTTGGTTTCTATCGTGGTTTTTTCTATCAACTCGCCTGATGCAAGATAGGGCGCTGCCCATTTGCGTGGCAAGTGGCCACAACCCAGTCCGGCTAGCTGTGCTTTTAGTTTTTCCTGCAGATCAGGAACGGTCAGCGTTGCTTGACCGGTCAGCAAGCCGACGCTGACGCTGGGCAGGAAGCGGCCGCTGTCGGCGGCTACCACCGTGCGATGTTGTTGTACCAGTTGTGGTGATAAGGGATCTTCTGCCGTTGCCAGCGGATGTCCAGGGGCTACGGCAAAGACCCAGTCGACTTCTCCCAAGGGGCGCACGCGGAAGTCGCCGCTGCCGCGCACGACGTCTGGGCCGTCTGAAGAAACGCCGATGGCGAGGTCTGCCGCACCGCTGGTCAGGGTTTCCCACACACCGGACAGGACTTCAGTGGAGAAGCGCAGCTGTGTGCCTGAGCCTTCAGCATCGAATTCACGTATTAGCGGCAACATTTTTTCAAACGGAATGATGCTGTCGAGCACGATACGCAGCTCGACTTCCCAGCCGCTGGCGGTGCGCTTCACCCTTTGCTCCAGTTCATCGGCGGCGCGCAGCAGGTGGCGTCCCTCGGTCAGTAGCTCCTGTCCGGCTGCGGTCAGCTTGGCGCGATGGCCACGCCGGTCGAATAGCAGCACGTCCAGGTCTTCTTCCAGCTTGCGCACGCTATAGGTCAGCGCCGACGGCACGCGATCCAGCGCTACTGCGGCGGCGGCGAAGCTGCCCTTGCGGTCTATGGCGTCGAGTATGCGTATGGCTTCCAGTGTCAAATTCATCAGATTTTCTTTTATTCAAAAAAATTGAACAACTTGTCCTGAATTATGCCCTTATTTAATCGGTTTTGAACGTCTATAGTGTCACTCATAGGTTAAAAATTAAGTCGTACAATAAAACTCACCGAAAGGAAATAATCATGCTTGAAATTCGTAAAAGTGAAGACCGGGGCCATGCAAATCACGGTTGGCTGGATTCGCACCATACCTTTTCCTTCGCTGATTACTATGACGAAAAACATATGGGTTTTGGCCCGCTGCGCGTGATCAATGAAGACCGCGTGCATGCAGGACAGGGCTTCGGTACGCATGGTCATCGCGACATGGAAATTATCAGCTACGTGCTGGAAGGCGAGCTGGCGCACAAAGACAGCATGGGCACCGGCAGTGTCATTCGTCCCGGTGACGTGCAACGCATGAGCGCAGGCAGCGGCGTACGCCATTCGGAATTCAACCATTCCAAAGACCAGACTACGCACTTCCTGCAAATCTGGATCCAGCCGAATGTGAATGGCATCCCGCCTAGCTATGAAGAGAAGCATTTCTCTGCAGAAGAAAAACGCGGTCGTTTGCGCCTGATAGCAAGTGAAGATGGTGCTGATGGCTCAGTGCTGATTCATCAGGATGCGAAGCTGTATGTCGGTTTGTTTGACGCTGCTGAAACGGCAGAGCTGACGTTGGCCAAAGGACGTCGTGCCTTGATTCATGTGGCCCGCGGTTCGGTTACGGTCAATGGCGTCGCGCTGAAAACTGGTGATGCATTGAAAGTGACTGATGAGCAAAGCCTGAAAATCAGTGACGGCCAGCAGGCTGAAGTATTGGTGTTCGACTTGGTGTAAGCCAATGGCAATAAAAAAAGCGCAGCTCCTTTATGGAGACTGCGCTTTTTTATTTGTACAAAACTCTTAGGCTTCGATATCCAGCGGGGCAAATGATTTAACCAGATCATCCAGTTGCTTCAGTTGCGCGAGAAAGGGTTCCAGCTTGTCCAGTGGCAGTGCGCTTGGACCATCGCATTTCGCTACTTTTGGATCTGGATGCGCTTCGAGGAACAGACCCGCCAAACCAACGCCCATGCCAGCACGTGCTAGGTCGGCGACCTGTTCGCGGCGACCGCCGGATGCCGCGCCCATGGAGTCGCGTTGCTGCAATGCATGGGTAACGTCAAAGATGATGGGCAGGTTGTTGGTGACTTTTTTCATCACGCCAAAACCCAGCATGTCGACCACCAGATTGTCGTAGCCGAAGCAGGTGCCGCGATCGCACAGGATCAGTTGCTCGTTACCGGCTTCGCGGAATTTTTCCACGATGTTGAACATCTGCGGCGGGCTGAGGAATTGCGGTTTTTTGATGTTGATGACGCGGCCGGTTTGCGCCAGTGCGACGACCAGGTCGGTCTGGCGCGCGAGGAAGGCTGGCAGTTGTAGTACGTCTATGACTTCAGCTGCGATCTTGGCCTGATACGGTTCATGCACGTCGGTAATCAGTGGCACGCCGAAAGTTTTTTTCACATCTTCAAAAATGCGCAAGCCTTCTTCCAGTCCCGGGCCGCGATACGAATGTATCGATGAGCGGTTGGCCTTGTCGAACGATGCCTTGAAGACGTAAGGGATGCCGAGCTTGCTGGTGACGCGCACGTATTCTTCGCAGGAACGCATGGCGAGATCGCGCGATTCGAGCACGTTGATACCGCCGAACAGGACGAAGGGTGCTGCGTTGTCGACCTTGATTTCACCGTTGATATTGATCATTTTATTTGGCAGCTTAAAAGTACATTGAGTTAAACAGCATGGTCCTGTAGCCGGTGGCTATAGGTGATTATTTCGCGCAGTGCGGGCAAGCGCTGCCTTCGACAAATTCGGGTGCCAGTTGCTCGCGCGGTGTGACGGTTGCGTTGCAGCTGGGGCAGGTTGTTGCCAGGCTAGGTTCGAGGCGCGGATTCAGCGCGGTGCGGTGGTCGAATACGAAGCAGTCGCCGGTGTAGTGCGCGCCGCCGACTTCTTCGAAGTATTTGAGGATGCCGCCGTCGAGCTGGTAGACGCTGTCGTAGCCGACGTTTTTCATGTGGATCGCCGCTTTTTCACAGCGTATGCCGCCGGTGCAGAAGGTGACCACGGTTTTATCCGCCAGTTCGTCCTTGTGCTGGGCCACCACTGCAGGGAAGTCGCTGAATTTTTCAATGCGGTAATCAAGAGTGTTGTCGAAGGTGCCGACATCGACTTCGAAGGCATTCCGGGTTTCCATCATGACGACAGGTTTGCCCTCGTCATCATGACCCTGGTCCAGCCAGCGCTTGAGGGTAGCCGGGGTGACGGCAGGGGCGCGGCCTTCTTCCGGCTTGATCAGCGGGTGCTTCATCGTAATGATTTCGCGCTTGAGCTTGACCAGCATGTATTTGAACGGCTGGTCGTCGGAGAAGCTTTCCTTTACTTCCAGATCGGCAAAGCGTGCATCCGCGCGCACCCAGGTCAGGAAGCTATCGATGTTGGCGCGGGTACCGGCCAAAAACATGTTGATGCCTTCCGGGGTTAGCAGGATCGTGCCTTTTAGTGACAATTCATTGCATTTGGCGAGAAATTCCGGGCGTTTCTCTGCCGTATCGTCAAAAGTGATGAATTTGTAGGCGGCGATGTTAACGAAGGTGGCGGTAGCTTGCATGCTGATGTATTTCTTTACTGTGCTTGTTCTTGTGAGAAGAACAATAATTCGGGCGATTATTCTGGCTGCTGGCCTGTATGCAGCACCAGGTCTGGCGATGACTAATGGCTAAGACATCGGGAGCGGGCAACTGCGGTCAGGCTGGAACAAGCCGACATTATAAACTTCCGCTTTAGGAATGATGAAATGTCTGATCAAGGGGGTGGTCGCGGTAGAATACGGCCATGATTTCTCCGCAATTTATTCATCTCCGTCTCCATTCCGAATATTCGATCGTTGACGGCCTGATACGCATCGATGATGTGATCCAGGCCGCCGCTGCCGATATGCAGCCGGCGCTCGCAATTACCGACCTGGCCAACCTGTTTGGCATGGTCAAATTCTATAAAGAAGCCCGCTCCAACGGCATCAAGCCCATCGTTGGCTGCGATGTCTGGATCAGCAATGACAATGACCGCGACAAGCCGTCGCGCCTGTTGCTGCTGGTTAAGAACAAGGATGGCTATCTGCAATTGTGTGATTTGCTGTCCCGCGCCTGGCTGACTAATTTGCACCGGGGCCGTGCCGAAATCCGTCCTGAGTGGCTGGAAGAGATAGCGGCCGAAGGCAAGCAAGGTTTGATCGTGCTGTCCGGTGCGCATTTTGGCGACGTCGGGATGGCGATTGATAACGGCAACCTGGCTGGCGCGGAACGTTGTGCGCAGCGCTGGGCCGATATGTTCCCCGGACATTTTTACATCGAAGTGCAGCGTGCCGACCAGCCGAATATGGATGGTCATGTGCGGCAGGCTTCGGTGCTGGCCGCCAAGCTGAACCTGCCACTGGTGGCGACCCATCCGGTGCAGTTCCTCGGGCCGGAAGAATTTACCGCGCATGAAGCGCGTACCTGTATTTCCGAAGGCGAAATCCTCGCCAATCCACGCCGCATCAAACGCTTTAACGAGCAGCAACGCTTCAAATCGCAGGCTGAGATGGCGGAATTGTTCGCCGATATGCCGAACGCCTTGCAAAACTCGGTCGAGATCGCCAAGCGCTGCAACCTGGTGCTGGAACTGGGCAAGCCCAAGCTGCCTAATTTCCCGACGCCGGACGGCTCGTCCATCGACGAGTTCCTGGTCAAGGAAGCGCAGCGCGGCCTGGACCAGCGCATGGAGCATTTGTATCCGGATCCTGCAGTACGTGAAAAACACCGCGAGCGTTATCAGGCGCGCCTGAAGTTCGAGACCGACACCATTATCAAAATGGGTTTCCCGGGCTACTTCCTGATCGTGGCTGACTTTATCAAGTGGGCCAAGAACAATGGCGTACCGGTCGGACCGGGCCGGGGTTCGGGTGCGGGTTCGCTGGTTGCGTATTCGCTCTTGATTACCGATCTGGATCCGCTGCAATACAACTTGCTGTTCGAACGCTTCCTGAATCCTGAGCGGGTATCCATGCCCGACTTTGATATTGATTTCTGTCAGGAGGGGCGTGATCGCGTCATTCAGTACGTGAAGGATCAATACGGCAAGGAAGCGGTATCGCAGATTGCGACCTTCGGTACCATGGCGGCCAAGGGTGCGGTGCGTGACGTGGGTCGCGTACTGGATTTCGGCTACAACTTCTGTGATGGCATTTCCAAGCTGATCCCGTTCAAGCCGGGCAAGCTGGTCACGATTTCGGATGCGATCAAGGAAGAGCCGCTGCTGGCCGAGCGCCTGGAGAATGAAGAAGAGGTCAAGCAGTTGCTGGACCTGGCGCAACAGGTTGAAGGTATTGCCCGTAACATCGGTATGCACGCCGGTGGCGTGTTGATCGCACCGGGCAAGCTGACTGATTTCTGCCCGCTCTATACACAGGGCGGCGATGCCGGTGTGGTCTCGCAATACGATAAGGATGACGTGGAGGCGGTCGGCCTCGTGAAGTTCGACTTTTTGGGTCTGACCACGCTGACTATCCTAGACCGTGCGGTGCGCTACATCAAGGATCTGGATCCCGCGATGTCGGAGTTCGCGCTGGAGAAGTTGCCGCTGAATGACCGGCCATCGTATGAACTATTGACCAAGGCGAAAACCGTCGCTGTATTCCAGCTGGAAAGCCGCGGCATGCAAGGCATGCTGAAGGATGCGCGGCCGGATCGCTTTGAAGACATTATTGCGCTGGTAGCGCTGTATCGTCCGGGTCCTATGGATCTGATCCCGGATTTCTGCCGACGCAAACACGGCGAACGTTTTGAATATCCTGATCCGCGTACCGAGTCCATCCTGTCTGAAACCTACGGCATCATGGTTTATCAGGAACAGGTTATGCAGATGGCGCAGGTCATCGGTGGCTACTCGCTGGGTGGTGCTGACTTGCTGCGTCGTGCGATGGGTAAGAAAAAAGCCGAAGAGATGGCGCAGCATCGCGAGTTGTTCCGTGCGGGTGCAGCGAAGAATGATTTGTCCGCAGAAAAAGCGGATGAGATCTTCGACTTGATGGAAAAATTCGCAGGCTATGGTTTTAATAAATCACATGCTGCTGCCTACGCTTTACTGTCGTACCACACCGCCTACCTGAAGGCACATCATCCCGCCGCGTTCATGGCAGCCAACTTGTCGCTGGCGATGGATGACACCGACAAGATCAAGATCCTGGTCGAAGATGCGATCGATATCTGCGGACTGACCTTGTTGCCGCCGGATATCAACCAGTCCGATTATCGCTTCACGCCAGTCGGTGTGCCGGGCAAGAAAGCGACGCAAATACGTTACGGCCTGGGTGCGGTCAAAGGTTCGGGTAAGGGCGCTATCGATGCAGTCATCGAAGCACGCAAGGAACGTCCGTTCACTGATTTATTCGACTTTGCCAAGCGCGTCGATAAGCGCCAGATCAATCGTCGTACGATAGATTCGCTGATCCGCGCCGGTGCCTTCGATTGCTTTAATGTAGATCGCGCCATCTTGCTGGCATCAGTTGCCTTTGCGATGGAGTGCGCGGAGCAGGCCGAGGCGGCGGCGAACCAGGTCAGCCTGTTTGGTGGTGATGACAGCGATCTGGAAACGCCGCCGGAATACGTCAAGGTATCGCCATGGAGCGACAAGCAAAGACTGACGGAAGAAAAAGGTGCGCTCGGCTTTTATCTGTCCGGTCACCTGTTCAATGCCTATGCCGAAGAAGCGAGTCGCTTTGCCCGTACCAAACTGAGCAAGATCGAACCATCGCGCGATCCACGCACCATCGCCGGTGTGATCTCGGGTTTGCGTACGCAAATGACACAACGTGGCCGTATCACTATTGTCACGCTGGATGATGGCAGTGCGACGGTAGACGTCACGGTCTATAACGAGTTGTATGATGCCAACCGCCATATGTTCAAGGAAGACGAATTCCTCGCGGTGACCGGCAAGGTGTCGGAAGATCGCTTCTCTGGTGGTTTACGCATCAGTGCCGAGAAAGTCATGGATATAGCAGGAGTGCGCATCCAGTATGCAAGCTGCGTGCGTCTGTGCTTGCCGGCCTCGACGGATATCAATGTGCTGAAGGCGGCGTTGCAACCAGCGGCGCGCACGGATGGCAGCCGGGTCGTGATCCAGTACCAGAATCCCAAGGGTGTATCGGAATTGTGCTTTTCAGAGCAATGGCGTATCAATCCGGACGACAACATAAAACAAAAACTAATCGATTTATATTCGGACAAAAATGTACAGATCGCCTATGACTGATCGTTTCAAACTGCTGACTTCAACTGACGGAGATATGGCGCAATGATAGTTTCTCCACATTTGAAGCGCCTGTTCGGCATGCTGGCACCATACAAGAAGCGCCTGGCCGTGGCCCTCCTTGGCATGATCATGACGGCTTTGACCGAGCCAATGTTCCCTGCCGTGATGCGGGTGTTGCTGGATAAAGGCTTTGGCGGCAAGCCGTCATTTTCCTTGTGGCTGGTGCCGGTCGCCATCGTCGGTATTTTTGTCTTGCGTGGTATATCCACATTTACCACGACTTACATGATGACCTGGGTCTCGTCACGTCTGCTCACTACTTTACGCAAGCAGATGTTCGAGCGCATGCTGGATGTGCCACTCGGATTTTATGCGACGCATTCAGTGGGTCGGGTTATTAATTCGATGATGTTTGAAGTACAGCAAATCATTGAAATGATCACCAAGGTTTACACCTCCATCATTCGCGATTCGTTGACGGTTGTCGTCCTCTTGTCTTTCCTGTTTTGGCTGAACTGGCGTTTAACCCTGGTAGCACTGGTATTGTTGCCGCTGATTGCCATCGTCGTACGGGCAACCGGCCGCCGCCTGCGCAGATTGACGCGTGAGTATCAGACGGTCAATGGCGAGATGACGCAAGTCATAGAAGAAACCACACGGGCCAATCAGGTCATCAAGATTTTTGGCGGCCATCGGTATGAAGAAGAGCGATTCGAGGTGCGTGCCGATAAATTGCGCGGTTACACGATGCGCATGGCTACCGCAATGGCAGCAACGACTCCGGTGACCCAGGTCATGGCATCTACCGCGGTGGCAATTGTGATCGTGATTGCCTTGATCCAGTCAGGACAAAACCAGACGACGGTAGGCGGTTTCGTATCCTTTATTACCGCAATGCTGATGTTGCTGACGCCTTTGAAAAATATCGCCGAGGTGAATGGCCCCTTGCAACGCGGCCTGACTGCGGCGGAAGCGGTGTTCAAACTGATAGATGCTGAACCTGAGCGTACCTCCGGCAAGGAACTGACTGCACGCGCAGCGGGTCGCCTCGATTTTGTCCAGCTCGGCTTTACTTATCCTGGTCAGCAAACCATGGCCTTGCAGGATATTAATCTGAGCGTGCAACCGGGCGAGACCATCGCGTTCGTTGGCATGTCAGGTGGCGGTAAGTCGACGTTGGTAAATTTGGTGCCCGGCTTTTATTCAGCAACTGCTGGTGAGATCCAGCTGGATGGTGTGTCGATAGAAGAAATTTCACTGAGCAGCTTGCGCAAGCACATCGCGATGGTGAGCCAGCATGTGGTCTTGTTTGATGACACGATTGCGGCGAATATCGCTTATGGCGATGCCAATCCGGATCAGGCACGCATCCTGGCTGCCGCGCATGCAGCGCATCTGGATGAAGTGATCGCTGGTTTGCCGGAAGGCCTGGAAACAATGATAGGCGATAATGGCTCGCGTCTGTCCGGTGGACAGCGTCAACGCCTGGCGATTGCACGTGCGATCTACAAGGACGCGCCTATCCTGATCCTGGATGAAGCAACTTCGGCACTGGACTCGGAATCCGAGCGCGCAGTACAAGCTGCCCTCGATGAATTGATGAAAGGTCGTACCACGCTGGTGATTGCGCACCGCCTGTCAACCATCGAGCGCGCAGACCGTATTGCAGTATTGGCCGAAGGCCATATCGTTGAACTTGGTTCGCATCAGGAATTGCTGGCCAGGAACGGCGTGTACGCGAATTTGTATCACCTGCAATTTGCCAAAGATGCATTTTGAAATGGCGCAGCAGGTGTTGTGTATTTTGAGTAAAGATTTTTATCAAGCCTGGTGTGCTGGAGAAAATGTATGACAGAGAAGGCCAATATGGAACATGTAGCAGTCGGTAATGAGCGCGTTATCCTGTGCATGAAATGGGGCACGAAGTACGGCCCGGAATACGTCAATCGCCTGTACGCGATGGTACGTCGTAACCTGACCGGCGATTTCCGCTTTGTCTGCCTGACCGATGACGGTACCGGCATACGTTCCGAAGTCGAGTGTTTCCCTATTCCTGACCTGAAGTTGCCGGATGGTTTGCCGGAGCGCGGCTGGAAGAAGCTGACGACGTTCGAAGCGGACCTGCACGGTCTGACCGGCACCGCCTTGTTCCTCGACGTAGACGTCGTGATTACCGACAAGATCGATGCCTTCTTTGAATATCCGGGCGAGTTCCTGATCATTCACGACTGGAAGCGTCCGTGGCGCGTGACGGGTAACTCGTCCGTTTATCGCTTCAAGCTGGGTGCGCATGCTGACGTGTTGCAGCAATTTCGCACTACGCAGGCCGATGCACGCAGCGCTTTCCGTAATGAGCAGGCTTTCCTGTCGGATGTGCTGCACAAGCAGGGCAAGCTGAGTTACTGGCCGGCGTCGTGGTGCTGCAGCTATAAATACCACTGCATCCCGACCTGGCCGACCAATTACTGGCGTGAACCTTTCGTGCCTGAAGGCACCAAGATTGTGATCTTCCACGGTGAAGTAAATCCACCAGATGCGCTGGAGGGGCGACGCAACCGTGCCCTGCGTTTCGTGCGCAAAGCGCCGTGGATCGCTGATTACTGGAAAGAATAAACGCGATCAGCAACACAATAAAAAACGGAGCCTTGTATATGGCTCCGTTTTTTTATTGCAGCAAGTTTTGTGACTTACATCAGGATGACGTCGTACTGTTCCTGGTGATAAACCGTTTCGACCTGCAATGAAATCGGTTTGCCGAGGAAGGCACCCAGCATCGCCAGATGTTGTGATTCTTCTTCGAGGAACATGTCGATCACGACTTGCGACGCGAGGATACGGAATTCGCGTGGATTGAACTGCTTGGCTTCGCGTGTCAGTTCACGCAGGATTTCATAGCAAATGGTGCGTGCCGTTTTGACTTGACCCTTGCCGCCGCATGCGGGGCAGGGTTCGCACAGGATATGCGCCAGTGATTCACGGGTACGCTTGCGTGTCATCTCGACCAGGCCCAGTGCGGAAAAGCCGGAGACCGATACCTTGGTACGATCGCGTGAGAGCGCACGGTTCAATTCACTCAGCACCGCGCTCCTGTGTTCGGCATTTTCCATATCGATGAAATCGAGGATCATGATGCCGCCCAGGTTACGCAGGCGCAGCTGGCGTGCGATCGCATGCGACGCTTCCAGATTGGTTTTGAATATGGTGTCGTCGAAGTTACGTCCGTTGACGAAGCTGCCGGTATTCACGTCGATAGTGGTCATGGCTTCGGTCTGGTCGACGATCAGGTAGCCGCCGGATTTCAGGTCGACGCGACGGCCCAGCGCACGCTGGATTTCTTCTTCCACGCCATACAGATCGAACAATGGTCGTTCACCCGGATAGTGCGCCAGCTTGGGTAACAACGATGGCGTATACAGTTCGGCGAATTGTTGCAGCTTCAGGTAGTTCTCACGCGAGTCGACCTGGATGCTGGCGGTTTCATCATTGACGAAGTCGCGCATCACACGTTGGGCGAGATCCAGATCCTGGTACAGCAGGGCAGGCGCAGGTTTGGTTTTCGCTTGTTGCAGGATATTCGCCCAGGTCTTGCGCAGGTATTCGACGTCGGACTGCAGGTCGGCATCGGAGGCGTCTTCCGCCATGGTGCGGATGATGAAGCCACCTTTTTCTTCCGGCAGGATCAGCTTCTGTACTTTCTCGCGCAGGATTTCGCGTTCTACTTCGTTTTCTATGCGCTGCGAAATGCCGATGTGCGATTCCTGCGGCAGGTACACCAGCATGCGGCCAGCGATAGAAATTTGCGTGGACAGACGTGCACCCTTGGTACCTATCGGATCCTTGATGACTTGTACGGTGACAGACTGGCCGTCGTACAGCATGCGCTCGATCGGTGTCGGTGAACTGGGTGGCGTCTCATTCGAACGGGCGTCCCAGATATCGGCAACATGCAGGAAGGCTGCACGTTCGAGCCCGATGTCGACGAAGGCGGATTGCATGCCTGGCAGTACGCGCACGACTTTGCCGAGATAAATATTGCCGGCCATGCCGCGTGACAAGGTACGTTCGACGTGCAGCTCCTGCACAGCCCCTTGCAAGACCAGGGCGACGCGGGTTTCCTGCGGCGTCACGTTGACGAGAATATCTTCACTCATAGAATGTGGATCCCTGCCTGTTCCAATAATTTTCCGGTTTCAAAGATGGGCAGACCCATAATGCCTGAATAACTGCCGGCTATGTCTTGAATGAAGAGTGCGGCCTGGCCCTGGATGCCATAGCCGCCTGCCTTGTCATACGGTTCAGAGGTCGCGCAATAGGTGCGTATGACCTGATCCGGGATGGCAGCAAACGCAACGTCGGAGCGCTGGGTTAGTTGGAAAGTCTTGTCATTGTGCAGGATCGCGACATGCGTCAACACCTGGTGTGTGCGTCCGGACAGCGAATGCAGCATGTCGATTGCTTCGGCTTCGTTCGCCGGTTTGCCGAGGATGCGACCATCGAGTACGACGGTGGTATCTGCCGCCAGTATCGGGCGCACCGGCAGCTTGCGCCACCACATAGTCTTTTGTGCGAACTCTGCTTTTTCCAAAGTAACGCGTGCGACGTAGTCTTCCGCGCGTTCATCTGGTAGCACGATTTCACTGACTTCAGGTCCGCGCGGGGTCTGGTCGCGTAGCAGGAGTAATTCGAATTCTATGCCCATCTGCCGCAGCAATTCGCGGCGGCGCGGGCTTTTGGAGGCCAGGTAGATTTTCTTAGGCAGAGGTTTCATGCGGCCGTTACACCCGATGATAAGGATGGTTCTGCGTGATGGACCAGGCGCGATACAACTGCTCTGCCAGCATCACGCGCACCATGCCGTGCGGTAGCGTCATGCTGGAGATACGGATCAGCATATCAGCGTTCTTTTTGAATTCGGCATCCAGGCCGTCGGCGCCGCCTATGATGAAGGCGACATCGCGACCATCCTGCTGCCATTGTGTCAGCTGTTGCGCCAGTTGTACCGAAGTCAGGTCTTTGCCGTGTTCGTCCAGCGCAATGATGCGTGCGCCTTTCGGCAGCACCGCTTCGATCTTGGCACGTTCGAGTGCCATCGCAGTCTCAGCGGTTTTACTGCCGGAGCGTTCAACCGGTTTGATTTCTTTCAGATGAATGCGGCAGTCGGACGGCATGCGTTTCACATACTCGCCGAAGCCGCTTTCTATCCAGGCGGGCATCTTGTGCCCGACGGCAGCGATGACGAGCTGCATAGGCGGTCCGCTTACTCTGCAGTTTTGGCTTTAGGCTTGGCCGGTGCGCGCGTTTTGGCGGCTGCCTTGCTCGCTACCTTTTTGGCCGGTGCTTTCTTTGGTGCTGCCTTTTTATAGGCTTCTGCAGTTTTGGTAGCCGCTACCTTGATGGTTTTGCCGACTGCCTTTTTGGCCGGTGCTTTTTTCGCTGGTGTTTTCGCAGCAGCAGTTTTGCGCGCCGGTTTCTTCGGTTCGTCGTCGTCCAGTGTGGTCTGGCTTGCGGCGAGGTGACGGCCTACTGCTTTCTTCGGTGTTTCGTCTGACTCAGCCGTGATGCGTTTCGAAGTACGTTTGGCAGCGCCGAATTTCACTTCCTTTTCGCCCCAGATTTCTTCCAGGCGGTAGTAAGCGCGGATCGCGGGTTGCATGATGTGGACGATCATGTCGCCCAGATCGACCAGTACCCATTCGCCGGTGTCTTCGCCTTCGATGCTGACGATTTCACCGCCATTCGATTTGACTTTGTCGCGCACGGATGCTGCCAGCGCCTTGGTTTGGCGGTTGGAGGTGCCGGAGGCGACTGCGATACGGTCAAACAGGCTGGTCAGATGTACGGTATCGAACACCTTGATATCCTGTGCTTTGACGTCTTCGAGTGCGTCGACTACCAGGGCTTGCAGTTTTTTGATGTCCATTAGCTTTTATATAGGTGATGTTGTTCAATATAGTCTAGCACCCCGGGAGGCACCAGCGAAATCGGTCGTTCTCCGCGTTGCAGGGCTGCGCGGATTCCAGTGGCAGAAATATCGACTGCCAGATTGGGTGCAAGATAGGCCAGGCCTTGCGGGGTACTGCGTATTTGTTCCGGCGTGCCTGCGCGTCGGGTGAATTCCAGGTTCACCTCGGCCGGTACATGCGCTGCATCCATCGCGAAACCCGGACGCGAAGCAGCACATATATGCGCATAGTCAAACATGTGTTGCCATTCCTGCCATGTATTCAGGTGTTGCAATTGGTCGGCACCCATCAGGAAAATGATGGAAACCTGCGGCCCCAGTTCCTCGCGGACCGCACGCAGGGTGTCTATCGTATAGGTTGCGCTGTCACGCCGGATTTCTTGCTGATCGATACAAACAGCGGTCTTTTGCTCGTTGAATGCACTGCGCACCATCGCTACACGGTCCGCACCGGTGGCCTGCAAACCATGTTTTTGCCATGGATTTCCGGCTGGAATGACGCGTAATTCATCCGGTTTCAGCAAGTCTACGAAATAATTCGCCAGGGCAACATGGCCATTGTGCACCGGGTCAAAGCTGCCGCCGAGTATGGCTACGCAGCGCGTAGCGGCTAGGGCTGTGGTCTTCAATTCAGACCCAATCGCGATGTATCAGGAAGTCGGAATACAGGCGGGCTTCCGCGCTACCGGCTTCCGGCTGCCAATTGTAGCGCCATGTTACCACTGGTGGCATCGACATCAGGATAGATTCGGTGCGACCACCCGATTGCAGGCCAAATAAAGTGCCGCGATCGAACACCAGGTTGAATTCCACATAGCGCCCGCGTCTATAGGTCTGGAAGTCGCGTTCGCGCTCGCCGTACGCCATATCCTTGCGTTTTTGCAGGATGGGCAGGTAAGCGTCGATGAAGCGGTCACCGACGCTTTGCTGCAAGGCGAAGCATTGCGCGAAATCAGGCGTATTCAAATCATCGAAGAAAATACCGCCGACGCCGCGTGGTTCCTGGCGGTGCTTCAGGTAAAAATAATCGTCACACCATTTCTTGTAGCGCGGATGCACATCATCACCAAAAGGCTGCAGCGCATCGCGGCAGGTTTGATGGAAGTGCTGCGCATCTTCTTCAAAGCCGTAATACGGTGTCAGATCCATGCCGCCGCCAAACCACCAAATGGGGGCCTGGCCTTCTGCCGTCGCGGTAAAGAAGCGCACATTCATGTGCACGGTAGGTGCGTACGGATTGCGCGGATGCAGGACCAGCGACACACCCATCGCTTCCCAATTGCGTCCGGCCAGTTCCGGGCGATTCGCTGCTGCAGATGGTGGCAAATTCTTGCCCATCACATGTGAAAAGCCGACACCGCCGCGCTCGAACACATTGCCGTTTTCGATAATGCGCGAAATACCACCACCACCTTCTGGCCGTTGCCAGCTATCAGTGCCAAAAGCCTGGCCGTCGACAGCCTCCAGCGCAGCGACGATGCGCGCTTGCAGGCCCAGCAGATATTCTTTGACAGCAGCGGGTGTAGGGAGGGAAGGGGTCACTATATAAAGGCTAAAAAGGTTTAGGGCGGATTGTACCTTGTGCATGGTACTTGCCGGAATACGGCGCCCTGAATGCAGCAAGGTCATTCCCGCCTGCGCCGGAATGACCTTGTCGGAACTGCTTTATGCTCAGGAACGCTTCAGTGCGCGCCAGCCGATGTCGCGGCGGAATTGCGCGCCGTCGAAATGGATCTGGTCGAGAACCTGATACGCCTGCTTCTGCGCAACCTTGACGCTGTCACCGAGGCCGACTACGCACAGCACGCGACCACCGGTCGTGGTCAGCTGGTCGTTGTTCAGCGCGGTACCAGCGTGGAAGGTAACGCTGTCTGCGTTTTCTGCCGGGATGCCATTGATGACGTCGCCTTTGCGTGGTGCATCCGGATAACCGGCAGCAGCCATCACGACGCCGAGTGCAGTACGACGATCCCATTCCAGTTCTATCGTATCCAGCGTGCCGTTGACGGCGTGCTCCATCACGGTGACCAGGTCGGTTTTCAGGCGCGCCATGATAGGTTGGGTTTCCGGATCGCCCATGCGGCAGTTGAATTCCAGGGTTTTTGGATTGCCCTTGTCATCTATCATCAGGCCCGCATAGAGGAAGCCGGAGAATGGAATGCCGTCCTTGGCCATGCCTTGTACCGTCGGCTGGATGATTTCGCGCATCACGCGTGCATGCAGTGCCGGGGTCACGATAGGTGCCGGCGAGTAAGCGCCCATGCCGCCAGTGTTCGGACCTTCATCATTGTCTTGCAGGCGTTTGTGATCCTGGCTGGTAGCCAGCGGCAAGATGTTTTTGCCATCGACCATGACGATGAAGCTGGCTTCTTCACCAGCGAGGAATTCTTCAATCACGACACGTGCACCAGCATCGCCGAGCTTGTTATCGGATAGCATCATGTCGACTGCCTGATGCGCTTCGTCCAGCGACATCGCAACCACCACGCCTTTACCGGCAGCCAGGCCGTCGGCCTTGATGACGATAGGTGCGCCTTTTTGATTGATGTAATCGTGCGCGGCGTTTACTTCAGAGAAAGTCTGGTATTCCGCGGTCGGAATCGCGTGACGTTGCATGAAAGATTTTGCGAAATCTTTCGAGCTTTCGAGTTGCGCGGCTTCTTTGGTCGGGCCAAAAATTTTCAGGCCGAGATTGCGGAAGATATTCACGATACCGGCAGCCAGCGGAGTTTCCGGGCCGACTACGGTCAGCGCGATGTGCTCTTGCTGCGCGAATTGCGCGAGTTCCTGCGGATCGGTGATCGCAATATTCTTCAATCTGTCGTCCAGCGCGGTGCCGCCGTTGCCAGGTGCAACATAAACGGTTTGGATGCGTTCGGATTGGGCCAACTTCCAAGCCAGTGCGTGTTCGCGGCCGCCTGAGCCGACTACCAGAATTTTCATGTGATTACTTTTCAAAATTGCGGCACCGCTGTGTTGCGCTGCCGCTGGTTACTTTGCTGATTCTTCTGTACTGCGTATGAATATTTCGCGTCATTAAAAAAAGCGGAGTGGGTCCGCTTTTAATGAATGTGGCTTAGCCTTCGATGACCGCATTGGTATAGATCTCTTGTACGTCGTCGAGATTTTCCAGCGCATCCAGCAATTTTTGCATCTTGATCGCGTCATCGCCCTGGAACACGGTTTCGGTAGCCGGTTTCATCACGACTTCAGCCAGGTCGGCCTTGAAGCCAGCCGCTGCCAGTGCATCCTTGACCGCAGAAAAATCATGCGGTGGGCAAATTACTTCGATGCCGCCTTCTTCATCGGTGGTGACATCGTCGGCGCCTGCTTCCAGTGCTGCTTCCATCAATTTGTCTTCATCGGTGCCCGGGGCAAAGAAAAACTGGCCGCAATGCTTGAACATGAAAGCGACTGAACCTTCGGTACCCATATTGCCGCCAAATTTGGCGAACGCATGGCGCACTTCAGCAACGGTACGTACGCGGTTGTCAGTCATGCAGTCCACCAGCACGGCTGCGCCGTTGATGCCGTAACCTTCGTAACGGATCTCTTCGTAATTGACGCCTTCCAGACCGCCGCTGCCGCGCTGGATGGCGCGTGTGACGTTATCTTTCGGCATATTTGCATCTGCCGCCTTGTCGACAGCCAGGCGCAAACGCGGGTTGGACGCGACATCGCCGCCGCCCATACGTGCTGCCACCGTGATCTCCTTGATCAGGCGGGTCCAGATTTTGCCTCGTCTTTCGTCCTGACGGCCCTTACGATGCTGAATATTGGCCCATTTACTATGTCCTGCCATGACGAATCTTTCCCGATGAGTTAGCTATAATGAAGCGCGGATTTTACCATATCGCCCCCGCTGCAAACCGACCCACCTTTGGACCAGAACATGCCAAATCCTCTGCTGATTGCTAAAAACAAAGAACATGAATTAACGCTGCTGCCTGAGCTTGCCAACCGGCATGGTTGCATCACGGGTGCAACCGGTACCGGCAAGACGGTCACCCTGCAGACGCTGGCGCAGGCCCTGTCGGATATAGGTGTGCCGGTTTTCATGGCGGACGTGAAGGGCGATTTGTCGGGTATCGCCAAGGCGGGTACGGCCAGCGGCAAGGTCAAGGAACGCT
Organism: Herminiimonas contaminans; assembly: GCF_015645465.1. GTDB lineage: Bacteria > Pseudomonadota > Gammaproteobacteria > Burkholderiales > Burkholderiaceae_D > Oxalicibacterium > Oxalicibacterium contaminans. The sequence goes on along the minus strand of NZ_JADOEL010000020.1, from coordinate 11,808 downwards.
TTGACATGCTGGGGCTGGAGCATCCGGTCTGGGCTGGGGTGCCGGTCACTTTCTGGGATGTGTATGGCGAAAAAGGTCATCCGGTACGTGCCACGATTTCCGACCTCGGCCCTTTGCTGCTGGCGCGCATGCTCAATCTCAACGATACGCAGCAAGGCGTACTGCAGCTGGTATTCAAGATCGCCGACGATAACGGCTTATTGCTGCTGGATACCAAGGATTTGCGTGCGATGCTGCAATACGTCGGCGATAACGCGGCGACGTTTCAGACTGAATACGGCAATATTTCCAGTGCCAGCATAGGTGCAATCCAGCGTGGCCTGATTAGTGTGGATGAGCAGGGGGGCGACAAATTCTTTGGCGAACCCATGCTGAACATCGAGGATTTGATGCAAACCGATGCCAAGGGCAAAGGTGTGGTCAACATCCTGGCAGCGGACAAATTAATGAACTCGCCGCTGCTGTACTCGACTTTCCTGCTGTGGATGCTGTCCGAACTGTTTGAGCATTTGCCTGAGGTTGGCGATATGGATAAGCCTAAGCTGGCTTTCTTCTTCGATGAAGCGCATTTGCTGTTCAGCGAAGCACCGAAGCCATTGTTGCAAAAGATAGAACAAGTAGTGCGCCTGATCCGTTCCAAAGGCGTAGGCGTCTACTTCGTCACGCAAAACCCGCTGGACATACCGGATACCGTACTTGGCCAGCTCGGCAATCGCGTGCAGCATGCGCTGCGCGCCTACACACCGCGTGACCAGAAGGCGGTACAGGCGGCGGCCCAGACTTTCCGTCCGAATCCGGCGCTGGATGTGGTGCAAGTCATTACCGAATTGGGTGTGGGCGAAGCGCTGGTGTCCTTCCTCGATGAAAAGGGTCGCCCAACCATAGTCGAACGTGGTTTCGTCTTGCCGCCGGCATCGCAAATCGGTCCGATCACGGATGCAGAGCGTACTGCGCTGATTAATTCTTCAGTGGTTGCAGGTGTCTACGAGAAAGCGGTAGACCGTGAATCCGCCTATGAAAAGCTCAAGGCAAGAGCAACACAGGGCAAGGAAGCAGCGGCCAAGGAAGAGGAAGAAGAAGGCGGTCTGGGCGGTATGCTGGGTGGCATATTCGGCGGCAGCTCGAATGGCAGCGGTAAAAAAGGCAGCGCACGTCGCAGCGACACGGTAGTGGAAGCGATGCTGAAATCCGCAGTACGCACCATGGGTTCGACCGCAGGTCGTGAAATCATCCGCGGTGTGCTCGGCTCACTGCTGAAGAAAAAGTAAGACGTTTGCAGCTGTCGTCATTGCAGCAGATGCTGCAATGACGCGGTATTTCTACCTCTCTATTGTTCTTCGTCGGGTGGATGATCGACGAAGTACTGCATCAGCCAGCGTCCGGCCACACCCGGCGCTTCATCGACCCGGTTAATCATATGCAGCGAATACTGGCCACTAATCATGTGCGCCAGTTGCAGATGTATCAGGCGACCATTTTGCAGGTCAGCCTGGACCATCTCTTTCGGCATCGAGCCCCAGCCCAATCCATTCAGCAGCAGCATGTGTTTGGCGCCGAGATCGCCGAGACGCCAGTCGCGCAGTGCGATCACACCAAAATTCTGTCCGGAAGTCAGCTGGCTGCGATCCGTCAGTACCAGTTGTATATGGTCGCGTGCGACTTCGGTCGGGATGACACCTGTCATCTTGCCGAGCGGGTGATCGGGTGAGGCGACCGGGATCATCTTGATATGTCCCAATTGCTGATGCTGGAAGGCGTCGGAAAACTCCAGCATGGGCCCGGTAATGCCGATCTGACATATGCGTTCACTGACCAGATGCATGACTGCACCCAGTGCTTCTATACGCAATCGCAGCGCGACGGTCGGGAATTCGCGCTGGAAGGCTTCCAGTGCGCGCACCAGTCGGCAGTTCGGAAACATCACGTCCACCACCAGTGACACTTCCGCTTCCAGCCCCTGTGCCAGGGTTTTCGCCCGCGCTCGCATGGCATCTACTTTCATGCCCACGGTACGGGCATCGGCCAGCAAAGCCTTGCCCGCTTCGGTCAAGGTTGGTTTGCGCTTACTACGGTCGAAAAGCTCTACATTCAACTGAGCTTCCAGATTGGCGATGGTATAGCTGATGACCGACTGGGTGCGGTGCAGCTCACGCGCGGCACGTGAAAAACTGCCGCAATCGATGACCGCAACGAAGACGCGCAATTGGTCGAGGGTGGGGAGGCCGGGTTCTCTCATATCGAAATTATCGATGCTAACAAGTTAAACAATGTGGGTTTTCTTGATGCTAATCCTGTTCTACGATGGTTGCAAGAAATCAGTCATCACTGATTTGGCAAAAAACACGTCGAACAGCAGCCTGGCTAGGACGCTCAAGACATAACCCGACCAGAAAGCGAGTTTTATTATGACCAAGATCCTCAATATCAACAGCAGCGTACGTAACGGCGACTCCATCTCCCGCAAAGCAACCGCTGAATTCATCAGCAAATGGAAAGCCAAAGAGCCTAACGCAGTCGTCGTCGAGCGTGACGTCGCAGCCCAGCCTTTGCCACACATAGATGGACAGACTCTGGGCGCATTCTTCACGCCAGCGGAAAACCGCACAGCAGAACAGGCGCAAATCGCCAAGCTGTCGGAAACCCTGGTGCAAGAGCTTTTTGACGCGGACGTGATCGTAATCGGCGCTCCCATGTACAATTTCTCCATTACATCGGGTCTGAAAGCCTGGATAGACCACGTTGCCCGTGCCGGCGTGACCTTTAAATATACCGAGAAGGGCCCGGTTGGCCTGCTGACTGGTAAAAAAGTCTATATATTTACTGCCAGCGGTGGCGTCTACAGCGAAGGTCCGGCGCAAGCCATGGACTTCACCAGCACCTATTTGCGTGCTGTTCTGGGCTTTATCGGCCTGACTGATGTGACATTTATTCAGAGCGAAGGTATCGCAATGGGTGCGGAAGGCGTGCAAAAAGCGCAAGCCAAAACCAGCGACGCAATAAACGAATTGCTCGCAGCCTGATATCCTTCGTCTTCTGAGCAACAATGCGGTAAATGCCGATGGTCGGTATTTACCGCATTTGCTGGTTGATTGAAGCGTTTACTCATGAATACAAGTCTTACCCCGAATGCCGCAGTGGAAGCGGCAGTCTCCTCTGAAGTTGAACTCGATTACGCTGCGTCGTGCGAACTGCCGACGCCGTGGGCAACCTTTCGCCTGCATGCTTTCGTCGAACCTGGTACCGGCAAGGAGCACGTCGCCATTACCCTGGGCGATGTCACTGACGGCGAGCCGGTATTGTCACGCATCCATTCCGAATGCCTGACCGGTGACGGCTTGTTCAGCCTGCGTTGTGATTGCGGCCCGCAACTGGAAGCCGCGTTGAAGCGTATCGCCGAAGAGGGGAGGGGCGCCTTGTTTTATTTGCGACAGGAAGGACGCGGCATTGGCCTCGTCAATAAAATCCGTGCCTATCAATTGCAGGATGCTGGTGCCGATACCGTTGAGGCCAACGAAGCGCTGGGCTTCAAACCGGATCAACGCAATTACAAGCTGTGCCAGCCTATGCTGCGCCACTTGAAAATTTCGACACTGCGTCTGATGACGAACAATCCGCGCAAAATCAAGGCGATGGAGCAACTCGGCGTCAAAGTGGTGGAGCGCGTACCGCTGGTGATCACACGCAATCCGTTTAACGAGCGTTACCTGACTACCAAGGCGGCCAAACTCGGCCACCTGTTCTAAGTCGGGCAGGGTGGAAAAGGTCATTTGGGCGGGTGGCGACGTGAAAATCGCTTAACCTTTAAAATGACGGGATGGCCGATTCCACTTCCTCCGAACGCAAACAATTCCTTATAGGTCTGACGATCGCGCTGCTGGGCGCGATTTTGTTTTCTACCAAAGCAATCGTGGCCAAACTCATCTATCGCTACGGGGTGGATGCTGTCACGCTGATTGCTTTTCGCATGATGTTTTCGCTGCCTTTTTTCATCGCCATCGGCGCATGGAAGGCACGTACCGCAGTTCCGCTGACCCGCGCGGAAAAAGGGCAAATCGTCATCCTGGGTTTGCTCGGCTACTACCTCTCCAGTTTTCTTGATTTCCTCGGCCTGCAATATATTTCAGTCGGGCTGGAACGCCTGATCTTGTTCCTGACGCCTTCCTTCGTGTTGCTGATTTCCATCTTTGTCATGAAGCGGAAAATCACCATGCTGGAATGGGCTGCGCTCGGTATTTCTTATCTCGGTACGGTGCTGGTGTTTGTGCATGATGCGCGCATCGGTGGTTCCAATGTCGCACTCGGCAGCTTGCTGGTATTGGGTAGCGCTATTTCCTACGCGATTTATTTGCTCGGTTCCGGTGAGCTGGTGAAACGGGTCGGTGCCTTGCGCCTGGTGGCATACGCGATGTGTGTTTCCAGTGTTGCCTGCATCGTGCAATTCTTTGTGCTGCGACCGGCTTCTACGCTGATACAGCCGATGGCGGTGTATGGTTTATCCATGATTAATGGATTCTTCTGTACAGTGATGCCGGTGTTCCTGACCATGATTGCGGTTGATCGCATCGGTGCTGCGACGGCTTCGCAAGCGGGCATGATAGGTCCGGTGTCCATTCTTTTCCTGGCTGCGCTGATACTCGACGAACCTATCACCGGCATACAGTTGGCGGGCACCGCGCTGGTATTGTGCGGTATTTATCTCTTATCTAAAAAACGTGTGTAGGACGGCTAGATGGATTTAGGCATACGAGGAAAATCGGCATTGGTCTGCGGCGCGAGTCGCGGCCTCGGACGCGGATGCGCCGAAGCGCTGGCGGCGGAAGGTGTGAATGTCACGTTGGTGGCACGCAACCTGGAGGTCCTGCAAGCCAGTGCCAGTGAAATTCGCGCCGTATCGGACAGCATGATTACCATCGTGGCGTGCGACATTACGACTGAGGAAGGACGTGCGCAGGCGCTGTCAGTCTGTCCGCAGCCGGATATCCTGGTCACGAATGCCGCGGGCCCGCCGACTGGCGATTTTCGCGACTGGAGCCGGGATGACTGGATTGCTGCATTGGATGCGAATATGTTGACGCCCATCGAACTGATCAAGGCAACGGTGGATGGCATGATGGCGCGTGGCTTTGGTCGCATCATCAATATCACCTCGAGTGCTGTCAAGGCGCCGATAGACAGCCTGGGTTTGTCGAATGGCGCACGTTCCGGTCTCACTGGTTTTGTCGCTGGCCTGGCGCGCAAGACGGTGGCGCGTAATGTGACGATCAATAATCTCTTGCCCGGCCCGTTTGAAACCGACCGGCTGGCGGCAATATTCTCGGCGGCGGCTGAATCCAGCGGACGCACGGTAGACGAAGTCAGCGCGGCACGACGCGCGGCGAATCCGGCCAAACGCTTTGGTACGCGACAAGAGTTTGGCGCGACCTGCGCATTTCTATGCAGCCAGCATGCAGGTTATATTAACGGTCAAAACATCCTGCTCGACGGTGGCGGCTATCCCGGCACGTTTTGATTCATCTCCACTTCCATATTAAAGAGAGTTGCGCATGACAAAAGCGATCAGAATTTCTGCTGTCGGTGGTCCCGAAGTAATGGAGTACGTCGAAGTTGATCTGCCCGCACCGGGGCGCGGCGAAGCCCTGATACGCCAGCATGCCTGCGGCTTGAATTACATCGATGTGTATTTCCGCATGGGTACTTACCCGCAGCAACTGCCAGCCGGATTGGGCATGGAAGGTGCGGGTGTAGTGGAAGCAGTGGGCGAGGGCGTGACGCATATCAAGCCGGGCGACCGGGTAGCTTATGCCGGACGTCCACCGGGTGCCTATGCGGAAGCGCGCGTGCTACCGGCAGATGTCTTGGTCAAGCTGCCAGGCGCGATCAGCTTTGAAACTGCAGCAGCGATGATGTTGCAGGGTTTGACAGTGCAGTATTTGTTCCGTCGCACCTTCCGCTTGCAGGGCGGGGAAACTATTTTGTTCCACGCCGCGGCGGGTGGTGTCGGCCTGATCGCGTGCCAATGGGCGCGTGCATTGGGTGTGACCATGATAGGTACGGTAGGCTCGGATGAAAAAGCGGCGCTGGCGAAAGCACACGGCTGCGTACATACGATTAACTACAACAAGGAAAACTTCGTCGAGCGCGTCAAGGAAATCACGGAAGGCAAAGGTGTGCCTGTGGTTTATGATTCGATCGGCAAGGATACATTCACCGGCTCCCTCGATTGCCTGTCACCGCTGGGCATGATGGTCAGCTTTGGCGGTGCTTCCGGCCCGGTGCCGCCGTTCAGCCTGAATGAACTGGCGTCGCGTGGTTCACTATTCGTAACGCGGCCATCGCTGTTTAACTATATTGCCAAGCGCGATGACCTGGAAATGATGGCGGCTGAATTGTTTGGCATGGTGGAAAGCGGCAAGATCAAGATAGACATCAACCAGCGTTATGCGCTGAAAGATGTGGCGCAAGCGCATCGCGATCTGGAATCCCGTAAAACGACGGGCTCCACCATTTTGCTTCCTTAAGGATGGTGTAATGCAAGAATCAGACAAAAATCCGATGCAGCATCCGGAAGAACAGGCGACCGGTGCCGATGGCAATCCCAAATTCGGTCGTTTGCTGATAGTGCTGGCGTGTGGCGTGCTGATAGTAGTGGGCCTGACCTTCGGTTCGTTGGCGTATTACACGTCCTAAGTCCCTGTATTTGCACAAATAATTTTGCACCCATAAAAAATGGCGACTTATTTAAGTCGCCATTTTCATAAGGAGTTGCGTTTATTCCTTGATTTCCAGGTCTATGCGTCGAGGAACGCCATTCTTGCCCGGGAAGTCGCTGAAGGCACTGCGCACCATATAAGGCATTGCAAACGCGAGTGAACCATTGCCGCCGCTGCTATGTACGGTTACATCATAGAGTTTCTTGCCGCTCTTGATGTTCGTAATCAGTATATTCAACTGACGTTGGAACAGTTGGTACTGCACTTCACGATACTGGGTGACAGGGCCTGGATACCAGAACGGATCGTAGTAGCGGCCATAGCGCCAGCCAGGACCGTAGTAAGGACCGTACCAGTAAGGATCAACCACGTAAGGTTGTACGGTGCGGACGTCGCGGCTGTCTATGCTGTAGTTCAGCGCAACCTTGAGATTGGCTGCTGCAGGCGTTGTCGCTTCGGTAAAGCCGAGGCGGGTCAGCTCAGTGCGGACCAGGTTTTCGTAACTCTTCTCTTCCAGGTTGTTGTCCTGACCAGCTTTTCGCTCGAAGACATAGGATTTATTCTGCAAGTCTGCTGGCCATTCGTGGAAAGCAAGCACATCCGTCCTGATGACTGATGCACAGCCACTCAATAGCAGGCTCGACAATGCGATGCCCAACAATAACCAGCGTTTCATTTTTCGTCTCCTTAAGCAGATACGTATAGCATAGCGGTACTGGGTAAATCAGCCGTTACATTTTGTAACTGGGCAATACTGCTTATACGCAATACAGATATGGATTGTTATCCATATTTGCAATCCGCGTACAACTGCACTTTTTTCCCCTGTTCTGCTCAGACAAGCAGATTCCATTTTCAATCCCATGATTGGTAAAATGATTCTTTGCTTTGCACCCACCTACACAGACTCCTATGCGCACCGACACTACTCCGACGATTTATCGTAAAGACTACACACCACCGAGCTACTGGGTTCGTACCGTCGAGATGGGCTTTGACCTCGATCCGTCGGCTACCCGCGTCGCGACCCGCATGACACTGGCACGCAATCCGGCGAGTTCGGAGCAGGCAGTGGTATTGCATGGCGAAGAGCTGGAATTGGTGCAAATCCGCTTGAATGGTACAAACCTGAGCAAGCGCGATTACAAACTGGCTGATGGCATCTTGCGCATCCCGACCAAGGCGGAAGACATCACGCTGGAAATCGAAACCCTGATCCGCCCGGATAAAAACACCTCGCTGATGGGTTTGTACGTCTCCAACGGTAACTTCTTCACGCAGTGCGAAGCCGAAGGTTTCCGCAAAATCACCTATTTCCCGGATCGTCCGGACGTCATGGCGCAATACACCGTCATGCTGCGCGGCGATAAAAAGAAATATCCGGTCTTGCTGTCGAACGGCAATCTGATCGAGCAAGGCGACCTTGGTGACGGCCGTCACTATGCCTTGTGGGAAGACCCATTCAAGAAACCGTCCTACCTTTTTGCACTGGTAGCCGGTCAACTGGTGTGCCAGGAACGGACCGAAAGACTCAAATCCGGTCGCAAAGCATTGCTGCAGGTCTGGGTGGAAGAAGGCAATCTGGACAAAACGCAGCATGCGATGGATTCGCTGGTCAACAGCATCCACTGGGATGAAGAGCGTTATGGGCTGGAACTGGATCTGGATCGCTTCATGATCGTCGCGGTAGGCGACTTCAATATGGGCGCGATGGAAAACAAGGGTTTGAATATCTTCAATACCAAGTTTGTACTGGCCAATCCGCGCATCGCTACCGATACTGATTACGCCAATATTGAAGCGGTGGTCGGTCATGAATACTTCCATAACTGGACCGGTAACCGCGTCACCTGCCGCGACTGGTTCCAGTTATCACTGAAAGAAGGCTTGACCGTATTCCGCGATCAGGAATTTTCCGCTGACATGATAGGCACCGACAGCGGTCGTGCGGTCAAACGTATCGATGACGTGCGCGTGCTGCGCCAGGCGCAGTTCCCGGAAGATGCAGGCCCGATGGCGCATCCTGTGCGTCCGGATTCTTTCGTTGAAATCAGCAACTTCTACACCGTTACCATTTATGAGAAGGGCGCAGAAGTCGTGCGCATGTATCAAACCTTGCTGGGCCGTGATGGTTTCCGCAAAGGCATGGATCTCTATTTTGAGCGTCATGATGGCCGTGCGGTGGAGTGCGACGACTTCCGTGCCGCGATGATGGATGCGAACGGCCGCGACCTGACCCAATTCGAGCGCTGGTATAGCCAGGCTGGTACGCCGCGCGTGAAAGTGACGACGTCTTACGATGCCGCGCAAAAAACTTACGACATCACGCTGGCGCAATCCTGCCCGCCGACCCCGGGCCAGGCCAAGAAGCTGCCATTCCATATTCCGGTAGCCGTCGGTTTGCTGGATGGTCAGGGCAAAGATATGCCTTTGTCCTTGAATGGTCATAGTGGCCAGCCTGAAACACTGGTGCTGGAACTGACTGCGACCCAACAAACTTTCCGTTTCACCAATGTCGCCGAAAAACCGGTGCCATCCCTGCTGCGCAACTTCTCTGCACCTGTGGTGCTGGAGTATGACTACAGTGATGAAGACCTGGCTTTCCTGATGGCGCATGACAGTGATGCCTTCAATCGTTGGGAAGCGGGCCAGCGTCTGGCGACACGTCGTTTGCTGGCGTTGACAGAGACGGCACAACAAGCTGGCAGCACCCTGAGCGTTGATGTGGCACTGAGCGACAGCCTGCGTGCCAGCCTGAATGACCAGTCCCTGGACCCGGCTTTCCGCGAAACCGTGTTGACCCTGCCGGCAGAAACAGTCATTGCCGAACAAATGGAAGTAATCGATCCGCAAGCCATCCACACTGCGCGTCGTTTCCTGCGTCTGTCGTTGGCGCAAGACCTGCGCAAGGATTTCAGCGCTATATATAAGGCAAACCAGACCGACGGTGCGTATAGCCCGGATGCTGCTTCGTCCGGCAAGCGCGCGCTGAAAAACCTGGCGCTCTCTTATCTGGCGGAGCTCGACGATGCAGATGCGCATACTCTGGCACAAGCGCAATACGATGCAGCGAACAATATGACGGATAGAATGGCATCCTTGGCGGCACTGGCAAATAGCCAGGCACCGGGCAAGGCGGCTGCCTTGGCCAAGTTTTACAGTGATTTCGAGCTGGAACCATTAGTCATCGATAAATGGTTCAGCCTGCAAGCCATGGCGCGCACCACCGATGTAGCGGCGGTACGTACGTTGATGAAGCATCCTGCCTTCTCGATCAAGAACCCGAATCGGGCGCGCAGTTTGATATTCAGCTTCTGCAATGGCAATCCTTCGCGCTTCCATGCGGCGGACGGCAGTGGTTACGCATTCTGGGCGGAACAAGTGATCGCACTCGATGCCATCAACCCGCAAGTGGCGGCACGCCTGGCCCGCAGCCTTGATCGTTGGCGTAAATATGCGCCTGCCTTGCAGGCAAAAATGCGCACTGCCCTGCAGCAGGTTGCGGATACGGCCAAGCTGTCGAAAGACACGCGCGAAGTGGTAACCAAGTCTTTGGCCGCCAACTGACCGATAATAGATACCTATATAGATACAGCTATGCCGGGTTTGGGCGACAAAACCGGCGATTACAGAACTAACCAAAGATTAAAAGGACCACATGAAACGTATCAGTCTCACGCAATACCTGATTGAAGAGCAGCGTCTGCACAACAACATCCCGGCAGAATTGCGTTTGCTGCTCGAGGTCGTTGCCCGCGCCTGTAAAACGATCAGCCATGCGGTCGGCAAAGGCGCCCTCGGCGAAGTGCTGGGTACCGCGCAAAGCGAAAACGTCCAGGGCGAAGTGCAAAAGAAACTGGACATCATCTCCAACGACATCCTGCTGGAAGCGAATGAGTGGGGTGGTCACCTGGCGGCTATGGCATCGGAAGAGATGGAAACCATCCACCCGATCCCTAATCGCTACCCGATGGGTGAATACCTGTTGTTGTTCGATCCACTCGATGGTTCCAGCAATATCGACGTCAATGTATCGATCGGTACCATTTTCTCGGTGCTGAAAGCAGCGGACGGTATGGAATCGCCGAGCGAAGCGGATTTCTTGCAACCTGGCAGCAAGCAAGTTGTGGCTGGCTATGCGGTTTATGGTCCGCAAACAGTATTGGTGCTGACTACCGGTAATGGCGTGCAATGTTTTACGCTGGATCGCGAAATGGGCTCGTGGGTCATGACCCAGCGCAATATGCAAATTCCGGCGGATACCAAGGAATTTGCTATTAATGCATCGAATGCACGTCACTGGCACCCGCCGGTCAAGCGCTACGTTGATGAAATGCTGGCTGGCAGCACCGGTCCGCGTGCCAAAGACTTCAATATGCGCTGGATTGCTTCCATGGTGGCAGATGTACATCGCATCCTGAACCGTGGCGGTATCTTTATGTACCCGGCAGATGCGCGTGAACCGGACAAGCCAGGCAAGCTGCGCCTGATGTATGAAGCCAACCCTATGGCTTTCATCGTCGAGCAGGCGGGCGGTGCAGCGACGGATGGCCAGCAACGCATCCTCGACATCCAGCCGGAAAAGCTGCACCAGCGTGTACCGGTCTTCCTCGGATCGAAGAATGAAGTAGAGCTGGTCACCAGTTATCACAAGGCAAAATAAGCTTCCCTATATATAGAGAAGATCCCCCGGAAAAAGCGCTTTTAAAAAAGATTTAAAGTAATTTCTCAAAAGCGCTTGCCAAGTTCAAAGAAGCTTTGCTATAGTTCGGCTCCCGTCGCAGAACACGCAGCGAAACGCGCAGTAAGCGAGCTGAAATGTGAGTGTGATGGGGGAGTAGAAGTGGTGGTTTTCGAAGGTCGTTTCGGTGGTTTGGAAGCGAGTCTTTTTGAAGTGGTTTTTAGAAGAGTTAGTTAAAAAATCTTTTAAAAATAAAATCAAAAAGATGTTGACGAAAACTGAAACATGCGACATAATCTCGCTTCTCTGCTGCTGACGAACAAAACGATTCGCAGCGACGCAAACGACGCAAGTTGATAGCGAAGCAGAACAGGTTCTTTAAAAATTAACAGCCGATAAGTGTGGGCGTTTAATGGA
>NZ_JADOEL010000019.1 GCF_015645465.1 Herminiimonas contaminans | reverse complement strand
CGTCGGAAAAAAGTTTGAGGGCTTTCGGTTTCTTGGGCTTTTTTACTGTGCTCATCGATGTAGTCATGGTGTTTCCCTTTCGGTATCATCTCATGACCTTCGGCACACAAAAAATCTGACAGGCTCCGCGCTCGACGACGATATCATCCAGTCCCGTCGGTGCGACGGCTTCATCGTCGCACTCAAACTTCATTCTGGTGTAGCGTGCAGGGGCGTCTAGCCAGTCGCACAGAACCCTAAGACCTTGTCGGTTTTGGTATATGTAGCCGGCAGCAGTGATCGCGGTGTTCTTGATATTTTCAGACATGCTTATGCTCTTACGGCAACACTAAACCATCGATAACTGTCTCGGCTACCTGTCGTGAAATTCGATAAAGAGGTTGATCCGCCGTAATGCCGGAGGTGACTTGCTTGTTTGGATGAACAAGATTACGTGTATCGCGAAGCTCATGGACATGCTTTTCCACACTCTTAGGTATAAGACCGATATCCGCCGAAACCGATATGTAGTCTTGAAGCGTCCAGTCCTCCAATCGTTTGACCGTCGTAGATCCACGTTCCCGAGGAGCCTTTGGCGACGTCATGGCATCGGTAATGCGTTGCTGCAGCCGACCCAACAGTACCCCTTCTAGCACACTACCAATCAGTATCACTGCAGCCAAATACACGCCACTGGAGGCGCATGTTTCCATTTCCCACCAGCGTTGCTGCAAGTTCGGCAACAACACTGGATCCAGCCCCAGCCGTACAAATCTTCCGTCCAAGTCGGGAAGAGTCACGAGACTAAGGATCCCCTGCTCAGGATCCAGATTCAGCCGCTGACAAACTTCCTGCTGGTAATACTGCAGCCCCTCTCCAGAAATGATTATTCCATTTCTATAGCCAAACTCGTACCGTCTAAGATGTGCCGTCTTTATAAGGTCGTCAATGGCAGCCACGACCTCTTTAGAGTCAAACTCGTGCAGATACACAGCCATCATCTCGCGCGTGAGGAGGCCAATCTGTATGCCATTCTCAACCTGGTCGTGTGCGCTAATAGCTAGAATCAGGTCCGCCAATGCATAACGCTTCTGGTCAACCAGTGTTTGCGCGACCCGCCCCTGCTCGACAAGGAGCTTTCGCAAAGCGATCTTCCCGAGCGTAGTCGAGTAATACGCTTGCTCCTCACAACGAAGCAAACCATCCTGTTCCATGCCGGATAACGCTGCGAGTAGGTCGACCCTTGAAATTTTTCGTAGGTCCGCTGACTCTAACAGCATAGTACTGACGGGAAAACCAGACGTATCACCTGCGGCAAAGATACGCAGATCGAGAATGTTATTTACGGTAGTTGAATTCATCGAGTCACTAGCGCCAATTTATTATTTGAATATCTTCATTTTCTCACCTTAGCGGCAAATTCTCGTAAGTCATTCACACGACATGGCAAGAATTTTGTTGGCACGAAAATGGATGCGTGTTCCGAACAATCCAATTTCTGATGTGCGGCCACGATTGCACTTAGTTCGCCGGACTACGCCTCAGCAAGTTGTCCCGATAAATGCTGAGCCTCACTATGTCTCTATACAACGCGCTCACGGAGTCCGAAGTGAAACAGTTATCGCAAACATCCAGCCCGACAAGTACGAACGCTGATCAGTCCCTCCCCTTACCAGGAACGGAAGCTTATGGAAAGCTTGCGCAATTTCCGAAACATAGTGCCCTTCCTTTCCGGCGAACCATTCGCCGACACGAATTGCGACAGATCGTCCCTTTGGCTGAGACGACGATCTACGAAATGGAGCGCTGCGGCAAATTCCCACGTCGCTTCAATCTGACACCACGCTGCGTCGTGTGGGACTTGGTCGAAGTTGAAGCATGGATTGAAGAACGCAAACAAGCCCCTCGCGGCGGCATCGCAAAACCCGATGTCCACCTACGAAAAACCCGCCCTGTTCGGGCGGGCTCGAGTAAGAAATGAGATCCCAAAAGGCGTTATCCAACCAAGGCTTCCAATTCCTTGGACGCCGATCGCGGTAGACGCCGGCCCTCCTTCGCCACATTGACCTGCATGGCCACCTGCGCGACATCCAAGACGTCCTTGGCGAGCGAATAGCTGCCCCTGGCTTGCAGCCAAGCCAGCACGTCCGCAAGGTGCCAGATCGATGCACTACCCTCATGCACCGGCGCCGGGAAGCTTCCAGGATGAGCCAGCATCAGCTTACGCATGTTCTGGCGCGACACGCCAACGATGTCCGCCACATCGGTCAAACCTACCAGATCGGGGGCCACTTCGATCAATTGCGCCGACGGCACAGCGGAGCGCACATCCGCCAGCGCGCTGCGCACGGCAGCGCCGGCGTCCACCGCCTCGCGGGTGAACTCCAGCGCCAGACGTCCTGGCTGCCCGATGCCGACCAAAGCATCGTCGCAGCCAGCTTCGCCCAGGCGTTCAACCAGCACATCCGAATCGCGATCATCGTCGGCAAGCTGGTATTTCAAGGTGAAGGTGTATTCCATAGCGCTACTCCTTGGCTCCGTCATCGGCCTCATGCTGCTTCCGATGCGTAGTGCAGTTATCCACTACGCGCCGCAAGGCGCGAGCGTGGTTACCCGGGCTCTTGGGCGTACTCCATACCGACGTGATGCAGAACTCTCCGCAGCGACACTCCTCGTCGTTGTATGGGCAATAAATCCGTCCCCAAGCGTGGCTGCCTCCGACATCTACACGCCACCCCTGCTCTTCGGCGTGCCTCAGAGCTTCCTCGACCTCTTTCTTTGTATGTGAAGGACGGGCCATCAATGATCTCCAGTATGGGGATGATGGGCATGGTTGTCAAGTGACAACCATGCCCATCATTTTTAGGCTATCGCGCTCAATACCGGAACGACCAGGTTCTCCGGCACCAGCTTTGACACATAAACCTTTGCATCGCCCCAGGCATCAATCATGTTGGCCCACTCTTGCAACATGTGGCGCCGCTGCTCCGCATATTCGGCCTTGTTGTAGACCGACCGCGAGGAACGTCCCTCCTCATGTGCCAGGCACTTCTCGATCCAGTCCCGGTTGAAGCCGATCTCGTTCAACAGCGTCGACCCAGTGCGGCGCAAATCATGGACAGTAAACGGCTGCAGCGGCAACTCTTTGGCTTGCGCGCCCTCAACCACGAGTTGCGTCACCCGATTCAAAGTCGCATTGGACATGAACCGCGCCGCATCGTAACGAGAGGGAAAGACGAATTTTGAGCCTGCTGCACAGGCGTGCAGCGTAACGAAGATGTCGAGCGCCTGGCGCGACAGATAGACCACATGCGGATTGCGCCCCTTCGTCCGCTCCTTCGGAATCGTCCAAGTCGCGTTCTCGAAATTGACCTCATCCCAAGTAGCTTGGATCAGTTCACTCTTGCGCACCAGCGTTAGCAGAATCAAGCGCATCGCCAATCTGATGGTCGGATAGGTCGCCACCAATTCCATTTCCTGCAACATCAGGCGGATTTCCGATGGTGACAGGGCGCGATCTTTCGGCACGAAGGTGGCAATCGACGACGGTCCCACGCTGTCAGCAGGGTTCTCCACCTTTTCACCGTGAGCGATCGCATAGACATAGACCTGCTTCACGATGTCCCGAAGTTGCACCGCAGTGGCAGGCGCCCCACGCTCCTTGATCTTCGTGCAAAGGGTCCGCAGGTCCTCCGCCTGAATTTCGGTCAGTAAGCGATTCTGGAAAGCCGGCAGGAGATCCCGGTCAATGATGTGCTGGCGTGCGGCACGGGTGCTATCGGCCCATCTAGCATTAGCCAGCCATGTCTCCAGCGCCGCGCCGAAAGTCTTAATGGCGCCCACCCGGCGCTTTTCACGCTGCTTTTCGAGCGCGGGCGAGATGCCCTTGAGGACGGTTTTGCGCGCATCCAGAAGTAGTTCGCGCGCCATTGCCAACGAAATACCGTCAGGGCCATAGCGCCCGAAGGTCAGCGTTTCTCGGCGTCCGTTGAGACGGTAATCGTAGCGGAAGGTGACGGTACCGCTGGGCGATACCGTCACGTACATCCCATCACGGTCAGAAGCCTTATAAATCTTGGACTTAGGCTTTAAATTGCGTAGTGCAGCATCGGTTAGCATCGAGGTTTTCCTCCTGTTTTTTGACGGCTTTTACCGTCAGGGATCAGGAGACCTGCTGATGCCCGCGAAGCCGCGTAAAACAAGCTTCTCCGAGATAACTTTTACCGTCAAAGACGGTAAAAGTCTGAGTGGTGAATGAAAAAGTCTTAATTCGGCCTAGATTCTTACCGCCAGTTCCACCGCCAACCTGTTCTGCTGGCCGGCGATAGCCACCGATAGTCGTAGTGACGTATCTTCTTTTAAATCAACACGTTACGACAGTTTTTCGATAGCCCGCGATAGTCCCCGAAGGACCTGATTTCACTCCCACTCAATTGTCAATAAACCACAAATCACCAATAACGGCGCGGCTTCCGAGGCTACAAGATCATACGATGCCATAAAAAATACCATGTTCATACAAGAATAAGAATTCGCAACCATCATTCGGTTGCATCAAGCGTTCAGCCACTTGTTCCCAGGCTCCCGCCCTGTTCACTCAATCACGGACCAACGGCCACTGACGCGCAGTGTGGACCAAGGCCAGCATCCACACGGTTTCGTCGCTGATTTCGTACACCAAGCGATAGCTTTCATGCGGCACCAGCTCGCGGGTTCCTTGAATCTTTCCCGGCCGCCCCAGTTTCGGGTGATCGACAAGCTTGGCGGCCGCATCGCTAAAAAGCTCATCCATACGGGCAGCCGCTCGCGGGTTGTCCGCCGCGATGTAGTCCCAAACGTCGGCGCGATCCTGCAGCGCTTCAGGTGTCCAAATGACCCTCACGCCTGGTTCGCCACGGCAGCACGCCGAGCGGCGAACGTGGATTCAACCTCATCATTGGAGTGACCAACGCCAGCGCGCATCGAAGCACGACCAGCATCAACCTTGCGGCCCAGGAACTCGTCGTACTCCCTACTTTCCCGCTGACGCTGGACGAACTCGCGCATCAACTCGCGCAGGACCTGCGAAGCCGGCCTGTGGGCGGCCTCCGCTTCGGCCATGAACTCAGCACGCAACTCAGGCTCCAGCTTCATCGTGAAAACAGCTTCTTTGGACATGATGCACCTCATCAAATGTACTTCCAAAGTATATACGTTTTCATCACCAACATCAACTGCGACGGTCGAAGGTGCACAAGTCGAGGCCTGTTCACGAAACGGCAAAATCTTATGCTAAGGCATAGCCGGGCTTGTACCTCCCCCCTGTAGCGACGCAATCAACGGGCAGGAAACATTGCCCTTCCTCGCATGGCAAGCGCACACAAGCTCGGACAGCACGGCTTCCATGCGCGCCAGGTCGGCCATTTTTTCGCGCACGTCCTGGAGCTTGTGCTCAGCCAAGTGACTGGCTTCGTCGCAGTGCGTTCCATCGTCCAATCTGAGTAGTTCCGCGATTTCATCTAGGCTGAAACCCAGCCGCTGGGCTGATTTGACGAACCGCACGCGCGTTACATCGGCCTCACCATAGCGGCGAATGCTTCCATAGGGCTTGTCCGGCTCCGGCAACAAGCCCTTGCGCTGATAGAACCGGATGGTCTCCACATTGACCCCGGCAGCCTTGGCAAAGACGCCAATGGTCAAATTTTCAAAAATAGTTTGCATATCGCTTGACTCCGTACATGACTACGGAAGTAAGGTTACGCTATCCAATCCAATTCCGAAAGGACAAGCGTATGTCTGAACCACAAACCGGGCGCGGTGCGCTCTTCGCCGGAGGGCTAGCCGCCATCCTCGCCTCAACCTGCTGCCTCGGGCCGCTAGTCCTGGTCGCCTTGGGCTTCAGCGGGGCATGGATCGGCAACCTGACGGTGTTGGAACCCTATCGCCCCATCTTTATCGGTGCGGCACTGGTCGCCCTGTTCTTCGCCTGGCATCGCATCTTCCGGCCGGCCGCAGCCTGCAAGCCGGGCGAGGTATGCGCGATTCCACAGGTGCGCAGCACCTACAAGCTTATTTTTTGGATCGTGGCCGTGCTGGTCTTGGTCGCGCTCGGATTTCCCTACGTCATGCCATTTTTCTATTAATCACAGGAGTTCACCATGAAAAAGCTGTTTGCTTCCCTCGCTCTCGTTGCCGTCGTTGCTCCCGTTTGGGCCGCCACCCAGACCGTCAAGCTGTCGGTGCCTGGCATGACCTGCGCCGCCTGTCCGATCACTGTCAAGAAGGCGATTTCCAAGGTCGAAGGCGTCAGCAAAGTTGACGTGACCTTCGAGACACGCGAAGCGGTTGTCACCTTCGATGATGTCAAGACCAGCGTGCAGAAGCTGACCAAGGCCACAGAAGACGCGGGCTATCCATCCAGCGTCAAGCAGTGAACCGCTGAACCGGGAGCGACATCATGGGCTTGATGACACGCATTGCCGATAAAACCGGCGCGCTCGGCAGCGTCGTTTCCGCGATGGGCTGCGCGGCCTGCTTCCCGGCCCTCGCCAGCTTCGGCGCGGCCATCGGGCTAGGCTTCCTGAGCCAGTACGAGGGCTTGTTCATCAGCCGGCTGCTGCCGCTGTTCGCCGTGATCGCGTTCGTGGCGAACGCGCTGGGCTGGCTCAGTCATCGGCAATGGCACCGCAGCCTGCTCGGCATGATCGGCCCGGCTATCGTGTTCGCGGCAACGGTCTGGCTTCTCGGCAACTGGTGGACGGCGAACTTGATGTATGTCGGCCTGACCTTGATGGTCGGGGTATCGGTCTGGGATTTCGTCTCGCCAGCGCATCGCCGTTGCGGGCCGGACGGCTGCGAACTGCCAGCACAACGTGGCTGACGGCATTGGCCGTCGCCGACCACAGTAAAGGAAAATCGAATGACCACCCTCAAAATCACCGGCATGACCTGCGACTCGTGCGCGGTGCACGTCAAGGAAGCCCTGGAGAAAGTGCCCGGCGTACAGTCGGCCGTCGTGTCTTACGCCAAGGGCGCAGCCCAGCTCGACCTTGACCCTGGCACCGCATCCGAAGCGCTGACAGCCGCCGTGGCTGGACTCGGCTACAAGGCAACGCTCGCCGATGCGCCGCTGACGGACAGCCGCACCGGACTGTTCGACAAGGTACGCGGCTGGGTGGGTGCCGTTGATAAGCGTAGCGACGGCGAACGCCCGTTGCAGGTCGCCGTGATCGGCAGCGGCGGCGCTGCGATGGCGGCGGCGCTGAAGGCTGTCGAGCAAGGCGCGAAGGTCACGCTGATCGAACGCGGCACCATCGGCGGCACCTGCGTCAATGTCGGCTGCGTACCGTCCAAGATCATGATCCGCGCCGCCCACATCGCCCATTTGCGCCGCGAAAGCCCGTTCGACGGCGGGGTCAAAGCGACCGCGCCAGCGATCGACCGCAGCAAACTACTGGCCCAGCAGCAGGCCCGCGTCGATGAACTGCGCCATGCCAAGTACGAAGGTATCCTTGATAGCAACTCAGCCATTACCGTGCTGCACGGTGAAGCGCGTTTCAAGGATGACCAAAGCCTTGCCGTCCGTTTGAACGATGGCGGCGAGCGCGTCGTGGCGTTCGACCGCTGCCTGGTTGCCACGGGGGCCAGTCCGGCCGTGCCGCCGATTCCGGGCTTGAAAGAGTCACCCTACTGGACTTCGACCGAAGCCCTGGTCAGCGACACCATTCCCGAACGCCTGGCCGTGATCGGCTCATCGGTGGTTGCGTTGGAACTTGCGCAAGCCTTTGCCCGGCTCGGCAGCCAAGTTACGATCCTGGCACGCAGCACGCTGTTCTTCCGCGAAGACCCGGCCATCGGCGAAGCCGTCACGGCCGCTTTCCGTGCCGAAGGGATCAAGGTACTGGAACACACGCAAGCCAGCCAAGTCGCCCATATGGACGGCGAATTCGTTCTAACCACGGGGCATGGTGAAATACGCGTCGACAAGCTGCTGGTCGCGACCGGCCGGACACCGAACACGCGCAGCTTGGCATTGGAAGTGGCGGGTGTCGCCGTCAATGCACAGGGTGCCATCGTCATCGACAAGGGCATGCGCACCAGTACGCCGCACATTTATGCGGCTGGCGACTGCACTGACCAGCCGCAATTCGTCTATGTGGCAGCGGCCGCCGGCACCCGTGCGGCGATCAACATGACCGGCGGCAACGCCGCCCTGGACCTGACCGCGATGCCAGCCGTGGTGTTCACCGACCCGCAAGTGGCGACCGTGGGCTACAGCGAGGCCGAAGCGCATCACGACGGGATCGAGACCGACAGTCGCACCTTGACTTTGGACAACGTGCCGCGTGCGCTTGCCAATTTCGACACACGCGGCTTCATCAAGCTTGTGGCCGATGCCGGCAGCGGACGGCTCATCGGCGTGCAGGCGGTGGCCCCGGACGCGGGCGAACTGATCCAGACGGCTGTTCTCGCCATTCGCAACCGCATGACGGTGCAGGAACTGGCCGACCAGTTGTTCCCCTACCTGACGATGGTCGAAGGCTTGAAGCTCGCGGCGCAGACCTTCAGCATGGACGTGACGCAGCTTTCCTGCTGCGCCGGATGAGGAAAAGGAGGTGTTCAATGAACGCCTACACGGTGTCCCGGCTGGCCCTTGATGCCGGGGTGAGCGTGCATATCGTGCGCGACTACCTGCTGCGCGGACTGCTGCGGCCGGTCGCCTGCACCACGGGCGGCTACGGCCTGTTCGATGACGCCGCGTTGCAACGGCTGTGCTTCGTGCGAGCCGCCTTCGAGGCGGGCATCGGCCTGGACGCATTGGCGCGGTTATATCGAGCGCTGGATGCGGCGAACGGCGACGAGACGGCCGCGCAGCTTGCCGTGCTGCGCCAGTTCGTCGAACGTCGGCGCGAAGCGTTGGCCGATCTGGACGTGCAGTTGGCCGCCATGCCGACCGAGTCGGCACAGCATGAGGAGAGTCTGTCATGACCAACTCCGAGCGCATTCCGTCTGAGACACACAAACCGTTCACCGGCTACCTGTGGGGCGCGCTGGCCGTGCTCACCTGTCCTTGCCATTTGCCGATTTTCGCCATTGTGCTGGCCGGCACGACGGCCGGCGCGTTCATCGGGGAGCACTGGGGTATTGCAGCCCTTGCACTTACCGGCTTGTTCGTCCTGTCCTTAGCGCGGCTGCTTCGAGCCTTCAAGGAAAGATCATGACCGCTTCCCAGCCAACCGAATGAGCAATGACGCAACTGATGCAGGCGGTTAACCAACTCACGTAGTCATACGTTTCCTCAACTTTGAAAAATTGACGAAAATGCTGACACGTACAGCTACGTTGTAGGTGCCATGTTGGGGTGAAAGCATTGCGTGCAGAAACTGACCGTTTGATGGACAGCCCGCTTAGGTGTTCGTGGCGCGCACTACAGGCAGGCCAAACAAGCGACCCCAAGCATCCAGCGCTTGCCCTTGGATCGCAGGAATGCTTGTCTCACGCGCCCACCAGTCATTCGCCGCACCCACCAGCACATCGGGCGAGTGCGCCAGGCTGACCAGAACGGGAAATACCAGGAGCTGTTCATAGCAGATCGAGTAAGCCACCTTGCGACCGGCGACCAAACCGACACCGCTGGCCAGCGGATCGGCCGTGATGGATTCAGTAGACCAAGGCCGCCACATGCCTATCGGCACCGGCACCCGCTGGACCAATGGCGCGGACTCGTCGCCGAGGGCAACCAGGGCGTTCTGCAACTGATGCCCTGAGCCGACCACTTCAGCACCAACCAGGACCGCGCTACCTTTGGCCTTCAACTGTGCCGACAAATCAGCCAGCATCGAGGCGTTGAAGTCATTGACCTGGCGCACACGCGGCAGGACGGTTTCCGGCATGACCAAAACGCGACCAGGTTGCATCTGGCCAGCGATCATGAGAACTTGCGCCATACGCTGACCTTCAGCCAGGAAGTTAGGAGCTGCGGCAGTCTGCAGCCGTGCAAAGGCAGTGTCTTGCCCTGACCAGGCCGAAACCCATGGTTCAGGTTTTGCATGAAGCGCGACGATGTTGGAGACCATTGCAACGCTGGCCATAATTGCGACCGCTGGCCAACGGCGCAACACAGCAGAAACAAGGCCGACCACCAGGCAGGCCAAGCCGAGAAAGCCAAGACCAGGAAAGAGAACGCCGGCGGCCGTCAGCGGGTTCACCCAGCCAATGAAGCCAACCGGCGGCAAGGCGGTTAAGGCAAGAGCCGCCGGCAATGTCCACGCCTTGCGGCGTGGTGTTTCACTCCAAAGAAGAAGCCAGGGCAGTGCATTGACAAGGCCGGCCGCAAACCACAGCGCCCAGCTAAACCAAGCTGGTGCCGCCTCAGCGAAAAAGACGCCAGCCCCAAAGGGCAAGCCACGGCTGGCCGTCAGGTAATAGGCCAACGCAATGACGCCGGCCCACCACCGAGAGCCAGCCAAGCTCCACAGCAATGGCATAGCGCCCGCGAGGCAGACAAGCCAAGACAATCCCACATGACCCCACGCGAAGCCGCACAGCGCCCCGCCCACGACTAGGAGCGGCATCCTGCAGCTCAGCGCCGGCAACTGAAATTTGCGCCCAAAAACATAAATTTCGGCACTCAAGATGCTGCATCCTGGGCAGGTACAGACTTCAGCTTTCGCCGGCGTCTACCGCAATCAGTGAGGCCGTCCACGTCGATATTGAGCCATAGCCACCAACCGCCCCGATAGCTGGGATCATCCTGCCAATCCTCGATATGCGAATCCTTCGGAACGGGTCCCCGGTATTGCTCCGCCAGCGCCTTTTTCACCTGCTCTGGCACGTCACAAATTGCCTGAACAACCGTGTGGATGCTGAAATCCGGCAGGGTCACGCGAATTGCGTCCTGGCCCTCGCTGACAACGTAGGTGATGAAAAAGGCCATCGTCACGCTCCCTGCTTCATGGTGTATCTTTGATGGGTCATGGCAGCTCTCTTAATGGGTCGTCGTGGCAGGCAGAGCGAACGCCGCAATCGTTCGTGCTGCCACCTTCTCAAAAGATTCGCCATCCAGCTGTCGGAATGACAAAACGGACAAGGGATCGTCAATAGCTTCCAGCAGGTTGCCCAGCTCCCAACACGCAACCGGCACGACCACCATTTTTTCGGTGTCATCGTCTCGGCACACCAGATAAAGCTGGCCATCGAGTTCCAAGGCATAGTGGATCGGGCCACAGCCCAGCTCTGCCGCGTCTTCATCAAACACGTGCCTGATGGACGTTGCCTGCGTCAACATCGCCATTGCCGAGTCAATCCTGATTTGGTTTTCCATTTTGATTTTTCCTGGTCTGTCGAGTTACGTGATTACTGGCCAGTGGTTTCGGCACTGGGGAACAGTGGCCGGCCATCAGCGTCGGGAAAAGTTGCTTCGCACCTTGGCGATGCCTTCAAATTGCTGCAGTACCAATACAGTCCCCTTTTTCCCTCCTTGGGGTACAACGATCCAGTGCCGCAGGTCGGACACGGGAGCGCCGCTCGCGTCTTTTCTTCCAAGTAGGTCGTCACCTTTGCTTTGGTGGTGTTTGTGAACTGCAAAGGCAAACGCTCCCAAAACACCTTGTCCCGCTCGCGCATGAGGTCATTTGCCTGGTTCTTGTCGGCCGGCGTCGGCAGCGTGAATGCCAGCCACTCCCTCAAGTAGTCCAACATCCCGACAACCATCTGCTGTTCTGCGCGGTCTTTCGCTACCTGACGGGCAAGCCGATCAATCGTGACCGCGATGCGCTTCTCAACCTCCGATAGGTAATCTTTTTCTTCCTGCTGCTTCAGGTATGCGTCGATGGCCAGGCGTATCAAGTAACCGACTGGCACCTCCATGCTTTCAGCCCTGGCGTCCAACTGGAGCCGTTGATCGGAATCAAGCCGAACGGAATAAGTTTGTTTCGCGGCCATGTGGCCTCCTTTCTTTCGTGTTGCACGGTCGTCCTGCATTCGCAACACATTTTCAAAATACGCGGTACGCATCTACACGGCGCACAGCAACGGAAAACACCAAAAACACAGCAGCAGCGCAATACGCCCTTTATGTTCCACTAAGGTCTTTGTATTCAGGTCTTGCAACACATTTCCGGGGCATCAAGTCCGGGCGTACCTATCCATCTTTGCGCTGGCTGATGCCTGATTGGTTTGAGACAACCTGCTTGCGCAAAATCACGCCAAAAGAAGGCAGTCCAACCACAATCACGGCAACAGCACTGCATGTTCATTGCTCACAGACTGCGCAAACATGCGGCTCAACTGCGCTAACACTTCAACAACACGGCAATATCACTGCACACTGACTGCATGTAGGCTAGAAAATGGGTTTCGACTTCCGATCCGCCAGCCGACGAATCGCGTCAAGAACTCGCTTATTCCCCCTCGGACGGCTTGGTTTCGGTACCGGCACACCAGCCGCCCTGAAAGCTTCTGCTGTTTTTTCCCATTTGATGGCCAGGCGCTCCTTGGCCTCCGGCAAGCTCGCACCAACGGCCCGCACAGAAGGCAGATCACGGAATTGAATAACCCATTCAACCTGCGTGGCCTTCACGTGTGGAAATGCCTCGACCGTAAAACCTGCGATCTTTTCTGGTTTTCTCATTTCACTTGTCCTTATTCATTGCCGTGACTGGTTTGCACAGACCCGCCGCCTGAGCCGCTGGTTTTCTGCACCTCGTTGAGAACTGCCTTGACGGCCAAAGCAGCCTTACTCGATGCACCTGGCGATTCCGCATCCGCTGTGTCGCCCGTTGGCACAGCTGCGGCAACAGCGACCGGATCGGATGCGTGTACACGCTCTGCATTTGCAACTGGTGCAGCTATCGGCGGTGTGTGTGCAGAAGGTGCCTCTGCAGGCAACCCGTTCTGTGCTGGTGGTGTGGCCAGCGCCGGAGCCGTTACGTCAGTCGAGGTGGCTGCAGGTGCGCCTGGCTCGCCTGTCGCGGTGCTGCTGGTGGTCGGTGCTGCTGGCGTGTCGCGCGTCGGCTCTGGCGGCGTTTCAGTGGGCGCTGCTGCCGGCTGGGTGGATTGGCTTCCTTCGGTTGCAGGCGGGGCCTGTGGTGTGGTGGTCGCTGGACTGGATTCACCGCTGGCAGGCGCTGGCGGTTGGCTACCTGGAACGGATGGCGCAGACACGCTGGCCGCTGCTTTGCTTTCGCGGATACCAGCTGTTTTGGTGTCGATGCGCCCGGCCAGGCGACCGCCCATGGAATCACCGCCCAAGCCCTTGATGCCCTCCATCGCAGCTTCGCCAACGGCGCTACCGACCGCACCAGCGGCACCTGCAGCCGTACCCATGACACCCGTGGCACCTTTTTCGCGGGCCTGCGTTATCGCAGCTTGACCCGCCTTTATGGCACCGCCTACACCGTTCGCTAGGGTAGACCCAGCGGCATATGCACCTCCGGCCACGGCCGCGACAGCGCCACCAGCTACCAGGCCAGCGCCGACACCATCACCAGCAGACAACGATGCTGTGCCGCCCAACAAATCGGCCGCCAGCGTCGGCACCTTCAACGTGAGCATGAACAACAGTACAGAGCCTGCCAGGATCGTCCAGATCGGCGTCAGGTTGGTCAGCGAGAGGTTTCCAATCTCGGTGCCAAAGTCCTGGGCCAGGGTCGTTCCCACGGCCATGATGAAGTAGATCGCCATAAACCGAACGCCATAGACAAGCGGTGTGGTGATGACCTTCATCGCTATGTCTTTGGTCCACTTCATCGCACCGAATGCCAAGACAATCGGATAGACAGCAAGGTAAAACCAGAGTTGAACCCAGGCCACCGCGAATTGCGCCGCCAACATGGCGTAACAAACGACGATGACGATTAAGGCAATGCCAATCAGGATGGCAGCAAAGGGGTTGGCCATCGCCGCGATCCCTGCCGGAACCGGCACGCCGGCCACAGTGGCATTGTCGGAAAACTTGGTCATCATCATGTTCACCAGGTCAATGCCCTGCCAGAACACGTCGCCGGGACTGATGGCTGAGGTGTTCGCGCCAGTCTTGCCCAACTGGATAAAGCCATTGACGAATGCCAGCGGCACGCTGGGGTTGTTGATGACCCACACGACAAGGCCAACCCACATTACCCGCATGATTAGCGTGGTGCCGATTTCCACAATGTCAGAACCCTTGAGAAGTCGGCCGAGAACCGTCCAAGCTAGGTCGATGGCGAATAACGTGTAGCAGAGCTTGAGCGCCACAGCAGTGATGTTCGAGCCGAACTGAGTGGCGGCCGCTTGGTACTTGTCCATGATCGAACCCAAGTCATAGCCGGTGGTGTCGGCGAATGCTGGCGATGCGATCATCAGAAGG
Source organism: Herminiimonas contaminans (assembly GCF_015645465.1). Taxonomy (GTDB): domain Bacteria; phylum Pseudomonadota; class Gammaproteobacteria; order Burkholderiales; family Burkholderiaceae_D; genus Oxalicibacterium; species Oxalicibacterium contaminans. The sequence continues at coordinate 60,081 of NZ_JADOEL010000019.1, read as the reverse complement.
CCAAAGGCCAGAAGGAACAGATTACGTTGTTTCATATTTCTTTCTCCCGTCTGAACTATTCGAGGTCAAGCAAGGCACGCTCAACACGCGGCAGCAACGCAATCCATTGCGGCCCTGTGCGGTCGATGGCTTCGGCAAGGGTGTATCCCAGGCTTGCAAGCCATTCGGGCTTGTTGAGCGCGAGCGCTACGGCCACCTTTTCGCCTGTGGATTGCACATCCCATGCGTCCTTTCCGCCCCTTTTGGCGTCCTTGGCCTTGGCGAAGTAATGTCTGAATTCAGCGTCACACATGGATCAGTACCCCTTCATGCCGGATTCGCCAGCTTTGCGCACGGTGTGGCTACCGTCCGGCGCACTGGCCGCTCCGCTTTGTTTCAGCATCTGCTGCATGGCTGCGTCTTGCGCCTTCTGACGCGCAGCGCTTTCTTCCGCCGCCTTGTCACTACATCCAGTCAAAAGCGAAAACAAGGTGAACAGGATCAAGGCAACGCCAAGGGAAAACCAACGCTTTTGGTCGTGGCTCATTTGCTTGATGAAATTTTTCATGGCGTCGATCCTCAGAAAGTTTTGTAGCCGCTCTGGCCAGCCTTGCGCACGGTGCCATCACCTTGTTTCAGAAGGGTCTGTGTGGCATCTGTCTGGTCTGCCTGAATCTGCGCCTGCGCGCCCAGGAAGTTCGCTTGCGACTGCGCCTGGCTGGCCAGCAACTGGCGCAATTTCTGCAGCTGGTCCACCGTTTGGCTGGCGATCATGTTGCCGGCCTGAACCGCCTGCAGGGAGCCTTGCGAACCAGCGGAAATGCCCTGAATCTGTTGGATAGCGGCGCGCTCATTCGCAAACTGATTGGCATTCAGTCCTGCTCCTTGCAGCGCCGAACTCAAGCCGTCCATGGCCTTCGTAATGAGCGCGGCGTACTTGGTGCCGTAATTCGTTGCGCCCGCACTTTTTGCATAGCCAGGAAACGCTTGCTTAAACGACTGGTCAATGTTGCCGGCGGCGTAGCTGATGGCGTTGGTCTGCGCAACCAGTTGGGTCAGGCTGGTCAATTCCTGTTGAGCCTGGCCCCACAACTGTTGTGGTGCAGCCATCAAGTTCTTCAGCTGTTGCTGGGCCATCTGTACCTGCTGCAGGGTCTGCTGAACCTGTTGGTACATCTGAGCCGATTGCTGAATCAGCTCGACGTTGTTCAAAATCTGCGTCACTTCCGTAGAGCCACCGTTACCGGCCACGCTCCCCGCGTTAGCGGCGGACACTGCCATGGTGGACACGAGCGCGACCAAAACGGCCTTTCGTGCTGTTGAGTTGTGCATTGCTATTTCTCCTTTTGGCGTCATCAATTGAATTTCCTCAGCAAGTCGATGACGACGACGCTGCCGAAGTGAGGTGAGCTGCTGTTGCGCCTGGTTGTCCACAGGCACTTCCCGGTAAAGAGAAGGTAAAAAGAAGGTAGAGGGCGGCGAACTGCTCTTAAAGCCAATGCCCATGCGGGTTTGCGGCGATGGGGTGGAACGCAAACACGAAAAAGCGGAATCCAAGCACGAGAAAGCGGAACGCAAACACGACGCCCCCGGAACGCAAACACGATGGGTTGAGCGCATCAAGACTCCTCCCCGGCCAGCTTGGTCCAGGCCGCCTGCTCACGGCCCTTGGTGCTGCGTTCGATGCGGCCGCCGGCGATGACGCCAACACGCTCCAACTCCTGCATGGCAGCGATCAACGATGCCCTGAACTTCCGAATCGGACTGGTGTATTGCAGCTTTTCTTTAAGCCAGTCCAGCGCGTACCGCTGCACAGGGTCAGAGGATGTTGCGGTCAGTCGCTGCAGCGCCTTTGCCATGTCTTGGCCCTGGGCGATCTGCAAACGCTTGTCCCAGTCGATCAGGGCATATTCCCGGCCACCAAACAGTGTTTTCCAACGCGGATCAATGGTGAAGGTGTAGGTTTCGGCATCCGCGTCATATTCAAAATCGGCCAGCATGTGAAATGCCTTGGTGTGCCCCAAGCGGTACTTCGGTGCGCCGTCTCGCTTGCGCGTCTCAATGACGATGGTTGCTGCCGTGAACACGAACATCGCTCGATGTAGCCACTCATATTCCCGGCCGCTCGTCCCGCGTCCAATGGCCTGCAGGAATGCAGCTCGATTGATGAGGACAGGCTGACCAAGCGGGGCATCCTTCGCCTCGAACATGAGCTGCATCCATGCATCAGCCTGAGCCTCATCCAGCTGATACCCGGTGTAAGTGATGGTGGCGTCTGCGCGACTCACCAGAACCGTCTGTTCATGCAGAACCTTGCGGCCACGGGCAACAGGCGCAAAAAGCGATGATCGGGCGACATGGTTGGGCATCGCCCTAACTTCGGGGTCAAGCCCTGGTAAGAACATCTGCTGTGGCTCAGGCGATTCGCGGCGCGCTGCAGTGCGGGCCTGCGCCTCTGCCATCCGCGCAACCAACGCGGGATGTTGAGCAAGCAGTGAAGACGTCATGCCGGCCGCTTTACTTGCCGCTCAGAACGAGGGCAATTTCAGCTGTCCGAAAATAGACACGTCGGCCAAGTTTCAATTTGGTCGCATTGATTGACTTGGACCATTCCGACTCTGTGCGCAGGCTAATGCGCAATCCTTCTGCCGAACGGTCAAGGCAAGCTGCCAGCTGAGCAATGCTCATCAATGGCCCGTACTGCTTTGTTAGCGCTTCTTCGATATGCATTTCTATGCGTCCTTTACGGTTGAATACTGACCGCAATGGTGCTTTGATATGCTTCTTGACAAGCGCCAAAAAGTTATTAAACTGTTGTCATGATGAAGACAGTTAAACGAACACGCCGCATGAACCCGTTGTTGGGTGTCTTGGTGGCGGAATGCGATACGACTTCGGAGAAGATCCGCACCAAACTCCAAGACGCCTACAAGTGGTGCTTCTGCGAACTTTGCTGGCGCAACACTGAGTACGTCTGCGCATTAGAGGCAAGGAAAGTCTTTAAACGAACAACCAGAGATAGCGCCAAAGAGGTGCCGCTAACTGATGCCATGCGTAAAGATGCGCAGCGCAAAGCTGACGACTTGATCGAGCGTTACGAAAAACTGCTTCCAGGCGGAGTGCTGCCGCGATGGGACAGTGCCGAGTACACACTTCCAAGCGTGCAGGAAGCGCTCCGCATGGTGATGACCTACTGCAACGTTCGAGAGATGCGGGGTGACTTTTCTGTGACTGCTTTCCGCGACCAAGTGGAGCGTGCTACACAGATAGCGGCATGGAGCAAGCGTGGTGACATGCTCGGCGCAGCGCTTTTACCCAATCAAAAAGAGGGATCAGCGAAGCCGAGCAAACTTTATTGCGAACACCACAACCCGAGACGTAGCACCAGTGCCCAGCGTACCTACCAGCGTGACCGCCGACTGACTAACGAGTATGCAGAATTGATGTCCATGATTTGGAGTAAGCAAGCGAACAAGCTGCCACTCTGGGACATTGAGGCTCATACCTACGTAAGAAAAGAGGCCTACCGCCTACTGCATGCAATGAAGGACACAAAAAGCCTGATTGCGAATATGCTGGCCCAAGGCATCACCAATCAGGCCGAGATAGCACGTCAACTTGGCTTGGAAAGACAAGCCGTATCCATTGCGATAAAGCGGCATGGTTTGATGCCGCAGCCGACGCTAGACAAGTTGTGAGGAACCTGGTCGCATCGGCTTTGTGCATCGACGTGACTGCAACTAATGCGTGTACACGCTCTGCTTTTCTACAGACACCCAAGAAAATGCTCGCCGTTAGTTGAGTCGTCATGGCGGTCATCACCGGCAACTCAGACGCCGACAACACATTAATAACTTTTTGCGTAATTAAAATCAACGTATCCAAGCACCATTGCGGTCAGTATTCAACCGTAAAGGATGCATTGAAATGCGTATAAAAAAGGTTTCAACAGAGGCACCGCAAGCCGATTTGATGGTGATTCATGCTTCTTCACTCGGAGCATGCCTGTGAAAAACAAGACCCTCATCAACCGCAAAAAGTTGCTTGCCATGATTCCACTGGCCGAGCGTACGATTTTCAACATGGAACAGCGAGGGGAGTTCCCACGCCGTATCGCACTAACCAGCCGTAACGTAGCTTGGGACCTTGCGGAGGTTGAAGAATGGATTGAGGCGCGAAGGTCGTCTGGCAACCAGGCCAGCCGTCCTGGCGTCAATCATTCGGTCGCAGCCGCTTAACCGTCCATTCATCAATCATGTCTGCCCAATCTTGCAACATGGCCGTGCGTTGCTCCCGATATTCGGCCTTGTTGTACACCGCCCTTACACCCTTCTGCTCGTGGGCAAGGCACTTTTCAATCCAGTCAGTGTTGTATCCAGCTTCATGTAGCAACGTGCTTGCAGTTCGCCGTAGATCATGCGGCCCGAACTTCGCCAGCGTCTTGCCTTCCTTCTGTGCCAACCTGTAAGTCAGCGTCAGCACCTGGTTGAGCGTGGCACTGCTCATTGGTAAGTCCGAGTCATATCTTGATGGCAGCACGTACTCAGACCCACCGGCAAACGTCTTCAGTGCGATGAAAATATCCAGAGCCTGCCGAGATAGGTAGACGTGATGGGGGTTGCGCCGCTTCATCCGCTCCTTGGGAACCGTCCAAAGGGCCTCGCTGAAATTGACTTCGCTCCATGTAGCGTTCGTCAGTTCACTCTTGCGAACCATTGTCAGCAGTAGCAACTTGGCCGCAGCCCGAATCGAGGGTGTCGTGCCGATGCGCTCCATGTACTGGTACATCAGCCCGATCTCGTCATGCGTCAACGCACGATCACGGGGCTCAAACTTGGCAATGGTGGTTGGCCTGACCATATCCGCCGGATTTTCCACCTTCTGGCCACGCTCGATTGCCCATCGAAAAACCTGCATGACTACTTCGCGCACATGCACCGCCGTAGCTGGCGCGCCGCGCTCAACAATGGTATCGGTCAGCGTCCGCAAGTCCTCATGGGTGATTTCTACCAGCTTCTGGTTGCCGAATTTCGGTTTCAACTCCCGCTCATAGATTGCACGTCGCATATCTCTGGTCGAGTCGGCCATTTGGTAGCCGCGTAACCACTTTTCGGCCCATGCACCGAATGTCTCGGCATCTTTTACGCGGGCTTTGTCTCGCGCCTTCTCCTTGGCCGGTGACTTGCCTGCCGCAATCATCTTCTTGGCTTCACCCAGCTGCTCGCGGGCTTCCGACAAGGTGATGCCTCCGCTGCCGTAGCGACCGAAGGTGATGGTTTCCTGCCTGCCGTTGATCGAGTAGTTGTAGCGGAACGAGATCGCTCCGGCCGGTGTGACGGCCACATAGAGGCCGTCGCGGTCGTTGACTTTGTAGAGCTTGTCCTGCGGCTTGATGTTGCGAAGCTTGGTATCGGTGAGCATGGCATTCGTCCTATCTAGGTTCAAAATACCATGATCAAAATCAGCATTAAAAAAGCGACTTTTCTACTTAAAAATCAACACGTTACGAACTTTCAATACCATGTTAAGTCTAAAGACCATGGCATGGTATCGGGCGTCTCTCATGGTATCGAGTGAGATAGTACCATCCGCCGTACCATAAGAAAAGCGTACTTGCCGGTGCTTGAAGATGCCAGCCAATGCCAGACCAAAAAGCAAAAAAGCCCGCAGTGACGCGGGCTTACGGGTGTTTTGGTGCCATCAGCTGCCTGCTGATGCCAGACGTGTGATCATTCCCACTCAATCGTCGCAGGCGGTTTACCCGAGATATCGTAGACCACGCGATTAATACCGCGTACTTCATTGATGATGCGGTTCGAGACATTGCCCAGCAGCTCATGCGGCAAATGCGCCCAGTGTGCGGTCATGAAGTCTTGTGTCTGTACTGCGCGCAAAGCCACCACGTACTCATAGGTACGACCATCGCCCATCACGCCTACCGATTTGACTGGCAGGAAGACGGCAAAGGCCTGGCTGGTTGCGTCGTACCAGTTGCGATGCGGAATACCGTTGTCGGTTGCTTCCGATGCGCCTGGTGTGGCGACGAATGGTGTCTTGCGCAGTTCTTCGATGAAGATGGCATCGGCACGGCGCAAGAGGTCGGCAAATTCCTTTTTCACTTCACCGAGGATACGCACGCCGAGGCCTGGGCCTGGGAATGGATGGCGGTACACCATGTCATGCGGCAAACCGAGCGCTACGCCCAGTTGACGCACTTCATCCTTGAACAATTCACGCAGTGGTTCCAGCAATTGCAGGTTCAGGGTTTCCGGCAAGCCGCCTACGTTGTGGTGGCTCTTGATAGTGTGACCCTTCTTACCCTTGCCTGCACTTTCGATGACGTCAGGGTAGATCGTGCCTTGTGCCAGCCATTTGGCATTCTTGCGCTTGCCAGCTTCGACCTGGAATACTTCGACGAATTCACGGCCGATGATTTTGCGCTTGGCTTCCGGATCGCTGACACCCGCCAGATGACCCATGAACTGATCGACTGCATCGATGTGGATGACGTTGACACCGAGATTCTCGGCAAACATCTCCATTACCATCTTGCCTTCATCCAGACGCAGCAAACCGTGATCGACAAATACGCAGGTCAACTGGTCGCCAATCGCGCGATGGATCAGCGCTGCAGCAACACTGCTGTCGACGCCACCGGACAAGCCGAGGATGACTTCGTCGCTGCCGACTTGCTGGCGGATTTTTTCGACTGCTTCGGCGATGTAATCCGGCATGTTCCAATCCGATTTACAGCCGCAAATTTCATGCACGAAGCGCGCGATGATGGCTTTACCTTGTACGGTATGCGTCACTTCAGGATGGAACTGGAATGCGTACATGCGACGTGCTTCGTCCGCCATACCGGCGATCGGGCAATTTGGTGTCGATGCCATCAGCTTGAAGCCAGGTGGCATTTCATTGACCTTGTCACCATGGCTCATCCAGACTTTCAGCATGCCATGGCCTTCGGCCGTGGTGAAGTCGCTGATGTCTTTAAGCAAAGCGGTGTGGCCATGCGCACGTACTTCGGCGTAACCGAATTCACGTACCTTGCCGTTTTCTACCTTGCCGCCCAGTTGCTCTGCCATTGCCTGCATGCCGTAGCAGATACCCAGAACCGGCACACCCAGTTCAAATACGGCTTGCGGTACACGCGGCGATTCGTCGCCTTCGATCACCGAGTTCGGACCACCTGACAGGATCACACCAGCGGCACCGTAGTTGCGCACGAACTCATCGCTGACGTCGTATGGATAGACTTCAGAAAAAACACCGGAATCGCGTACACGACGTGCGATCAATTGGGTGACTTGGGAACCGAAATCGAGGATGAGTATTTTCGAATGCATGGGATAGTTGGCTAATGCTTCTAGGTGGAACGATTAATTTTCAAACGGATTACTTTGCGGCGGGCGATGCGGACGACATATGTGCATGCAGTTCCCGTTCCAGCACGGCGACCAGATCATGCAGGCAGTGCTTGTCGCCTTCGGTGAACATGCGTGGCCGTTCGTGTATCAGGCCTATCCTGCCGACGATCTGACCGTCGCGATTACGCACAGGCTGCAATGCATAAAAGCGTACGTCCAGATTATCTATCTTGCCCAGCGCGGCCTGGAATGGCGATGACTTTTCCGGGACTACCTGCAAATCATCCGTCAGATCCTGTTGCGCACAAAACGCATGTGCAGCTGTATCGAAAGACGAAGCGGGATCATCGTCAGCCGCATGCAAATAAACGATACAGGCCGAGACACCAAACAGATGCTTCCCCAGCCGCTCTATGCGGGCAACAGCGTGGGAAAGATCTTCCTGCCGGCTCCTGCTGCTATCAAATGCAGGGCTGGCAAGTTGTGCTGACAGTGCCATGCAGCGACCTTATTCAGCGCGGTAGTTCGGCGCTTCCTTGGTGATCTGTACGTCATGGACATGCGATTCACGCATACCGGCCGAGGTGATTTCCACAAACTCAGCGCGCTCACGGAATTCGTCGATGGTCGAGCAACCACAGTAACCCATGGAAGAGCGTACACCGCCCACCAGTTGATACAAGATGGTGACCATGCTGCCTTTGTAGGCAACGCGACCTTCGATACCTTCCGGCACGAATTTATCCACGTTGTTGGCTGGATCCTGGAAGTAACGGTCTGCCGAACCATCGGCCATCGCACCCAGGCTACCCATACCGCGGTAAGCTTTGTAGCTACGACCCTGGAACAGGATCACTTCGCCTGGTGCTTCATCCGTACCGGCAAACATGCTGCCCATCATGACGCTGGAAGCACCTGCTGCCAGTGCCTTGGAAATATCACCGGAGAAGCGGATGCCGCCGTCAGCGATACACGGCACGCCTGTGCCTTTGAGCGCTTCAGCAACATTCGAGATGGCGGTGATTTGTGGCACGCCTACACCTGCAACGATACGTGTGGTGCAGATCGAGCCTGGGCCGATACCAACCTTGACGCCGTCCGCGCCATGCTCAACCAGTGCCAGTGCAGCCGCTGCGGTAGCAATATTGCCGCCGATGACGTCTACACCCTTGTAGTTATCCTTGATCCAGCGCACGCGATCCAGCACGCCTTTGGAATGACCGTGCGCGGTATCGACCACGATCACGTCCACACCAGCCTTGACCAGCAGGTCTACGCGTTCATCGTTGTCGGCACCGACGCCAACTGCTGCGCCGACGCGCAATTTACCCTGGCTGTCTTTCGATGCCAGTGGATGCTCGGTTGCTTTCTGGATGTCTTTGGCGGTGATCAGGCCGCGCAGTTCGAAGGCGTCGTTGACGACCAGCACACGCTCCAGGCGGTGCTTGTTCATCAGGCGCTTGGCTTCAACCAGGTCCGCGCCGTCCGGCACGTAAACCAGTTTGTCCTTCGGTGTCATTTTGCTGCTGACAGGTGCGTCCAGTTCGTTTTCAAAGCGCAGATCGCGGTTGGTGATGATACCGACCACGGTCTTGCCTTCGACGACCGGGAAACCGCTGATGCCATGTTGCTGCGACAAAGCGAGTACGTCACGGATCTTGGTGTCTGGCGGGATGGTGATCGGATCACGCACGACGCCGGACTCGAAACGTTTTACTTTGGCAACTTCACGCGCCTGTTCTTTGGCGGTCAGGTTTTTGTGGATGATACCGATACCACCTTCCTGTGCCATCGCGATCGCAAGGCGACCTTCGGTCACAGTATCCATCGCTGCCGACAGCAAAGGGATATTCAGGGTGATGTTACGGCTCAGGCGCGTAACAAGGGAAGTATCTTTTGGGAGGATGTCTGAGTAAGCCGGGACCAGCAGCACGTCATCGAATGTGAGTGCTTTTTGTAATAAACGCATAGCATTTTCCTAGTGGCGCAAAAGCGAATTATACAGAAATCCGTTTGCTGCGTCTTGCACTTGCTAAAAAGCTTGTCGACAAATTGCCGTATTGATTGACAGCAGACTGGAAGCATGGCGAAATCGCACAACTAGAACTCATTTCATCAATATCCGCGAGTGCGAACGCGGCTATTTGGGAGGTAGTGCAAGGCGTGTCGTGCCGCCAAGGGTGGTCCCTTGGCAAGCGGCGCAACGCAGCAATACGCCCAAATAGCCCGTTCCCTCCGGGTTCTTACCAAAAGCGGCGCTGGCCGCGTTGTGCTCCTTGCGCATAGCCCGCTATGCGACGCGTCGCACGCCTTGCCAGCACCGCTTTTGGTAAGAACGCATCTCACGGATATTGATGAAATGAGTTCTATTATCGCCACTCCCTGAAGGATTTGTCATGCGTTCAACCGGTTTTGCCCGCCTCACCCTCGCACTTATCCTTTCCCTCGGAGCCAGCGCCGCCTTTGCCCAATATATCTGGCTGGATAACAAAGGCGTGAAACAGTATTCGGACCGCCCGCCACCAACCTCCGTGCCAACCAGCAAAATCCTCAAAGCCCCGGGCACGCCGCTGCGTACTGCCTCGGAAGCAAGTACGGAAGAGGCGGAAAAAGATGCTGATCTGACAAAAAAGGCCCCTCCTACGCTGGCTGACAAGAATGCCGATTTCCAGAAGCGCCGGATAGCCCAGGCCGAGAAAGATAAGGAAACCGAGCAAAAAACCAAACAGGCAGCAGATCAGAAGAAAAATTGCGAACGTGCGACTGCCTATAACCGCATACTGGAATCAGGCCAGCGCGTCAGCCGCATGGATCAATCGGGGGAAAGGGTTTACCTGAGCGACGAAGAGCGCGAACAGGAAATAAAAGAGAGTCGGCGCGTACTTAACGACTGTAAATAACCAGTGAAAACGCTCTAAAAATCCCTGCCTGCTACCGGCAACGGTATCAGGCAGTTTTTTTGACAGCCTTGTGATCCGCCCGTTTGCGGCGCGTATCCTTGGGATCGGCGATGAGCGGCCGGTAGATTTCAACCCGGTCATGCTCACGTAGGACGGTGTCCAGGGTTTTCAGCTTGCCATAGATACCCACACGCCAGACGCTGACATCGATTTCCGGCGCTTGCTGAATAATTCCGCTATTCTGGATCGCTTGCTGTATGGTCGTGCCGACCGGAACGGTCTGCTCCAGCAAGAACTGCTGGCCTGGCCGCGCGTAGCAAATCTGGATGTGAATGGAAGCTGGATCAGCCATATACTGCATCTGCCCTCTTGCTGAAGGAATCGACAAAGCTGGTAGCGATCATATTGAATACAGGCCCGATGATTTGCTCGATCAGGCGATTCGAGAATTCATACTGCAGGTCGAAGTCGATCTTGCAGGCATCTTCCCGCAGTGGTTTGAAGGTCCAGGTGCCGTGCAACTGCTTGAATGGCCCTTCCAGCAAGCGCATGGTCATGGATACCGGGCGCACATTGGTGTTTTCCGTGGTGAAGCTCTGCTTGACGCCGTGGTAATTGATCATGATGCTGGCCACCAGCCGGCCTTCTTCCCGCTGCTTGACCTCGACCCCGCCACACCATGGCAAAAATTGAGGATAATCCTCGACCCGGTCTACCAGCGCAAACATTTGTTCAGCGCTGTAGCCCAACAAGACTGATTTATGTACTACCGCCATCGAATATGAACCGTTTGATAGAATCGCGAAGTATCCATTTTAACCGACCCCTAGCCGAAACTCATGAGCATTGTTGACAACAGAAAAGCATTCCACGATTACTTCATCGAGGAGCGCTTCGAGGCCGGCATCGTATTGCAAGGTTGGGAAGCCAAATCCATACGCGCCGGACGGGTGCAGCTGAAGGAAGCCTATGTCATCGTGCGCAACGATGAAATCTTCCTGTTTGGCTCGCATATCAGCCCGCTCGCCACCGCCTCTACCCACATTACGCCTGATCCGGTGCGTACACGCAAGCTATTGCTGAAGTCTGAGGAAATCAAGAAACTCAGCGCCAAGGTAGAACGTTCCGGCTATACGCTGGTGCCGCTCAACCTGCACTACCAGCGCGGCTACATCAAATGCGAAATCGGCCTCGCCAAGGGTAAAAAGCAGCACGATAAACGCGATGCGGAAAAGCAGCGCGATACCAATCGCGAAATCCAGGCCGTGATGAAACAGAACCGGCGATAAAAAACGGCGCCCGCAGGCGCCGTTTTTGTTTATGCGGTGCGCAACATTACTTGCCTGGCGCGCCCTGCGATTTCACAACCTGCATCGCAGTCGCGATCAAACCGCTCATATCGCCCAGATTGGCCGGGATGATAATCGAGTTATTGGTCTTCGCCAGTTTGCCGAAGGCTTCGACATACTGTTCTGCCACTTTCAGGTTCACCGCATCCGCACCACCTGGCTCGCGGATAGCCGAAGCTGTCTTGCGGATCGCTTCTGCCGTCGCTTCAGCAATGGACAGGATAGCCGACGCCTCACCCTGCGCACGGTTGATCGCTGCCTGCTTCTCACCTTCTGAACGCGCAATCGATGCTTCACGTTCACCGGTCGCGATATTGATCTGCTCTTGCTTGCGGCCTTCGGATGCAGCAATCAGCGCACGCTTTTCACGTTCAGCGGTAATTTGCGATTGCATCGCATGCAGGATTTCCTTGGGCGGTGTCAAATCCTTGATCTCGTAGCGCAGGACTTTGACACCCCAGTTAGAGGCGGACTCATCCACCGCGCCGACCACCGCATGGTTGATCAGGTCACGTTCTTCAAAGGTCTTGTCCAGTTCCATGCGACCGATGACGGAGCGCAGTGTCGTTTGTGCCAACTGCGAAATCGCGGAGATGTAATTCGACGAACCGTAGGAAGCGCGCATGGGATCTGTCACCTGGAAGTACAGGATGCCATCTACTTCCAGCTGCGTATTGTCTTTGGTGATACAGACTTGCATAGGTACATCAAGTGGAATTTCCTTCAGCGAGTGCTTGTATGCGATGCGGTCGATGAAAGGCAGCACGATCTTCAGGCCCGGGCCCAAGGTCGCATGGTATTTACCCAGACGCTCCACTACCCATGCATGCTGCTGCGGCACCACATTGATGGTCTTGATGACAAAGACAATGGCGACTATCAGCAGGAAGATAGTGACGCTAGTAGTATCAAACATAGTGTTATTCCCTTTATTGTGCGTGAGCGGTGGCGTCACTGTTACGGACGATTAAACGGCTACCCTGTACTTCTCGTATGATGAATTTTCCCGGCAGCGGCGACTCGCCTTCTGCCAGCGCCACATCCCACAAAGCGCCGCGATACATGACGCGTGCGGTGTAAGAGTTGGCATTGATTTGTTGCCACTCTGCGACTTCCAGCGCCTGTCCTATATCGAGATTTACATTCGGATCACTCGCGGCATCAGTATGATCAGGACGACCGAATTTACTACGACGCAAGGCAAAGGTAGCGAGCGCGGCAACGGCTGCTGCAATCAGGCATTGTTCCGGCACACCCATGCCGCCCAGCGCCGCCAGACCACCTGCGGCAGTTCCTATGGCTATCATCAACAGATAGAAGGTGCCGGTTGCCATTTCCAGTACGACCAGTACACAGGCCACGGCAAACCAAATCATCCAGTCCGTCATGTGTTTTTCTCCCAAAAAAGCAAAAACCCTCGTGGACCGTTGGGCGACGAGGGTTAAGAAACCACGATAAGACTTATCAACAGTCGGGTGCACACAGTCTAGACTAAAAATCCGTGTAGCAACATAAATTCACACACCCGACTGCCTTACTACCTTAAAACATTAAACGCGTTTGGCCAGGCTTTGCCATGTCTCGATCACCGAATCAGGATTCAGCGACAAGGAGGTAATGCCTTCCTTCATCAGCCATTCGGCAAAGTCCGGATGATCCGATGGACCCTGACCGCAGATACCAACGTACTTGCCCTGCTTGCGACATGCAGCAATCGCACGCGAGAACATCGCCAGTACCGAAGGATCACGTTCATCGAAATCAGCTGCCAGGATTTCCATACCGGAATCACGATCCAGACCCAATGTGAGTTGGGTCAAATCGTTGGAACCGATAGAGAAGCCATCGAAGTAGTTGAGGAACTCTTCAGCCAGGATCGCGTTCGACGGCACTTCGCACATCATGACGATGCGCAAACCGTTTTCACCACGTTTCAGACCATTCTTTTCCAGCAGCTTGATGACTTTGTCGGCCTGACCCAGCGTACGTACGAATGGCACCATGATTTCGACGTTGGTCAAACCCATCTCGTCACGCACGCGCTTCATCGCCTTGCATTCCATTTCGAAGGATTCAGCAAAATCTGGTGCCAGGTAACGTGCAACACCACGGAAACCCAGCATAGGATTTTCTTCATCCGGCTCGTAACGGGAACCGCCGATCAGCTTTTTGTACTCATTCGATTTGAAGTCGGACAAACGCACGATCACTGGTTTAGGCCAGAACGCTGCACCGATAGTGGCGATACCTTCTGCCAGCTTGTCGATGTAAAACGCTTTCGGCGAAGCGTGACCACGCGCGACCGATTCCACTGCGGTTTTCAGATCAGCGTCGATATGCGGGTATTCCAGAATTGCTTTTGGATGAACACCGATATTGTTGTTGATGATGAATTCCAGACGCGCCAGGCCGACACCAGCATTCGGAATGCTTTGGAAGTCGAATGCGAGTTGCGGATTACCGACATTGAGAGTGATCTTCAATGGCAGCTCAGGCAAATCGCCGCGTGCGAATTCAGTGACTTCAGTTTCCAGCAAGCCGTCGTAGACTTTACCTTCATCACCTTCTGCACAGGATACGGTGACCAGCGTACCGTCAGTCAGCAACTCGGTCGCATCGCCGCAACCGACCACCGCAGGCACACCCAGTTCACGCGCGATAATCGCCGCGTGACAGGTGCGACCACCACGGTTGGTGACGATAGCGGAAGCGCGCTTCATGACTGGTTCCCAGTTCGGGTCTGTCATGTCGGCTACCAGCACATCGCCTGGCTGTACACGTTCCATATCGGCCGGATCGAGAATCACACGGACCGGACCGGCACCGATTTTCTGGCCGATGGCACGACCTACGGTCAATACCGAGCCGCTGCCTTTGAGTTTGAAACGTTGCTGGACGTCGGTAGTTTTTTGTTGCGACTTCACAGTTTCCGGACGTGCTTGCAGGATGTACAGCTTGCCGTCCAGACCGTCTTTGCCCCACTCGATATCCATCGGACGGCCATAGTGCTTCTCGATGATGACTGCATACTTCGCCAGCTCAACGATTTCTTCGTCGGTTAGCGAGTAACGATTGCGCATGCCGATAGGCACATCGACAGTACGCACCGAACGACCAGCCTTGGCTTCTTCGGTGAATTCCATCTTGATCAGCTTGGAGCCGATGTTGCGACGGATGATAGGCAGTTTGCCGAGTTCCAGCATAGGCTTGTGCACATAGAATTCATCCGGGTTCACTGCGCCCTGCACCACGGTCTCACCGAGACCATAGCTGGAAGTGATGAAGACCACGTCCTGGAAACCCGATTCGGTATCCAGCGTGAACATCACACCGGCCGCGCCCTTATCGGAGCGCACCATACGCTGTACGCCTGCCGACAATGCAACTTCAGCATGGGTAAAGCCTTTGTGTACACGATAGGAAATTGCACGGTCGTTGTAGAGCGAAGCGAAGACATGCTTGATTGCTTCAAGCACATTGTCGATGCCGACCACATTGAGGAAGGTTTCTTGCTGACCGGCAAACGACGCATCCGGCAAATCCTCTGCTGTCGCAGAAGAACGCACGGCAAACGACATTTCCTTGGAGGAATCTGCGGCCAGGTCTTGATAGTACTGCTTGATGTCTTGCAGCAATTGCGGCTGGAATGGTGTTTCCACTATCCACTGACGAATCTCGGTACCGGCTTGCGCCAGCGCACGTACATCGTCAATATTCAGACCTTCCAGACGCTGTGCGATACGTTGTGCCAGACTCAGCCCACCGTTTTCGCTGTACGCCAGGAAATCCCTGAACGCCTGTGCTGTAGTGGCAAAGCCACCCGGCACCCTGACACCAGCTTCTGCGAGTTGGCTGATCATCTCGCCCAGGGACGAGTTTTTACCGCCAACCGAGTCCACATCGGACATCCGTAGACGGTCGAAAGAAACGACGTAGTTTCCCTCTACTGCCGGGTCATACTTGCTCCCCGTTTGTAATGCAATCGACATAACAACCTCTGCTTTGATGAAAGAAATCTTCGTGCACGCCCTTATGAGGCGACAGATAGGCAACAGTTTTTGTTATTCTTCGAGTAAGGCCGTAACATGTTCGAGCAATTGGCCGACATTTTACCCAAAGTCTTACGAGTTCGCACTGCAGCGCAGCATTTTTTTAACTTACAGCATCCTTACACCAACCCATGAGCCAACCTGTAGACCGTAGTCCGGCTAGCACACGCACCGTGTTCTTTGTCTCCGATGGTACGGGCATCACAGCGGAAACATTCGGTCATTCGGTGTTAACCCAGTTTGAAATGCGCTTCAAACAAGTCCGTTTACCGTTCATCGATACGACGGACAAGGCTTATGATGCATTGCGGAAAATTAACGAGACTTTCGCTGCCGACGGGCAGCGCCCTATCATTTTCTCCACATTGGTGAAATCCGATTTATCCAGCATTGTGCGCCAATCCCAGGGGATGCACATGGATTTAATTCAAACTTTTGTGGAGCCGCTGGAACAGGAGCTGGGCGTCAAATCGACGCACACGATAGGCCGCAGTCATACCAGCACGGACTCAGAGGAATACAAGAACCGGATCGAGGCAATTAACTTTTCGCTGGCGCATGATGACGGCCAATCGCACAAGAATTTATCTGCTGCCGATGTCATCCTGGTCGGCGTCTCACGCTCCGGAAAAACACCTACCAGCCTGTTCCTGGCGATGCAGTACGGCATCAAGGCAGCTAACTATCCTTTGATACCCGACGATTTCGAACGCGGCAAATTACCGAGCGGATTGCAGGAATACAAGCACAAGATTTTTGGCCTATCGATTGCAGCAGACCGGCTTGCGGAAATTCGTAACGAACGCTTACCCGGCAGCAAATATGCCGCCTTACAAAACTGCCGTTACGAGATTAATGAGGCGGAACGGATGATGCGCCGCGAAGGGATACGCTGGATGTCGTCGACCACCAAATCAATCGAAGAGATCGCGGCGACGATTTTGCAGGAAATCAAATCGGACCAGCGGCCCGACTGAAGAAATTACTTGGCCGAGGTTTGCTGCCGTACCTGTTCAAAGAAGCAGACTGCGGAGCTGGCGGCTACGTTCAAGGATTCAATATCGCCCAGATGGGGAATCGAAACGCGATAGCTGGCGCGAGCCAATAAATCGTCAGCCACGCCCTGCCCTTCATGCCCGAACAGCCATGCTACAGGCTGACGCAAATCCACTTCATAGAGTTGCTTGTCAGCGTGCGAACTGGTCGCGATCACCGGGATGTCGGCACGCCCGAGCAGATCAGACAGATCAACACCTTCGAATATCTCCAGCAAAAAATGTGCGCCCATACCCGCGCGCAATACTTTCGGTGACCACGCAAAAGTGGTTCCAGCGCTGCAGTAGACCTGCTTGATACCGGCTGCCGCTGCACTACGCACGATAGAGCCGAAGTTGCCCGGGTCTTGTACCCGGTCGAGCAGCACGGCCGATTGCGTCAGGCGCGACGGTTGCTGTATCTCTGGCGTATCGATCACAAACAGGATATCGACGCCATGCTCAACCTGGCTCAGGGCATGGAACAAGGCATCCGGCAAGACGATGCACTGCGTATGGCTATCGCTACATTGTTGAATGATCGCACTCACTTCTTCATTCAACAAAGCCGTTTCACCGACTATGCACAGAGGTGGCAAGCCCATCTTCTCCAGATACGCCACACACAGATGCACGCCGTCCAGCAAGGTACGGCCTGCCTTGCGCCGCGCCTGCGAACTACCAGCCAGATGCTTTAATTCTTTGTAGAGCGGATTGTCGCGTGAGGATATGGTTTTCATCGTCATCGTACATGTACCTCAGCGTTTGTTCGCTGCGTCGCCGAGCAAGGCGCGTACCGGGGCGTAGGACTTGCGATGCACCGGCGATACGCCATGTTCGCGCAAGCGCTCCAGATGCAAGGCGGTCGGATAACCTTTGTGCTGATCAAACGCGTAATGTGGATACTGGATATGCAAGACACCCAGCGCGTGATCACGCGCGGTCTTGGCGAGGATGGAAGCAGCGGAAATTGCCGCCACTTTATCGTCACCCTTGATGATGGCTTCTGAACGCACCGAAGTCACCGGACAACGATTGCCATCTATCAGTGCCAGCGTCGGCAGGACGTGCAAACCTTCGATCGCACGACGCATGGCCAGCATGGTTGCCTGCAGGATATTCAGGCTATCGATTTCTTCTTCCGAGCACTGCGCGATCGACCAGGACATTGCGTATTGCTTGATATCGAGTGCCAGTGCATCGCGCTTTGCTTCGCTCAGTTTTTTGGAATCGCGCAAACCGTCTATTGGTCGCTGCGGATCGAGGATAACCGCAGCAGCAAACACCGGCCCGGCCAGCGGGCCACGTCCGGCTTCATCTACACCGCAAATGATGTCCTCGTCCATGAAGCTGAACAATGAGAGGTTGGGATCTTCTTTTTTCACGGAGATGCTTTCTTGTACTGCGCAGGTTTGCGTTAACTTTAAACGCGACCGCCGCTGCGTGATTGCTCTATCAATTCGATGACCGCACGTGCGCTCTCTCCCGCCGTGTCGCGCAACAGGCTATGGTGCATTTCGGTAAAGCGACGCTGCAGGCGTTCACGCAAGGCGCTGTCCTGCAATTGCGGCCATAGTGCATCCGCCAGTGCTTGCGGCGTCGCTGCATCCTGCAACAACTCCGGCACCAGGAATTCCCGCGCCAGGATGTTAGGCAAACCGATCCACGGCTGGTAAGCCATATGACGCAAGATGTGCCATGACGCACTCATCATCTTGTATGCGATCACCATAGGCCGCTTGAACAGCGCGACTTCGAGCGAGGCGGTGCCAGAAGCAACCAATACCGCATCAGCCGCAGCCAGTGCGCGATGCGATTGTCCATCCAGTATCTGCACAGGTACGTCTTGCAAACCGGCTTGTGCGATCAATTCTTCAAAATAGCGGCGCTGCGCCGCTCCTGCCATCGGCGCGATGATGCGCAGGTTTGGATCGCGTTGCAGCAGTATCTTTGCCGCCGCGACAAAAGCCACCGCGTTGTATTTCAACTCGGACATGCGGCTACCCGGCAAGATAGCCACCACCGGCGCTGTAGCCGGCAAGTCCAGCATAGTGCGCGCACCAGCCTGATCCGGTTCCATCGGGATCACTTGTGCCAGCGGATGGCCGACGTAAGTCGCGGGTATGCCCGCCTTGCGATAGATCTCTTCCTCGAACGGGAAGATCACCAGCATATGCGAAGCTGCGCGTGCGATTTTCTTGATGCGGCCACCGCGCCAGGCCCAGATCGACGGGCCGATGAAATGCATGGTTGGAATACCGGCACTCTTGAGTTGTGCTTCCAGGCCGAGGTTGAAGTCAGGCGCATCCACGCCTATGAATACCGCTGGTTTTTCTGCCAGCAACTGGTCACGCAAGGCGACTTGTATGCCCTTGATTTCACGGTAGTGCGCGAGGACTTCGAACAAGCCACGCACCGACAGCTTCTCCATCGGGAAGTCACTGACAAAGCCATGCTGTGCCATGTGCGGACCGCCAATGCCGTGCATATACGCGTCCGGCATGTGCGGACGCAAACCGGATAACAAACGACCTGCCAACAAATCACCGGAGGTTTCACCGGCGACCATGGCGATGGCCGTGCTGCCGGCGATGCTTCCAGTGCTGTTAACGGATGATGCCACGAGGGGATGCTTCTATGAATTCGCGTAACTGGCGCAGATACGGTGCTGCGTCCGGCGATTTGGTTTCTTCTGCCTGCAAGGCTTGTTTGGCCTCGTCCAACGGCAAGCCGGAGCGGTAGATCGTTTTATAGCCGCGTTTGATGGCCATGATTTGCTCACTGCTGAAACCGCGACGCTTCAGGCCTTCGCTATTGATACCCGCCGGTACCGCGCGATTGCCAGCCGCAGTGACAAATGGCGGCACATCCTGGCTGACGGCAGCCGTAAACGCCGTCATCGCGTGTGCGCCTATGCGGCAGAATTGATGTACCGACGTGAAGCCGCCGAGGAATACCCAGTCTTCCAGGTGGACATGACCGGCCAGGGTCGCATTGTTGGCCAGAATGATGTTGTCACCGAGCTGGCAGTCATGCGCGATGTGCACATACGCCATGATCCAGTTATCACTACCCAGGCGGGTAATGCCGACGTCCTGCGTAGTGCCCAGATTGATGGTGACAAATTCACGGATGGTATTGCGATCACCGATGGTCAGCAATGTCGGTTCACCCGCGTACTTCTTGTCCTGCGGTGCGGCACCGATGGAGGCAAACTGGAAAATCTTATTATCGGCACCGATAGTGGTATGCCCTTCGATCACCACATGCGGACCAATCTTGCTACCCGCGCCGATGACGACGTCCGGACCAATGACGGTGTAGGCACCGACCTCGACGGTAGCGTCGAGTTGAGCCTTGGGATCAACAATCGCGGTTGGATGGATCAATGACATTACTGCCCCGCAGCCGGGCTCGCATCGTTAATCGTGCGCATGGTGCACATCAGTTCTGCTTCCAGCGCCAGCTGACCGTCGACCGAGCCGGTCGCTTTGTATTTCCAGATACCGCGCGCATTGCGCAGGATTTCAACTTCCATTTTCAACTGGTCGCCTGGCTCCACCGGACGCTTGAAGCGTGCACCGTCGATACCGATGAAATAGACCACGCTATTGTCATCTGGTTTTTGGCCCATGGTCAGGAAGGACAGCAAGGCGGCAGTTTGTGCCAGCGCTTCTATCATCAGCACGCCTGGCATGACTGGTTTGTGCGGGAAGTGACCGTTGAAGAATTCTTCATTGACGGTAACGTTCTTAATCGCGGTAATCGACTTGCCCGACTCCCAGTTCAACACGCGATCAACCAGCAGCAAAGGATAGCGATGCGGCAGGTATTGCTTGATCTGATTGATGTCGAGTGTTTTGTTTACTGTGGTATTCATTCTGATTTGTCGCCTAGCGATTTAATAGTTTTTTCTAATTCGCGGATTTTCTCACGCATCGTCGCCAAATTGCGCACGATGACCGCAGATTTTTCCCAGTCGGCATTCTTCGCCAATGGATAAAAACCCGTGTATTGCCCTGGTTCATGGATAGAACGCGACACCATACTACCGGACGAGATATGCACACGATCAGCGATGGTCAAATGCCCCAGCACCATCGCCGCTCCACCGAAAGTACAGTATTTCCCGATGATGGCACTGCCAGCTACGCCAACACAGCCAGCCATCGCCGTATGCGCGCCGATATGACAGTTATGACCGATCTGGATCTGGTTATCAAGTTTGACGCCATCTTCAATCACGGTATCTGCCAGCGCGCCGCGGTCTATCGAGGTATTGGCGCCGATTTCCACATCGTCGCCTATCCTGACGGCGCCGGTCTGCGGAATCTTGATATAGATCCCGCCCTCATTGGCAAAACCGAAGCCATCTGCGCCTATCACCGCGCCGGAATGGATAACGCCGCGCGCCCCTATCCGGCAACCAGCCAGGAAGCTGACACGCGGATAGAAATGGGTGTTGGCACCGAGGTGGGCGTCACGACCGATAAAACAGCCTGCATCGACCACGCAGCCTTCTTCGATCACCCCGCCCGCCTCTACCGTGACAAAGGGGCCAATGGACGCACTGGCTGCGATTTGCGCAGTCGGATCGACCGCAGCACTCGGATGTATGCCGACGGGCGCGACATGCGCGTGCAAACTGGCGAAATACTGCGCCGCCCGTGCAAAGTAGGCGTAAGGATTCGCCGTGACGATACGCGCGCCCTTATAGTCAGCCGCCACGATCTCATCGTCTGCAGCAGACAAAATTAAAGCGGCCGCGTGCGTTTGCGCGGCCTGCCCTCTGAACTTGGGATTGGAAAGAAACGTGATGTGCGATGCGTCAGCATCGTTTAACGGTGCGATGCCGACAACCTGTATGTCCGCATCGCCTATCAACCGGCCCCCCAAGCGTTCGACTAAATCTCCCAGCCGAGTGCTCATCGTTGCCTTTTTATTTTATTTGCCCAGCGCTTTGATTACTTTATCGGTGATGTCGATACGCGGACTGACATAAGCCGCTTCCTGCAACACGATATCGTATTTTTCTGCTTCAGCGATTTGCTTGATCACTTTATTGGTACGTTCGATCGCGCTGGCAGTTTCCTCGTTACGACGCTGGTTCAAGTCTTCCTTGAACTCACGTTGGTTACGCTGGAACTCTTTATCCAGATCTGCCAATTCGCGTTGACGCTTCGCACGTTCCGAATCCGACAATACCGGTGCATCCTTGTCGAACTTGTCGGCCAGGTTCTTCAGGCGATTTGCCATGTCTTGCAATTCTTTCTGGCGCTTGGCGAACTCTTGTTCCAGTTTGACTTGTGCCGCCTTGTAAGGCGCCGCTTCGCGGAATACACGCTCGGTGCTGATGAAACCGATGCGAGTTTCCTGCGCTTGCGCTACGGAAACAAAACACAATCCAGCGGCAAGAACTGCCACGCCTTTGGAGACTACTGACGATTTAATGAAGGACTTCAACATAATTCTCCGTGTTTCAAATTTAATATCGACCGCCTATTATGCCTCAAGCGATCAGAAACCTGTACCCAGCTGGAACTGGAAGGCTTGCGTGCGATCTTTTTCCTGAGCCGTGCCGGAAGTAGTCGCATTCAAGGCCTTACCGAAGCTCAATTTGAGCGGACCGATAGGCGAAACCCAGCTCAGACCCACGCCCGCCGAAGTTTTCAAGCCACCACCGCCAAATCCATCAGCATAAACGTTACCCGCATCAAAGAAGGTAAACCAGCGCAAGCTGCGATCTATACCTGAACCCGGGAATGGCAATTGCAATTCCGCATTCATGATAATACGAGACGAGCCACCCAACGGATCGCCGTTACCTGCCTTAGGTCCCAGCGACGAACTTTCATAGCCACGCACCGAACCAATACCACCACCGTAGAAGTTTTTGAAAATCGGGTAGTTTTTACCGCCCAGACCTTTACCGTAGTTAATCTCACCGTTCAGCGCCAAAGTTACATTCGTAAACAATGGTTTGAAATACTGGTGTTGATAAGTTGCACGATAGTAATTTGCATCCCCTGCAGGCGAAAACTCAAAATTAGCACGTTGATAACGACCGCGGGTAGGCACCAAAGCACTATCCCGATTGTCGCGCTGCCATGCCGCAGTCAAAGGCAAACCAGTAGTAGAAGCGTTATGCACTCCTTGCGAGAAAGCACTGTTTGGATTATTAACATCATTAGCAACATTATTGATGCTATCAACATACCGCTTATAGACCTCTGGACTATCGTTATAGTTCGTCACACCGCTATAAGTTTGTACCTCAGTACGTTCCACGCCGACACCAAAAAATACAGTGTCATATTCAGTAAAGGGCACACCGAACTTGATGTTTGCACCAGTAGTACGAATACGATAATCACCAGTATTGATGGTAGGCGGACGCGTAGTACGCAGGAAAACCTCGTAGCTGCGGCTGATACCATCATCCGTGAAATACGGATTGGTGCTGGACAAGGCAATGGTACGGTTCAGACGGCTGGTGTTGACGTTCACACCGACGGTATTACCGCTACCGAAAGCATTCGCCTGGTTCACACCACCACTCAGCGACAATTTATCCGCACTAGAGAAACCCGCACCCAGCATAATGTTACCGGTAGGCTTCTCGGTGACGCCGATGTTGACATCAACCTGGTCGGTCTTGCCTGCCACGTCTGGTGTTTCGACCGTTACGTCATTGAAGTAATCCAGACGATCGATACGGTCACGCGACAATTTAATTTTTTCAGCGTCGTACCAGGAATTTTCAAACTGGCGCATTTCACGACGGATAACTTCATCGCGGGTTTTGGTATTGCCGCTGATGTTGATGTTACGTACGTATACGCGCTTACCCGGATCAATCATGATAGTGAAGGCAACTTCTTTCTTCTCACGATCAACTTGCGGGTTCGCGTTCACGTTTGCAAACGCATAGCCGAAGTTACCCAGGCGATCAGAAATGTTCTTGGTGCTGGCAGTCAGTTTCTCGCCGGAGAACACATCACCTTTCTTCAATTGCACCAGCGAACTCAGCTCAGCTTCACGTCCCAGCATTTCGCCTTCCAGCTTAATGTCAGACACATTGAACTTGTCACCTTCCTTGATATTGATGGTGATGAAGATATCTTTCTTGTCCGGTGTGATCGAGACTTGCGTCGATTCGATTTGCATCTCGAGGTAACCGCGGTTCAGGTAGTAAGACTTGAGGGTCTCGATATCGCCAGCCAGCTTTTGCTTCGAATATTGATCGGCTTTTGAGTACCAGGTAAACCAGCCGGGTGTACGCAAGGCCAGCAAACTGATCAGTTCTTTTTCGCTGAATGCCTTGTTGCCGATGATATTAATGTTCTTGATACGTGCCGGTTCACCTTCATCCACTGCAAAGGTTACAGAGACACGGTTACGCTCCAGCGGCGTTACGGTCGTCGTGATCTGTACACCGTACAGGCCGCGCGACAGGTACTGACGCTTCAATTCCTGTTCAGCACGATCCACCAGCGCCTTGTCATAAATACGCGATTCGCCTACGCCGATTTCTTTCAGCGCTTTGGTCAACTGGTCTTTTTCAAATTCCTTGGTGCCGGTGAACTCCACGCTGGCAATCGCCGGACGTTCTTCAACAAACACCACCAGCACATCGCCTTCCACTTCTATCCGTACGTCCTTGAAGAAGCCGGTTGCATACAAAGCTTTAATCGCTGCCGCACCTTTGTCATCGGTGAATGTTTCGCCTACACGTACCGGCAGGTAGCTGAACACGGTACCGGCTTCGGTACGTTGAATACCTTCGACCCGGATGTCTTTAACAGTGAAAGGATCGGCCGCGTGCACATAGCCCGAGCACAGCGCGAAGGCAGCAACAGCGATAAGACGACGGGGAAATACCG
The DNA here is from genome assembly GCF_015645465.1 of Herminiimonas contaminans. GTDB lineage: Bacteria > Pseudomonadota > Gammaproteobacteria > Burkholderiales > Burkholderiaceae_D > Oxalicibacterium > Oxalicibacterium contaminans. The sequence goes on along the minus strand of NZ_JADOEL010000019.1, from coordinate 35,517 downwards.
GCAAGGAGTAAAGCTCTGAATATAATTTCATTGGCTATCGTAAATGGTTGTACTAGTCAGACCTTGGTCTGAAAAAGGCTTGCATCCCTAGGAGATCAGGCGATTGATATCATTAAAGACTGCTACCAGCATCAAGGTCATTAAAATCCCTATACCTGCACGCTGGGCGATTGCACCAAAGCGCTCCGAGACTGGACGACCTGTTAAAACTTCCACAGCATAATACAGCAAAAGCCCCCCATCCAACACTGGGATAGGTAGCAGATTCATCACGCCCAGACTGATGCTGACAAAGGCGATAAAGCTCAGGTAACTGATCCAGCCGATACGGGCAGTCTGCCCTGCATAATCGGCAATCGTAATCGGTCCGGTCACGTTTTTCCAGGAAACCTCACCGATGATCATTTTGCCGACCATTTTGATCGTCAAAACACTGGTATCCCAGGTTTTCTGTACGCCCTTCAGCAAGGCTGAAAACAGCGAATGATGGGCCACTACCATGTCCGGTGCCATCGGTACTTCGACCTTGATGCGGCCAAAAACCTGGCCGTCTGTATTCACCTCTTCCGGCACCACACGTAGGCTCAAAGGCTGGCCATTCCGCAGCAAATCGAGTTCAAGACTTTTCCCCGGTGAGGCACGCACCAGCTCTACCAAGGCCAAACCATCGGCCACAGGCGCACCATTCACACGCAGCACCTGGTCACCCTTTTGCAAGCCAGCCTTCATGGCCGGACCGTCAGGCACGACCTGTCCCAGGATCGCTGGCGGACGCGCCAGGTCTATCCCGAGCTTGCCGAGAAAGTCACCTTCCAGTTCATTTGGGGAAATGCTGTCGACCGGCAGCGTCACGGTCTGAATGTTCTTTGCATCCGGAGATCCGGCTACCGGGGTTTCCACTTCCAGTCGGACTGGCTGCTTATTGATGACGGACTGCACCATTTGCCAGCGCAAGTCGTTCCAGATTTGTACTGCCTCGCCATTCACCGAGGTAACCAGCTCATTACCGCGCAAACCAGCCTGATACGCCACCGATTTCTCGGCTGGTGCGCGCAGCTTGGGTGCAGGTTCAGGAATGCCATAGCTATACAAGCCGGCAAACACGGCAATAGCCAGCAGGAAATTGGCGATCGGGCCAGCCGCTACTATCGCGATCCGGCGCCATACCGACTGGCGGGTGAATTCGCGCTTCATATCCTCTGGCGAGATATCGTCCAGATCTTCATCCCGCGCATCCAGCATCTTGACGTAACCACCCAGCGGCAGGATGGAAACCGCCCACTCGGTCTGGTCAGCGCCAAAGCGGCGCGAGTAAACCACCTTGCCCATACCCACCGAGAAACGCAGTACCTTGACGCCACACCAACGCGCAACCAGGTAATGACCGAGCTCATGCACGATCACCAGTACGCCGAGTACGACGGCAAATGCGAGTATGGTTTGCAGCAGCATCATGACGGTATAAATGAGTTCGCTAATTCACGGGCGCAACGATCTTGCGCAAAGACCGATTCGATATCGGTAAGTGCCACCGATGGCATCGCATCCATTACACGTGAAATCAACTGGTCTATCACACGGAAACCGATACGACTGTCGAGAAATGCCTGTACGGCGACTTCATTGGCGGCATTCATAATCGCGGGGGCAGAACCGCCCGCCTGCAAGGCATCATACGCCAGTTTCAGGCATGGAAATCTTAAGTAATCCGGCCGTTCAAAGCTAAGTTGCGCAATTTGTATCAAATCCACCGGCGGCACGCCGGAACTGATGCGTTCCGGATAAGCCAACGCATGCGCGATCGGGGTACGCATATCCGGATTGCCGAGCTGCGCCAGCACCGAGCCATCGACGTAGGACACCATCGAATGAACCACGCTTTGCGGGTGAATCACAACCTCTATCTTGTCGGCAGGCACATCGAATAACCAGTGTGCCTCGATAACTTCCAGCCCCTTGTTCATCATGGTGGCGGAATCGACCGAAATCTTGCGCCCCATCACCCACTTCGGATGCGCCACGGCTTCCTGCCAGCTCACCTGATCCAGCGTATTCACGTCACGCTTCAGGAACGGGCCGCCGGAAGCGGTCAACATGATCTTGGCCACGCCATGTTCGAGCGGCGTACGCTGGCAGGATGCCGGCATGCATTGAAAAATGGCGTTGTGTTCGCTATCGATGGGCATCAGGATAGAACCACTGGCAGCGACCGCTTCCATCAACAACGGACCGGACATCACCAGTGCTTCCTTATTCGCCAGCAGCACACGCTTGCCAGCACGGGCTGCTGCCAGGGTCGGTGCCAGGCCAGCACCACCGACGATGGCCGCCATCACGCTATCGCACTCAGGCGCGCTGGCCACATCGCACAAGGCGGCTTCGCCATAAGCGACTTGCGTATGCAAGCCCTGCGCGTCCAGCAAACCCTGTAATTTTTTCGCTGCCTCGGCCGTACCCACGACCGCGACTTGCGGCTTGAAGCGCGCACATTGCTGCGCCAGCTCTTCAACCTTGCTTTGCGCAGTCAATGCATAAACCGAATAGCGCTCAGGATGACGCGCAATAACATCCAGGGTGGAAACACCGATAGAACCGGTCGAACCCAGAATCGTGATTTGCTGCATTTCTGCCTTACATCCAATAAGTGATTAGTGCTGCCAGCGGCAGGGTCGGGATCAAGGCATCGATCCGGTCCAGCACCCCGCCGTGGCCAGGCAACAGATTGCTGCTGTCTTTCATGGCGGCGCGGCGCTTGAGTTGTGACTCAAACAAGTCACCCACGATGCTGGCCGCTACCATCAGGATCAATACCGCGAGAAAACCCGCCCAGCCCCAGGTCTGATACAAGCGCACGGCAAAGGTATCGTTCAATGCGGGCGTTAGCGTACTGGCGCATGCTGCCAGCAAGACCAAAATGCCGCCGCCAATCGCACCTTCCCAGGATTTGCCTGGTGAGATAGAAGGCGCCAGCTTGCGCTTACCGAAAGCCTTGCCGCTGAAATAGGCGCCGATATCCGCGATCCAGACGATAGCCATGACCGAGAACATATACAGCGCGGAATGATTGTAGAGAACCAGCAAGGCAATGAAAGCGCCAAGGATGGCGATGCCATAAATACCGGTGAGCAAGCGATTGCCGAAACTGTTCATCGCAGGCAAGCCCAGCGCCAGCGACGGTGTCAGGCGCAAGGCCCAGATCGCGACGCACATCGCTGCCAGAAACACGCTTTGCTTGAAGCTGCCGCTATAGATCAGCCATGCAAATGCGGCAGTCCAAAGTGCGGCACCGACCTGCGGGCCTTTATTGCCGAACAGGCGTAAACACTCCCATGCAGCCGCCGCGAAGAACGCGACCGTCAGCGCAGCAAAGGCAACAAAGGAACCGGAATAAATCACCAACAGCAGCACTGCCAGCAATACCACTGCAGTGATGATGCGCGTTTTTAGCATTTGGCCACCGGCGATTGCTCGGCCAATTGTGCGCTGGTACGACCGAAACGTCGTTCACGTTGCTGATAGGAAGCGATAGCCAACTCCAATGCGGCCGCGTCAAAATCCGGCCAATAAGTATCGGTGAAATACAGCTCGGTATAAGCCAGTTGCCACAACAGGAAATTGGAAATGCGCTCTTCCCCGCCGGTGCGGATAAAGAGGTCAGGCTCGGGCGCATAGGCCAGCGACAGATACGGTGCCAGCTGTTCTTCAGTGAAATCACTGCTACCCGGATTGGCCGCCAGCATTTGATTCACCGCCTGCATGATGTCCCAGCGGCCGCCGTAGTTGGCGCAGATGGTGACGGTCAGGCGGGTATTACCGGCTGTCTTGCGTTCGGCAGCAGAAATCATCTTCTGCAGCTTGTCGTCGAAACGACTCAGGTCGCCAACTATCTTCAGGCGTATGCCATTGGCATGCATCTTCGATACTTCGCGTTCCAGTGCAGTCACAAACAGACGCATCAGCAGCGACACTTCATCTTCCGGGCGCCGCCAGTTTTCCGAACTGAAGGCAAAAAAGGTCACGTATTCGACGCCTTGCCGGGCGCATGCTTCGACGACGCCGCGCACCGCTTCCACACCTTTGACATGGCCAGCCACGCGCGGCATGAAACGCTTGGTAGCCCAACGTCCATTGCCATCCATGATGATGGCAATATGACGCGGCACCAGCGAGACCTCCGGTACAACCTGGGTTGAGCTAGGCGACGTCATAGTTGAGCGACCGGCAGCGAAAAGCGGGATGAGGGAATTGAGTGCAGACTCAAACCGTCAACACTTCTTTTTCTTTTTCTACGACGAGTTTGTCGATTTCGAGCACGAATTTATCGGTCAGCTTCTGGATTTCGTCCTGCGCACGACGCTCTTCGTCTTCCGAGCAAGCTTTTTCCTTGACCAGTTTTTTCAGCGATTCGTTGGCGTCACGACGGATATTGCGCACGGCAATTTTCGCGTCTTCTGCTTCGCTCTTGACCAGCTTAACCATTTCCTTGCGGCGTTCTTCGGTCAGCGGCGGAGTCGGTACGCGGATCAGCTCGCCCTGGGTTGCAGGATTCAGGCCGAGATCAGCTTCGCGAATTGCTTTCTCAACGACAGCAACCATTTTCTTTTCAAACGGCTGGACGCCGATGGTACGTGCATCGATCAGGGTCACGTTAGCGACCTGGCTCAGATGAGTCGGGTTGCCGTAGTACTCAACCATCACGTGGTCGAGTATGCCGGTGTGTGCACGGCCGGTACGTACTTTTGCCAGATCAGCCTTCAGAGTCTCTATCGACTTCTGCATCTTTTGATCGGCTGTCTTCTTTGCATCTGCAACAGTCATTACTGTTCTCCTCTTTTACAACGAGTTAAACCTGAATAGAATTTCAGCGGGATTTAAATCTTATACGTGGACCAGGGTGCCTTCGTCTTCGCCCATGACCACGCTTTTCAGCGCGCCCGGCTTAACGATAGAGAATACCTTGATCGGCAGTTTTTGGTCACGGCAGAGTGCGAATGCGGTCGCATCCATCACTTGCAGGTGTTTGGAGATTGCTTCGTCGAACGAGATTGTCGCGTAGCGGGTTGCGTCCGGGTCTTTGTTTGGATCGGCGCTATACACGCCATCTACCTTGGTCGCCTTCAGCACGATTTCTGCACCGATTTCCGAACCGCGTAAGGCTGCTGCAGTGTCGGTGGTGAAAAACGGATTGCCGGTACCGGCGGCGAAGATCACGATCTTGCCCTCTTCCAGATACTGCAATGCCTTAGGACGCACATACGGCTCAACAACCTGCTCAATCGCAATCGCCGACATGACGCGGGCGGTAATACCGACCTGACGCATCGCATCGGCCAGCGCCAGCGAATTCATAACAGTAGCCAGCATACCCATGTAGTCAGCCGTCGCGCGATCCATCCCTTGCGCGCCTGGTGCCACACCACGGAAAATATTGCCGCCACCGATAACGATAGCCAGTTCCACACCCAGTTTTGCTACTTCTGACACATCCGCCACCATACGCTCGATAGTGGCACGGTTGATACCGTACGGATCGTCTCCCATTAACGCCTCACCCGAAAGTTTGAGAAGAACGCGTTTATAAGCTGGGGTTGTCATGGGCTGGATTCCTTGTTTTTATGTCCGGTTTTTACTGGGATACAGTTCTTACCTGATTTTCAGACTTCATAGCCAGTTCGATAAAAGCTGGCGTATGAAATCTTAATCTGTCAGCTCATCAAAGGATACTTGATGAAGCTAAAAAAACGGGCCTTCCGGCCCGATTTTTTTCGCTTACGCCTGTTTTGCTGCGGCTACTTGTGCTGCCACTTCTGCAGCAAAGTCATCCTGTTTCTTCTCGATGCCTTCACCGACCACAAACATCGTGAACGATTTAACTGTCGATTTGGTTTCTTTCAGCATTTGTTCCACTGTTTGTTTATCGTTCTTAACAAACGATTGGTTCAACAGGGAAACTTCTTTCAGGTACTTCTGTACCGAGCCTTCAATCATCTTGGCGATGATGTCTGCTGGCTTGTTCGACTCAACTGCTTTCAATTCTGCAACCGAACGCTCTTTAGCGATCAGGTCAGCTGGAACATTGTCCGACGACAAGGCAACTGGTTTCATCGCAGCGATGTGCATAGCAACGTCTTTACCAACTTGGTCGTCAGCACCTTCGAAATCGACCATCACGCCAATACGGGTACCGTGCAGGTAGGAAGCCAGTTTGCCGGTGGTTTCGAAACGAACGAAACGACGGATAGACATGTTTTCACCGATACGGCCGATCAAGGCAGCACGGGTTTCTTCAACGGTTTTGTCATCCAGTGGCAGTGCCGACAAAGCAGCAACGTCAGCAGGATTTTTGTCCGCAACCAGTTTAACCAGGGTATTGGCAAAACCGAGGAAGTCATCATTCTTGGTAACAAAGTCGGTTTCGCAGTTGACTTCGATCAACGCGCCAACATTACCGGATACATATGCTGCAACTACGCCTTCAGCGGTTACGCGGGTAGCTGCTTTCGAAGCTTTGCTGCCCAGTTTAACGCGCAGGATCTCTTCTGCTTTGACTGGATCGCCATCAGCTTCCGTCAATGCTTTTTTACATTCCATCATCGGCGCATCCGTGAGCGCACGCAGTTCACCAACCATCGCTGCAGTAATAACGGCCATTACAATCTCCTAACAATCGGACGCCAGTTCAGACGTCTACTATCTTATTACGTTCAAAATGCGCTCGAAAAAAAGGGGCGAACCACTGTTGCCCCTTTTATTCTGACGCTCAAACCATCAGAGGCAGGGTTTAAGCCTGCTCGCTAACCTCAACGAAGTCGTCGCCGCCTTTGATCGACTCAACCAGATCGTTGGTCGCGTTTGCGCGGCCTTCGAGGATTGCGTCTGCAACGCCACGAGCGTACAACATGATCGCTTTGGAGGAGTCATCGTTACCTGGGATAACGTAGGTAACGCCTTCTGGCGAGTGGTTGGTATCGACTACACCGATAACTGGGATGCCCAGTTTCGCTGCTTCAGTGATCGCACCTTTGTGGTAACCAACGTCAACCACGAAAATTGCGTCAGGAATGCCGCCCATATCCTTGATACCGCCAATGGATTTTTCCAGCTTGATTTTTTCACGTTCAAACATCAGCGCTTCTTTTTTGCTGAGTTTTTGCACGGAACCGTCTTCGATTGCTGCTTCCATTTCTTTCAAACGCTTGATCGATGTTTTGATCGTTTTGAAGTTGGTCAGCATGCCGCCCAACCAGCGTTGATCAACGTAAGGCATGCCAGCGCGTTGCGCTTCAGCTGCGATGGTTTCACGTGCTTGACGTTTGGTACCTACGAACAGGACGGTGCCACGATTGGACGACAATTGGCGGATGTACTTCATCGCCTCTTGGTACATGCCCATCGTTTTTTCGAGGTTAACGATGTGAATACGGTTGCGATGGCCGAAAATGAAAGGAGCCATCTTTGGGTTCCAGAAGCGTGTTTGGTGACCAAAGTGGACGCCAGCTTCCAGCATTTCGCGCATTGTTACGGACATAAATATCTCCAGGGTTAAGGTCTGGAACCCGCTCAGTCACCGTGGTCATTTGGCTGTTCTCAGCCTGACCGCAGCACCCTTTTCGAACGAGTTCGCGATTTACATAAAGTCTTGCCTGACTTAATTAAACAAAAGTTAATTCAAGCAAGCCCAAGATTCTACCCTATAACCCCTGCCCGTTTCAAGTGTCCCGCCACATTGCCCGGCGAATAAATGCCCGCTCGTCTATAATTCCTCATCGAACAATTTTTTCATGCTGTCATTCCAGCAATTTCCGGCTTCCCATGGGCAATATTTCAATTAAAACCGCAGAAGACATTCAGGGCATGCGCATCGCAGGCCGACTCGCATCCGAAGTCCTTGATTACATTACACCTTTCGTCAAACCCGGCGTCACCACCGGCGAGCTGGATCGGCTGTGCCACGAATACATGGTGAACGTGCAAGGCACCATCCCGGCGCCGCTGAATTACTGCCCGCCAGGCTATACCCCTTACCCGAAAGCAATCTGCACCTCGGTCAATGACGTCATCTGTCACGGCATCCCGGGCGACAAAGTGCTGAAAAACGGCGATGTTGTCAATCTGGACATTACCGTCATCAAGGACGGCTACCACGGCGACACCAGCCGCATGTTCTTTATCGGCGAGCCGTCCATCCTGGCACGCCGCCTGACCCAGATCACCTATGAATGCATGTGGCTGGGCATCTCCAAAATCAAACCGGGCGCACATTTGGGCGACATCGGTTATGTCATCCAGCAGCACGCGGAAAAAGCCGGTTACAGCGTGGTACGCGAATTCTGCGGCCACGGTATTGGCAAGGTCTTCCACGAAGAGCCGCAAGTACTGCACTACGGTCGTCCCGGCACACTGGAAAAACTCGAAGCAGGCATGATCTTCACGGTTGAGCCTATGATCAATGCAGGTCGTCGTGAAATCCGCGAAATGGGTGATGGCTGGACCATCAAAACCAAGGATCGCAGCCTGTCGGCGCAATGGGAACATACCGTGCTCGTCACTGAAACCGGCTACGAAATCCTGACACAATCGGCTGGCACCCCGGCACCACCAGAATTCATCGTGCCGCCTGCCGCTACCCAACAAGTCGTCAACGCCTGAAATCACAGCCCAGCTCCATGCCCTCACTTGCCATTGCTTTAAAAGAAGAACTCAAAGCCGAACGACAAATCGTCATTGATCGTTTTTTGCAGGATGGCAAGGCGGAGCACCTGCTGACGCAGCTCAGGATTAATGTCGACGCAGCACTCAGCAAGGCATGGACCGCGTTCGAACTGCCGGATAGCGCAGCCCTGGTTGCGGTCGGTGGTTATGGCCGCGGTGAGCTGTTCCCGCACTCCGATGTTGACGTCCTGATCCTGCTGCAGGAAGCACCGAACGCAGCACTGCAAGCCAAACTGGAAGAGCTGGTGCAGCTGTTCTGGGATATCGGCCTCGAAATCGGCCACAGCATACGCACCATCGATGAATGCCTGAACGAAGCCGAAGCTGACATCACAGTACAAACCAGCTTGCTGGAAGCACGCCTGGTGATCGGCAACGCCACCCAATTCCAACTGCTCAAAGTCCGCTGTAACGCGGCGATGGATCCACAAGCCTTCTTCCAGGCCAAAACCCTGGAGCTGCGCCAGCGCCACGCCAAGTACGAAGACACGCCATACAGCCTCGAACCCAACCTCAAGGAAAGCCCGGGCGGTTTGCGCGACCTGCAAGTCATCCTGTGGGTCTCGAAAGCAGCCGGACTGGGCAATTCCTGGCGCGAGCTGGCAGTACAAGGTTTGATCACGCCAACCGAAGCACGCCAGCTGACGCAAAAAGAACGTTCGCTCAAAGATGTGCGCATACGCCTGCACATCATTGCGAATCGCCATGAAGATCGCCTCGTCTTCGACATCCAGACTGCGATCGCCGAATCGATAGGCTTCAAAACCACTGAAACACGCCGCGCCAGCGAATACCTGATGCAGCGTTACTACCTTGCAGCCAAGGCCGTCACGCAACTGAATGCGATCCTGCTGCAAAATATCGAAGCACAGTTATTCCCGCAAATGACTTCGCCGGTCGCGATCAATGAAGACTTCAACGAAGTCAACGGCTTCATCGATATCGCTAATGACGACACCTTCGAAGCCAAGCCCTCGACCATGCTGGAAGTCTTCCTGTTGTTGTCGCTGCATCCGGAACTGAAAGGCATGACAGCACGCACCTTCCGCTCGCTCTGGAATGCGCGCTTCAAGATAGACAATCAATTCCGTCGCGATCCAGTCAACCGTGCACTGTTCATGAAAATCCTGCAGGCACCGCAGGGCATCACGCATGCCTTGCGTCGCATGAACCAGACCAGTGTCCTGGGTCGCTACCTACCGAACTTCCGCAAGATCGTCGGCCAGATGCAGCACGACTTATTCCACGTCTACACCGTCGATCAGCACATCATGATGGTCGTGCGCAATGTGCGCCGCTTCATGCTGAGCGAACACGCACACGAATATCCATTCTGCAGCCAGCTCGCGGCCAACTTCAGCCAACCGTGGTTACTCTACATCGCCGCCCTCTTCCACGACATCGCCAAAGGACGTGGTGGTGATCACTCGGAACTGGGCAAGGAAGATGCGCGCATCTTCTGCGTCGATCATGGCCTGACCGACGAAGAAACCGAGCTGGTAGTGTTCCTGGTTGAAAACCATTTGATGATGTCGCAGATCGCGCAAAAGCAGGACTTGTCCGATCCGGAAGTCATCAGCAACTTTGCGAAACTGGTCGGTGATGAACGTCACCTCACTGCCCTCTACTTGCTGACCGTCGCCGACATCCGCGGCACCAGCCCCAAGGTATGGAATGCATGGAAAGGCAAGCTGCTGGAAGACTTGTACAACATGACCTTGCGTGCACTGGGTGGCGAAGCACCGTCAGCCGATCGCGAGCTCAAGAACCGGCAGGAAGAAGCACTCAAATCCCTGCGCCTGTACGGCTTGTCTGCGCATGCACATGAAGCCTTATGGAAGCAACTCGACGTCGTCTACTTCCTGCGTCACGATGCGGCCGATATCGCATGGCAAACCCGCACCCTGTACGACAAAATCGACAGCCCGACACCAGTCGTCAAATGTCGCCTCGCACCTATAGGGGAAGGCTTGCAAGTCACGGTCTACGTCAAGGACCAGCCTGATCTGTTTGCCCGCATCTGCAGCTACTTCGATCGCAAAAACTTCAGCATCCTGGATGCAAAGATCCACACCACCAAACATGGTTATGGCCTGGATACCTTCCTGGTGACCGAGCCTGCCTTCGCCGACAACTATCGCGACCTGATCAGCCTGATCGAACACGAGCTGACCGAAGTACTCAGCGCGCAACTGGACTTGCCTTCGCCATGCAAAGGCCGTCTCTCGCGCCTGTGCCGCAACTTCCCGGCCACACCTACGGTCGACCTGCGCCCGGATGAGCGCGGTCGTTACTACCTGCTGACGATATCCGCCAATGACAGGAATGGCCTGTTATATTCGGTTGCAAACATCCTGGCGAAATACAAGGTCAACCTGCACACTGCCAAAGTCATGACGCTGGGCGAGCGGGTCGAAGACGTATTCCTGGTCGATGGCCAGGTACTGGATAATCCGCGCAGCCAGATTCAACTGGAAACAGATTTACTGGATGCCTTGCGCGTCTGACCGTTACACTCCGCAGGACAGCATTTTTCAATTTCAGATTTATAGAATTGCACCATCATGAATGAACCACTCCGCCTTTCCAAACGTATGTCCGAGCTGGGACTTTGCTCGCGACGCGAAGCTGACGAATGGATAGCGCGCGGCTGGGTACGGGTCGATGGCAAAGTCGTTTCAGAACTGGGCAGCAAGGTGCTGCCGACACAACGTGTCACCGTCGAACGACAAGCCGCAGCAGAACAATCCAAACGCGTCACCGTACTCATCAACAAGCCGGTCGGCTACGTCAGCGGCCAGGCCGAGGATGGCTACAAACCGGCGGTCGCACTGGTCAATGCCAGCACCCGCTGGAGCGAAGACAAAGCCCCTACCCAATTCCACCCTACCCAACTGCGCAGCCTGGTCCCTGCAGGCCGTCTCGATATCGACTCGGTAGGCTTGCTGGTGCTGACGCAAGATGGCCGCATCGCCAAACACCTGATCGGTGAAGATACATCGGTAGAGAAGGAATACCTGGTGCGTGTGCAATACACCAAGCCAGGAAAACTGCCGGAAGCGGATTTGAAACGCCTGAATCACGGCTTGACGCTGGACGGCAAAAAACTGCTGCCAGCCAAGGTCAAATGGCAAAACGAAGACCAGCTCAGCTTCATCCTGCGCGAGGGCAAGAAACGCCAGATCCGCCGCATGTGCGACATGGTCGGCCTGAAAGTAATCGGCCTGAAACGGGTACGCATAGGCAATGTCAAACTCGGTGATTTGCCGGTAGGCCAATGGCGCTACCTGCGCGAAGACGAACAGTTCTAAACCCGATCTAAAGGGTGGCTTGCCACCCTCTCCCCTCAGCACATCCCATCGCTCATTCCTGCGCGCAAGCAAGTGTCGCCAAAAGCGCAACACAATTTGTTGACCACGGTTAACTTCGCAAATAAATCTCCCTCTTTCATCGATATTGGTTCAATATCAAGCCATTCCGTTGCTGCTCACATTCTGCACACCCTAGCGTAACCATGTGCCAGAAGCGACACTCCAACGCGGGAAAATGCTGTTGATTTACCTTTAATACCGACCTAAGTTTAGTAACGCAACCCAAGCTGGCAGCACGCTGCCATCAGATCGTTGTTTCAACTGAAAACAAAAGGGAGTGGGTAAATGAAAAAACTCTATTTGCATTTTCAATGTTGGCGTCGGTAGCAGGAGCAAGCTACGCGCAGAGCAGCGTCACCATGTACGGTGTGGTCGATCTGGGCCTGAAGATAGAAAACGCTGGCAGTGGTCGTGTAGTCGGCATAGACAGCGGCAACCAAAGTGTCAGTCGCATCGGTTTCAAAGGCACTGAAGATCTCGGTAACGGATTAAAGGCAAACTTTGTGCTGGAAGCCGGCTTCAACGCAGACAATGGCTCGCAAAGTGATGCCACCCGTTTTTTCAACCGGCAATCCTATGTCAGTCTGTCTGGTGGTTTCGGTGAAGTAAAACTGGGCCGCGTCCAGACCATGGTCTTCACCAACTCCTCCGTCTTCGATCCATTTGCCGATACCCTTGCAGGCGATTCGGTACGCATCTTCAACTATGGCGGCAGCCGCATAGACAATACCGTCAACTACAGCTTTGCCGCGCAGAACGGTATCAACGGCCAGGCCGCGTACAGCTTCGGTGAAGTCGCTGGCAGCACCAGCTCTGGTCGCACCGTGGCTGGCGCCATAGGTTACGCATCCGGCCCTATCGCTGCCGTGCTGACCTATCAGAACACCAACAACGCAACCGCGACCGACAGTACAAAGACCACGCTGATCGGTGGTAACTACAACTTCGGCTTACTGCAACCCTTCATCGCCTACGCCGTCAACAAAGGCTTCGGCACGCTGGATACACGTGACTCCCTGATCGGTCTCAAGGTCAACCTGACTGCTGCCGACACCATCATGGCGTCCTATATGCACAAGAGTGACAAAGCCATCAGCAACGCCAATGCAAACCAGATCGCGCTCGGCTACACACACAATCTGTCAACACGCACCAATCTGTACACCAGCTGGGCACGCCTGAGCAACGATGACAATGCCGCTTATCGCGTCACCGCGGCCGGTAAAAACGACAATCTGTTCAACGTCGGCATACGACACAAGTTTTAAATTCCAAACAAAAAGGGCGACCTCAAGTCGCCCTTTTTTACATCTGTCTGCTATCGTCAATCATCGTCGTTCGGATCCAGGTCCGGGAACAGGATATCGACATAGCCGAATTGCGATAAATCGGTAATCCGCATCGGATACAGGATGCCATCCAGATGATCGCACTCATGCTGCACAACACGCGCATGGAAACCATCCGCATCACGGCTGATCACATTGCCGTACTGGTCGAAACCTTCATAGTGCAAGGCACTGAAACGTGGCACCACGCCGCGCAAACCCGGCACCGACAAACAACCTTCCCAGCCATCCACCATCTCGGCCGACAGCGGTCGCAGCTTGGGATTGATCAGCACGGTTTCCGGTACTGGTGGCGCATCCGGATAGCGTGTGTTTTGCTTGAAACCGTAAATCACCAGACGCAGGTTAACGCCTATCTGCGGCGCAGCCAGACCCGCGCCATTCGCCGCATGCATGGTGTCAAACATATCGGCAATCAGCGCCTCGAGTTCCGGCGTGCCGAATTCCTTGACCGGCTCTGCCACGCGCAACAAGCGTGGATCACCCATCTTTAAAATTTCTCTGACGGTCATTTCAATGTCTTCAGATAATCGGTAAAACCTGCACCGGTTTCAGGATGCTTGAGCCCCATCGCCACCATCGCCTTCAGGTAACCCAGCTTGGAACCGCAATCATAGCGCTGGCCATCGTAGCGATACGCCAGCACCTTCTCGGCCTGCATCAAGGCAGCGATGCCGTCGGTTAATTGTATTTCACCGCCTGCACCTTTGCCGAGCGTTTCCAGATAATCAAAAATCTTGTTACTCAGTACATAACGACCGACCACGGCCAGCGTCGATGGTGCGACATCAGGCTGCGGCTTTTCCACGATCGCATTCACCAGCTCCAGCTGTGGCTGATACGCGGTCGCGCTGACGATCCCGTACTGCTTCGTATCGGCGCGCGGTACGTCTTGCACTGCCAACACGCTATGCCCTTCGCGCTGGAACACGTCGGTCATCTGCGCCAGCACCGGTTTCACACCGTCGGCGGTATCCATGAAGTCATCCGCCAGCAAGACGGCGAACGGATCGTTACCGATCACTGGACGTGCGCACAGGACGGCGTGGCCGAGACCCAGCGGCGCCGACTGACGGATATAGATGCAATTGATACTCTTCGGAATAACGTTGCGCACCAATTCCAGCAAGGCATTCTTGTTGGCCGCTTCCAGTTCGGATTCCAGTTCATAAGCCGTATCGAAATGATCTTCGATCGCGCGCTTATTGCGACCGGTAATAAAGACCATATCGGTAATCCCGGCCGCGACTGCCTCTTCCACCGCATACTGGATCAAAGGCTTGTCGACGACAGGCAGCATTTCCTTGGGCTGTGCTTTGGTGGCTGGCAGAAAACGGCTGCCGAGGCCTGCGACGGGGAAGACGGCTTTTCTAATTTTGCTCATGAGATTCCAATAATTGCAGCAATGCAGATTCATCAAGTATGGCGATGCCTAACTCCTCTGCCTTGGCCAGCTTGCTGCCAGCTTCGGCACCCGCTACCACGTAGCTGGTTTTCTTGGAGACGGAACCGGCAACCTTGCCACCCGCCGCCTCTATCTTTTCAGCGGCCTGGTCACGACTCAGCGTCGGCAGGGTTCCGGTCAGAACGAAGGTCTTGCCAGCGAAAGGCTTGGGCTTGTTCTCCACCACATGTTCGGGCCATCTGACACCTGCGGCTTGCAATTGTTCAATCAATTCCATATTCAGCGGATCGCTGAGGAAGCTGCGGATAGACTGCGCCACCACCGGACCGATGTCTGCCACTTCCAGCAACTGCTCTTCGGATGCCTGCAACAAGGCTTCCAGATTGCCGAAATGGCGCGCCAGTTCCTTCGCCGTCGCTTCACCGACATGACGTATGCCGAGCGCGTAAATAAAGCGTGCCAGCGTCGTTGATTTGGATTTCTCCAGCGCGGCCAATACGTTCTGCGCCGACTTGTCCGCCATGCGATCCAGCTCGGCCAGCGCACGGAAACCCAGCTTGTACAGATCCGCTGCGGTGGTAATGATGTGCTTGTCGACCAATTGCTCGACCAGTTGATCACCTAGGCCTTCGACATCCATCGCACGCCGGGAAACAAAATGCAGCAAGCCACCCTTGCGTTGCGCTGCACATTTCACCCAGCCACCGGAGCAGCGTGCGATCGCTTCATCTTCCAGCTTCACGATAGGAGAATTACAGACCGGGCAAACAGTCGGCATCACAAAAGGCTGCGCATCGGCCGGACGCTTCTCTGGCACATAGGCCACTACCTCAGGAATCACATCACCGGCACGCCGTACGATCACGGTATCGCCGATCTGGATATCCTTGCGCCGCACTTCATCTTCGTTATGCAGGGTCGCATTCGTGACGGTCACGCCGCCCACCAGCACCGGTGCCAGGCGCGCTACCGGTGTGATCGCACCAGTACGTCCGACCTGCACCTCTATGCCCTGTACGGTCGTCAGCGCTTCTTCCGCCGGGAATTTATGGGCAATCGCATAGCGCGGGGCACGCGAGACAAAACCCAGCTGTTGCTGCTGCTCGACGCGATTGACCTTGTAGACGACACCATCGATTTCATACGGCAAACCCGGACGCTTCTGCCCTACCGCTTTGTAGAATTCGAGCAAACCAGCCGCGCCTTTTACCACTGCACGCTCGGCACAAACCGGCAAACCCAGTTCGGCATACCAGTCGAGCAAAGCGGAGTGCGAAACCGGCATCTCTGCACCCTCCAGCAGCCCGATGCCATAGGCGAAGAAACGCAAAGTACGCTGCGCGGTGATACGCGAATCCAGCTGACGCAAGCTGCCTGCCGCCGCGTTACGCGGATTGGCGAACTCCTTCGCTCCGGCATCGCGCTGGCGTGCATTCAGCTTGGCCAGGTCGGCCTTGTACATCATTACTTCGCCACGCACATCCAGCACCTTGGGTGGCGTCTTGGTATGCAGGCGCAGTGGTATCGCACGCACGGTGCGGATATTGGTTGTGACGTTTTCACCGGTCGCGCCATCACCGCGCGTGGCCGCCTCAACCAGCACGCCATCTTCGTAGCGCAGGTTGATCGCCAGGCCATCGAACTTCAGTTCGGTCGCATATTCAACTTCAGTGGCATTCAGACCTTCGCAAACGCGACGATCAAAGGCAACGATGTCTTCATCTTCAAAGCCATTGCCGAGCGACAGCATGGGTACCGAATGCGTCACCTGCGGGAAAGCGGACAAAGCCAGCGCCCCCACCCTTTGTGTCGGTGAGTCGACTACCAGCACCTCGGGATGGGCGGCTTCCAGCGCCTGCAGTTCGCGGAACAGCTTGTCGTATTCCGCGTCAGGAATGGAAGGATTATCGAGGACGTGATAAGCGTAATTGTGGCGATTCAGTTCATCGCGTAACCATGCTGCGCGTGCCGGTGGATTGCCGGCATCCGGTTCCTCCGGCGTCGCGTTTGCATCTGTTTGCGATGCCGTAGAAAACAAATCCGGCTGCATAATTTAATTGAATAAGCGTAAAGCCCTGGTGGAACCTGCAGGAATGTCTGCCGCTTCCATGTCGGCATAGAACGCTTCGATCTGACCTGAAATTTCATTCAGCGACGCATCGGACAAGGGCTGGCCGCTGTCATCGACTACCGTGCCGTCCAGACGCGCTGCCAGTGAACGGGCACATGCTGTCATCGCGCCGAAACCATCGCGTTCCGGCGATACCACCGGCACATCCAGCAACAAGGTCAGGCGGCTGGTGGTTTCTTCCGCCAGCGTCACATTAGTAGACAGCGAGAACAACACGCCACCATCGCCATCCGGCATCACCAGACGGCCTTCCGGACGCACGTCGAAGCCCTGGCGCTCCAGTGCCGCTAGCAAGGTCGTCACCGACCATGGCGCACCGTTGGTATGTACATTCACGCTCAGCTTGGCATCGTATTCAGTCACGAAGTGATGCAGCGAACGTGCGGTCACCATTACTTCGGCCATATCCGGCACATCCGGATCCGCATCGAAGTCATCAGCGATCTGGCGCAGGCGCATGACGAATTCGGAATACTCGAGTTCGTTCAAAGCATTGCTGCGATTCGCCAGCTGCACACCAGCCATCAGCGATTTATAGATACCGCCATGTGTAATCGCTTCCCAGCCACCATCGATATGCTGACCAGCGAAATGCACAGGCTTGCTGCCGACATGACGCAGCGACTGCAAGGCGGCCAGGATTTTTTCGCCGCGCAATTGCGTCGTCAAAGCTAGCGGGATGGTGCAATCGATCAGGTAATCGACAGGCAATTCTTTTTCTTCGACCGGCTGCACGAAATCAACCGGCGCATCCATCTCTGCTTCGGCATGCGGTGCTGCTGCATCCTGCTGCACCGGTGCGACGTCGTCGTATGGATTTTCCGAGAAGGTAGGTTCGTGACGTTCGCCGTCTATGGTCGGCTCCAGGCGCTCTTCCGGCGCCTCACGTCCTTCCGGTGCCATCAGCACATCGTCGTGCGATGAAGAGAAAGCGCGCTCCACGCTTTTCTTGGCTTTGTGTTCCTGCCACTTATTGTAGGAAATGACACCGACAACAATCACGCCACCGATGACAAACAAACTGGTCTGGAGATCATTCATGCTGCACCTGCCGTGACTGTGGATTGCAGGGAAAATCTGTTCTGCAGCACGCTATGCGCGCCGCGAGCAAATCGAGGGAAAGCAGATAGGGTCATAAAAATCCAAAGGTTGGATGGTCGTCAATCTATACATCCACAACGCGCGCCTGCCGATAAAGTTACATGGCGGCGACCAGCGTCATTGATGTACTTGCGACTCTCAGAACTCAGGTTAATTTTAGCAATCTGGCTTGTCAAGCCAGGTTGCCCTCTGAAAAACATGCGGGAAAGCATCCATATCACCGACTATTCAGTCGTCGAATCGTTCCGCTTTCTCACCACTGCATAAAACTAATACGCTGGCAGCGGACTACACTCAGGCCAGCTGCGCTTCCGACGCAAAATCGGCGGCCGATTCCATATCCACCGCCACAATACGTGACACACCCTGCTCCTGCATGGTCACACCGATCAGCTGCTGCGCCATTTCCATCGCAATCTTGTTATGCGAAATGAACAGGAACTGGGTATGCGCTGACATGCGTTTCACCATATTGCAGAAACGTTCGGTATTGGCATCATCAAGCGGTGCGTCAACCTCATCCAGCAGACAGAACGGCGCCGGATTCAGCTGGAACATCGAGAACACCAGCGCCGTCGCGGTCAGTGCTTTTTCACCACCGGACAGCAAGTGAATGGTTGCATTCTTTTTGCCTGGCGGCTGCGCCATCACCTGCACGCCGGAATCGAGGATCTCGTCGCCAGTCATGGTCAGCTTGGCCTGGCCACCGCCGAACAGGATAGGGAACAATTCGCCGAAGTGATGATTGACCTTGTCGAAAGTGTCTTGCAGCAATTCGCGCGTTTCCTTGTCGATCTTGGCGATCGCATCTTCCAGCGTGGTGATGGCTTCGGTCAAATCGGCATTTTGTGCATCGAGGAAGTTTTTGCGCTCCGATGCAGTCGCCAATTCGTCCAGCGCTGCCAGGTTGACGGCACCCAAAGCGGCAATCGCATTCGTCAGGCGCGTTACTTCGCCCTGCAGATAGGATGGACGCATATCGCTGTTCAGCTTCTCTGCCAGTGCTGCTTCATCTGCCTCGGCTTCCAGCAGTTGTTGCGCGTACTGTTCCTGATTCAGGCGTGCGGCCTGTTCTTTCAGCTGCAACTCGGTGATGCGATCACGCTGCGGTTGCAGGCTGCGTTCCGCCTGCATGCGCGCTTCGTCATGGCCGCGCAATTGCTGCGTCAACTGATCCAGTTCATGGCGTGCATCCGCCAGCGCACGTTCCTGTTCGCTACGGGTATCCAGCAAGGTTTGCAAACCAGCTTGTGCCGCCTGATCATCCAGGCTTTCCAGCTCCAGGCTGCCCTGCTGCATATTCGCAAACAGTTGCGCCGCTTGTTCCAGTGCGGTCGCAATGCTGCGTTTCAATTCTTCGATCTTGTTGCGCTGTGATTTTTCGGCAAACGCGGTTTCCTGCGCAGCACGTTCCAGATCGCGCGCACGCTGACGCGCATCGTTGAGTTGCTGCTCTTTGCTGAGGTAATCGGTCTGGCCTTCTTCGTGTGTTTCTTGCAGCTCGCCCAGCTCGGCATCCAGTTGCTCGAACTTCGCTTCTGATTCTGCCTTGACTTGTTGCTGCTCGGCTTCCTGCATCGCGATCTCTTCCAGATCGGTCGCAATCTGCGTGCTGCGCTGGTTGAAGCGCTCCTGCACTTCGGACAGCTTCATCACATCGATTTGCAAGCCATGCACTGATTGCGTCAGCGTATTCACGCGCTGACGAATTTCCTGCAGGCGTTGTGTCGCTTGCGTCACTGCTGATTCGGAGCGGATCGAACGCGACTTCGCTTCATCGGCCAGCATGTGCTGCGCACGTAATTGCTTGGTGATGTTTTCGATTTCCTGCTGGCGCGCCAGCATGCCGTCCTGCTCCGAATCCGAAGCATAGAAGCGCACACTGGTTTTGCTGATGACATGGCCCTGGCGTGTGACGAAATAAGCACCGACCGGCAGCTTGTTGCGATCTACGAAAGCAGCAGCCGTGTCATCGGCGATATACACGTTATGCAACCAGTCCTGCATCAAGGCGCGCAGGCCAGGATCGTTCAGTTGCAGCAGGTTCAGGAAAGGTTTCAGGCCAGCCGGTGTTTCCACCGCTTCCGATGCAGTTGCATTCGGTGTGAACAAAGCCAGCTTGGCTGGTGGCGCATCGCTGAAGAAGGCTTTGGCCCAATCCAGGTTCGACATTTCGAGTGCCGAGGTACGCTCACGCAAGACGGATTCCAGTGCGGTTTCCCAGCCCTGGTCTATCTGCAGTTTTTGCCACAGGCGCGGCAACTCGCCCAACTCATGTTTTTGCAACCACGGCTGTACTTTGCCCTGGGTCTGCACGTTTTCCTGCAACTGCTTGAGGGCAGCCAGGCGTGCTTCCAGTTGCGCATTATTTGCAGTCTCGGTATTGACCTGTTCCTGCGCAGCACGGCGTTCTTCTTCCAGCTTGGGCAATTGCTCTTGCGCGACTTCGAGTTGCTCGGTCGCTTCTTCCAGCGTCGCCTGCTTCTCTTCCAGCTGCATCTTCAGGTTAGCCAGATGCGTAGTGTCAGGCAGGTTCAAGCCCTGCTTTTCCTGTTGCAGACGTTCGCGACGCACTGACAGGCCGGACAAAATATTCGACGCATTGCGTTGATGTGCTGATTCCAGTTCGATCTGCTGTTGCGCCTGCATGATCTTGCCGCGCGACTCTGTCGTTTTCAGTTGCGCTTCGCGCCATGCCTGCTCCAGCGCTGGCAAGCGATCGTTTTCACGTTGCGCGGTTTCCTGCGCCTGCTCGACGCGCATCGCCTGCTCTTCCAGATGCATCTCGGCTTCCACCAGGTCATCCTGGAATTGCGTGCCCTGGCGTTGCCATTGGTCGCGCTGTGCGGTCAGCGAATTCAGTTGCGATTGCAGGCGGGTACGCGATTCGATAACGAACTTGATCTGCGCTTCCAGACTACCGATTTCAGAGTTGGTCTGATACAGATGGCCTTGCGCCTGATGCATGCGATCACCGGCCGAGTAATGCGCCTGGCGCATATGCTCGAGTTCGGTTTCGACGTGGCGCAGCTTGGCGGTTTGTTCTTCCAGATCAGTCTGCGCTTTTTCGATATCGCGGAAGAATTTTTCCTGCTCATTCTTCGCTTCGTTTTTACGCAGCAGCCACAGCAGTTTTTGCTTCTCGTCCTGGTCGGCTTGCAGCTCGTGGAATTTTTGCGCGACGGCAGCCTGGCCTTGCAGCTTTTCCAGATTGGTATTGAGCTCGCGCAGGATATCCTCGACGCGCAACAGATTTTCACGCGTGTCCTGCAGACGGTTCTCGGTTTCGCGACGGCGTTCCTTGTACTTCGATACGCCAGCAGCTTCTTCCAGGAAGATACGCAGCTCTTCCGGACGCGCTTCAATGATGCGCGAAATCATACCCTGCCCGATGATCGCGTAAGCGCGTGGGCCCAGACCGGTACCGAGGAAGATGTCCTGGATGTCGCGGCGGCGTACTGCCTGATTGTTGATGTAGTAGGTCGAGGTACCGTCACGTGTCAGCGTACGCTTGACCGCGATCTCCGCATACTGGCTCCACTGCCCGGCAGCCTTGCCGTCGCCGTTATCGAATACCAGTTCGACCGAAGAGCGACCAGCCGGTTTGCGGTTGGTCGTACCGTTAAAAATAACGTCCTGCATCGACTCGCCGCGCAGCTCGGAAGCCTTGGATTCACCCAAAACCCAGCGCACAGCATCGATGATATTGGACTTGCCGCAGCCATTCGGGCCGACGACACCGACCAATTGACCCGGCACCTGAAAATTCGTCGGATCAACAAAAGACTTGAATCCCGATAATTTAATGGAAGTTAGACGCACGTTATCAACCGTTCCTAGAATATGCAGCGCAAATTAAATATTTATCAAGCATCCGACCAGCATGGCGGATGCGGCAAATGAGGCCGTAAAAGGGGCTAATCATAGCATTTGGAACAACGATTCCAATCATTTACAGCCAGACTTTACGCAGGCAGCGGTTCTGCCCTCATGGGCGGTATAATGTTGCCACTTTGAACCTCGTGTAAATAAAGCCTGCAGTTGCCGCTCATGCAAAGCGGCGCTGCAAACAGCGACTACGAACATCACACTCACATTTCTGCCCTCAGCCGTGAATCCACTTCTTAAACAGCTCCAACCCTATCCTTTTGAAAAACTGAAGCAACTGTTTGCGAGCGTCACGCCGAACGCTGCTTATCGTCCGATCAGCCTCGGCATCGGTGAACCCAAGCACCCGACCCCGGCTTTTATACAAAAAGCACTGGCGGACAACCTCGACGGCCTCGCTGTCTATCCGACCACTGCTGGCACCGATGCGCTACGCGCCACGATCGCGGGCTGGCTGGAGCGTCGCTACAACCTGCCGAAGCTCAATCCCGCTACACAGGTGCTGCCGGTCAATGGCTCGCGTGAAGCCTTGTTCGCATTGGCGCAGACCGTGATCGATCCAAGCAAACAGGCTCTGGTGGTCTGCCCTAACCCGCTGTACCAGATTTATGAAGGCGCTGCCTACCTGGCCGGTGCCGAGCCCTACTTCGTCAATTGCGACCCGGCACGCAACTTTGCGCCTGACTTTGCCAGCATCCCGGCGGACGTCTGGGCGCGCGTGCAACTGGTCTACATCTGCTCGCCAGGCAATCCGGCTGGTGCGGTGCTGACTCTGGAAGACTGGGCTGAACTGTTCGCTTTGTCGGATCGCTATGGCTTTGTCATCGCGGCCGATGAATGCTATTCGGAAATCTATTTCAAGGCGGAAGCGCCACTCGGCGGCCTGGAAGCAGCGCACAAACTGGGCCGTACCGGCTATCCGCGCCTGATCGGCTTCTCCAGCCTGTCGAAACGCTCGAATGTGCCAGGCATGCGCTCCGGCTTCGTCGCTGGCGATGCAGAAATCATCAAGAGCTTCCTGCTGTACCGCACCTATCACGGCAGCGCGATGAGCCCGTCCGTACAAAGTGCGTCGATTGCCGCCTGGAACGACGAGCAACACGTCATCGAAAACCGCGAGAAATACGTCAAGAAATTCAATCAGGTCACACCTTTGCTGCAGGAAGTCATGGATGTCTCGCTGCCGGACGCCGGTTTCTACCTGTGGGCCAAGGTCGACAAACTCGTCAACATCAGCGATGTTGAATTCGCGAAGCGCCTCTATGCCGAATATAATGTCACGGTATTGCCGGGCAGCTATCTGGGTCGCGAAGCACATGGCATCAATCCGGGGCAGAACCGGGTCCGCATGGCGCTGGTCGCCGAAGTGGACGAATGCCTCGAAGCCGCGCAACGCATAGTCGAATTCGCCAAGAAATTGGCCAGTACTGCCGCGTAATTTTTCCTAGTAATCATTTCTATCAACTGACAAGACCATCAAATGACTCAACAACTCGAACAGATCATCGACCAAGCCTGGGAAAACCGTGCGGATTTCTCCCCGAAAAATGCACCTGCAGACGTACGTAACGCAGTCGCGCAAGTCATCGCCCAACTGAACGAAGGCACCCTGCGCGTAGCGCAAAAAGACAGCGGCTCGTGGGTCGTCAATCAATGGGTCAAGAAAGCGGTATTGCTGTCCTTCCGTCTGGAAGACAACATCAGCATGCCATCCGGCGACCACATGCAGTTCTACGACAAAGTACCAACCAAATTCGCGAACTACACCGCAGCTGACTTCGCTAAAGGCGGCTTCCGCGTGGTTCCTCCAGCAGTCGCACGTCACGGCAGCTTCATCGGTAAAAACGTAGTCATGATGCCTTCCTTCGTCAACATCGGCGCTTACGTCGATGAAGGCACCATGGTTGATGCATGGGCTACCGTCGGCTCCTGCGCACAAATCGGTAAAAACGTGCACTTGTCCGGCGGCGTCGGCATCGGTGGCGTACTGGAACCTATGCAAGCGAACCCGACCATCATCGAAGACAACTGCTTCATCGGTGCACGTTCGGAAATCGTTGAAGGCGTTATCGTCGAAGAAAACTCGGTTATCTCGATGGGTGTCTACATCGGCCAATCGACCAAGATCTATGACCGCGCAACCGGCGAAGTGACCTACGGCCGTATCCCAGCCGGTTCCGTCGTTGTGTCCGGCAACCTGCCATCCGCTGATGGCAAGTACAGCCTGTACTGCGCAGTCATCGTCAAACGCGTCGATGCACAAACACGTTCGAAAACAGCGATCAACGAATTGCTGCGTGATTAAGTAAGTCGGTATCACTGCAACACGCGTTTACACTTTTCTGAACCGGGACAGCTATGGCTATGGATAGATTATTCCTTCTGATGAAGGAAAAAGCAGCATCTGACCTGTTTATTGCAGTCAACTCGCCTATCCATATCAAGATCAATGGCAATCTGGTACCCATCAACCAGCAGAAGCTGGACCAGAATGCCGTCATGACCTTGCTGGCCGAAGTTGTCCCGCCAGCCAAGCTGGAAGAACTGGATCGTGAAAACGAACTCAATATCGGCATACCGGTGACGGGTGTCGGCAGCTTCCGCTTATCAGCGTTCCGCCAGCGCGGCAGTATTTCAGCCGTGCTGCGCTATGTACCGGGCGAAATCCCGGCGCTGAACAGCCTGGCACTGCCACCCATCCTGGCCGATATGATCATGGAGAAACGTGGTTTGCTGCTGGTAGTCGGTTCGACCGGCTCCGGCAAATCGACCACGATCGCCGCCATGCTCGATCATCGCAACACCATCGCTACCGGTCATATCCTGACGCTGGAAGACCCGATTGAATTCCTGTTCCGTAACAAGAAATCCATCGTCAACCAGCGCGAGATAGGCAGCGATGCCAGCGACTTGCCGCTAGCCTTGAAGAACGCCCTGCGCCAGGCTCCCGATTGCATCCTAATCGGTGAGATCCGCGACAAGGAAACCATGTCGGCAGCACTCGCTTATGCGCAGTCCGGCCACCTGGTCGTCGCAACCCTGCATGCGAACAATAGCTACCAGGCGCTGACCCGTATCATCAATTTTTACCCGATAGAAAACCGGCAATCCCTGCTCGCCGATCTATCGTCGACCTTGCGTGCGATTGTGTCGCAACGCCTGATCAGCGCCATCGACGGCAAGCGCCGTCCTGCAGTCGAAGTCATGCTGAACACACGCCACATCGCCGAGCTGATAGAGCAAGGTGAAATTGCACTGATCAAGGAAGCGATAGAAAAGAGTTTGTCGCCTGGCTCACAAACCTTTGAACAAGCGCTGATGCAATTGATCAAGGATGGCATAGTGACGCAAGAAGAAGCACTGGCGCACGCCGACTCGGCCAGCAATCTGTTCTGGCTGCTGAACAACTCCGCGCAACCGGTGCAGGAAGAAGCACCGGAGCAGGAAGAAGCAAGCTTTACCGAATTTACCCTGAAGATGTAGACATGACGATTACCCTCTACGGCATACCTAACTGCGACACCGTCAAAAAAGCGCGCACCTGGCTCAGCAATAACGGCACCGATTTCGTCTTCCACGATTTCAAAAAAGATGGCATCAACGCAGACCTGATCAAAACCTGGTTGCGCGACGTGCCATGGGATGTGCTGGTCAATCGCAAAGGCACAACCTGGCGCAAGCTGCCGGATGAACGCAAGGCCGAAATCACCGATGCCGCCAGTGCCACTGCACTGATGCTGGAATCGCCATCGATCATCAAGCGCCCGGTACTGGTCAAGGACAAAAAATCCAGCGTTGGTTTTTCCGACGAACTTTATCAACAAATTTTTCAAAAATAATCTATGAGCAAAACGCTCGCACTGACCGAAGAACTGATCGCTCTCTCCTCCGTCACACCGGAAGACAAAGGCTGCCAATCGCGCCTGATCGAATTGCTGGAGCCGCTGGGCTTCGTATGCGAAACCATAGAATCCGATGGCGTGACCAACCTATGGGCACGCAAAGGTACCGCACAGCCGCTGCTGGTATTTGCCGGTCATACCGACGTCGTGCCTACCGGCCCGCTCGAGCAATGGACATCGCCGCCATTCGTCCCTACGCAACGCGACGGCAAACTCTACGGCCGCGGTGCCGCTGACATGAAAACCTCGATCGCAGCGATGGTCGTGGCAGCAGAAGAATTCGTGCAAGCACATCCTGACCACAAAGGCTCTATCGGCTTCCTCATCACCAGCGATGAAGAAGGCCCTGCGACCGACGGCACCGTCATCGTCTGTGACGCGCTGAAAGCACGCGGCGAACAACTCGATTACTGCGTAGTCGGTGAACCAACCTCATCCGACGTCCTCGGCGACACCATCAAAAACGGTCGCCGCGGCAGCATGTCCGGCAAGCTCACCGTCAAAGGCATACAAGGCCACATCGCCTATCCGCAACTGGCACGCAACCCTATTCACCAATGTGCACCTGCACTGGCAGAACTGGTCGCCGAGAAGTGGGATGACGGCAATGAATACTATCTGCCGACCTCGTGGCAAGTATCGAACATCCACGGCGGCGCAGGCGCGTCCAACGTCATTCCGGGCAACGTCGTCATCGACTTCAACTTCCGCTTCTGCACCGCCAGCACGGTAGAAGGTTTGCAAAAACGCGTACACGCCATCCTCGACAAGCACGGTCTCGAATACGATCTGCAATGGTCGATCAGCGGCCATCCCTTCCTCACGCCTAAAGGTGCACTGAGCGACGCGATGAGCGATGCGATCAAATCGGAAACCGGCGTCACGACAGAGCTGTCGACTACCGGCGGCACCTCGGATGGTCGCTTCATTGCGCGCATCTGCCCGCAAGTCGTTGAATTTGGCCCGCCGAATGGCAGCATCCACAAGATCGATGAACACATCGAAGTCCGCTTCATCGATCCGCTGAAAAACATCTATCGCCGTACGATGGAAAACCTGCTGCTCTGAGGCTAGTGCACAGCATCGATAAAAACCCTCCTGATGCAGTCATCCTGCATCAGGCATCATCCTTTTACTTAGTTGCACAGAACCATGCCTACCAAGCCTAACGAACTCACCACCATTCGCGACCTGTTGCGCTATGCAGTCACCCGCTTCAATACCGCGAAACTATTCTTCGGCCACGGCAGCACCAATGCACTGGATGAAGCCGCTTACCTGATCCTGCACACGCTCAAGCTGCCGCTGGACAAACTCGATCCATTCTTCGATGCACACCTGCTGCAGGAAGAAGTTGACGCCGTCTTGCGCGTCATCGAACAACGCGCCGATGAACGCCTACCTGCTGCCTACATCACGAATGAAGGCTGGCTCGGTGGTTATCGCTTCTATGTCGACGAACGCGTCATCGTGCCGCGCTCCTTCATCGCCGAACTGATCCCTGAGCAATTCTCGCCGTGGGTCAGCAACCCGGACAAAGTAAACAACATCCTCGAACTCTGCACCGGTTCCGGCTGCCTGCCCATCATGCTGGCCGACGCCTTCCCGAATGCACATGTGGATGCCGTGGATATCTCTACCGATGCACTGGAAGTGGCCAAGCGCAATGTCGCCGAATACGAACTGGAACACCGCATCAACCTGATTGAATCAGACCTGTATGCGAACGTGCCTGAATACAAATTCGACCTCATCGTCACCAACCCGCCGTACGTCAACTCCGGCTCCATGAGCAAGCTGCCACCGGAATACCTGCGCGAACCACAAATCGCGCTGGCAGGCGGCACCGATGGCATGGACCTGGTACGTAAAATCGTTGCCGGTGCCGGTCAACGCCTGACACCTAACGGTTTGCTGATGGTTGAAATCGGTAATGAACGTGAATTCGCGGAAGCGGCCTTCCCGGAACTGAACCTGACCTGGCTCACTACCAGCGCCGGTGATGACATGGTATTCCTGATCACGGCAGATCAATTGCAATAAGGTCGTACCTGTCCGCATCATGACGATGCGTGAACTGAAGACAGGCCGGCCATTTTAATCATTCTCTAAAGAAGCAAAGCCGCTGCTGTAGCTACATCGCGCCAGCGGCTTACAAATTACATGATTCGTCTCCAGCAAGTTTCCCTCATGCGCGGCGTCAAGCCGCTATTCGATAGCGTCGATGTCACGCTCAATCCGGGCGACAAAATAGGCCTGATCGGTGCCAACGGTGCGGGCAAATCCAGCCTGTTCGGCATGCTGCGCGGTGAACTGCACGCCGACCTCGGCACCATCGACTTCCCCGCCAAATGGCGCGTCGCCTACGTAGCGCAGGAAACCCCGCCGCTGGAACGCTCTGCTATCGACTACGCGATCGACGGCGACGTCACGCTGCGCCGCCTAGAAGAAGAACTCGCCTTCCTCGAAAGCGAACCGGACACCGCAGACAACGGTACCCTGATAGGCGAGCTATACAGCGCGCTGGCCGATGCCGATGCTTACACCGTACGTTCGCGTGCCGAGCAACTACTGCTCGGCCTGGGCTTTACCATGGCGCAAATGGATCAACCGGTAGCCAGCTTCTCCGGTGGCTGGCGTATGCGCCTGAACCTGGCACAAGCGCTCATGTGCCCGTCCGACCTCTTGCTGCTCGATGAACCGACCAACCATCTGGATCTGGACGCCATCATCTGGCTGGAAGACTGGCTCAAGCGCTACGCTGGCACCCTGATCGTCATCTCCCATGACCGTGACTTCCTCGACGGCGTCGTCAACGTCATCGTGCATATTGATGAGCGCAAGCTGAAGCGCTACTCGGGTAACTACTCTGATTTCGAGCGTCAACGCGCCGCGCAACTCATCCTCGCGCAAAGCGCAATAGAAAAGCAGGCACGTCAACGCGCACATCTGGAATCCTTCATCAATCGCTTCAAGGCAAAAGCCAGCAAGGCACGCCAGGCGCAAAGCCGTATCAAGGCCTTGTCGAAGATGGAAGAGCTCGCGCCCTTGCGTGCAGCGGCAGAATTCTCATTTGAATTCCGTGAACCGGCGAATGCGCCCAATCCTATGCTGGTGATGGAAGACGTCGATGCCGGTTACCGCATTGAAGATGAAAAAGACTACTCGATCACTGAGAAGAAAATTGTCTCCGGCATCAACTTCTCGCTGCAAATTGGCCAACGTATCGGTTTGCTGGGCGTCAACGGTGCCGGTAAATCCACACTGATCAAAACCATCGCAGGCGAATTGCAACCACTGAACGGCACCTCGCAATTCGGCAAAGGCCTGGCTATCGGCTACTTCGCCCAGCACCAGGTAGAAATGCTGCGCCACGATGAATCGCCGCTGTGGCACCTGATGCACATCGCACCGACAGTCCGTGAACAGGAACTGCGCAACTTCCTAGGCAGCTTCAACTTCAACGGCAACATGGTCACCAGCAAAATCGCGCCATTCTCCGGCGGCGAAAAAGCCCGTCTGGCGCTGGCACTCATCGTCTGGCAACGCCCTAACCTCTTGCTGCTCGATGAACCGACCAACCATCTGGACCTGGAAACCCGCGAAGCGCTGACCATGGCGCTGGCGCAGTTCGAAGGCACACTGGTGGTCGTTTCCCATGACAGGCACCTGCTGCGCGCGACCACCGATCAATTCATCATCGTTGCCGATGGCAAGCTGCAACCCTTCGACGGCGACCTGGACGACTACAAGGACTGGCTCTTCAAAACCAAGCTGGATGCAAAAAATGCAGCAGCCAATGCCAACCTGCCACCCGTCAAGGAAAAATCGGCCAGCCCGGTTGCACCTGCCACCACAGTCAGCGCAGTAGACAAACGTGAACAGAAAAAGCTGGAAGCCGAAGAACGCCAAAAACTGGCCGCCCGCAGAAAGCCGATAGAACAGAAAATCAAAAAGCTGGAAGAGCAAATTGCCAAACGCAATGCGCAAAAAGCCAGCGTGGATGAAAAACTGGCCGATCCGCTCATCTACGATGCTGCAAACAAAAAAGAACTGAAGCAACTGCTGGCAGACCAGACCTTCTACACCAAGGAAGTGACACAACTGGAAGCGGAATGGCTGGAACAGCAGGAAGCGCTGGAACAGATCAACAGCTAGGTATCAACCCATGAGCAAACCGCAAACACTCTCCATCATCGGTTGCGGCAAAGTCGGCCAGACGCTGGCGCGCTTGTGGGTGCAGCATCAGACTGTCCAGCTACTGGACATCCTCAACACCTCGACAGCAAGCGGCGCACGCGCCGCCGCTTTTGCCGGTGCCGGTCGCGTGGCAAGCAGCTACGCCGACCTGCAAGCGGCCGACATCTACCTCATAGCAGCACCCGATGACCAAATTGCCGCTTGCTGCGACGCATTGGCTAGCAGCGGGCACTTATCAGTAAGCAGCATAGTCTTCCACTGCAGCGGCGCACTCTCCTCCAGCATACTGGCCAGCGCCAGTGCACGCGACGCAGCAGTTGGCAGTATTCATCCGATACGCAGCTTTGCAGTACCGGAGAAGGTAGCGGCAGACTTTGCAGGCACCTACTGCGGCATGGAAGGCGATCAGGCAGCAGTTGATGTACTCGCCCCAATATTTGCAGCCATAGGCGCGCAAACGGTTCCTATCCAGCGAGAAAGCAAAGTGCTGTATCACGCAGGCGCGGTCTTCGCCTCCAACTACCTCGTCACGCTGCTGGATACTGCCGTACAGACCTACGCACAGGCGGGCATACCGCAAGACGTAGCGTTAAAAATGATGGCCTCACTGGTACGGGAAACGAGCGAGAACGTCTTGCAGATAGGACCGGAACAGGCGCTGACAGGTCCTATAGCGCGTGGTGACATCGCTACCGTCGTCAAACAGTATCGCGCGGTCAACGGCTGGGACAAACGTTATGGCAAGCTCTACAAGCACATGGGCAAGCTGACTCTGCATCTGGCACAGCGTCGACAAAAGAAATAGTCAGCAACTTGCCACCATCAAGCACCGACCAGACTTACTCTCCTATTAGTCGGTAAGCCGACGATGGCTGCACTGTTAGATATCTTCCAATTATCTGACCGGCATGATTAAAGCCGGCATACCAAACTCTTCCAGTTTTCCATTAGATTGCGAAAAATAGTTTGACCAGAATTGCTTCAATGCGCCAAGAGTCTTGGGGTCACGATACTGCATTTGCTCTTTCCCACCTACCTTGACCGCTACTTCCGGAATGACGCCGGCGCCCATAACAAAAATGGATGCGCCACCAAAATCACCCAGTAGTTTTTCTTTCCGAACCAATTGCATTTCAACATCTGGTTGAATTTGACGTATCCGGTTTTTCGCATAAAAGCTCGAAACTGACGAGTTTTCAAGCATATCCGAAACCAGAAGGACAATCCGACGCGGTGCTGCAGATGCTTTGACTATCCTCGATGTTTCCGACAGGCTGGAGAATAAATCGGATTTGGCAAGCTCCGTCGTGCTTTGCGCAATAGTGTCCCCCACTGAAGTCATAGCCAACTTGATTCCATAATCGAGCTGGCCTTTCATGCATGCATCAAAGTTCTTGAGCAGTTTCACGCCAATTGAACTGCGCAATTTTTCAGGCACACTTTGTTCAAGCGCTCCGGTCGACACTACGTCCAGATAATGGCCCTGCGAAAAAGCAGAAAAGCGTAAAACAGTAAAGGTCGTACCAGGCGTCATCAAGGAATGAACGGAAGTCGCCAGTGACTGCTTCAAGGCGTTATCCAGAACAACCGTTTGATCCAGCAGGATAAAGACCTCACGCACTTGCGGTGGCTGAGGGATATCCAGTTTATTAGCTGCATAGCAGCTTGGAATCTGGTTCAGAGGCGCTGCTGCCAACGCTTGGGCAGCAAGCAGACTCATAGCTAAGAGCGCAATTAGGGTTCTCACTGCAGCAGGCTTAGAACAATTCATTCAGTTCATCCTCATTACGAGCACGCTCACGCTGAGCCTGCTCTTCTGCCTCTCTGGCCTTCTTCTCTTTAATCGCGACAATTAAGGGCTCCCTGACTGCCAACGGCAAACCGGAGATATACGCCTTGGCCGCAGCCTGATCAGACTTGAGTTGTTCAAAGCGGACCAATGCCTGATCGACCGTGACACTTGGTTCAACAGGTGATGTCGCTTGGGTCGGAGCGGCAGCCGCACTACCTGCACCCATCACAAAGCCTCTGCTCTCGCTTAGATAATCATCAAATGACTTACGTAAATTGAGACTTTGATTGCCACCTTGTCGAGCAAGTTGTTGTTGCAAGGTCTGCAATTTGGATTGTGCAACCTGGATTACTGGTGCGTATTGCGCCTGATAATCCTCATAGGTAGAAAAGCCGCGCGTACTCGCATATGCCGCTTTGCTTTCCTTGC
Source organism: Herminiimonas contaminans (assembly GCF_015645465.1). GTDB lineage: Bacteria > Pseudomonadota > Gammaproteobacteria > Burkholderiales > Burkholderiaceae_D > Oxalicibacterium > Oxalicibacterium contaminans. Next base: position 3,237 of record NZ_JADOEL010000019.1, on the reverse strand, counting down.
CAGCGAAACCCCATTTAAAGCCGGCTGCAATACCGACCACCTGCGTAACCACAAAGATGAAGCCCAACATAATGAAAGCAGCCATACCTTCGGTTGCCTTCGCATCGTTTCTATCGGCAATGCCTTTCTGATCTGCTTCATTCTGTGGCTCAGTCACTTCCTTCGGCAAGGCCAGGCCGCTGGCAAATGGATTCCCCGAGGCTGCTGTGGCACCACTTTGCATGGTCTCCTGCGTTTGCTCATTCTCCAGATGCTTAACCCGCATCCAGGTTGAAGTGACAGCGATAACTACAATAATAGCAATCGCAACAATAACCATAAAGTAACTGCCCGAAGTCCCTACCCGGTTAACCAATTGCGTGTACTCGGGTTGATCACTGTCCATCTTTTGATCATCCTTGAGCATCATGGTCTGGCTTCTAAGTGGTCCTGGCTGACCGGCATCACGCCACTCTTTCTCGCTCGCACGAATCAGATTCGTACGATACAGCTGATGTCCTGCACTATGCGTGACAAATATCAGAATGACACATAAGACCAGAACGATTGCGACCATCAGCAGGGTACGCGTATCTTCACTTCCCTCCATCGCCATCCAGCTACCCAGCAGATAAGAGAAACCCAGGCCTTCGGCTATCACCAACAACGACAGCACTGCCAAGAGCCAGACGGGAGTCGGCGTGCGTCCCAGATCATTTGCCTTAGCAAGATAGTCCAGCCGGTTATTGAGTTCCGGCTCGGTAATGAAATGGATATGTTGCTTGTAATCTTCGCACAGCGTACGTTCCGCATTGGTCCATTCTTTATTCTTGGCGTTGCGTGTCGAATCCTTGGACAAACGGATGCTCTTGCCAACGAATGGAAGCGCATACCAAAAATTCAACCACCAAAAATCAACCCGTGGTTTCAATGCAAAATAAAGTGCGACAAGTATGGCTAGTGAAATGACTGTTGCCACCACGTCCATGTGTTGGTTGAATGCGTCAAACATGTTGTAGTTCCTTACGATTTTAATTTTTTTGGATTGAAGTTGGCTCTCAGCGGTTTGCCATCAGAATCGTAGTAAAGCCAGGATTCCTTACTCGCGTTCGGATCTGAATTTGGAATGACGATGTCAAGACAATTGATAGGCCCACCAACGAATACTCGATATAGCAAGGCCTTTTGGCCTTTATAGGTATTCACCTCAGGGGTAACGCTATAGTCCGGCCTTGCCTTGCTGCCAGGCGTGTAATTCTTATAGACGAGAAGTTGTGGCTTTCCTGCTGGCGCCCCGCCATCGCGTAACACGGCGACACGTGTTAGAGCCACCAAATGGCCGTTCACATTATCCGTCCACGATGTGCCATACAAGCCGGGCATGTAATCGCCAGTAGCTATTTCCTTACTGTCTCTAAACGATTTCACACCATTGGCGATACGAGGCTTATCGTATTCGCAGCTACGGGCCAGAGGTGTATCGTTTGCTTGCGCCAAAGGCAAGATATTGAAGGATGAGGGTGATGCAAGCGGACCGATATCGAGTGCAGCAATTTTCTCACTGCTGGACTTGCCATTAAAATCGAACTGAGCTTGTGTCGCGGGCGTTGAAGTACTCACCTGCGGCACAGGTGCTACTGGAATTTTGGGCGGCATTTTTTTCGCTACAAGAAGGCGCTGGTCTTTCTTGACGTCCTGACGATCAACGACGCTGACTGATTTTTCCGCTTGCGCCGGGCGCGCCACCTCAACCCTATAAAAATCAGTGCGCGCACTGCGCGTTGCCAGATACTGACGGAATACCGTGTCGTCGGTCAAATCCACTATTTCAACCCGACGATTCTTCGCACGTCCTTCGCTACTACGATTGTCAGCAACAGGAAGTGTTTCACCCGCCCCTTGGAAGAAAAGATTATCTGGTGAAACGCCAGCTTGTTTGAATACGGTAGCCAACGCCTTAGCGCGGCGCTCGGAGAGATCAGCGTTCAATTGCGAATTACCCGTGTCATCGGTATGACCAATGATGAGCAATCGCTTTGTCTTCAACAGTTCAACGGCTTGACGAGATTCGGCGCTGGCATTCGCAGGTAGTCGCGCCAACTGTTGCGGATAAGAGTATTCATTAGCGATTTCCGTAAAATACTTCTGCGCATTTGGACTCAGGCTGTCAGAACCAACCTGAAAGTGACCATTACTATCTTGATCCCGAATGGATACTGAAAGCCCTACCGTATCGGACTTTGCTTCGGTTGCCTCGGGATTGACGTTGCCAGCCTTGACCTCCACAAAGGTCATATCAAGTGCGTACTTCTTAGCGAGTTTCGACAACTCACATTTCTTTCTATCCATATCGTGGCCAACCAGCCCGCCGACTAAAGCGCCAACACCAGCACCTGCAAGTGCCCCGCCTTTATTTTTTAACTGATGTCCTAATACCGCACCTAAAACGGTTCCCGCAACCAGACCGATATTGCGACTGTTGTTGGAACACGGATCTTCACTCGCGAACGTTTCTTTGAAAGATGCCTGCCCTGTCTTCGGATCTATTGCACACCCGCTAGTGGCGAGCATGCAGGACAACAGCACGACCGCATTGCGCTTTCCAGCGCGTTTAATTTTCTTTGTCATCGAATAGCACAACCATTTTCTCGTGCAAAAAATGGCGTCGCCCTTTTGTTATTAGTTAGCTTCCCTGTACAGCATATAACTACTGCACCCGTTAATGTTGCTCGCGAGCATTATCACTCCTAACGGCAGGTTAATTGACATGTGTTTCAAAAATTGACAATTCCTCCCATGTTTATGAGAGGGGAAATATCGTTTGAAGGAAATGATATATAACCTGGTGGCGACCACCGTTTCCAACAACTTGGTAATGAGCTTAGAAGATGACCTACATGCCTCTGACCAAGACAATGTCGCCTGCATGGAAAAACGTGGCGCATATATTGCGATGAGGTCAGGGCGAACACGATGGTTTGACCTACAAGTACATAGAAAGCTGATTGTGCCGTTGGCACTGTGCAGCAAAAAATAGCATCAGCTAATGAGTTGACGCTTCAGTTCCCGATCAAACCCGCAGCGATATTGATCGACAAACCGATAATCGCGGCGTTAAAAATAAAGCTCAACGGTAGTGTCAGAAATTCTGTGTGTGAAGGTCGGTTAAAAAATTCTAGTGCAATGCGTTGGTGAAGCGTTCGCCGAACAGAATGGCAAACTGATTGGCCGCCTGCTTCCACGTCACCGGAGGCATCT
>NZ_JADOEL010000018.1 GCF_015645465.1 Herminiimonas contaminans | reverse complement strand
GCATCATTTGCCGCAGAATGGCTTCCTTGCGTTCAGCTGAGTAGCGCTTCACTATCTGTCTTTTGCTCCGCCCCCTCTATGATTTCAATAAATCAGATGACGCGACAACTATCCTGACACAGGGGGTCAACATCTCTCGACAAATATGCGTTAAAGCTTTCAGCTTGGTTAAAGATTGAGGCAACGAAATCACGCAAGCAACGTCGGACTTTGGACAGAGCGCATTGACTTGTGCTCGTTGATATGAAGGGTTGCCGTCGGGATCGTAAAGATAACGTACAGCGCATAAAAAATATAACGGGAGAATAGATTGTTGTCCGAAAACGATATCGCACGAATCAATGGGCTGCGACTGCCTGTTGAGTATTCATATCAAAAACGCAGTGGCGCTATCGATATTGCATGCATTAATAAGCGCAGTGAAGTTATCGAGGTAACGGTACAACCGTATCGATCAAAGGGTCTAAATTTAAAAAGACTAGCTGCCGTGACTCCTAACGGACTCGTCTATGCAATAGATCTTGGTGTCGGTAAGTTTGACTTTGAACCGCTTAATCCGCACGCGGTAATTCGTGGACGTGGTTCCCGGATAATTGACGGCGTTCTTGAAATTGAAGGCGCACGTTATCGCGATGTGGACGATCAGCTTGAATCAGGTGAACGCCTTCGTCTCCGCGCTAAAACTTCTTGGAGAAGAGGGATAAATTTTGTAACCGAACTTGCTCCACTGGGGGCGGATCCAGCAAGACACGGCTTGAGGGCGCCACAGATCGGTGCACTACATGCGATAGCAGCTCATTGGAGCCTAAGTAAGGAGCCAGCAATTGCTGTCATGCCGACGGGAACTGGAAAAACCGAGGTAATGCTTGCAGTTACGGTCGAATCAGGCGGCAACCGCATCTTGGTGGTTGTTCCGACAGACGCATTGCGGCAACAAACTGCAGATAAGTACAGAGAGTACGGCCTACTCCCTAGACTAGGTGTGATCGTCAATGTGGCAAATCCTGTTGTTGGAATTCTGAGAGGAAAACCGACGCAACAGGACTTTGATGCTATTCAGACGTGTAACGTCATCGTAACGACGATGAGTTCTATTAGTCGAGCAGATGAGGCGACGCAGCAGAACTTTGCATTCTTATTCAGTGAGGTTTTCTTTGATGAAGCTCATCATATCCAAGCTCAAACATGGAATAAGTTTGCAAAGTACTGTTCGCACTCTCGAACATTACTCTTTACCGCAACGCCGTTTAGAGAGGATGGAAAAGCTCTCCCTGGGAAAATAATTTACAACTATCCTTTACAACTTGCACAAGAGAATAGCTTTTTTAGGCCCATTCATTTTCTTCAAGTGTTTGAGCCTGATATCGCACAAGCAGACAATGCAATTGCAGCAAAAGCCGTGGAGAAATTACGAGAAGACCTTGCCGCAGGCTTAAACCACATGATGCTAGCGCGCGTCAAAACAATCTCTGAAGCAGAAAGAATATTTCGTACAATTTACCAGACTCTATATGCAGATTTGAATCCCGTTCTAGTTCATAGCAATACCCCACACAGGGAGCAAGTGCTTCAAGAGATTCGTGCTGGCCAACACAGAATCATCATTTGCGTGGACATGTTTGGCGAAGGATTTGATCTGCCGCAACTTAAAGTGGCCGCATTGCATTCGGTTCATAAGAGCTTGGGGATTACTCTGCAATTCATCGGACGTTTTGCCCGCGCCGCTGATAACGTTGGCAATGCTAGCTTTGTCGCAAATACCGCTGAGGATGGCGTGCCCGAGGCGCTCGAAAGCCTTTACCAAGAAGACGCGGATTGGAATACCTTACTTTCCGATTTAAGCTACGACGCCATAGATCCACAGGCTCAGTTGTCCGAGCTAATCGATAACCTAGAGGCGCTTGAGCATTCGAACCAAGAAATTGAAATATCCACGCTAACTTTAAAACCCAAGCTCAGCACAGAAGTTTTCCGCGTTACCGATTTCAATCCCGAAAATTTTAAGTCGGCATTCCGTAAATCCCAAATTATTCATCAACCGTTCTACAGTCGGCCCGATCAAATGCTGGTTTTCATCGTCAATCAGGAGGACAAGGTTGAATGGACTGATAGCCGCGACATAGCAATCGATAACTGGGACCTCTTTCTTGTCCACTATGTGGAGAACGTCGGTTTGTTATTTATTAATAGTACGCGGAAATTTTCAGCAGTTAAATTGGCTCAGAAGATTTGCACTGATCCCGTCGCAATTCGTAACGAAGATATTTTTCGTGCGTTTATAAATCTGCGCCGCTTAGTTTTGCATAGTGTCGGTCTGACAGGGATGAGTAAAAATGTCAGATATCAGATGTTTGCTGGATTGGACGTGCGGGACGCAATCGATCCAGCCATGCAACAGGATAAGATGAAGTCGAACATAATGGGCGTGGGGTATGAAGATGGCCGGAGAAAGAGTATTGGCTGTTCAAGGAAAGGGAAAATTTGGTCTTTGGCAAATGGGTCTTTAGCTGACTGGAGAGATTGGTGCACTGATTTAGCGGTGAAATTATCCAATAATCATGCAGCTCCGGATGACTTTCTACGCCACACGTTAATCCCTGAACAAATCACAACAGGATTCCTTCCAGATCAGCACGCATTGATGGTGGATTGGCCTGAGCAGCTGTTTGAGTCGGCCAGTTTTCGGATTGCTGTCGTGTTAGATGAACGTAAATTCGGTTTTCATGATTGCGAAGTTGAGCTTGATGAATGGATCCCTGCAGGCGGAAGTTTTTCTTTTACTCTCAAAGCCGGTCAAGAAATAAGCTGCACATTCCGTATGAGTCTGTTGAACACTTCGGTGGATGGGCTGTTTTATTCAATCGTTCAAGCGGACGGACCGGCTATAAGTATAGAAGCATTTAATCGGACAGTGGGCGCAACAGAGTTCTTTACATCAAGTCCGCCCTTAGTTCGACTAGGCGATGGTTCGCAGCTTTCGGGCGAGATCCTGCTTAAACCACGTGAGGAACTTGCCGAAGTTTTCGACCGCGAATCAATTATGGCGATCAATTGGGGTGATGTATTGCTGAATCAAGAGAGTCGCTGGCGAGGCGGTGCAATTCGCCCGCGTTCTATTCAGCAAAAATTTATCGAATACTTAGAGCGGGGTCCAGCAGCGTTCATTATTGATGACGACGACAATGGGGAAAGCGCTGACATCGTTGCAATTGAAGATACCGAGGACACAATTACCATTACTCTTTGGCACTGTAAGTATGCGTCTGGAGACACACCAGGGAACCGCGTGAATGATCTTTATGAAGTTTGTGGGCAAGCACAAAAGTCGATCAAATGGACTTGGAACTTCTCTAATTTAGTTTCTCATCTGACCGAAAGAGAACTTAGATGTGCACGGGGTCGAAATACAAGATTTATTCGCGGGAATTTATCCAGCCTCGTAGTCCTTCGAAAAGCCTCACGTAGAAAGTATGTTGTGTTCAAAGTTGGGATCGTGCAGCCAGGACTTCGGAAAGATGGCATTGGGAACGAGCATTTAGCCATCCTCGGTGCAACAAGCTTGTTTTTGCGAACAATCACAAGTAGTCCTCTTTTGGTAGTTTCCAGTTAATTTCACAAATACCGATTCGGAGGTGTAATTGTCGAGGCGCAGCCTTGGGCGTGAAGAATTCATAAATACCAACCAAACTTTACGAGAGCGGGCGTACATATTTTTGCGAAGTTGGCCACGTATTGCGCCCTTATCGCAAAATTGGAAGGGTTATAAAAGCATCAGCCACTAGCGCCTTAACCAGCCGTGGCTAATGTCAATTAGATTGTTGAATTCGGTATCCAGAAAAACGACTGGTCGCATCGGTTTTTCAAAGGAGGTTAATTAGTAAGTCAAACCTTTGATTTCGCTGTCAGCTCAGCGATGATTAATTCGACCACCAAGCTCGGAACACTTAGACTTTTGTTTCTTATCACTGTCTCCATAGCGGATCGGACTAATAATTGATCGTAGATATATTGGGGAACTCGAATCAAAACAGGTTTTTTTGGGAAGGGTGCGCTAGGTATTTTCATCGGGGCACAGGTAGAAAGGATTAGAAATGGGTCGTTTATGCCGTGGCCTATTTTGCCCTAAAACTAAAAACTGGTGTAATGAAAATTACACATTTGGACATAGACGTAGACCAATGGCTGGGTGCATTGGGTTGCGCCATTCGCAATAAGCGAAAAGAACTTGGCTTATCGCAAGAGGAATTGGCTCATTTAATTCAGATTGATCGAAGTCATATGGGAAGAATAGAGCGAGGTGAGCGAAATCTAACTTTCGCAAATATTCTCAAAATTTCGGCAGGGCTTAAATGTTCACCCTCAGCATTATTGATGCTTGCAGGTCTTTAACCGTTGGTATTTGCATTAATCTCTCCGTTCGCATGAGCGTTCCGAGAGAGTACTATTCCTGCCGGGAATTGAGCTTACTCTGCTCAATCCAGACAAATTACGGTTGACAACCTTTAATGCGGCGTGCCGGAAATTCGAAGCCTGCATTTTGCAGCGCAGCGCGGACGCGATCCTTGGATTCCTTAACCTCGGTTTCGGGTAAGCCAACGATGGTGAAAGAAGGGAGGCCGTTAGCCAGATGAACTTCTACCGTGACTTCCGGTGCCTGCATGCCGCTCAAGCCGCGACTTCTTAATACCGCCAAACTCATGATTGCTCTTGTATGGGTGGGAAGTGGTTCTGTTGCGATCGGGAGCCTGCGCTCCCGATGCTTGCTGTGGGCCAGGACGAGCTGGCTTGGTCGGCTTCCGTCTATCGCTTGGCGATGACGGCTATTTCTATGAGGACATCACGGGGAAGTCGTGCGACCTGTACGGTAGCGCGGGCTGGTGGATTCTTTTTGAAGTACTCACCATATACGCGGTTCATGTTCGCAAAATCGTTCAGGTCTTTCATGTAGACGGTGCTCATCAGGACATCGTCATGGCTAAGTCCTTGCGACTTCAATTTGGCACCGATGTGATCAAGCACCGCTTTGGTCTGTTCTTCTATGGTGCTGCCCTGGATGGCGTTACCGGCCATGTTCAGTGGCAGTACGCCAGACAGATAGATAGTGCCGCTGTGTTCCACCATCTGTGAATATGGCCCGACTGCCGGGTAGATATTGTTAGTCGAGTGTATTTGTTTGCCTCCTTGCTGCGGCATCGCGCAGCCAGTCAAAAGTACGGCCAATGAAATGGATGCAAGCGTGTAGCAGCGTGTATAAGCCTTCATAGTGTGACTCCCCCTAGTGATTTCCTTCGTAGTAGATACACCGGCAGTGCGGTGCATGCTGCCATGGCTAACCGTGCAACGCGTGTTGCTTGTGATGCCTGGCATGCTCCAGATGAGCGATAGTTGCCTTGACGATGGCAAACATCAAGGCGCGCTCTTTGTTCGGGTGATCGGAAATGTGGACCACGGTATCGCCTATGTGTATGGCTTTACCATGAGGATCAGAAGGACTTTGCTTGTAAGTGATTGCTAACTCATATGTAGCAATCAAGGGGCCGCAGGCTTGCCAGTCGCGCGTCCATTTTGGGAGTTGTCTGCCGTTGTCCCACAGTGAACCGGCATTCTCGTAGAACTCTTCTACGTTGTGGCAGCCCAGCAAATGGGCCAGTTGGCGTTCTTTGGAGACGCAGCTACGGAAGTATTCTTCATCGCTCATACGCATGGCTTGCTCCTCGTTTTTGATTGGATGCCGATGCCGACTTTGAATCGATACTGCCTGACGCAAACGATAAGGACTGGCGGGTGGCCGGTCTAAATCGAGTGCGACATATATATAGTGTGCTTCTGCGACCTTACTTTTTCAACTGTGCTTCCAGTATTGCTACCTGTGCTTCCAGCGCTTCAAGTTTGGCGCGGGTATTGGCCAGTACTTGTGCCTGCACGTCGAATTCTTCACGCGTGACCAGGTCCAGCTTGGAAAAGCCCTGGGTCATCATTGCCTTCACGTTTTTTTCGATATCTTTGGCCGGGGAGTTTTCCAGCACCTGGTTGATCTTGTCTTGCATCTCGTTAAAGAAATTAGGCTTTTCCATGTGATCCTCTGATTTAAAAATATTTAGCACCATAACGGTGCGATTCGTGTGCGAGCGTGCTATAAAAGTGCATATTTCGATGTTTCTGAAGGAGATATGTACCTGTCGGCAACTGTAAACGATAAAAATGATAGTACAACCAGCATGAAAAAGGCTGGCATGAGTCCTGCTAAATATGTATCGAAGACAACCAATGTTTGGTTTCTACTTTCAAAACTTTAAAGGGAACATCATGAAAAAACTGATTATCGCGGTTGCTGTAATGGGTGCATTCGCCGGTAGCCTGGCGCACGCAGAAGACGTTATTCCAGAACATTCGTTTACTGGCAACCTTTCTGTAGTCAGCGACTATCGTTTCCGTGGTATTTCCCAAACCTTTAAACAACCTGCTGTACAAGGCGGTTTCGACTACGCACACTCCAGCGGTTTCTACGTCGGTAACTGGAACTCGAATGTAAGTGGCAATTCGTTTACCGATGGTTCGATCGAAATGGATCTGTACGGTGGTTACAAATTCAATATTACACCTGACGTAGCAGCCGATGTCGGTGTTCTGTACTACTACTACCCAGGCGCGCAAATCGTTGGCGGTAAAAAGTACAACACAACAGAAGTATACGGTTCGGTTGGCTACAAATGGTTCACGCTGAAATATAGCCATGCAGTGTCTGACTTCTTCGGTGCTCCGGATTCCAAGAATTCCAATTACCTTGAGCTGAACGCAAATTTCGAAGTAATGGATAAAACCACTTTGGGTTTCCATGTCGGACATCAAAAAGTGAAGAATGTAGAAAATGCTAGCTACACCGATTACAAGGTAAGCCTCGCTCGTGACTTTGGCTTTGCGACCATTGGTCTGGCAGTCGTTGGTACCGATGCTGACAAAAGTTTCTACTCGCTGACTAACAACGGTGGCAAGACCAAAAAATTGGGCGATACCACAGCTGTTTTGTCGATCTCCAAAGCATTCTAATTTTAAAAATAACGTAAGAGGTTCCCATGAAACTGATTACTGCCATTATCAAGCCCTTCAAGCTGGATGAAGTGCGGGAAGCCTTGTCTGCGATTGGCGTGCAAGGTATTACCGTTACCGAAGTTAAAGGTTTCGGTCGCCAAAAAGGTCACACCGAGTTGTATCGCGGTGCCGAGTATGTCGTTGATTTCTTGCCTAAGACAAAAATCGAAGCGGCTGTTGATGATGCGATCGTTGATCGCGTGATCGAGGCAATCGAGACTGCGGCAAGAACCGGCAAAATCGGTGACGGCAAGATTTTTGTCTATGACCTGCAACAAGTCGTCCGCATCCGCACCGGTGAAACCGGTAAAGAAGCACTTTAAGGGGAATGAGATGAGTATCAAAAAAATGTTCACAAGTGCCCTTGCTGCAGGTGCTCTGTTGCTGGCAGTCGGATTCTCGGCTCCTGCAATGGCTGAAGACGCAGCAGCTCCGGCTGCAGCGCCAGCCGCGGAAGCGGTTGTGGTTGTGACCGAAACGCAAGCGGCTCCTGCTGCAGCACCAGCTGCTCCGGCGCCAGAAGTGGTGCTCAATACGGGTGATACCGCCTGGATGCTGACATCGACGATGCTGGTTATCCTGATGACCATCCCTGGCCTCGCATTGTTCTACGGCGGCCTTGGTCGTTCGAAAAACATGTTGTCCGTGTTGATGCAGGTCTTCGTGATCTTCTCGACCATCACCGTACTGTGGTGCCTGTATGGCTACAGCCTGGTGTTCGCGGATGGTGGTTCCTTTGTTGGTACCTTCGGCAAGCTCTTCCTCAATGGCGTCAAACCAGACACCCTGTCCGGCTCGATTCCTGAGTATGTGTTTATTGCCTTCCAATCGACTTTCGCGGCTATCACTTGCGCACTGATCGTTGGTGCTTTCGCCGAGCGTATGAAGTTTGCTGCAGTGCTGGCTTTCAGCATCCTGTGGTTCACGTTCAGCTACATCCCGGTTGCACACATGGTGTGGGCTCCTACCGGCCTGTTGTTCGCTGACGGCGCACTCGACTTCGCTGGCGGTACCGTGGTTCACATCAATGCTGGTGTAGCTGGCCTGGTTGGTGCGTACATGGTCGGCAAACGTATCGGTTTCGGCAAAGAAGCGATGCCTCCGCATTCGCTGACATTGACCATGGTTGGTGCTTCGTTGCTGTGGGTGGGCTGGTTCGGTTTCAATGCTGGTTCGGCTCTGGGTGCAAACCCGATCGCTGGCCTGGCATTCATCAACACCATTCTGGCGACCGGCGCAGCAACCCTGTCCTGGATCACAGTTGAATCCATGCTCAAAGGCAAGGCTTCGATGCTGGGTGCAGCGTCCGGTGCAGTTGCAGGCCTGGTTGGTATCACACCAGCAGCCGGTTTCGTCGGTCCTATGGGCTCCATCGTCCTCGGCCTGATCGTCGGTGCAGTCTGCGTATGGGGTGTAACTGGTCTGAAACGCCTGCTGGGTGCGGATGATGCGTTCGACGTATTCGGTGTACACGGTGTGGGCGGTATTGTCGGTGCGATCCTGACTGGTGTTCTGGCAGCTCCATCGTTTGGTGGTACCGGTGCAGCAGACTTCTCGATCGCTCACCAAGTGATGGTGCAGTTCAAAGCTGTGCTGATCACCGTAGTGTGGACGGCTGTGGTTGCCTTCATCATCTACAAACTGGTTGACCTGGTCATCGGTCTGCGTGTTTCGGATGAAGCAGAACGCGAAGGCCTGGACATCACCAGCCACGGTGAAACGGCTTATCACTCCTGATAACAGTTGTAACGTGATGGCCCTGCGCAAGTGGGCCACCAAAGAAAGCGCCCCCTCGCGGGGCGCTTTTTTCATTTGCCGGAGCGTTTTGGGTCTTTAAAAACGCTTTCCAGCCCTAATCTACGTGTGCCAAATTGAGCAAATCCGCCTGCAATGCGGACGACGCAAGCGGCATTTCCCGTTAGAATCAGCTTCAATTAACGATAGTTTCAGCACATAAGGTTTATATGGTTCCGCATCTCGTCACGGCTTTGAACGGTCCGCTGCTCGACCTTGAAAAGAAAATCCTGACCGCTACCCCTGCCATTGAGCGCTGGTTCAGGCTGGAGTGGCAAGAACATACCCCGCCGTTCTACTGCTCAGTCGATTTGCGCAATGCCGGTTTCAAGCTGGCACCAGTCGATACCAATCTGTTTCCTGGTGGTTTTAACAACCTTTCACCGGAAATGCTGCCACTGGCGGTGCAGGCGGCGATGGCGGCTATCGAGAAATATTGTCCGGATGCCAAGAATCTGCTGCTGGTACCGGAAGGCCATACCCGCAATACCTTCTACCTGCAGAACGTCGCGCGTCTGATGCAGATCTTCCGTCAGACCGGTTTGAATGTGCGCCTCGGCTCGCTGTCACCGGATGTGACCGGACCGACGCCGATCGAACTGCCGGACGGAACCACACTGACGCTGGAACCGCTGGAACGTTCGCAGAATGGTCGCCGCGTCGGCCTGAAAAACTTCGATCCTTGCACCATCCTGCTCAACAATGACCTGTCATCCGGCTTGCCGGCGATACTGGAAAACGTGAACGAGCAAAACCTGCTGCCGCCTTTGCACGCAGGCTGGGCGGTGCGACGCAAGACCAATCACTTTGCCGCCTATGACGAAGTGGTCAAAAAATTCGCCAAGCTGATTGATGTCGATCCATGGATGCTGAATCCATTCTTCATGAAATGCGAAGGCATCAACTTCAATGACAATACCGGCGAAGATTGCCTGGCGTCGAATGTCGACACCCTGCTGGCCAAGATGCGCAAAAAGTACAAGGAATACGGTATCAAGGAAAAACCGTTTGTGATCATCAAGGCCGATGCCGGTACTTACGGCATGGGCATCATGACCGTGCACGATGCGAGCGAGGTCAAGGACCTGAACCGCAAGCAGCGCAACAAGATGGCGGTGGTGAAAGATGGCCTGGAAGTGACAGATGTCATTCTGCAGGAAGGTGTGCCGACGTTCGAACGTATCAACGAATCGGTCGCTGAGCCGGTGGTGTACATGATAGATCGTTATGTGGTTGGCGGTTTCTATCGCGTCCATTCCGAGCGTGGCAATCATGAAAACCTGAATGCGCCGGGTGCACACTTTGTACCGTTGGCATTTGCCCACCAGCACGCATTGCCGGATTACCAGGCCAAACCGGGTACTGTCGCGCCTAACCGCTTCTATATGTACGGCGTGGTGGCGCGCCTGGCGTTGCTGGCAGCATCGCTGGAGATGGAGAAAACCGACCCCAATCCGGAAGTATATTAAGACCCGAATCGCCACCCTCACCGGTGGCGATTTCACTTTCGGTGAAAAATCCGACTTGGTGTCACAATTAAGCCCTTTGCAGTGCCTACCAATAACATGCTTGCCCGCCGCAATCGGGCAGCGCGCTTTTCAGGATGTGTTGAATGAAAATAGCCTTTGCCGCGGATCCGCTCGCTGGTTTCAAGATCTACAAGGACTCTACTTACGCAATGATGGCCGAAGCGGCCCGGCGTGGACATAGCATCTTTGTCTTCCAGCACAAGGATATGGCGTTCGAAGGCGGCAAGGTCGTCGCCAATATCTCGCGTGTAATCCTGACCGATGGCGGACAGGAAGACTGGTATCGCCAGGAGGCGCCAGTGGCGCAGGAGCTGACCGGCTTTGATGCCATCCTTGAGCGTACCGATCCGCCATTCAATATGGAATACATCTACGCGACTTATTTGCTGGAGCTGGCGCAGCAACAAGGCGCGCGCGTCTTCAACAAGCCGGAAGCCATCCGCAGCTTCAATGAAAAACTGGCGATTGCCCAATTTCCCCAATACATCGCGCCGACGCTGGTCACCGCAGATGCGACGCGGGTGCGTGCCTTCCATGAAGAGCATCGCGACATCATCCTCAAGCCGCTGGACGGCATGGGTGGTGCGGGGATCTTCCGCGTCAAGGACGATGCGCTGAACCTGGGTTCCATCATCGAAACCCTGTCCGATAATGGCAGGCGTACCATCATGGTGCAGCGTTACATTCCGGAAATCACCGATGGCGACAAGCGCATCCTGTTGATCGGCGAACAAGTTGTGCCGTACTGCCTGGCGCGCATTCCGCAAGGGTCGGAAATACGCGGTAACCTGGCGGTAGGTGGCATCGGCGTGGCGCGTGAAATTTCGGCGCGCGACCGTGAAATCGGTGAGGCTTTGGCGCCACTTTTGCTAAAAAGAGGCTTGTTACTGGTAGGATTGGACGCAATTGGTAGTTACATGACTGAATTAAATGTGACCAGCCCTACTTGCTTCCAGGAAATCAAGCAGCAAACCGGCTTTGATGTTGCCGGAATGTTTATTGATGCACTGGAAAAGAACGTAGCAAGCTGGAATTCCTGAGTAATTGATAGAATTTGCGCTTGCCGGGTAAATTCCGGCGTGAAAAAGGTTCGGATTAAATAGATGGTCGGTATTTTGTTATTGACGCATGCGCCGCTGGGACAAGCCTTCATCTCGGCTGCGACTCATGTATTCCGCACGCGTCCGGAGCGCCTTGACGCAGTTGATGTCAACGCTGATCAGGACACAGGCGAAGTTGAGCGCCTGGCAAAAAAAGCCATTGCCGGTCTGGATGATGGCTCCGGTGTGCTGGTGATTACAGATGTCATGGGCGGTACGCCGTCCAACTGTACTTTGGGTTTGTGCAATGTCGACAATGTCGCCGTCATTGCAGGTATCAGTTTGCCTATGCTGTTGCGCGCAATTACGTATCGGCAAGATACACTGGATGTAGTAGTGGAAATGGCGCTGGCGGGTGGCCAGGGCGGCGCGGTCAGGGTAGACAACCGCGTACGACTTTCGCCGAATTAATTTGAACCCAAATCTATAAGAAAAATGATCGAACAAGAAATCGAAATTATCAACAAACTCGGCTTGCATGCACGCGCATCAGCCAAACTCACACAGCTGGCAGCGAAATACAAAAGCGAAGTCTGGATGACGCGCAACAAACGCCGCGTCAATGCCAAGTCCATCATGGGCGTGATGATGCTGGCAGCTGGCAAGGGTGCCAAGGTGACGCTGGAAACCAATGGTCCGGATGAGCAAGAGTGTTTTAATGCGCTCGAGCTGCTAATACAGGATAAATTCGGCGAAGGCGAATAAGCCGATACACTTGGCAAGCACCTTGCTTGCACAGAGTGGCCTTATTTCCATTTTGTTGCTCCCTAGCTTCGGACCGAACCGATGACTTCATTCACGCTACACGGCATTCCAGTATCGCGCGGCATAGCAATCGGCCGCGCACATCTGCTTGCGCCGGCAGCGCTCGACGTACAGCATTACCTCATTGCCGACGACCAGGTCGAAGCCGAAGTATCGCGCCTGCAATCAGCCATCGCTGCGGTCCACGCAGAGTTACAGGCCATCTGGAATGAGCTGCCGCAGGATGCACCTGCCGAGCTTGGCGCATTTATCGATGTGCATGCATTGATACTTTCAGATCCGATGATTTCGGAAATGCCACTGGAGATTATTCGCTCGCGCTATTACAACGCTGAATGGGCGTTGGTCACGCAGATCGAAGAACTGTCTGCGCAATTTGAAGAAATCGAAGATCCTTACCTGCGCGAGCGTCGTGCCGACATCCAGCAAGTCGGCGAGCGCGTGCTCAAGGTATTGACCGGCAGCGCCAATCTTTTGCCGAAGTCGGATGGCAGTGAAGGTAGTGCCAGCATGATCGTCGTCGCGCACGATATCTCGCCAGCCGATATGCTGCAATTCCGTAATCGCGCCTTTAGTGGTTTCATCACTGACGTCGGCGGACAAAACTCACATACCGCCATCGTTGCACGCAGCCTGGATATCCCGGCGACAGTCGGTGTCTCGAACGCATCCGAGCTGATCGTGCAAGGAGACTGGCTGATCATTGATGGTGATGCCGGTGTGGTTGTGGTTGATCCGACGCCGGTGGTGCTGGATCAGTATCGCGAGAAGCAGGCGCGCCAGATACGTGATCGCAAGAAACTGGGTAAGCTGAAAAAAACGCCATCGCTGACTCTGGATGGCACACCGATCACCCTGCTGGCGAACATCGAATTTCCGGATGACTGCGCACACGCGATGGATGCGGGCGCGCACGGTATCGGTTTGTTCCGTTCCGAGTTCCTCTTCATGGGCCGCACCGGCCACGCGAATCAACTGCCATCGGAAGACGAACAATTCGAATCCTATAAACGTGCTGTCATCGCGATGAAAGGGCGTCCGGTCACGATACGTACACTGGACATCGGCGCTGACAAACCGCTCGACTTTGCTGAGCAGACTGCACTGAATCCGGCGCTGGGTTTGCGCGCTATCCGCTTCTGCCTGTCTGAACCGCAAATGTTCCTGACTCAGCTGCGAGCGATCTTGCGCGCATCAGCTTTTGGTCCGGTCAAACTGCTGGTGCCCATGCTGGCACATGCATTTGAAATCGATCAGACCCTGTTGATGATAGAGCAGGCCAAGAAGCAGTTACGCGAAGAAAAAATCAAATTCGATCCGGAGCTTCCGGTCGGTGCGATGATCGAAATCCCCGCCGCAGCATTGACCCTGCCTTTATTCATCAAGCGCATGGACTTCCTGTCGCTGGGTACCAATGACTTGATCCAGTACACGCTGGCGATAGATCGCGTCGATCATGAAGTCGCACATCTGTACAATCCCTTGCATCCTGCTGTCTTGTATCTGTTGTCGAGCACGATTGCCATTGCGGCTAAAGCAGGTGTGCCGATTTCGGTATGCGGCGAAATGGCGGGCGATACGAGTATGACGCGTCTCTTGCTGGGTATGGGTTTGCGTGAATTTTCGATGCATCCATCGCAGTTGCTGGCGGTGAAGAATGAAATCCTCAACAGCGACCTGACCGTGCTCGAGCCAGTAACGAAAAAAATTGCCCGACTCTTCGAGCCGAAAGTGATCAGTGAAGCGGTAGAAAAACTGCGGGCTTTGTAATCCACGTACACGGGCAGTTGCGACTGCCCGTTTTCTTTATATCCAGCCCAGAGCACCAATCAAGGCACCCGCTGCCAGCAGCCACAGGATGTGGATGCGCGTATTCAGCATCAGCAACATGGTGACAACCGTAATCAACCACAGCGGCCAGTCTTCAGATGGCTGGCTATGTGCGCTGGCAAGTATCCAGCCGGTTGCAAACACCAAACCAACCACCACAGGTGCCATTCCCAGTTTGAATGCGCGCACGGAACGCAATTCACGATTACGATGCACCCAGCGTGTCGCCAGATAAGTAAAGGTAGTACTGGGCAGCAGTATCCCGACCATGCAGAGCGCCATGCCTAGCAATCCGGTGCTCATATCACCTGCATTCAAACCTATATTCCACCCCATCAGCGCGACGAATAATACATTCGGGCCGGGAGCTGTCTGCGCGATCGTGATCGATGTGCTGAACTGTGCGTCGGTCAGCCAATGCTGTTCATCTACCAGGAAGCGATGCATCTCCGGTGCCGCTGCAATCGCACCGCCGAGTGAGAGCAGGGATAGGGATACATAGTGCAGAAACAGCTGCAACCAATCATTGGTTTGCAAGGATAGGTGCAAGGTCGTGCTCACGGAGCCAGCTTTCTGTACGCGAACATACAGCTGACCAGACCCAGGCCAAACAATGGATAAGCCAAAGGCAGGCGTAATAGCGCGACACCACTGAAGCAAAGTGCGCCGAGCAAGATGCACAAGCGTGGTCCGAGCGGATTGTTTTTCAAGGCGCGTGCCAGTTTGACGCCGGTGGCGAGTATCAGGCCGGCAGCAACGGCACCCATCGCGCGCAAGGCATCGACCACCGGCGGATAATGCGCGAACGGTGCGTAGATAATTGCGATCGTCAGTATTAGCATCAAGGGCAGCAAGAGCATGCCACTGAGCGCCGCCATCGCACCGGGCAAGCCAAAGTGACGACCACCGACGATGATGGACATATTCACGACATTCGGTCCCGGCATGATTTGCGCGACCGCCCAGTCTTCGACGAACTGTTCCGGCGTCAGCCATTTCTTCTTTTCCACCAATTCGCGTTGGACGATGGCTAGAACACCGCCGAAACCTTGTAGTGCGAGTAGCGTGAAGGAGAAAAAGAGATCAGCGAGGGATTTGGGACCGGAATTCGGTGAGATGTGCTCGACCCTGATGCTCTTACTGTCCATGAATACTTCTTTCATTCAAATGACGAGGATTAGGAGGAAATGTTAATGAAACTCGGGATGATCGGGTGATTTGTAGCAAATCAAGCGTGCAGGCAGTCGACAGTATAGGTCCAGGAATTGTGTACTTTTGAGAGAAGTACCCACATTTATGGGATAGGCGTAAGGTCTGCGCTACCTTACACTGCGCTTTGCCGAAATTTCACCTCCCAGCGTATGAACTATCTCATAGAAAAACATCCGGGCAAGACGATGTTTATTGCCATTTCACTGGCGCTTTCTTCGATACTTTTTCTAATCTAAAGCCAGGCTGGTTTAGTTCGCGGCTTATTTCGTCCAGGGCAAGTGCTTGATTTCGCCTTGCAATACGGGTGGAGTAGTGTGCAGGCTTGCTCCGCCACATATCTTCTTATAGACCGCGAGGTAATCGGCGGCCATCGTATCTGCATTGAAAGCAAGTGCTCGGGCGTGACTAGCCTGTGGATCAAACTTGCCGGAGGCGACCCCTTCTGCCAGTGTCGTGCGGCTTGCTGCAAGCACACCGCATTCCGGCGTGACGATTTCCGGTAATGCACCATATGGCGTGGCGAATACGGGCGCGCCGAAATACATGCTCTCAATGACCGCCAGGCCAAATGGCTCGTGCCATAAAACCGGAAACACCAAACCACGTGATCCGTTAAGCAAACGGAATTTTTCTGCGCCGCCCACCATGCCATGGAAAGAAACACGACGCGACCAGGTATAGCGAAAGCCGCGTTTCAGGTTCAGCCTATCGCCACCCAGCACGGCCAAGGGCACTCCCGCATCACCCGTTACATCGATGGCGCCCTGTACATTCTTGACGCGCCATGCCGCCTTCCCCAGGAAATGGAAATAGTCGCGGCTTTGTTGCCAGTCCACATTGCCATAGCCTGACCAGTCCAGCCCGTTGTAGACAAACGCTTCGGAGCCGTGGCGTTGTGCATGATTGCGCGATACAAAAACGGTATTGAGTGGCAGCGGGACGTTTTCCTGTGAATTGCCGTGCTGTGTCATCAAATGTGGCGCATTGATAGTGACGCCCGGATTGAATTGAAAATGCACGATGTCAATTCCATCAGGGATTTGCTGTTCCCAGGAAAGGTCTTCCCGCAGTGGTATTACAGGTGCGAAATCACAATGTGAACCAGATGGAACCAAATAGCTGACGCGGTGCCCCGCTCTTACCAGTGCGCGCCCCAGATCCCAAATCACACGTTCCGTGCCGCCATAGGCGTATACCGGTATGGGGCTGCGATTGATGATTAATATATGCATCAGGAACTTCTTGTCTTGGTCGCGTTATGGGAGGCCGTGAGCAGTGGCAGTACCACTGCCAGCGCAAGGGCTGTTGCATAGTAATTATGCGCAAAATTCACATTGGTCAGGCTGGCCGTTGCATGCATGAAAAGCACACCACCCAATTGCCATGCCGCGATGGGTGCCGTTCGTCGCATGTGGAAAATGGCGACTGCCATGCCTATCAGGAGTGCCAGGAACGATGCGAGTCCTATTACGCCACCATCCAGCGCACTATGCAGATACTGGTTATGGACGTGGCCGAGCGAACGAACTTCATGCAATTTTGCCTGTACTTCTGCGCTTTCTCCTTCGCCTGCATGTTTGATACGTCGCATGCGTTCGATGCTGCCTATACCTATCCAGGGTGATTCGCGTATACCTTCTACTGCCATCCCCCAAAGATAGAGTCGCGCGCCCATGGATGTATTGTAGTTTTCGCTTGTCCGGGCCTCGCTTATGTCATGTACTGCCTGATGCATGCGCAACACGTCGCCAGGCATGAACCAGGCACTGGCCAGCACAATGGCGACTGCCCCGAACAACATCAAGAACGCACGGTGGATGCTGGCATGGTGCGTACCATTGCGATACCAGAACCAAGCGTATACCAGGCAGCACCATGGAATAATCAGGAAGGCACCGCGGGACTGCGATAGCAATATCGCTCCTATGCCGCAGCCGGCACCAAAAAGCCACAGCCGACGCCGAACCATAGAATCTTGTTCGGAGAGTGCAGCCGGCAGTAACAAGGCAGTGTAGAAGCTGATGACTACCGCCCATGGAATGGCATTGGTTGCCAGAGAGTTTCTGACGACCACACTCGGGTCTTGAAACGTCAGGAAAACTGTCCATGCAAAAGCCAACAGGCAAGCCAGAGCGATAGCATGCAATAAGATGCGGCGCAGATAAGAAGATATTGCGCCTCGACGAGCCAGAAAAAATGCAGCTGTGGCGGCTAAAAGTATCCGCAGTGGAGCATTGAGTGTATCGCTTCCTTGTCGCGAAAGGAGTATGCAAATACCTGTCAGTGCCAATGCCAGAACGCAGCTTTTGAACCAGGTTGAGGTTACCGTAGCTGCGATGGAACTTGTATGTGATGGCGTGTTGCGTGTTTTAAATGCAATCCAGAATCCAAAGACCCAAAAGAATAACCATGCAGCCCCAAGTATCTTGGAATTTAATGGTCCTAACGCGATGAGCCCTGCCAATATGTAAAAGCTGGCATTTTTAAAGAAATGAGGATTGCGAGAATCGTGGGTGTGAATACTCATGCGCAGTCTTGATCAACGAACGACATCGGTACGCAATGTATCGCGATCGTACTCAAGTGCTGCGTAGCGGAAGAAACCCTCGAGTCCTACAAAGAAACAGTAAAGGAAGCCTGCGCCACCGCAGAGGAAACCCAGTTGACCTATATATAGCCGCAAAAACATGGACATGCCGGAAGCCAGGCCACGCAATACGCCTCCACGCTTGCCTTTTTCGGCTCGCTTGGCTGCACCGAGCATGGAGTACTGTGCAAGTTTCTCCAGGCTTCCATATACGGTTTCACGTGAGTGATGCAGCAGACGTGCTTTTAGCACCAGGCGGGGCGTAGGTTCAACGGTGAGCACGGCTTGTTCATGTACTACGCCTACGTATTCTTGCAACATGTCCCGACGGAACATGCGTTCTACCTTGGATTGCGAACGGAAGTATTTCAGTTCATGGCCAAAAGCCACCATGCGCCATTGGATTTTCCATACTGCGCGTACGCCGGATTGGACGACCGCCTGTAATTCCATTCGTAGTTCGGGCGTAATGACTTCATCTGCATCAAGGAAAAAGATGTAGTCGCAAGTCGAGTGCTTGATCAGGCGGTTACGTTGCAAGGCAAAGCCCTGCCAATCCGGATAGTTAAATACTTCAGCACCCGCAGCCTGGGCAATTTCACGTGTGTTATCCGTGCTGCCGCTGTCAACTACGATGCATTGGTCCGCAAATGAGGCGCTTTGCAAGCAGGCCGCAATGCGATGTGCCTCGTTCTTGGTAAGTATGGCGATCGTCAGAGTTGGGGTCGCATGCGCTTTGTCGTTTTGTCTATTCCCGGCCGGAATAGCATGCAGCGCTGTTTTGTTTTCCATGCAATTAACCTATTTCGATCCAAAATTCGTTACTGGCCAGCAGGTGACTAATGTCGTCACATTATCAGGTAGGCGGTTGACCTATAGATAGCGCCTAGTATCCTGAAGTGCCCGTGATTATAGGGCTATTGGACTGCAGGAATGAAACACTATGTTGCATTCTTGCCATTATATTTGTGTCAGTCTTGGTATAGATCCAGCCATTATTGCAGTGAATGTTGCGGGATGTTGGTTTTGTTTTCCGTTTTAGGGAATCGCCTCCCGTTTGACGGAGCGGGGCGACTTGTTTATTCTTATGGCATTGCGCCGATTTGACATCAGCTTGCGGGCGCATAATAAATACGGCTAAAGCGTGCTCGCAACTGAGTCTCGAATTTAGCCCGATAAGCGGATCGCTTTCGGGCTTTTGTTTTTTTGTAATGCCAGAGAAACCAGTGCCGTAGCTGCGCGCCCTTCTCCTGAATAGATAACATGACCTCAATCGGAATCGTTGCACCGCAATCCATGTTTTTCGCGAAGCCGCTGCCCTTGCAGAGCGGCGCGGAAATTACCGACTACACGCTGGTGTATGAAACCTACGGCACGCTGAATGCCGACCGTTCCAACGCGGTGCTGGTTTGCCACGCGCTGAATGCTTCGCACCATGTGGCGGGTACCTATAGCGAAGACGCGGGTACTACCGGCTGGTGGGACAATATGGTCGGACCGGGCAAGCCGCTGGATACGAATAAATACTTTGTCATAGGTGTCAACAACCTCGGCTCCTGCTTTGGCTCTACCGGCCCTATGCATATCAATCCGGCGACCGGCAAACAGTACGGTGCGCATTTCCCGGTCGTGACAGTGGAGGACTGGGTACAGTCGCAGGCGCGCCTGGCCGATGAATTGGGTATCAAGCAATTTGCAGCTGTGATGGGCGGTTCGCTGGGCGGCATGCAGGCGCTGGCCTGGAGCATTCTGTTTCCGGAACGTTTGCGTCATTGTGTGGTGATCGCCTCCACGCCGAAACTGACCGCACAAAACATCGCTTTCGATGACGTAGCGCGGCAAGCGATCCTGACCGACCCTGATTATCATGGCGGTGATTTCTATGCGCACGGGGTGGTACCCAAGAATGGCTTGCGCGTGGCGCGCATGCTGGGTCACATCACTTATTTGTCGGATGACGATATGGCGGCCAAGTTTGGCCGTGACTTGCGCTCCGGTTCGTATCAGTTCGGTTTCGGTATTGACTTCGAGATTGAGTCTTACCTGCGCTATCAGGGCGACAAGTTCTCGACTTACTTCGATGCGAATACGTACTTGCTGATTACCAAAGCGCTGGATTACTTTGATCCGGCCAAGGATTTCGGTGGCGACCTGACCAAGACCCTGGAACGCACACGTGCGAAGTTCCTGCTGGTGTCGTTCACGACAGACTGGCGTTTCTCGCCTGAGCGTAGCCATGAAATGGTGCAGGCTCTGGTTAACAATAATCGCACTGTCACCTATGCCGAGATCGATGCGCCGCACGGGCATGACGCTTTCCTGCTCGACGATCAGCGTTATATGAATGTAGTGCGTTCTTACTTTGCACGGGCGTATGAAGAAATTGATGGCGGTAGTCTGAAAGCAGGAGCAAGCGCATGAACTTCCAACAATTAAGCGCCCTGCGTCCCGACCTCGCGTTCATCGCACACTGGATCAATCCTGGCACCAAGGTGCTGGATCTGGGTTGCGGCGATGGCGTTATGCTGGACTACCTGCAATCAGACAAGCAATGCAGCGGCTATGGCATAGAGATCGACGACAAGGAAATTCCACTTTGTATCGACCGAGGTGTCTCCGTGATCCAGCGCGATCTGGAAGCAGGTCTGGCGATTTTTGCCGATAATGCATTCGATACGGTCTTGTGCCTGTCTGCCTTGCAGATGATGAAGGATGTCGAAGGCGTGCTGCGTGACATCTCGCGTGTCGGTCGTGAGGCTATCGTATCTTTCCCTAACTTTGCCTACTGGCCGCATCGGATTGCCTTGCTGCGCGGGCGCATGCCGGTATCGAAAAGCCTGCCTTACGAATGGTATGACACGCCCAACCTGCGTTGCGCGACCATCAATGACTTTGAAGAACTGGCGAATGAAGTCGGGCTGGAGGTCGTTGAATGCGTCGCCTTGAGTGAAGGCGAACCAGTCAGCTTTATGCGTAACTGGCGCGGCAGCCTTGCCGTCTTCCGCCTGCGGAAAAAACAATAAGGCTTAACTGTCCTGCGATGTTGTGGTTTTTGGTGCTGTGCGCGACGCAAACCACAGCAGGACGATGACCGGTAAGCCAAGCAAGGCGGTACCAGTGAAGAAGCTGGCATAGCCAAAGCTATCGACATATGCACCGGAATAACCGGCAATGAATTTCGGCAGTAGCAACATCATCGAACTGAACAAGGCATATTGCGTGGCCGAGTAACTGATATTGGTCAGGCTGGACAGATAGGCAATGAAGGCCGCACTGGCGATGCCGCTGGCCAGGTTGTCAGCTGAAATCACCAGCACCAGCGCCTGCACATCATGGCCGTGGCCGGAGAGCCAGACAAACAACAGATTGCTGGCAGAGCTCAGGATCGCACCCAACGCCAGTATGCGCATCATGCCAAAGCGCATCGACAATGCCCCGCCTATGAAAGCGCCCACCAGCGTCATGATGATGCCGAAGATCTTGGTGACGGCCGCAACCTCATCCTTGCTGTATCCCATATCCACATAAAACGGATTCGCCATAATGCCCATCACCACATCGCTGATGCGGTAAGTGGCGATCAGAGCCAGGATCAGTAGTGCCTGCCAGCGGTAGCGCACGATGAATTCGCGGAACGGCCCTATCAATACATCATCCAGCCATGCTGCAACATTCTTGGCTGGTGGCAGGATGCGCCGCGCCGGTTCAGCGGAGAACAATACAGTGATGACACCAACCAGCATGGAAACTGCCATCGCGAAGTAGGCTACGCGCCAGGCGCCCGGCTGGTAACTGCCGTTGCCGACTACTTCTGCGCGTGCTGCGATCCACAGGACACCGGCACCGGCCCAGATCATCGCGAGGCGATAGCCGGTCTGGTAGCTGGCAGCCAGCGCTGCCTGGCGGTCGGTATCCGCCGATTCAATACGGAACGCGTCGAGGGAAATATCTTGTGTGGCGGAGCCGAAGGCCACCATGAGCGCGCACCAGACCACCGGTTCCAGCGCGACATGTGGGTCATTCAGCGCCATGCCGACCAGTCCGGCCATGATCGCCAGTTGCGACAGCAGCAGCCAGCTACGGCGACGTCCCATCCAGCGGGTCAGCAGCGGGATCGGTACGCGGTCGACCAGAGGTGCCCATACCCATTTGAAGGCATAGGCCAGGCCGACCCAGCTCAGGTAACCGATGGTGCTGCGATCGATGCCAGCCTCGCGCAACCAGAAGCTGAGTGTGCCGAGTACCAGCATAAGGGGCAAACCGGCAGAAAATCCCAGCAACAGCATGCGCAAGGTGGCGGTTTCGAGATAGACCTTGAACGTGTCTGACCATGAACGCCGGGCTACATCGCTGTTGCGAAAAATCATCTTTTCTTACCTTGATTGAAGGGAGTGGCGCCACTGCGCCAACAGGCTGAGATGCTGACACAAGAGTGCCCGGGCAGCAAGCGATGCAGCGATACCTGTCGCCAGAATGCGGGGATGACGGTGTTTTTCCGCTGTAACGGCTAACGACGGTTTATCATGGGAGCCTTCCCTATACCGCTGCAATTATTCCTATGCTGATCATCACCATTAAACAAGGCAAAGAAAAAAGCCTGCTCGCACGCCAGCCATGGATTTATGCATCTGCAGTCGAGCGCGTTGATGGCAAGCCGGCGGAACGCATGAAGCAGGGTGCAACCGCGCTGGTGCGCTCGTCGTCCGGTAAATTCCTGGCGCGCGCCGCGCATGCACCGAAATCCCAGATCCAGGCACGCGTCTGGACTTTCGATGAGGCGCAACCGGTCGATCATGCGCTGATCAAACGTCGCGTCAAGGCTGCCATCCAAAAACGTGTCGCCGCAGCCAAGGGCAAGCGGGTCGGTGCGGCCAAGCGTTTGCCATTGGTAATTGGCGATGAAGATGAATTGTCGGGTTTGCTGGTGGACTGGTATGGTGACCAGAAGGGTTACCTGATTTGCGAATTCCAGTCAGCAGGTGTCGACGCCTGGAAAGTCGCCATTGTGCAGGCACTGATTGCGGAAACGGGTTGCCCCAATGTGTATGAAACGGCCGATGAGTTGATCCGCAAGGGTGAAGGTTTGCCGTTCAACTATGGCGTATTGGCCGGCGATGAGCCGCCGGATGATTTGTTGTAATGGAGAGCCGTGTGCACTGTGAGCTGACGACAGACGATCTGAGGGTATGTAAATAATGGCGGCCCCGTTCCGGCAGAACTTCTGGCCGCATTCCGGCTACCAACTGACTCGGCGTGATGTCGACGGTCGCTTGCTCTTAAGCGATGAGCTGTTGCGTGCCTGGTGGCACCGGCCGGAAGTGGCGCCGATAGATGAATCCTGTGCGCAAGAACGTGCATTGCATGCCGCTTTGCTGGCCGAGCCGCGTCGTGTTGTCACGGACGCAGAGATCAGCGCCTTGCAGGATCCTGATGCGCAGGATAACTATCGCATCCTGCTGGCATGGCGTGATCGCTTGCTGGCAGCACCGACGCTGGAAGCGGCGTATCTCGATCTGTTCCGTGCGGGCAGTATCAATGTGCCGCCGGTTTTCATTGATCAACTGACGCAGTTGATCGTGCAGGGCATGCTGGATGGCAGCGAAGAAGCCTTGCAAGTGCGAGCTGCCGAACTGTTTTTCCGCAAACAAAAAGTGGCGATAGAAAATGGTGCCGTGATGCTGGCCGATGCCGACACCGTCGAATTGCACGCGACGGGTGGCAATTACGGTGATATTGGTCGCTTGCTGATAGAAGCCAATACCAAACCACGTCGTGTCGAGCTGGATGTACTGGATCAGGAAAACGCCGAGACCTATTGGGCGCGCAATGAACGACACGATACGGTCATCAGCTTTGCCTATGGTCGTGCCGCTTTAACTGCATTTTGTCGCGTGGTCGAAAAATGGATACAGCATTTCTACGGTGTTTCTGTAGTCGTGCGACCTTTGCGTGCGATTGAAGCCAAGCACTGGGCCTGGCATATAGGTTTGGATGCAGAAGCCAGCGCTATCCTGAATGATTTGTATGCAGGGGTAGAATTGGAAGAGGAGCGCAATCGCCGCATCCTGTCGCTGTTCCAGCTCGACTTCGTTGATCCGGCCGTGGTTCGTGCTGATGTCGCTGGTCGTCCTGTGTATATGGCTTGTGCGATGAATGCAGAAGAGTTGTTGCGCATCAAGCCGCAAAATCTATTGTTGAACCTGCCGCTGGCATCAATCTCCTGATTTGCATCGACCGGCTATATGAGCGCATCCAGTAATACGCCGCTGACCGACAGCGCACCGCATAATCGCTATGACCGCATGGAGTGGGCTGGTGCTTTTGGTGATCTGGGTACGCTGATTCCGTTCATCGCTGCTTATATTGGCGTGCTGAAAATGAATCCGTTTGGCGTGTTGTTTGCATTCGGCGTTTGCATGCTGGTGTGCGGGCTGTATTACAAAACGCCATTCCCGGTGCAGCCTATGAAAGCCATAGGCGCAGTCGCGGCTTTGCAGGCGGTGCAGACTGCCGTGGTGACTCCGGCCGCAGTATATAGTGCAACGCTGGTGACAGGTGTCATCTGGCTATTGCTCGGCGTGACGGGCCTGGTCTCGCGCGTGGCGCGATTAGTGCCGCCACCGGTCATCATCGGTATCGTGTTCGGCCTGGGCTTTGGCTTCATGTTGCAAGGCGTGACGATGATGCAGACCGATTGGCTGATTGCGGTAATAGGTGGTAGCGGCACCTTGCTGTTGATGGGGAATAAGAAGATCCCCGCCATGTTTGTCTTGCTGGCCTTTGGTGCCGCAGTCGGCGTAGTACAAAATCCGGAATTGCTGACCGCACTGGCACTAAGCAATATAGGTTTTCATCTGCCAACATTCGCCCTGACTGATCTGTCATGGAATCAATTCTTTGTGGGTGCGGTTTTGCTCGCATTGCCGCAAATTCCTTTGACCCTGGGCAATGCCGTGATCGCCATTAAGGAAGAAAATAACCGCTTGTTTCCGCATCGACCCGTAACCGAGCGCAGCGTATCGATCTCAACCGGTTTCATGAATTTGTTCAGTGCATCGGTCGGTGGTGTGCCCATGTGCCATGGTGCAGGTGGTATGGCCGGACATATTGCATTCGGTGCGCGAACCGGTGGCGCGGTAGTCATCCTGGGTACAGTGTTGCTGGTGCTGGCATTTTTCTTCAGCGATTCAGTGGAAGTGCTGTTCAAGCTGTTTCCCACAGCGGTGCTGGGTGTCATTCTGTTTCTTACCGGTGCGCAATTGGCGCTGGGTAGCAGCGTCTTTCCGGTGGATCGTGGCGCCCGCGTCGTGGTGCTGCTGACCGCCGCCTTGTGCATGTGGAATGTCGGTGCTGGCTTCGTGGTCGGCGTGGTCCTGCATCACCTGCAGCAACGCGGTCGTATGCGGATGTAAACAATCCGCACGAACCTTTGTTGCATACATAGGTCTACCGTCGTTCTTGCCTGAACGAACAGGGTATTGCTGTTACTTGCCAGCATATGCCCGCTGCTTATCCATGAATACTGTAATACAGCGCCGCTGGCAGCTCGATGCCTTGCGCGGCTTGATGTTGGTCATGATGTTTTCCACCCACCTGCCTACCCGTTTCAGTATCGGCTTCGGACAGACGCTAGGCTATGTGTCAGCGGCGGAAGGCTTTGTCATGTTGTCTGCTTTCATGGCGGGCATGATCTACACCAGCAAGGCCTTACGTGATGGTGTGGATGCCATGCGCCGGGCTTTCTTCAGACGCACGCTGACGGTTTACGCCTGTCACGTCACTTGCCTGCTCCTGCTGTTTACCCTGATTGCGGCATTAGGATTGAAGTTCGATCAGCCCGGCCTGAAAAACCTGATTGGCTATTATCTGGAAAATCCGCTGACTGGTTTGCTGGGTGGCATGTTATTGATTTACAACCCGCCCTTGCTGGACATCCTGCCGCTGTATGTGATGTTGCTGCTGATCAGTCCGTGGATACTCGCGCATGGCATGCGACATGGCTGGCGTGGCATCTTTATCGTGAGCATAGCCTTGTGGCTGGCTACGCAGTTCGGCCTGTCTTCGTTTCTGTACAGCATGCTGGTTGCAGTCACCGGTTTGCCGGTTCCATTCCGTGAGACCGGATCTTTCGAAACCTTTGCCTGGCAATTGTTGTGGGTATTTGGTTTATGGCTGGGTTCGCTCGATGCAAACGGTGTTTTGCAACGACGTAAGGCATTTGCACCATGTCTGGTTTGGACTGCTGTCGTACTGGCGCTCATGTTTTTCGTCTGGCGTCATGCGGTCGGGCAGATACCGTTCCCCGGCAATGAAACACTGAATCTGTGGCTGGATAAATGGCACCTCGGGCCATTGCGTCTGCTTAATTTTATGGCACTGCTGGTAATCGTCATGCACATAGGCAGTGCCAAACGTGTAGACCTTCCTCGCTTTAAATTTCTGGAAACGATGGGCGCTGCGTCATTGCCGGTGTTCTGTGCGCATCTGATTTTGGTGTTGCTCACACTCGCCATCATCGGCGATGCATTCGATGAACGTTTCGACTGGATGGATGAGATCTTGCTGAGTGGCGGACTGGTCTTGCTGTATCTGTCGGCTGCCGCTTCTTCGCGCTTCAGGAACCGACAGCGAGTATCCAGACGTTGATGAACTATTCGAGCCAGCGTGCGCGGCTGGCTGAGATCGCAATCGCAATCGCCATGATGCCGATCAGGCCGAGCGCAACTTGCATGCCCCACCCCTGTGCCAGGAAGCCGATTACTGGCGGGCCGATCAGACCGCCGCTGTAACTGAACGTGGCGACTGCCGCCAATGCGGTAGCACCATGTCGTCCGGCCGAGCTGAAGACAAACGGAAAGACGGAAGCGAAGCCAGCACCTGCCATGGCGAAGCCGAATATGGTCAGTGGAATGTTGATAGCCGCGACGGCAATAAAGATGCCGCATGCAGCGAATGAAGCGCCGACCGCAACCACACGTCGTGCGCCGTATCTGTCCTTGAAACGATCGCACACCAGGCGTGCGGCCAGCATCAGTGCCGCGAAACCGGCGTAAGCCAGAGGTGCCACGCCGTCATGCGCACCCATGCGATCCTTCATGAAGACGCCGCTCCAGTCGGCGATCGAACCTTCTGCCACTGCGCCACAGAAACCGATGATGCCGAGTGCCACTAGCGGGCCATGCGCAATCGCAAAGTATTGTTTGCTGCTGACATGTTCTATCTGATCCGCAGGTAATGCCTGATAAGCGAGGTACAAGGGCAGGAGCAATGCAAGTGCGGTAATGATGAAGTGGGCGGTGGGTGTAATCCCTATGCCTGCCATCAGGCTGCCGAACAAGGCACCGCTGACAGCGCCCACACTGAACCACGCATGCAGCAACGACATGGTCGAACGCCCCGCCTGTTTTTCCTGCTCGGTGCCGATCGCGTTAATCGCAACATCGAAGCAACCGGAGCCTGCACCCAGTGCCACTGCGACGATCACCAGCCACGTCATGCTGGGTGCCAGTGCCAATGCGGGCAATACGATGATGAGTGCGAGTCCTGAATACCATGCCGCGCGTCGGCCGCCGAAGCGCCCGACTAGCCATGCCGCCAGCGGGAACGAAGCGACTGCGCCAAAACCGCCGCCCAGCAAGACCATACCCAGTTGCGCCGGATTCAATTGCAAGGCATCGCGGATCGCCGGTATGCGTGCTGCCCAGGATGCATAGATCACACCCAGCAGTATGAAGAGAAAGGGCGTGGCAGCAGAACCCAAACGGGCAAAGCGGGGTGCGGCAGATGAAAGGGATTCAGTGGACATCGAATAAGAAGAACTAAGCGGAACCAAGCAGGATGCTTGCGTTTGCACGCAATGCTGAATTGTATTGTGTTCGGACGGATCGCGTGCGGCAGATGTAGAAACAGGCGCAATAGCAGCGCCTGTTATTTATGCAAGACTACTTATCCCAATCGGGCTCAAGCTTTGGATAGCTTGGGCTGCATAGGATCTGCTGTCAGGTAACCAACTGCCGCGCTGAATCTGTCGTTGTAGTTAGCCTTGATCAAGGGATCCAGCTTGTCTTTGACCTTGCTGTGCAATTTGCCACTCCAGTCACCAGCGTGCTGGAAGTTGCTCATGATGTAAGTCCAGCCATTGATTTCATCAACCGCGTGCAGACCGGTGGATTCGGCACCTGCTGGTACGGACATGATGCGCGCCAGTTTTTTAGTGTCTACGTTGTAGGCCCACAGGAAGTTGTTGACGTGTGTGCTGCTGTCTTCACCGATGAAGAGCGTGCGCATCTTTTCGGAGAACTTCAGGTTGTCCGGATTCGCGATCTTGTCCGGATTGGCCAGATTGCCTAATGCATCTGCAGCGATGTCTTCACCAATTAGCAGGGCACGGGTTTGTACTGGTACCCACTCGCTGACTATCGCTGTGTCGCTGGTATCGCGTTGTCCACCGGTCAGTTTGTGCGCGTATACGCCGCCAGCCACGATAGCCTTGTTGACGCTGATGTTGCTTGCAGGATTCCATGCTGGATCGTTTTTCACCATCGAGTTCTGGATGTTTTGCAAGGCAGAGTAGGCGATCTTGTCCTTGATGTTGACAGTTGTCCCTTCCATCTTGGTGAAGCCCATGCTGGCACCGACCAGATTGGCGTAGCGATGCGTTTCGAGGAAGGCGGCGGCCTTTTCCATGGCTGGTTTCAGTTTGACCCAATTCGCAATGCCATCGGCATACAGCTTGGTATAGCTGGCGTCGTTCGGATCAGCTTTGACGCTGTGCATGATGTCGGACGGTTTCAAGGTGTTCGCCAGCTTTTCGATTTCTGCGCTGCTGGCATGACCCAATTTAATCCAGCTCAGTGCTGCGCCAGGTGCAGCCGGATCGACCGAGAAACCTGCGCCGACTTTGGCGACATACAAGGTACCGGCTGACAGGTCTTTCTCCTTGTCAGCGACGAACATGAACAAGCCACCATTGGTGTAGTCATCGCCCATCAATACCGTGCGATTGTCCGGCATCACTTGTATCAGTTCGTGCGAGATGCGGCCGAGGCAAAAATGCTTCTTGATGCTGCCGCTGCCATCTGCATGCACTGTTATTTCTGGCAGATGGCCATAGTGGTAGGGATTGGCTTTGTTTTCATCGCCAAACAAATTCTTGCTGAAAGTTTTGAAGAACGGACTGTCGTTGATGAATTGCGCATCGGGCTCGTACTCTTCACTCGACAGATGCGTGTTCCACGGCGACAGGCTGGCACCGCAAGTGATCCACAAGCCATGTACCGAGGAGGTATCAACGTTGTGATATTTGACCAGCGAGAGTTTGCCGTTGCTTTGATCCTGGTCGAGTGTCAGTACCGCTATCGGTGATGGCAAGGTGCCGTATGCATTGTTCTTGCCGCTGACTGCACCCGCCTGGTCGCGTGTGGTGTATTCAAACTGCACGACGCCGAACACGGCCTTGCCTTTGATGTTGGCGACGTTCGCATTTGGCAACGCGAGCAGCGAAGTGCCGTCCGGCGAGTCAGAGAAAAATTGTCTTTCCTTGCCCGCGACCGAACGATCGATGATGGGCTTGTTATTGATGTCGTAGTAGCCACCGCTGATGACAGTGCCACCCTTGCCATCCGGTACTGCTTGGCCGGTGATGAAGAAAGGTTGATAAGCGAGGCGATAGCTCTGTACCGAGTTGTCACCGTAGTGCACATTCAGGGTGGAGCCGACTGTAGTAGTGGCCATCGCGACTGCATCAGCCAGCGATGGCGCCGCCATAGGCGTGAAGCTGGTGGCGACGTATTCTTTGGCGGCGGATGGAGCAGCTGTGCTGCAGGCAGTCAGGAAAGCGGATGATGCGCCCAGCGGCAATAAAGGTGCGCTGGCGAGGAATTTAAGAGCTTGACGACGTGATGGATGTGGCTGATCGGACATGGCTATTTCCAGGATGGTTGAGTTGCGATGCGCCGGTGGCCGCAAGCTTAACCCCTGTCAACACTATCCGCATGTATGGAGAGGGTTGAAATGAGTCTTAGGAAATTGTCGTGCGATCCCCCGCGTAGTCGGGGATTATAAAAATGCTTTATGACCGCTTCGTGAAAAGCGGTCATGTCATCACTGTTTCCAGTCGTAATCGATCGTCAACGGCGCGTGATCGCTGAAGCGTTCATCTTTATAGATTGCGGCGCTACGTGCGGTCTCTGCCAGTGCCGGTGTTGCTACTTGGTAATCAATACGCCAGCCTACGTTCTTTGCATATGCCTGGCCGCGGTTGCTCCACCATGTGTAGCACTCGTCAGTGGTGTTTGGATGCAGGCGACGATATGCATCGACCAGCTCAACTTCATCAAATACACGCGACAGCCATGCACGTTCCTCTGGCAGGAAGCCGGAGTTCTTGCGATTGCCTTTGAAATTCTTCAGGTCGATTTCATTGTGCGCGATATTCCAGTCGCCGCAGATTACAAAGTCGCGTCCTTGTGCTTTCAGTTCCAGCAAGTGCGGCAGGAATACATCCATGAAGCGGAATTTGGCCTGTTGTCGTTCTTCACCGGATGAGCCGGATGGGCAATACACCGAAATCACGCTCAACTTGCCAAAATCGCATTGCACATAGCGGCCTTCGGCGTCGAATTCGGCGCAACCGAAACCGATCTGCACATTGTCCGGTACGGTCTTGCAGTACACACCAGCACCGGAATAGCCTTTCTTCTCGGCATAGTGGAAATAGCCGGTATAGCCCGGTGGCGTCAGGAATTCAGGCGTCATGTCCGGTGCCTGGGCCTTCAGCTCCTGCACACAGATAAAGTCGGCGTCGTGTTTGGCCATCCAGGTAAAAAAGCCTTTTTTGGCTGCTGAGCGTATGCCATTCAGGTTGGCGGAAACAATTTTCAACATAGCGTCGTTCTAAAAAATGAGGCGATCAGGATAACCGATTCGCAGCCGCGCGGCTTGCCTTCAGCCCCGGCGATGGCTGCGGGCAGGCATATCCTTTGCATTTACAGGCATGCAGACCCGATAACGCTTTAAAATGTGGCCTTAGTCGAGCAAATAACGACAATTTTCGTCACTTTTATCCGTTATGGAGTCGTTTTGAACAATTTACGGCAAGAATTCATCAAATTTTCGGTTGAAACCGGCGTATTGCGTTTCGGCGAGTTTGTGACCAAGGCTGGTCGCACATCGCCCTATTTCTTTAACGCAGGCTTGTTTAACCAGGGCGGTACGCTGGCGACGCTGGCAGAGTTTTATGCACAAACCCTGATCGATTCGGGTATCGAATTCGATATGTTGTTTGGCCCGGCCTACAAAGGCATCACGCTGGCATCGGCGACTGCGGTGGCGCTAGCGAACAAGGGACGCGACGTATCGTTTGCGTTTAACCGTAAGGAAGCCAAGGATCATGGCGAAGGCGGAACGATGGTGGGCGCCAAGTTGCAAGGGCGTGTCGTGATCATCGACGACGTGATTTCGGCCGGTACCTCGGTGCGTGAATCGGTCGACATGATACGTGCGGCCGGTGCGACACCATGTGCAGTATTGATTGCGCTGGATCGTATGGAGCGCTCGGGTGCAGACAACGCATTGTCCGCACATTCGGCGGTGCAGGAAGTCAGTAATACCTACGGCATGCCAGTGGTGTCGATAGGCAATTTGTCGGATTTGTTTGAATACCTGTCGAATGCCGGTGCGGATTCCGAACAGGCGAAATACAAAGAAGCTGTCGCGGCTTACCGCAAGAGGTACGGCGTGGCATAACAAGACTTTTTTCCGCGGGGAGTGAAATGAAAGGTGCAGTCAAGACACTGTTTTTTCTCTCGATGTTGATGGTGGCAAGTGCACAGGCAAAGATTTACATGTGCAAGGATGCATCCGGTAAAACACTCTCCTCCGACCGCCCGATTCCGGAATGCGCAGACCGTCCGGTACGTGAGTACAGCAACAATGGCAGCAAGCATAAGGACTATGCAGCACCACTCACCGCCGAGCAAAAGCGCGCACTGGAATTGCAACAGGAGCGGATAAAAGCCGAGCAGGCTGCAGCTGCCGAACAAAAGAGGAGCGACCGCGCCCTCTCGGCGCGCTATCGCAGCGAAGACGATATAGCCGCAGCCCGCAAGCGTGACACTGACCTCGTCAGCATACAAATCACGCAGTACAAGGCTGCCTTGCATAGTACCGAAAAAGAACAGGCTGCCGGCCTGGAGAAACAGCAACAAGGTGCGCTCTCACCAGCCATGCAAGCCAAACAGGATCGTCTGCAACAAAAGGTGCAGGACCTGAAGAAACACATCAAGGACAGCGAGGCTGAGCTGGCGCAGATGAATGAAAAGTATGATCTTACTTTGCGACGCTATCGCGAGATTACAAAGACCGCATTGGCACCGTAATTGATGTCTGTACAAAATAAAAACGCGCTCGTTTTACGGAGCGCGTTTTTTATGAGTAGACTGAATTAAGCAGTCAGCTTTTTCTTCAGCAATTCAGTCAGCTGTGCCGGATTGGCTTTGCCCTTGCTGGCTTTCATCGCCTGACCCATCAGTGCATTGATGGCCTGCTCTTTACCAGCGCGGAATTCTTCGACCGATTTGGCATTGGCTGCCAATACATCGTCGACCAGTTTTTCCAGTGCGCCGCTGTCGGAGATTTGCTTCAAGCCTTTGGATTCGATGATGTCATCTGCCAGCTTGGCGCTGTCCGATTTGGCTTCCCACATGGCTCCGAATACTTCTTTCGCAATCTTGTTCGAGATCGTGCCGTCCGCGATGCGCTGCAACAGCAATGCGAGCTGTGCCGCTGCAACAGGTGCGGCGGCTATTTCTATGCCTTCGCGATTCAGTGTCGATGCGACGTCACCCATCAACCAGTTGGCAGCAGGTTTGGCTTGTTCCTTGCCTGCCGCAGCGACTACGGCTTCAAAGTAGTTCGCCATTGCTTTCGATTGTGTCAGTACGGCGGCATCGTATTCCGACAAGCTGTAGTCTTGTACAAAGCGTTCACGCATCGCACCCGGCAATTCAGGCATCGCCGCTTTCACACGTGCGATCCACTCAGCGCTGACGACCAGTGGTGGCAAGTCAGGATCAGGGAAGTAGCGATAGTCATGTGCGTCTTCCTTGCTGCGCATTTCGCGGGTTTCTTTTTTGTCCGGATCGTACAGGCGGGTGGCTTGTACTACGCGGCCGCCATCTTCGATCAATTCGATCTGGCGACGCACTTCGTAGTTGATCGCGTCTTCGAGGAAGCGGAAGGAATTCAGGTTTTTGATTTCGCAACGGGTGCCGAATTCTTTTTGGCC
The DNA here is from genome assembly GCF_015645465.1 of Herminiimonas contaminans. GTDB lineage: Bacteria > Pseudomonadota > Gammaproteobacteria > Burkholderiales > Burkholderiaceae_D > Oxalicibacterium > Oxalicibacterium contaminans. Next base: position 44,923 of record NZ_JADOEL010000018.1, on the reverse strand, counting down.
GACCGGACGCACTGAGACGTTGGCGTCGCAGCGGAACGAACCTTCCTGCATATTGCCGTCGCAGATGCCGAGCCAGGTCACCAGTGTGTGCAAGGCTTTGGCATAGGCAACCGCTTCAGCAGCGCTGCGCATATCCGGTTCGGTAACGATTTCGAGCAGCGGTGTGCCAGCACGGTTCAGATCGATGCCGGTCATGCCCTGGTAGTCTTCGTGCAGCGATTTGCCTGCGTCTTCTTCCAGATGCGCGCGTGTCAGTTGTACCGAGCGGATTTCGGTTTTGCCATCGACTTCGAGCGCGAAGGAAACGCGGCCGCCTTGTACGATAGGCAGGTCCATCTGGCTGATCTGATAACCCTTCGGCAGATCCGGATAGAAATAGTTTTTACGTGCAAACACCGAGTGCGGTGCGACGGTCGCGCCGATGGCGAGACCGAATTGAATCGCGCGTTCAACTGCGCCACGATTCATGACCGGCAATGCACCTGGCAAGGCCAGGTCGACTGGCGATGTTTGCGTGTTTGGTTCAGCGCCGAACTGGGTCGGCGAGCCGCTGAAAATTTTTGTCTGGGTCGTCAACTGCGTGTGCGTTTCCAGACCGATTACCACTTCCCACTGCATATATTTCCTTACTCGCTTGTTAGCGTATTAACTGAGCGGATTAATTATTCTTCGCGATGTATTTGATGCTTATTCAGCAGGCTGGCGCAAGTGCCAGTCGGTCGCTTGCTGGTACTGGTGCGCGACGTTGAGCAGCTTTGCTTCAGCAAAATAATTGCCGATGATTTGCAGGCCAACCGGACGTTTGGAATTCTTTTCACCCTGACCAAAGCCGCAAGGTATCGACATGCCAGGCAAGCCAGCAAGGCTGGTCGAGAGCGTGAAGATGTCGGCCAGGTAGTTGGCGATAGGGTCATCCGCTTTGTCGCCGAGGTCCCATGCCACTGTCGGGCATACAGGTCCCATGATGACGTCGCATTGGGTAAATGCCTGCTGGAAATCCTGCGCGATCAGGCGGCGGATTTTTTGTGCTTGCAGGTAGTAAGCGTCGTAGTAACCGTGCGACAGTACATAAGCACCAACCAGGATGCGGCGTTTGACTTCTTCGCCGAAACCTTCAGCGCGGGTCTTGCGATACATGTCGGACAAGTCGCTGTAATCCTGTGCGCGATAGCCGTAACGTACGCCATCAAAACGGCTCAGGTTGGACGATGCTTCCGCTGGTGCGATCACGTAGTAGGTCGGGATCGACAGCTCAGTTTTTGGCAGCGAAATATCGACCAGAGTTGCGCCCAGTTTTTCGTATTCTTTCAGCGCTGCACGTACTGCTTGTTCTACATCCGCGGCCAACCCTTCGCCAAAGTATTCGCGTGGCAGACCGATTTTCAAACCTTGCAATGGCCGGCTCAGGTCGCGCGTGAAATCTTCTTTCGCACGTTCGATACTGGTCGAGTCGCGTGGGTCGAAACCGGTCATCGCGTTGAGCAGCAAGCCGCAATCTTCCGCTGTTTTTGCAATCGGTCCGCCCTGATCCAGCGACGAAGCAAATGCAATCATGCCGAAGCGCGAGACGCTGCCGTAGGTAGGTTTGATACCGGTGACGCCGCACAGCGCTGCCGGTTGACGGATCGAGCCACCGGTGTCGGTGGCAGTCGATGCTGGTGTCAGGCGCGCTGCAATCGCTGCAGCAGAACCGCCGGATGAACCACCAGGAATTGCGGTCTTGTCCCACGGATTTTTGACTGCGCCGAAGTAAGAGTTTTCATTCGACGAACCCATCGCGAATTCATCGCAGTTCAGCTTACCCAGATGCACCATGCCAGCCTGGCGGAATTGTTCGACTACGGTTGCGTCGAACGGGCTGACGTAGTTCTCCAGCATCTTGGAACCGGCGGTCGAGCGCCAGTCGCGCGTCACAAAAATATCCTTGTGCGCAATCGGGATGCCGGTCAATGCGGTGGTATCACCGCTGGCCAGACGCTGGTCGGCAAGCGCTGCTTCTTTCAGCGTCAGTGCCGGATCAACGTGCAGGAATGCATTCAGGTCGCTTTGCGCAATACGGGCTAGGAACAGTTGCGCGAGTTCGGTCGCGGAGATCTGTTTGGTATGCAGCAGTGCGGATAATTCTTTTAAGGTCTTGGTATGCATAGTGAATTTCTGGTGTTCGGTTAGAGGGGCAGGATGCTGCCCGCGCGCCTATCTGTATTAAATAATGCGCGACTTATTCAATGACTTTCGGTACCAGGTAGAGGCCGTCCTGGGTCGCAGGGGCGACGGCCTGGTAGTCGTCGCGGCGGTTCGGCTCGCTGACGACGTCTTCACGCAGGCGCAGCGCGAGGTCAGGCTGCATCGCAGCGATCGGGTGATTCAATGGTTCGATGCCGGTGGTGTCGACGGCACGCAGCTGTTCAACCAGCGAAAAAATGCCATTCAGCTTGTCCAGCGTTTGCGCGGATTGCTCGGCGGTCAGTTCGATCTGGGCGAGCGTTGATAGGCGTTTGACATCGGAAAGTTCGAGGGACATGGTCGGATTGCGGTCGTGCCGCTGTTCAATGTTAAGAAAATCGGAAGATGCAAAAGTCTTCTAGTGTTGGCAAAAGCTTTGCAAAATAGCCCATCCGGCGGATATTTTTGCCTTTTTAGACGACTAATTTAAGGTAAATTATAAGGTAGAATATCGGGTTAATGCCTTGCTGGCGCCGATATTGGGGTCGCCGCGGCCATAAACCCCTTTTTTTACTTAAGCGCACCACTGCTGCGCACCAGGACAATTCATGTTTGGATTTTTACGTAGTTATTTTTCGAATGATCTGGCAATCGACTTGGGTACCGCCAATACCCTGATATATGTTCGCAGTGCAGGTATCGTGCTGGATGAGCCTTCGGTAGTGGCAATTCGCCAGCAAGGCGGCCCAAATGGCAAAAAAACCATTATGGCCGTCGGTAAGGAAGCCAAGCAGATGCTGGGCAAGGTGCCGGGCAATATCGAGGCGATTCGCCCGATGAAAGACGGTGTGATTGCCGACTTTACCGTTACCGAGCAAATGCTCAAGCAGTTCATCCGCATGGTGCACGACACCAAACTCTTCAAACCTTCCCCTCGTATCATCATTTGCGTACCTTGCGGCTCCACCCAGGTGGAACGTCGTGCGATCCGTGAATCGGCGCTGGGCGCAGGTGCAGCACAGGTTTATCTGATCGAAGAGCCAATGGCAGCAGCGATTGGTGCCGGTTTGCCGGTATCCGACGCAACCGGTTCGATGGTGGTCGATATCGGTGGCGGTACCACTGAAGTCGGCATCATTTCGCTGGGCGGCATGGTCTACAAAGGCTCGATCCGCGTCGGTGGCGATAAATTCGACGAAGCGATCGTCAACTACATCCGCCGCAACTACGGCATGCTGATCGGCGAACAAACCGCTGAAGCCATCAAAAAAGAGATCGGTTCGGCTTTCCCGGGCTCCGAAGTGCGTGAAATGGAAGTCAAGGGCCGTAACCTGTCCGAAGGTATTCCACGTTCGTTCACCATCTCCAGCAACGAAATCCTGGAAGCACTGACCGATCCGCTGAACAACATCGTTTCCGCCGTGAAGAACGCGCTGGAACAAACTCCGCCAGAGCTGGGTGCCGATATTGCTGAAAAAGGCATGATGCTGACCGGTGGTGGCGCTTTGCTGCGCGACCTGGACCGTCTGCTGATGGAAGAAACGGGCTTGCCTGTGATCGTGGCGGAAGACCCGTTGACTTGCGTGGTGCGCGGTTCTGGCATGGCGCTGGAGCGCATGGATAAGCTGGGTTCGATTTTCTCTTACGAGTAATCGCCCTCTAACCGCATTACCCATCCGACTGGCTGACATGAACAATGTCATGAAAGCACAATATTTTGAAACACAGGTTGCCGCTGCCGGACGCAATGTTCCGGCAGCGCAGTTTGTTGTGGATATCCTCGGCAGGTTCGCCAACAAGTAATACATGGAATACAGCCCACCACCACTCTTCAAACAAGGTGCCTCGGCACGTGCAAAGATGGTGTTCTTCGCCTTGATTGCGTTGGTGCTGCTGGGAGTGGATTCACATATGCGCTCACTCGCAGTGGTGCGCCAGGTCATCTCGACAGCACTCTATCCACTGCAGGTAGTCGCCCTTGCCCCGCGTGACGCGCTTTATTACGTCGGCGATTATTTCACTTCGCTTTCCGATATCAAGAAGGAAAACGAAAAGCTCAAGCAACAGCAAATTCTCAACGCGCGCAATTTGCAGCAAGGTCAGCAACTGCTGGCTGAAAATACCCAGTTGCGTGAATTGCTGGGTACCAGCGAGCGCCTCCCGGTCAAGTCCGTACTTGGCGAAATCCTGTATGACACGCGTGACCCATTTACCCGCAAGATTGTGCTTGATCGTGGCACCCAGCATGGCGTCGCGCTTGGTCAGCCGGTGATAGATCATGTTGGTGTGGTCGGCCAGGTAACACGGGTATTCCCTTTCAGTTCAGAAATCACCTTGTTGACAGACAAGAACCAGGCGATCCCGGTGCAGGTGGTGCGTAACGGTTTGCGCAGTGTTGCTTATGGTCGTGGTCAGTCCAATGTGCTTGATTTGCGCTTCATGCCGACCAATGCGGATATCCAGAAGGGCGATGTATTGGTGACTTCGGGTATCGACGGCATTTATCCGCCCGGCCTGGCCGTTGCGACGGTGGCACAGGTGGAAAACAAATCGGTTGATTCGTTTGCGCGCATCATCTGCCAGCCCAGCGCAGGGATAGATCGTAACCGTCATTTATTGATTCTGTTAACGGAAAACAAACTGGCACCGCGCGCACCGGATGATGCGAAAGACAAGAATGCGAAGCAGGCCGGTATTTTGCGTCACGCTGCCAGCCGTACCAATGGAACTTCGGGCAGGGGTATAGATCTACAACCCGCGCCTCCTCCACCAGCGCAGCCAGCGAGTGCACCGCGATGAACCACCAGCCTCATTACATATTGTTGCCTGCGAGCCCGGCGTTTATTGCGCTGAGCCTGATAGTGGCATTTTTGCTGAATCTGCTGCCGTGGGGACAATGGATAGGCGTGCCTGATTTTGTGGCATTGCTGCTGGTGTTCTGGAGCATGCATCAGCCACGCAAGGTGGGCATAGGCGTCGCTTTCGCGATGGGTATCCTGATGGATGTACATGATGCGGCGGTGCTGGGCGAGAATGCATTGGCATACACCTTGTTGTCTTACATCGCGATCATGATCCACCGCCGTGTGCTGTGGTTCCCGATGGGGACACAAGCCTTGCATGTCTTCCTGTTGTTGTTGATGACGCAGATCATCGAGCTCATCGTGCGTCTGTTCGTCGGCGGGAATTTCCCGGGCTGGCTGTATTTTGCCGAGAGCGCCGTGGCTGCCCTGATGTGGCCGGTGGTGACCTGGATTCTGCTGGCACCTCAACGTCGTGCCATTAATCGCGACGATACGCGTCCGCTGTAAGCGGTTGCCCTGACCTGATGTTTAGCCGGTATTTGAACCCGCATGACTGAATTAAAAAATACCGAACGCGAACTACAACTCTTCCGCCTGCGGCTGTCGGTCGCGGGCTTTGTGGTGTTCATTTTGTTCGGCTGTCTGCTGGCGCGCTTTATCTGGTTACAGGTATACAAACACAACGATTACGTCGCACAGGCAGAAGACAATCGCATCTCCATCGTGCCAGTGGTACCGAATCGCGGCTTGATCGTGGATCGCAATGGCGTGGTGCTGGCGCGTAACTACTCCGCTTATACGCTGGAAATCACGCCCTCGAAAATCAACGGTGATCTTGAAACGCTGATTGATGAGCTGGCGACGCTAGTTGATATCCAGCCCAAGGACAGGCGTCGTTTCAAAAAGCTGCAGGAAGAATCACGCAAGCTTGGCAGTTCACCTATCCGCGTGCGTTTGACGGATGAAGAAGTGGCACGTTTTTCAGCACAGCGTTATCGCTTCCCCGGCGTTGAAATCCAGGCGCGCCTGTTCCGTCAGTATCCGCTCGGTTCGGTTGCTTCACATGTCATTGGTTATATCGGTCGTATCAATCAGCGTGAAGCCAAGGAAATCGATGAGGGTGATGACGCGACCAACTACCGCGGCACTGAGCACATCGGCAAGGAAGGCGTAGAAAAGAGTTACGAAGACAAGCTGCACGGTCGCACCGGTTACGAAGAAGTGGAAGTGTCGGCCGGTGGTCGTCCTATCCGGACCTTGTCGCGTACCGCTGCGACACCGGGCGATAACCTGATCCTGTCTATCGATATCGAATTGCAGAAGGTGGTGGAACAGGCTTTTGGTGATCGTCGCGGTGCATTGATTGCAATTGAGCCATCTACCGGCGACATCCTGGCGTATGTTTCGATGCCGACCTTTGATCCCAACCTGTTTGTGGAGGGGATCGATCAGCAAAACTGGGACATGCTGAATAACTCGCCTGACCATCCTTTGCTGAATCGTCCTTTGTCCGGTGCTTATCCACCAGGCTCGACCTACAAACCATTCATGGCGCTGGCAGCTCTGGAACTGGGTAAACGCAAGCCGTCGGATGCGATTTCCGATCCGGGCTATTTCTGGTTTGGTAACCATAAATTCCGCGACGATAAAGAAGGCGGGCACGGTTTTGTCGATATGTACAAATCCATCGTGCAATCCTGCGACACCTATTACTACATGTTGGCGAACGACCTCGGCGTCGATGCGATCCATGACTTCATGAAACCGTTTGGTTTTGGTCAAAAGACCGGTATCGATTTGCGCTTCGAACGCACCGGCGTGTTGCCGTCTACCGCATGGAAGGCGGCGGCTTATCGCAAGCCTGAACAAAAGAAATGGTATGCCGGTGAAACGATTTCCATCGGTATCGGCCAGGGTTATAACTCCTTCACACCTTTACAACTGGCACATGCGACTGCAGTCCTGGCCAATAACGGTGTCGTGATGAAGCCGCATCTGGTGAAGATGCTGGAAAACGGCACTACGCGCCAGCGTACGCTGACCGTGCCGAAGGAAAGCTACCGCATACCGCTGAAGCAGGAGAATATCGACGTTATCAAGAATGCGATGGTGGGCGTCAACAAGGAAGGTACTGGTGCACGTGCTTTTGCCCGGGCTGAATATGTATCAGCTGGCAAGACCGGTACTGCGCAAGTGATCGCGATCAAGAAAAACGAGAAGTACGACGCCAGCAAGATTTCTGATCGTCATCATGACCATGCGCTGTACACCGCATTTGCACCTGCCGACAATCCGCGCATAGCACTGGCACTGATCGTCGAAAATGGTGGTTTCGGTGGCGCAGCGGCGGCACCGATTGCGAAGAAGGCGATGGACTTCTATCTGCTCGGCAAGCGCCCGGACGACAAGCCTGCGCCTAAACCGAAGAATGAGCCGAAGGAGGAGTTCGTCGAATGAGTAATGAGATGAATCGACGCTCCGTCGGGCAAATCGTCCAGCCCTACATTCAGATGTTTGATGTGCCGTTGATGCTGATCGTTTGCATGATACTTACCGTGGGTACCGTCACCCTGTATTCGGCCGGTATCGATTTCCCTGGTCGTGTGGAAGATCATGTGCGCAACATCGCGATTGCGTTTGCTGTGATGTGGGTCGCCGCTGCGATTCCACCGCAGACGCTGATGCGTTTTGCCGTGCCTTTGTATATCACCGGCATCGTGCTCTTGCTTGCCGTGGCGCAGTTTGGCCTGATACGTAATGGTGCGCGGCGCTGGGTCGATCTTGGCGTAGTCGTGCAGCCGTCCGAAATCATGAAAATCGCGATGCCCATGATGCTGGCCTGGTTCTTCCAGAAACGCGAAGGCGTGACACGCTGGCGTGAATTCCTGGTGGCAGGCCTGATGCTGATTGCGCCAGTCGGTTTGATCATGCGCCAGCCCGATTTGGGTACTGCGCTGCTGGTGCTGGCAGCTGGTTTCTATGTTATTTTCCTCGCCGGTTTGTCGTGGAAGGTATTGGTTGCAGCTGCGGTTGCGGTGGGGGCAAGTTTGCCTGTCGTGTGGTCGATGTTGCACGATTACCAGCGCGGACGGGTGTTGACACTGATAGATCCGACCACTGATCCGCTGGGTAAAGGTTTTCACATCATCCAGTCGACCATAGCGATAGGTTCTGGTGGCATCACCGGTAAGGGGTGGCTGAATGGTACGCAGGCCCACCTTGAATTCATTCCTGAGCGCACTACCGATTTCATCTTTGCCGTGTTTTCGGAAGAGTTTGGTTTGATCGGCAACTGTGTGCTGCTGTTCCTGTATTTGTTGCTAATTGGACGCAGCATGATCATTGCAGCGAATGCGCCGACCCTGTTCAGCCGTTTGCTGGCGGGCGCGATTACGCTGATCTTCTTTACTTACGCATTTGTGAATATGGGCATGGTCAGTGGTATTCTTCCGGTCGTCGGCGTACCTTTGCCCTTTTTCAGTTATGGCGGCACCGCCTTTGTCACGCTCGGATTGGGCGTCGGCATTTTGATGAGCATTCAGCGGCACAGGAAGTTAATGCAAAGCTGATGCCACCGTTTATCGACTGCATTGCACGCAGCATGCGCAATGCGGTCATCATCAGGAGCAAACGATGCAATTTCGCACCGTATTACAAGTCCTGGCGATTTCTACTATCGTCGCTTTAGCCGGTTGCAGTACTACACCGCTTACTACACCATCCGCCGGAAAATCGGCGTCCGGCAGCTCTGCCACCCGTTCTTCGTCTACACCTGTCTTGCCGCCTGCCGGTTCCGGTCGTGGTGGTTATTACAAGGATGACGGCCCGGGTGACGATATTCCTGATGGCCTGGAAAACCTGCCTGACGCCGAGCCACGGATAGAACCGTATGCCAATCGCGGTAACAAGCCTTATGTCGTGTTCGGCAAGCAATACGTCCCTATCGCCGATGAGCGCCCGTTCAAGCAGCGTGGTCGTGGCAGCTGGTATGGCAAAAAATTCCACGGACAAAAAACTTCTTCCGGCGAGCCATACGATATGTACCAGATGACGGCGGCGCACCCGACCTTGCCTATTCCTTCGTATGCGCGCGTTACCAATTTGAGCAATGGCAAGCAGGTCATCGTGCGCGTCAATGACCGTGGACCGTTCCATTCAAGCCGCGTCATAGATTTGTCATACACTGCAGCGCTGAAGCTGGGTTACATTGGGCACGGCAGTGCCGAGCTGGAAGTGGAACGCCTGCTCGCGGCTGATATAGAACGCATTAATGCGAATAAAGGCGCGGCCAGCGTCGCTTCCGATGCATCGCCGGTGCAGGCGCCGACGGTAGAGGCGGTTGCACTGGCAGCACCTGTCATGCAAAACAGTGCGCCAGTAGCAACAGAAGCAGCTGCACAACAGTCAACGGCGGTGTTGCCTACAGGTTTCTATTTGCAATTCGGTGCTTATTCACAAATGGCGAATGCAGAAGCGTTGCGAGCTCGCCTGGTGCAGGATGTGGGGAACAGCTTGCCGCAATTGAAAGTTGAGCCATCGAACAATCTGTATCGTTTGTACAGCGGACCGTTTGCCAGTCGTGACGAGGCTGCAGCGGCCGCTCTGCAAGTACAGCAAAGCGGCGTCAATAAGCCATTTATCGTACAGCGCTGATCAAACAATCGGGATAGGCTGAGCCCGAGTCAGGCCTCGTCCTGGTCGCTGGCGTCGCGCATCTGTAAAGCGCGCTCGTACAGAGAATTCTTTTTCTGGCCAGTGATTTGTGCGGCTAGCGCTGCGGCCTGTTTCACCGAACATTCCTGCAGCAAGATGCCGAGTATGCGTTCGGCTTCGATTTGATCCTGATCACCCGCACTCGGCGCGCCTTCCAACAGGACGACGAATTCGCCTTTTTGCCGGTTGGCGTCGGCATTGATCCAGGCCACTGCTTCGGCCAGCGTGCATCTGTGGGTTTCTTCGAACAGCTTGGTCAGTTCACGTGCGAAAACAATGTGGCGGGTCGGCTCGAAAGCTGCAGCCAATGCTGCCACCGTTTCAGTAATCCGGTGTGGTGCTTCGTAAAACACCATGGTCGCGGCCACGGCCTGCAAGCTGAACAGCACGCTTTCACGCTGTTTGGCTTTGGCCGGCAGGAAGCCGACAAAGTAAAACTGGTCATTCAGCAAACCGCTGGCAGACAGCGCGGTAACCGCGGCAGAGGCACCTGGCAGTGGTATCACCCGTAAACCTGCGTTGCGTACCGCATCGACGATGCGTGCACCGGGATCCGAGACGGCCGGTGTGCCGGCGTCAGACACCAGCGCGATGCGTTCGCCAGCCTGCAGGCGGCTGATGAGTTTATCTGCCACTTCCCGCTCGTTGTGCTGATGTGCGGCGATCAGGTTCTTGGACAAGCCGTAACGTGTCAGCAGATGGCCGGTATTGCGCGTATCTTCGCAAGCAACGGCATCGACTATCGATAAAGTGTGCAAAGCGCGCAACGATATATCGCCTGCATTTCCGATCGGGGTAGCCACCACATATAATGTTGCCGGAGGATAGGTCTGGTTGGACACATCGTGCATAATCGGCAAGATAGTGGAAAGGCTGTTGCTTGTTTCAGTCATTGGGAGAGTCGGATGTTGGGAAATTTAGCGAGAATGTTCGTGCTGGCAAGCTTCATCAGCGGATTGTGCTCGCCTGTGCTGGCAAATACAACTGCCGACATTGCCGCTGACAGTTCTGCCAGTGTAACCGGCATTCAGTCCCAGCGGTCATCGCTGGACAGGATGCAGCTGGCGCAAACCGACCTGGCTTTGCCGGAAGCGATGAGTGCGCCGCTCGATGATCCTATCGTTGAACCGATCGAAGTCCCTGTTATCACCACACGTCTGCCACCAACCCGCATTGGATTGTTGCTGCCGCGCCGCTCCGAGTCGCTGGCGCAAGTGTCGGACGCAGTACGTGCCGGTTTCATCGCAGCTTATCAGCATGAGCCGGGCAATATCGTCGTCAATTTCATAGAAACCGGCGACGCCGCGCAGGATGTACTGAGCGGATACACCGAAGCGGCCGCTAATAATGACATCGTGGTTGGCCCGCTGACACGCAGTGGCGCGACCGCCATCGTACAAAATCACGCAGTCACCAAGCCGACCATCGCCCTGACGCAATTGAACGCTGCAGGTGAAGCCGAAGTGAAGGTGCCGACCAATATGCTGGTCATGGGCCTGTCGATAGAAGATGAGGCGCGCCAGGTGGCGAACTGGGTCGGCAAGAACCGCGCACGCCAGAAAGCATTCGCGCTGTCTACCAATGTGGCGTGGCAACGTCGTGCAGTCAGTGCCTTCGCCGCGCAATGGAGCCAACTCGGCATGACGGCAGAAGTACTGGAGTTGACCATGACTGGCGGCTTCATGAATGCGAATGCGCTGGTTCAACTGAAGAAACGCATACAGGCAGAAAAGCCTGCGTTGATTTTTGTCGGACTTGATGCGGCGCAAGCAATCCAGCTGCGCCTGGCTATAGGCGGCGAAGTCACGATGTACGGCGTTTCGCAATTGAATCCGTTTGCACTTGATGACTGGGCGAGTGCAGATCGCCTGACCGACCTCGAAGGAGTGCGCCTGGTAGACATGCCCTGGCAATTGCAGCCGGATCATGCCGCCGTGATGGCTTATCCACGACTGGCCAAGGCAAGCGGCCAACGCAGCAGCCCGGATGTCGAGCGCCTGTATGCCTTGGGTATAGATGCTTACCGTGTCGCGGCGAATATCGCGATCAAACAAACCGAGTTCAGCCTGGATGGCGTAACCGGCAAGCTGACAGTTCGCTTTGGCCGTGGTGCTCCTTATTTTGAGCGTGTACTGCAAGCTGCAACTTATCGTGAAGGTATGGTGCAGCCACTCGAAGCGCAGTAGGTCATTGATGCGCATGCCTGCCTTTCTGCGCCCACGTACCGCGCAGCAAATCACCGGGCAAATAGGAGAAGATCAGGCATTGGCCTATTTGCAGCAGCAGGGCTTGCGACTGCTGGAACGGAATTTTCGCTGCAAGGGCGGTGAAATCGACCTCATCATGCAAGACGGAAAAGTGCTGGTGTTTGTCGAAGTCCGTATGCGTAGCAATTCCAAATTTGGCGGTGCAGCCGCCAGCGTCGGTAGTGCCAAGCAGAAACGACTGATCATCGCAGCACAGATTTACCTGCAAGGTCACAGCATGCCGCCGCCCTGTCGTTTCGATGTCATCGCTTTTGATGACAAAGAGATGACATGGCTGAAGAATGCAATTGAAGCCTGAAATCCCATGTCTTGCGCCACTCTTGGCGATGGACTGCTCTATAATTCCCACACCATGATTAATCAACGCATACTCAGTCACTTCCACGAAAGTGCCGAGCTCAAAATCCAATCCGCATCCGCATTAGCACGTCCAATTGAACAGGCTGTGGAACTAATGTTCGGCGCCCTGTCTAATGGAAACAAGATTCTTGCTTGCGGCAATGGCGGTTCGGCTGCAGATTGCCAACATTTTTCCGCGCAGCTGGTCGGTCGTTTCGAACGCGAACGTTTGCCGCTGCCAGTGATGGCACTGACAACCGATACTTCCATCCTGACCGCCATCGGTAACGATTACAGCTATCAGGAAATTTTCAGCAAGCAAGTTCAGGCATATGGACAGCCGGGTGATGTCTTGCTGGCTTTGTCTACTTCCGGTAACTCTGCCAACGTCAACGCCGCGATTGAAGCAGCACTGGAGCGCGATATGCGCGTAGTGGCGCTGACCGGCAAAAGCGGTGGTACCACCGCCAAATTATTGACCGATGCGGACGTGCATATTTGCGTGCCGCATGACAGGACAGCACGGATACAGGAAGTACATTTATTAACGATACATTGTTTGTGTGACGGCATTGACGTTGCACTATTTGGAGGAGATGAGAATGAGTGATTTGAAACGTTATATGCACGCGGTAAAACGCCCGGTTGCGATGGTATTGCTGGGTAGTGCGATGGTATTCAGCCTGCAAGGCTGTTTCGGCGTAATCGCAGGCGGTGTCGTGGCGGGTACGCTGGCGGCAACTGACCGTCGTACGCTGGGTGCACAGACGGAAGATAAATCGATTGCCGTCAAAGGCGAAATGGCGATTCCTAAAGTGGTCGGCGATGCAGGTCACGTGAATGTCACCAGCTTCAACCGCAAGGTCTTGCTGACCGGTGAAGTACCGAGCGAAGCAGCGAAAGAAGCTGCTGCACGTGAAGCATCCCGTATTGAAGGTGTGCAATCGGTGGTGAATGAATTGGCGGTCTCCGGCGCATCCGGTTTCGGTTCACGTTCCAACGATACGCTGATCACCGGCAAGGTAAAGGCCTCTATCGTTGACAATCGTACGCTGTACGCGAATTCGATCAAAGTCGTGACCGAACGTGGCATTGTGTATCTGATGGGTCGTGTAACGGAACGTGAAGGCGATCTGGCAGCGAATATCGCACGTGGTGTAAGTGGCGTGCAAAAGGTCGTCAAAGTATTTGAATACATTAGCGATGAAGAGTATCGCATGTTGACAACTACGCCGGAATCACAACCTGCGCAAAAACAGTAAATCTGTCACTGTTTCTTGCGGGGTGTATATTAAAGCCGCGCAGCAAATTGCTGCGCGGCTTTTCTTTTTGGGAGAGAAAAGATGCAACTGATTTTTCCTGTCGGATTGATCTTGATTGTCGTCCTGTGGGGCATATTTTCCCCGGCTTCACTGGGCACAATTTCCCATATCGCGATGGCCGCGATTACCAAAAATTTTGGCTGGCTCTACCTGTGGGTTGTATTGGGGCTGGTACTGTTTTCCGCCTTCCTTGCTTTCAGCCGCTACGGCAACCTGAAGCTGGGCAAGGATGACGACGAGCCGGAGTTTTCATTGCCGGCCTGGTTCGCCATGTTATTTGCTGCCGGCATGGGCATAGGCCTGGTGTTCTGGGGTGTGGCCGAGCCCTTGTCACATTTCACGCAGGGGCCACCGGGTACCATCGCGCGCACGCCGGAGGCGGCGAATACTGCGATGCGTTACAGCTTCTTCCATTGGGGTTTGCATCCATGGGCGGTCTACAGCATCGTCGCCCTGACCATCGCCTTCTTTCAATACCGACGCCAGGGTGTGGCGCTGATCAGCGAGTCCACCAAATCGTTGCCGTGGCAACCGGTCAAACGTATGTCAGGTCTGTTCAATGGCCTGGCGGTGATTGCCACTGCCTTTGGTGTGGCAACTTCCCTCGGTATGGGTGCGATGCAGATCAACGGTGGCCTGGCGGCAGTATTCGGCTTTACCGTCAATAAATATACGCAGGTCGGCATTATCGTACTTGCGACCGCCCTGTTTGTTACCTCTGCCGTGAGTGGCGTGGCACGCGGTGTCAAATGGCTGTCATCTATCAATATGCTGGTGGCGGCACTGCTGACCCTGATGGTGTTCATGCTCGGTCCGACCGTTGTCATCATCGACACCTTCACGAATACGCTGGGTAGTTATATGAGCGAACTGGTGCGCATGAGTTTACGCATGACGCCGTTCCGTGACAGCGAGTGGGTAGGCGAATGGACCGTGTTTTACTGGGCGTGGTGGTTATCATGGTCGCCCTTTGTCGGTCTCTTCATCGCCAGGGTTTCGCATGGTCGCACTATACGTGAATTCATCGTTGGCACCGTGATAGCACCATCGATCGCGGCTTTTATCTGGTTCTCGGTCTTTGGCGGCACCGCCTTGCATATGGAAATCTGGCAGGCCGTACCGATAGCTGCGGCCGCCAAGGCAGATTTGTCGATGGCTTTGTTCACCATGCTGGATGCACTGCCTTTCGGCCTGATCATGTCGGTGGTCGCCACCTTGCTGGTGCTGGTTTTCTTTGTCACCTCGGGTGATTCGGCGATCCTGGTGCTGGGCATGATGAGTACGGGTGGTGAGGCTAATCCATCGAACCGTATCAAGATCATCTGGGGTTCGCTGATCGCGGGTATTGCGATCAGTCTGTTACTGGCTGGCGGATTGGATGCCTTGCAGACTGCGACCATCGTATTTGCCCTGCCATTCACGATAGTGGTTGCGCTGATGGCGCTCTCCTTGTGGCGCGCCGTGCGCGAAGACTGGAAAGAAGAACAACGTGCGGAAAGGGAGCTGCGTCAGCGTATGCGCCAGTTGCTGGGTAAGTGACTGGCAGGTGACCTAGCGAAATAATTGTTAACTACTGGCAACTTAACGTTTTGCAATGCTATATTGAGGCCGCGCGGCAACGAGTCGCGCGGCCTTTTTCTTATGGAGAGACCATGACAGCAGTGCTCGTTTTACTGGCTATCGTTGCAATCGTCGCCTTCTGGGGTGTCGGTGTCTATAACCGCATCATCGCCTTGCGCAATTACTTTGAGAATGCGTTTTCCCAGATCGATGTGCAACTCAAGCGGCGCTATGATTTGATTCCGAACCTGGTCGAAACTGCCAAAGCCTATATGGCGCATGAACGCGAAACACTGGAGGCCGTGATCGCTGCACGCAATCATGCGGTCGATGCGAACAAGAAAGCTGCTGCAGGTCCTGCAGACGCCGCAGCATTCAAAAATATGGTGATCGCTGATAATGCGCTTGATGCCACCCTCGGCAAGTTTTTTGCACTGTCCGAGGCCTATCCGGATCTCAAGGCGAACCATACCATGATGCAGTTGAGTGAAGAGCTCAGCAGTACCGAAAATCGCATCGCCTTCGCACGCCAGGGCTATAACGACAGCGTGATGTCATACAACGTCGCGATCCAGCAATTTCCGGGTTCGCTGATCGCCAATTCCTTCGGTTTCCGGAGGGCCGAATTGCTGGAGTCGACTGAGAGCCCGGAAGAGCGCAAAGCCATCAAGGTCACATTCTGACGCTGCATGTCTGTCCGGAATATATGTAAGTCCTGTATTCAACCGAAATGAATTTTTTCGAGCAACAGGATCACGCCAGACGGCAGAGCCGTATGCTGGTGCTGCTATTTGCACTGGCAGTGGTCGCCATCGTGCTGGCGGTGAATATCGTGATGGCCTTGCTATGGATATTGCTGCAAGGCCAGCCGCTGACCGGCGCTCATCATTATCCGCATGGCTTCTTCTTTACCAATACCTGCATCACTGTCCTGCTGATTTGCGGCGGCACCATGATAGAGATATTCAATCTGCGTGATGGCGGTGAGGCGGTTGCACGCATGGTCGGTGGTCGTCAGGTATCACCGAATACGATAGACCTGCATGAGCGTCGCCTGCTCAATATTGTGGAAGAAATGGCGCTTGCATCCGGCATTGCCTGTCCCAAGGTTTATCTATTGGGAAAAGAAGAATCCATCAATGCATTTGCCGCAGGCTACAACCCGAATGAAGCGGTAGTGGTGTTGACGCAAGGTGCGCTGACACGTCTCACTCGTGATGAATTGCAGGGCGTAGTCGGGCATGAATTCAGTCATATCCTGAATGGTGATATGCGCCTCAACCTGAAGTTGCTTGGCGTGACTTTCGGTATCGAGATGGTGGGTGACTTCGGCCGTCAGGCGATGGAGTTCGCCTGGTACAACTCGGATGATATCGAGTCCAGTTTCAAGCTGACAGTGTTTCGCATCATTGCTTTCATTTTTGGTTTTGCATTCTTCGTGATTGGTTATATCGGTTTGTTTTTTGGCCGTGTCATCAAATTCGCTGTCTCACGTCAGCGTGAGTATCTGGCCGATGCCAGTGCCATCCAGTTCACACGGAATCCGGACGGTCTCGGCAATGCCTTGCGCAAGATCGCAGCCTTGAGTGACAAGGGTTTTTCCGGTGCATACATCGGTCACCGCAATGCGGAGCAGCTATCGCATCTATTCGTCAGTGCGGTGCGGCCCCATTTGATGGCGGGCTTTTTTGCTACGCATCCACCGTTGCAGGAGCGCTTGCGCCGTATCTATGGTCGTGATGTGGAGATGCCGGATGAGCAGGAGTTACGTGTGCCAGACGCGCGTATCTTTCCGGTGCCGTCCGATGTCCTGCCTGCGCTTGCGTATGCCAGCACGCCATTGACAGCGATACGTGCCGACTTGCAGGAAGCCAGTACTGCCATCGCGATGACGGCGGCACAAGCATATGGTGATGGCACCCTCGCACAGATCCGCTTGAGCCCGGAGATAGATAGGGTCGCGCATGATCCGGCTGAAGCACCGTTGCTGCTGTATGCGCTCTTGCTGAATCCAGGCGATGAGCAGAGTCCGCAGCTGCAATCCTTGCTGGAACATATGCCGCATCAGATCGCACAGGTAAAGCGACTTGCCGTCGCCATCGAGCAATTGCCTGAAAATGCGCGTTTGCCTTTGCTCGACCTGATGATGCCTGCGTTACGCCAGCTGTCACTGCCTGAGCGTGACGTGATGCTGGCGCAATTCCAGCGCATGATTGCGAGTGACAAACGTGTGAGCCTGCATGAGTTTGTTTTGCAAACGGTATTGGTACGACGCCTGGCGGCACAAGCGAATCGTGCCGTGCGGATCAAGTATGCGAGTGTCAACGAACTGAAGACAGAGTGCCTGGTTTTATTTTCTTTGCTGGCGCATGTGGCAGCGCCCTTGCGCAAAGAAGCGGTCGCATCATTATTCATGCGCGCTGCACATGCATCACCGACGCTGGCACTGTCTGAAAAGGATGTGCTCGGGATAGATGCATTAAGTTACGGCAGCATCAAGCTGGCACTGGATAAACTGAATCAACTGGCACCACTGGCTAATCCGGCTTTAATCAAATCCTTGCTGGTTATTGCAGGTGAACAGGCACCGCTGCCCTTGCCCCTGGCCGACCTGCTGCGTGCGATATGCGCCGCACTGGAAGCACCGATGCCGCCAGCTGTTGCTGCGGTGTATACGAATAGCGGCTGGCCTGCCGCATCCTTGTCCTGAACCTGCTGCATGTGTCGGTATTTTCGATTAAACATGCAGCGCAGGACCTGACTATAATAGGCACACTGAATTCTTCGGATTGTCGATCATGCAAGCATCTGCCGCACCTCAGCGTACCTGGCTCAAAATCCTGGCCGCCCTCGTTATCGTGGTGCTGGCAGTGGTCGGCTATATGTCGGTCTCCAAGAAGGATGCGATTCCGGATGTGACCTTTACCAATCTGCAAGGCAAGAAATTTACCTCGCAGGATTTGCGCGGCAAGGTGGTGATGATTAATTTCTGGGCGACGTCCTGTGTGACCTGCGTCAAGGAAATGCCGGAGATGGTTGATACCTACAACAAGTACAAGGACAACGGACTGGAATTCATCGCGGTGGCGATGGCTTACGATCCACCTAACTATGTATTGAATTTCGTAGAGACACGCAAACTGCCATTCCAGATCGCACTCGATACCCAGGGTGAACTGGCAAAATCATTTGGTGATATCAAACTGACGCCGACTACTTTGGTGGTCGACAAAGATGGCCACGTCATCAAGCGCTACGTCGGCGAACCCGATTTCGCTGCCCTGCATAAGCTGCTGGAAAAAGCGCTGGCTGCTTGACGTAGTTCGCTTTATTTATCCGCGCGGTATCTGCCGCCACTGACTCTCTCTATACCTGCCAGATCGCGCCAGCTTTGCACCTCGGTGTAACCATATGCGCTCAGTACTTCGCGTACTGCTGCCGCCTGGTCGTAGCCATGCTCCATCAATAGCCATGCGCCGGGTGCCAGATAGGCTCTGGCATCGCGCGTGATGGTGTGCAGATCGGATAGGCCATTGCCATGATCGGTCAGTGCATCGACCGGTTCAAAGCGCAAATCACCTTCGGATAAATGCGGATCGCCTGCGACGATGTAGGGTGGATTCGACACGATTAAATCAAAGCGCTGCGCTTCCACCGCACTGAACCAGTCACTACGCAGGAAGTCTGCCTTGACCTGATTTTTGCGGGCATTACTTGTGGCAATGGCCAATGCTTCTGTACTGACATCCAGCGCGGTGACGCTGGCATCGGGGCGTGCATGTGCCAGTGCAATCGCAATCGCACCGGAACCCGTACCCATGTCCAGTGCACGACCTTGAGATGGCAAATGTTCGATGGCCAGTTCAACCAGCAATTCGGTATCGGGACGCGGGATGAGCACGGCCGGGCTGACGTCAAACGACAAACCAAAGAATTCGCGTTCCCCGGTCAGATAGGCGATAGGTTCACCGGCAAGGCGGCGTGCAAATAGTTGCGATAGCTGTTGTGCTTCATCAGCCGTCAGCGCGCGCTCCGACTGGGTAATCAATTGCACGCGCGAGAGTTGCGTGACATGTGCGAGCAGGATGCGTGCTTCCAGTTGTGCAAGCGGCGCACGCTGCATGATGGCAGAGATGGTGGTGCCGGTCGCGACGCTTGCATCCATGACGCTCATTAGTTCTTCTTGATGGTGGTGTAAATCAGATAAGTAGCGATCACGGCAAACCAGACCAATGCCCATTGTGGCAATGACAGGCCGAGTATCGGTGCGTACTCGGTGGTGCACAGGCCATCCGCCTGGAACAGGAAAGGCAGCAGCTTGGCAGTCGGTATCGTATTCAGCGAGGTTTCCAGCGGATCGATGCCGCAGGATACGGTTGGATTGGCTTTGATATAGATGTGCCAGCCAGCGACACCGGCACCGGCGATTGCTGCCAGAGCCGCCAGCGCGGTGGCGATCTTGCCCGCGCCGCGTGGCAGGTAGACCGCGATCAGACAGATGATGGCAATCGCTGCAAAGGCATAGCGCTGGATCACGCACAGCGGGCATGGCAGCATGCCTTCTACATGTTGCAGATACATGGCGACCGCCAGCAGGGCGAGCGACACAAAGGCGACGGCGAGCAGTACGGGTTTGGAGGTTTTCATTGCTGGTTTCTCAAAAAAGGATGCACATTAAGAGTGGCTTGCAGCGGAATAGTTGCATCAGGTCGCATCGGCGAGCGTAGCCAGCAATTCTGCCTGGTGCTCTGCTGCCAGTGCATTCGTCAGTTCGGTCAAATCGCCGTCCATGATGAAGTCGAGTTTATACAAAGTCAGGTTGATGCGATGGTCAGTCATGCGGCCTTGCGGGAAATTATAGGTGCGTATGCGTTCGCTGCGGTCGCCGGAACCGATCAGTGATTTACGCGTTGCCGCTTCCTTCGATTGCTGTTCGCGCAACTGGACATCCTTGATGCGTGCCGCCAGCACTTTCAGCGCTGAAGCCTTGTTTTTGTGCTGGCTACGGTCATCCTGGCATTCGACCACGATGCCAGTCGGAATGTGCGTGATACGGACGGCGGAATCGGTTTTGTTGATGTGCTGACCACCGGCACCGGATGCGCGATAGGTATCGATGCGCAAGTCGGCCGGATTGATGTTGACGTCCTCGACTTCGTCGGCTTCCGGCATGATGGCGACGGTACAGGCCGAGGTGTGGATGCGTCCTTGCGTCTCGGTAGCCGGTACGCGTTGCACGCGATGGCCGCCGGATTCAAATTTGAGCTTCGAGTAGGCACCGAAGCCGATGATGCGGACGATGACTTCCTTATAGCCACCGACTTCGGATGGCGATTCCGATACCATTTCTATCTGCCAGCGATTGCGCTCGGCAAAGCGGGTGTACATGCGCAAGAGATCGCCGGCAAACAGTGCCGCTTCATCGCCGCCGGTACCGGCACGAATTTCGAGGAAGATATTGCGGTCGTCATTCGGATCTTTCGGTAGCAGCATTTTCTGCAAATCGAGTTCCAGCTGCTCCATGCGCGTTTTGGCGGCGGCGATTTCTTCCTGCGCAAATTCCTTCATATCCGGATCGGACAGCATGCCTTGTGCATCCTGGATGTCGCTTTCAGCTTGCCGATAGCTGGCATACAAGGCGACCAATGGACCCAGTTCCGCATGTTCACGCGTCATCTTGCGGTAGTTGTCCATATTGGACGTGGCATCTTCCTGTGTCAGCAGCACATTCAATTCGTCCAGTCTCTCGGTCAATTGATCGAGCTTGGCGAGCATGGATGGTTTCATCATATTTTTTAATTCTGGTTTGGTTGATCTTGACGATGTGCAGCGCTGTGCGGGACAGCATGCAAGGTATTGGTCGGCGTGAGGGCGGACCGGCGGGAAGAGCGTCGCTAGCGCTTGGTGCGGAACAGCTGTGGCAGCAAGGCAGCGAGACGGGCACGTTCATCACCTTGCGCGTTGTTCAGGGCTTGTTGCGGGCCATGCAGAAATTTCGCAGTCAGTCCTTTGGACAAGGCTTCGAGCACGGCGTCTATGTCTTCACCTTTGGCCAGCAGCTTGCGTGCGCGTTCCAGTTCTATCATGCGCATGCTTTCGCTGGACTCATGCAAGTCCTGGATCACCGGTACGACTGCACGCGAGTCTATCCAGTGCATAAAGGAACGGACGCGGGTTTCGATGATGGCTTCGGCTTGTGCGACTGCTGCCTGGCGATTCTCGACGCCGGTTTGCACAAAGGTGCCGAGATCATCGACCGTGTAGAGGAAGACGTCATCCAGGCGACCAATCTCGGCTTCGATATCACGCGGTACCGCGAGGTCAACCATGAACATCGGTTTGTGTCGACGTGCCTTGATTGCGCGTTCCACCATGCCGAGGCCGATGATGGGCAAGGATGATGCAGTTGATGAAATGACGATGTCGTAGGTGGCCAGTTGATCCGGCAAGTCTGCCAGGCGGATTGCTTTGCCATTGAAGCGATGTGCGAGAGTCTCGCCGCGCTCCAGTGTACGGTTGGCGATGGTGACCGATTTCGGATTCTGTGCCGCGAAGTGGGTCGCGCTGAGCTCGATCATTTCACCGGCACCGATGAACAGCACATTCTGTTCTGAAATTTTGTCGAAAATGCGTTGTGATAAACGTACCGATGCCGCCGCCATCGAGACGCTATGCGCGCCGATCTCGGTGGTGCTGCGGACTTCCTTGGCGACCGCAAAGGTGCGCTGGAACATCTGGTGCAGATAGGTGCCGAGTCCGCCAGCCGCTTCGGCCTGGCGCACTGCATCTTTCATTTGTCCGAGAATTTGCGGTTCGCCGAGCACCATGGAATCCAGTCCGGAAGCGACACGGAAGGCGTGACGCACGGCATTATCTTGCGGCAGCGCGTACAGATACGGGCGCAGATCCGCGTAGGGCAGTTTGTGATAATCGGCGAGGAAATGTGCAGTGATATCTATCGCTTCGTTCACACCACCCGGCAGATTGCTGGCAGCGTATAACTCGGTGCGATTGCAGGTCGACAGGATCGCTGCTTCGTCGGTATATGTCGTGGCATCGCTGCGGCCATACCAGCTACGTGCGGAAGCCACCGCCTGACCAAGCTGGTCAGCGGGAAAGGCTACCTTTTCGCGCAATGAGACTGGCGCGGTAGTGTGGTTAAGGCCGACGGCGAGGAGTTGCATTTATGGCACGAATATTCAATAAGTGAATAGCGATACATTATAGCTTGTTGCACTATGGTACGAGGCTGTTGCCACCGGGCAGCTAGACTTCGTGACAGACCGGCAACATCAGGGTGAAACTGGTCCCTACCCCGGCCTGACTAATGAAGCTTATATCACCTTGATGCCTTTCGATGACTGTTTTAACGAATACCAATCCTAAGCCTACGCCATCATGGCGCGGCTGGTTCGGTAAATCGACACGCTGGAAGCGCAGGAACAGCTTGCTCTGGTCGGCCTCGGCGATGCCGTAGCCGTGATCCAGGATGCGGCATACGACGCGCGGTTGCGGACCGTCGCGGTCCAGCCAGACCGAGCAGATGATGCTGGTATGGTCGGGGCTGTAGTTGATGGCGTTGGACAGCAGGTTGGCCAGCGCGCGCGTCATCAGCGTGCGATCGACCTTGACCGGGTATTCACCGTCGCTGATCTCCATTTCCACACTGATGTGGCGGCTCTTCGCGAGTGACCACATTTCATCTGTGGCGTCGAACAGCACGTCCTGGAAGTCGACTTCTTCGAGTCGGTATTCATGCGATTCGGCGCGTGCCAATTGCACGAAGTTATCCGCCAGGCCCAGTGTTTTGCGCGACGCTTTTTCTATGCGTGCAAAGAGTTCGGCCTGTGGCAAGGCGGATGAGGTTTCACTTTGCAGTTCCAGCAGCGCCAGGATGGATGCCTGCGGCGCGCGCATATCGTGTGACAGGAAGCGCAGGGTTTCATCGCGGCTGCGTTCGGCGGCGCGTATGGTGGAGATGTCCAGCACGCTGACAATCCATCCGGTCAACAGATTGGCGGCCGAGTTACATGGGCTGCTTTTGACCAGCAAGTCGCGTCCTTTGTGATCCTGTACCGAGATGCCGTTGTTCAGGGTTTGCGAACGCTGGATGTCGAGCAAATCCGGCCAGTCAAACGAGAGATTGGTGGCCTGGTCGACCGGCTGCGGGTTTTTCAACTGCGCGAGCAAGTCGAGGATGTTGTGCCCCAGGACATTGTCGATACCCAGCGAGCTGTAATAGTCGTTCGCATGTTTGTTCGCCAGCAGTACCTGTCCTTCAACGGAAGTGACCAGCGTCGCATCCGGCAGGTTATCCAGATTGTCCGATACGAACTGGCGCAGATCGCGTACACGTCGTGCCGCGTTCTTCATGGCGGTGATGCGTTGTTCAAGGACGTCGGCTACTTTGTTTTCCGCTGTAGTGGTTTTTTCTTCAGGCAGTAAATGCGGCTCCTGATCGAGGCGGGTAAATTCCTGCCCCAGATAGGTAATCGCTGCTTCCAGTCGACGCCAGCTCCACAGCGGATACGAAATGATCAGCGTGATGACGGCAGCAGCGGGTGCAATCCAGAGACCCATGCGTAATCCGACGTAGCTGGTGACGAGCGTCACCAGCATCCAGATACCGGTCGCGAATAAGGAGAAACGTGGCGACAGCAGCAAATAGCCGAGCAAGGCCATGAAGACCGGGAATGCATTGAACAGCGCAGTTTGCCACGGCGACGCGATATGGATCTCTTCACCATCCAGCAAGCTGGCCAGGATATTCGCATTGATTTCTATACCAGGCATGGCGCCCGAATTGCGTGACACCGGCGTCGGGTAAGAGTCTGCCATGCCGAGCGCGGTGGCACCGACCAGCACATATTTATCGGTAAAAAATTCATCCGGCACTTCACCGCGCAGTACCGACACATACGGTACCGACTTGAAGTAGCCTATGCCGCCTTCGTAAGGGATGTAGAGCTGATCACCACGTTGCCAGGTATCGATCAGTGATGCGGTCGGTGCGACTGGCAAGGCACCGGTGCCGCTGTATTGCATGCCACTGCCTACGCTCAGGAGTGAGGCTGAGAAGTGCAGCCAGCTTTTGCCGTTCTGGCCTTCGCGCAGGAACACGCTACGCACCACGCCGTCGCTATCGTGTTCGAGATTGATATGGCCGAGTGCGCGAGCCGATGCGGCCAGTGTCGGTATCGGCAAGCCTGCAGTCAGGCCCTGCCCTGCATTTGTCAGGACGACCGGCAAGACGACGCGCTGGTTTTGCGCAATCGCGGTGGCCAGTTGTAGATCGCTTTGCTGGGTAGAGGTTTCCGACAGAATGACATCGAGGCCGATCGCACGTGGACTGGCTTTTGTGAGCTTGTTGATCAGGTCGGTATGCAGATCACGTGACCACGGCCAGCGCCCGAGTTCGGCCAGGCTGTAATCATCGATGGCGACGATGATGATGTCTTCGCGTACCGGTTTGTTGTCGTCGATGGAGAGGAATAAATCATAGAGCGACTGATCCAGTCGCCCCAGCCCGTTTTGCCAGCCCAATGCGATTGCCAGTGTCAGCAAGCCTATGAATAGCATCAGCCATTCGCGCAGTGCCAGGCGCCGCACGAATGGAGAAAGCCAGCGGATCTTCATTAGTCCTGTGTGCGCTTGTACTTATTGGCGATCTGCCGAGCGGCCACTATCGCGCGATGCTTCCTTGCTGCGCAACGGATGGCCGTCATTGATAATCCATTGATCGGTAACGATCAGGGTTTGTGCGGACGAGTAGGGATTGCTGCTGCCATCTACGTTCACGCTTTGTACGCGGGTGAAGTAAGTGCCAAACGATGGACGTGGAAGTTTGACTTCATTGCCGGTGACATTGCTGTTGAACAGCAGCCAGGTAAATTCCAGATCACGTGCAACCTGGATATTGTACTTTTGCGTGGCAGTGCCGGCCCAGCGCAATTCCAGTTCCTTGCTGTAGTTATTGGATACCGACGGTGCACCCTGAATCGCAGATTCCTTCAGCGGCGCCAGGCGATTTTTGATGGTGACGGCGAGCGTGCGCGGCATACCCTCCAGACCCAGCTCATCGATCGCCGAGATTTGCGCAAAGTAATTGCCTTCCTGAATATTCTCCAGCACGATCTCTGGTGAGTTGCCTTTGGTCTCTGCCAGCATGTGCAGGGTTTCGGCATCCTGTGCCAGTTGTACGTGGTAGGCGCGTGCACCTTTGACAGGTGTAATCGCGAACTGCGCATTGCCATTCAGGCGATACGGCATGTTGGCCAATTGCGGGGCTGGTAGCAGGTCGATCGCGCGGCCGACGGAATTGCTCGCGATGATATTGCCCTTCACGCTATCCAGCATGCGTGCTTCCGGTGCCTGCAGTGTGCCGACCGCGACATGACCATCCAGTACTTCAGTGGCAACCTTGTCGCCATTCAGGCCGACGCGGAAATGGGTGCCACGCACGCCTGCGACCGAGCCCGGGGTGCGCACTTCAAAGCGCCCCTTATTGCCATCAAGGGGAGAAACACGTGACACCACGCGGCCGCGCAATAACTTCACTTCAGTACGCGGGCTGCCGGTGTAGAGCGACTTGCGCAGCTTGGCGAGCAGCACATTGCTGTTTGACGGTACGGAGATGCGTGATTCATCGGCCAGTGCCAGCGTCAGGAAACTATTCGCGCCGGTCGTGATGCGCATGCCTTCGGCGACTTTGCTGCCTATATCTATGGTGATGGTGCGGCCATCGGCAGTGGTAGCGGTGATGTTGCCATTGCGCGCAATCACGATGGCATCGGTCGGTTCATCCGCCAGCAATTCGGTCGGGATGATGATGCCGGTACCGATGGGGATGTTGCTGTCTTTGTTGATACGGTTGATGGTGCCGAGGGCGACCCAGTTGCCGGTTTTGGTGGTCAGGCGCTGTGCGATCGACATCAGGGTGTCGCCAGCCTGCGCGTAATAGGTAATGCCGGAAGCCTGGATAGTGATGCTGCCTGGCGCAGCCGCGGATGCAGCTGCCCATACGATAGGGCTTTGCCCTATCGCGAGTGCCAGAACCAACATCAATTTTTGAAGGGTAATGCGCATGCTTGTTCTCCGCGCAACCCTGGTGCGCTTACTAGCCTGTCATTTGCTCCAGGCGGTAGCCGTAGCTATACACCGGAGCCAACCGAAAACCATGTTCTGGACGCAATTGTAACTTGCTCCGGACTCTGGATACATGGGTATCCATGGTTCTCGACGGAATTTCTACATCACGTGCCCACACTGCCTCCAGAATATAGGCGCGCGACAGCGGGCGGCCCAGGTTGCGGAAGAACAGCAAAGCCAGGTCAAATTCTTTTTGCGTGACCTCAATCGGTGCGCCGGACATGGTCAGGCGGCCGGTACGGGCTTCAAAAATGAAATTGCCGAACTGGATTTGCTCGATCGGGTTTTGGCTAGGATAGGCGCGGCGCAACAAGGCCTGCACCCGTGCCAGCAGTTCACCGCGACGGATAGGTTTGATCATGTAATCGTCGGCGCCGGCAGCCAGGCCTGCGACGATATCGTCTTCGCCCGAACGGCTGGTCATGAACAGTACTGGCAGGTTGGTCGGCAGCTTTTCGCGTGCCCAACGCAAAACGTCGGCACCGCTCAGGTCCGGCACCTGCCAATCGATAATTAACATATCGAAGCTTTCACGGCGCAATTGATTCAGCAGTTCCTTGCCACTTTGGAAGGGATGGCAGAAATGGCCGGCGGCGCTGAGCACTTGACAGACTAAGTCTGTCTGGCTGCGGTCATCATCAAGTACGGCAATTCGCATAATTTTGGCGCTTTGAACAGCGGGTTGTATTTCGTTGCTCTAATTTAACAAAGTATTCACACGCTGGGTCTGCAAGGATTGCGATGTGACAATATTTCACAAAATACGGGAGGGAATACTCCGCATTTATGGTTTTTTTGCATCATGTCAGTCTTTTTCTGACCCATGCAACTGATGTGAATTACCTTGATGCTCTAGCAAAATAGACCTAAAAATTGCGTAAGAGTGCAGTAAACGGCGTCTGCTTAGCGACTAAATTCTGTGACATACGCAAAATGTGTGTCTTCTTCTTATACGTAATTGTGACGCAGCCGGATTCACATTTTTAACGACGACGCATGTTGCCGAATAAGAAAACGGCTTGTTTCCGTCAGTTTATTTCCTATACTGGAAGTGCAATTCCGAGAAAGTTAACGTAGGAATCAACCGGAGGCAATCATGAAACTGTCTGATTTTCACCTACCCGACGTTGTTCATACTACCGTTAAGAAAGTAGACGCTGATGGCGATCTGGCTCCGATTGCCGCTTTTGTGGTCGGCGCCCCGCTTGTCACGCTGGGAACCGTTACCTTCCTCGAAATCCTGTTTGCGATATAGGCTGATTGCATCACTGATTCTTGAGCGGAAATAAAAAATGGGCGGGACTGCATGCAGTTCCGCCCATATTCATTTAGCCCGTCAGATGACGGGTGCAGGGATTATTTCTTCGCGAGGCAAGTCTTCATGAATGCTTTGCGCTGATCGCCCTTCATATCTTTGGCATCCGTGTTGCAGCTGGCCATTTTGTCGCGCTGAGCCTGTTGCGCTGCACTGACCTTTGGTTTGCCGCTCAGGCAGTCTTTCATGAATGCTTTGCGTTCATCACCCTTTTTACCCTCTGCATCCTTATTGCAGGTCGTCATCTTGGTTTGCTGCGCCGTTTTTTCCTTGGCTGGAGCAGCGGGTGCCGGATCTGCTGCAAATGCTGCACCTGCGAAAGCGGCGGAGATGAGAAACGCTAGAATTTTATTCATGGGAACCTCTCAAGTAAGGGAATCGGAAACATTTATTAGTATAGCTATGGGTACAACCATGCTGCCTGAACTACAACGACCTGAAACTCTATTCAGTTGACGTGTATTGCGCTGCGCACGGCAAATTCTGCCGTGCACATCTCAATCAGCCGAAAAATTTACCTTTGAGCATACCCAGACCCTGCTCCAGCAAGTCACCTTGCGGGACTTGTCCATTAGGGGTGAGCTGGTCGATGATTTGCGGCAAGAGCTGGGCGAGGCCGGTCGTTGCGTGCTCCGGTGCCAGGCCCGCCTGTTGTGCGATTTGCTGGATGTTGTCGGCACCCAGTGCGTCCTTGATCTGGTCGCCGGATACCGGCTGGTTTTCACCGGTGCCTATCCATGAAGCGACTTGTTCGGCCAGGCCACCGCTTTGCAGCTTCTCCAGCAAGCCTTGCACGCCGCCCGCCTGATTCACCAGTGCCATGATGCTGTTGATTAAATCGCCTTGCGCTACCGGATCCTGTTTTTGCGCACCGAGCGAACCCATTACCTGCCCTGCCAGTTGATCGAGTAATCCCATCACATCCTCCGAAAATAGCAAACCATGTCCGTCGTGTCGGCATCATGGCCGCACGAAATGAGCCGCGAGTCCGCGCCCCACGTCAGCCATACTAAATCAAAAAGATGGCATGCCGATTACATATTAACAATTGTTAATTGCCTGAAGGTAAGGCATGGCTAGCGCTGGTAGGAGTAGCTTATCCGCGATCTGACTGCAAATTCTGATGATGAAAGCGCAGATGGTTTTCGATGAAAGTTGAAATGAAGTAATAGCCGTGGTCATAGCCTGCGTGTCGCCGCAGGGTGATGGGCTGTTGCGCCTGCTTGCAGGCTGCCTCGAAGGACTCCGGTAGCAATTGATGCGGGAAGAATTGGTCACTTAAACCCTGATCGATCAGGATGCCGTCCGGGAACGGCGTATGCATATCCTGCATCAGTGCGCTGGCGTCGTAGCTGCGCCATGCTTGTTGATCGTTACCGAGATAAGCGGAAAAAGCCTTGATGCCCCATGGGCAATGGCTGGGTGCACATATCGGTGCAAACGCCGACACGCTGCGAAAACGATCCGGATTGCGCAGCGCCATCACCAGCGCGCCGTGACCACCCATCGAGTGGCCGGTAATGCCTATGCTGTCTGCTTTGATGGGGAATTCTTGTATGACCAGATCATAGAGCTCAAGTACATAGCTATACATCTGGTAATGCTGTTGCCATAGCGTTTCGGTGGCGTTGACATAGAAGCCTGCACCTACGCCCAGATCCCAGTTATCGCTTTCACCTGCTACGTCCGCACCGCGCGGGCTGGTGTCAGGTGCGATCAATATCATGCCGAGTTCAGCGGCGACGCGCTGCGCGCCGCCTTTGATGACAAAGGTTTCTTCGGTGCAGGTCAGACCCGCCAGATAAAACAATGCCGGAACCCGACCAGCGCTGGCTTGTGCAGGCAGGAATATCGAAAACCGCATCGGTAGCCCGATCGCTGTCGATTGGTGCCGATAAAAACGCTGCTCTCCACCGTAACAGCCATGTTCGCTGATCAGTTCTAGCATTGTCGCCTCCGCGCAGTGACTTAGTACAAGACGACAGAGCGGATGGACTCACCACTTTTCATCAGGTCGAAACCTTCGTTGATGCGCTCCAGTGGCAAGGTGTGGGTAATCAGGTCGTCGATATTCAGTTTGCCTTCCATATACCAGTCGACAATTTTCGGTACATCGGTACGACCACGTGCACCACCGAATGCCGAACCCTTCCATTCGCGACCAGTTACCAGCTGGAACGGACGTGTGCTGATTTCCTGGCCGGCGGCAGCGACACCGATGATGAAAGATTGGCCCCAGCCCTTGTGGCAGCATTCGAGTGCCTGGCGCATGGTGGTGGTATTGCCTATGCATTCAAACGAATAGTCTGCGCCGCCATCGGTCAGTTGCACGATGTGGTCGACCACGTTTTCCACTTCCTTCGGATTGACGAAATGCGTCATGCCGAATTTACGTGCCATTTCGATGCGTCCCGGATTGATATCAACGCCGATGATCTTGTCGGCACCAACCATCTTTGCTGCCTGGATCACATTCAGGCCGATGCCGCCGAGCCCGAATACCACGACATTGGCACCGGCCTCGACCTTGGCCGAAAACACGACCGCACCAACACCGGTGGTGACGCCGCAACCGATGTAGCAGGCTTTATCGAACGGTGCATCTTCGCGTATCTTTGCCAGTGCGATTTCTGGTACCACAATGTAATTCGAAAATGTCGATGTGCCCATGTAATGGAACAGTGGCTTGCCATCGAGCGAAAAGCGACTGGTCGCATCCGGCATCAGGCCGCGCCCTTGCGTCGAACGAATGGCCTGGCACAAATTGGTTTTACGCGACAGGCAGAATTTGCATTGGCGACATTCCGGTGTGTACAGCGGAATGACGTGGTCATCTTTCTTCAGTGTCGTCACGCCGGGGCCGACGTCGACCACTACACCGGCACCCTCATGGCCGAGGATAGCGGGGAAGATACCTTCCGGATCGGCGCCGGACAGTGTGTAGTAATCGGTATGGCATATGCCGGTGGCTTTGATTTCGACCAATACTTCACCGGCTTTCGGTCCGGCCAGGTCAACTTCTTCAATGGTTAATGGCGCGCCAGCTTTCCACGCAACGGCTGCTTTGGTTTTCATTTTTTGCCTCTTTATTATCGGTAAAAGAATCAGGTACAAGAACGTCAGTGATTGTCATTGATCAACTCCGATATATGGGAAAGCCTATGCATGATTGGCCGAAAATGCTGCCATAATGACTCGAATTTAATGGCCGATGCACTGTGCCGCCGTGATGTGCAACAGCACATTTCTGCTTCCGGGCAATAATCCACACCGCGCATTTGTACTGCGAACAACAAGCCATGAATGCATTGAAACCGCACGCTCCCAGAACTGTCGACATCATTATTTATCCGGGCTTCAAGGCACTGGAAGCCATCGGTCCGTTGTCGGTATTCGAATACGCCAACCTGCACCTGCAGCGGCAGCGCAAAGGTAATGGTTATGATGTGCGCTTCGTATCTACCAGCGCTGGACCGGTGCAATCAGATACCCAGATGGTCTTGCATGCGGCCAAAGCGGTCAGCAGCCTGGCCCTACCGGATGACGCCATCATCGTCGGTGCACGGAATATCCAGGGAGCACTGGAAAATGCGGGACCTATCGTCGACTGGGTGGTCGCAGTTCATCCGCAAATCAATCGTCTCGCGGCTCTATGTTCAGGTGCTTTCTTTTTGGCTTCGGCGGGTGTGCTGGAAGGCAAGCGCGCGACGACACACTGGAGCGTGGCGCAAATGTTGCAGGAGCAATTCCCGGCGATTGAAGTTGATGCCAATGCGATCTTTGTGCGTAGCGGTAACTTGTGGACCTCGGCCGGTGTGACTGCCGGGATCGATCTGGCGCTGGCTTTTGTCGAAGAAGATTTTGGTCGTGAACTGGCACTCGACGTGGCGACCGATATGGTGGTGTATCTGAAACGTCCGGGTGGCCAGTCGCAATTCAGTACGCATTTGCTGAGCCAGAAAACCGCAAGGCCGAATATTCGTGAAGTGCAGAACTGGATTCTGGAAAACCTTGATCAGCGCTTGTCATCGACGACGCTGGCGCAAAAAGCGATGATGAGCGTACGCAACTTTGCGCGCGTATTCCAGCAGGAAGTCGGGCAGAGTTCGCAGGAATTCATAGAGGCGAGCCGCCTCGAATTGGCCAAGCAATTATTGGCCGACGTCGCTTTGCCGATCAAAAAAATCGCAGCGCTGAGCGGTTTCACTGATGATGACCACATGCGGCGCGTATTTCAAAAGCGACTCGGGATTACGCCCAAGGTGTATCGCGAACGTTTTGCGACGACCGGGATTAATGAGGGTAACGCCGGTGCAATGCCGGCCCCTGTTGGCAAATTTAAATGAGCTGCCGCAACTCGCTGTGGACGGAAAAATATTTTTCCATTCTGGCGATTTTTTACACGAAGCACTGAAAAATCAAAAAATGCGTAAATTGCACGCACATGCCAAAAAGCAAAAAGCCCACCGCAGAGGGTGGGCTAAGTGCTTGATTTTCTTGGTGGCCCGGGGCGGAATCGAACCACCGACACAAGGATTTTCAATCCTCTGCTCTACCGACTGAGCTACCAGGCCAAGGCGCGCAAGTATAGCAAAGCTGTTGGGATTTGCAAGCACTAGATGCAAATTAAATTGTTGGCAGCCGCTATAATGAGCGCACTGAAATCGTTTTCTCCCTCTTATTTTCACGGATATCCAGCTTTATGCATGTGCAAAGCGACGTTTGTATTATCGGCGACGGGGCTATCGGTAAAGCGGCAGCGCTGGGTTTTGCGCAGGCCGGACTGAAGGTTACTTTGTTAAGCCCGGCGTCAGCCCAGCCCCCTGCGGCCGCGGACGATTGGGATGTGCGTGTTTATGCCGTCAATCATATTGCGCATGCCTTGCTGTCTTCAGTCAAAGTCTGGGAAGCGCTGGATGCGTCACGTGTGGCACCGGTCGATGCAATGGTGGTCAATGGCGACGGTGCCACTGCCGGTGAGCTGGCTTTCGATGCCTATGGTGCGCGAGTCGGTGCGCTGGCATGGATAGTCGAAGACCGTAACCTGAACCAGGCGCTGGATGCGGCACTGAAGTTTGCTTCCAATGTGAATGTGGTACGTGGCCGTGCCGTTGCCTTGCAGACGAATGAGACAGCTGCAAACGTGCAGCTGGCAAATGGCGATACCCTGAGTGCTGAGCTGGTGGTTGGTGCCGATGGTGGCCAGTCCTGGGTGCGTGCGCAATGCAATATCGATTTTGATTATCGTCCGTATGGGCAGCGTGCCATCGTTTCCAACTTTGCCTGCGAAATGCCGCATCACGACGTTGCCTATCAATGGTTCTCGGCGGCGGAAGGCATTATTGCCCTGTTGCCTTTGCCGGGGCAGCGCGTGTCACTGGTGTGGTCGGCGCCGGATGGGCTGGCAGATACTCTGTTAAAAGAATCACTAACGCAAATTGCTGCGCGCCTGACAAAACTGGCAGGAAGCAAGCTGGGCACCTTGTCGCCTTTGCAACCTGAAGCTCTGAAGTCATTCCCATTGTCCTTGCTGCGCCCGCATGCGATTACCGCGCCGCGCGTGGCCCTGATCGGTGATGCCGCGCATGTGGTGCATCCGCTGGCCGGACATGGCATGAACCTTGGGTTTGCAGATGTTGCCGGTTTGATCAAGGCGGTCAGCGAACGCGGACAGCATAGAGATTGCGGCGATGCGCGCGTGTTGTCACGTTATGCACGTGCCCGCAAGGAAGATATACTGCTGATGCAATTAACCACGGATGGCCTGGCTCGCCTGTTCGGCACGGATCTGGAGCCTGTACGTGTGATGCGTAATTTTGGTTTGAACTTGGTGAACCAGTTGCCTGTCTTAAAAAGGCGCCTGATAGGCCACGCACTGGGCAAGTCCCTGTAAAAGTATCAGTAACTCCAGCTAAAAAATCTTAAACGGAATCAATATGAAATTAATCAAGGCTGCCGTAGCAGCATTGCTCGGCTTGGCTTTTGTCTCTGCTTTTGCCGAAACGGCACAGGAAGCTGCAGTACGTAAAGCAATCGAGCCACGTCTGGGCGAAGATGCCAAAGTGGTGGCTGTGAGCAAAACGCCCTATTCAGGCTTGTTTGAAGTGCAAGTGAACGGCGACATCATCTACACCGACGCCAAAGCGCAGTTTTTATTCGTAGGCCGTATCGTCGATACCAAGACCTATCAGGATTACACCAAGGCACGCCTGGAAGAAATCAATAAGGTCGCATTCAGCGATTTGCCGCTGGAACTCGCGATGAAGCAGGTCAAAGGCAATGGCAAGCGCGTCATCGCCGTGTTTGAAGACCCTAACTGCGGCTATTGCAAACGTTTCCGCCAGACGCTGGAAGGCATCAACGACATTACCGTGTATACCTTTATGTACAACATCCTGTCGCCAGACTCGATTGCCAAGTCGCGCAATGTCTGGTGTTCCGCAGATCGCAACAAGGCCTGGGATGACTGGATGCTGAATGGCAAAGCACCGGCACCTGCTTCCGATAAATGCTCGACACCGCATGAAAAGGTTTTGGCATTGGGACAAAGAATGGGTGTGACCGGTACGCCGACCATTATTTTCACTGACGGCTCCCGCATCCCGGGTGCGATTGATGCGAAGGCACTGGAAGTCAAACTGTCTTCAATCAAACAGTAATCACAGCGCTACAGATTGCATGATGGCCACGCTTGCGTGGCCATTTTTGTATCTGCGTTATCCTGACTACTGCTGGCGCACGCTCTGCGCGGCGCGACAGATACAGCTAAACTAGCGTACTTACACATAACGGCGGCACAGCATGAAAAACGCAATCCAATACACCATCGTCCCGAAAGATCTGGCCGCGCATTTGTACGCAGTCAGCGTGACAGTGAACCAGCCTGATCCTGCGGGCCAGCGCTTTTCCTTGCCGGCGTGGATACCTGGCAGCTACATGATCCGTGAGTTCGCCAAGAACATCGTGCGCATACGTGCCGAGTCGGGTGGTTATGAAGTTGCGTTGAACAAGCTGGACAAGCATACCTGGCTGGCGGATGTCTGCACTGGCCCATTGACCGTGTACTACGAAGTCTATGCGTGGGACTTGTCGGTACGTACCGCGCATCTGGATCAGACGCATGGTTTCTTCAACGGCACCAGTGTTTTCCTGCAAGTGGATGGCCAGGAACAGCGCGTGCATGAAGTCGATATCCAGAAGCCGCAAGGTGAAGCCTATGCCAAATGGCGTGTGGCGACGGCGATGCGCCAGCTGAAAGCGAAACGCTATGGCTTCGGCTCCTACATAGCCTCGAACTACGATGAATTGATCGATCACCCGGTCGAGCTCGGTACGTTTGCATTGGCGAGTTTCAAGGCGCATGGTGTGCAGCACGATATGGTGTTCACCGGCCGCGTGCCGAATCTGGATTTGCAGCGCCTCGGTGCCGACTTACAAAAAATATGTGAAGCGCAGATTTCGCTGTTTGAACCCAAGACACATAGGGCACCGGTGGATCGCTACGTCTTCATGACCATGGTGGTGGGTGATGGTTACGGCGGACTGGAACATCGTGCTTCAACCGCGTTGATTTGTTCGCGTGCGGATCTGCCAGTGAAAGGCCAGAAGGAAATGACCGACGGCTATCGCACCTTCCTCGGTTTGTGCAGCCATGAATATTTCCACACCTGGAACGTTAAGCGCATCAAGCCAGCGGCTTTCGCTCCGTACGACCTGACGCAGGAAGGCTATACGCCTTTGCTCTGGTTGTTCGAGGGCTTTACCAGCTATTACGATGACTTGATGCTGGTGCGCAGTGGTGTGATAGACGAAGCGGCTTATCTGAAGCTGGTCGCTAAAACCATGAATAACGTATTGCGCGGCAGCGGCCGCCACAAGCAAAGCGTGGCGGAATCCAGCTTCGATGCCTGGGTCAAATATTATCGCCAGGATGAGAATGCATCGAATGCCATCGTCAGCTACTACACCAAGGGCTCTTTGGTTGGCCTGGCGCTGGACCTGACCATACGTGAGCAAACCAAGGGCAAGAAGTCGCTGGATGATGTGATGCTGGCCTTATGGCAGCAGTATGGTCGTGACTTCTATCAGGATGGCAAAGCGGGACGCGGTGTAACGGAAGAAGAAGTCGATGCACTTTTCGACAGCGTGACCGGGCTCAAGCTGAAACGGATACTGGATCGTTGGGTGCGCGGCACCGAAGACATTCCGCTCGCCAAATTGCTGGCACCGTTCGGTGTCGACTACGCCGATGCGCGCAAGAATGGGAAACCGGGTCTGGGCATGCGCACGGTACGTGATGGCAATGACTGCAAGATCGCCAGCGTGTATGAAGGCGGCGCAGCGCACAAGGCTGGTTTGTCAGCCGGAGATGTATTGGTCGCCATCGATGGTTTGCGCGTAACGGCGACTAATCTGGATAATTTGCTGGGACGTTATCGCGTTGGTCAGGCGATAGGTGTACATGCCTTCCGCCGTGATGAATTGATGATCTTCAATGCTGCGCTGGCGGCGTCGGATGTGCCAGCGGTCAATCTGAAAAATGCAGACAAACCGGTAAGCGCCCAGCGCTTGCGCAAGGCATGGCTGAATCTACAGGATTGAGAAGGAAGGCAGGTGCGCGTAGCTCGCGCACCTGAAATGGATTTGGACGCTACTTAGTTAAACAGGCGGCCCAGTTCGACACCCGGATCCGGCGCACGCATAAATGCTTCACCAACCAGGAAGGCGTGGACATCGGCGTCACGCATTTTCTTCACATCGTCAGGCGTGACGATCGCGGATTCGGTAATGACCAGCTTGTCCGGCGACATACGCGGCAACAAATCCAGCGTTGTTTGCAAGGAAGTCTCAAAGGTACGCAGATTGCGGTTGTTGACACCGAGCAGCTTGGTTTTCAGTTTCAGCGCGGCAGTTAATTCTTCTGCATTGTGTACTTCCACCAAAACATTCATACCCAGTTCATGCGCGCAGGCTTCCAGCTCTGCCATCAAGCCATGATCCAGCGCAGCCACGATCAGCAAAATACAATCCGCGCCCCATGAGCGTGCTTCATACAGTTGATACGGATCGACGATGAAGTCTTTGCGCAGCGCAGGCAAGGCACAGGCGGCACGCGCCTGTTTCAGGTATTCAGGTGAGCCCTGGAAGAACTGCACATCGGTCAATACGGATAAGCAGGCTGCGCCGTGCTTTTCATAGCTGGCAGCAATCTCGGCCGGATGGAAGTCCGGACGTATCACACCTTTGGATGGCGAGGCTTTCTTGATTTCCGCAATGATGCCTGCCTGTCCTGCGGCTATCTTCGCGCGCAGGCTGGCTTCAAAGTCGCGTATCGCTGCACGTGCTTCTTTATCGCCTTCCACTTCGTCGCGCAGGCTGGCCAAGCTGCGGTATTTTTTCGCAGCAGCGACTTCGTCAGCTTTGACGGCTAGGATTTTGTTCAGGATATCGGACATGATTTCTTTTACCTTGGAAGGCAGCTTACGCTTTGCCGAGTGCTTGCGTAACCTGCACAAATTGTTCGAGCTTGGCACGCGCCGCACCTGATGCAATTGCTGCACGTGCTTTGGCCAGGCCATCAGCGATGGAGTTGCTGACGCCAGCGGCATACAGTGCGGTACCGGCATTCAGCGCGACGATATCGCGTGCCGGGCTGTCTACATTGTCCAGCGCTTCAAATATCTTGGCCTTTGACTCCACCGAATCGGCTACTTTCAGATTGCGGCTCGCAATCATCTGCAGGCCGAAGTCTTCCGGATGGATTTCATATTCGCGGATTTCACCATTGACCAGTTCACCGACCATGGTGGCCGCGCCCAGCGATACTTCATCCATATTGTCGCGGCCCCAGACCACGATCGCATGTTGCGCGCCCAGGCGTTGCAACACACGCACCTGGATGCCGACCAGATCAGGATGGAATACACCCATCAGGATGTTAGGCGCACCGGCAGGATTGGTCAGCGGACCGAGGATATTGAAAATGGTCCGTACGCCGAGTTCCTTGCGCACTGGTGCGGCGTGCTTCATCGCAGCATGGTGGTTAGGCGCAAACATAAAACCTATGCCGGTCTGCGCGATCGATTCGGCGACCAGTTCCGGCTTCAGGTTGATATTCGCACCCAGCGATTCCAGTACGTCGGCGCTGCCTGACGATGAGGAAACGCTGCGGCCGCCATGCTTGGCGATGCGTGCGCCAGCTGAGGCGGCAACGAACATCGATGCGGTGGAAATATTGAAAGTGTTGGCGCCATCACCACCGGTGCCGACGATGTCGAGCAGATTGGTGGTGTCGGTCAGCGGTACTTTGGTCGAGAATTCACGCATGACCTGCGCCGCTGCTGCGATCTCGCCTATGCTTTCTTTCTTGACGCGCAGTCCCATTGTCAATGCGGCGATCATGACCGGCGACATTTCACCGCTCATGATCTTGCGGAACAAATGCAGCATCTCATCGTGGAAGATTTCACGATGATCGATACAGCGCATTAAAGCTTCTTGTTCGGTTATCGGCATGACGGTGCTTTCTGTATTCAAATGACTTGCGGCACTATTCATCTCAGCGCACGAGGAAGTTTTTCAGCAGCGCATGTCCGTGTTCGGACAGTATGGATTCCGGATGGAATTGCACGCCCTGAATATCGAATTCCTTGTGACGCACGCCCATGATTTCACCGTCGTCAGTCCATGCGGTAACTTCCAGGCAGTCCGGCAGCGATGCGCGTTCGATCGCCAGCGAGTGATAGCGAATCACAGTGTATGGCGATGGCAAATCCTTGAAGACGCCGACGCCGGTATGTGTGATCTGCGAAGTCTTGCCATGCATGACTTGCTGCGCGCGCACGACTTTGCCGCCGAATGCCGCGCCGATAGCCTGATGACCCAGGCAGACGCCGAGGATAGGCAGCTTGCCTGCGAATTGCTGCAGGATAGGCACGGACACGCCAGCTTCATGCGGTGTGCAAGGGCCAGGTGAAATGCAGATGCGCTCAGGATTCAGCGCTGCGATTTGTTCCAGTGTGATCTCGTCGTTACGCACGGTGTGCACGTCTTCGCCCAATTCGCCGAAGTATTGCACCAGGTTGTAGGTGAACGAGTCGTAGTTATCGATCATCAGTAACATTTAAATCTCCCCGTCCAAACCGTCTTGTACCTGTTCCGCAGCTCTCAGCACTGCGCGCGCCTTGTTCTCGGTTTCCTGCCATTCCATCTCGGGCACCGAATCGGCGACGATCCCTGCTGCCGCTTGTACATACAGCATGCCATCCTTGATGACGCCGGTACGGATCGCAATCGCCAGATCCATTTCGCCACCGAAGGACAGATAGCCGCAAGCGCCGCCATAGATGCCGCGTTTGGTTGGTTCCAGTTCGTCGATGATTTCCATCGCGCGGACTTTCGGCGCGCCGGACAGGGTACCTGCCGGGAAGGTTGCTTTCAGCACGTCCAGATTCGACAGGCCGGACTTCAATGTGCCTTCGACGTTGGAAACGATGTGCTGTACGTGCGAGTATTTTTCGATGACCAGCTTGTCGGTGACTTGCACACTGCCGGTTTCGGCGATGCGGCCTATGTCATTACGTGCCAGGTCGATCAGCATTACGTGTTCGGCGATCTCTTTCGGATCAGCCAGTAATTCTTTTGCCAGCGCTTCATCTTTCTCTGGCGTCGCGCCACGTGGGCGGGTACCTGCCAGCGGACGGATGGTGACTTTTTTCTTCTCTTCGGAAATGGTTTCGTTGCGCACCAGGATTTCCGGTGACGAACCGACGATTTGCATATCACCGAAATTGTAGAAATACATATACGGCGAAGGATTCAGCGAACGCAGTGCACGGTACAGCGTGAGCGGCGAATCGACGTATTGCTTCTTGATGCGCTGGCCGATCTGCACTTGCATCAGGTCGCCCGCCATCACGTATTCCTTGGCTTTGGCAACCGCGGCCAGATACGATTCCTTGTCGAACTCACGGATGGTTTCAGTGCGTACCGACGCGGTGGTGATCGGCAACTCGACCGCGCGATGCAACATGGCGCGCAAGTCTTTCAGGCGTTGACGACCTTTGCTGAATGCTTCCGGCTGGGTCGGGTCGGCATACACAATCAGGTACAGCTTGCCGGACAGGTTGTCGATGACAGCCAGTTCTTCGGTTAGCAGCAACTGGATTTCCGGCAGACCCAGATCGTCTTTCGGTGTCGTATGCGCGAGGCGTTTCTCGACGTGGCGTACCGTGTCGTAACCGAAGTAACCAGCCAGGCCGCCGCAGAAGCGTGGCATGCCGGGCAGGATGGCTACCTTGTAGCGTGCCTGGAATTCCGCGATGAAATCGAGCGGATTACCTTCCTTGGTTTCAATGACAGCGCCATTTTTAACAACCTCTATGCGCGTACCGAAGCTGCGCATCAGTGTGTTGGCAGGTAGGCCGATAAAGGAATAGCGACCGAAACGCTCGCCGCCGACGACAGATTCCAGCAGGAAGGAATTCTTCCCGCCATTCTGGGTTTGCGCCAGTTTCAGGTAGAGCGTGAGCGGTGTTTCCAGATCAGCGAAAGCTTCGGCGATCAGTGGAATACGGTTGTAGCCTTGCGCGGCCAACGATTTGAATTCGAGTTCAGTCATGTTTCTCTCCGGACCGCTATTGTAGTCGAGCGGCGTGGTAGTTCAAAAAACGTTGCTGATCGCGCAATGGGCGCGGACGATCAGCGGCAATTGGTGTTTAAGACCAGTTTTGCCAGCGTCGCCATAGCCAGGCCTCATGGGCGCCTGGTGATGCGAGTCGTTTTTTGTTGAGAAACATGATGTTTATGATGAAATTAGATGAGCTGCTTCCAGCAGCGAAGAAACTATACCATCCGAATCGACGTCTTGTATAGCCTGCCCGTGGTTGTAGCCATACGGTACCGCGAGTACCTTGCAACCCGCAGCCCGTGCGGCTTGCGAGTCGTTGATCGAATCACCGATGGCGACGATTTGCTCCGGCGCGAGGCCAAAATCAGCGCAGACTTGCAGCAATTGCATGGGGTCGGGCTTCTTTTTCGCAAAGGAATCACCGCCGTAAATGATTTCAAAGTAATCATGCAGGCCGGTCTTCTTCAGCAGTGGTAGCGTGAAAGCGATGGGTTTGTTGGTGACGCAGGCCAAGCGCAAACCTTTGCGCTTCATTTCCTGCAAGCCTTCGTGCACGCCGGGATAAGCAGTGGCGAATTCGCCATTGACGTCAAAGTAATGTTGCTCGAACAAGGCCATGGCTTCCTTGAAGCGCAGTTCGACTTCGCTTTCCGAGAAATCGACGCCTATGGTCTTGCGCACCAGGTTTTCTGCGCCCTTGCCGACAAAGCTGATGGCGGTGTCGAGGTCCAGCGGTGCCAGGCCGAGTCCGGCCCGCATGCGATTGACGGCAATGTGCAGATCTTGCGCGGTATGCAGCATGGTGCCGTCGAGATCGATAATGACACCGCGTATGCCGTGCAACATTTGGTTTTCAGTCACTGCGTTCAAGCTCAGACTTTCGCCAGTTCGCTGCGCATCGCATCGATCACGGCTTTGTAATCCGGCTTGCCGAAAATAGCGGAGCCAGCGACAAAGGTATCTGCGCCTGCTTGGGCCGCAGCTGCGATGTTGTCGATTTTGATGCCGCCATCGACTTCCAGCATGATGTCGCGGCCGGATTCGTCGATCATTTTGCGTACGGCTGCGATCTTCTTCAGCGTATGTGGAATGAAGGATTGGCCGCCGAAGCCTGGGTTGACCGACATCATCAGGATGATGTCCAGCTTATCCATGACGTGTTCGAGGTGATTCAACGGCGTTGCCGGATTGAATACCAGGCCTGCTTTACAGCCGTTATCACGGATCAATTGCAGGGTGCGGTCGATATGCTCGGACGCTTCCGGATGGAAGGTGATGATATTGGCACCTGCCTTGGCAAAGTCGGGAATAATGCGATCAACCGGTTTGACCATCAGGTGCACGTCGATAGGTACTTGCACATGCGGGCGTATCGCTTCGCAGACCAGCGGACCGATGGTCAGATTAGGCACATAATGGTTATCCATCACGTCGAAATGGATGATATCGGCGCCGGCAGTGACGACATTGCGTACTTCTTCGCCAAGGCGGGCGAAATCGGCGGATAGAATACTGGGGGCGATGCGGTAGTTAGGCATGGTAGTGACTTTGCTAAAGAAGCCGCTATTTTACCCGTGACTCCGCCCGCCTGCCTTGCATGCGCCGGGAATTTCGTGTGCAATGGCTTGTTGCTCTATATATATGGGCATGGCGGCGCAACAACGACATATACAAGAAGCAAGGGAACTTGCAGCGCAAAAGGAATCAAATGGCATCTTATGAATTTACCGTGACTATTAATACGCAGTACCTGGAGGAGCAGTCCGATCCGGCTCGTTCCAATTATGTATTTGCGTATTCAGTGACGATCAGGAATACAGGACAGGTCGCGGCGCAATTGATTTCGCGCCATTGGGTGATTACTGATGCAAACAACCATGTACAGGAAGTGCGTGGCCTGGGTGTGGTCGGCAATCAGCCTTTGTTGCAGCCGGGTGAGCAGTATGAGTACACCAGTGGTACCTCGATGGCGACGCCGCAAGGCACCATGGCTGGAGATTACTTCTGTGTAGCCGAGGATGGTGAAAAGTTCGAGGCCAAGATCCCCGAGTTTGTGTTGTCCCTGCCGCGTACCCTGCATTAATCCTGTTTTTTCTCGTCTTCGGTCGGCGGTAAAGATTTTTGTGCTGGTGGCTGTGTTGGCTTTCTGCCGGAGAACATGGTCCACCACACTATAAAGAACAGTAAAAACAGCGCGATTCCCGCTTCAACCAATAGTAGCCACATTGCTTATCACCCCTATGTCATTTATCCGTCTTAGTTTACTCGCATCCCTCTTGCTCGGCCTGGTTTCCTGTTCCACCTTGCCGCCACCGCCGGAAAAGCCGGTCGTGGTGCCGCCTAAACCGACAGTTACTCCGGGCGATTTGCCGAAAACCGAGATCGGGCCAACTCTGCGCCCGACTACTTATGCGGCACTGCCGGGATGGCGTCAGGATAATCTGCGCGAAGCATGGCCTGCTTATGCAGCATCGTGCTCGGTGCTGATACGTCGGGTGAACTGGAAGAACGCGTGTACTGCAGCTGCGAATGTTGACACTAAAAATAGCGAAGCCATCCGCCAATACTTTGAAACTTACTTCGCGCCCTACGAAGTACGTAATCCGGACGGTTCGGATAATGGCCTGGTCACCGGCTACTATGAGCCGCTGCTGCGCGGTTCGCGCAAACGCGGCGGCCCATACCAGACACCTTTGCACCGTACGCCGGACGATATCCTGACTATTGAACTGGCCAGCGTCTATCCGGAGCTCAAAGGTATGCGTCTGCGGGGCCGCTTGGTTGGTAACAAGGTAGTGGCTTATCCGTCGCGTGCTGAAATGGCGCAATCGAATTCGCTGGCAGGTAAGGAAATCCTGTGGGTGGACGATCCTATTGAGGCTTTCTTCCTGCAAGTCCAGGGTTCCGGCCGCGTGCAACTGGCGGATGGCAAGGAAACCGTGCGTGTCGCCTATGCCGATCAGAATGGTCAGCCGTATAAATCCATAGGCCGTTACCTGGTGGATAAAGGTGAGATGACGCTGGATCAGGCTTCGGCGCAAAGCATTAAAGCGTGGGTTATTGCCAATCCGACACGTCAACAGGAATTGCTGAATGCGAATCCTAGCTATGTTTTCTTCAAGGAAGAAAAGATCGCTGATCCGACTGTCGGGCCGAAAGGCGCGATGGGTGTGCCGTTGACGCCGCAGCGCTCGATTGCCATCGATCCCCAATATATACCTATGGGCGCGCCGGTCTTCCTCTCGACCACTCAGCCCAACAGCAATGCCGTACTGCAACGCCTGATGATGGCGCAGGATACCGGCGGCGCGATCAAGAATGCAGTGCGTGCCGACTTCTTCTGGGGTTTCGGCGCGCAGGCGGGAGAGCAGGCAGGTCGCATGAAGCAGCGCGGTACGATGTGGGTGCTATTACCAAAGTGATGTCTGAATAGTATTTAGTGCAGTTGAGCGTACTTATATAAGGAGCGATTCCATGCAATACGAAAATATTCTGGTCGAAATCCACGGCAAGGTAGGCCTGATCACCTTGAATCGCCCTGCTGCGCTGAATGCGCTCAATGACAAACTAATGGATGAGCTGGGCCTGGCCTTGCAATCCTTCGATGGTGACGACGATATCGGTTGCATCATCATTACTGGCAGTGAAAAAGCCTTTGCCGCAGGTGCCGATATCGGCGCGATGGCGAGTTATACATATATGGATGTATATAAAGGCGACTACATCACGCGTAACTGGGAGCAAATCCGCAGTGTGCGCAAACCGGTCATCGCCGCAGTTGCCGGTTATGCATTGGGCGGTGGTTGCGAACTGGCAATGATGT
Organism: Herminiimonas contaminans; assembly: GCF_015645465.1. Classification (GTDB taxonomy): domain Bacteria; phylum Pseudomonadota; class Gammaproteobacteria; order Burkholderiales; family Burkholderiaceae_D; genus Oxalicibacterium; species Oxalicibacterium contaminans. The sequence continues at coordinate 841 of NZ_JADOEL010000018.1, read as the reverse complement.
GCGATTTCATCATCGCCGCAGACACGGCCAAGTTCGGTCAGCCTGAAATCAAGCTCGGCATTATTCCTGGTGCAGGCGGTACGCAGCGCTTGCCACGCGCAGTATCGAAAGCGAAAGCGATGGACCTGTGCCTGACGGCGCGCATGATGGATGCGGCGGAAGCAGAGCGTGCGGGTTTGGTTTCGCGCATAGTGGCTGCTGATAAGTTGCATGAAGAAGCATTGGCGGCGGCTACAGTCATTGCCAATATGTCTCTGCCTATGGTGATGATGGTCAAAGAGTCTATTAACCGTGCATACGAGACGACGCTGGCAGAAGGTGTGCAGTTCGAGCGCCGTTTATTCCACAGCACCTTTGCTACTGCGGATCAGAAGGAAGGTATGCAAGCGTTTATAGAGAAGCGCGCACCTCATTTCAAGAACAGTTAATAGCACCTGAAAAAACTAATTTGAAGTATTTCAAAATTATTTCAGGAAAGCGCTTGCCAACTCCAAAGAAGCTTTGCTATAGTTCGGCTCCCGTCGCAGAACACGCAGCGAAACGCGCAGTAAGCGAGCTGAAATGTGAGTGTGATGGGGGAGTAGAAGTGGCGGTTTTCGAAGGTCGTTTCGGTGGTTTGGAAGCGAGTCTTTTTGAAGTAGTTTTTAGAAGAGTTAGTTAAAAAATCTTTTAAAAATAAAATCAAAAAGATGTTGACGAAAACTGAAACATGCCACATAATCTCGCTTCTCTGCTGCTGACGAACAAAACGATTCGCAGCGACGCAAACGACGCAAGTTGATAGCGAAGCAGAACAGGTTCTTTAAAAATTAACAGCCGATAAGTGTGGGCGTTTAATGGA
>NZ_JADOEL010000017.1 GCF_015645465.1 Herminiimonas contaminans | reverse complement strand
CCGAACAGGACCGTGAAACGACTTTGCGCCGATGATAGTGCTGCAACCAGTGTGAAAGTAGGTCATCGTCAGGCTTTTATTTAGAAAACCCTTCAGTAGAAATACTGGAGGGTTTTTGCTTTGCGCGGACAGTTTGTACAAGCGAGCTTGCAACGCTGATCTGCACCAACAATATCCCCAACTCGCGTCAATAAACGTGCGAATCCCCTACAGGGATGAGCCTTAAACTGCAGCGCAAGCTCCTTTTGCATAGAGACATGCCGGCTATGTGTGTCGCGGATGCTTTCTTTTCTACTTACTTCCTGTCACTACAACTTGTCGATACTGATGGCGCATCTTCATCGCGGATAATTTTGATTCGACGTATATCGCTGCGACCGACTTATCCTGGCCAACATCTCATTTATTACAGGCAGATGAAATAAATCATGCTTGATGACAGCCGCGACGGATCTCCTGATCAGCCAGAACTTTGAATGCGCAAATGCCGTGAGCAGCGCATGCAATTCATCTTCCAGTCATATTGCAACCTTCATTTTTATGAGCCAAATCCGAATAACAGCAAACGCAAAGCCATCACTCGTTCTGTTTAACTGACATATGACAAGCAGACTAGAGATAGCTCTGCGGTTGTTTAATGGTCGCGCTGTAAGCCACTCGCAAGATTTGATATCTAGTCATTGCGTTCCAAACAATTTTTAGATACGGTTGTAACGGACGCCTTAAATTGTGTGAATTCTTCTTGCCGATGTGATGGCATGTCTTCTCAATCGATGGCTATCGTAGTTCCCTCGCAGTGCTAATGGAGAGTTGAAATGGATGATGTTGTCATTGTTTCTGCTGGACGTACTGGTGTTGGAAAATTCGGCGGCGCGCTGGCTAAAACTGCGGCCTCCGATCTCGGTGCTCACGTCATTAAAAATTTACTGACGCGTAGTGGTATCCAAGCTGACCAGATCAGCGAAGTGATATTGGGCCAGGTGCTGACCGCTGGTTGCGGCCAGAATCCTGCGCGTCAGGCCTTGATACGGAGCGGTATTCCGGACATGGTGCCGGCTTTCACGATTAATAAAGTATGCGGTAGCGGCCTGAAAGCTACGCATCTGGCGACGCAAGCCATCCGATGTGGTGACGCGCAGATCATTATTGCTGGCGGGCAGGAAAACATGAGCGCATCGCCGCACGTGCTGAATAATTCGCGCGATGGTTTCCGCATGGGTGATGCCAAGCTGATCGACACCATGATTCATGACGGCTTGTGGGATGTCTACAATCAGTATCACATGGGGACCACCGCAGAAAACATCGCGAAGAAATTCGGCATCTCACGCCAGGAGCAGGATGAGTTTGCACTGGAGTCACAGAACAAAGCAGAGGCCGCGCAAAAAGCGGGCAAGTTCAAAGATGAAATTATTCCTTTTGAGATCCTAAGCAAAAAAGGAAACATCGTTTTTGATAGCGACGAATACATCAAGCACGGCACCACACTCGAATCACTTTCCGCATTACGTCCGGCTTTTTCCAAAGACGGTACAGTCACTGCCGGTAATGCTTCCGGTATCAATGATGGCGCAGCCGCCGTGATCATGATGACGGCGCAGAAAGCCAAAGAGCTAGGCCTTAAACCACTGGCGAAAATCAAAGCCTATTCATCCGCAGGCGTGGACCCGAGCATCATGGGCATGGGCCCGGTTCCGGCGACACAGCTGTGCCTGAAGAAAGCAGGCTGGAAGCATCAGGATGTGGATCTGATGGAAATCAACGAAGCCTTTGCGGCACAGGCGATTGCAGTGAATCGCGAAATGGGCTGGGATACCAAGAAGATTAATGTGAATGGCGGAGCGATTGCGATCGGCCATCCTATCGGCGCTTCGGGTTGCCGCATCTTGGTAACTTTGCTGCATGAAATGATACGACGTGATGCGCACAAAGGCCTGGCCAGTTTGTGTATAGGTGGCGGAATGGGGGTGGCGCTTGCGATTGAACGCTAAGGTAGACGCAAGGATACGCAGCATGCATGCGCTCAATAAAGCAGGCAGCCCTATTAACAAATAATAAGAGGAGATAGTTATGACACGCCTTGCATTGGTGACAGGTGGTATGGGTGGTTTGGGCGAAGCGATTTGCATCAAGCTGGCAGCACTTGGATATCAGGTAGTGACGACTTACTCGCCGGGCAATACCAAAGTGGATGAGTGGCTGAAGCTCATGAAAGAAAGCGGCTACGACTTCCACGCCTATCCATGTGATGTTTCCGATTACGAATCAGCGCAAAAATGCGTCGCCCAAATCGAAAAAGAAATGGGGCCGGTGGATGTACTGGTCAATAACGCCGGTATCACGCGCGACATGACTTTCAAGCGCATGGACAAGCCAAATTGGGATGCGGTGATCGGTACCAACCTGGATTCCGTGTTCAATATGACCAAGCCTGTATGCGACGGCATGGTGGAACGCGGCTGGGGACGTATTATCAATATCTCTTCGGTGAATGGACAGAAAGGTGCTTTCGGACAAACCAACTACTCGGCAGCGAAAGCGGGCATGCATGGTTTTACCAAGGCGCTGGCGCTCGAAGTTGCGCGCAAGGCGGTTACTGTGAATACCATCTCGCCAGGCTATATCGGCACCAAGATGGTGACCGCGATTCCACAGGATGTGCTGGATACCAAAATCGTGCCGCAAATTCCTATGGGACGTCTCGGCAAGCCGGAAGAAGTGGCGGGGCTGGTCGCTTATCTGGCCTCGGATGAAGCGGCGTTTGTGACGGGGGCAAACATCGCCATAAATGGCGGTCAACACATGTCGTAAAAACAAAGCGCCGGGTTCAACCCGGCGCTGTTATGTAGCAAATCAATACGCCAAGCGCATCAAGCTGGCTGATCTATCAATTCCTGCAGACGCTCAACCAGTGTTTCTGTTTTGGTGTAGCCGGATGTCACCAGATACAACTCTCCTGATTTTTCCAATACCAGGGTAGGGAAGCCGGACACGCCCCATAACTTGGTTTGCGTAAAGTCTGCTTCGGTCGCATTGCGCGCTTCTTCCGAAGCCCAGGTGCGCAGGAACTCAGCCGCATCAATCTGGATGTCGGCTTTTTCAAATACTGCCGCAGCAATATCTGCCAATACCTCACCCTTGGTCGTATCCAGGTTTTCAGCATAGAAGCCATGCTGGATCGCGTGGAATACATCCAGTGCTGTATCCGGTGCCAGCATGCCTGCTGCAACGACGGCGCGGCAGGCAGGTTCGGTGTCATAGATAAAACCTTCATGCGACAAACCATCTTTGGCGAACGGCAGGCCGCTGACTTGTTCCACTTTTTTCCAGTGTTCAAGCAAGGTGGCTTTCAGCTTCTCATCCATCACTTCCTTGTTGTAGGCGCGCAAGCCGCCGACGATCAGCTCCAGCGGGGTATCCGGCAAGCCGCTCAACAGCGTATTGAGTTCAGGCCCGAAGCCGTAGCACCACGAGCACATAGGATCGGCGATATAGATGAGTTTGGCCATGAATCAGTTTCCTTGTTATGGGTCGATCAAGATAGCTGCAGATTTACCAGCCAGCAGCATAGCACTGGAGTTTAGCTTTCCGCTGTTGCCGGCAAGGATAATTTTGGTTGCTGGCGCAAGGTCTGTACGGTTTTGCTAAAGACTTCGTAGGGAACGACGGCATTCAGCTTGCGCCATAACTGCCACAGCAAATCAGCATCCGCCAGCGCGCGGTGACGTGCTTCAGGGATCAGCTCATGCCGTGCAATCAGGCTATCCAGATTGTGTTTCTTTTCGGCGGGAAACAAGGCACGTGACAGTTTGACCGTGCACAACATTTCCGAATTCAGTGCATGGCCGGAACGCGCGAAAGCATGGTGCAGGAAGCCGTAGTCGAAGCGCGCATTGTGCGCGATGAATAAACCATCCTGCAAACGCGCGCGCACTGTATCGGCGAGTGTTTCAAAAGCAGGTGCAGTCTCGACCATCTCATCGCTGATACCGGTCAAGCCCTGGATGAATTCGGGGATAGGGCGACCGGGATTCACAAAGGTCGACCAGCGCTCGATACAGCCGTCAGGATCGACCGCAACTATCCCGATTTCGGTAATGCGGTCATTGACCAGATTGGCACCTGTTGTTTCCAGGTCAACAAATATCAGTTTTTCGTGTGGGGTCATGGCAGCATTGTCCCATGCCCGCCGCCGCGCCGCTGGCTCACACGGTATAAAGATAGACTAGTCTCAGTTGCCAGCGTGTACTTTGATGCGGACGTCGCCCAGGGTCACTACCTGGCCTGCGCGTATTTTGCAGGTTTTGCGCAACTCGGTCTTGCCATCCACTTTTACCTTGCCACTGGCGACCAGCATCTTGCCCGCGCCGCCGCTTTCGCACAGGCCATTCAGCTTCAGCAGCTGGTTTAATTCGACGAATTCGTCGTTCAGTTCAAATTCAAATTGTTGCATCGTAGTCTGCTTGTAAAGGTGGTGGCTATCAGCCCAGGGTCTGGCGGGCGTTATCCAGCCACATATCCAGCGTCGTCAGCAAATCGATCTGACTGAAGGAGCAGCTTTCTTCTGTAAACAGACTGCCTGCTTCCAGGCGACCCAGCAAGTCTTCCATGACCGTGCTATATGGACCAGGCAGGTCAGCCAGCAGTGCAGTTTGTGCGCGCCAGGTCTGGCAAAATTCAGCTACGCTGATGCGGCTTTGCCGGAGCGATTCAACAGAGTCTTGCAGTAGCTGCAGTGTTTGGGTGTGCGACATAAAAGTAAAAAATTAAAATCAAAAAAGAGCGTGATCAAAAATCAGCCGCCATCGAAAGCCGGCAATAAAAACAATCCGACCACAGCCAAATAACCAATCAGCCATGTGATCGAGCGCAAGGTAGCGCGATCGGTCAGATAGAGTAGCGTGTACACGAGGCGTGCAGCAATAAATGCGACAGCCAGCATATTAATCGAATCCTGGTCTGCATTGAGTTGTTGCGCAACCAAAACACCTGCGGCAAAGAAAGGAAAGGCTTCAAAGTGATTGCGATGTGCACTATCGGCACGGCGGCGCAGCCCTTCCTGCTTTTCCAGCCAGCGGCGCGGTTCTGAATTATCAAAATCGCGCTTGCCCCATTTGGCTATGGCCACCGTCGCAACGGGCAGGATGCCTGCAATCAAAATACACCAGTAAGAAAGATTCATGCCTGTCTCCGCTGAATAGTTAATTACGCCGGGTGACCAGCGCACAGATTAGCACGCTGCCGGGGCCAGGGCAGCGGATTTGGTGCCAGGCGGGGCGTTTAGCTACGGCTGGGCGCGATGGCTTCGGCGTAATCGTACAGAGCACCGAGGATTTCCTCGCCGCGTTCGTCGACGTCTTCGGATAGCTGGTCGATTTCGGCAAACAGGGTTTCTATCGTACGTGCGCCTGCTTCGCCGTCAAACAGACGTGCCACGCGATGTTCTTCCCAGCGTTGCTGTTCTTCTTCGCTCAGCGTATGCGGGAAGTTGCGTGCGCGGTAACGCCAGACGATTTCTTCCAGGCGCGGATCGGCAAAGGCTGGTCGTGCCTGCGCCAATGCTTCCGGTGACAGGGCTCGTAGCTCTTGCAGCGTGCGGCGGTCATTGTTGCCGACAAAGCCGCCGTACAGGTCTTCGTCTACATCGGCTGCTGCTTCTTGCGGACGGTAAAAAACTTCCTGCCAGATCGCGCTCATATCCGGTGCCGCAGCTGCGATTTCTGCGTGCTGCAAGGCAGTCGGTATATCGATGCCCCATTGCTCTGTCATCGCTGGCGACAAGGTCTTCAGGTTATTGATGACGATGGGGGATTTATTCAAATGTATGGTTTTGATCGGCAGACGCCCCACGCCTTCCGGCAATGCATCCGCCTTGCTGAACATGCGCATGCGTATGGTCTCGGCATCCAGGCTGGCCAGCTCGGATGGATCTGCTGCCAGATCCCAGACGATCACTTCATTCTTGTTGGTCGGGTGTACTGCCAGCGGCCAGACCACGGCGATACAGCCGCGCTCGGCCGGAATCATGCCGGTGATATGCAGGAAGGGGCGGCGCAGCGGCAGGCCGATTTCGGCGGCAACCTTGTCTTTCTTGTGCAAGCCCAGACAGAAATCAAACAGCTTGGGCTGACGATCACGGATCAGGCGTGCCATTGCAATCGTGGCGCGCACGTCGGATAAAGCATCATGCGCTGCTTCGTGCGCGATGCCATTTTCAGCTGTCAATTGTTCGAGACGGAAACTGGGGCGACCATCCGGATGCTTGGGCCAGTTAATGCCTTCCGGGCGCAATGCATAGGCGGTACGCACGACATCAAGGAGGTCCCAGCGACCACAGCTGTTCTGCCATTCGCGTGCATACGGATCGATCAGGTTGCGCCAAAACATAAAGCGCGTGACTTCATCATCGAAACGTATGGTGTTGTAGCCGACGCCTATGGTGCCGGTTTGCGATAGTGCTTTTTCTATCTCTGCTGCGAACTGGTGCTCTGGTACGCCGCGCTCCAGGCAGACTTGTGGTGTGATGCCGGTAATCAGACAGGATTGCGGGTCCGGTAGAAAGTCATTCGCCGGTTTGCAGTACAGCATGATGGGCTCGCCGATTTCATTGAGTTCGGCATCGGTACGGATCGCGGCGAATTGCGCCGGGCGATCGCGTCGTGGTTGTACACCAAAGGTTTCGTAATCGTGCCAGAGAAAGGTGTGCGTAGACATCGTGAAATATAAGAATGACGATTAGTTAGTTCGAAGTTTGCGCACGCAGGCTTAAATCGCGACCTGATTGCGTCCGGCTTCCTTGGCGCGATACAGTGCAGCATCGGCCGCAGCCAGCAAGCCATCTGCATCCTGCTGCGGTGCCAGCACCGCGACGCCGAATGAAGCCGTGATATGTGGCAAAGGCATATGCATGTCGGCGAATACAACCGCCAGGCGCATGCGTTCACATAGGCGCTGCGCCACCATGGTACCAGCTGCGATATTGCTGTCCGGCAGGATGACGATTAATTCTTCACCGCCGTAGCGTACGGCAAAATCGCTGGGCCGCAAAGCGGCGCTCAGGACACCGGCTGCAGTACGCAGTGCGGTATCACCAACCAGGTGGCCGTATTCGTCATTGAAGCGTTTGAAATGATCGAGATCGATCATGATCAGTGACAGCGGATGCTTGGCAGCATGTGCTTCTTCTATCAGGTGGGATAGTTTGTCGTTGAGCCAGGCGCGATTGTGCAGCCCGGTCAGGCCGTCAACCATCGATAGCTGGCGATAGAATTCACCGACTTTTTCGCGGCGGCGCAGCTGGGCATTGGCAGCACGCAGGCGGAACGACAACTGTCGCAAGAGATTACGTGCAACGCCGTTGGCTTCATCTATCAACTGCCATAAAGTAGCTGATTCGATGACGAGTAGTTCGGTTTCCTGCAAGGCGATTAGCGTACTGGAATGCGCAATGTCATCCAATACTGAGAGTTCTCCTACGCTTTCGCCAGGCAGCACTTTTTCGGTGCGTATGCCTTGTGTCTCATCGATCAGCGTATTGCCGAGTGCGCCACGCAGCACGGCGTAGACACATGCTTCATTGCTGCGTAGAGGGGAAATGGTTTCGTCTTTCTGCAGACGGACGATCGCGCATGGTGCGAGCAGAGTTGCGACGACTGGATCGGTAACGCCATCAAAGAGGTGAATGCTGCCTATGGCGTAAGCGGATGCACCAAAAGTCGTAATCTGCTCCAAAATATCCTTCTATTTTTCTGTCAACAATACGCGGCTTACTTCATCGAACAGCAATTCTGTTTCGTGGAAGACCTGCAGATAAACTTCTTCACTTAAATCCAGTCCGACCCAGGCAACGTGCGAGACCGGTGGCACCAGGTCGTTTTCCAGATGCGATAAATCAAGTGCATGTGCGATCGCATCAGCAATATGCACGATGGATGCCAGCGAGCGTACTTTTTGTTGCTCCGGATTGTGATGTCCGGCGATCGCATGACGTATCGTATCGGAAAAATTCCAGTGTGCGGCCAGTGCTTCGCCCGCCATCACATGGTCGACGCCCAGTACTTCCTGTTCCGCTTCCAGCCAATGACAATCGTGTTCTTCGCGATAAGCGATGACCGCTTCATATTCGTTGCGGAAATAAGTGACCAATACCAGGCGGCCGATATCGTGCAGCAAACCAGCGGTGAACGCGTAATCCTGATTCACATGCAAATGACGCGCCAGTACGCGCGAGCACACAGCCGTCGCTACCGAATGACGCCACAGTGCAAAGAAGTCGAAGCCTGCGCAATTATTGGGCGGGAAGTAACCAGTCAGGGCGGTTGCAGTGACGACGTGGCGCACCGCGTTGATGCCGATCAGCGTGATTGCTTGCTGTATGGTCGTGACCTTGGATTGCAAACCGTAGAACGACGAGTTGGCAAACTGCAGCGTCTTCGCCGACAGCGCCTGATCCATCGCTACCTTGCGTGTGATGACATTGATGTCGGTTTCATCGGGACCGATGTTTTTCATCAAATCCTGCACGATGGCAGGCAAGGCAGGCAAATCACGAATTTGATTAATGACCTGGTTGAAGTGCAGCTTCTCTATGCGGGCGTCACGCATGGCGTTCGTCATGGCTGTTCTCCCAGACGAAACTTGCGGACATAGTTTTGCAGCAAACCGTTTGCATCTTCACCGTCCGAATTGCGGAACAGGCGCGTCAGGCGCGACTGCAGGTAAGCGCGTTGTGCCGCCGCTTCTTCCTCGCTCAATTCACCCATGAAAATACGCAAGGACGAAATATCGTGGCGGCGCAGCGATTCCAGCATTTGCTCACTCAACTCCGCACCCTTGGGCAACAGGATTTGCCCCTGCGCATCCAGCAGATTATCGGCCAGCACCATGCCTGGTGTGACTTCGTCCAATGCCAACTGTTGATGAATAACACCCACTATGTCTGCCTCTTTTGTTTGGTTTCTGCTGATTAGCTTACCATCGGCCGCAAGATGTATCCACGAGGAAATAAATGTGATGTTTTATAGGCAAAATTGGCGCAGATAAGCGTGCAGTCAAACCACATCATTTGCATGTCCTACAGGGTGGGCTTGTGATGGAAGAAAGGCAAGGAATTTATGCCGCGTAGCGATTACGCCCCAGGCCCTTGGCTTCATACAGGGCAGCATCCGCCCGTCGTACCAGTTGATCCCAGGTGCACACTTCAGTCTTGGGCAAGGTGGTCAGACCAGCGCTGATCGTGACCGGGTGCGTGCCGAGGAAGCGATACTTGCGTACTGCATCAACCAGGCGTTGTCCGACCAGGGCAGCATCATCGCGATTCACGCCGGGCAGGATGATGAGGAATTCCTCGCCGCCATAACGACCGACCAGATCGATGGTGCGGCAGGTTTGCTGCAGGATGGCAGCCACATCCTGGATCACGGTATCGCCTGCGGCATGGCCGAATTTGTCATTAAAGTACTTGAACATATCGATATCGATAAAGGCGATCGTCAGCTCATGCCCGAGACGCGAGGCTGAAGCGAGGCTGTATTCACCTGCCGACACGATGGCGCGGCGGTTCAGTAATTTGCTGAGTTCATCATGGGTCGCGAGATGGCGGTTCTCCTCGACGGTACGCTCAAAGTAGAGCAGCAGGAGGCCGATGGAAAACAGCACCGTGCCTACCGTCGGAATCATATAGGCGACCGCAATCTCGAAGCCCGAGCGTTCCATCGGCAGCGTGCCCATGATCTGCAGCGAGGCAATCGTGATACGCAGCACATTCCCTATCATCAGCAACACGATGGCACCGAGCACCAGTGCCTGCACAAAAGTCTTCGGTGGCCCTTGTTGGCCGCGCCAGACTGCATGCAGGCTAAGGCCGAGCAGGGTCAGGACTGTGACCGAAATCAGGATGGAGCGTTGCTGGAAGTTGGCACCCAGCATGAAGAGCATCGCCAGTATGCAAACAAAGACGATGCAGATAATCCAGCCCCACTTTTGCGGTGGTTTTTTGTAAAAGGCGCGTATCCCATGCCACTGGAAAATCAATCCGATTACTACCGCGCCGGTGCCGTTGAGGATGAAGGCGGGGCGGTGCAGACGATTATTGACGATGGCTATGAGTATGCCGAAAGCGATCCAGGCACCGGACAAAGCCCAGTACTTGGTGCATTTTTCTGAGGGAGTGGTATAAAAAACCCCGGCCATCACCAGTGCAATACAGAATTGCACAAGGATTAACGCGATGCCAGCAGTTAACGAATCCATACTTTTGCGTGACGATCCGCGAAGATAAGTCGTGTCTTGAATAAGATTGCAGCTTGGTAAGGATTTTAACGGATTCTCTATGGAAACAATGAGAACTATTGTCAAATACGATAACAATCGTCACTTTAGTTGCCTTATTGGCAAAGTAACGTCGTATTCATGCCGCAAGCTGTCGGGCGGCGCGCCTTAGGAGCCGGATTTAATCGTCTTCGCGCAGTGCAAACGCATGTTTGCGCAAATCATCGAGGCTGACCATTTCCAGTACTTTTTGATTGGTGCTTTCCAGCACCACTTTCGGGGCGACACCAGCGCGCCACGCCTCTACCCAGCGACTGGCACATAAACACCATTGATCGCCGGGTTTCAGTCCGGGGAAGTTCCATTCCGGGCGCGGGGTGGATAAATCATTGCCGCATGCCTTGCTGAATACCAGGAAGGTGGCGCTCATGACGGTGCAAATAATGTGCGTGCCGACATCGTCTTCATTGGTCTTGCAGCAGCCGTCACGGAAGTAACCGGTGAGTGGCTTGAACGAGCAGGGAACCAGGGGTTCGCCAAAGACATTTTTAGCGATAGGCAGGGTAGGCGGCATGTAAGTCGGGACGGATATGAGTGACAGGAAGTACGGCGCAAACTTTACCACGTGCGCCGTCGGGATTGCCCTTAATCCTGGTCTTTCAGGTTTTGCACCATATCTTCCATCTCGATCTCGATCGCCTTGGTGCTGATCACAATTTCATAGAGCGATACCAGCAGCGACAGCACCAGCATGAAAATGCTGAAGCCGAAGATCACTTGCGCGATAAAAATAAGCTTGATGAAAACCAGGAACATCGACAGTGCACACAGGATAAATGAACCGACGCCCATTTCCTGCATGCGACGGATCAGCATCACGCGTACCCGCAGGTTGGCGATCTGGCGCAGCACGACATCGTGCGCGCGCTCCTGATACTTGACGTGGAGCTGGCGGATCAGTTGCGCGATGACCAGGAAGCGATTGGTATAGGCCAATAGCAGCAGTGAAATGGCGGGGAACAGCAGGGCGGGCGTAGTCAGGTCCATGTATCTTTCCAACGGTAATGGAGTAGGGGAAGTCAGTCGTGCCGTTGTTCGGCACTACCAACCGTAACGCAAGAACTGCGCCTGACTTGGTAAGGGCAGGCGCTGAAGTATGAGTTATCGTTGCTTGTACTGTAGCCGCTTGCGCGGCGACATCAAGACGACATTGTAATGAAGAAGCCTGACGTGATCATTACGTGACAGGTCCGCGTTTGACGAAAAACAGGCCGGTACCGATGGCGATGAAGAGGCCGCCAAAGAAGCGATTTTGCTTCTTCACCGCATGGGTGTTGCGGAAAAAGCGCTGCATCGACGAAGCGGCCACTGCATAGCCATGCATCACGATGATATCGATCACGCAAATGGTGAGGCCGAGGATCAGCAGTTGCGGCAGCAGCGGCGCATCCTTGACGATAAATTGCGGCAGTACCGCCACCATAAAAATCACGCCTTTCGGATTGGTGACGTTCGTCAGCAATCCATGCAAAAAGCGTTTTTGAAAACTCGGCACCATGTTGTGCGCCGCCTGTGTCTGCATCTCTGGTGCAAGTACCACCTTGGCGCGCCACTGGCTAATGCCGAGATAGATCAGGTAAAACGCGCCTATCGTCTTGACGATATTGAAAGCCATCTCCGAAGCCAGCAACAGCGAGCCGACACCCGCACCGGCGACCGTCAGCAGGAAAATCAAACCGAGTTGCAAACCGAGTATGGACGCGGTGGTTTTGCGTACTCCATATGCCAGTCCATGCGACATCGACAAAATAGCGCCGGAGCCGGGCGTGATAGCGATCAGGATGGCGGCGATCAGGAAAGTAAGCCAGAGGGAGAGCGTCATGATGGAGGCGGGTTTGCGGTCAAGCCCATATGATAATGCTTGCGCGCAGAGCTTGCTTTTTGCCCCCGTTTTTTACGGTCATTAGGCAAAAGTCCTCAGCCCATATCGCCAAATTTCGGCAAATTGGCTAAACTAAAATTACTGTCAAAGTTCCAGTTCATGTCGGGGTGTAGCTCAGCCTGGTAGAGTACTGCGTTCGGGACGCAGGAGCCGGAGGTTCGAATCCTCTCACCCCGACCAGATGATGTCTGGTCTGTCCGCTCCTTATCGTTCTTCCCCTAGCTTAAAGCCGCAACCACGATGCGCGTGGCAGATACAATGACGTCTTCACGTGGTGCTGCGTCCTTGCCGTTTTGCGTAAAGTAAATAGCAGTCACCAACGCACCGCCACCGGGTGGCAAGAGTATGCCGATATCATTGGTTGTGCCGTAGGAACCGGTGCCGGTTTTATCAGCGACTTGCCAGCCTCTGGGTACACCGGCCAGCATGCGTTTGCCGCCGGTCGTATTGCCTTTCAGCCAGCTCATTAATTGTTCGCGTTGCGCTTGTGGCAAAGCACTACCTAAGGCCAACTTCTCCAGGCTACTTTCCATCGCTGCAGGTGTGGACGTATCGCGTTCATCACCAGGTACTGCCGTATTCAATTCCGGCTCCCAGCGGTCCAGGCGGAATACGTTGTCGCCTATCGATCGCATGTAAGCGGTGATGGCAGCGGGACCGCCCAGTTCCTTCATCAGGAAATTCGCCGCTGCGTTGTCGCTGTACTGTAAGGTCGCTGCGCATAACTCGCTTACTGTCATGCCGTCTGCCAGATGTTTTTGCGTGACGGGCGCGTAGCCTGATTTATCCGTGTCCTCTTTTTTGTAGTGGTTACGCTTTTGCAGCAACGATGCGTCGCTCGTACTTCTTTGCAGGATAGCCGCCGCAACCATGACCTTGAAGGTGCTGCAGAAAGGGAAGCGTTCTTCAGCTCGATACTCAACGCGATTATCGGTCGCCATATTGATAGCCGAGACACCCAGCCGCCCACCGGAGCGTGCTTCTATTTTCTTCAATTCTTCCTGTGCAGTCTGGCGCGAGATTTTTTGATTGCTTGCATGGATGGGCAAGTGCAGGCCTGTAAGCGGTGTGGCAATCGCGGCCAGTAAAAGTGAGCGACGACGGGAGGAGGTAAGCATGATCGTGAACCAGTCAGTTTTTATACGCGATGGTCTTTATGCGGTACGCACAAACAAAGTCGTCAGCGGTGTATCGCCCAGCACACGGCTGCTATGGCCGTGTACCTTGTCATCGAATTCCACACCCGCAGGCACCAGGTCATTCGAAAAGAAATGATCGCCAGCCTTGAACACGCGCTTGCTGCCATCGCGCAAACCGATTTCCATTTCACCACTGAGTACCACCAGCCATTGCGCTGTCGTCGTGCAATGAAAATCGCTGCTCACGCCGGGCGGACTGTGTCGTACCTGGAAGCCGCCGGAAGGAATCAGATCGGATAGCAGTGCTTTAGGTGAGCCGCCTGGCAGTGCAATATCTGCTTCGCGGAATTTGGCGTAGCCGTCAGTGTCGGTATAGAGAACGATATTCTTGAATGTAGTCATGGTCATGTTTCAGTTAGGAATATGCAAAAATGTCCGCTACCCGTTCAAACGCGATAGCGGACATGGATGCGACATCCTAACTGATCTGATGCCGGACTTCAGGTTTTAGCGTTTATTGCTACCCAGCATGCGCACTGCCAATGCTGCCAGTGAAGATACAGTCGCCAGCACCACTACACCGGCCCAGCCAAACTGCGACAACAACAAACTACCGAGTGCCGCACCGCTGGACATACCGATGAACATGCCGGTGAACAGCAATGCATTCAAACGGCTGCGTGCGCCGGGTTCTATGCTGTAGACGATGGTCTGATGTGCAACCAGTGTCGCTTGCACACCCAGATCAAAACCGATCGTCGCAATCACCAGCAAAGCCAGTTGCATATGAGTAGGCAAGCTGGGTGCGAGCAGCATCACTGCAAACGATATCGCTCCCAGAGCAGCACCCAGACGTGTCACCAACTCAGGGCCGCGTTTGTCTGCCAGCTTGCCAGCCAATGGCGCAGCCAACGCGCCAGCTGCACCTGCCAGGCCAAAGGAGCCCGCCGCAGCACTACCCAGATGGAAAGGCGCGCCATGCAACATCACTGCCAGTGTCGACCAGAATGCGCTAAAGCCGAGTGCCAGTAAGCCTTGTGCCAAAGCTGCCTGACGCAGCGCAGGGTGACGACGCCACAACTGCACCATGGAACCGAGCAATTCACCGTAAGCCAATTGCGTGGTGGGCTGGAAGCGTGGCAAGCCGCGCCATGTGGCAACCGCAATCATCGCAACGCCTACCGATGCGGCGATATAGACCGAGCGCCAGCCGAATTCTTCCGCACCAAAGCCGCTGATAACGCGTGACAACAAGATGCCGAGCAATAGACCCGTCATCACCGTGCCAACTATCTTGCCGCGATGCGATTCAGGTGCGAGCGTGGCTGCAGCCGGCACGATGTCCTGTGCCATCGTCGCCGTCAGGCCGATCACCAGGCTGCTGGCCAGCAACCACATGATGCCGGGAGCGAGACCGCTGGAGAGTAAAGCCAGCGCGAGCAAAGCTGCCTTGATCAGGATGATGGTGCGCCTGTCGTAGCGATCGCCCAGCGGTGCCAGCAGCAAAATGCCGAGTGCATAACCGAGCTGGGTCAGTGTAGGTACCAGGCCTATCATGCGGTCGCTGGCGTGTATGTCGGCGCCGAGGACGCCCAGCATAGGCTGGCTGTAGTAAAGCGAAGCGACGCTCAGACCGGCGCCGGTAGCCAGCAGCAGGATCAGCGGTGCGGGCAGGGCGGCTTTCTCGACCTGTGTATGGGTGGATTGAGTGAGTAACATCAGAATTCCTTGTTATTAGCGACAGGACGGATTCTCCGCTATGCGTTTAAGGTGTGGTAGTGGCCTAAAACGTAGATTTGTTATACGCTTAACGTATGAAAGAATCCGGAAATCCAGGCGTAGACCGCATCGAGCTGATGCAAACCTTTGTCCGCATCGTTGAGGCGGGTAGTCTGTCGGCCGCTGCCGAGCAACTCAAAACCAGCCAGCCCACGGTCAGCCGTCGCTTGCAGGCGCTGGAGCGCAGCCTTAGTTTGCGGCTGTTACAACGCTCTACACATGTGATGAAGCTGACCGAAGACGGTGAGCGTTGCTACGCACATGCGAAGGACTTGCTGGATAACTGGAAAGTAATGGAAGCAGACTTGCGCGGTACGCAGGATGAGCCGGAAGGTACTTTGCGCGTGCTGGTGCCGCATGCTTTCGGGCAGGAACACTTGATCAAGCCGCTGGCTGAGTACCTTGAACGCTATCCGCGTGTGGCAGTGGAGTGGATGCTGCATGACAGGCATCCTGATTTCATTGCCGAAGGCATCGACTGTGCGATTCAGGTGGGTGTGGTCGACAATCCTTCGGTGGTGGCGATCAAGTTGTTTGATGTGCCGCGCATCGTGGTGGCCTCGCCGCAGTTGGTGTCTGGGAAATCGTCGCTAACGGTTGATGACTTGCACAATTTCCCGTGGCTGGCGTTTCGTACCTTCTATCGCGAAGAGGTCGTGCTGACACGGCAATCCGATAGTGCAGAGCATGCATTCTCGATCAAGCCGCGCATGAGTACCGATAGCCTGTATGCCTTGCGTACTGCAGTTGCGTCGGGTTTGGGTGTGGGGATTATTTCGGGCTGGCTGGTGGCGGATGACATTGCGCAAGGACGCTTGTTGCATCTGGTCCCTGACTGGCGTGCACCGCCTTTGCCGGTATATCTGGTGTATCCGCATGCGCGTTACTATCCGGCGCGTCTGCGTTTCTTCCTTGACACCATACGAGCGATCCAACCGCTGGGGCAGGTATTAGGCGTGCCCAAGAATGGAAAAGATAAATCTAAAAAGTAGTCTTAAGCAGCCGCCGTCACAAACTCTATCATCACGCCCGGCGTCGGTACGACGAACAATTGTCGCTCACCGGTAGCGGGTACTTCCGACGACTCGTATTCGTAGGTGGCGGCCTGCAATCGCGCAATCAACTTGTTCCACTCATCTGCACTGTCCACTCTGAACGCAATGTGATCGATGCGTGTAGGTGACTTCGTCAGTGGTCGTTCGGAATTGGTCTTGATCAGATGGATCACGGCTTTACCGTCGTGATACAGCCAGTAACCATCGAAGCCAAAAGGCGGGCGCTCGCCTGCCGTGAGTCCGACGATATCGCAAAAAAACAGGCGTACCGCTTCCAGTTGCGGCGTGACGATGGTGGCGTGATCGATTTTCATGTGTGCAGCGTGACTTATGAGCCGAAGTAGCCTATGCCCTTGGCAGCCATCGCTGCACACAGAATCATTGCTCCCAGCAGCATCAGTTCCGCATGGATAATGCCGCGCAGCTTGCGACTCTGCGTATCTGTCAGCTCAGGCACCACGCCTTGCTTCAGCGTCTTATTCCATTTCAGGAAAGTCATGGTCGGATGGATGGAGATCAGGCCGACGATGATGAAGAGCACCATCTTGATAATGAAGGGCGCGCTATGCATGTAATAATCCGCGCCTTTTTCAAAATACATCACACGCAAACCACCGATGATCAGGATCAGGCCAGCGGCGACGCCGTAGATGGCGTCGTAGCGCTGGATTTTCTTTGCCGTTGCGAGTGTTAGCGGTTGCTTCAGCAATAGCATTTCGAAGGCCAGCGTGAGCATGATGGCCAGGAAGGCTATGTGGTGGAGGAAGGCTATAAAAGCATTCATCTTCGCTAATTGTTAGTTTTTATAGCTAAGGTAAGGAAAGAGCAATTTCTCGCAAATCAATTTCAATATCGTAGTGTTTCCCATTTCCTGCATGAAGTACGTCAATTGTATCTATATATAAAATTTTATAGACTAGATTTTTGATTAACATTGATAAAACTGCTGGTCCAAAAGGCACCAGAAATACTTTTTCCCACGAGTGAGATTTAAGTTTGATTGCCACTCGCTTCAATATTTTCTTGAATTCCTCTTCAGCTAATTCTTTGCTACTGAAATCTAGTGAGCCACTAGATGCGATGAACAATTCGCCTCTTTTGTGATGCTTGGATAATGGGTGAATTCCTTCATTGACAATGATTGTTAGAACTCCTGATTCGACATCAATATGGTCAACTTTTAGAGCATGAATGAGTGCAGTTTCTCCATGTTCCTCAATGTAGCGAGACACAAGTTCTTTTATATCTTGTTTCACGATTTTTCTATCTTTCTGACTAGTTTAAGTTCGCCATGAGTGTCTCGTTTTGACTCTGTGTAATACGTGGCTAACTGTTCATCATCAAAGGAATCATTGTTACTTTTCAAAATAATATTCGTTACCCCATAATGGCGTAGCGGGTCCGATTCTGGGGTTGGTTTGTATTCCGCTAAGTACTCATATCGCAAGCTAAAAAAAGTTGGGTCTTCCATTTGTAAAGAAGCCATTTTTGACATGCTGTGCGATGTTTTAGTCTCTGTTTCAAGTCTTATTTTTATGCGTGAATATGTTTGATGAATCGTGAAAATTACACGACTATTCTCTGTATCTGAACTTGAAACAATACCGTCCCAAGTGCCGGCGATATAAGGGATGCGAATTATCCCTAAGTTGTAAAAAATCTTAAATTTCCAAATGAATAAATCAAACAAAAGAAATGTTAGAAAAAATATAGCAATTCCTGAGGGGGCCGCTACAGAAATATTAAAAGAGTCATATAGCAGCCCAATGCAATAGGAAGCTAGCGCACTAAGTAATCCACTGATAAGGAATAAGATGTAATAGGTTTTCTTACGATCATGGTTGTTCAGTGTGTATTCATGCATTTAATACTCTCTTTTTAGTTTTAGTTATAAGATTTTATTGATTTAATGCTTACGAATTCAGTGCCAGTCACACCCTTGTGCGCCTCTGTGCATAGAAAATTTCTCCCTTAATTATTACTTCCCCCACCCATCCTTCAAAGTCACCGCCCGATTAAACACAGGCTTCCCAGCCTTGCTATCCACACGATCAGCGACAAAGTAACCGTGACGTTCAAACTGCAATTTCTCATCCGGCTGTACTGCCGCGACGCCAGGTTCTACAAATGCTTGCACGACTTCTTTTGAGTTCGGATTCAGCGCCAGTTTGAAGTCCTTACCACCAGCGTCCGGATGCGGATCGCTGAAGAGGCGGTCGTACAGGCGTACTTCGGCTTGCAGTGCATGTGCTGCGCTGACCCAGTGCAGATTGCCTTTGACTTTGTAGTTGGCCGAGCCTTCGGTACCTGATTTGCTGTCCGGGAAGTAGGTGCAGTGTACGGCGGTGATGTTGCCGTCTGCGTCCTTGTCCGCGCCTGTGCATTCAACCACGTAGCCGTAACGCAGGCGTACCTTGTTGCCAGGGAAGAGACGGAAGTAGCCTTTGCTTGGTACTTCCATGTAGTCCTCTTGCTCTATCCACAGTTCTTTGCTGATAGGGAAAGTACGGTTGCCGCGTTCAGGATGATGCGGATGTACCGGTGCCGAGCATTCGACGGTTTCGCCTTCAGGGAAGTTGTCGATGATGAGTTTGAGCGGGCGCAGTACTGCGATGGCGCGTGGCGCTTTTTCATCGAGGTCTTCGCGCAGTGCACCTTCGAGTACGCTGTAGTCTATCCAGCCGTCGGACTTGGTGACGCCTGTGCGCTCGCACATCAACTGGATCGCTTCCGGTGTGTAACCGCGGCGGCGCATGCCGACGATGGTAGGCATGCGCGGATCATCCCAGCCTTCGACGATGTTTTCTTCTACCAGTTGGCGCAATTTGCGTTTGCTGGTGACGATGTAGGTCAGGTTGAGACGCGAGAATTCGTATTGATGCGGCAGTGGCTTGGCAAAGAAACCGCCTTCAGCCAGGTGTTCGAGCACCCAGTCGTAGAACGGACGGTGATCCTGGAATTCCAGCGTGCAGACCGAGTGCGTGATGTTTTCGATCGCGTCTTCAATCGGATGCGCGTAGTCGTACATCGGATAGACGCACCATTTGTCACCAGTGCGATGGTGATGCGCGTGACGGATGCGGTAGATGGCCGGATCGCGCAGGTTCATGTTGGGCGAGGCCATGTCTATCTTGGCGCGCAGGATGTGCGCACCATCTTCGAATTCGCCAGCCTTCATGCGGCGGAACAGGTCCAGCGATTCTGCGGCCGGACGGTCACGGAAAGGCGAATTTTTGCCTGGCTCACCGAAGTTGCCGCGGTTTTTTGCCATGTCTTCTGCGGACTGGCTGTCGACGTAGGCAAGACCTTGGTTGATCAGGTATTCGGCCATTGCATACAACTGGTCGAAGTAGTCGCTGGCGAAGTAGAGGTGTTCCTTGTTGCCGTCTTTCCAGTCAAAGCCCAGCCATTTGACGCTGTCTATGATGGTGTCTACGTATTCTTGTTCTTCCTTGGTCGGATTGGTGTCGTCGAAACGCAGGTTGCAGCGACCGGCGTAGTCGCGCGCGAGGCCGAAGTTGAGGCAGATCGATTTGGCGTGGCCGATGTGCAGGTAGCCGTTAGGTTCTGGCGGGAAGCGGGTGATGACCGTAGGCAGCGGCTGGCCGTCTTTGCCGACACGTGTTTCGTGTTTGCCGGCGGCGAGATCGGCTTCGATGATGCCGCGCAGGAAGTTGGAAGGTGCCGGGGTTGGATTGGTGCTGCCGTTTTTTGAATCGTTGCTCATGGATACGTGTTCTGGGCTAGGCGCAGGGCTAGTGCGCAATATTAAGAAGTAAAGGGCATTTTACCCGAGGCGGGCGGGTGTTGAGCCATAAATGGCTAAGCGCCGCCGCACAGCGGTTTTTCGCTATGCGCGGCGGCTGTCGCCAGCTGTGAAAATCAAGCGTAAAGGCTGGTAGATACGGACGGCCAGCCTTGCCGGATAAGGCTCAGGACGCGGACACTGGTTTGTGGTTTTCCGCTTTGGCTGCCAGCTGGGCTTTTTCGCGTTCTTTTTCCTTTTGCAGGCGTTTGATGACGCCGCGCTCTATGTACATCAGGTAGAGCAGGATGGCGATGGGTAGAAGCAGTGCGAGAAAACCCGCGTATTGGTAGGCAAAAGCGGCACCGACGGCACCGACGCCAAAGGCGACGACCGGCCACAGGAATTTGATGCAGCGCTGTTTGACCGCTTCATTGGCCGAGCCAAAGATGACGTCGACCGAGTCGATTACGAGCTGGGTCACGTTGCCGGTCATCATGGCAGTTGGCGCGAGGTGAGGCAGCAAGAGTCGGCCGGCGGCGCTGTGCGTACCCATGGCCATCGCGCCGACGATACCTGCCAGTTCTGCCATCAGTGTGGGTTCATTGCCGATAGGGCTGGCGATATAGCCGAGCACCATGAAGGCAATCAGCAGGACGAGCTGCAGGATGTAGGCGTACCACAGCGCGTGGCGGCCGCGTTTGAGCAGGGATGCAATGAACAGGCGGGCGAAGACCACGCCAAAGACGAAGGCGGGAAAGGCGAGAATTTTGAGGAGCAGCGGCCCGCCTTGCGGGTGCGCCATCTCTGCGCCGATCAGTACAAAGTTGCCGGTGACGTGCGCGGTAAATAAACCAAACAGTGCAACGAAACCTAATGTGTCCACATAGCCAGCCAGGAAACCGAGGCTGCTATTTTGAATCTTGTGACGCATTTCACTACGCTTCATCGATTCTCACTCCATGCAAAAACAATGTTCAGGCACGGTAAATGACACAAGCGAGGCGGCGCACGATAGCTATAGGAATCGTGGGCAGGAACGACTTGCTTCAGATACCTGAAGCAATACTCTCATAAAGCGATGACAGTGTGGTTACGAGAATGTGAAAAAGATGTATTTGCCGCCACGCTGTAGTTTAGTAGTCGGGCTTGGCTGCATGGTGCACAAAGGTGTTTTTGACGCGCACCGAACGCAGGAAGTAGGGCACCCAGATGGCTGCGCCTATGCCGCTCTTAACCAGTTCGATGACCGAACGGGAATTGCTTTGTTGCGCGTCGAGACCCAGCAGCGAAGTCAGCATGAGGTCCGCCAGTTGCAGTACGGCGCTGACCACTATCCAGAGTATGAATATGGCGGGCGCGAGCTTGCGCTTCCGGAAGAAGAGGTAGCCCAGCCAGATGGTGAGGGCAAACAAGGCAAGGTTGGCCAGGATTTCCCAGCCGAGTACGGTGGCTAACACCGGGCTATAGTTCGGCGACTTCGTGCTCAGCAGCGAGATCCATACCGACGGGCGCAGCAGGTCCAAGAATGTCTGATGGAATTCATAGATCATCCGCAACGGGCTGATGATGAGGGCGATGGCGGGCAGCAGCAGCCAGCCGCCTATGCCGGATGGTTCAGGTGCAGGGACTGCTGGAGCGGATGCAACTTCGGACATGTCATTCTCGTGGGAAAAAATCAGCGCACATTAGACCCGAAAGCGGCCGCATAAACATCCCCATGAATATGGGAGTGCGGCCGCCTGGTGTGCAGTGTCGGGTGAGTCAGCCAGTAATCAATAACCGACTGCCTGTCCGTCGCGACGTGGATCGCTGGCAGCGATGTAGCCGTGTTCGGTTTTCCAGATGAATTGACCGGCGCCGAAATCCATATAGCTGTCGGCGATGTTTTCGATTTTGTGGCCACGTGCCTGCAGCGCAGCGCGTACATCTGGTGGCATGGTTTCTTCGACGTCTACCGACATGCCGACATTCACCTTCCAGCGCGGTGCATCGCATGCCGCTTGTGGTTGCTGGTTATAGGACAGCATGCGGATCAGGGTTTGCACATGGCCTTGCGGCTGCATGTTGCCGCCCATGACGCCGAAGCTCATTTCCGGTTTGCCATCCTTGCTGAGGAAGCCAGGGATGATGGTGTGGAACGGACGCTTGTTTGGCGCGACACAGTTTGCATGGCGCGCAATGGTGTTGAAACCGAAGCCGCGATTTTGCAGGCTGATGCCGGTGCCTGGTACCACGACGCCAGAGCCGAAGCCCATGTAGTTGGACTGGATGAAGCTGACCATCATGCCGCTTTCATCTGCTGCGGTCAGGTAGATGGTGCCGCCTTTTGGTGGCGTGCCGTGGCTGGCGCGTGTGGCCTGGTCCATATTGATCAGTTTGGCGCGCTCGCTCAGGTAGCCATCACTCAGCAAGTCCTTGACCGTGACTTCAGTCATGTACTTCTCGTCGGCGACCCATTTGTAGGTATCGGCAAACGCCAGTTTCATCGCTTCAATTTGCATGTGTTGCGCTTCGACCGAATCTACCGGATAGCGTGTGATGTCCAACTTGTCGAGGATGCCGAGTGCGATCAGTGCTGCGATACCCTGGCCATTCGGCGGGATTTCGTGCACGGTGTGTCCACCGTAGTTTTTCTGGATAGGCGTGACCCATTCCGGCTGGAAGCCAGCGAGGTCAGCCAGCGTCATGGCTGCGCCGTTTTCCTTGGCGTAGTTGACGATGGATTCAGCCAGCTCGCCACGGTAGAAGGATTCGCCATTGCTTTCAGCGATTTTGGTCAGCGTTTTGGCGGCATCGCTGAAGACGAATTGCTCACCTACATGCGGGGCACGGCCATGCGGCATGAAGGCTTGCGCAAAGCCGGGTTGGTTCTTCAGGATAGGAATCGCGTTATTCCATTTTTTCTGTACGACAGGTGCCACCATGTGGCCGCGTGCCGCCAGTTCGATCGCTGGTTCCAGCAGGTCGGCGAAAGGCAATTTGCCGAATTTTTGCGAGAGCGCGACCCAGCCTGCGATCGCGCCCGGTACGGTAACAGAGTCCCAGCCGCGTTCCGGCATCAGGTTGTTGTGCTTTTGCTTGAAGTATTCAGGCGTCCACGCTGCCGGCGAGGTGCCGGAGCTGTTCAGGCCGTGCAATTGATTGCCATCCCATACCAGTGCAAAAGCGTCGCTGCCGAGGCCGCAGGAAACCGGTTCAACTATGGTGATGGCGGCTGCAGCGGCAATCGCGGCGTCGACCGCATTGCCGCCTTTGAGCAGCATGCGCAGGCCGGCTTGTGCCGCCAGCGGTTGCGAGGTTGAAACGACGTTGCGCGCAAACAGCGGGGCGCGGATTGATGGGTAGGGATTGGCCCAGTCAAAAGTTGGCATGTGTAATCCTGAGGTGGTCGTTACGGGTAAATGCGTGGCCGGGGCGCGCCAGATGGCGCGGCCATCCGGCAGTCACGATAGCGGCTGACATTTTATCTGTTGTTGTGTTTCAGGTCTCGTGTTGAAAATGCAAGAAGTCCGGCTATATTAAGAGCAGCACGCTGATATACACTGTGCGCTCTTGAGTCGATTGGAATAACACCATGTGGCCCTATCCCAAGATTGTTGCGCATCGCGGTGGCGGCGTGCTGGCACCTGAAAACACGATAGCTGCGATGCGTTGCGGGCTGACGCACGGTTTTTATGCGGTCGAGTTCGACGTGATGCTGTCTAAAGACGGTGTGCCCATGGTCATGCACGACCCCGAGCTGGGACGTACCGTGCAGGGTGAGGGCAGCATAGCCGACTACACCGCGCAGGAATTGATGGAGCTGGATGCAGGGGCCTGGTTTGGCGTGAATTTCATCGGTGAGCCAGTACCCAGCTTTGAGCAAGTCGCGCATTTCTGCATACACCACAATATCTGGATGAATATCGAGATCAAGCCGGTGCCGGGGTTTGAAGATCAGACCGGCTGGGTGGTGGCGCAGGCGGTCAAGCGCCTGTTTGAACACTCACTGGATCGTACCCCGGGCGCTTTGCCCTTGCTGTCTTCATTTTCCTTCGACGCTTTGCGGGCGGCGCAACTGGCGGCACCGGACATCCCGCGTGCTTTCCTGATGGATGAGGTGACGCCGGATTGGCATGAACGCCTGTTGGCGCTGGGTGCGATTTCGCTCAATACCAACCACAAACACCTGACGCCGTTGCTGGCGCGCGCTGTGAAAGAGGCCGGATTTGGCCTGTTTTGCTATACCGTCAACGAACCGGCACGGGCGCAGGAAATCCTGTCCTGGGGCGTGGATGGCTTCTGTACCGACCGTATCGACCTGATCGGGCCACGCTTTGGCGAGGAACCGGCTCATATTTCCCCTTCGTCACGCTAAGCGCTCCCTTGTGGTTTCAACCATGAGAAGGGGAGGGTTATCGCGCCCATATCACGTATAATCTATCGTTTGCACCACCAATTTCCTTACTTTTAGCCAGAACATGAACTCGTCCGAAATCCGCGAAAAATTCCTGAAGTTCTTTGAATCCAAAGGCCACACGATCGTGCCGTCCAGTCCGCTGGTACCGGGCAATGATCCGACGCTGATGTTCACCAACTCGGGGATGGTGCAGTTCAAGGATGTATTCCTCGGCAGCGACAAGCGTCCGTATGTACGTGCCACCTCGGTACAAGCCTGCCTGCGCGCTGGCGGCAAACACAACGATCTGGAAAACGTCGGCTACACCGCACGTCACCATACTTTCTTTGAAATGCTGGGTAACTGGAGCTTCGGCGACTACTTCAAGCGCGACGCGCTGAAATGGTCGTGGGAACTGTTGACACAGGTTTACGGTTTGCCAGGCGAGAAATTGCTGGCGACGGTTTATATCGAAGACCAGGAAGCCTACGACATCTGGACCAAGGAAATCGGCTTGCCGCCTGAGCGCGTTATCCGCATCGGCGACAACAAGGGTGGTCGCTATAAATCAGATAACTTCTGGATGATGGCCGATACCGGTCCATGCGGTCCTTGCTCGGAAATCTTCTATGACCACGGTCCGCACATCGCTGGCGGTCCTCCAGGCAGCCCGGATGAAGACGGTGATCGTTTCATCGAAATCTGGAACAACGTTTTCATGCAATTCGACATGGCAGAAGATGGCTCGGTCAAACCGTTGCCTGCACCTTGCGTCGATACCGGCATGGGCCTGGAACGCCTGGCCGCGATCCTGCAACACGTACACAGCAACTACGAAATCGATACCTTCGAGGCTTTGATCAAAGCTGCTGCGCGTGAAACCCATACGCAAGACCTCAGCAATAACTCGCTGAAAGTCATCGCCGACCATATCCGCGCGACCGCATTCCTGGTGGCTGACGGCGTGATCCCGAGCAATGAAGGTCGTGGCTATGTACAACGCCGCATCATCCGCCGCGCGATCCGCCACGGTTACAAACTCGGCCAGAAGAAGCCTTTCTTCCACAAGCTGGTGCAAGACCTGGTCGTGCAAATGGGCGACGCTTATCCAAAACTGAAAGCGGATGCACAACGCATTACCGAAGTATTGAAAGCGGAAGAAGAACGCTTCTTTGAAACGCTGGCCAACGGCATGGAAATCCTTGACGCAGCGCTGGCTGGCGACGCCAAGGTATTGCCGGGTGAAGTCGCATTCAAGTTGCATGACACTTTCGGCTTCCCGCTCGATCTGTCGGCGGACGTATGCCGCGAACGTGGTCTGAGTGTCGATGAAGCTGGCTTTGCTGCTGCGATGGAAAAACAAAAAGCAGCAGGTCGTGCTGCTGGTAAATTCAAAATGGAACGCGCGGTCGAATACACCGGCGCAGGCAATACCTTCACCGGTTACGAACACCTGGAAGAGCAAGCCACGGTCGTCGGCTTGTACTTCGAAGGTACTGCCGTGCAGACGCTGAAAGAAGGCCAGGCCGGTATCGTCGTGCTGGACACCACTCCGTTCTACTCGGAAAGCGGTGGTCAGGTTGGCGACCAGGGCTTCATCAGTGCTGAAGGTGTGCAGTTCGGCGTTGAAGACACACAGAAAATCAAAGCGGATGTTTATGGCCACCACGGTGTACAGACCCAGGGTGCGTTGACAGTTGGCGACAAGGTCAAGGCCGCAGTGGATGGCGCACGTCGTGCCGCCACCATGCGCAACCACTCGGTCACCCACATCATGCATAAGGCTTTGCGTGAAGTGCTGGGTGCACACGTGCAGCAAAAAGGTTCGCTGGTTGATCCGGACAAAACACGTTTCGACTTTGCGCACAATGCGCCGGTTACCCGTGAGCAAATCCTCGAAATCGAAAAACGCGTGAATGCAGAAATCCTGTTGAACTCGGATACGCAGGCACGTGTGATGGATATCGAATCCGCACAAAAAACTGGCGCGCTGATGTTGTTCGGTGAAAAGTACGGCGAAACCGTACGCGTACTGGATATTGGTTCCAGCCGTGAGCTGTGCGGTGGTACCCACGTCAGCCGTACCGGCGATATCGGTTTGTTCAAAGTCATGAGCGAAAGCGGCGTAGCTGCTGGCGTGCGTCGTATCGAAGCGATTACTGGTGCGAAGGCGCTGGCCTATGTGCAGGAGCTGGAAGCAGTGATCCATAGCGCAGCAGCGATGATGAAAACCCAGCCGGCAGAACTGGAGCCACGTCTGGCGCAAGTACTGGATCAGATGAAAGCGCTGGAGCGTGAAGTCGGCGCGCTGAAAGGCAAGCTGGCGTCGTCGCAAGGTGATGAACTGGTCGAGCAGGCGGTTGATGTCAAAGGCATCAAGGTACTGGCAGCGGTGCTGGAAGGTGCCGATGTCGCGACCCTGCGCAACACCATGGACAAGCTGAAAGACAAACTGAAAACAGCCGCCATCGTGTTGGCAGCTGTGAACGACGGTAAAGTCAGCCTGATTGCAGGTGTGACCGCTGATTCCATCGGTAAGGTTAAAGCTGGTGAACTGGTCAACTTTGTCGCGCAGCAAGTCGGCGGCAAGGGCGGCGGCAAGCCGGATATGGCTCAAGCCGGTGGTACCGATGCCAGTGGTTTGCCGAATGCCTTGCAAGGCGTCGCAGCCTGGGTCGGCGAACGCGCTTAATTCATACCTGACGGCGCAAGCAGGAGTGTTGACCTGCTTGCGCCGTTTGCTTTTTCCGCAGGGCATTAAAAGCAGGTGTGTAGTTGCAAGCAATTGTTAAATAAGTTGTATACCCGGCCTCCGGCCATTCCCCTGTTGCGTTTGAGAGTAGAATCAATCGCATGTACTGATGTGAGAGTATGACCATGGAATTTACCAAAGACCTCGATGCACGGGGTTTGAATTGCCCTCTGCCAATTTTGAAGACCAAGAAAGCCTTGGCCGAAATGGTGAGCGGTGAGGTCTTGCGTGTGCAAGCTACCGATCCAGGTTCGGTACGCGACTTCCAGGCCTTCGCCAAACAGACCGGTAATCAATTGCTGGAGCAAAGCCAGCAAGACGAAGTCTTCACCTTCTTCATGCAACGCAAATAATACGGATGCATGTGCTGCGGCCAGGCCACGGCGCATGCTGGCAATACGCCTGTTTCCGTACCTCCGATTTCCCGCCTTATCCCTACCGCCAGACTGGTCATAGTGTCCAGAACTGAGCATCTGCGCCACTTCCGTTTATAATCTTTCCTAGTTTACATTTACGTCCTTGTGACTTTTTCAAAGGCATAGCTATGAAAGTGTTGGTTCCAGTCAAACGTGTGGTTGATTTCAACGTCAAGGTCCGCGTCAAATCGGATCAGTCCGGCGTCGATATCGCCAACGTCAAAATGTCGATGAACCCCTTCGATGAAATCGCTGTGGAAGAAGCGACCCGCTTGAAAGAAGCCGGTAAAGCTACAGAAATCATCGCCGTCTCCTGCGGCATCCTGCAATCGCAGGAAACCCTGCGTACCGCGATGGCCATTGGTGCCGATCGTGCAGTGCTGGTAGAAACCGATGTTGAGTTACAACCGTTGGCCGTCGCCAAATTGCTCAAGGCAGTTGCTGATAAAGAACAACCGCAACTGATCATCCTCGGCAAGCAAGCGATTGATGATGATGCGAACCAGACTGGCCAGATGCTGGCCGCCTTGCTGGATTGGCCGCAAGCGACCTATGCATCGAAGATCGAAATCGAAGGCGACAAGATCAAAGTCACCCGTGAAGTGGATGGCGGCCTGGAAGTGGTCGCGCTGACACTGCCAGCGATCGTGACCACTGACCTGCGCCTGAACGAACCGCGTTATGTGACTTTGCCTAACATCATGAAGGCAAAGAAAAAGACCCTGGAAAACTTCAAGCCAGCCGACCTCGGCGTTGATGTCACCCCGCGCCTGAAAACCTTGAAAGTCGAAGAGCCTGCGAAGCGCTCGGCCGGCATCATCGTGCCGGACGTAAAAACGCTGGTCGAAAAACTCAAGAACGACGCCAAAGTCATTTAATTATCTGTAGCGATGTGTGCCCGGCACCGTCGCTATATTGCATACATCACAGGAATTCACCATGACAGCACTCGTCATTGCCGAACACGATAATGCCTCCCTGAAAGGCAGCACCCTGCATACCGTTACCGCCGCTGCTCAATGCGGTGGCGAAGTTCACGTCCTGGTCGCAGGTCACCAGGCTGATGCAGCGGTACAGGCTGCCGCAAAAATTGCAGGTGTCACCAAGGTACTGGTAGCGGACGGCGCACAATTCGCCGACGGCCTGGCCGAAAACGTTGCGGCGCAAGCACTGGCACTGGCTGCCAATTACTCGCACATCCTGGCACCGGCTACCGCATACGGTAAAAACATCCTGCCACGCGTCGCCGCCAAGCTGGACGTCGCGCAAATTTCTGAAATCACCAAAGTCGTTTCGGCCGATACCTTCGAGCGTCCGTTCTACGCCGGTAACGCGATTGCCACCGTGCAGTCGGCAGATGCGGTCAAAGTCATCACCGTGCGCGGTACCGCTTTTGATTCCGCAGCTGAAGGCGGCTCGGCGACAGTTGAAAACGTTACGGCCGTAGCTGATTCCGGCAAGTCGTCGTTCGTATCGCGCGAACTGGCAACCTCGGCACGTCCTGAATTGACCGCTGCCAAGATCGTCGTATCCGGTGGTCGTGGCCTGGGGTCGGAAGAAAGCTTCAAAATCCTCGAGCCACTGGCTGACAAACTGGGCGCAGCGATGGGTGCATCGCGCGCAGCAGTTGACGCTGGCTACGTGCCTAACGATTGGCAAGTCGGCCAGACTGGCAAGATCGTGGCACCGGAGCTGTACATCGCGGTCGGTATCTCGGGGGCGATCCAGCATCTGGCTGGTATGAAAGATTCCAAAACCATCGTTGCTATCAACAAGGATCCGGAAGCACCGATATTCTCGGTAGCGGATTACGGCATCGTTGGCGATTTGTTTGAAATCGTGCCGCAACTGGTGACCGAGCTGGGTTAATACCGGGCCAGCTAATATGCAGGGAGCCGTAGCGGGCAGTGTCGTTACAGCTTAAATGGGCAGGACGAGCAGCAGATGTGGTGCGTACAGGATGTTTTCTGGCACACTGCAAGAGCTGAACGTCCTGCCCATTTTCTTTTAGGAGTCTTGCATGAGTTACGTTGCCCCCTTGAAAGACATGTTGTTCGTGATGAACGAACTGGCCGATCTGGCTGCGATCAATGCCTTGCCCGGCTGTGAAGATGCGACACCGGAAACAGTGGAAGCGGTACTGGAAGAAAATGCACGCTTTTGCGGTGAAGTGATCGCACCACTGAACCAGGCCGGTGACCGGCATCCGAGTGAGTGGAAAGACGGCAAGGTCACTACCACGCCGGGTTTCAAGGAAGCGTTCAAGGCCTATGCTGAAGCTGGCTGGCAAGGTGTGCAGCATCCAACAGATTTTGGTGGCCAGGGTTTGCCCAAGCTGGTGGCGACACCGTGCATGGAAATGCTGAACTCGGCCAGCCTCTCGTTTGCGCTTTGTCCCTTGCTGACCGACGGTGCAATCGAAGCATTGATGACCGCAGGCTCGGATCAGCAAAAAGAAAAATTCCTTCCTAACTTCATCGCTGGTAAGTGGACCGGCACCATGAACCTGACCGAGCCGCAGGCCGGTTCCGATCTGGCGCTGGTGCGTTCGCGTGCAGTGCCGCAGGGCGATGGTACATACAAAATTTCCGGCACCAAGATTTTCATCACTTACGGCGAACACGATATGGCGGAGAACATCATCCACCTGGTGTTGGCCCGTACGCCGGATGCACCGGAAGGGGTGAAAGGTATTTCGCTGTTTCTGGTGCCTAAATTCCTGGTGAATGAAGATGGCTCGCTCGGTGAGCGCAATGATGCGTTCTGCGTCTCCATCGAACACAAGCTCGGCATCAAGGCGAGCCCGACTGCAGTATTGCAATTCGGCGACCACGGCGGTGCAATCGGTACGCTGATCGGGCAAGAGAATCGCGGGCTGGAAACCATGTTCATCATGATGAATGCGGCGCGCTTCGCAGTTGGTATACAAGGTATCAGCGTGGCAGAGCGCGCGTATCAAAAAGCCGTCGCCTATGCGAAAGATCGCGTACAGTCGAAAGACCTGGAGGGTTCGGCGACCGCAGTCTCCATCATCCATCAACCGGATGTGCGGCGCATGCTGATGTCGATGAAGGCGCAGATAGAAGGAGCGCGTGCACTGGCTTATGTCGGTGCGGCCGCCTTCGATATCGCACATCATCATCCGGATGAAAAAGTGCGCAATGCACAGCAGGCTTTCTACGAATTCCTGGTGCCGGTGATCAAGGGCTGGTCTACCGAGATGTCGATTGATGTGGCGTCGACTGGTTTGCAAATCCACGGTGGCATGGGCTTCATCGAAGAAACAGGTGCTGCGCAGTACTATCGCGATGCGCGCATTCTGACGATTTATGAAGGCACGACAGCGATCCAGGCAAATGATCTGGTTGGTCGTAAAACCGTGCGAGATGGCGGTGCGGTGGCGCGCGGTATCATCGCTGCCGTGCGTGCGACCGAAGCAGAATTGGCCAAGTCGACCGCACCGGATTTGAAAGCGATAGGCGTACATCTGGCTGAGGCATCGACGGCGCTGGAAGAGGTCGTCGCCTATGTCGTCGCGAATATTCAGTCCGATATCAAGGGTGTGTTCGCTGGTAGCGTGCCTTACCTCAAACTCGCAGGCATTGTGCTCTGCGGCTGGCAGATGGGGCGTGCCGCCCTGATTGCGCAGGCGAAGCTGGATGCGGGCAGTGGTGATGCGAAGTTTTATCAGGCCAAGATTGCGACGGCGCGTTTCTTCGCTGATTACTTCCTGTCGCAGGCGGTCGCTTATCGCAGTGCCATCGTCAGCGGCAGTGCGGGTGTGCTGGCGCTGGATGAAGCGCAGTTCTGAGTTTACGTAGTCTGTTTCAGCGCAAGCGTCCTATATAGCCACGATCAACCGGGTCACCGGTTTCCGGTGCGGCGGGTGCTGCGCTCGGTGCCGCCGCAGCCGGTTCAGTGGCGGGTTCCTGCAGTCGCGTCAACAAGGGTTGACGCGGTTCGGTGCGCACAAACAAGCCTTCAGTACCAAAAAAAACTTCCTGCAATTTTTGCCCCAACTCCTGCACCTCTTCGCTGGTGGAGAGCGATGCCATCTTCAACAGATAGCGGCAGTAGCCCGGATCGATGCGCATGTATTCGATATCGATCACGCGGCCGCTTTGCCGTCTCAGGTTCACGTGCAGCCTGCCCATTAATGCAAACGCATGGGTTTCCAGCTCTGCACGTGAGTGGTGTTCTTCGGTCATAGTACGTGCTCGCCGTGTTGTTCCAGATCCAGGCCTTCGATTTCTGCTTCCGGTGTGACGCGCAAGCCGACCAGTGCGCTGACGATGCCGAGGATGAGGGCGGTCATGACAGCCGAGTAGACCACGGTGACGATCACACCGAAGGCTTGATTGCCGAAGCTGCTGCTTGCACCGCCTATGCTTTCGACTGCGAACACACCTGTCAACAACGCGCCGACTATGCCGCCGACGGCATGGACGCCGAACACATCCAGTGAGTCGTCATAACCGAGTTTGGATTTGAGTGTGGTTGCGCCCCAGTAGCAGGCGAGGCCAGCGGCGGCGCCTATCACCAGCGCACCGCTGACACCGACGAAACCGGAAGCCGGTGTGATTGCCACCAGGCCGGATACTGCGCCGGAGACCAGGCCGAGTACCGACGGTTTGCCGCGACGCAGCCATTCGATGATCATCCATGACAGCGCGCCGACCGCTGTTGCGATTTGTGTCGCCAGCATCGCCATACCTGCGCGGCCATCAGCTGCCACCGCCGAGCCTGCATTGAAGCCAAACCAGCCCACCCACAGCATGCAGGCACCGATCACGGTCAGCACCAGATTGTGTGGCGGCATAGGTTCCTTGCCGAAGCCCAGGCGCGGTCCGATGATGATGGCGGCAACCAGGCCGGAGACCCCGGCATTGATGTGAACCACGGTGCCGCCAGCGAAGTCGAGTACGCCGCGCATTGCCAGCCAGCCGCCCGGTTCCCATACCCAGTGTGCGACCGGTGCGTAGACGAAGATGGACCACAGCGTGATGAAGATCAGCAGCGCGGAGAATTTCATGCGTTCGGCGAAAGCGCCGGTGATCAGTGCCGGGGTGATGATGGCAAAGGTCATCTGGAACATGATGAAGACGCTTTCAGGTATCGTCGGAGCGATTTCGCTGACGCTGAGCTTGCCGGTTTCCTTGACGAATTCCATGCCGCTGAGCAGTACCCGGTCCAGTCCTCCTATATACGGAGAGCCGGGTGTAAAGGCGAGGCTGTAACCGATGACGACCCAGATCACGGTGACCAGGCAGGTGACGGCAAAGCTGTGCGCCATCGTCGCCAGTACATTCTTCTTGCGCACCATACCCGCATAGAACAAGGCCAGGCCGGGGATGGTCATGAATAGCACCAGCGCTGTTGACGCCAGTAACCAGGCGGTATCGCCCGCGCTGATCTTGCTGGCGTCGACTACAGTGGGTTTGGTGAGTGGCGCTTCTGTGACCGGTTCCGGCGTTGCCGTTTCGGTCTGCTCGTTAATCATCGGCATGGTCAACGGCGCAGCCTGCGTTTCGGCAGCCGGTGTTGTGTTTTCCGGTGCCGGGGTTTGCGCGTGAGCGTTGCTGAAGACAAAGGCAGAAACGAGGATGGTCAACGCCATCTTGATGGATGTGGCGGATGCGAAGGACGCAGTACGCATAATCATGAAACTCCCTGAGGACTGATTGAGCCATGTGGCGATGCCACGGCAAGTTTCATAAAAGCACTATGTGTGCCATGCGAATTATCAGTTGAGGGAGGGAAAAGCGGGCAGTCAGTGCGGCTGATAGCGGTTACGCGCACTGACGCAGGTCACGCGGAGGACGGCTTGCACTGCGCTGGGGCGATGGCAAGCCGGTGGAATGGGCTCAGCCGAAAGCGCCGCCGGTCAGGTAGAGGTCGAAGCCGCGCGCGATGGTCGCGATCAGGGCGGTGGAGCCAAGCGCAAAAGTCAGTACCACCAGCACGATGACGGGCCAGCCGGAGTTGGAAATCTGGCCGGAATCGGCATTGTGTTGCGCATCCCATTTCTCATCCGGGGTCAGGCCGATGACCAGCGCGCCGATAAAACCGGCAAATACCGACAGCGGCGGGAAGGCGAGGTGCGCCCAGGCCCAGAAATCTTTCTTGCCGTACAAATAAAAGCGATGCAGGCCGAGCCAGCCAAATAAGGCGGCTAATAGGGTGCTTAGGGTTTTGTTTTTGTGCGAATTTGGCATATTCCTGCTATTTTTTCGGTGAAAAGGCTGATTTTTATATAAAAATCAGCTTTTTTGATTAAAAAACGTGTGAAAATGCGTGCAAACTCCGGTTTTTAATCAAAATTAAATCAAATACCATCTGTCTGACCCGGTTTTTACCTATTGTACGGGCAGATGGACTACGCGCCGCAAAAGCTTTTCCATAGTGGAATAGTCTGATTGCCCGATTTGCCACACCGATATTGCTGATCTCAATGAATGAGGTTGCAGGTGCTGTGCTACCTGGGCTATAATTTGCGGCTTTTTCCGTGTTCAGACACTTTTTGGAAATATTATGGTCGTCATTCGTTTAGCTCGTGGTGGTGCAAAAAAGCGCCCTTTCTTTAACATTGTTGCTACAGATTCGCGCAATCGCCGCGATGGTCGCTTCATCGAACGCATCGGTTTCTACAACCCGGTAGCTTCCGGCGCTGAAGAAAGCGTCCGCATTGTGCAAGACCGTCTGGCCTACTGGCAAGGCGTGGGCGCACAACTGTCGCCTACAGTAGCTCGCCTGGTTAGCCAAGTCGGCAAAAAAGCCGCTTAAGTTTTGTCGAATCAAACGGCATCGGGAATGAAAGTTCCTGAAGATTTGGTGCTGGTTGGTTACATCTCCGGTGCGTATGGATTGAATGGCTGGGTAAGGGTCAGACCCTATTCGGCCGATGCTGATGCATTGTTAACTGCCAAGACATGGTGGCTGGATAAGCCTGAATTCCATGACGTGGAAATGATGCAGTCCAAGATGCATACCGGTGATGTAGTCGCAAAGTTGATGGGTGTGGCAGGGCGAGATGCTGCGGAGGCGCTGAAAGGTGCAACCGTGCAGATTCCGCGTAGTCATTTCCCCGCTCTGTCGGATAATGAATTCTATTGGGTCGACCTGATCGGCCTGGAAGTCGAGAACCTGCAGGGCGAACACTTGGGTCAGGTCAGTGACATGATGGACAACGGTGCGCATCCTATTTTGCGCGTTGCTGTGCCACTGTCGGCTGATGCCGCTGATCCCAAGGCTGCGTCGCAAGAGTTGCTGATCCCGTTCGTTGAGCAGTTCGTCATCACGGTCGATCGAACAGCAAAGAAAATTACAGTGGACTGGGGACTGGATTACTAGTCCGATGAGAGGAGTGTGCGAGATGCAATTTGATGTCGTCACGCTATTCCCTGAAATGTTCACAGCGATAACGCAGTCGGGTATTACGCGACGCGCGTTTGAGCAAAAGAAATGTGCATTGTCTTTGTGGAATCCGCGCGATTTCACCAGCGATAAGCATCGTACCGTTGATGACCGTCCCTATGGTGGTGGTCCTGGCATGGTGATGATGGTTAAGCCGCTGGAGGCCGCCGTACAGGCAGCCAAGGCAAGGCAGACAGAACAAGGTTTGGTTGCACCTCGCGTTGTGTATTTGTCGCCGCAAGGCAAGGCATTGACCCATGAACGCGTGATGCAGCTGACGACAGAGCCGGGTCTGGTTTTGTTGTGCGGACGTTATGAAGCAGTAGACCAGCGCTTTCTGGATAGCTGCGTCGATGAAGAAATCAGCCTCGGCGATTTCGTCCTGTCAGGCGGTGAAATTCCGGCGATGGCATTGATGGATGCGGTGATCCGGCAGTTGCCCGGGGTCTTGCATGATGATGCATCGGCAGTTGAAGACAGCTTCGTTAATGGCTTGCTCGATTGTCCGCATTACACGCGGCCTGAAGTCTACGAAGGCGCAGCGGTACCGGCAGTGTTGATGGGTGGCCATCATGTCGAGATCGAAAAATGGCGCCGCGAACGTGCGCTGGAAGCAACCGCAAGGAAGCGCCCGGACCTGATCGTCAAGGCGCGTGAGGCAGGATTGCTGACACGTGTCGATGAAAAGTTTTTGAGCAGTTTGTAGTTTGTTGTATCGAGCGGGGCGCATTAACAGCCCTGCAATGTGTAACCCCATCCTCTACCGGGCAAATATATACGTGGCGCCGGCACGATGGTTTTTGGAGTAATAAAAATGGATCTGATCCAAACATTAGAGCAAGAAGAAATTGCTCGCCTGGCAAAAAACATCCCTGACTTCGCTCCTGGCGATACAGTGGTCGTCAACGTCAACGTAGTTGAAGGCACACGTAAACGTGCTCAGGCTTACGAAGGTGTTGTTATCTCCCGTCGTAACCGTGGCCTGAACTCGAACTTCATCGTTCGTAAAATCTCGTCCGGTGAAGGCGTCGAACGTACGTTCCAGTTGTATTCCCCGCTGATCGCATCGATCGAAGTCAAACGTCGCGGTGATGTACGTCGTGCAAAACTGTACTACTTGCGCGAACGTTCGGGCAAATCGGCACGTATCAAAGAAAAACTGCCACAACGTCGCGCTGCAGCAAAAGCGGCGGAGTAATTGCCAATATCGGATACGTCCGGGCAATACTTGCGGTAGCAACAAAAAAGACACCTTCGGGTGTCTTTTTTGTTTTCCGGAGGCATTTTTTGATTGTTAAATTTGGTGCTGAAGCGATGACAGGTTTAACATCAGTTAATCCGATGCAAGTCCGTACTTGCGTCTTGTATCAGGCACAGGCCGTTTAGATATCGCTGCTTCATTCGATCCGGATGGAGCGCACATAGATTAACTTTGTATTAGGAAGTTGAATTGGCCAGACTGCATTTTGATCCGGAATTATTGCCGGTAGATTCGCTCGGCGGCGAAGAGGCCGTTGCTCTTGACCGCTTGCGGGACGAAGCTTTACGCGCACGCTTTTCCAACCCGCCAGCGTGGTCGCCGGAAATTACCGTGGAGCGCCTGGTGCGCCCCATGAGCGGCCCCCTGACTGAGGCGGCGGTCTTGCTACCTATCGTGTTGCGTGAAGAGAATGGCCCGACCATCCTGTTCACCCAGCGTGCCGCACATTTGAATGACCATGCCGGACAGATCAGCTTTCCCGGCGGTCGCATGGAAAGCTATGACGAATCGCCGATAGCAACTGCATTGCGCGAAACCGAAGAAGAGGTCGGCATCAGTCGCAGCCATATCGATGTGATCGGGACTTTGCCTGAATACCATACCGGTACCGGCTTCCGCGTTACGCCGGTAGTCGGCATCGTGAAGCCGCCGTTCGAAGTAAAGGCCGATCCGTTCGAGGTAGCCGAGGTGTTTGAAGTACCGCTGGCTTTCCTGATGGACGGCATGCACCACCAACGCCGCACCGCAGAGTTCGTCACCGGGAATCGCACCTTTTATGTGATGCCGTATGAGCGCTTCTTTATCTGGGGCGCTACTGCAGGCATGTTACGCAATCTATTTCATTTCCTCCGGGCGTAAGTCGTTTACGCGTGTGGATTACCGAGTTTGGCTGTAACGCTAATTATTATGTTTCGCTTTATTTGATTCTCGCGAAGTGCTGCGTTATCGTATGGGTTGACTGACTATTAAGGCGCTTTAATGACATTTTTCTCCATCTTCTTTGCGCTATTGATCGAGCAATTAAAACCGTTGCGGGCCGATAATCCGGTCTACGCCGGGGCGCGAGCACTGGCTGCCAAGCTGGAAGGGTCGTTTAACGCCGGTCAGGCGCATCACGGACGGCTGGCATGGGCGCTGATGATCGCTGCGTTCTGCGTGCCGGTAGCGTTGTTATATTGGATCAGCGTCAAACTCGGTCCGCTGGCTGCTTTGATCGTGAATGTCGGTGTAGTTTATCTGACACTGGGTTTCCGTCATTACAGCCATTTCTTCACCTCTATCCAGCTGGCTTTGAACAATGGCGACGAAGCGACCGCCCGCTCCTTGCTGGCTGAATGGACCAAGCGCGATACCGCTGGCATGGATGTCAGCGAAATCTCACGTATTGCAGTTGAAACTGCATTGGTGACGACACATCGCAACGTATTTGGCGTGTTCTTCTGGATCCTGACCCCGCTGGGCCCGGTCGGCGCCGTGATGTACCGCGTGGCCGAATACCTGGCACGCATCTGGAACGAACCGAAGATGGCTGAGCGCGAAGAGTTTGGTCGCTTCGCATCACAAGCGTTCTACTGGATAGACTGGATCCCGGCACGCCTGACGGCGGCTGCCTTTGCCGTGGTCGGCAACTTCGAAGATGCGATTTACGCCTGGCGTAATTTTGCCGGTCGCTGGCAGGATGAAGCTATCGGCATCATCTTGTCCGCCGGTGGTGGTGCGATGGGCATACGCCTGGGTGCACCTGTAGA
This sequence comes from Herminiimonas contaminans, assembly GCF_015645465.1. Taxonomy (GTDB): domain Bacteria; phylum Pseudomonadota; class Gammaproteobacteria; order Burkholderiales; family Burkholderiaceae_D; genus Oxalicibacterium; species Oxalicibacterium contaminans. Next base: position 46,601 of record NZ_JADOEL010000017.1, on the reverse strand, counting down.
AACCGTGGCTGAGGTGATCCCTGCAGACGCGGCGATGGTGGATTCGATCAATATCGAGACCGAAGCACCAGTCGGCGAAGAAGCGTCCAGCCGCGCACTGCAAAGCACTGTGGGCCTGGTATGGCGTGCATTGCTCTTGTGGATGCTGCTGGTTCTGTTGTTATCTATTGCGAAGTGGTTGGGTTAACAAGCGCCACATACATAAAAAGCGCGCTATGCAGCGCGTTTTTTTATGTATGAACACATTTTCTCGGTATCGGTCGATCGCTGATCTCGCTGCCGACTTTAACAAATACTGCATAGGGAATTTTTATTGATGCGTCATCGCGCAGCTTTTTCTGTGTCTTTTTCCGCGTTGTTGACGCTTGCCATCGGTTTGTTGATTAGTGCGTTGTTGTTTGCTTCGGTGCGTCGCCTGGAGCACGACAAGGTCGATATCGATTTCCAGCAGCAAGCCAAAGTGCGGGTCGCAGCGGTGCAGGATGGACTGGATAGTTCCATGCGCGTGCTGACTGATATCAATCAATTGTTCAAGACCTTTGGCATAGTCAGTCGCGAAGAATTCAAAACCTTTGCCCAGCCTTTGCTGGCGCGCAATCCCTACATCCAGGGCTTTGCTTACCATCGCTATCTGTCGCATCAGGAACGTGCCGCTTATGAAGCGGAGATGGCCAAGCTCATTCCGAATTTCACGATTACCGAAATGGTGGACGGTAGAGCGGTGACCGCACCGGAGCGTCCGCGTTATCGCGTGGTGGATTACATCGTACCTATGGCTGGGAACGAAGCCGCGCTAGGTTTCGATGCCGATTCCTATCACTTCCAGACCGCAGCGATGCAACGTGCAGTGGATACCGGCCAGCCGTCGGCTACCGGATTGTTGCACCTGATACAGGAACGTGGCGCACAGCGTGGCTTCATCGTCCTGATGCCGGTTTATAAGGAAGGTGCAGTGTTGTCGGATATCGCATCACGCCGCGCGGCAGTGATCGGTGATACCGCGGCCGTGTTTCGCAGCAACGACCTGATCTCGCGCGCACTGGAGGCCAATGACTTGTTGTTGACATCGCATGTCGATATGGCGGTCGATGTCAGCGTGTATGCCAGCGCTGAGCATAGCGAGGATAGCCTGGTGTTTGGCAAGGGCGTAGAGCCGACTCTGCATCATGGAGCTTTCGGTTTGCCTGCGTGGTTGTTCTACGACCAGCCGGAAACCTATCAGCATGCTTTTGATGTAGCCGGTAAGACCTGGAGCATGGTGGTATCGACACCGCCTATCCTGTTCCTGAAAAACAGCAGCAGTGCCTTGTGGGCGTTCCTGGTCGGCTTGTTGCTGAGCGTCGTATCAGCGATCTATCTGCAACTGATAGTCGACCGCTCACGCCGCATCCAATTGCTGGTCGACGACCGAACCGCGCAGCTGCGCACAGTGAACGATGATTTGATCGCTGATATCGCAGCACGCAAACATGCAGAGCATGAATTGCAATTGCGCGACCGTGCGATCGAAGCCAGTGCCAATGCCATCATCATTGCACGTGCCACGGCACCGGATTATCCGCTCGAATACGTCAATCCCGCTTTCACCCGGATCACTGGTTACTCGCCGGAAGAAGCGCTGGGTCGCAATATCGGTTTCCTGTGGGGCAAGGATTGGGAACAACCGGGTATAGAAGAACTGCGTTCGATCGCGCTGGAGAAGCGTGAAGGCCATGCGGTGCTGCGTAATTACCGTAAGGATGGCGCTTTGTTCTGGAGTGATTTGTATATCGCGCCGGTCAAGGACGATACCGGTGAAGTCAGTCACTTCGTGGTTGCGCTATACGACATTACTGCAACCAAGCGCTATGAGTCAGAGCTGGAGTTCCAGACCAATCGAGATGCACTGACCGGCCTCGCGAATCGCAGCTTGCTGCGCGACCGCCTGAGCCAGGTGATTTCGTATGCGCATCGCTACAATCATCCGATCTGGATTGCCTTTGTCGATCTGGATCGCTTCAAATTCGTCAACGACACGCTCGGTCATCAGGCTGGCGATATCCTGCTGAAAGCAATTGCCGAACGCCTGCAAGGTGCAGTGCGCGATACCGATACCGTGTCGCGCATGGGTGGCGATGAGTTCGTGCTGATCCTGCCAGAGCGCGCGGACGCCGGTTTATCGACCGGTATCGTGCAACGCATTATGGATGGCATCGCAAAACCGCTGACGATAGAAGGACATGAATTTTTTATCAGCAGCAGTATCGGTGTCGCGGTTTATCCGAATGATGGTGTGACGCCGGAAGAGCTGATCAAACATGCCGATATCGCGATGTATCGCGCCAAGGAAACCGGTCGCAATAACTTCCAGTTCTATACCTCGGCGATGAACGAACGCGCGCTGGAACGCTTGCGCCTGGAAGGTGATTTACGCAACGCATTGGAGCGCGGTGAGTTCGTCCTGCATTACCAGCCGCAGCTGGATCTGCATAATGGAAAAATTGTCGGCGTCGAGGCGCTGATACGCTGGCAGCATCCGGAGCTGGGCATGATTCCGCCGGTGCGCTTTATTGGCCTGGCAGAAGAGACTGGTTTGATTGTGCCTATCGGTGCCTGGGTGATATGCGAGGCATGTCGTCAGAACAAACTGTGGCAAGAACGCGGCCTGGGCTCCTTGCGTATGTCGGTCAATCTGTCGGCACGTCAGTTTGCACAGCAGGATTTGCTGGAGTCGATTGCACAGGCATTGGCAGAGACACAGCTACCGCCGCAGTGCCTGGAAATTGAATTGACGGAAAGCCTGGTTATGGCCGACGTGGATCATGCGATCGGTATCTTGCGCGAGTTGAAGGCGCTGGGTGTGCAGCTGTCGATTGATGACTTCGGTACCGGTTACTCCAGCCTGTCTTACCTCAAGCGTTTCCCTATCGATGTATTGAAGATTGATCGCTCCTTCGTCAATGACATCACGACCGATCCGGATGATGCAGCGATTGTCGCCTCCATCATTTCGCTAGCGCATAGCCTGCGTCTGACCGTGATTGCGGAAGGCGTGGAAACCGAAGAGCAACTCGCCTACCTGCAACAGCACGGCTGCGACCAGATACAGGGTTACTTCTTTAGCCGTCCTATCACTGCCGATGCTTTGGAAGTCATGCTGAGAGACGACAGGCGTTTACAGGTGGATACGCGCGGGTCGCTGATCTGATCAGCTGGATTAATTGATACGTTTGGGGGCGATGTATTCAGGCAGCTCGCCTGGTTTCCGATGTGCGTACCAAGAGATCAATCCCATGCTGCGCCAGAGACTGTTGAGCTGGCGGTAGCCGAAGTTGCTGATGATGGCGACCAGTATCAAGGTGCAGAGATCACCGGTTTTTGGATAAAGGTGGAAGGCCATTTCTTCCAGCAGTAAGCCAGAAGCAGATAACAAGATACCCAGCGCGATCATGACGGACAGGAAGGCCAGGCATGCTGGCCACGATATGACGCCAACAGCCAGGCCGCCCAGTACGAATACATAAGCCAGGCATTCCAGTAGCGGTCCCGCTACTTCAAACAGCAAGAGAAATGGAAACGCGAGATGCCCGGCACTGCCGCTGCGTCTGGCGAACAACAAGCCCATATTCTGCGCCAGGCTGTCGGCCACACCTTGCTGGCTGCGTACGCAATCATTTTTCAAAGCAGAAAAATTATCCGGCACCTGTTGCCAGCAAATCGGGTCAGCGATGAAGCGTATTCGATAGGCTTGTTGCCGGTCCCGCATGATTCTGTGCATACGCGTGATCAATTCCATTCCTGCGATACGGGCACCACGGCTATACGCACCGGCTGCAATCACCGCTTCCTTGCGCAGCAACATCATGCCTGCAGGGGCGATCAACATGCCATTCAGCATAGACCAGCCCAGGGAGGCATATAGCTGGTTGCGCAAGCTATCAACGATCTTGAACAGTGCGGCCCAGCGCGTCGGCGAGCCCGCACCCGGTGATGCGACGCGCGCCGCGGCGACGCTGGCAATCACATGATGATCATTGAGGAAAGGCGTCGCCAGGTATTGCAGGCTGTCGCGTTGCACTTGCGTTTCTGCATCCAGACTGCAAAACAATGGATATCGTGACGCATTGATGCCGGCATTCAGGGCATCTGCGGTACCGCCGTATTCCTTGTCGATCACACGCAAGTGCGGATAACGGCTGGAGCGGTAGATGCATTTCACTGCTTGTGTTTTCAGTTGTACACGATAGGCTTCCGGAAATGGATGCAGGTCGAACGCGGTAGTGAGCGCTTCCAGGCTGCCATCCTGTGCGCCATCGTTGATAACGATGACTTCGAATTTGCTGTAGTCCAGATGCAGCAGTGCCTGTGTCGCCTGTACGATGGTGTCTGCATGTTTGTGCGCGGGCAGCAAGACACTGATCGGTGGTTCCAGCTCGGAATGCAGATACGGCAGGTCAGTCAGTATCTTGCTTTGCTCGGCATCGTGCATGCGCACTACCGCCAGGATATTCAGCAGGAAGTAACCGAGATGATAGATGACGAAGTAGGCGAAGATAGCCCAGGCTATGCCATATGTGAGTGCGGACAGGCTCATAAGGTTTGCCTTTCTGCGATGGCCTGGCTCAGCATGTCACGTGCAAAACGGTCGGACAGATTGTTTCTCAGTAATTCGATTTCAGTCATGCTGAGGAAAGGGATGCCGACCAGCGATTGTGCTGCGCGATAACGCACCCACCATTCGGCATCGGCCAGCAGCGGTATCAGGCGATTGACGTCCGGGTGCTCGCCTATGCGTCCTATGACTTTCGCCGCTTGCCCGCGTACGCGCCAGTCCGGGTGCTGCAAATGCGGGCGTATATACGGCAGCAGGCTGGCATCACTGGCGATGCGCAGCGCGGCAATGATGATGTCGGTTTCGTTGTCCTTATCCAGCAGCTTCAGGATGGCGGCATGTGACAAAGGCAGTTGCAGTGCCTCGATCAGGCGCAAGGCACGGACCAGATGTGCGGCGCGTATTTCATCGGCTGCTTCCAGCAAGGGCAGCATAAAGGCTGCGTGTGCTGGTTGCAGGATGCCTGCGATGTGCGCGATCGCCCAGTCATTACGTGCCAGCATCAGTGGTGTCAGTTGTTGTGCGGCAGCCGTCGCATCGATTTGCACCAGCGCCTGGAAGGCATGGATGGAAGTGGCATTGTCGGCTGCCATGGTTTGCAGTACCAGCGCATCCCATGATGCATGGTCGCGCAGATGTCCCAGCGTCAGTGTCGCGAGCAGGCACTCAACACGCTTGCCACGTGTGAGAAATCGTCGCGAGTATCGATCAGCACCGACCGAGTAAGCGATGGCGATCAGGTTCTCTGCTGCTTCATTGCTGCCAGCGCTGCGTATCAACTGATTCCACAACTTCAGGAAATAAATACGTTCGTGTCGCGCCACCATGGGCAATACCGTGGCTACCGATGATTGCAAGGAACTGAGCAGCAGCGGACGCCAGCTTGCGAGGAATGCACGTTCGGCTTGCGTGCGTCGCCTGAGTGAGAAGCGCAGATAAGCCAGCAACAGGATGAGCAACAGGCTTAAAGCGATAGCACCTATGCCTAGCCAGGCACCGAACAGCGGATGGGAGAGAAGGTCAGGCACTAGCTGGCAGCTTTACAAGTCGGTGCCATCGACATCAGGCTGGTGGCGGCAACTGGTGTTGCTTGCATCGGATGCGTGGCAAAAAGAGTCATGCCCATATCGGCCTCATGTTGCATTTAGGAATTTTATTATTGTAATGCTGATTGCTGTGGCTGCATGCTGCGTGGCAACATTCAAATTAAGTGATTAACGTGCGTCATCAGATCCGACTCTTTTGCACAACAGTTGATGTCTCTGCGACAAGTAGGAGAGTGGCTCATGTGTATGGAACTGTGCGTGTAGGTATCTGTCTGGCATGTAATAATCACGAGCTCACCTCACACTCCAGACTATGCGAATTACATCACGCCTGCCACTTGCCCTGACCCTGATTTTTTCCTTTGCTGCCGCTCCGCTGGCGTCATACGCTGCGCAGGGCTTGCCTCCCGTCGTTAGTGATGCACTGAAGCGCAGCGCGATACCGCAGAGCGCAGTAGGTACATACGTGCAGGAGGTGTCCGGGCAGGCGCCGTGGATAGCAGTGAATGAAACGGCTGGCTTTAATCCAGCCTCGACCATGAAGTTGGTGACCAGCGATGCGGCACTTGAATTGCTGGGGCCGACTTTCAACTGGAAGACGCAAGCATATATGACCGGCACGCTGAACGGCGATGTGCTGGATGGCGACCTGATTATCAAGGGTAGCGGCGATCCCAAGCTGGTGACCGAAAATTTCTGGCAATTCCTGCGCAAGATACGCGCATCCGGCATACGCGAGATACGCGGCAACCTGATCCTGGATCGCAGCATCTTTGAAGAGATGCCATATGACGCGGCGCAGTTCGATGGCGACCCTTTAAAGCCATACAACGCAGGGCCGGATGCACTGCTGTTGAACTACAAAGTCTTTGCCTTCCACTTCCTGCCGAATCCGGCGCGTAACCAGGTCGATATCAGCGTAGATCCACCGGTCGCCACCTATCCAGTGATGGCACCCGCATTGACGAATGGCCCGTGCGTAGACTGGCAGGGCAAGCTGATGCCGACCATGGGACGGGTCAGCACGAATTTCGCGGGCAGCTATTCTGCGGCCTGTGGTGAAAAGACCTGGTATTTGCATCCTTACCTGATGAGCCATAGCGAATATTTCGGCGTGGTGTTCCGTCAACTGTGGACGGATGTCGGCGGCGTCTTCAACGGTGCAGTGAATAACGGCCAGGTACCACCAAGCGCGCGTCTGGTGACCGAGTGGCAGTCGACCAGCTTGCCGGAAGTGATACGCGATATTAACAAGTACAGCAATAACGTGATGGCGCGCCAACTGCTGTTGACGGTGGCGGCCGACGTGCTGAAAGTACCGGCATCGCCGGAACGTGGTGCACGTGTGGTCAAGACCTGGCTGGCGAACAAGGGCATGGATACCTCGCAAGTCGTGATCGAAAATGGTTCGGGTTTGTCGCGTACCGAGCGTATCCCGGTCGGTGTGATGGGGCGTATGCTGGTCAGTACTTTCCAGTCACCGACTATGCCGGAATTCATGTCGTCGCTGCCCTTGGTTGGTTATGACGGCACCATGCGCAAGCGCCTGACCAAACAGACAGTGGCAGGGCGTGCGCATATCAAGACCGGTACGCTGAACGATGTGCGTGCGATCGCCGGTTATGTGCTGGCGGCATCCGGCAAACGCTATGCAGTGGTGTGCATTATCAATCATCCGAATGCTGCGAACGGGCAGGCGGCGCATGATGCCTTGCTGCAGTGGATATACGAAAACGGCTGATGCCGCATCGTTACACCAGCCATCCAAAAGGGCGCCTCATCAGACGCCCTTTTTATTTTTTGTCACTGGAAGAGGGCTGCCTTCAACAGTGTTTGGTCCTTCGAAAATTGCTGTTCGGCAATCATCAAAAAATATTTAACAGTTGTCAAAAATCCCTACCCAATTTTTATATTTTGATGATATCGTCTGCATCAAATCTGACATGTCACAAATGTGCCAGATTTTGTTTTGATAATAAAAAAATAATTTTTGGCTATACAAGCCTATGCTAAGGAGAAGAGACTATGAGCAAAATCCCATTGCCGTTCCGTTCTGCACGCCTGGCCGGTGCCATCATGCTGGGTCTGGCGACCACCAGCGCAGGCGCATTCGACATCACCGGCAAATACTGCGACACACCTTCACGTTGTGTGAATCCTGCTACTACCCAGGGCATGGTCACCACGTCCAATTATCTGGCGACACAGGCAGGCCTCAAGGTCTTGCGCGATGGCGGTAATGCCATCGATGCGGCGATTGCGGCTGCCGCGACGCTGGCCGTGGTCTATCCGCAGATGACGACGATAGGCGGCGATAACTTCTGGCTGATCCATAACGCCAAGACCGGCGAAATGCGCGCATTGAATGCGAGTGGTCGCGCTGGTGAAAAAGCTACTATCGATTTCTACAAACAAAAAGGCCTGAGCAAGATTCCGGCACGCGGTTATCTGGCCGCTAATACGGTTCCTGGGGTGATATCAGGCTGGGATGAGGCTTACCGTTACGGCAAGCAAAGCATGGGCAGCAAACTGAACTGGTCGCAACTGATGGATAGCGCTATTGGCTATGCGCAAGATGGCTTCGCAGTCACACCGTCGCTGACCAAATGGGCGCAGATCAACGTCAATCCGGCTGACCAGGAATTCCGCAATCTGCAACGCTTCGCAGGCTTCAAGAAAACCTATCTGAAAGCGGATGGCAGTGTGTACCAGGTCGGCGAAGTGCTCAAGCAGCCAGAGCTGGCCGCTACCTTGCGCATGATCGCAAAGGATGGCGCGAAAGCTTTCTACCAAGGCCCTATCGCCAAGAAGATCGTGGATGAACTGCAGCGCAACGGTGGCTTGCTGACGCTGAAGGACTTCGCTAACCACAAGGCGAATTGGGTCACACCTTTGAAAGTGCCGTACCGCGATACGATGGCATACAACCTGCCGCCGAATACACAAGGCATGGCGTCACTGGAAATCCTGAACGTCCTGAACAACTTCGACGTCAAGAAACTCGGTGAAGGTAGTGCTGATTACTACCACCTGATCATCGAAGCGACCAAGGAAGCGTTTGCCGACCGCGACCGGTATTTGACCGATCCTGAATTCGTGAAGATTCCGCTCGACTTCCTGCTGTCCAAACAGCATGGTATCGATCAGGCCAAACGCATCCAGATGGCCACCGCTGCGACTGCAGTCAAGCCACTCGATCCTAAGGGCGATACGATCTGGCTCGGCGTAGTCGACAAGGATGGCAATGCAGTGTCGCTGATCCAGAGTGTGTATCACGACTTTGGTTCGGGCATCGTGCCTGAAGGTACAGGCGTGCTGTTGCAAAACCGCGGCAGCTTCTTCTCGCTGGATAAACAGCACATCAATCATCTGGCACCAGGCAAGCGCACTTTCCACACGCTGAATCCTGCAATGTTGCTGAAAGATGGCAAGCCATTGCTGGTGTACGGCACCATGGGCGGTGAAGGTCAGCCTCAGACCCAGGCAGCGATCGTCACCCGCATCGTCGACTTCGGTATGACACCACAAGATGCGATCAACGGCCCACGCTGGTTGCATGGCCGCACCTGGGGCGCTGTTTCGAATGATCTGAAGATAGAAGGTCGTACCCCATTGGCAGTGACCGATGAGTTGAAGAAACGCGGCCATCCTATCAATGTGGTGGAAGACTACACCGACACCATGGGACATGCGGGTGCGATCTGGATCGATCCGGCTACCAAAGTGCGCTACGGTGCGACTGACCCACGCGGCGATGGTGTAGCTGCAGGTTATTAATCAGGTAGTGACGCAATAAAAAACCGACCGTTTAAAAGCGGTCGGTTTTTTTATGCCTGCGTAAAAATCAAAGCAGTATGGGTTTGTTCGATAACTGATTTGCTTGCGCGCCGTTTTCAGGGAAGTGTTCTTGCAGCGCTGCGTTCAGTTGCTGTATCCCGGCGATGACGCTGTCATGGTATTCGCCCCTGGCAAAACCGCTGGTCATGGTTTTACAGACCGCATGCCAGTGATGCTGCGGAATCACACGTGAGATGCCGCGGTCAGCCACGATCTCTACCTGATGATCGGCGAGGTCTATGTAGATCAGAATGCCTGAGTTTTCTTCGGTATCCCAGATGCGGTATTGCGAAAACAATTCATGTGCGCGTTCGCGCGAACTGATACCCGCCACAATGGCAGAAAACTCCAGTGAAGGTTCGACGATCAGGCGTATCTCGGCACGATGTACGGTTTCGCCAGACGCGATCGCTTTCTGTATGGCAGTCAGGGTCGCGCAGGGAAAAGCTTTCTTGCCGCTGTAACGGGTAGTACTGAGGTGGCGCAGTGCGCGTGAAAATTTATTCATTACCAATTCCCCGAGGCGCCACCGCCATCAAAACCGCCGCCACCGCCCGAGAATCCACCACCGCCGCCAAAACCGCCGCCGCCACCACCAAAACCACCGAAGCCGCCACCAGAGCGACGCCCCAGTTCATTGCCGATCGCAGTGCCAAGGATGACGCCAGCCGAATTGCCCCAGTCGCCATTGCTGCTATGTGCACGCGGGCCGCGACCACCACGGCTGCGCGTCATCATGATGATGATCAGGATGGCAAAGAAGATGAACGGACCCCAGGTAAAGGCTTCATCCTGTGCCGTTGCCTGGCCGCGTTTCGCTGGTTCGGGAAAGGCTTCCTTGTCCAGCAAACTGGTAATGACGGAAACACCGGATGCCAGGCCGCCGTAGAAATCACCCTGACGGAAATGCGGTGCAATCACATCCTGCAAGACGCGTTTGGATTGCGCATCGGTCAGCACGCCTTGTACGCCGCGCCCGGTTTCTATGCGCAGGCGACCGGAAGCCGCCGAGTTGTCCTTGGCGACCAGCAAGAGCACGCCATCATCTACGCCTTTGCGTCCCAGCTTCCATGCATCCGCGACGCGTATGCTGTATTGCTCTATGCCTTCCGGCTCAGTGCTTTTCAGCAGCAGGATCGCGATCTGGTTACCGGTACGCGTTTCATACTCGGCCAGGACATTTTCCAGCGTAGCGCGCTGTTGGGCATTCAGCATGCCGGCCAGGTCGGTCACGCGCTCCTTGAGCGGCGGTACCGGTACCAGGTTCTGGGCACCGGCCAGTACGCAAAATAGTGCGAGCGTACAGGCCAGTAAGGTGCGCAGGATTTTCATGGACGCTCAGGTCTTACTTCTTGTCGAAATTCACAGCTGGCGGTGCAGAGATCGCCTTTTCATTCTCTACTGTGAATGACGGTTTGACCGGATAGCCAAATACTTTGGCAGTGATATTGGTCGGGAAGCTGCGTGCCAGGATGTTGTAATCCTGTACTGCAACGATGTAGCGCTGACGTGCCACCGTGATGCGGTTCTCGGTGCCTTCCAGCTGCGATTGCAGGTCACGGAATGCGGTATCGGCTTTCAGTTGCGGATAGTTTTCCGATACTGCCATCAGGCGTGACAGCGCGGACGACAACTCGCCTTGTACTTGCTGGAATTTGCTGAAGGCTTCCGGATTGTTCAGGACTTCCGGTGTGATCTGGAAGCTAGTGGCGGCAGCACGTGCCTTGGTCACGGCTTCAAAGGTTTCGCGTTCATGCGTCGCGTAGCCTTTGACGGTATTCACCAGGTTGGGGATCAGGTCGGCGCGGCGTTGGTATTGGTTGACGACTTCACCCCAGGCCGCTTTGACGGATTCGTCCTTGCTCTGGAAGTCGTTATAGCCGCAGGCGCTCAGGGTAGAGGCCAGCAGTGCGATAGCCATCCATTTAAATAATTTGGTCATTTGATTCCTCCTTGTATAGCTTACAAAAATCCGTTGGTAGTACTTGATGCCTGCTTATGTGATGCTCTTGCTGCGTGGTTTCAATAGTACCGTGCTCATCGCAGCCAGTATCAGCAACATGGCTGCATAATCCTGCCAGTGCGGTGTTTCCTGCAAGACCCACATGCCGGAGAACACGCCCAGCACCGGGATCAGCATCACCGACAGGCTGGATGCAATCGGCGGCAAGCTGCGCGCCAGCGAGAACCAGACTACCTGGCCAAAACCGAATACCAGTACCGCGTTATACGCAATTGCCAGGAATTCGCGCATATCAGGCATGCGCCATGCATCGTATTCGAGCACGGCGGAAATCACCGCCAGACACAGCGCTCCCAGCAAAATCATCCAGAAGGTCAGCGCGATGGACGCGATGCCCAGGCGCGTGCGCTTCATCAATACGGTGCCAAAACCCCAGGACGCAGCGGCGATCAGCGCCAGTATGCTACCCATCGGTTGTCCGGCGATATTCACAAATTCACTGGATAGTAATAATAGCGCGCCGCTGAGTGCCAGTGCGATGCCACACCAGCCCGCGCGGGTGATGTTGTCGCGGAAAAATATCAGGCCGCACAGCACCGCCCAGATCGGCATCGTATAACCGAGGATGGCGGCACGACCGGACGACAGCATTTTGACGCCGACGATGATGCAGACATTCCACATGACCACATTAGGGAAGGTCAGCTTGAAAATGGTTCCCAGGTCGCCCTGGGGAATTTTTAAGGAAATGCCTTGCGAGCGTACCGCCAGCCAAAGAATCGGGATAGAGCCCAGCATGCACAGTGAACGGAAGGCGATAGGCGGGAAAAACTGTACGCCGATTTTCATGATGGGCCAGTTGATGCCCCAGCATACAGTCAGGAGAACCAGCAATAGCCAGTCTTTACGGGAAAGCGATGTCATGCCGGCACGATAACATGGCGCGTTACAATACGGATTGTTTGAAACAGAAAGATACCGCCGTGACCTTCATCGAAAAATTATCCGCCGTCTGGCAAAGCCAGAAAACCCAACTTTGCATAGGTTTGGACCCTGATTTGGCCAAATTTCCGGCCCATTTGCAGGGTAAACCTGATGCCATCCTGACATTTTGCAAAGAAATCATCGATGCAACCGCAGATACCGCCTGCGCCTTCAAGCCGCAAATTGCCTATTTTGCAGCCTTGCGTGCGGAAGACCAGCTGGAAGAGATCTGCAGCTACCTGCGTGAACGTTATCCGCATATCCCTATCGTGCTGGATGCCAAGCGTGGCGATATAGGTGCGACTGCCGAGCAATATGCGCGCGAAGCGTTTGATCGCTACGGTGCGGATGCGGTGACGGTGAACCCGTACATGGGCTTTGATTCGGTACAGCCTTACCTGGAGCGTCCGGATCGCGGCGTGATCGTGCTGTGCCGTACCTCGAATGCGGGTGGTTCCGATTTGCAGTTCCTGAATGTAGACGGGAAACCTTTGTATCAGCACGTCGCGCATCTGGTTGCAGATAAATGGAATACCAACGGTCAGTGCGCACTGGTGGTCGGTGCGACCTTCCCGAATGAGTTGGCGCAGGTGCGCTCGCTGGTCGGTGATATGCCTTTGCTAATTCCAGGCATCGGTGCGCAGGGTGGTGACATTAAGGCGACGGTGGAAGCCGGACGTACCGCGTATGGCACCGGCATGATGATTAATTCATCGCGTGCCATACTCTATGCGAAAGCTGATGAGACGTTTGCGCAGGCTGCGCGTCAGGTTGCGCTGGATACGCGTGACGCCATTAACCGTTACAGCGCTTAAGCTGTTTACTTGGCAGTATTTGTCGCGAGGAAATTGAGCAAGCCCTGCAAGGCATGCTCAACGCTTTGCTCACGTACCGCGTGGCGGTCACCACTGAATAGCATGTGATCGACATGCACTTCGTCACCCCAAGCCCAGCCAAAGCACACCATGCCGACCGGCTTGCCCGGAACGCCGCCACCCGGTCCGGCTATGCCGGTAGTGGAGAGTGCGATGGTGGCGCGGCTATTTGCGATCGCTCCCTGTGCCATCGCCTGCGCGGTTTCATTGCTGACTGCGCCATGACGTGCCAGTACTTCTTCCGGCACTTTCAGCATGGCGATCTTGGCTTCATTCGAATACGTCACGAAGCCGCATTCAAACCAATCCGATGAACCGGCAATTTCAGTAATTGCCTGTGCCACGCCGCCGCCGGTACACGACTCAGCGGTCGCCAGCATCAGTCCGAGTTCCTTCAAACGTTGCCCGACCTCGGTCGCCAGTTCTATCAGGTTTTGCATGCCAGCTCCTTGTCTCAGAAAGAGCGCCAGATGGCGAACACCAACAGCGTGAAAAACGCCGCCACGATGTCGTCGAACATGACGCCGAAACCACCTTTGAAGCGCTTGTCGAAGTAAGCGATAGGCGGCGGTTTGACCATGTCAAAAAAACGGAAGCAGAGGAAGGCATAGAACTGCATCCACAAACTGGCAGGCGTAATAAAAAGTAGTACCAGCCAGAAAGCAATCACTTCATCCCACACCATGCTGCCGTGATCGGAGACGCCAAGGTCGCGGCCGGTTTTGGCGCATGCCCAGACGCCGACGATGAAGCCGCCTATGATCACCAGCCACCAGGTGGATGGCGTAAAGAACAGCGGCCAGCGTGCGCTCAATACATTGAAAGAGAGCCAGCCGAATAAAGTGCCGAAGGTACCCGGCATGATTTTCGATAAGCCGCTGCCGAAGCCTTGCGCAATGATGTGGGCCGGATGCGCCAGCATGAAACTGGAATTGGATTTGACGGATTTGTTTACGATGCCGGGTTCGGATGCGTTCATGGGGAAGCGAAGTGGTCGAAGGATGTGATATTGAGATCCAGTGGCCGACCAGCCTGGTCCAGCAGGCGCAAGCCGGGAGCAGCTTCTATGCTACCTATGCGGGTGACCACGGTATCGGCGGCCATTGCCGCGCCCAATACAGCTTCGCGTTTGGAGACTGGTGCTGTAAAGCACAATTCGTAGTCGTCGCCACCTGCCAGCGTAAAGCGGCGACGCATGTCCTGTGACTGCTTTTGCAGCATGGGACCTGCCGGTAGGTCATCGACGTGCAGGGTGGCACCGACGCCAGATTTTTTCAGGATATGGCCGAGGTCACCGATCAGGCCGTCGGAGACATCCAGTGCCGAGTGCGCAATGCCGCGCAGTGCCAGACCGAGCGCTACACGCGGTTGCGGTGTGTGCAGGCGACCTTCAGCTTTGGCCAGGACTTTCGCGTCCAGTTCGTATTCCTTGTACAACGCGCCGAGTGCCAGGCGCGCATCGCCAAGTGAACCGGAGACCCAGATATCGTCACCTGCCTGCGCGGTATCGCGGCGCAATGCTTCACCGGTCGGGGTTGTGCCAAATACGGTGATGCAAATGTTCAGCGGGCCTTTGGTGGTATCGCCGCCTATCAGTTCACAACCGTGTGCATCGGCCAGTTCAAACAAGCCACGTGAAAATTCAGCCAGCCATTTTTCTTCTGCGCTCGGCAGGGAGAAGGCGAGTGTGAAGGCAGTCGGCTCTGCTCCCATCGCGGCCAGGTCGGACAGATTCACCGCCAGTGACTTATGGCCCAGCTTGCGCGGATCGGCCCCAACAAAGAAATGACGTCCTTCCACCAGCATGTCGGAAGAGATGGCCATTTGCATGCCGTCTTGCTGCGCCAGCAAAGCGCAATCATCCCCTATGCCCAGCGTAGCTCGGTTTTTGGGGTGGCCAGGGCGCACGAAGTAGCGCGCAATGAGATCGAATTCGGACAACATGCTGTCATTGTACAGAATGCGGTGCGGCTCTTCGTATGGGAGTGCATTTGATAAGAAAAAACGCAGCTTCCGGTGATGGCAAGCTGCGCTTTTATGTGACCCGGCCTGTGGCCGCCGTGATTAGCTGGCGGCTGTCGGAGAGCTGGCAGGGTGACCGAGGCCAGCCAGCAATTCTTGCCGGATCGCATTGTCATGCGGCGATACGCCAAAACCAGCGAGTACACCGTTGGCATCGTAGAAGCGGCTGATGCAACGGCCGGTTTCGGTGGTTTCATCCTGCCAGCTTCCGTTCGCAACGATATGCGGTGCTGGCGGAATCAGTGCCAGTGGATAGCTAGGGGTCTTGATCAGCACTGGCGACGGCTTCAGGTCAATCACGGTCTTTTCGCCTGTCAATGTTTTGGCGATGGCGCGACCGGCCGTCATGATAGGTGTGATGTAGGGCAGGGTATGGGTGCTGCCATCTGTCAACGAAGTGTATTCGGCGCAATCGCCCAGCGCGTAGATATCTGCTGCACTGGTCTGACCGTAGGTATCGATGATGATGCCGCGATTGGTCTTCAGCTGGGCTGCGTGCGCGAGGCGCAGGTCAGGGCGCAATCCGACTGCAGACAGTACGACATCGGCGGCTACCGTGTTGCCGTCGGCCAGCGATACTTGCAAATCATTGTCGCCATGAGCCACGCTTTCGGCGACGGTATTCAGGTGGAAGGTAACGCCACGGGCACCCAGTGCAGTTTGCAGTTTGGCGGACAAGGCTGGAGCCGCCAGTGCGGCCAGCGGACGCGCGCTAGGATCTACCAGAGTCACGCTGTGACCAGCACCTGCCAGGTCATCAGCAAATTCGCAGCCGATCAGGCCTGCGCCGAGGATGGTGACGCGCACTGGTTGGGCATTTTTCGGTGCATTGATATGCGCGCGGAATTTCGCATAGTCGTCGACGTGATTGACCGACAGTACCTGGTCGGCCGCTTCGCCCTTCAGGCCGAGGTGTATTGCTTGTGCGCCGTTGGCCAGTACCAGCTTTTCATATTCAAACACGCCAGCGTCAGTAGTGACTGTTTTGGCCGCGGCATCGATGGCGGTGACATGCGTGTTGGCCTGGATGGTCGCATTCAGCTGCTCGGCCATTTGCGTCGCGCTGTGCGTAATCATTTGTTCTGCTTGCTTGCCGTGGGCAAAGGCATTCGACAGCATAGGTTTGGAGTAGAAGCCGCCGCTGTCTGCCGTGATCATGATTAGGGGAGTGGTTTTATCCAGTTTGCGGAATTCGCGTGCAACGGTGTAACCAGCCAGTCCTGCTCCGATAATGATGATCGGTTTCATATTTATCCTTATGCCTAAAAAATGTAATGCGTGACAGTACTTGATATCGCGCGGATATCCAATTGCCGCAGTTTACTCAAAAGCCGGTTTTTAAGCTGCATTTAATTTGCAGCAATTAGCGACACCTTATTATTTGCCTTGAATCATGCATGCATTGCTTATTGTTATTAATTTTAAATATCATCTAAAATCCCAGATGTGCTGGCAATGTTCATTCATTTGCCGGCATTTTTAATTTTTTTGAGACTCAGTAGAAACCCGTAGAAAAACAAATTACCGTCTTCCGGCTCTGCTAGAATGAATTGCTTCCGCATATAAAAAGGATGGCTGCTTAGTATGGATTCGAACACCGATAAAAAAGAAGAACTCCGCCTTCAGTTACGTCAAGCCGCACTCGAGTATCACGAGTTCCCGACTCCAGGAAAAATCAGCGTCACTCCGACCAAACAAGTAACGAATCAGCGCGATCTGGCCCTGGCTTATACGCCGGGCGTGGCAGTCGCTTGCGAAGAAATCGCCGTTAATCCGGCCGACTCTTATCGCTACACCGCACGCGGCAATCTGGTTGCTGTCATTACCAACGGTACCGCCGTGCTGGGCCTGGGTAACATCGGTCCTGCAGCTGCCAAGCCAGTGATGGAAGGCAAGGGCGTACTGTTCAAGAAGTTTGCCGGTATCGACGTCTTCGATATCGAAATCAATGAAACTGATCCGGACAAGCTGTGCGACATCATCGCATCGCTGGAGCCGACCTTCGGCGGTATCAACCTCGAAGACATCAAAGCACCTGAATGTTTCTACATCGAACGCACACTGCGCGAGCGCATGAAGATTCCGGTCTTCCATGACGATCAGCACGGCACCGCGATCATTGTGGCAGCCGCTATCCTGAACGGCCTGAAAGTGGTCGGCAAGGATGTAAAAAAAGCGAAACTGGTGGTCTCTGGCGCAGGTGCTGCCGCGCTGGCTTGCCTGGACCTGATGGTAGACCTCGGCTTCCCGCGTGAACACATTTTCGTCACCGATCTGGCTGGCGTCGTGTATCAGGGTCGCGTTGAACTAATGGATCCGGACAAGGAAAAATTTGCACAGAAAACCGATGCCCGCACCCTGGGTGAAGTCATTGTTGATGCGGATATCTTCCTCGGCCTGTCGGCTGGCGGCGTATTGAAACCAGCGATGGTGGCGGCGATGGCCAAGCGTCCTGTGATTCTTGCATTGGCGAACCCGACACCGGAAATCCTGCCGGATGAAGTCCGTGCAGTGCGTGATGACGCCGTCATCGCAACCGGTCGTTCCGACTTCCCGAACCAGGTTAACAACGTCCTGTGCTTCCCGTACATTTTCCGCGGCGCATTGGATTGCGGTGCCACCACGATTACACGGGAAATGGAAATCGCAGCGGTGCACGCGATTGCACAACTGGCGCAAGCCGAGCAATCGGACATCGTTGCGACGACATACGGTATCCACAATCTGAGCTTCGGCCCGGATTACATCATTCCGATGCCGTTCGACCCGCGCCTGATGATCAAGATCGCGATGGCGGTTGCGAAAGCAGCGGAAGAGTGCGGTGTGGCAGCACGTCCTATCACCGACATGGAAGCCTACGCGGATCGCCTGCAGCAATTCGTGTATCGCAGCGGCACCTTCATGAAGCCTATCTTCCAGATTGCGAAGGCGACACCGCCAGAGCTGAAACGCATCGTGTATGCGGAAGCGGAAGAAGAGCGCGTATTGCGTGCGGTGCAGGTCGTGGTCGATGAAAAACTCGCGCGCCCTATCCTGATCGGTCGTCCTGCAGTGCTGGCGCAGCGTATCGAACGCTTTGGTTTGCGTATCAAACCGGACGTGGACTTCACCATCATCAATCCGGAACACGATGATCGCTATCGCGACTTCTGGCAAACCTACCTGGCGATGACCATGCGCAAAGGTGTGACCGAGCAATACGCGAAGCTGGAAATGCGTCGTCGTCACACGCTGATCGGCGCGATGGCTATTCACAAGAAATATGCGGACGGCATGATCTGCGGCACCTTCGGTACCAATGACCTGCACCTGCACTATGTGGATCAGGTGCTGGGCAAACGTGCCGGTGTGAATGTCTATGCCGCGATGAATTGCCTGATTCTGTCGGATCGCCAATTGTTTATCGTAGACACACACGTCAATGAAAATCCGACTGCAGAACAGCTGGCGGAGATCACTATCCTGGCTGCAGAAGAAATGCGTCGCTTCGGCCTGGCGCCACGTGCTGCGCTGTTGTCGCACTCGAACTTCGGTTCCAGCAATAGCGAGTCTGCACAAAAAATGCGCAAGACTTTGCAACTGGTACGCGAACGTGCGCCTGACCTCGAAATCGATGGCGAGATGCATGGTGATCTCGCATTGAATTCTTCACAGCTGAAAACGGCTATGCCGGACTCGACTTTGAAGGGTGATGCTAATCTGCTGATCTTGCCTAATATTGATGCGGCTAATATTACTTACAACCTGTTGAAGACGACTGTTGGCAATGGCGTTGCGATTGGTCCTATCTTGCTGGGTTGCGAGAAGCCTGTTCATATTTTGACGCCGTCGGCTACTGTACGTCGGATTGTTAATATGACGGCTTTGTGTGTGGCAGATTCGGTGGCTGAACGCTAAGCTGTAGCTCTTATAAAAAAGCCGCTCTTGCTTTAGGCAGGGCGGCTTTTTTTATTGCTTGTCTGATTTCGTTTAGTGTTGCTGGTGCGGTATTTTCTTCGATCAGTGTTGGGTTGCCGGGGGTGGCCCGGCGGCCACTCACTTTCTTTGCTTCGCCAAAGAAAGTAAGCAAAGAAAGGCGACCACGGCGCCGCTGCCCCTGCGAGGTCCCCGTTTGTGCAGGAGAAAAAATGGGAAGTGGACGAAACTCGCTACCCTTGCAGGGCGCGTATCCGCTTGCAAGCGGATACCGTTACGCAGGCGCGGAACAGTGTTCCGCGAATTCCCTGCTACACCTCAAACACATCCACTTCTTTTTCCATTTTCTGTCCCGCACAAACGGCATCGTCACAGTGGATCACAACCACGGCCTCTGTGTGAACGACGCGGTCGCTTTTATTGAAGGAATTTAGCTGTCTTTAACTTCAGCCTTTAAGGGCACTCGCCCTGTCTGCACCAGCGGCGAAGCCCGATCGCAATGCCCGGGCTGGTCGTCGAAGAACATATGCGGTTTGAATGCCGCCAATACATCGGACTTGGAAACGCCACCCATGAAGAAGGTTTCATCGATGGTAACGTCCCATGCGCGCAAGGTGCGGATGACGCGCTCATGCGCCGGGGACGAGCGTGCAGTCACCAAAGCAGTGCGTATTGGTGCTTTGTGTGCGCTCGAGTTCTTGAAGCTGTTCTGGATGAAGGACAAGGCTTTGAGCAGACGCGCAAACGGGCCTTCTGGCAAAGGCCTCAATGCATTTTCGCGTTCATGGTTCTCAAACGCTTCTATGCCCTGGGTTTGGTAGATGCGTTCCGATTCGTCGGAGAAGATGACGGCATCACCGTCGAAGGCGATGCGGATTTGATCCAGCTCTTCAAAGGCGTTTGCCGGTTTTTGATACAGCAGCGCAGCCGCGGTACCTGAATCGATCGCCGCCTGTACGTCATCTTCATGCAGCGACAGGAACAGGCTGACGTTGAAGGCGTGCAGATAAGGGGCTAGCGATGCACCACCGGACAGAACGGCTCTGGTGATGTCGAGATCGTAGTGTTTGATCGAGTTGAAGATGCGCATCGAGGTCTCGGTCGAGTTGCGCGACATGATGACGACTTCAACGAAGCGTTGGCCGGGAGCCAGCGCATTGAGTTTCAGTAGTGCACGCACCAGCGCAAAACCGGCACCCAGCTTGAGGATTTCTCCTTCATTGTCGAGCTGGTGCTGGCGATAGGCTTCCAGGCCCTGGGTGCGAAAGATGGCTTCTTCGACTTCGAGGTCAAAGAGTGCGCGGGATGAGATTCCAACTACCAGCAGGCGGTCTAGTGAAACGGGCATGTAGGGCTTTTCTTCCAGGTATCAGGAATGGTGTGCAAAGGGCATAATTGCGGGATTACTTTGCAGGTTCAGGTCGGGATCATTATAAACATTCCTGCTTGCTACACCTGCTGAACCTTTATCTGAGAGCGCAATGCTGGCAACCATCAGGAAATGGGCGAGACGTATCAAGAGCGATATCATCGTTTTATGGTTCGCCCGCAAGCATCCGGATACGCCCTTCATGGCGAAAGCGGTATGCGTGATTGCAGTGGCGTATGCACTGAGTCCTATCGACCTGATCCCCGACTTTATTCCTATCCTCGGTTATCTGGACGACGTATTGCTGGTGCCCGGTTTGATTTGGCTGGCTTTGCGCCTGTTGCCACCGCAGGTGTTGCAGCAATGTCGGGTGCAGGCGGAGGAGTGGATTACCAAATACGCACGCAAGCCCAAGAGCTATATAGGCGGTGCGCTGATCGTGCTGGTATGGTGCTTGCTAGCTTATTTGTGCTGGCGCTGGTTGGCGCAGTAGCCGGCCATATGCCTGAAGTGAGAGCGGTAGGCGTACCGCTCTCTTTGAAGAATTTACTGTTGTGGTTTGTCTTCGCCGTCTTCGTAAAACGAGACGCGCAAGGTACGGGTGCGATGCAGTTTTTTAAGGCCTGCTTTGGTACCGAGATATGCCGCCAGTACGCAGTACAGCAAAGCCATCCAGCCGAGGTAGTAAACACCGACGAAAGGCAGGACGATGACGAGGACGGTCGCGAAAAAGTCGCGCCGTTCGATTGTGATCCAGTAATGCGATAACGCGTACACAATGAAGAGCCCAATGAAGCCTAGCAACATGATGTTTCCCTATTGACAGATGTGTCTGCATTCTAGCATCCGGATATTTGCTGATGAGCGGTTTTCGCTGCTGCGCTGCGGCAAGGAAACGACGTCAGGGAATCAAATATGTTGCGTTCAATATGCATATTTAATAGAATGTGTATCACTGGAGAGCGATAGCTTATGAAACTGACCCGGTTTTCGGACATAGGATTGCGAGTGCTGATGTATTTGGCACGGGAGTCGCGCAGCCCGTCGGTTACAGTGGCAGAGGTCGCGATGCAGTTCGATGTGCCGCATAACCATCTGGTCAAAGTAGTTGGCATGATGGCAAAGATGGGCTGGATAGATGCTGTGCGTGGACGTAACGGCGGTATCAGTCTGGCTGCCAGTCCGGAGTCGCTGCATATAGGCAGCATCCTGCGCGTGCTGGAAGGTGATGACGAAGCCATCGATTGTGAAGGGATAGGCTGCCGTCTTTCTGGGGATTGTCGTTTGCGCAATGCCTTGAAGATAGGTGTTGATGCTTTCTACAATGCGATGGATGAGTACACGCTGGCCGATATTGTTTCCGGTAATACGGGTGAGCACATCGTCATGATGCATCGCAATTTCCTGATGGATCGCGCAGCTATCGCATAAGTTGAATTGGTTGGTATGGTCGGGCCTGGATCGGGCCCTTTTTAATAAGTTTAAAGTTGCATTTTAAATGCATCATAGGAGTGATTATGTTGTCTGCAGCATCCCGTCCTTATATAGACGCCAGTGTTCCTGTC
Organism: Herminiimonas contaminans; assembly: GCF_015645465.1. GTDB lineage: Bacteria > Pseudomonadota > Gammaproteobacteria > Burkholderiales > Burkholderiaceae_D > Oxalicibacterium > Oxalicibacterium contaminans. Next base: position 24,434 of record NZ_JADOEL010000017.1, on the reverse strand, counting down.
CTGCGTGAACATGGTTTGGCCATTACCCAGGCCTTTTACAAAAACCTGTTTATCTCACACCCGCAGCTGCACAATATTTTTAATGCTGGCAACCAGGCTAACGGTGCGCAGCAGCAGTCGCTGGCTTCTGCCGTATTTGCCTATGCTGCCAACATCGATAACCCTTCCGCGTTGGCACCTGTTATCTCGCGCATCGTGCATAAGCATGTGTCGCTGGGCGTGACTGCTGCGCACTATCCGATAGTCGGCGAGCATTTGCTGGGCGCGATCAAGCAAGTGCTGGGCGATGCCGCCACGCCAGAACTTATCGCGGCGTGGGCAGAAGCCTATGGCATCCTGGCACAAGCGCTGATCGACGAAGAAAGCCGTCTGTATGCTGCTGCTGGTGTGAACCCGGGTGATCTGTTCGAGATGAACGTCACGGCAGTCGAACAGGAAAGCGAGCAGGTCAAATCGTTCACGCTGGTACCCAAGGATGGCAGCACTACACCTGCATTCCGTCCAGGCCAGTATGTCAGCGTGGCAGTGCACCTGTCGCATGGTCTGCGCCAGCTACGTCAGTACAGCTTGTCGGATGCGCCGGATCATCGCCACTTGCGCATCTCGGTCAAGCGCGAAGTCGCTGGCAAGGAAACACCCGCCGGTATGGTTTCCAATTGGTTGCACGACCATGTACAAGTGGGCAGCGTGCTGTCGGTCAGCAAGCCATTCGGTGACTTCACACCGGATACCGATAGCGAAGAGCCTATTGTTCTGTTGTCGGCAGGCGTCGGCATCACGCCTATGATTTCGGCGTTGAACCGCATTGCTTATGTGGCGCCACAAAGACGTGTGATCTTTGCGCATGCCGCACGCAATGCAAGTCATCATCCGCATCGTGCAGATATTGCAAAAGCAGCGGCGCTGATGCCTAATCTGCAGAGCGTGACCTTCTATGAAGAAGAGGCCGCTGAACAAAGCAGTGCACATGCTTTGCCGGGTCGTATGCAGCTGAAGAAACTACCGCAATGGGATGTTGCCAATACCAAAGTGTATATGTGCGGTCCTTTGCCTTTCATGCAAACACAATGGGCGGATCTGGTAGCTTCTGGTGTGCCGGTCAAGAACTTGCATCGTGAAGTCTTTGGTCCGGACATGCTGGATCATCTAATCTGATGACGGGTATCTGGTCGTCATCCGGTGCGTGCTCATAAGCGTGCCGGATGGTGAGCATGATAGGCACAGCCAGCGCTAGCCCCGCTGGCTGTGTCACTTCTACACGCATGCTGTTGGATGTTGCGTCCAGTCGTACTGGTAGCGACTTAAAAACTCTGCTGAATTGCTTGTCTGTAGCTGGCGCAAGTTCTTACTTCATTTCTGTCCGCGCTCCATCACTCTTCCTGCATTTCACCTCATCGATGCTGCATCGATGTTCTTTCCATTGCTCGCGCTGCTCGTTTGCATATGCATAGTCAGTGCGCATGCCGCATAAATGTTTTCAGATTACAGATGTCACGCGTTTAGAAATATGACGATGGTCTGCACGTTTGTACTGAAAATGTCGTACGGGAATTTGAATATGGCAATGAAGATGCAAAAGCGTTAACGGATGCGCAAATAATCGAACGATCATTCTCCGTTAATTGGGACGTAGTAGTCGATCAAGACTAATCTTGGTACGTATCAAGTTTATTCTCCCTAGACTGATCTCAATGACAAATAAGAGGAAAAAAGGGAGTGACAATTATCCGTCGTTGGCACCTGGTGCGCCGGCGGCACTCCTGAAATTTTTAGCGTTAGCGTTGTTGCTTTGTATAGTCGCCGGTACAGCGCTGTTCTTGTACTGGCACTTCAGTAACCTGGTATCTGTCCACCGGCGGCAGATGAATGCTGCTGCCTATAGTGCGCAGATTTATTTCGATCAGCGTGAAGAATTATTGCGCTCTCTTAAGAATTCCGCGATACGTATACCTGCATCTTCACCATCCCTACATCTCTATGCTGAAATGAAAGGTGATGGCGTGATGGCTGCGCCGCTACCAAGCGGAGATCCTGCAAGCAGCTGGGCTTTACTGCTTACCAAGCGTGACCTGCACGCAATCAGCTCGGCGTATACACGTCTGATTCATTTCTTGCCGCGGCAGGGCATAAAGACCACTTCTATCTGGCCTGCCGAGAGCCCGGATGCAATTGTGAATCCACAGCAAGCGAAACTGATAGAGCAGGAATTGATGAAGGTAGAGCTTGCCGCTGATAAGTCGCAAGTGCAAAAAATGGTGTGGCTGGATGTGTCCGGAAAAATGCGTGACAGTCTTTATATATTCAGCCTGCTGGATCCTAGGCAACCTGCAGCTGGCTGGTTAGGGCTGGAGTTGCACAGCATAGATAGCGGGATTGAATTCCCCAGTATCCATGGCAGCAGCTATGTCTTGCTGGATCAGAATCAGGACGCAGTTCTGCAGAGCGTGCCTCAGTTGGAAATGCCGGAGCAATTCAGGAAAAGCTTTCAGCAAGATGCCTTCGGTTTGTACGGCAATAATTTTTGGCCCGACTACATGGCACTTAACAAACGGGTAGGCGAAGCGGGCTGGAATTTAGTCTATTACATACCCATAGGTCACTTGCTATACGACGGCAGAGTGGCTATCCAGCTTGCGCTGCTTCTTTGTGCCTTGCTCATAGCGGCAGTATTCCTCGGTATGCGCTATATCCGTGATTACCTGATTGTTCCAGCGACCAAGCAATACGATGCCTTGCTGGATATGGCTTCCTTTAGCCAGACCATGATAGAAACCGCGCCGGTGGCTCTGTGTGTATTGCGGCGTGAAAACGGCAGCGTGGCCCTGGCGAATGAATTGACGCGTAGCTGGCTGGACGGTGAGGAGGACTGGCAAGCGAAGGTACTGACTAATCCTTACGGCGACAAAGACAGGGAAATGATTTTGCGTGATGGCCGCGACGTCTACCTGACGATAGCACCTACGCGTTACCGTGGTGAGGAAGTCTTGCTATGTGCTTTCATTGATATAACAGCACATAAACGGATAGAGACGTCATTGCTGCAGGCAAAGATCAGTGCCGATGAAGCGAATACGGCCAAGACGATTTTTCTTACCACGATGAGCCACGAATTGCGTACACCTTTGTATGGCATGTTGGGTGCACTGGAATTGTTTTCCATGACTACGGTGACGAACCAGCAAAGGATGTATCTGAACGCGATGCAACAGTCGTCGTCGATTCTTTTGAATGTGGTGAGCGATACGCTCGATATTTCGAGGATAGAAGCTGGTCAGGTAAAGCTTGAAGCAAGCTCGTTCTCACCCGTGGCGCTGGTCGAGGAAGTGGTCGCGGTCTATGCCGCGCGGGCGGAACGTAAATCGCTGGATATCTACAGCCTGCCTGACCCCCGCATACCGGATGCCTTGATCGGTGACGTGATACGGGTCAAGCAGATACTCAACAACCTGATGACCAACGCCATCAAGTTTACCCAAACAGGGCGCGTCGTCGTCCGGTCAGAGTTGCTGGCTACAACGGATGACATGGTGACGCTGGCCATACGGGTGGAAGACACCGGGCGTGGCATAGCCTCAGAAGATCTGGTGCATATATTTGAACCGTTCTATCAGGTCGAGCAGGATGCCTTGCTGAAAAATGGCACAGGCCTGGGCTTATCGATTTGCTGGCGCTTTGCCCAAATCCTGGGTGGCACTATGGATGCGACCAGTCAGCCCGGGGTGGGCAGCATCTTCTCTTTGACCTTGTCGCTACCGATCAACAAGAGTGCTGTATCGCAAGATGTGCCGGTTCTTGATGATGTAAAGCTATACGTGCACTCAGGTTTCCGCGATCTGTCTGCAAACATATGTGGCTGGTTGGCAGCGTGGGGAGGCGCTGCCATACGCTATGACAAGGCGCTGCATCAGGACGACGGTAAAGCCATCCTGCTGGATATCGCGTCATCCAGGAAACAGGGCGGGATTGCATGGAGCGGGCCACGCATCGTAGCAAAGCTGCCCGGATCATCGCTGGATGATGATGCGAAGAATAAATCGCAGTTGGTACATATCTACAGCGTGCGGGCGATCGCAAAAGCAATCGATCGCGTGCAGCGTCTGCACGATGTCATAGAAACCACGGAAGTGGAGCCGCAGGCTGCGCCTATGGAGCTACGCATACTGACGGTGGAAGACAACCCCATTAACCGCATGATTTTGAAAGAGCAACTGTCGCATCTGGGTTGCGAAGTCGAGTTTGCCGGCAACGGGCGCGAAGCGCTGGATCGTGCAGACCTGATGGAGTTCGACATCATATTGACTGATGTAAATATGCCCGTGGTTGATGGTTATGAACTGACTGAGCGTTTGCGCAAGATGGAATATCGCAAACCTATCTTTGGCATTACCGCCAATGCGATTCCGGAAGATGAGCAACGTTGTCTGGCGGTCGGCATGAACAGGGTGTTGACCAAGCCCCTGTCTATCGCTGTTCTGCAAGCTGAGCTGCAAAGCATACAAGGATAAGAGTATGTCGATTGCAATTCAATTCAGTTCGTATGGGAACTTTTCCAGTGACAAGTTCTGGCTATTGTTATGCGCGGCGATTGCCTTGCTGTTGTCCGGATTTGCCTATGTGCTCTCTCGCATACGTAAAAGAAATCAGCAGAGAAGGGATGCAGCTTGCAGGAAGGCGATGGGAAATACCAAAGAACTTATATACACACCGCAATTTTATGTGGAAGTGCCCGCCAGATACCGTGAGGTCTTTGTACAAACCATGGAAGAAGACCTGGGTATTTTGAATCAGGCATTGCAAGAAGATCGCACAAGGGCGGTGCTGAGCATGTTGCACCGTATGCATGGTGCATTGGTTGCCGTCGGCATGACGGAGTTTGCGCAACGATGTGAATTGTTAGGAAGAACAGGGGGCTTGCTAGGTATGGAAGATGAACTGAAAAAAGACATCAAGGAACTGGCGCAGGATTTAATGCGCATGGTGCAGTGGCAACACACGATTTAATTTAACCATAGTAGGTGATTATTGTTATGAAAAAACAGACCGTCATTATTGCTGATGACCATCCTTTGATTTTGATGGGATTACGAGACCTAGTGGAAAAAGACACCAGTTTTGAACTGACAGGTGCGGTGTCCAGTTCCAGTGCCTTGATAGCACTGGCGCGCGAGAATCCAGCCGAGATATTCATTACTGATTACTCGATGCCGGGCGATGATGTCTATGGCGATGGCATACGTCTGATCAAGTATCTGATCAGGCATTTCCCGCAAACCAAGATACTGATCGTGACCATGATGTCCAATCCGATGATCATCTCTGCACTTTACGATGCCGGTGTGTATGCAGTTGTCAGGAAGAGTGACGATCCGGCTGAATTCATCGCCGCCTTGCATATACTGCGACTCGGGCGTAAATACTTCCCGCCCGGTTTTCAAAAGGATAGCAAGGCGAATGAACGCACCAAGTTCATCGGTGAGAGGATTAACAGCCTGTCGCCCAAGGAGTTTGAAGTCTTGCGCTACTTCATACAGGGCAAGCCCATCATGCAGGTGGCCTTGCATTTGAATCGCAGTATCAAGACTGTCAGTGGTCAGAAAATCGCCGCCATGCACAAGCTGAATGTGAAGACGGATCAGGAGTTGATTGCGTTTTGTCTGGAGACGGGCTTGTTTCAGTGAGCATTAATCTGAATATTGCCACTCAAAAATAAAATCGCTCTTGCAAAGTAGGAGCGATTTTATTTGTCTCAGACTTTAGGCCAGATTAGATATCAAATGAAATTTAAGGTCGTCATTGCCCTTTGCATCTTCCCTGTAATCATTGAATCTTCTCCATATGTCATTACTAACTCATGTGTTGCTCGTGTCATCGCTACATAAAGCAATCGTGCCTCGTCTTCTTCTGGTTCTACGTGCTTTGTAGTGGTTCCGACAGCGGGAATGCAAACTAATGGAAACTCCAATCCTTTGCTGCTGTGCATAGTCACGATTTTTACACTCTCGTGATTTAGGTCGAATTTTTTATTCTTGTCTTGTTGCCATTCGAAGGGAATACCTTTGCGGTTAAGTGCCTGACTTACTTCCTTGCCGATGCCGTAATTTCGATAAATTACTGCCATCTGACTCCAGGGCATTCCCGTTTTGTTGGCGTTGATTAGTCTTTCGGCCAAGTGCTCAATCTCAGCGCTCAATTTCGGAAACTTAATGAGTAATGGCTTCGGTCCATGTCGCCCTGTGCTCATGGGTTGTACCGTTGGCATTTGATCTTCTTCAGTGTCTTTCGTGGAGAGCAAGTCGTCGGCGAAGGCACGCGCGACTGCCAGGATTTCAGCGGTGTTACGATAATTTAATTTGAGTATGGTTGTACGGCCTTTAGCCTGTACCCCAACGCTGGAAAACGAGAAACGTAATTTCTTGGGGCCGTTATAAATCGATTGTGCATCGTCATATAACACCAGCAATGAATTCGTATCAGGATGAATCATCTGTACCACCAATTTGAGCCATTCTGCTCTAAAGTCATGTCCTTCATCGATAAGCACAGCATCATATTGAGCTGACGGGATCAACTTTTGATCGACGGATCGAATAACTTTTTCGATACAAGCTTCGAAGAAGCCATCCATATCGGTATTATTTGGTGGCATGCCTACGTTATAAGCTTTTAATTGCCTCACACACCAGGCATGAAAATTGACGACATTGACTTTGTTCTGTAATCCCTTGGTCGCCATAGTGCTGGCAAGCTTGGCCGCCAGCGTCTTGTTATAGCAAAGTACGAGTATGGGGCGTTGGCACATTTTTGCCAGATGTTCTGCTCGGTAGCCTAGGATTAGTGTCTTACCTGATCCGGCTACTCCATGAATGACACGATGTCCTTCGCCTAGGCTACGTGCCAGTTGTTCCTGCTGGATATCCATGACGCGCAATACATCTGGGATTTCAATTTCTTTTTGGCTGTTGTCTGAAAATATATCCGCCTGTGCAGGGATGCGAATTTCTGGAAACATGTGCCAGCGCACGCGGTCGATTTGGGGCAACGAAAGTGTGCGTGCAAACTTGTACGGGAACATATCCCACAGGCGTTTTTGAAATTCTTCGGCGTCAACACTTTGTGTCATTTCGTCTTTGCAAATGACAAGATGTGCCGGTAGCACATTCTCCATGTTGTGATCATCGAACTGCTTACGGTCAATGTTGGTCAATGCCACGCCATGCCCATAAGGGAAGGCTGGCTTTCCTTTTAACGATCCGTTTGGCCAAATTAACTGTGGATCACGTTCGAGTTTATTGGTTATGACATACATGTATTGTCGCGCTTGCTCTAGCGGATTCAATTCATGTTTGATGCCATGGTCGGTGTGAAGAACAACGCTTTGTTTGTCTATGCTCTGGATGGACGTGAGTTTCCAATCCTTGACCTCGATTACCAGCAAGCCACGACTGGGATGAAAGATAACGAAATCCGGGTGCCGCGTCTTCTCGCCGATCGATACGTCATACCAGCACAGGTAATCGTCCTCAAGCTTTTCTTCTAAGCGTTCGGCCAAACGTTTTTCGCCGCTAGTCATGCGGGACTTACACGCACCGATTGCAGGGATGAGAGTGGCCATGGCTACACCTATAGATGTTTCATCGCATATTACTATTTGGAAACGAGGTTTTGTAGATTTACTTCTATCCGCACTTTTGTTTTAGTGCGCTTGATCTGAAAGCTTTGTTCTATGAGGAGATAAGCATGTCGCTTATCGATGCGCGCTAATGTCGGAACTGAAGTGTGGTTCAGGAGGGCTGGAGTCATTATGCAATATGCAGAATGCAGAATGACTTGAATAACAAAAAACCCGTTATGTCAGAAGACAAACGGGTTTTTGATATGACTTATTGGTGCGAGAGCCGGAATCGAATAATCGTCTGAAAACCTTATTTCATATGTGTTTTTATGTTTTCATTCTGAGGATGGATGCAAGCGTGGATGCAAAAAATTCAGGTTTTCTGGGCTTCGCTTTCCGGCCCAAAAAAGACATTAGTTGATCAAATAATTTTTTTGACTTGTAGTTTTTTTAATACACAACAGATTTAAGCAATTGCACTTCTCTTTTATATAAAACTCTATCTTTCAATTTTCTATCTCGCGTTTGCGAAGAACAAAAGGAATCGGTTCGGATACCAAAACGTCCGCGGTGAGCGTTTTACTTACTGTCCGAGGGAATCTTTTCATCCACTGAATGTTCAGAAATTCCTCGGTTGATGGCGACAACCTAGCGGTTTGAAGTCGACTAACTATTTAAGACATTCCCTGAGTTTAGCGGCGGCGAAGGCTTCCTATGCGAGTTATGGCCGTCTGCTATCGGCCAATAGCGGACATCTACACCGAAAAAGCCACGGGTAATTTTTGTTATTGCGTCGCCCTAGTTCCGCAGGTCATCCAGTAAGAGTTTGTTTTTACTATTGTTACTCGACCTTGCATCTTGCGCTCAAACCTTGCAAGGCCAAGTCACTGAGTGCTTGAGTGGGGGCCGCACAGCCTTTTGCGATGATGTGAACGGTCATGCCGCTTGATTGCGGAGACAGGGCAGTGTGGGTCACGCAATGCTGAGTCATCATGCCAGTGAGATAAATATCGGTAATGCCTGCGTCGCGTATGAGTTGTTCCAAATTGGTTTCGAAGAAGCTGTCGGCCTCTTTTTTTACAACGATTGGAGCATCGGCCAATGCGACAGAAATAGCGCCATGGATTTTTACACCGTCGGTATTGGGTTTGAATAGAGGTGCATCGTTTGTACTGATGTGCTGAACCCCAATGACTAGCCATCCGTCGCGCTTCGCTTGCTCAATTGCTTCGACGGCACCTTTACATGCGCCATCGGCATTTTCCAAGGTGAATGCACCGCCAGAAAAGTAGTCATTCTGAATATCAATCACTATTAATGCTGCTTTCATTGAGTTTCCTTTTATACGTTAGATGCTGCCTAATTTTTAAACTGCCTTAGATTGCCTATATTTTGGTTAAGCGAGAACAATCAGAAAATAGGCCCAAATAACTAATTTAGTTAAAATTGGGCCAATCTCCACCATATTTTGGATATTCAATGCAAGTCGTCCGTGTCGCTGTCCTTGCTTTTGAGGGCGCAAGTCTTTTTCATCTTTCGGTGCCAGGTATGGTGTTCGGCGTACGTCCCGTCCCGAGCGGGTTAGCTCCTTATGAAGTGTTGTACTGCGCGCCGACCCCAGGCAGGGTTCGTTGCGACCAAGGCATGGAAATAGATGTGCCGGGTGGACTTGAAGCTATGGAACATGCAGACATAGTTATTGTCCCGTCATGGAACCACCCAGAACGTACTGCCCCAGCAGCGCTAACGGCAGCACTGCAAAGAGCGCATTTACGCGGTGCTCAAGTGGTTGGTCTATGCCTCGGCGCTTTCGTGCTGGGCGATGCAGGCTTATTAGATGGACGGCGTGCTACTACGCATTGGGCTTGTCGCGAGCTCTTCATTCAGCGATTCCCCATGGCTAACTTTCTTCCAGACGTACTTTATGTCGATGAGGGAAATGTCATAACTTCCGCAGGGACCGTTGCGGCGATTGATTGTTGCTTGAATCTTGTACGCCAACGTGACGGCGCGGACGTTGCGAACCGCGTGGCTAGATTGCTGGTGACGCCACCGCATCGTCAGGGTGGACAAGCGCAGTATATTGAGCAGCCGGTTCCTTCCTCTCACAGCGAGAATCGTCTGCCTGGTGTTCTGGAATGGGCAAGAAAACATTTATCAGAGCCGTTATCTGTAGACGTGCTCGCTGACGTAGCACGGATGAGTCGCCGAACATTTACAAGACGCTTTCGCGAGGCTACGGGAGCTACCGTCCTTAAGTGGCTAGCTGCAGAGCGCATTGCAAGAACGCAGCTATTGCTGGAAACCACGGATTTGTCGATTGAATGCATTGCTTCCGAGGTCGGCTTTGGCTCCGCACTGACGTTACGGCAGCATTTTGCGACTCAGTTACATACGTCTCCGTCTTCCTACCGACGTCTCTTTTGTGAAACTAAACGGACATTTCGTTCGAACAGACGAAAATGATGTAATTTATTTGAATTTCATTGCTCAATTTTGCAGTAAAAATCTTACGTCCTGAGTGACGTCATCGATAGACGCGTTTGGCTTTATCCCAATGCGTATATTTCCTTTGGTGTCGTAGAGATAGCTAATTGCTGTGTGATCCATTGTGTATGTACTACCTGTCGAAACCTTGGCATAGTAGATGCGAAAATCATCTGCAGTTTTACGCGTATTTTCCAGATCTGTGTATAAGCCTAAAAAGGAATCGTCGAACGCATGGGTATAGTCTTTGAGAAGGGTGGGTGTGTCTCGCTCGGGATCAACAGTTACAAAAATGGTTTGAAATTTGGATCCTTCTTCACCGAGTTTTTTCTTTACTTCAGCCGCGCGGTACAGTGCAGTTGGACAAACGTCAGGACATTGGGTAAATCCAAAAAACACCATTACAACTTTGCCTCGGAATTCTTTCAGTGTCCTCTCCTTGCCACCTGGATCACTCAGCTTAAAATCTTTTCCATATTCGAGGCCAGTAATGTCGATTGCAGTTGGCGACATTTTTTCTCGCGGTACGCAGCCAGTCAGCAAAACACAAAGCGTGAGAAGAACTGCGAGAAGTCGCGAATGTGTCATTCAATCCTTAAATGCAGTCTTACTGACTGCCGCTATGTCTGCGGGTTAGAGCGATCCAATATAGGTCAAAACCGTTGTTGCACACATATGACAAATTGTCCCAACAGCTTGCAAACTTTTATTCCACCAAAATTTCGGTGCTAGTATCTGCGCCATGAGAATGACCCAATTAACTCAGTGCATAGCGACTTGGACTGCTGTTTTTGCCATCCTGATGTCTGCGCTTGCGCCGTCGTTTTCTCATGCAGTGAGTACAGCAAACAGTACATCCAATGTTTGGATAGAAATCTGTAGTGTTACGGGTAAAAAATTAGTTCAAACAGGTGATAACACTGCATCGCAAGCTCCTGGGAACGATCAAAAAATTACACACGTCGAGCATTGCCCATTTTGTTTGAATCATGCCGTTTCTCTCGGTCTGCCACCTGCAGCTAATTTTGTTATGCCATTTATTAGTGGCGACCATGTTCTACCTTCCCTGTTTTATCAAACATCGCAGCCGCTTTTTGCATGGGCTGCAGCACAGCCTCGCGCTCCCCCAGTAATCTCCTGATCTTTGCTGAGTACCTATAGTCGCACTTTTTGATAAAGCGCTTGCCTGTTGGTGTTTATTCATATCGAGTCAGGAGCTTGTCATGTCTACACGACGCAAGTTTTTCATCGCCCTTAACATCATTTCTATCTGCAGCGCGATATTTTCATACGCGACTTACCGCAATACCCCTTCTCAATACAAAGTTTATGGCCCGACTGTAGAAATGCAGCTTGTTCCTATTAAAACGATGACCTCGGACAAGTCATCGGGCTGTACCCATATTGCGTCATTACTATTCGTTCAGAACTTGGTTTAAGCAAGTGACTAATTGAGTTTTTTCTCCAACCACCATAGCTGTTCAATTTTTTAGGAATCAACAAAATGAAAAAATATTTACTTGCTTCTATGCTTTGCATTGCCCCTAATATTTTGCTGGCACAAGTCACAGTTACTGATCCATGGGTGCGTGCCACCGTCCCAACGCAAAAAGCGACTGGCGCGTTCATGCAATTAACAAGTAAGACAGACGCGCGATTGATAGAAGCGCGTTCGCCGGGTCTGGTAACTGAAATCCACGAGATGGCAATGAAAGACGACGTGATGCGCATGCGTCAGATTGATGGCTTAGATCTGCCCGCAGGGAAATCAGTGGAACTCAAACCAGGTAGTTACCACGTAATGTTTTTTGACATTAAAAAGCAAATCAAGGAAGGCGATGTCATACCGCTAACGTTGGTTTTTGAGAGTAAGGATAGGAAGCGCGAAACAGTAGAATTAAAAGTGCCTGCAAGAGCATTAAACAATGCGGTGTCAGTCAATCCGACCGAAAAAATGCATTCGGGGCATTAAAAGAACATGGCTTGGTTGATGAGAATTGGGAAGCCTGAATGACGTTGAAGCGTTATCCCCGCGCGTTCGTGAACAGGATCGCATTACTTGCGATCCTGTTCAGTTCGATTGCGCTTTCGATTTCGTATGCGCTTGCGGCAAAGAATACGCAAGCTGCAACATGGCTTGAATATGGAGGATTGTACTTTCTGTTTGAACCATGCGTGTTGATTTGTATCGAAAACTGACCCACATTTAGAACACGATCCTACTTAACAAAGTGGGTAGGGAGATTGAAGTGATCGACGTGGCATTACTTGAAATTATTCGACGCTGGTACTTCGTGAGCAGATCTCATTGATAGAGATATCAACCAACTTGGTATTTCACGAAATACCGTCCGGCGCGATCTACGCTTTGAAACAATAGAGCGAGGCTAGGCTGATCGGCGCTCCCCGACTTTTCTCAACAAATACCCATTCAAGCGTTTAGCTTGGTTAAAGACCGAGAGAATGAAGTCATGTAAACAACGACGGACCTTGAAACAGATGCACATCGACTTGTGTGCATTGGGATTTGAAGGGCCGTATGACCGGGTCGCAGCCCTCCCAAGGCAGTGGAAGTTGGATTAGCTAGAGAGGGGCTACTCTGCGAGCAAATCAACAATAAGTGCTAACCCGGATCAAACTAGTCGTAATTTTTCTTCACCTGGTTCAATCTGTATTCATTAATTACTTCAACGCAAATGACGAATAACCATCTAGAATAAAAAAGAGCTTCAATATTTTATGGCTCTGGCTACCAAATGGACGCATAACAAATGAGTGTAGTAAAAAATGGGAGCAATGCTAGATCGGAAGAACCTTCGGCGCCGCCATGGCGGGAGCAGGAGCGCTTACTACTTGGCGAAGTAATGCGTCTGGTAGGAAGAAGTTTGGCTCCGGATATGGTGTTCCGCGAGATGTTGCACCTAATGTCAGAGTTACTTGGACTTAATCGTGGGCGCATCGTACTCATCGATGCATTTGATGCAGAAACCAAACAGACTAAAAATACAAGCGCTCCGATTTCCCGGATTCGCTTCGCTTATGGTTTGACCAAAGCAGAAATTGCGCGCGGTACCTATTTTGTAGGTGAAGGAATTACCGGAGCTGCATTGGCCATCGGGCAATCAATAATCGTGCAGGATATAGATGCAGAACCTCGATTCTTATCGCGGTCAGTGAAGAGAGCGAATCTGCCGCAAGAGACAGTTGCATTTATTGTCGTGCCGATTCAAACGAACCGGCGGACAGTGGGTGTGCTGGCCGCTCACCGCATTCGTCAGCGCAATCGTTCCTTGAATGATGACGTCGCTGTCATGAAAATTCTGGCGACACTTGCCGGTCAGCTGCTTCAATTGCAATCCTTAGTAGAAGAAAAGACCAAGGCGTTGCAGGATAAGAACGAACTATTGGCCCGTGCACTGGAATCCGCTGCAGCACGTTACGGCATTGTGGGTACATCACCAGCTTTGCTGCAAGCGTTGGAAGAACTGGAGCGCGTTGCTCAGGCAACCGCAAGCGTATTGCTGCTCGGAGAATCAGGAACTGGAAAAGAGTTGTTTGCTCGTGCCTTGCATCTGTCCAGCCTGCGTCGCGATGCACCTTTTATTAAAGTCAATTGCGCTGCAATTCCAGAAACCTTGTTTGAGTCTGAGTTGTTCGGTCATGAAAAAGGCGCGTTTACCGGCGCGATGAAATCAAGAATCGGCTTGTTTGAGCAGGCCGATCACGGCACCATATTTCTCGATGAAATCGGCGAGATGCCATTGGCGATGCAGACTAAGTTGCTGCGCACTTTGCAGGAAGGGACGATCGTCCGCCTCGGTGGTGATAGAGAAATCAAGGTCGATATTCGTGTGGTTACCGCAACCAATCGTGATTTGTCTTTCGAAGTTGATCGCGGTACGTTCAGGCGTGATTTGTATTATCGCTTGAACGTGATTCCAATCCGCTTGCCTTCCTTGCTGCAACGGAAACAGGACATTCGACCACTTTCTTTGCACTTCCTTAATCGAGTCAATCAAGCAAATAATCGTAACGTCAATTTATCGCCGCAGGCATTGGATGAACTTGAAGCATATGCGTGGCCGGGCAATATCCGTGAGCTTGCAAATGTCATTGAGCGGATGGTGCTGCTGACCGATCATGCGGTTATTTCAAAAGCGGAAGTTGAGCGCTTTATTCCAGCTTTTACAAATAGCACTGAAAAGATCGAATCGATTCCAGCTGGCTTGTCTACAATGCCAGTCGTGCGTGAATACCTGCCTTCGCATTCGCATGACGCACTGACGTTGCAACAGGCTTTGGCAATGCATAACGGTAACCAATCGCGTGCCGCATATTCGTTGGGATTGACGCCACGTCAATTTGTTTACCGACTACGTAAACTCGGAATAATGAAAAATTAAATTTACAAAATGGCGACAAAATGTCGCCATTTTGTCTTAATTATAATTTTTTATTGTTACCAATTTTCTTTAAAGATATCCAGTAAAAATCCTGTAAACCCAAGCCGGTAAAGGCTTTCAAGCGATATCCATTTTCAAATGTTGGACGTGGCACACTGTTTGCAATAGTAGGGAACAAACCTAACTATTTAAAGGAGTGCCACATGTCCTCATCCGTATCGACTTTCGTTACCGAGCCAACAACTACAGTCAAAACCTATTTGCGTCCAATTGATCGCGACGGTTTGATGGTCTTCGCCGAAAAAGGGCGCGGCAATCCGGCTCAGCGTGGAACCAATAAGGTTCATACCATTGCGGACGGCCAATTCCGCACAGAAAGCTACGTTGGTAACCATGCTCCTGTGATCGTCGATGAGCCACCTCATCTGTTCGGGCAAGACACTGCTCCGGCTCCAGGTGAAGTCGCTTTGTCAGGTCTTGGCGGCTGTCTGGTCGTGGGCATCACAGCGGTTGCAACGCATCGCCGGGTGAAGCTGAGCAAACTGGAAATTTTCCTCGAAGGTGACATCGGCAATCCGGCTGCATGGGGTGCAGGTGGCGCAGTCATGGAGCCAAAGGACATGGGCTTTCAAGCAATCCGCGTCAAGGTTTTAGTTGAAGGCGATGCAAGCCGCGAAGAACTCGATGACATCGTCAAACATGCTAATTTCTTCTCGCCTGTTGCCAACACAATGCGCAATCCGATTCCATTCGACATCAAGATGGCTTAACACGCGAATAAGGAGTCTTTATGTCAGCCGCCCTGGGTAATCTGGACATTGCGATCAGTTCGCTTGTAGTCAGCCAACGCGACACGATGTTGTCCACTGTACGCAAGATAGCAGAGGGTCCGTTGGCGAAACTTGCCGATGAGATCGATCGCGTAGGAACGTATCCCTCAAACATTTTGAAAGAGTTGGGGGAGGCCGGTGCCTTCAACGCCCACATGGCGTTGGATGGCGAGCTGGATTACGGGGCAGCTATTCAGGCAATTGCCGAAGTATCCCAAGTATGTGGCGCAACTGGCTTCATGATGTGGTGCCACGATGTGTGCGGGATGTACATGGAGTACTCAAACAATCCCGCATTGCAGGGGGCTACGCTAGAGCGACATGGTAATGCGCAAACGCTAGGCGGCACGGCACTGAGCAATCCGATGAAAACATTTGCTGGAATTGAGTCGATGTTGCTCCGTGCAACCAAAGTCGACGGAGCTTATGTCGTCAATGGCACGTTGCCATGGGTCAGCAATCTGGGCAGCGATCATTATTTCGGTGCCATTGCTATGCTTGAGTCGGACAACGCAGATCAACCGCACGAGATTATGTTCATGGTTGACTGCGCTGCTGCAGGCGTCGAATTACGTGAATGTCCATCATTTTCAGCCATGGAGGGCACCGGTACTTGGGGTGTGCGCCTGACGAATTTCAGGGTTGATGAACAGAACATGATTGCCGATCCAGTACGTCCGTTGATCGAGCACATTCGTGCTGGATTCATTTTGCTGCAATGCGGAATGGGATTGGGTGTGGCGCAGGGTGCGATCGATTCGATGGTTGGCGTCGAAGGGCAGCTTGGTCATGTCAACCAATATCTGGAGGACCGTCCTCAGGATTTGCAAAATGAATTGGATGAACTGAGTCGGCGCACGATGTTGCTCGCTAAAACGCCGTTCAAGAAGGACAAGCAATTTCTTATTGATGTTCTGGACGTGCGTGCGCACGCATCAGAGATTGCACTACGTGCAGCGCAGTCGGCACTTCTACATCACGGTGCGCGGGGATATCTACTCACATCTCCTGTACAACGGCGTGTGCGTGAATCGCATTTCGTTGCAATCGTTACGCCAGCTTTGAAGCATCTTCGCAAGGAAATCGCTCGACTCAGCATCAACGGTGTGCCGTCATGAGTGCGCGTTTAGTCGAGGCCGCTTGGCGGCAATATATTTGCCGTGCATGCGGACTGATCTATGACGAGAAAGAGGGCGATCCGGATAGCGGTCTACAGGCGGGCACCAGATATGAGGACATTCCTGACGATTGGTCCTGCCCCTTGTGCGGAGTGACAAAAGCAGATTTTGAGCTGTATATCGCAGTGTCAATTCCCCCGACCATCGGCGTTAAACTGCCAAGTGCATCTGGAACGCGTGGACAGGCTGGCATCGTTATCGTCGGCGCAGGTTGCGCAGGATGGCAAATGGCCAGTGCATTGCGTGATTTGGATTCGCAGGTGCCAATCACCATCGTCACGGGCTGTAGTGGTGATGTATATGACAAACCCTTGCTTTCCGTCGCAATCGCAAAGAAATTGCCCCTTGAGCGGCTGGTAAAAGAAACAGCATCGGAAGCAGCAGAGCGATTGAACGTACGTTTGTTGATACAGACACATGCTGTTAGCGTATCTGCAAATGCATCAGCACTGCGCACCACACGCGGTACGCTTTCTTACCAGAATCTAGTGCTGGCGCATGGCGCGACGCAACGCCAACTTCCAGAGCTCCCTGAAGAATTATGCTGGCGTATCAACGATCTGCAGGCGTATGGAGCATTCCGTAAACGCATCGAAGCGCAAGCAAAAAAAGAGTCGCAGCAGATCGCAATAGTTGGTGCGGGATTGGTGGGGTGCGAGCTTGCAAATGATCTCGCTCTTGCAGGACACAATGTTTGCCTCTTAGATATAAACGCGCGCCCTCTGCAGGGAGTAATTAGTGATCTAGAGTCGGCGGATCTGCTACATGCTTGGGAAAATCTGCCTTTGCAATATGTTGGGTCGGTGCAAATTTCTAGTGTTCATCTAGTAGACGGTAAGCGTCGCATACAAACACATGATGGACAAATCTTTGACGTAGACCACGTGATATCTGCAACCGGTCTAACCACTCCAAGTCAGTTGGCGCGTACGGCAGGCTTGACATGGAATAACGGTATCGCTGTTGATCCGCTCACGCTACGCACGAATATCTCCAATATCCACGCGCTAGGCGACTGTATCAGCATTGATGGCGATGCTTACAGATTCATCGAGCCGATCAATCGGCAAGCTCGAATTATCGCCGCACACCTGACCGGTAATAAGGCAGATGCTTATTTAAGTAGACGTCCTGTTGTACGCGTCAAAACAAGCTCACGTAGTTTCACGATTTAAGTGACGTATTCATCAATCAACCTATAGAAGGAAAATCATGAGCAAATATTTTTCCCCGTACGACGCCGATCGATCCTTGATGATGAATTGCTCTTGCGGACGTCATGCATCGGAAGATGAGCATCGAAACGCCAGTGTCGCAAATGCCGTCGCAGAACTAAAGCGTCGCAGCGAGACTTCTGAATTTGAAACGTATTCGAATGAATTTATTGAAGCTGCACTAGTAAAAGCGATTTTTCCGCAAGATGAAACGCGTCGCCTATTTCTGCGAGCAGTAGGAAAAACTACTGCGATGGCAGCAATATCTAGCGTGTTGCCGATTGCCAGCTTGCAAGCCATGGCGCAGGAAAAGGGCGCACTGGAGAAAAAGGATTTAAAGATCGGATTTATTCCAATTACCTGCGCGACGCCATTGATCATGGCGCATCCGCTTGGCTTTTATTCAAAGCAAGGGCTGAATGTTCAGTTGTTGAAGACAGCAGGTTGGGCGCTGGTGCGCGACAAGATGATGAACAAGGAATACGACGCTACTCATTTTCTTTCACCCATGCCATTGGCAATTTCTCTTGGGTTGGGATCTAACCCTCAGCCGATGAATGTCGCCACTATCCAAAACGTCAATGGCCAAGCAATAACTCTTGCGTTAAAACACAAAAATAATCGGGATCCAAAAAACTGGAAAGGCTTCAAGTTTGCTATTCCATTTGAGTTTTCTATGCACAACATGCTTTTGCGATATTACCTGGCTGAAGCGGGGATTGACCCAGATAAGGATGTGCAATTGCGTGTGGTACCGCCGGCTGAAATGGTCGCCAATCTTCGCGCTGGCAATATTGATGGATTCCTTGGGCCTGACCCTTTTAATCAACGGGCAGTATATGAGGAGGTTGGTTTCATCCATCTTCTGACAAAAGATATTTGGAATGGACATCCATGCTGTGCATTCGGCACATCAACAGATTTTATTCAGAAAAATCCAAATACATTTGCTGCACTTTATCGTGCAGTGTTGACATCGGCTGCCATGGCTCGTGATCAAAAGAACCGTGAACTGATTGCCAAGGTGATCTCTCCACAAGCGTATCTAAATCAACCTGAAGCGGTGGTGACTCAAGTGCTTACAGGCAAATTTGCTGATGGCCTGGGCAATATAGTGAACGTGCCTGACCGAGTTGATTTCGATCCTATTCCTTGGCAGAGCATGGCCGTGTGGATGCTGACACAAATGAAACGTTGGGGTTACATGAAAGGCGACATCAACTATAAACAGGTAGCTGAAAAAGTGTTCCTGCTCACTGATGCCAAAAAAACTATGGCGCAGCTCGGGCAAAAAACGCCAGAAGGTAGCTATCCGAAATTTAACATCATGGGTAAGACATTCGATGCGGATAAGGCTGTCGCTTATGCCGATAGTTTTCCTATTAAGCGAGTTTGATGATGAAAGCCAATTATCTAAACAAGCTCAAGGCACCTCTGCTATCGGTACTCCTCTTAGCCGTAATACTCGGCATTTGGCAACTGGCAACGCTGCCTAAGAAAACAGTAGCTCCTACTATGACAGCTGCAGAGCTTGACTACGCAAAATTAATGGGGAAGTCTTCGGAGCAAAACGAGGGAGCCAACAAATCTGGTTTTCCCACACCGTCCGATATGGGACGCACAATCGTCCAGCAACTTAGTGATCCGTTTTATGACAATGGGCCTAATGACAAAGGAATTGGTATTCAAATTTTACATTCCTTAGCACGTGTAGGAATGGGATTTGGATTGGCGGCATTGGTTGCGATTCCGCTTGGATTCGTAATTGGAATGAGCCCATTAGCCTATCGTATTCTCGATCCCTTTATCCAAATATTGAAACCAATATCACCACTTGCTTGGATGCCAATTGCGCTCTACACCATTAAGGACGCGTCGCTGTCAGGAATTTTTGTGATTTTCATTTGTTCGATTTGGCCCATGCTTGTGAACACCGCGTTTGGTGTCGCAGGCGTAAGACGCGAATGGATGAATGTTGCACGGACATTGCAAGTCAGTCCCATACGGAAAGCGATTGAAGTCATCTTACCTGCCGCAGCACCAACCATTCTTACCGGTATGCGCATCAGTATGGGCATCGCATGGTTGGTAATTGTGGCTGCCGAGATGTTGGTAGGCGGTACCGGAATAGGTTATTTCGTTTGGAACGAATGGAACAATCTTTCGCTCACCAACGTGATCTTTGCGATCTTAATGATAGGTACTGTCGGAATGATATTGGATCTGATATTTGCCAAAGCGCAGAAGGTGGTCACTTATGTCGACTAACAATACCCAAGTCTCTTCAGAAAAAAACTTGTTTCTGAAAATTGAAGATCTTTCAAAAACTTATTCAGGTGCTACGCAGCCTGTTTTTGATAACGTTAATTTTGGTATCAATCGCGGTGAGTTTGTATGCATCATCGGTCATTCTGGCTGCGGAAAAACCACTATCCTCAACGTCCTTGCCGGACTTGAAAGTGCTAGCACCGGCAATGTGTTTATGAACGGCAGGGAGGTAGCAGGTCCAAGTCTTGATCGTGGCGTGGTATTTCAAGGCCATGCATTGATGCCTTGGTTGACTGTCCGTAAAAATATCGCATTTGCGGTACGTAGCAAGTGGCCGGAATGGTCCAAGACAGAAATTAATCATCAGGTTGAGAAATATGTAGAGTTAGTTGGGCTCAAACATGCGATCGACAAGAAGCCTTCTACATTGTCTGGTGGTATGAAACAGCGTGTTGGAATCGCCCGCGCGTTTTCGATTGAGCCAAAGATGCTATTGCTTGACGAGCCGTTCGGTGCGTTAGATGCATTAACTCGGGGAACAATTCAAGATGAACTTCTACGGATTTGTGCTGAGACAAAACAAACTGTTTTTATGATTACTCACGATGTCGATGAGGCAGTGCTGCTTGCCGACAAGATTCTCTTAATGAGTAATGGCCCTAGGGCGCGTGTCGCAGAAATAGTTCAGAACACAATGTCGCGTGACAGACAACGAGCCACATTACATCACGACCCACAGTACTACCTAATTCGTAACCATCTTGTCGAATTTTTGGTTACGCGCTCGAAGGATCTTTCGGACGGTCGTGCTCCTTCTTATCCGCCCGTGATCACGCCGGGACTTGATACTGAAAAATCATTATTTGGATCTGCAGTTCAACAACCCGCAGCAAAGTCGCTGCAATTAATCGCCTGAATTACTAACAAGGAGTTACACAATGAATCGTCTCGACGTTACAGAAAAAATCATCGCTGCCAAAGTCTCAAAAGGATTGAAATGGTCAGAGGTCGCAGCCAAAGTCGGGCTCAGCAAAGAATGGGTTACCGCTGGGTGTCACGGTCAGATGACATTTGATGCCAAAGCTGCAGACGCCATTGCTGAAATTTTTGATTTGAATGCAGAAGAAAAAAAATGGCTCATGGTCGTCCCATATCGCGGCTCACTATCGACATCGGTGCCTACCGATCCGACGATCTATCGTTTTTACGAACTGGTACAGGTCTATGGCACCACATTCAAAGAATTGATTCATGAAGAATTTGGCGACGGGATTATGAGTGCTATCGATTTCAAAATGGATATGACACGCCAGGCAGACCCTAATGGTGATCGTGTACAGATTGTCATGAGCGGAAAATACCTGTCTTACAAAACATATTGATTGACGTTGGCCGGATAGAAGGAGGGTCTATGGCGTATGAGGTGAAGTCTTTCTTCGATCCGGTCTCGTCGACGTTCAGTTATGTGCTTCACAGTGGGCATGGCAGTGTGTGCGCCGTCCTCGATTCGGTATTGGATTTCGATATCAAGTGGGGACGGACTTCAACAAAGTCAGCAGATGAAATTATTGAGTTTGTTAAAGAAAATTCTTTAGAAGTCGAATGGCTGCTCGAGACTCATGCGCACGCAGATCATATTTCTGCAGCGCGCTATCTAAAAAGCAAATTGGGCGGGAAAATTGCTGTTGGTTCAGGTATTCGTGAAGTACAAAAGACTTTCGGGGAAATCTACAATTTGGAAGAAGCAGGCAAGGACCGTTTTGGCTATTTCGATCATTTGTTTGAAGCAGATGAAGCTTTTGTTATTGGCAATATCAAGGTTAGCGCATGGCATGTGCCTGGACACACGCCGGCCGATACCGCCTATGTGATTGACGGTAAAGCAGTATTCGTCGGCGATACTTTGTTTATGCCTGATGTAGGTACGGCGCGGTGCGATTTTCCTGGTGGTAACGCTGAGATTCTGTATCGATCGATACGGCGCATTCTAGCGATGCCGCCTTCCACATATCTATATGTGTGTCATGACTATCCACCTAACGGGCGTGAGCCGGCATACATCACAAATGTTGACGATCAAAACAACAATAATTTGCACATTCGTGCGGGCATCAGCAAGAACGCATTTGTGGCATTGCGCGATGCGCGTGACATCATCTTGTCGCCGCCAGTCTTGATGCTGCCCGCAGTTCAGATCAATATTCGCGCGGGTGAGTTGCCAACGGCAGAAAGTAATGGCGTGCGCTATCTGAGAATCCCTCTGGACGTGCTATGACATTTTTGTATTCAATACTTGCTGCCATCATGGAGGCCACATGCTGCTGAGTGGGCTATTGATGGGCGGTAGCATTGGTCTGCTGCTTGGATTGACTGGAGCCGGAGGTGGCATTCTTGCCGTGCCCGCATTGGTTGTAGGCATGGGATTTACGCTTACTGAAGCAAAGCCGATAGCGCTCATCGCTATCGGTCTAGCTGCATTTTTGGGATGCATGGATGGATGGCGTCAAGGATTGGTACGCTATCGTGCTGCATTATGGATGGCGGCAGTAGGGCTACTGGTCACGCCGATTGGTTCCTCGCTGTCGCAGTGGATGCCGGAGCGCGTCGGTGGGATTTTATTCAGCGGGCTGATGGCTTTCAGTGCGCTTCGTCTTATACGCAGTTTGCGATTTAAGCAGTCCTCAACATCGCCTTTGTCAAATGACATGACTGGTGACTGTTTGCTCGATGCGAATACCGGGCGCTTACGCTGGACACCAAGATGTGTGCGATCACTGCTGCAGGTAGGTGCATATGCTGGCTTTTTGACGGGATTGTTCGGAGTAGGCGGGGGCTTTGTCATCGTGCCGGGATTGCGGCGTGTGAGCGACCTGGACATGCGTAGCGGGGTGGCAACATCGCTTATGGTCATTGCGACTATATCTATCTTTTCAGCGTTGGCAATGATGGTGCATGGCGCAAGTGTTCCTGTGTCTGGGCTCTGGTTTGCTGGTGCTGCGGGAGTTGGCACACTTTTCGGACGCTGGCTTTCTCGATATGTCGCGCTCCGCGCACTGCAATGTATTTTCGCGGCGGTGACAATACTGGCGGCCTGCGTGATGCTTTTAAAGTCGATTTGATACGACGGAGCACAAACGTGCAGAGATAGCTCAACTTAGGCGTGTCAATAACTTGTTGATTTGCTCGCAGAGTTGACCCTCTCTAACTGATCCACCTTCCACTGTCTGGCGAAGGCTACGACCCGGTCGTATGACCCTTCAAATCCCAACGCACACAGATCGATGTGCATCTGTTTTAAGGTCCGAAGTTGCTTACGTGACTTTGTTGCCTCGGTCTTTAACCAGGCTGAAAGCTTGAACGCGTATTTGTCGAGAGAAGTCGGGGAACGTCGATCAGCATAGGCTGGCTCGACAGTTTCAGCGCGTAGATAACGCCGGACGGTATTTCGAGAGATACCCAGTCGTTTGGATATTTCTCTCAAGGACACGTCGTCACGAAGGTGCCAGCGTCGAATAATTCCAAGTAATGCCACGTCGATCACTCCAATCTCCCACTCACTTTGGTAAGTAGGATTGTGTTCTAAACGTGGGTCAGTTTTGGATGCAAATTATGCGGCTAAGTGGGTCAGTTTTCGATGCAAATCAACAATATGCCAACCCAGTCAAAGAGGTTGGCGTGAAGTAAAAGAATTGACGCTGTTTTTTTATTCGATCAGATCCAACGTTGTGGGGCGATTGATGACCGCGCGTTCAGGGGGGGAGTGCTGGGATTTTATTTATGGATTGAAATGATGAGGCCTGCATATGCATATATATGCATCGCGCTGGGGAAGGCATCTTGGGGAATATCCGCTTCGTTGTTCACACCTGTGGGAGCTTAGTAAGCGAGTCGCTTAAACAAAAGCAGCTCCCACAGGATTTAAACGAATAAATTCTAGCTCTTATTCGCACAGGATATTTGTTGCCTGCTTGCCTTTGGGCCCTTGTATGACCTCGAAATTTACTTTTTGTCCTTCCTTCAAGGTCTTGACGCCTCCCATAGTTATGGCTGAAATGTGCGCAAACAAATCTTCATTGCCATTATCCGGAGTGATAAATCCAAAACCCTTGCTGTCACTAAACCACTTTACTGTGCCTGTTTCCATGATGTTTCTTTCTGAAAATTGATTGTAGGATGCTTGCTGAAAAGGTCGAATTGAAGATTTACACTGTTTTTCATCTCGTTTGAATTGCACTAAACATCGCTGTGTCAGTACGTTTTCATGCTAAATCCAGGAAGTGCGTCGAAATTTGATTTGCATCAAAAACTATTAGTCTGGTCTGTCCCGGCCTCAATGGACACAAGGTTAAGCACTGAGTGCTAATTGGCGCTGCTCGAATTCCGCTGGGGTCAAATACCCTAATGTCGAATGGCGGCGATGATGATTGTAAAAGCGAATGTAG
>NZ_JADOEL010000016.1 GCF_015645465.1 Herminiimonas contaminans | reverse complement strand
CTCGTTCTGTGACCTGTTTGACTGCTTCAATCTTGAATTCTTCTGTATATCGCTTTGCACTCATAACACCTCCGTTAACCTATAAATTTATAGGCTCAGATGTGTCTAGTAAAGCCGGGGCGATTCATTACAGCTGTCGATCTGTTTCGCAAATAATCATCCATGCAGCATGACGGCCACAACAGCCGACTATTTGCGATTTTTATATCGGATCAATACCGACAGCGATTACGCTGCGAGCTTCTCCGTTTTTCTATCGATATATTCACGTGCCGTCAGTATGCCTTGCGCTATGCAAGCTTCCGGCGTTGGGTAGGAATGGCCATCTGGTACTTCCTTGTCCTTGAAGTCAGTACCGATATGCTCGGTCACGATGATGCGTGGAATGTATGCGCCTTCTTTACGTTCGGTATCGATACGCGACATATGTGCGGATACCTGTACCGCGACACTCCAGCCTTTATAGGTTTCGTAATGGGATGGTACTTTTGCTGTTGTTGGTTTCATGCCTGCTCCATTTAATGTAAGTGACACCTCGTGCCGACTTAATAGTATAAACAAACTAAGTAGCAATACATTACTCATCACCTGAAAGCATACGAGACTTCGGCATATGAAATTTTCACTCACACATCTCTATACCGACGCTGCAGATGGAATGCTCGAAATCGCATTTTCGATGAGCGACCAGGATTACGCAGCTAAGCAGAATGCCTATCTATACCCTGATAATCTGATCGGTTTTGCGGAGCAACTCCTTGCTTTCCCAAAGTCAGCCACAGAAGAGCTAGTGATGGAAGCTGGCTCGCCAGACTATGCATGGGTAAAACTCAGAGCATATACATACAATGCTCTTGGTCACTCGGCATTGGAAATATCAACATTCCAGAACTGCGCCCCGCTCACTCAAAGAAGCAGTCAGTTTTCTGTAATGGTAGAAGTCCAGACCTTGAACATGCTGGGGCAGGAGATTCTAAGCTGGATGCGCAACGAAGAAAGAGAATTAACATTCGAAACCGGCGTCATCCACTTTTAATATGACTAGATGGCATTTCCTTTCCGCGTCAGATGGCTAGCAAGGCAAAGTCTGCATAATCTGCGCGATACGCTTCTTATGCGATTCATCACCACGCGCCGCCGCCAGTTCAAATCCCACCCTGAATCCCTCGGTGCCAACCAGCACGCAATAACTGACCCGACCCTTGAACTCGAGCGGCAAGGTACGCTGATCCACAGTGATGTTGAACGCAAGACTGGCGGTGTGCCCTACCGACAATGGCGACTCCACCATGATGCTCATGTCATGCGGTGAAATGTCTATAGTCCTGGCGTGCGAGTAGTGATCCCGACCCAGGTTGAGGATGGCGCGACGGCGGAAGATTTTTCGGTCGGCGGAAGGCGTTATGCGGGGGAGTAAAGCCAGGTCATGCGTCGCCATTTTTGTCCTTTGTTTTTCGGTATTGAACAACTTGCGGCAGTGCATCTGATGACGTTTGCCGGATGTCTCATCTTACGAATTACCAAGGGAAAACCAACGAATGTTTTTCGATATCCATATGACGAAAATCGTGCATGCCCAAGGAACAGGCATCCGTTTTGAAACAGATATCAGTTGTGCAATACCGAGGAAAATCCGCGCTACAGGACGGCTCATGTATACTGCGGGTTCAATTATTGAAGGCGAAGAGGCACGCCATGATGCCTGTGGAGAAGATATGAATACCAAGTGGAGAATCATCGTTACGATATTCGTAATTGGCGTCACAGCGATTTCCTTGTACGTGAATCCGTAAACAAGGTTGCAATGCCAACATCAGTTGTAAGGCACGGGAGTGCCTTACCAGTAACCTGAAGGGCCGGGCGGCACCAGACCGATCCAGCCCATCTATGTATTAATCTGCAATTTTCCCCGGCAGCGATACACCGTGCATCAGTAATAGAGGAAGCCCAAAGCCTCACGCAAACGGTCACCGGTAGTGCGCATGCGATCCCAGCGTTCTATCGACACATCACCCTGACGGAATTCACGGAAGTAATCATTTGTTTGCAGCTGATTCATGACTGCATCGATATTATTTGCGCTGCTATTGGCGAAACCAAATCTTTCGCGTAAAGCCTTCATACGACTGGCCATCGAATCACCCTCTTGTGGTGATTCAGAGACTTGCACCGGCGATCTCGGTGTGACCAGGATCAGTGCCGAACGCATCAAATCATTGGTCTTCTTGTTTGAGAACAGATACTGCAAACCGGGAACATCCTGCAGTCCGGGCACACCATCGCGTGTATTCGAACTCGATTTTTCACTCAAGCCGCTCAGGATCAGGGTATCGCCCATATTCATGACGACATTGGCATTGGCGGTAATCTCGCCGATTTCGATTTGATAAGCCACGCGCGGATTATCCGAGCTTGCATTCAGCGCGGTACGTTGCGCCTCGACCTTCATCTGTACCCGCCCCTGTTGCAGGAACACCGGCGTAACCGCCAGCTTGATGCCAAAGCGTTTATCCAGTGGCACGATGGTGGTGCCGCCATTGAAGCTGGTTGAGACCACACCCGCGCTCAGGTTGGTGCCGGAGAAGAATTCCGATGGCAAACCTTCGATCGCTGCCAGCGTAGGCCTGGCCAGTACTTCGTTGACCGAGCTGTTGGCATTCGCGATATTCAGCGAATAGGTCAGCGCCGGTATGCTCACTGCACGCGTGATGGCGGTACTGACTGTTGGTGGAGTAATGACTGTTGATGCACCACCGGTCGTACTACTCGAAGTGATGACACGTGAATACGCAGGCGCATTGTTAGTCGCCGAACCCAGTTGCAGGGTCAGCGCACTCAGGAGGTTGACGCCTTTCGATGTCGTGATCAGTTCTTGCGTAGACAAGAGCACTACGTCGATCAACAACATGCGCGGGCCACTACTACCGCCACCCCCACCTGCAGCATTTGCAGGAGCTTCGACTGGCGTGCCGTCGCCGATAGGTGTCGCACCCGGCGTTGCTGGCCCCGCCGGATTTGCATCGGTCGGGTTATCGCTGGGAGGACGTGGCGCAGGTCGCGACGGTACGTTGAATGCTTGCGCCAATTGCTGCGGACGCTCGTCCGAGGCGCCTTGCGTCCAGCTAGCTTTGATCATGCCTGCCGCAGGCTGCCCCTTGGCAGCCGCAACAGTTTGTTCCTGCTTGAGGTAGAAGGCTTTCCATTGCGACAAACGTCTGTCCGCACGTTCTGCTTCCAGACCACCGCCGTCTATCTTGCTCAAGGCATCACGCATTTGCTCTGCCTGGGCAAAGTTGCCACATGAGGCGTAGACCGAAATGCTGGAACGCACAAACACGCGATTGATTTCAGTTGATGTTTTCTGGAACTGGTCCGCCATCGCACAAGCGGTCTTCGCATCACCAGTCAGGTAAGACGCCACCATCAAGCCGTAGATAGATACCGAACTCTCCGGCGTCATCAGCAAGACATCCGAGAAAGCCAGCTTGGCACGGTCGAATTGCTTGAGATCCATATAGGTGAGACCGAGGAATTCCTGTGCGATCCAGTTGCTCGGATCGATGCGCAGGGCTTGCTGGTAGCCTTCCAGTGCCATCTCGCCCTTTTGCGTATCACCTTGGCGCGCTTGCAAGTGATAGACAAAACCATTCAGGAAGTGCAGATAGGAATTGCGCGGGTCCAGCTGCAAGGCTTCATTGATGGTCTGATTAGCTCTACCCAGTTCCATCTGCTTGATCGCATCAACAGTGGCAGTGACCTTGGCCAATACCTCGGTGTCCTGCATGCCTGCCGGAACCAATGGCAATTCGCGCACCATGTCCACAAAAGATTTTGCCGGCGCGGTGGCGGCAACTGCTGGCATTACCGTGAGTGCGAGAGCCACGGCCGCGCAGATTTTGCGCAAACCGGATTTGTGATGGATTTTTTTCATATGCAATCAAACAGCCTGGTAAAACAAAATAATTGATGTGGTGTAAACGACGAATGGCCCCGGAGTGCCGAGGCCATTCATTTCAGGTTTTAGCGCGGCCCGGTAGAAGAGAAGATGAGTTGATCAACCTCTGATCCGGAACGTCCGGCCATGCAACCAAGTTTTTGTCCGGGCGTAACGGAGTAGGAGTTCGCCCCACCACCGGTGCCACCATACCTGCCGAAGGTTCTGCCCTGGTTACTGATAAAGGTTACGGCATCCATGCTTCCGCCGCTGCGGTAGTCCACACGTGTAATGTATTCGCCAGCTGCCAGCATCACGGTCTGTGTATTCTTCAACTTGCCA
Source organism: Herminiimonas contaminans (assembly GCF_015645465.1). GTDB lineage: Bacteria > Pseudomonadota > Gammaproteobacteria > Burkholderiales > Burkholderiaceae_D > Oxalicibacterium > Oxalicibacterium contaminans. Next base: position 83,339 of record NZ_JADOEL010000016.1, on the reverse strand, counting down.
TGCACACCACCCCACTGACCATTCGCATACAGGAATTGCACGCCATCGAGACGTTTACCTGAGCTGGTCTTGAATCCGATTACATATGTATTACGGCATTGTGCGGCATCGCTCCACTGGCCACCGCCACCACCACCTGCACGGCGTGGACCTGCAACCGGGCCTGCGTAGTCAGAATCAGGGCGGGCATTGCGATTCTCGTCTTCACCGTAATTCATCCAATGGTCAAGTGCATCGTCGTAATTGTCTACGCCAAATGCATTTTGCAAATCTGAATAACGATTCAGGTAGCTCTGCATGCTGACATCTGCGCTACCCTGGCGACCCAGTGCAATGCCTTCATCCAGCCAGTTCTGCAATGCACACTGCAATTTGTTGCTCGGTGTCGGGCATGCAGCCTGCACGTCGAGGTAACGGTTCCAGTAGTAAGTGGCGCTGAATTCCGGGCTGCCCTGACGGCCTTCGTTAAAGCCATTGTTCATCCAGTGTTCTTTCAGATCAACTTTGGCATTCACGACGTCCGGGTACTTATCGTAGTAGTAGTCCCAGTCAAATACGGAAGCAGCAAATTTCGGATCCGGGCCTTTCTTATGTTTCTTTTTCTTGCCGAGACGCTTGAAGGCATTCCCTGCGTCACGGAATGCATTACTCGCAGCATTGGTCGCCTTGTTTGCAACATCGCGTGCTGCATTCTTGGTTTGCTCGTACTGCTTACGGGCGTCATCGGCTGCTTTCTGTGCGGCCTTGGCAGCATCTTCAGCGGCCTTTTGCGATGCTTTGGCTGCGTCTTCTGCTGCTTTCTGCGATTCTGCTGCGGCCTTCTTCGCGGCATCTTCGGCGGCCTTGGTCGCGATCAACGCTGCATCGGAAATCTTCTTCAATTCTGCATTCGCCATATCAGCCGTGTAACCGCTCAGGTTCTTGTACTCACCCGCGATCTTGCGATAGGCAGCTTCCAGTTCCTTGCCAATACAACCGGTGATCTTCGACGGATCGACGTTGACGCCGCCTTCTGCATCAAAAATCTGCGCCAGATCGGTAGTCGGTTTGATTTCAAGTGAAGTTTTGATTTCAAACGGGTTGATACAGCTGGCATTCACTTCGATGCTCATCTTGGTCGGCCCCATCACGATCCCGATTTTTTGCCCGGCCAGATTGCCTCTGAAAGCCATGTCCTGACGTTTCATGTCAATGCGGGTTTCCTGCGACAGGCGGAACGGTACCTTGCCCAATGGTCCCAGTCGCAGCGATACATCGGCACCGGCTCCGTTGTAGTAGCCATTGACACCTGCCGACACGTCGGTCCATCCCAGGGTCTGGCCGAAGGCCGCAACCTGACCACCCGAAGCGTAGTAGGGACCGCCGTCTGCCAATGGACCCAGCACGATAATGTTGAAGTACTTGTCGTTATCCGGCCATGGCTTGCTCGCATCGCCGAATTTGTATTCAGGCGGCGGGTTAGGATTTTTCATCTTGAACATGGCCAGAGGCTTGGCCATCGCCAGCAATGGTTCCTTGAACGAACCAACGCCACGGATGAAGCCACCGCCGTATTTGGCCAGGCGTGCATCAGGCGATGCCATCGCAACGATGACACGTGCTGCATCTTCCATCGTGAACGAAGCCGGTGTCGCCATGCGGAAATTGAAGTCCAGGAAGTCCATCGCACCTTCTGGTGTCAATGGTGTCTGGAATTGCAGCAAGATCTTCTTGTCGCCTACACCCTGAAACTGGGCATTACCCTTGTAACCGAAAGTCAGGCTGTTATTAATGAAGAAGGTTGCATCCGTCAACGTAACCGGCGGCAGCAGCATAGGCAGTCTGGAGCCAGGTGCGAACTGGAATTCGACGAAGGCTTCCGGCATGGCTGCCTTGGCACCGGCTTGCTTCATGGTCGCGCCATCCGCCATCTCACTGGCGACATCGATACCGGTACCTGCACCGCTGGAAATATCCATAGGGATAGGCATCACGATCGCCGCACGCATGGTCAGCTGATCGGCGCGCACGCCCAGCGATTCCATCGTCAGTTTGATCGGTCCACCCAGGTTCGCGCGTGCTGCCATCTGTGCACCAGCCGCGAAGTTCAGCGAGCTCACACCAAAATAGCTTTCGTCGACTACCTTCTTCAGGTCGGGTGGCATGCGTGCCGTGGTCAGGTCGAATTCGGCAGTTGAAATCGAAATCATCAGCGAACGCAACGAGGTTTGCCCCATCACGTTCTGCACCTTGTTGCCAAACAGCTTAGGCATCGAGATCTGTTTGTCGACCACGATGATGAAGGTTTGTTGTGCACTATTGCTGGTGAAGAAATACAGCTGAACCTTACCCTTGCTGGTGGAGTAGCAACCACTCAGGCCACCACCACAGCTGGTCTTTTTCAAGTCACTGACCATTTTTTGCAGGTCATCCTTGACGTCCAGCGCCAGGCCACCCAACATTTTTTTCAGTGCCGGTTTGATATTAGGTGCATCACTGGCGTGTGCTGATTGCTGAATCGCCAGACTGGCTACCAGCAAAAAACTGGCAAGAGTGAAGGTTTTTTTGAGAATGCGAGAAACCGAAAAGCGCGCTGCAGTTACGGAAGAGGCCATGTTTACTACCCTGTTCACCAAGAATGGCAAGAGTGTAGACATTTCCAGATAGAAACTTCATGAGCAACTCTGAGCAAAATGCGACGACTTCTCGCGCTGCACACAAACGAGCGCGAACTGCACCATGCCGGGTCGCGCAGACCCGTTGGCAGATGTGGTTTTATGACGGGAAGATGACGAGAGCGGACCGTGCCGGATGGCTGCAGGGTACAACTTAAACGCAAATTTTGCTTTGCTCGTGAAAGCGATAACCGATGGCGCGCAAGGTACTGACAGGCAGGGATTGACCGGATGCTTCTTCGACTTTGCGGCGCAGGCGATTCATTTGGGTATCCAGACGGCGCTGGTCATACTCGATGTAATCCTCACCCAACGCATCGACTATGCTTCTGCGCGTCACGCATTCACCGCCGCTCATCAGCGCCAGCAATACTATGTGATCCTGTTCGGACAGCGCAATACTGATGCCGTTCGGTGAAATCAGGCGACGTGGCGAAGCGGATAATTGCCAGTACTTGGTGTATTCAGGAATGAGCTGCGGTGCGACCACTTCGCCGTGATCGAACTTGCGGTCAGTGATATCCCGTGCCACGCCTATCCTGACCTGATGTTCTTCGGACCAGGAAGCGGACCAGCTGATGTAGACGACGCTGCCATCCTTGCGGATGTAGCGATTTTCAAAGTATCGCTGCAGGTAACCACCCATGACGCGATCTATCGATTGCTCGGTGCGGTTCCTGTCTTCCGGATGCACCAGGTCCAGCATGTACTTGCCGACCATCTCTTCCGCCGTATAACCAAAGATGCGTTCACACGCACCTTTCACCGACAGGCATTTGCTGTCTGCATCTACCGCGCAAATTGCATCCAATACCAGATCACCGTAATCGCTTTTCGGGGGGCTGCTTTTTACTTCTGTATGCATCTCATGCTCATTCAACAATTTCTGCCCGGCGTCGTTCGTCATATCAGGTAATCGGTTTGAAACTTTAGATGGCTAAACATAAGCAAGTGACGGGCCACTTGATCAGCTTGTAAAAACTCTCCGTCACCATTCGTATCCGGCATCGAACATAGCTGAGTGAAAGCATTTTACGGAATCACACGCATGCTTGCATGCCTGTATTCAAGCTACATGCGCGATTTAACCAGCCCACATCGACAAAGACACAATCCGATGCATAAAAACACCGGCCAACCTGCATCCCGTCTACTGCATTTGAATTATTTACTTTTCCTCTCACTATTTTTAACATTCCTGCCATCAGGGGAACCATCCAAAAAATCAAAAAGCCGCCACTGCAACGCGGCTCGCGGCCCCATTCAAGGAATGCGTCATGCAAGGCCCAACCCGTCAAGCACGTCCTCCGCGCCGCTACCGGTATGGCCCTGTCCCTGGCCGCACCGTACGCACTCACGCACCCGGCTTGTCGCTTTTTGAACAATGGAATAGATCATACTCCGTGGCTGCTGCGTGGCGGTATCGGCTATACCCATCGCACAGACAATGACACCGAAGTCAGCTTGCGCTATGACGCGGAAAGCCGCAGCGATTATCTGCACCAGTCTGCTTCTGTGCGAGCGAAGTGGGCTTTTTGATGGCTGGAACAGGTAGAACGATGATCCAAAACTGAGACTATCGTACAAGATTTCCCTATACGTATTTATCTATGCTCGACACATCACGCCACCTTCGATACGTTCCGGGACCACCGCCATGAGCACTGATTATCGCCTCTCCTACCTTAACCTCGGCTCCCATCAATTGCTACCGGAAGCAGTCGCTGGCAAACGTCATGTCGACTACCGCCTATTTGCCTCCGCGTGTGCACTGGCATTGGCCGGCATACCAGCCAGCAGTTGGGCGGATAGTTGCACCTCGCCCGCCACCACTATCAACTCAGCAACAAATGATAGATGCACGCTGAATGCCGGGGAAAGCGTCAACATCACATCCATCGGTTCGCTCACATTCTCTTCTAGTAATGCCCTTGATATGAACGCAGGAGCAGGAAATGTAACAAATGAAGGAACCATTTCCGGGACCTTCCCCAATGCCACTTCCGTGTTTGTTGGCGGGGTGACTACGGCTGACATCATTAATCATGGAACAATCCGTAACGACGCGACGACGCAAAATAATGCGGCAATCGGCACCCTCAATGGTTTTGGCGTACTCAACCGGATCACCAACACCGGTTTAATCGAATCGGTCGGCGGCACTACATCGCGGGCAATTTTCAATCTTTTCCAGATTACAAATGGCATAGACAATAGCGGCACTATTCGTGGCAAAACTTCAGGTATTACAAATGAGCGCGCGACTAGCACCATCGGTGGGATCCGCAATACCAGTGGTGGCGTGATAGCGGCTATCGATGCGAATGGTGCCGGCATTACGAACAATGGCTTGATCAGTCAGGGCATCGTCAATAGCGGTACCATTAGTGGTAATCAAGCCGGCATACTCAACAGCGGAACGATATCCAGCAACACAGATGGCTACGCTATCGACAACCGCGGCGGCACCATCAATGGTGGCATCAGCAATAGCGGGATACTGGATGGCAAAATCGCACTCGATAGCGCCAGCTTGCGCATCACCGGTACGACGGCGCGCGTTAGCGGCGACATTAGCGGCGGTGGCACCTCTTCCATCACGATAGACGGCAACTTTACGGCCGAAGCCGCAGCCAATGTCGGCACCATCACAGTCAACAATGCTGCCACACTCAATTTTGTAAGCAACCAAAACTGGAGTGGCAGCAATGCTTTTAGCAATAACGGCAGCGTAGTAATCGGCACAGCGGCAACACCCGGCGTCACGTTGACGACTGCCAACTATACGCAAAGCGCTACCGGCTTGTTGCAAATCGGTGCGAGCAGCGATAGCAACTACGGCAAGCTGCTAGTCACAGGCACAGCCAACTTCGCGCCCGGTGCCCGCATCAATGTCGATGTCGCCACTATCAATACATTAGGCATCGACCAGGTACTGGCCCGTGTGATCAGCGCCGGCACACTGAATGCTTCGACCTTCAATATCAGCGACAATTCCGCCCTCTTCAACTTCCGGCAAGTCCGCAATGGCAACGATATTGATTTGCGTGTCGTCGCCAATAACAGCATGGGAACCGGTATACGCGATGCCGTCATCGAACAGCGTACATGGTCAGCGCTGGATGCCGCACGCGTGCTCGATACCCATTTGAACAATGGCGTCACAGGCGATATGGGCAATGTCATCAATGCCTTCGGTCAACTGCCGGACAATCGCGCTGTAGCGCGTGCCGCGACACAAACGCTGCCACTGGCTTCCGGTCATCAAGCCATACAAGGGACTTTGGGCACCTTCCAAAATGTGATCCAGAATCGCATCGGCGGCAATACGGGGCTATCTTCCGGTGATACGTTGAAGGATAAACAAATCTGGGGCCGTGTATTTGGTTCACGCGCCGACCAGGATGACCGCAAGGGATCAGCCGGTTTCAGTGCAGATAGCTGGGGATTGGGTTTCGGTGCTGATGCGGAAGTTGCGGCAGGCAGCCGTGTTGGTCTGGCCTATGGCTACGCAAAAACATCTGTCAACGGCAATACCGATCTGGCAGGCACTGCACAAGATTCCAATATTTCTTCCCATCTATTCTCTGCGTATGGCAGCAAGGAATTGGGGCAGGAACGTAGTCTTTCCTGGCAAGCCGACCTTGGTGTGAGTGATAACGACAGCAGGCGCCAGCTCAACTTCGGCGGCTTGAACCGTACCGCCCGCGCCGATTACCGTACTTACAGCGCCCATGTCGGTGCGACTCTCAAGCAACAGTTTGCCTTGAGCGAAACAACGAGCCTGACACCGGCACTGCGTGCCGACTATACCTGGCTCAAATCACAAAGCTATCAGGAAACCGGTGCCGATGCATTGAACCTGCATGTCGCATCGCAAAAGACTGATGCCCTGGTGTTAGGTGTGGATACATACCTGCAACACCGCTACTCACCCACCGCGCGCCTGGATGCGTATTTGGGCGCAGGCTACGACACCATCAATAAACCCGGTGCGATCGTGGCAGCTTATGCGGGCGCAGCAGGATTATCGTTTGTCACCAACGGCATAGACCTATCGCCGTGGCTGGTACGTGGCGGTATCGGCTACACCCACACCACAGCCAATGGCACTGAGGTCAGCTTGCGCTACGATGCGGAAGGCCGCAGTGACTATTTGAACCAGTCTGCTTCAGTGCGGGCGAAGTGGATGTTCTGATCATGAAAAAATTCATCTTCGATGAGGGTAAGGTCAAAACACTGAGCGCACCCTGCAAATATCGCAGGACGCCGGCTTTGGCAAGGAAGTCACCAGCAAATAAAAGAACCGCCGAAAGGCGGTTTTCTTATTTGAACGATCTGAATTCCTAGCGTTGCATACCCCAGCGCTGCACCGTCGCTTTTTCCAAAGTACGGAACACGATATTCTCGACCAGCAAGCCGATCAGGATCACGGTCGCCAGCCCGGCAAATACCTTGTCCGTGTATAGCTCATTGCGGTTCTGGAAGATATACCAGCCGAGACCACCCTTGCCTGACGATGCCCCGAACACCAGCTCGGCCGCAATCAGGGTACGCCAGGCGAAAGCCCAGCCTATCTTCAAACCCGACAAGATGGCAGGCAAGGCGGCCGGCACCAATATCTGCAAGACATAAGGAATACCGCGCAAGCCATAGTTACGTCCGGCCATGCGCAAGGTTTCCGGCACACCCTGGAAACCGGCATAAGTATTCAGCGCCATCGGCCACAGCACCGAATGCACCAGCACGAATACCAGACTGCCGCGCCCTATGCCAAACCACAGCAAGGCCAAAGGCAGCAAGGCAATCGCCGGTAAGGGATTGAGCATGGACGTAAGGGTATCCAGCAAGTCACGTCCCAGTTGCGTCGATACCGCCAGCGTCGTCAGGATGAAAGCGGCCAGCACACCTATCGCATAGCCCTGCAGCAGCACCGACAGGGAGATCGCTACCTTGTCGATCAGCTCACCACTACTGATACCTTCGACCAGCGCCTGTGCCGTCGCACCAAAGGTCGGCAACAGCAATTCATTGTTTTGCCAGCGCGCCGTTACTTCCCAGATCAGCGCCAGCACGACCAGGATCACGCTCTTGCGCAACCAGCCTTGCGCCCACAGGCGAGCCGTCCACGGCAAGGCGCGCTCTACCGGCAATTCGGTAAATGGCTCCAGCTTGCGCTCGTACTCCGGTCGTACCGGCGGATATAGGGTGCTACTCATGATGGAATGCCCGCTTCTTCTTCAAACAACATGTGATGGATGCGTTGCGCCGTATTCTGGAATTCGGTACTGCCGGAGCTTGCCAATGAAAAGTCATGGCTATTGATCTCGGCACGCATGCGCCCCGGATGCGGCGACAGCAGGGCGATGCGATTACCGACCACCAGCGCCTCTTCTATCGAATGCGTGACGAACAGCAAGGTAAAGCGCACTTCATCCCACAGTTGCAGCAGTTCTTCCTGCATCTTGCGGCGTGTGAGCGCATCAAGAGCGGCGAATGGTTCATCCATCAGCAGCACGCGCGGTTGCATTGCCAGTGCACGGGCTATCGCCACGCGCTGCTTCATGCCACCTGAGAGTTGATGCGGATGGACATCAGAGAATTTACTCAGGCCGACCTTGGCCAGGTAATGCAAGGCACGCTCTTCCGCCTCCTTGCGACCCAGCGTACGCGAAGCCAGCAAGGGAAACATGACGTTTTGCCGGACCGTCTTCCACGGCGATAACTGGTCAAATTCCTGGAATACGACAATCCGATCCGGACCCGGTGCCGTCACTGCCTTGCCGTCCAGCCGGATCTCACCGCCTACCGGCGGAATAAAACCAGCGACCGCTTTTAGCAAAGTAGACTTGCCGCAACCGGATGGTCCCAGCAAAACGAAGCGATCAGCCTGATGTACATCGAAGCTGACACGATGCGTGGCACGCACCACGCGTTCACGAGTGCGGTATTCGAGGCTGACATCATCCACTTGCAACAACGGAGCCAGGCCAGGTACTACTTCCGCATCACGCTTTCCGCTTTCGCGTAGTGCCGGTGCGTCGGAGATGAAGCCTGAAGCACCCCGCAGGATAGCCGTACTATTCATAGGAACTCCTCAGCAGTGCACCAGCGATATTCAACAGAAAACGTGCAGTCATGACAATCAGCTACCAGGTTGTACGTAGGCTTCTTCGAAGAAGTAATCCTTCCACGAAGCCGCCCTGTTTTTAATCACGCCCAGTTTCTGCAGCTCATCGGCATAGACAAAGGTGCGGTGCGGCGACACGGTGAAATCATTTTCCGGATCTTCGACGATCTTGCGTACCAGTTCCGGCGACAGCTTGGATTTCTGGATACGAATGAAGGTGTCTGCCGCTTTCGCTTTATCCGCCTTGATCAGTTGTGCTGCTTCGACCAGTGCGTTGTAGAAAGCCTTGTAGGTCTTCGGATTTTCATCATGGAATTTCTGCGTGGTGTACAGCACGTTGAAAGTCGCAGGGCCGCCGAGGATGTCATAGGAGCTGATGACTTTATGTACATTGCTGTTCGCCGCCAGCGCCTGGTAGTAGAAAGGCGCGCTGGAGAAATGCGTATTGATTTCCGAACCACCGGCAATCAGTGCAGCAGTCGCATCCGGATGCGGCAGGCTGACAGAGATATTGTCGAACTTCTTGAAATTGTCTTTACCGAACTGACGTGCTGTTTCGATTTGAAGGGTACGCGATTGGAAGCCGACGCCTGCAGCAGGAACCGCAATGCGGTCCTTGTCGCTCAAGTCTTTCAGTGTTTTCACCGCAGGATTGTTCGACAGCAGATAGTTGGGCAAGGAACCCAGCGCCGCGACCGCTTTCACATTTTGCTTGCCGCGGGTGCGATCCCACATCGTCAGCATAGGCGGCACGCCGGCCGACACCACATCCAGTGCCCCCGCCAGCAAGGCTTCATTCATCGCCGTCGCGCCGGAGATGCTGGCCCAGTCGACCTGGATGTCTATACCTTGTTGCTTGCCGTGTTTTTCGATCAACTGGCGATCACGCACCACGTCGAGGATGAGGTAACCGATACCAAATTGCTGCGCGATACTGATCTTTCCCTCTGCGCGTGCGGGCAAAGCCGACAGCAAGGCAGTAGCAACAGCAATAACACTAAAAGCAGCGCCGATCCAGCGACGGCGTGGCGCACGATACGTGCGATTCAAATAAGACATAGAAACTCCGCAATATTGAATGAATGATGAAGATGAAAATCTGATTTAGAACGGCACATCGCCTTCTATCGTGGTGCGATACAGCTTGCGACGCAGATGCTCCGGACAACCTGCTGCCAGATGCATCAGTGAGCGGTTATCCCAGAAGATCAGGTCATGCGGTTGCCAGCGATGGCGATAGACGTGTTCAGGTTTGACGCTGTGATCAAATAATTGCTGCAGCAGATCGCGGCTTTCATCGGCCGGCAAGCCAGCGATACGCGTGGTGAAGTGTTCGCTGACGAACAAGGCTTTACGACCGGTTTCCGGATGTGTACGTACCACCGGTTGCAGCACTGGTTTGACCTTGGCGATTTGTTCAGCCGTGAGATTCGGACGCCATGGGTTACGGCGTTGCAGCTCGGCGTACTGCGCCAGATAGCTATGCTCTGCCTGCAGGTTGGCGACCTTGTTGCGCAGATGTACATCCAGCGTATCCCACGCCAGATGCATATTCGCGAACAGAGTATCGCCGCCTTCGGCTGGCAGTTCCTGTGCATGCAGCATGGAGCCCAGGCTCGGCACTTCCACATACGACAAATCCGAATGCCAGAAGTGACCGGCATCACCGAGACCAATAGGCTCGCCGTTCTCCTTGATATTCGAAATGATCAGGATTTCCGGATGACCCGGCAGCTGGAATTGATGCAGCACGTGGATCTGCAGCGCACCGAAACGGCGGCTGAATTCTATTTGCTGCGCAGGTGTAATTTTTTGGTCGCGAAACACCAGCAAGTGATGATCGAGATGCGCCTGATGCACGCGTGAAAAATCAGCATCGTTGAGGCGAGTTGTCAGATCCAGTCCGAGTAATTCGGCACCCAGCGGTGCATCAAATAACTGGATCTTGAAAGGTGCAGCGGCGGATGAGCTGGCTGCGGAAACAGGAACGGCGGACATAATTAAAAACCATGTACTTAGCAGATAATGGAAATAAGTTTATCTGCCGTACCTGCTGTCTCAAACGAATCATTCCGCTTAACTATATGCGATTTTTAGTGGATAACTTTCTACCTTTATCTGCAAACCAAAGTTGCGCGCCGAGAACGGATACCCTCGTCCGTCTCTCTACACTAACTAGATATTCCGGCTCTGCGCCTGAGTGATATTGCTATCCGCTGCCACGCTATGCGTGAGCCAGACACCACCGCCTATGGTCGTACCCTTGCCTATGGTGATGCGTCCCAGCACGGTTGCACCAGCATAGATAACGACATCATCTTCAACGATAGGATGACGCGGATTGCCTTTGATCAAAGAACCGCTTTCATCTGCCGGGAAACGTTTGGCACCCAGTGTCACCGCCTGGTACAGGCGCACGCGATTACCGATCACTGCGGTTTCGCCGATGACGACACCGGTACCGTGATCAATGAAGAAGCTGCTGCCTATCTCTGCACCCGGATGGATATCAATGCCGGTACCCGAATGCGCGATGCGCGAAATCAGGCGCGCCAGGAAAGGCGCACCGAGATTATGCAAGGCATGCGCAAAGCGATGATAAATAATCGCCGTCATGCCGGGATAGCAAACCAGGATCTCCGACACACTGTGCGCTGCCGGATCACCGTGATACGCCGCCTGTAAATCAGTTACCAGCACGTCGCGAATATGGCGCAGCTGGCTGGCAAAGTTACGCGTAATCTCTATCGCTTCCCGATCCAGGTCGGATGCATCATGACCTGATTTAACGACAGGCTGTGCATCGTCTTCATCGCCCTGGCGCGATACGAATAGCAAACCACGTCGCACCTGTTCAGCCAGGTCATTCAAAGCAGTATTAAGTTTGTCGCCGACAAAGTAATCGATGCTTTCATCTGTCAGCACCGGCTGCCCGTAATGCGTAGGGAACAAGGCGGCGGAAAGGCCGTCGAGGATACGCTGCAATGCTTCGCGTGACGGCAATTCACGTATCTGGCCACGGTAACGGATGTTATGTGTTTCTTCGCGCGACTGGCGCAGGGATTTAACAACACCGTCCAGCCCCCAGGTACCAACGGGAACAGGGACGACAAGTTCTAATGAGGGGCGTAGTTTGGACATGGAGAGCGCTCTATAAGATGGTTTTGATTATAGAAGTCGCGTCCCGCACCTGAATACGAATAAAACTGTATATGCAAAATCGGAAATTGTTGGCACGAACCCAAGAATCATTTGCCGTGGATGCAGTCTGAACATAACCAGTTCAAAAGGAGCAAACCATGGCCAGCCAGGATGAAGCGACTTTTTTTGAGAATGAATTGAAGCAACGCTTTGACGAACTTGTACTGTGGGCAGTACGCAACCGGCCGTATACCGGTGCCAGCCTGAAACCGACCGATTTTGATGACAGCTGGAAACAGATTGCGCGCCTGACGCGAGAAGGGATAGACGTAGGGAAACGCAATGCCGCCGTACCGGAACCGTCCGAAAACGGCCCGCAATACGTTAATAGCAACCCTGCACCCTGGCCTTGAAACGGCATCGTTTCTGGGCTTAGCCAACTTTTCATATCGTAAAAAACGGCCGCTGTCAGCGATAATTGCGGCCGTTGTTCCATTACTACACAGCATTTATTTAGTGAACTTTATAGCAATTTAGTGTCCAATAAGTAAGCCGCTTCGCGGAAGATAGCGAAGCTGCCAGAACGTTCCGGGGCCAGCCCTGTGGGGCTGCCTAGGAAGTCATGGAGGCGTTCCTACGCATAACTGTTCAATCTGAAAGGAAGATCATCATGAAAAAAATTATTTCGATTGTTTGTGTTCTCGCTATGAGCATCGGCCTCAGCGCCTGCAACACATTCAAAGGCGTAGGACAAGACGTGCAACGCGGTGGTGAAAAAATTCAGGATGCAGCATCAGGTAAATAATTCATCTGATAGCAAGGCATAAAAAAAGAGCGTGTAGTCATACACGCTCTTTTTTTGTCCGCATGCTGCAAGCTGATTACAGCTGACAACCGAACCGGATCATCCTGCCCGGTTGTCGCTACGTTTGCTTACTGCTTTTTAATCGTCAGATTATTCAATACGGAATTCACACCTTCAACCTCACCGGCAATTTTCGCTGCACGGTCAATCTGGGTCTGGTTATTCACCGCGCCGCTCAGGCTAACGATACCCTTGGAGGTTTCCACCACGACATCCAGGCCTTTGACGTCAGAGTCGGCCAGCAAGGCTGATTTCACTTTGGTCGTAATGACGGTGTCATCCACTATCTGCCCTGCACTTTTACCTGCGTTGGCATCAGCAGGTGCGCCTGGCGCTGCAGGTGCAGTTTCCGGAACCGGAGTAGGCGGTGTCACACCAGCTGCTGCTGGCGACTCACTCGGCGCGGTCGGCGTAGGCGTGGCGCTGCTGCTTTCTTCAGGTGGCGTACGACGCTCACAACCTGCCGCAAACAATACGGTCAACAACGAGGCTGCGATCGCTACCTTAGAATTATTTGACAGTGTCTTCATCATTTTTCCCTTTCATGGAATAAGTATTCAAATACTCCAATCGTGCAATCGGAAGCAAAGAATTCTCGTGGACTGAAGCCCCGACTTGTTTCAACGCAATATGCCTAAAACAAACCAGTTATCTTCTTGACCATGCTTTAACACGAAGGTTCGGAATAAATAAAATGATGTGCTGCCAGAGGGAAAACATCGGCAACCTTTACACGTGTTTGAAAAATTTACACGCGAAAAAACAAAAAAGAGCTGTCACACGGCAATGCGACAACTCTTTTTTTGCGCTGCATCTGGATAGCGGAGACTACTATGCGGCCAGTGGTTGCATGCGCGCGAGTGCCTGCAACAGCAAATCCGGATCACCCAAGGCCAGTTTCTTGGAATCAGACAAGGTCTGGCGGAAACCGCGTGCGTTCGGCAAACCCGCCATCAAACCCAGCATGTGACGCGTGATGGTATTTACCTTCAGGCCACCACCTTTTTCGCTCTTGCCGTGCAGCTGCAATTGCGCGCGGATGTAAGGAATCATCGCCTGCACAACTTCTGCGCGTGTCTTCGGTGTGCTGTCGTCACCGTAGTAGCGCGCATCGAAAGTACTCATCAAAAACGGATTGTGATATGCCTCACGACCCAGCATCACGCCATCGACGTGCTGCAAGTGCGTGTCGATTTCGGCGATGGTTTTAGTGCCGCCGTTGATGATGATTTCCAATGCAGGGAAATCCTTCTTGAGCTGATAAGCAAACTCATAACGCAAAGGCGGGATTTCGCGATTCTCTTTCGGGCTCAGGCCTTTGAGGATGGCGTTACGCGCGTGCACGATAAAGGTATTGCAGCCAGCATCAGCAATGGCGCCGACAAAGTCACGCACGAAATCATAAGAAGTGACGTCATCTATGCCGATACGGTGCTTGACCGTCACATCGATAGACACCGCATCACGCATCGCTTTGACGCAATCGGCGACCAATGGCGTTTCATTCATTAGGCAGGCACCGAAAGCGCCTTTTTGCACGCGCTCGGACGGACAACCGCAATTCAGGTTGATCTCGTCATAGCCCCACTGCTCGCCCAGCTTCGCACTCTTGGCCAGGTCGGCCGGTTCGCTGCCACCCAGTTGCAAGGCAACCGGATGTTCTTCTTCATTGAAATCCAGATGGCGCGGCACATCACCGTGCAGCAAGGCACCGGTGGTCACCATTTCCGTGTACAGCCAGGTATGACGCGTGATCTGGCGATGGAACATGCGGCAGTGCCGGTCTGTCCAGTCCATCATCGGGGCCACGCTGAGGCGACGCCCCTTGTATTTACCCTTGGCTGTGTTGTCTTTATTGAAATCCATTATTAATGCTGAGCTGCCTTTTTTCGTAGTCCGCAATTTTACACCTTACACCCCCACCTCACCCGGCCAACCCCATAGCAGAGCGGGCTGCACTAGCGTCAACCTGCGTCAACAAGACCATAGTTGAAAAACAGCAATCCGGCTGAATCCAATCAAGGCTGCCCTGCGTATTAGTGATAAGGCATGCAAAAGTGCAAGCCGGAGCCAAACAATCCGGCCCTTACTCACAGCAAAATAACAGGAGTCAACATGAAAATCGCCGTCATAGGATCAGGAATCGCAGGCCTGTCTTGTGCCTGGCGTCTGGCCAGTTCCGGCTACGATGTGACCCTGTTTGAGGCCAACGATTACTACGGCGGCCATACACATACGGTGAACGTCACACTGGATGGCGTGACGCATGGGGTAGATACCGGTTTCCTGGTATTCAACCACCAAACTTATCCGCAACTGGTCAAGCTCTTCGATGAACTGGATGTAGCTACAGCGGCAACCGATATGTCCTTCTCGGTCAAACTGCCGCTCCCCGGCCGCACGCTGGAATGGGCCGGTGGCGATCTCGATGCGGTATTTGCGCAACGACGCAATCTGTTGAGCCCACGCTTCCTCGGCATGCTGCGCGATATCCTGCGCTTCAATCGCCAGGCCACGGCGCTGGCCCTGGGGCAAAATGAGGCGGGTGTAAACGAATCTCTGGGAACCTACCTGGAACGTCATCACTACAGCAAAGAATTCCGCAACTGGTATCTCTTACCCATGGCGGGTTGCATCTGGTCTTGCCCGACCGGGCAAATGCTGGATTTCCCGGTTCTCTCCTTCATACGCTTTTGCCACAACCACGGCTTGCTGCAGGTAAATGACCGCCCGCAATGGCATACCGTGATGGGTGGCGCACGCCACTACGTGGAAAAGATGCTGGCCGAGATCCCGCACAAGCATCTGCATACACCGGTCTTTTCCATCAATCGCAGCATGGTGGCCAATACAGGGCTGATCAGGGTCGAAGCCAGCAATGGCACACATATGTTCCACCATGTCGTACTGGCCGGACATAGTGACCAGTCACTACGTTTGCTGCAAGATGCCAACGAAGCGGAACATGAAATCCTCGCCGCCGTGCAGTACCAGCCCAATCGCGCAGTACTGCACCTGGATACCAGCTGTCTGCCAGAAAATCGCAAAACCTGGTCGGCCTGGAACTATCAAAGTGCCACCTGTGATGAAGCCCGCGTTTGCGTGCACTACCTGCTGAATCAGCTACAGCCGCTGCCGTTTAAACAAGCGCTACTGGTCTCGCTCAACCCTATCGATGAACCACGCGCAGATAGCGTGCTGGGTAGCTATGACTACGCGCACCCGATATTTGACGCCGCCGCCATCACTGCCCAGTACCAGCTGCCTGGCATACAAGGACTACAAAACACTTGGTTCGCCGGTGCCTGGACTGGTTACGGCTTCCACGAAGATGGCCTGAAGTCCGGCCTTGCGGTTGCCACCGACATCATGCGCATCAGCGGTATGCGCACCCACAAATCACAAGCAGCCTGAAACCATCATGGATACCGGCACACTTCCCGCTCAACTCTGCTTCGGCAAGGTGCTGCACACGCGTCTGCGCCCGACCCGGCATGCGTTCGGCTATGAGGTGTATTTCGTACGCCTGCCATTGCGCGCAATGGCGCAGCAAACGCACACGACGCCACGTTTCTTTTCGCTGGATAAGTTCAATCTGCTGTCCTTCCATGCGCAGGATCACGGTGATGGCAAGCAGGCCTTGTTGCCATGGATAGAAACCCTGCTGAAACAGGAAGGCATACACGATGCCGATGGCGAGATCTGGCTACAAGCCTTTCCGCGTGTGCTCGGCTATGTGTTCAATCCGGTGTCCCTCTGGTTTTGCCACAAAAAGGATGGCAGCCTGCGTGCGGTGCTGGCCGAAGTGCGTAATACCTTCGGTGAAAAGCATTGCTATCTGCTCGATACCGGAACCGCGATGCCATATGGCGTGGAACTGATCGCCCGCAAAATTTTCCATGTCTCGCC
Source organism: Herminiimonas contaminans (assembly GCF_015645465.1). Lineage (GTDB taxonomy): Bacteria > Pseudomonadota > Gammaproteobacteria > Burkholderiales > Burkholderiaceae_D > Oxalicibacterium > Oxalicibacterium contaminans. Next base: position 66,640 of record NZ_JADOEL010000016.1, on the reverse strand, counting down.
GTTCTGTGCAGTTGAAGGTCTGTATCGCTTTCACTTCATGCACGCCACCAGAGAAGAAAATGGCGCAACGGTAGAACGTCACATCGCCTGCATAGACCATGACGATGCAGATGGCCCGTTGATCCTGACCAGCATCTCCGGTACAGCACAGCCGTTGTCGGATGCCAGCGTCGCGCGCGCCTTTTTCACCTATCCGCTCATGACACTGGGCGTGATTGTCCGAATTCATTGGCAGGCACTCAAGCTCTGGCGCAAGCGCATGCCATTTTTCAGCAAACCCACCCCACCTACCAGCGAGTTAAGCAGATGACCAGCAAATCCATTAATCCGGAATCGCTCCGGTTCGACACGCAAGCCAGCGCTACGGACGGCTTGCCATCGCAAGTCAAATTCATCCTGCAACTATTGCGCAAGCTGGAATATGGCGCACTGCGTATGGAATTTCCAAATGGCGAGTGCATGCACTTCGGTGATCACTCACATCCGGTCACGTTGACACTGAAAAACTTTGACTTGTTTAGCGCTGCATTGAAATCTGGGGACATCGGCTTTGCCGAAACCTATATCAATGGTGATTGGAGTACCGACAACCTGCCCGGGCTGATAGAACTATTTGTACGCAACCGCGCCGCAGTCGAATCCGTCATCTACGGCAGCTGGTTCGGCAATCTCTTTTATCGCATCAAACATCTGTTTAATCGCAACTCCCGTACCGGCAGTCGTAAAAACATCCATGCGCACTACGACATAGGCAACGACTTCTATACCTTGTGGCTGGACCCGTCCATGACCTATTCGAGTGCCTTGTACAACGAACAAACCGGCGAGGACCTGACGCAAGCCCAAAATGCCAAGTACCGCCGCATCCTGGATGAGCTGCGACTCGCACCACAAGCACGTGTACTGGAAATCGGTTGCGGCTGGGGCGGTTTCGCCGAAATGGCAGCGCGCGACCAGGCCGCGCATGTGACCGGACTGACACTCTCGTCCGAGCAACTCATCTACGCACAACAACGTATGACCACCGCCGGATTGCAGGCACAAGCCGATTTGCGCCTGCAGGACTACCGCGATGCGAATGGCCAGTACGATGCAATCGCATCGATAGAAATGTTTGAAGCAGTCGGCGAAGCATATTGGCCGAGCTACTTTGCATGTATCAAGCGCAATTTGAAAAGCGGTGGCCGCGCCTGCATCCAAAGCATAGTGATAGACGATGCCTTGTTTGCACGTTATCGCAGAGGTACGGACTTCATCCAGCAATACATCTTCCCCGGCGGCATGCTGCCCTCGCCTGAAGTATTCCGTCAGCAGGCCGAGAAATATGGTTTGCGCGTGGTCAATGAATTCAAGTTTGGTCTCGACTATGCTCATACGCTGCAAGCATGGCGTACCTCGTTCCGTGAGCAAGCACAGCGTGTGCGTGCGCTTGGCTTCGATGAGCGCTTTATGCGCACCTGGGACTTTTACCTGGCCTATTGTGAAGCAGGTTTCTGCGCAGGCAGCATAGACGTAGCCCAGTTCACGCTGGAAAAACCATGAAACAGACACCGCCAGCCGGAGCACGCTACCACTACCTGCGAGTAGTCGTGCTGTGGCTGTTTGCTGCCTGCGTCATGACGAACAACAGCTATGCCGCCGATACGGCTCCTGCGCATATACAAAAAGAGTTGGCACCAGCCTACTTGTCCGGACTAGGCAGTTTCCGCTGGTTTGGCCTGAAGATCTATGATGCGCAGCTCTGGGTAGGTGAGCAAGGCTATAACAGCGCCACGCCAGAGAGCAGCAAATTCGCTCTCGACCTGCGCTATGCGCGCGCACTGCAAGGACGCAAGATAGCTGAAGCCAGCCGCGATGAAATACAAAAGCTAGGCCTCGGCAACGCGCAACAACTGGCGGAATGGCAGAGCAAGATGGAGCAGATATTCCCCGATGTGAGTGAAGGTACGCATCTCACCGGCGTCTACCTGCCGAACAGCGGAGCGCGCTTCTACCTGGACGGCAAAGCCATAGGTGAAATCATGGATGCCGCGTTCGCGCAGGCCTTCTTTGCGATCTGGCTAGCCCCAAAAACGACCGCGCCGCAATTGCGCACCGCATTGCTGGCAGGCGCGGCAGCACGCTGATGGACAGGCTCGCGGCCCCTTCCTATTTTGCTTACGGCTTGTTCGGCTTGCCGCTGGCCCTGGTTGCGCTACCGATCTACGTCTATGTACCGCAGTTCTATGCCGAACGCTTCGGCCTGTCGCTGACACTGATAGGCGCGACCTTGTTGTTTGCACGCGTCTCTGATGCATGCATAGATCCCTTGCTGGGAATGTGGATAGATCGCAGCAAGCACGGCTACCGACGCTTCATCATCATCTCGCTGCCCCTACTGGCCTGCGGCTTTCTTGCGCTATTCCATCCGCCATCCGTAGGTTTGGGCGCTGCGCTCGCATGGTTTATCGCTACCTTGCTACTGGTGTATCTGGGCTTCAGCCTGGCCACCATCGCCCATCAAAGCTGGGGCGCTGCACTGACACAAAAATTGAACGAACGTTCGTCCCTGACAGCAACCCGTGAAGGCTGTGGTTTAGTCGGTGTAATCATCGCCGCATCCTTGACCGGCTGGCTGGGCTTGGGCTGGCTCAGCATCACTTTCATCATCAGCCTGTTGCTATGCAGTGCCGTCTTACTGAAGCTGGCACCTGAACCAGCTCGCCAGCCATCGCAGCATCACAACTGGCGCATGATGCTGACGCCGTTCCAGACGCTACGCTTTCGCTGGCTGTTCGCAGTGCTGATCGTAAACGGCATTGCCGCCGCGATACCCGCTACCCTTTTCCTGTTCTACGCCAAAGACCAGCTGCAACTCCCACAGTACGCCGGTCTGTTCCTGATGCTCTACTTTGTTGCTGCGGCCTGTTCCATGCCGCTATGGGTAGCGCTCGCCAAACGACACGGTGAAGCGCGCATCTGGCTGTTGGCGATGCTGCTTGCAGCCGTGGCATTTGTCTGGGCCTATGGCTTGTCGGCAGGTGCTGCCCTGCCCTTCGGCCTGATTTGCATATTGTCCGGTTTAACACTGGGCGCCGATCTGGCCTTGCCGCCCGCATTGCTGGCAGCCGTTATCCATCAGGCCGGACACAGCGGCCAGCGTGAAGGGGCTTACTTCGGCGCATGGAGCTGGGCCACCAAAATGAACCTGGCGCTGGCGGCGGGCATTTCGCTGCCCTTGCTGCAGCAACTCGGCTATGTACCCGGCGTGGTCAACAGCGCAGGGGCGCATGCACTCGCCGTCGGCTATGCACTGCTGCCCTGCGCACTGAAGCTCGGCGCCGCAGCCATCCTGTGGCGTGCGCCATTGCGCGACATATAAAGCGGAACGAATCAAGGAGACCAACATGAAACACTGGAAAAAATTCTGCGCAGTACTATCTCTGGTGCTGCTCTCATCCTGCGCCAGCCACAGCAATATCGCCGACTATGCCAACGAGCGACCAACACTGGACTTGCAGCAATACTTCAACGGCACGCTGGATGCATGGGGCATGTTCCAGGACAGGTCAGGCAAAGTCATCAAGCGCTTCACAGTCGTCATGCGCTGCAAATGGGAAGGCAATATCGGCACGCTGGACGAAGACTTCACCTACTCGGACGGCAGCAAACAAAAACGCGTCTGGACGCTGCGTAAAGTCGCGGCCAACCGCTTTATCGGTACTGCACCGGATGTGGTCGGTGAAGCAGTCGGCGTCACCGCAGGCAATACTCTGCACTGGAACTATGTGCTGGCGCTGCCGGTGGATGGCAAAGTATATGAAGTCAATTTTGATGACTGGATGTATCAAATGGACGATCGCGTCATGCTAAATCGCGCAGCGATGAGCAAATTTGGCTTTGCATTGGGACAGGTCACGCTCTCATTCACCAAACGTCCATGAAACTATTAGTGCGTTCTAACCACTCGCCACCAGGGAGAACAAAATGAATCCCGTCATTAGCAACTGGGCCGGACAACGCGTATGGATCATAGGCGCATCCAGCGGCATAGGGGCAGAAACGGCCAAGCTATTACTGCAACGAGGTGCGCGCGTTGCACTCTCCGCCCGGCGCGTCGACTTGCTGCAGGCAGTTGCGAATTTCCATCCGCGCTCCGTAGTCGCCGGATTGGATCTCACCGATCCTGCCAGTGTGCAGGCGGCCTATGCGCAGATAGCCATGGAATGGCAAGGCGTGGACATGGTACTGATCGTCGCTGGTTCTTATAACGAAATGCGCGCCGACAACTTCGACCTCGCCATCGCCAGAAACATGCTGGAGCTCAATTTGCATGGCCCGCTGAATTGCCTGGATGTCGTGCTGCCCGGCCTGCTGACACAAGGGCACGGCAGCATAGGCATAGTCTCGTCCGTCGCTGGTTACAGCGGCTTGCCGAAGGCATTGATCTACGGCCCGAGCAAGGCCGCGCTGATTAATCTGTGCGAATCGCTATACCTCGATTTGCGGCCGCGCGGCATAGGTGTCTACATGATCAATCCCGGCTTTGTTGCAACGGCGTTGACCGCCGGTAACGACTTCCCCATGCCAGCGCTGATGAAAGCGCCCGATGCAGCACGTGAAATTGTGCGCGGCATGGAGCGCGGCGAATTCCATATACACTTTCCGAAGCGCCTGAGTAATGTGCTGCGCGTACTGCGCATGCTGCCTTATCGCCTGTACTTCTGGATCATCCATAAAGGAACCGGACTATGAATGACGGCACCACCAGCGAACTGAGTTACGCAGCTGATATGCAGCGTGTCGTGCATTTCTTTGAAACGCTGACGGTCGCTTCCGCGCAAGAACAGCTCGAGCGGGTCTACGCACCAGATGCCTACTTCAAGGACCCATTCAACGAAGTACGCGGCCTGGCCGACATCATGCCGCTCTTTGTGCACATGTTCACGCAGGTCGAAAACCCGCGCTTCGTCATCACCTCGACGGTATTGCAAGGTGATAGTGCGTTCATGACCTGGGAGTTCCTGTTCCACATGCGACGCTATGCGCGCGAAGAACAACGCATACGCGGCGCGACCCACTTCCGCTTCGCACCCGACGGCCGCGTCAGCTACCACCGTGATTACTGGGATGCGGCAGAAGAACTGTACGAAAAACTCCCTGTAGTCGGCAGCTTCATGCGCCTGCTAAAACGCATCGCCCGCAAATAAATGTCCTCTGCCCGACCATCTTCCGTGCTCGCAGCAAACGTACTAATATTGCTGTAACTCCTTACTGAAAGCACGGCATATGACGCAGTCGCTGGATACCTCTCATTTGTGGATGCCTTTCACCGCCAATCGCCAGTTCAAGGCCCGGCCACGCATGCTGGTCGCTGCGTCCGGCATGTACTACACCAGCGATGACGGACGGCAGATACTGGATGGCACCTCAGGTTTATGGTGCGTCAATGCCGGACACGGCCATCCCAAAATCACGGCCGCCATCCAGCAGCAGGCCGCGCAAATGGACTATGCACCGCTATTCCAGATTGGACATCCGCTTGCATTTGAAGCAGCCAGTGCGCTGGCCGAGATAGCGCCCGCAGGTCTGAACCGCGTCTTCTTCTGTAACGACGGTTCGGAAGGTGTGGATACTGCACTAAAGATAGCGCTGGCCTACCACCGCATCCGAGGCGATGCCGGTCGCACCCGCCTGATAGGCCGTGAACGTGGCTATCACGGTGTCGGTTTCGGCGGCATCGCAGTCGGCGGTATCGCTGGCAATCGCAAACAATTCGGCCCCGGCCTGGCAGCGGATCACCTGCGTCATCCGCTCAACATCGAAAAAAATGCTTACTCGCGCGGCCTGCCGCTGCACGGTGCGGAAATGGCGGATGAGCTGGAACAACGCCTCTTAGCGCTGCATGATCCATCCACCGTCGCCGCCGTCATCGTCGAGCCGCTACAAGGTTCGACCGGCGTAATCCTGCCACCGCAAGGCTATCTGGAAAAAATCCGTGCCATCTGCGACAAGCACGGCATCCTGCTGATCTTCGACGAAGTCATTACCGGCTTTGGCAGGCTGGGTACAGCCTTCGGGGCCGACTACTTCAGCGTCCAGCCCGACATGATCGTCTGTGCGAAAGCACTGACGAACGCAGCAGTGCCTATGGGCGCCGTCATCGTGAAGCAGGAGATACATGACTGCTTCATGCAAATGGCACCTGCCGACAGCATAGAACTCTTCCACGGCTACACCTACTCCGGCCATCCGCTGGCAGCAGCCGCTGCGATCGCGACCTTGAAAGTATACAAGGAAGAGCAATTATTCCAGCGCGCTGCCGAACTGACTCCCTACTTTGAAGAAGCGGCGCACAGCCTGCGAGGTTTGCCCCACGTGAAAGACATACGCAACCTGGGCCTGGTCGCTGGCATAGAACTGGAAAGCATCCCTGGCAAACCGGGTGCGCGTGCTTATGAATTATTCACTAAAGCGTTTTGGGATAAGGATTTGCTGACACGCGTTACCGGTGACATCGTGGCGCTGTCGCCACCGCTGATCATCAACAAGGCACAAATAGATGTCATGTTTGGCAGCATAGCGGACATCCTTAAGGCGATGAAATGAAGTACCCTGCTGCGCGCCGCATCAGGGCGCAGCAGGGTCTTGCTTACCAACGATAGGTCGCAGTCGCTATGATTTTGCGTAATTCTCCATAACGGCAACTACCAGCACTGCAATTGCTGATGAAAGTCTTATTGCTCAGGTTACGCATATTCAAGGCCAGGCTCCAACGCTGGAAGTCATATGCCACCAGACCATCAAGTATGGTGTACGCCGGTAACTTGGCCGCTGCTGATTCCTGATAGCCATAGTTGGAACCTGTGTAGCGCGCACCTAAGCCCACCTTGATCCCTGAAGTAAAGCGGTAATCAGACCACACTGAGAGCTGGTCCCTGGATACCGCCTGCATTTGCTTGCCGATTTCGCTCGGCGTGCTGCTCGCAGTTACCACCGCTTTCGGTGTGTAGGTATAGGCAGTCACGATGTTCATGTGCTGTATCGGCTGAAAGGCGGCCTCTAGTTCCAGGCCACGAACCAGTATTTCACCGGTTTGTTTAGGCAAGTAATCAGGCGTGTAAGTGATGTAATTCTGACGACGCAACTCAAAGACGGCAGCGCTGTATCTATTCTTGCTACCGACCGGCTGATAACGCGCACCTACTTCGTACTGACGACCAGTCTCCGGTTTCAACGGCGAGTTGGTCACCGGATCGATAGTCGCAGTAGGAGAGAATGATTCGGAATAACTGAAGTAAGGTGCAAAGCCGCTTGGGTGCAAATAGACCAGACCCGCACGACTGGTAAATTTATGTTCGGAAACTGAGGTATTTGATCCATCTATATAACTGCCAACCTTGGCGGCAGCACTATCATAGCGACCACCGAGAGTGGCAGCCCAGTTCCCCCATTTAATCTGATCCTGCAGATAGAAACCCGTCTGCGTCAACTTGGTTTGTGCGTCAAACCACGGATCTCCTGGTACGACATCATTCGTATATACCGGAGCGTATCCATCTATAGGCGATACCGTACCGCTGTTATAGGTACGCTGGTAGTTACGCGAACTCTGGTAGTCGATACCGAACAAGAAAGTATGCTGCCAGTCTCCCAGCTTGACCTTGGCCTGCGCCTGATTATCGATAGCGAACAGCTTTGCATTTTCCTTGCTGCCGAAAGGGAATCGTTTGAGCAAACGGAAGTTCGCTGGATCGCTGGGCACACCCGGATTTACAAGCGCAAAATCGCTCTCGTTATACACCTGTCGATAATCAACATCGATCACCCCATAGCGCGCATTCTGGCGCAGCGTCCAGGTGTCATTCAGCTTATGTTCCAGCAGGTAGCCAAGCATCCACTGATCCTGCTTGAAATGATCGAAGCCCGGCTCCCCCACATAAGTCTTGGGATTGAACTGACCATTAGGATTCGGTAACAGGGTTCCTACCTGCGGGAAGCTGCCATAGGAGCTGCCATCGCGGATACGCAAATAGTGTGACAGCACCGTGAGTGAGGTATCGCTGTTCGGACGCCAGGTCAGCGACGGCGCAATATAGGCCCGGTCATTTGGCAGACCACTACCCTCCAGCTTGGCGTCACGCACCAGGCCAGTAACACGATACAGCACCTTACCCTGCTCATCCAAAGCACCAGAAAAATCACCTGCTACCTGCCGCCGCGAGTTATCACCTAACTGCACTTGCAATTCACGTATCGGTTCTGCAGTCGGACGCTTGCTAACGACATTGATCATGCCACCTGGTCCCGTCTGACCATACAACACGGATGACGGGCCACGTAAAACCTCTATCCGTTCAGTCCCATAATTCTCGGTTTGCCAGATCGCCCAGCCATTGTTATTTCGTAGTTGCATACCATCCAGGTAATAGCCTGGTGTTTGCGCATCAAAACCGCGAATAATGGTCCAGTCAAAACGCGAGTCAGAACCCCAGGGCGAGACATTGATACCCGGCGTATAAGCCAGCGCATCCTTGAGACGTATGGCTCCGGTCGCTTCAATAAAATCTGAAGTCACGATCGAAATGGATTGGGGTGTTTCGATAATAGCTGTGTCGGTCTTGGTGCCGGTTGCACTGCGGCTGGCCACATAACCACGTACCGGACCGGTAGCACTCTCTGTAGCGCCAGCGTCACGCACCGTCACTGCAGGCAACACGGCATCGGCACTTGGCACGGTGACGGTACGCAACACATAACCACCACTATCCAGCTGCACCGCTTGCAAACCGGTATTCGACAACAAGACAGTAAATGCGCCCTGCGGCGTAAATTGTCCGCGCACGGCATTGCTGGTCTTGCCATTAGTCTGCTCTGCAGTGAAGCTCAGCGCTACATTCGCAGTACTGGCAAGGCTGCGCAAGGCAGTAGCCAGCGGACCAGCGGGGATATTGTAGGTCTGGCGTTCCGACGCAGTCTGTGCGTTGCCTGTCTGCGCCAGTGCCTGCTGCGGCGCAACCGCATATAAGGCAAAGCTGCACAGCGCCAGCGCGACGGCATGCGCTACTGGTCGTATCGCAAATAATGGATAGGCAGGATGAGTCGCACGGCTGGATGGCGCGATGTGTCCCTTTTGATACTCATAGGCAGGCATGCCGTTTTCCCCTCAAGTTGGATTGCTAAAAATGAAGCCCATACTTGTAGGTGCCTTGAAAATCAAAATCGGGCAGAACCAAGATGAAAATAATTAAAAATATTTAAAACGTCGTTTATAGCAGCACTTATGTCGCCGCCTCCAACGTCACCCAATAGCGCGTACGGGTACGCACCTGGATCGGCAGGGTATTCGGGAGCATAGCGAGGATACGGTCGGTATCACCTAGCGGGAACACACCGGAGAAACGCAAATCGGCAACTGCGGGGTCACAACGCATGACACCGGCGCGATAACGACTCAGGTCCGCCACGAAGTCAGCCAGGCGCACGTTATCTGCAATGATCTGTTGTCGCATCCATGCGGCCGACTGCGCGTCTATGCTGACTAGCTCACCCAAGCCGTCACGCGTGAAGGTGATACCCTTTCCGGCATTGAGCAGATACCTGCTTGCGTACACAGGTGTAACTTCGACCTTGCTCTCGAGTACGGTCACTGTCGTACTGCCATCACGCTGACGCACGGTGAATTCAGTACCCAGTGCACGGACCTTGCCTTCTGCCGTTTCTATGATGAAAGGACGGGCCTCTCCTCCGGCGTGGCCGGTGGTGATCATCATCTCGCCACTGATCAATCGCACCAGACGTTGCTTGTGATCGAAGCGCACGTTGATGGCGCTGGCGGTATTGAGCGTGATGCGCGTGCCGTCATCCAGCGTCAGGCTGCGCTGCTCGCCGGTTGCGGTGCGGTAGTCGGCGACTGTTTGTTGCCAGGTTTGCGTGCGGGTAGCGAGTGTGCCCGTCATGCCAACTGCACCAAACCACAACAAGGTACGGATGGCTTTACGGCGCTTCGGTGCTGCAAGTGCTGATTGCGCGAGCGGAGATAAGCTTTGATAGGCGGCCTGCGTCGGCAATGATTTGAAACGACCGGTGACTGCTTCTATGTGTTGCCACGCCAATTCATGATCCGGTTGGTCCTTGCGCCATTGCAGCCAGCGACGCCTATCATCTTCCGTTGCCTCACCCGACATCAGCAAGGTGATCCAATCAGCGGCGGCATTCGCCGTATCCTCGCTGATCGCCCGGCCATGGGCCAGTGGCGGCGTCTTGCACGTATTGACGGCAATGTTGACGGACGTCATGGGGTCAGGCCGCAATCGCAAACAGGCACTGGCGATTGGCCAGCGACAGATATTGTTTAACCGAGCTGGCAGAAACTTTCAGACGTTCCGCGATCTGCGCGTAGCTCAGCTCTTCCAGATGCGCCAGCAGGAAGGCTTCCCTGACCTTGGCTGCCAGACCATCAAGCGCGTCGTCTATCTGCTTGACTGCCTCCAGCGCCAGCAACTGTGTTTCTGGTGAAGGCTGCAACTCTTCCGGCATTGCAGCCAGCGCCTGCAGATAGCTTTCTTCCAGCAACTGGCGACGATGGCGATGTGCCATCAGGCGACGCGCGATAGTAGTCAGGAAAGGACGTGGTTCACGGATGTCAGCAGCGGTGCCGGTCGTAATCACACTGACGAAAGTATCCTGCGCCAAATCAGCCGCAGCAAAGGAGTCACCCAGCTTGCGACGCAACCAACCCTGCAGCCATCCGTGATGATCGCTGTAGAGGACTTCAATAGTCGGCACAGGGTTATCGGCTGTTGACATGCGGTGAGCTGCTGCGAAGCACTCCAAATATAAATGGGAATTATTCTCAATTATATTTGAACGATCGAAGTTGTTGCAAGCATCCTCGTAATTTATGGAATCCATACAACAACCCCCTCATCCGCCTTGCGAATGACAGGCGAAAAAAAGCCCGCTGATCCAGGGAATCAGCGGGCTTTTCTGGGCAGCGCTTCGGTGACGAAACGCGTACTCAGTTATTACGCAGCGTCACGGCCTGCTTTTTTACGCTCGTGCTCTTTCAGGAAGCGTTTGCGCAGACGAATGCTCTTCGGTGTGACTTCAACCAATTCGTCGTCGTCGATGAATTCAACAGCGTATTCGAGCGACATTTCGATAGGTGGTACCAGGCGTACCGCTTCATCTGTACCGGACGAACGAACGTTGGTCAGTTGCTTACCTTTGATCGGATTGACGACCAGATCGTTATCACGCGAGTGGATACCGATGATCATGCCTTCGTAGACCGGATCGTTGTGGTTCACAAACATACGGCCGCGATCTTGCAGTTTCCAGATTGCGTATGCAACTGCTGCGCCGTCATCCTGCGAGATCAGCACACCGTTGCGACGGCCACCCAGGTCGCCTTTGGAAGCGTCAACTGGTGCGTAGTCATCAAACACGTGGCTCATCAAGCCGGTACCGCGTGTCAATGTCATGAATTCGCCCTGGAAGCCGATCAGGCCGCGTGCAGGAATATGGTATTCCAGACGTACACGACCTTTGCCGTCCGGTTCCATGTTTTGCAGGTCACCACGACGACGACCGAGTTCTTCCATCACACCACCTTGATGGGTTTCTTCGACGTCAACGGTCAGATTTTCATATGGCTCGTGACGTACGCCGTCTACCATTTTGAACACTACGCGTGGACGCGATACTGCCAGCTCGAAGCCTTCGCGACGCATGTTTTCGATCAGGATGGTCAGATGCAATTCGCCGCGACCCGACACTTCGTAGGTCGAATCATCGTTTTCCGATTGCACGACGCGCAGCGCCATGTTGGCTTTCAATTCTTTTTCCAGGCGATCGCGGATTTGACGTGTGGTCACGAATTTACCTTCGCGACCAGCCAATGGCGAGCTGTTAACCATGAAGTTCATGGTCAGGGTTGGTTCGTCGACCTTCAACATAGGCAAGCCAACCGGGTTGTCTTGCGACGAGATGGTGGAACCGATGCCGATTTCTTCGATACCGTTGATCAGGACGATGTCGCCTGCCAGTGCTTCGTCTACCAGTACGCGATCCAGACCTTTGAAAGTCAGAACCTGGTTGATACGTGCTTTGGTTGGTTTGTCTTCAGGACCATTCATCCAGACTACGTCTTGACCGCCTTTGATACGGCCAGCCAGGATACGGCCAACGCCGATTTTACCGACGTAGGACGAGTATTCGAGCGAGGTGATTTGCAGTTGCAGAGGTGCATCAGGATCATCTTCACGCGCTGGAACGTGTTCCAGGATCGCGTCGAACAATGGTTCCATGTCGCCACCGCGTACGTCCGGGGTCAGGCCAGCATAGCCGTTCAGGCCGGATGCATAAACGATAGGGAAATCGAGTTGTTCTTCGGTTGCGCCCAGTTTGTCAAACAATTCGAAGGTTGCGTTGATCGCCCATTCAGCGCGTGCGCCCGGACGGTCAATTTTGTTCAACACAACGATAGGTTTCAGGCCGAGTGCCAGTGCTTTACGCGTAACGAAACGCGTTTGTGGCATCGGGCCTTCTTGCGCATCCACCAGCAGCAATACGCTGTCTACCATCGACAGTACACGTTCCACTTCACCACCGAAGTCGGCGTGGCCTGGGGTATCAACGATGTTGATGTGTGTGCCTTTGTACTCAACCGCGCAGTTCTTCGACAGAATCGTGATACCACGTTCTTTTTCGATGTCGTTCGAGTCCATCACGCGTGCATCAACCTGCTGGTTGTCACGGAAAGTGCCTGACTGACGCAATAATTGGTCAACAAGCGTGGTTTTGCCGTGATCAACGTGAGCGATGATGGCAATGTTACGAATAGCGCGTTTTGAGTTTGACATAGTCGTTTTTTACGGTTGGGTGGTGCTGAATTTGGAAAGCCGCAGATTATAGCACAGCAAGCCCCGTTCGATTCCGGGAAACCCTTGATATTTCAATGGCTTGCTGCGTTTTATGTGACAGATTGATGACGCTGCCACGTTAAGAAAATAGAAACAGATCGCCCGGAATCGGCTGAAAATCCGCGTCAGGCCGGGACGTTTTGATTGGTAGAGATCAATCTTTCAGGTGCCAATATGCTGTATTCCTGCAACAGGCCGGTGCCGAGCAAGGCCTTATCCGCGTCACGATAGACACGTACCCGTCCCTCCTGCGCCGGGATAACAACATTTTCCTTACCCAGCGCCAGGCGCTGGCCATGCAGGAAACGGCGCGCCAGTTCTTCCGACAGATACAGCGCAGGGAAAGATGTCAGCAAGGCATCAACCGGAGCCAGCAATGCGCTACGCGCGCCCTCTTCGGTTGCGATCAGTTGTTCTATCGTTATTGCTCTATCGATAAATAGATCGCCTACCTGTATCCGCCGCAAGGCATTCAGGTGCGCGCCACAACCCAAAGCTGCACCTATGTCTTCGCCCAATGCACGGATGTAAGTACCCTTGCTGCACTGCACGCGCAAGGTCAGGAAAGGTGCCTGGTAAGTTACGAATTCCAGTAAATGAATGGTCACCGGACGCGCTTCACGTTCCAGCGTAATCCCGGCGCGCGCATATTCGTACAAAGGCTTGCCGTCGCGTTTGAGCGCAGAGTACATAGGCGGCACTTGCATGATGTCGCCACGGAATTGCGCCAGCACCGCGTCAATTTGTTCACGCGTGATATCAACCGGTTTGGTTTCGAGTACTTCACCTTCAGTGTCACCGGTATTGGTGGTGATGCCGAGATGGACTACGGTTTCGTAAGTCTTGTCGGCATCCAGCAAGTCTTGCGCAAACTTGGTGGCCTCGCCAAAACACAAAGGCAACAGTCCAGTTGCAAACGGATCCAGCGTACCGGTATGCCCTGCTTTCAGCGCGCTCAACAGCCACTTCGCCTTGATCAATGCATCATTGCTGGAGACACCAACTTGTTTATCGAGCAGCAGTACGCCGTGAACCGGCACACGCTTTTTCTTGATGTGATTTGTCGCCATGATGGATCAGCAGGTATGCGTTTAGCTAAGTCAGGGCCGCTACAGGCATCGCGCCGGAACGGACCACAGAATATGAAAAGAGAGACTGCCCTATGCATGTACACGGACAGTCAGGAGCAGAAGATCAGTCTTCCGCATCCTTGGCACGGCTGGCATTGGCTTCATCGATCAGCTTGGACATTTCTATCCCGCGTGAAGTCGAGGTATCGTGCACGAAATGCAGTTCCGGCAAAGTATGTATGGTCAGGCGACGACCGAGCTGGCCACGGATGAAACCGGAGGCGGCAGTCAAACCCGACACCGTGTTCTTGATGTCATCCTTCTTGTCGCTCAGCATGGTGAAGAACACTTTTGCATGGGCGTAATCCGGTGTGACCTGGACTTCGGTAATCGTGACCATCCCTACGCGCGGGTCTTTCAACTCGAACGCGATGATTTCAGACAGATCGCGCTGGATCTGGTCTGCGACGCGCAAGCCGCGTCCGGGGATGGATTTACTGTGTTTGGCCATAAACTATTCTAACGATAAAACGGTGCTGCAAAAATAATTTCGCATCGGCTAGCAACAAAGCCAGCCGATGCGATCAAGTGATACATGGAAGGGAAATATCCCCTCCCGGCAGGTACTTTACAGTGTACGCGCGATTTCCTGGACTTCGAAGACTTCGAGTTGATCGCCTTCTTTGATGTCGTTGAAGTTTTTCAGGGTCAGACCACATTCGAAGCCAGCTTTGACTTCTTTTGCATCGTCCTTGAAGCGTTTCAACGAATCCAGTTCGCCTGTCCAGACCACAACGTTGTCGCGCAGCAAGCGTACCGACGAACCGCGTCGCACCAGGCCTTCGAGTACGTAGCAACCGGCAATCGCGCCGACTTTGCTGACCAGGATAACCTGACGAATCTCGACCAGACCCAGGGACTGTTCGCGCTTCTCTGGTGCCAGCATGCCCGACATCGCCGCTTTGATTTCGTCTACGGCATCGTAAATGATGTTGTAGTAACGAATGTCAACGCCGTTGGCCTCTGCCAGTTTGCGTGCCTGTGCATCTGCACGGGTATTAAAGCCGATGATGACCGCTTTCGAGGCAACCGCGAGGTTGACGTCGGATTCGGAAATACCACCCACCGCTGCATGCACAACCTGCACACGCACTTCGCTGGTCGACAGTTTCTGCAAGGAACCAACCAGTGCTTCCTGCGAACCTTGTACGTCGGTTTTGATAATCATAGGCAGGTTTTTGACTTCGCCTTCGCCCATGTTCTCGAACATGTTTTCCAGTTTCGCTGCCTGCTGTTTCGCCAGTTTCACGTCGCGGAATTTACCTTGACGGAACAGACCGATTTCACGCGCTTTGCGTTCGTCAGCCATAACCATGACTTCTTCACCGGCGTTCGGTACTTCGGTCAGACCCTGGATCTCTACAGGAATCGAAGGACCTGCTTCGGTAATGCTCTTGCCGTTTTCATCCAGCATCGCACGCACGCGACCGTAGGCCGAACCTGCCAGCACGACATCGCCACGCTTCAAGGTACCGGACTGCACCAGGATAGTAGCGACCGGACCACGACCTTTATCGAGTTTGGCTTCAACCACCAGACCACGTGCAGGTGCGTCTACTGGTGCTGTCAATTCCAGCACTTCAGCTTGCAGCAATACTTGTTCGAGCAAGGCATCTATGCCCTGGCCGGTTTTTGCCGAGACAGGAACGAAAGGCGAATCGCCACCGTATTCTTCCGGCACAACTTGTTCTGCGATCAGTTCTTGAGTAACGCGATCTGCATTGGCAGCCGGTTTATCAATTTTGTTGATAGCAACCACCAAAGGCACGCCCGCTGCTTTCGCATGCGCAATCGCTTCCTTGGTTTGCGGCATCACGCCGTCGTCAGCTGCTACCACCAGAATCACGATATCGGTTGCTTTCGCACCGCGTGCACGCATTGCCGTAAATGCTTCATGGCCCGGTGTATCGAGGAAGGTAATCATGCCGCGCGGTGTTTCCACGTGGTATGCACCGATGTGCTGGGTAATGCCGCCCGCTTCGCCGGATGCAACCTTAGCACGACGGATGTAGTCCAGCAACGATGTTTTACCGTGATCGACGTGACCCATAACGGTCACAACCGGGGCGCGTGGCAAGGCTTCGGCATTCACCTGTTCAGCGCCTTGTTCCAGCAATGCTTCCGGATCATCCAGCTTGGCAGCGTGCGCGGTGTGGCCCATTTCTTCGACCAGAATCATTGCTGTTTCCTGATCGAGAACCTGGTTGATGGTGCACATCTGACCGAGTTTCATCAAATGCTTGATGACTTCGGATGCCTTGACCGACATTTTGTGCGCGAGTTCGGCAACGGTAATCGTTTCCGGTACGTGCACGTCTTTTACGATCGCTTCGGTTGGAGCCTGGAAATTGCTTTCGCGCTCTTCGTGATGCGAAGGACGGCGACCTTTAGGGCCTGCACGCCAGCCATCACGGCCACCCGCTGTATTGCCACGGGTTTTGATACCAGCACCGCGTTTTTTCGCGTCATCTTGCCAGGTGGACGAGACATTCGCCGATTTGATCGACTTCTTGTCTGCCGCTACCGCTGGTTTTTTCTCGTCTTTTTTCTCACCGGCTTTTTTATCAGCAGGTTTGTGCAAAGTACCTTCAGCAGGTTTCGCTGCGGCCGGTGCTGAAGGCTCAGGCGCTTTGATGGCGCGACGTGGCGCATTCATCATGGCTTTGATCTGCGCTACTTCATCGGCCACTGCTTTACGCGCAGCTTCGGTCGCTACGGCTTTTTCGTTCGCTTCCTTGGCTGCATCTTTTGCTGCCTGTGCTGCTTTCTTTTTGCTCTCTTCAGCCGCGACGCGTTTTTTCTCTTCCTGTGCCGATTCGTCCGCTTTCGCTTCTACCGGTGGTTTGGCTGCGTCTGCCTTGCGTGCTTCTGCTTCAGCTTGTTCAGCTTGTTTCAACGCTTGCGCCTGGGCTTCTTTTTCCGCTTCCAGCTTGGCCAGGCGCTCTTGTTTTTCGCGCAGGTCTGCTTCCTGACGCGCAATCAGCTCCGCCTGGCGACGCGCTTCTTCAGCACGACGTTCAACTTCAGCTTCATCGATGACAGGTGCAGCGGCTTTAACTGGTGCTTCTTCAGGCGTGGATTCGTCACGTTTTACGAAAGTCCGTTTTTTACGCACTTCGACCTGGATCGTGCGCGATTTGCCGGTGGCATCCGCTTGCTTGATTTCAGTCGTTTCTTTACGGGTCAGTGTGATTTTTTTCTTCTCACCGTCTGGTGCAACACCATGCGCGCGGCGCAGGTGGTCAAGGAGCTTGTCCTTGTCGGCCTTGGATAATTCGTCGGACGTTGAGCTTTTCTCGACGCCAGCATCCCGCAGTTGCGTGAGCAATACGTCTGCTGGCATCTTCAGCTCGGTGGCAAATTGGGCTACATTGTTACTCGCCATTCAGTCCTCTTTTCTATGTAACGCGTTAGATGAAATTCAAGCTTCGGGGATTACTTCGCTTCCGCGAGGCTCCATACCTTGGCTTGCAGCGCCTTGGCGTGGTCATCGTATTTAGCATCGATGAGCTTCATCTCTTCGTCAGTTACATCTTTAAATTCATCTTCAATCAGTTGACGCGCACGGTCTGTCGGTAATGCCAGAATCGCGCCAAATTCGTCATAGGCCAGGGCCGAGAATGCTGCCAGCGTTTTGACACCAGCCAAACCAAGTTTGCCTGCCATCACGCGATCCATACCTTCCAGATTCGCCAGCGCATCTTCCATGCCTTCCAGACCCTCTTCGGAAGCAATCGCTTCTGTTACCAGTGCATCACGTGCGCGGTTGCGCAGTTCGTTGACGGTATCTTCGTCGAACGATTCGATGTCCAGCATTTCGCTGATAGGTACGTAAGCAATTTCTTCCAGGCTCGCAAAACCTTCATCCACCAGGATGTCAGCAACTTCCTGATCAACGTCCAGTTTTTCCATGAACAGCGCACGAATCGCAGCTGTTTCCAGTTGCGATTTATCAGCCGATTCTTCCGCTGTCATGATGTTGATTTGCCAGCCGGTCAATTCCGAAGCCAGGCGTACGTTTTGACCGCCGCGACCGATAGCGATCGCCAGGTTTTCTTCGTCGACCACGACGTCCATTGCGTGCTTTTCTTCATCCACAACGATGGACGAAACGTTGGCCGGAGCCAGCGCACCAATGACGAACTGCGCCGGATCTTCCGACCACAAGACGATATCTACACGTTCGCCGCCGAGTTCACCGGTGACAGCCTGAACACGGGAACCGCGCATACCAACGCAGGTACCGATAGGGTCGATACGCTTGTCATTGGTGAATACTGCAATCTTGGCGCGGACACCTGCATCACGTGCAGCCGATTTGATTTCCAGCAGGCCTTGTTCGATTTCCGGAACTTCCAGTTCGAACAATTTCATGATGAATTCCGGCGCGGTGCGCGACAGGATCACTTGTGGACCACGTGCATTGCGATCTATGCGCAGGATGTAGGCACGGACGCGATCACCGATACGCAGGTTCTCTTTAGGAATCGTTTGGTCACGTGGCAGACGTGCTTCGATACGACCGGATTCAACGATCGCGTCGCCGCGTTCCATACGCTTGATGGTGCCGGTAACCAGCGAATCACCACGCTCCAGGAAGTCTGCCAGGATTTGTTCGCGCTCTGCATCACGGATGCGTTGCAATACCACTTGTTTGGTATCTTGCGCGAAACGACGACCGAATTCGACCGATTCAATCGGCTCTTCAATATAGTCATCCACTTCGATATCGCCGATTTGTTCTTTGGCTTCGAAATGCAGGATTTCCTGATCAGGCAATTGCAGACCCGCTTCATCAGGCACGACGTGCCAGCGACGGAAGGATTCGAATTCGCCGCTTTCGCGATCGATGGATACACGGATGTCGACATCGCCTTCATAGCGCTTCTTGGTCGCTTGCGCGAGCGCGTGTTCCAAGGCTCCGAAAACGATATCCTTATCGACGTTTTTTTCGCGCGCTAGCGCATCAACCAACAATAAAATTTCGCGACTCATGCTTTGCGACTCCTAAAATTCACTTGTGGCACTAAATGTGCCTTGTCTACATCAGCGAGCGTAAATTCGAGCTTCGCCGGCCCATCGTTTCCTTCAAATTCCAACGCGAGTGTCTCGCCTACCGGTTCCTGCAAAATGCCCTGGAACGATTTGCGATTCGCCGCATTCGGCATCGGCATACGCAATTTGACGAGTGCTTCAGCACCGGCAAAACGCACATAATCCGACAACTTCTTCAGCGGCCTGTCGAGACCGGGTGACGACACTTCCAGGCGCTCATAATTGGCGTTTTCAACCGTCAATACATGCAACAACTGGTGCGTTACCTTTTCGCAGTCCTCTACCGTGATCGAGCCTTTATCCGCATCTTCCGGGGTAAAGTCGATAAACACGCGCACCAGACCGCGGGCTGCCTGTTCAAAATTGACCAGTTCATAGCCCATGCCAACCACGGTTTTTTCAATGAGTGCCGACAACTGCAAAAGAATTCTCCGAATAACGTCAATCACGACCAGGTCGAAATTGAATACAACAATGCAAACTGTTTAACAAAAAAAAAATGGGCATCTGCCCATCTTTTTTATCATTCTGACCACCGAATTCAATGCCAAAAACATAATTTTTTGGCTGGCGACCTTCGTTAACTGCCGAATTATAGTCGATTAGCTGGTGCACCGCAATGTTGGAATCCCCGCGGCGCCCCATCGGACAGCTAACAAATCAGTCTTTTTTAAATCCGGCTCGTCAAACGACGTGCCATGGAACGAGACAAAAAGTAAATTAATTACACTTTGGAGCGACGACGCTGGCCGCCTTGTGGGCCATTGCCACCACGGCCGGGACCGTTACCACCGCCCGGACCACGATGCGGTCCGTTGCCACGACGCGGCTGGCCCATGCCTGGAAAACCCAACGATGTTTGTAATGGATCTGGCTGGCGGCTACGTTGCTGCCCCTGGCGGTTAGGCTTGCCTGGATTTTGTCCTTGTGTACGGCCCTGCCCTGCGTTCTGTCCGGCACCCTGCCACTGACCTGGGCCACGTGACTGACCGAGTCCGGCTTCGTTGCGCGGCGCACGGTTACCGTTTACGCGCTCACCGCTATTGCCGGAGCGCCCTTTATTGGATGAGCCTGCTTCACCTGCATTCTTGTCGAGACCACTGAGTGCGAGCAAACCGCGCACTGCGTGCTCTTCCATTTCTTCCCAGCGACCGCGCTTGAGGTTTTTCGGCAAGGTCAGCAAACCATAGCGAGTGCGGATCAGACGCGATACGGTCAGGCCGATCGCTTCAAACATACGACGCACTTCGCGGTTACGGCCTTCACCGATGGTCACGCGGTACCATTTATTGACGCCTTCACCACCGCCATCAGCGATTTTGGAGAATTGCGCCATGCCATCTTCCAGCTCAACGCCAGCCAGCAATTTCTGACGCATGCCTTCTTCCAGCTCACCCAGCGTACGCACTGCGTATTCACGATCGATGCCGTAACGTGGATGCATCAGGCGGTTCGCCAGATCACCGGAAGTAGTAAACAGCAGCAAACCTTCGGTATTGAAATCGAGACGACCAACGGCCAGCCATTTTGCCGCCTTCATCGAAGGCAGACGATCAAATACGGATGGGCGACCTTCCGGATCGTTCATGCTGACGATTTCACCGGCAGGCTTGTGATACACCAGTACGCGCGGCGGTTTCTTGCTTACTTTGCGCTGGATCAGCTTGCCATTAATACGCACCTGGTCGGTCGGCAAGATACGCTGACCGATATGGGCAGGCTCGCCATTGACCGAGACACGACCGGCAATAATCAATTCTTCCATATCACGACGCGAACCGAGACCGGCTTCTGCCAGTACTTTATGCAATTTCGGTGCATCGTCGTCCGCGGTCAAATCGCGGCGTACGGTTTTTTGTTCATGGCGACGTTTGCCACCAGCACTGTCTTCCGACGCCAGCGAGTCAAAATCATCCGAAGTAACAAAGGAAAATACGTCGTCGGCATTATCTGCCTTGCCATGTGGCTTGCCGCCACGTTGTGCGCCAGCGGACTTGCCGCGACCTTGCTGCTTGGCACCACCTTTTGCACCATGTGGGCGCTCGCCACGGCGATTAGCAGGACGTTCTTTACGCGCCTCATCAGAAACTGGCGCTGCGCCTTGCTCTGCATTTTGTGCAACTTCGACGCCATCTGCTTTTACGCCTGTTGACTCATTGGTTTCACGCGGCGTATTACGGGCGCGACGCAATGTACGCGGGCCGCGCAAACCACGTTTTACGGGTTTCGTACCACTGCCTTCTGCCGCAGCAGGAGCCTGCTCACCGGCATGCTCAGATGGAGACGCATCATGACCAGATGCATCAGAAGTATTATTTTTCGTTGGGCGATTCATTATTCAATTCTTGGTTGTGCTCACTCGGGTCGTCAACGACCGTCAAGTCAGGCGCTGCTGCGTCGGTAGGAATAACTGCTTCGGATTCCGAAGGATTCAATTCTGTTGGTTCTGTTACCGCTTCCTCAGCGCCTTCTGCCTGCTCTGCGGCGACAGTTTCGACTTCTTCAGCATCGGTTACTTCAGCTTCGACTGTTTCAGTAGCAACTGATTCAATCTCTGCTGTATCTATATCAGCCTCAGCCACGACCTCGGTCGCGACGGCTTCCGCTGTCACTTCTGTAGCGACTTCAGCGTTGGCGGCATCAGCACCAGCGAAATCGATCGCGGTCTGATCCAGATGTTCTTGCAATTCTGCTTCCAGCCCTTGCATCTCGAGCAAGGCACTACCTTGCATATCGCCCTTCTCTACTTGCTGCAGAGGCGGCAATTGATCCAGCGAAGTCAGGCCGAGATCATCAAGGAAATGTTTGGTTGTCGCAAACAAGGCCGGGCGACCAGGTACGTCGCGATGACCGATGGATTCTATCCAGCCACGGTCTTCCAGCATCTTGATGGTTTGCGAATTGACCGTGACACCACGGATTTCTTCAATATCGCCGCGCGTAACCGGCTGGCGATAGGTAATGATGGCCAACGTCTCCAGTGTCGCACGCGAATACTTCGGCGGCTTTTCAGGATTCAGACGCTCCAGATAGATCTTCATCTCCGGACGGCTCTGGAAGCGCCAGCCAGTCGACAGACTGACTACTTCGATGCCCTTATCTATCCAGTCGTCACGCAACTCTTCAAGCATTTGCTTGATTTCATCTGTGCCTATCTGTCCGTCAGTCTCGCCCGTTTCGACAAAAAGCTTCTTCATGTCGTTTATGGACAGGGGCTCGTGAGCGCAAAGTAGCGCTGTTTCGAGGACCTTCTTCGCCTCAGCAATATTCATTTACGATATTTACGACTGTTTAGTTGCAATGTGCAGAAATTATATTCAACGACAATCATCTTTGGAATCGATTGTCCGGTTAGAGAACCAGTTGATACTGCTATCCGACGCCCGTTTTAGAGGAGATGTAATGATGGGCGGGATTTGATAAGACTTGTAAGACTTTGGTTGCGGGGGCAGGATTTGAACCTACGACCTTCGGGTTATGAGCCCGACGAGCTGCCAGACTGCTCCACCCCGCGTCTGAAGATATGAATTATATAGGGTATCGCCGAGCAAAGCAATCTTAATTGCAGCTTCTTTATGCAGTGATACACTGCTCACCTTGTAATCATGTCTGCAATGATCCGGATAACCAGGCTTTTCAACGATTTGTAATCCTTATGAAATTTTGTTCCGAGTGCGCGCACCCAGTAACCTTATTGATTCCCGAGGGTGACAACCGTCCACGTTATGTATGCAGCAGTTGCGGCACCATCCATTACCAGAACCCCAAGATGGTATTAGGCTCCATCCCGGTCTGGGATGAAGACGGTGACATGCGCATACTGTTATGCAAGCGCGCGATCGAACCACGCCTCGGTTACTGGACGCTCCCGGCCGGCTTCATGGAAAACAATGAAACCACCAGCAACGCTGCAATCCGCGAAACCACAGAGGAAGCTGGCGCAAATATCCACCTGCATGAATTGTTTTCTTTATTGAATGTGCCGCATGTACATCAGGTGCATATGTTTTACCGCGCCACGCTGCTCGACCTGAATTTCGAAGCGGGAATTGAAAGCCTGGAAGTCAAATTATTCGCGCCGGAAGATATCCCATGGGAAGACATCGCCTTCCCTACCGTGCACCACACCCTGCAATTTTTCCTGCAGGATTATGCCAACCGTAAGAATGGCGGCTCTTATGGTTTCCACACGATGGACATACTGAAACCCATGTTGAGTCCGGAAGCATTTACTCATACATGATTGATTTCGCGCGCAAACAAAAATGGCGACTCACACTAAATGAGTCGCCATTTTCTTAACGATGATTTTTATTCCCTGCTTCATCACCAATACGTTTCGCGCTCCGGTGTCGCACTGACATTATGTATCGACAAATCAGCACCATTGAATTCCTGCTCCGGATCAAGGCGTATGCCTACCGTCATTTTCAACGCGCCATAAATCAGGAAGCCACCAGCCAGTGCAATCGAAATACCCAGGCCGGTTCCGATCAGTTGCGACATGAAGGAAACGCCACCCAGGCCGCCCAGTGATTTCAAACCAAAGATACCAGCTGCCAGACCACCCCATGCGCCGCACAAGCCATGCAAAGGCCAGACACCCAACACATCATCGATCTTCCATTTATTTTGTGTCAGCGCAAAAGCCCAGACAAAAATAAAACCAGCGATAGCGCCTGTTATCAAGGCACCCAGCGGATGCATCACGTTAGAACCTGCGCATACAGCGACCAGACCCGCCAATGGTCCGTTGTGCACATAGCCCGGATCGTTTTTACCAGCCAGGAATGCAGCCAACGTACCGCCCACCATCGCCATTAATGAGTTCACTGCAACCAGGCCATTCATCTGCTCCATGGTCTGCGCACTCATCACATTGAAACCAAACCAGCCCACTGTCAGTATCCATGCGCCCAGCGCGAGGAAAGGAATGCTGGACGGTGGATGCGCAGCGATCGTGCCTTCCTTGGTATAACGTCCGCGACGCGCACCCAGCAGTAGCACTGCAGGCAAAGCGATCCAGCCACCCACCGCATGCACCACGATGGAACCGGCGAAATCATGGAAGTTGGCACCGAAAGTACTGTTCAGCCAGGCTTGTATGCCGAAGTGCTGATTCCATGCGATGCCTTCAAAAAATGGATACACCACACCAACGATTAAAGCGGTCGCCAATAACTGTGGATGGAAGCGCGCACGCTCAGCAATGCCGCCCGAAATAATCGCCGGGATCGCAGCGGCAAACGTCAGCAAGAAAAAGAATTTGACCAGTTCATATCCGTTACGCTCAGTCAGCACTTCGGCACTGCCAAAAAAGCTCACGCCATACGCAATGCTGTAACCAACAAAAAAATAGGCGATGGTCGAAACAGCAAAATCGACTAATATTTTGACCAAAGCATTGACCTGGTTTTTCTTGCGCACTGTCCCCAGCTCAAGAAAAGCAAAACCGGCGTGCATAGCCAGGACCATGACAGCACCGAGCATGATGAATAATGCGTCTGTGCCGTGTTTGAGTGCATCCATGCAAAAATCTCCCAATATGTGTGCGTAGCGGATAATCGAACGCACCATAAAAGCAAAAATCGTTCCATTTTGGTGATTTTTATAAAGCATTGATTTTTAAAGATAATATTTACTTACCCCAAAGAAACACGGATAACGCACCAAAAATGAACGAAGCAATGAGCCAAAACAGGGAAGCCGCATGATTCCATGGCTGGAAGCGGATGATCCGTTCCCGAATGTTTCCAGCGCCTTAACGGAAGCAGATGGCGCAGCTGGCTTACTGGCGGCGGGTGCCGACCTGTCCCCGGGGCGTTTGCTGGAGGCTTATCGCAACGGGATTTTCCCGTGGTTCTCGGAAGGCCAGCCCATACTTTGGTGGAGCACAGACCCGCGCATGGTCTTGTTCGTCAAAGACTTCAAGATCTCACACAGCCTTAAAAAGAAACTCAAACAAATCCAGCGCAGCATCAACAGTCACGATGGCCGTTGGGAAATCCGCTTCGATCACGCATTTGAAGAAGTCATGCGTGCTTGCGCGGAGCCACGTGATGGCGAAGGCGGCACCTGGATCTCTGATGAAATCGTTGCCGGTTATGTCGGTCTGCATAAGCTGGGTTATGCACATTCATCCGAACTGTGGCTGGAAGGGAAACTGGTCGGTGGCGCTTACGGCGTCAGCATAGGACATATGTTCTATGGCGAGTCCATGTTTGCACGGGTACCCGATGCATCCAAGATTGCATTGAGCTACCTCGTACACTTCCTGGGTAAGCATGGGGTTTCGATGATAGACTGCCAGCAAGAGACCGCGCATTTGGCCTCGTTGGGTGCAGCACCGATCGCACGTACGGAATTTATTTCACGCTTGCGCCAGGTTGCAGGCGGCCCGCAAATAAAAGATTGGCAGCCAATTGCATTGTTTCCGAACTCCTGAAGTATTATTGTTAGAACAGCTGTCTGATATTGATTTAGCCGACGAAGTCGCGAACTCGGAACTTACGAATTCGGAACGCGCGAATTCGGAACTTAACTAAGTACGCAATCATGACGCACCCTAAGGAATTACCGTTCTCCACGCTCCAGTTCTACGCAACTGCACCCTACCCGTGCAGCTATCTGGATGGACGGCAGGCGCGCTCACAAGTCGCCACTCCTTCCCACCTGATCAACGCTGACGTTTATTCCGAACTGGTCAAGAACGGTTTCCGTCGTAGCGGCATCTTCACCTATCGCCCCTACTGTGACGGCTGCCAGGCTTGCACCCCAGTGCGCATCAAAGTCGCGGAATTCGTACCGAACCGCAGCCAACGCCGCGCGCAGACCAAACATAGTGATTTGCAAACGTCCGTCACCAAGCTGACCTATCTGGCCGAACACTACGACCTGTATCTGCGCTATCAGACCGCACGGCATGCTGGTGGCGGCATGGACCAGGACAGCCGCGAGCAATACGCGCAGTTCCTGTTGCAAAGCAAAGTCAACACACGCCTGGTGGAATTCCGCGAAGACGACGGCACGCTACGCATGGTCAGCATCATCGACGTGCTGGACGACGGTTTGTCGTCGGTCTACACCTTCTACGATCCGGCACCACAAAACGCTTCCTACGGCACCTACAACATCCTGTGGCAAATCGCCCAGGCGCAGGCGCTGCAGATGCCCTACATCTATCTGGGCTACTGGATCAAGGAAAGCCCGAAAATGTCCTATAAAACCAATTTCCAGCCGCTGGAAGCCTTGCAACAAGGCGAATGGGTCCCGCTTCCGCTCGTCGATCCCTCGTCCACGCGGTAAAATACAGGGTTCGCAAATCAGCTGCTCGCATGCCTGCGCCCAGTTGACCAGCCCTTTGATCTACCAACCTGATCCTTACCGTGTCCGACAAACTTCTCTACGCCCTCGCGCGCCCTTTCCTGTTCGCCATCGATCCGGAAGCCGCCCACAACCTGACCCTGCCAGCACTGCGCCGCGCCGCTGCACTGGGCCTGACTTCGTCCATCGTCAAACCAGCGCACGATCCACGTACCGTAATGGGCATCACTTTTCCGAATCCAGTCGGCCTGGCTGCTGGCCTGGACAAGGACGGCACCTATATCGATGGCCTGGCGACGCTGGGATTCGGTTCGATCGAAGTCGGCACCGTCACTCCACGCGCACAACCTGGCAACGCGATGCCACGCATGTTCCGCCTGCCGCAGGCAAACGCCATCATCAACCGCATGGGCTTCAACAATGGCGGCGCAGATGCTTTCGTTGCCAACGTCAGGGCTTCGAAGTTTTATCAAAACAAGGAAGGTGTACTTGGCCTGAACATCGGCAAGAACGCCGATACACCGATCGAGCGCGCAGTCGATGATTACCTGATCTGCCTGGAGAAGGTGTACCCATACGCCAGCTACGTGACGGTCAACATCTCATCGCCCAACACCAAAAACCTGCGTCAGTTGCAAGGAGCATCCGAACTGGACGCCTTGCTATCGCAACTGAAAGAAGCACAGCAACGCCTGTCCGACCAACACAAGCGCTACGTCCCGATTGCCTTGAAAATCGCACCTGATATGGAGCTGGAACAAATCCAGACGATCGCGCAAGCCTTGTTGCGTCACAAGATGGATGGCGTTATCGCGACGAATACAACCGTCAGCCGCGACGCGGTCAAGAATCTGAAACATGCCCAGGAAACCGGTGGCTTGTCCGGCGCGCCAGTATTCGAAGCGTCAAATAAAGTCATACGTGCACTCAAGAGCGAGCTCGGTGATGCGCTGCCTATCATAGGCGTAGGCGGCATCCTGTCAGGAAGCGATGCGCAAGCAAAGGTTGCCGCGGGCGCTTCCTTGGTTCAACTGTATACCGGCCTGATTTATCGTGGCCCGGCGCTGGTCAAGGAATGCGCCGCTGCCTTGCACGCCTGAGGACAGATCGCCTGATTTAAATCAGCGCATCCTCGCGCACAAAATTAAAAAGCCCGAACCACTGAGTGGTTCGGGCTTTTTTATCGTGCAAGCAGTGCTTATTCGACTTCGACTGTTTCCGGTGTTGCCGCCGGAGGAGCCGTATCACCTTCACTGAAGTCCAGCTTGATCTGATCGTTATCGTCCAGATCAACCGTGACCTTGCCACCAGTGACCAGGCGACCGAACAGCAACTCATCAGCCAGTGCTTTGCGTATCATGTCCTGGATCAGACGCGACATCGGACGTGCACCCATCAGCGGATCAAATCCTTTCTTCGCGAGGAAAGTACGCAGCTTCTCGGTGAAGATGGCTTCTACTTTCTTCTCGTGCAGTTGCTCTTCCAGCTGCATCAGGAATTTATCAACCACACGCAGGATGATTTCTTCATCCAGTGCACGGAAGCTGATGATGGCATCCAGGCGATTGCGGAATTCAGGCGTAAACATGCGCTTGATATCCGCCATCTCGTCGCCGGTTTCTTTCTTCTCGGTGAAACCGATAGTACGTTTCTGCAGGCTTTCAGCACCAGCATTCGTCGTCATGATGATGATCACATTGCGGAAATCCGCTTTACGACCATTGTTATCAGTCAGAGTGCCGTGATCCATCACTTGCAACAGGATATTGAAAATATCCGGATGTGCCTTTTCGATTTCATCCAGCAGCAAGACTGCATGCGGCTTCTTGGTAATCGCTTCGGTCAGCAAACCACCCTGATCGAAACCGACATAACCCGGCGGCGCACCGATCAGGCGGCTGACCGCATGACGTTCCATATACTCGGACATATCGAAACGAATCAGGTCTATGCCCATCAGGAAAGCCAGCTGTTTCGCTGCTTCGGTTTTACCGACACCGGTAGGACCGGAGAACAGGAAGGAGCCGATAGGCTTGTCTGCTTTACCCAGGCCAGCGCGTGCGACCTTGATCGCCGAACCCAACGCTTCCAACGCAGGATCCTGACCAAACACGACATTCTTCAGATCGCGCTCTATGGTCTGCAACTTGGATCGATCATCCTGATTGACCGTTTGCGCAGGAATACGCGCGATCTTGGAAATGATGTCCTCGATCTCGGATTTGCCGATGGTTTTCTTTTGCTTGGACTTCGGCAGGATGCGTTGTGCTGCACCCGCCTCATCGATCACGTCGATTGCCTTGTCCGGCAAGTGACGGTCGTTAATAAAGCGTGCTGCCAACTCAGCTGCTGAAGTCAGCGCCGAGGCCGAATACTTCACGCCATGATGTTCTTCGAAACGCGATTTCAAGCCACGCAGAATCTGTATGGTTTGTTCGACGGTAGGCTCGTTCACATCGATCTTTTGGAAACGACGTGACAAGGCATGGTCTTTTTCAAAGACACCGCGGAATTCGGTAAAGGTAGTCGCGCCTATGCATTTCAACTGACCATTCGACAAAGCCGGTTTCAGCAAGTTAGATGCGTCCAGCGTGCCGCCCGAAGCCGAACCCGCACCGATGATGGTGTGGATTTCGTCGATGAACAGGATGCCGTTAGGGTTATCTTTCAGTTGCTTGAGCACTGCTTTCAGGCGTTGCTCGAAGTCACCGCGATATTTGGTACCAGCCAGCAAAGCGCCCATGTCCAGTGAATAGACGACAGCGTTCTGCAAGACTTCAGGGACATCGCCTTGCGTGATGCGCCATGCCAAGCCTTCCGCAATTGCGGTTTTGCCGACACCAGCTTCACCTACCAGCAGCGGATTGTTTTTGCGACGACGGCACAAGGTTTGGATCACGCGCTCGACCTCGCCTTCGCGGCCGATCAGCGGATCGATCTTGCCTTCGCTCGCCATCTTGTTCAGATTTTGCGTGAACTGATCCAGCGCACTTTCTTTTTGCTGTCCTTCAGCCGACGGCGCATCCTCGGCACCTTCAGGTGCTTTTTGCGCATCGCTTTGTTGATCCTTGCGCACGCCGTGCGAAATGAAATTGACTACGTCGAGACGTGTCACACCTTGCTGGTGCAAGTAATAAACAGCGTGTGAATCTTTTTCGCCAAAGATGGCAACCAGCACGTTTGCGCCTGTCACTTCCTTCTTGCCGTTGGAAGCAGACTGGACATGCATGATCGCGCGTTGAATCACGCGTTGGAAACCAAGTGTAGGTTGGGTATCGACCTCAGCGGCGCCAGGCACCGTAGGCGTATTGTCGCCAATAAAATTGGTCAACGTTTTACGCAGGTCTTCAATATTGACCGCACAAGCACGCAGAACCTCGGCAGCTGATGGATTATCCAGCAGTGCAAGGAGCAAATGCTCGACGGTAATAAACTCATGACGCGCCTGTCTTGCTTCGACAAACGCCATATGCAAACTGACTTCTAATTCCTGCGCAATCATACTTCCTCCATCACGCACTGCAGGGGATGCCCCGCTTTTCGGGCGTGGTTCAAAACCAGCTCAACTTTCGTAGACGCGATATCTTTCGGATACACGCCACAAATACCTTTTCCGTCGCGGTGAACCATGAGCATGATTTGCGTTGCTGTCTCACGATCTTTACTAAAGTATTCCTGAAGAATCATCACGACGAATTCCATCGGCGTGTAGTCATCATTCAGCAATAACACCTGATACATAGACGGCGGCTTGAGTTTTTGCTCTTGCCGCATAAGGACCGTACCATCGTCATGCTTAATTGCCATAGGTCTATTCTAATACGTTCGACCGTGTGCACAATGCCCAGAAGAACAGAGAAACAAATTAATTTAATATTACGCGTTTTCTTCTGAATACGCAGATGACGATCAAACGTAAGAATTCAAGAGTCACCCACTTTCCCCCTGAAAATAAAGTTTTCCAGGCCTCACGAAAAGCGCTTGACTTTTGTATTTTTTGCGTAAAGAATGAATCTTATTGACATGCTTGACAACAATGGCTTGTCAATACGAAGTGAGCAGGTTTTAGGAGGGGCAACGTAAACGAGGCTTCTTTCTTTTGCGGCTCGTGTGATTAAGTCTATATTAGAAAGACGCTTTTTATGGCAACAGGTACCGTCAAGTGGTTCAACGACTCCAAAGGCTTCGGCTTTATCACCCCGGACGACGGCGGTGAGGATTTGTTTGCACACTTTTCCGCAATCCAAATGAACGGCTTCAAGACCCTCAAAGAAGGTCAGAAAGTTCAGTTCGAAGTCACGCAAGGCCCTAAAGGCAAGCAAGCTTCCAACATTCAAGCTCCTTAATTCTTAAGGACTTGCGAAAAACCCCGCTTCGGCGGGGTTTTTTATTGTCTTTTTATGACGATCTTTACGACGTTTTAACTTAATCGCAAGCGCTTTATCTCGCATATAACTGCGTAGCGACTTTCGCACGCAAAATCATTTCTCCCATATATATGGGATACAGTTGCAGCGCCGGTTTCACGCCGCGCGACAAATTTGCAACACTCCGAAAATATTTCTGCACCTTATTTCGTTGCGATATTTTTGCAATACTTTGATATCGCGTTCGACAAAATCTCTTTACCATCGCAATTCAGTCGTCACCACGTCACCGCAACTTCATCATGCCCCTGATTCTGTTTAACAAGCCCTTCCAGACCATGTGCCAGTTTTCGCCGCACCCTACGCGCAAATCACTGGCCGACCACATCGACATACCGGACATTTATCCTGCCGGACGACTGGATGCTGACAGCGAAGGCTTGTTGCTACTGACTGACGACGGCAAGCTGCAACACGCGATCAGCCACCCGGATAGAGAGCACACCAAAACTTATCTGGTACAGGTTGAAGGCATACCCGATAACGATGCACTGGAGCGCTTGCGCGCACCACTCGATCTCGGCGATTTCGTCACGCGCGCATGTGTAGTCAAACGCGTAGCAGAACCCGATTGGTTGTGGCCACGCAATCCGCCGATACGTGAGCGCGCCAACGCACCCACCAGTTGGCTGACCATCACACTGTCAGAAGGTAAAAACCGGCAAGTACGGCGTATGACAGGTGCGGTCGGTTATCCGACTTTGCGCCTGGTGCGCATTGCCATCGGACCGGTATCGCTGGAGAGCCATCCATTATGGCCGGGTGAATGGCGCGAGATTTCAGTCAAGGAACTAGGCCTGGGCTAAATCATCCAAGCAGAGTTCTCGTAGCAGACATGGCACGCGCTTTTCTCTTTTTCATTTACACTGCCCCACATCACCTCTTAGCTTTATTACTTACTCAATCCGCCCCATGAATAAATTCCTCAGCACTTGCGCGATCGCCATTGCGTGCGCGACCACCCTCGCCGCAAGCGTTAGCTACGCGCAGCAAGACAAAAAATTCCCAGTCATTTCATTAACCGCAGGGATGAATATCATCAAAGCCGAGGTCGCATCGAATGAAGCCGAACGTCAGCAAGGTTTGATGAACCGCGCCAGCATGGGACCAAATGAAGGCATGGTGTTCCTGTTCGGCGCACCGGCCGGCGTCTGCATGTGGATGAAAAATACCCTGATCCCCTTGTCCGTCGCCTTTATTGATGCCGACGGCAAGATCGTGAATATTGAAGATATGAAGCCGCAAACCCTGGATTCGCACTGCTCGAAAAAACCAGTGCCGTATGCACTGGAAATGAATGAAGGCTGGTTCAAGCACAAGAACCTGAAACCGGGCAGCGTCATAGAAGGCCTGCCTAAACTGCACTAATCAAGCAGACAAGCAAAAACCCCGCACGACCTGAATCGTGCGGGGTTTTTAATGTCTTGCTCAGTGCTGCGCCGGGGCGCAGCCGACAAAAACGATTAAGCCAGCGCTTTCAAAGCAGCTGCGAGGCGGCTTTTATGACGTGCTGCTTTGTTTTTGTGGATGATTTTCTTGTCAGCGATACGGTCGATGGTCGACACGGAAGCCAGGAAAACTTGCGCTGCAGCAGCTTTGTCGCCCGCTTCAATTGCCTTACGAACAGCTTTAACAGCTGTACGCAGCGTGGAACGCTGGCTGGAATTGTGAGCGTTTTGCTTAACTGCTTGACGAGCGCGTTTGCGTGCTTGTGCGGTATTTGCCATGAATATTATTTCCTAAAAACAGGTCTACGCGCATTCGCAAACACGCATGTTAGTGAGACAGAATTCTGTGAAGCTGCAGATTATAGCCGTATTTTCCTAATCAGGCAAATAGATGCTGACTCCCTTGCAAGATTGTTGCAAGCTGACTGCAATCGCGAAAATGTGTTTATTTAACAACATTTTTAAACGTGCTGGCTGGGATGCAGGAATATTAATAAATATCGCCGTGCACGGAATTATCCCATGCCGGCACGTACTAAGCGCTATCTCTTATATGCAGGCCTCCTATGCACCATCGTTTCACCTTGAACAGATATAATTCCGCTCCATGAACTTGCACAAAACGCTTGCGGCGGTCTCCGGCATGACGATGGTTTCTCGTGTGACAGGACTGATCCGCGAGATCCTGTTTGCCCGTGCATTTGGCGCATCCGCCTATACCGATGCGTTCAATATCGCATTCCGCATCCCCAACCTGCTGCGTCGCTTATTCGCTGAAGGTGCGTTTTCGCAGGCCTTCGTCCCCATCCTGGCGGAATACAAAAGCCAGAAAGGTGAAGAAGCAACCAAAAGCCTGGTTGACCATGTAGCAACAGTCCTGATCTGGACCATGCTGCTAACCTGCCTGATAGGCGTCATCGCCTCACCATTTATTGTTTACCTGATCGCGACCGGGCTGAAAGCCAAGTCCGAGATCTTCGACGCATCGGTCTGGATGACGCGCGTGATGTTCCCATACATCGGCTTCATGGCCTTTGTCGCGCTCAGTGGCGGCATCCTGAATACCTGGCGCGAATTCAAGATACCCGCGTTTACACCTGTTTTGCTGAATCTGTCCTTCATCGTGGCGACTCTGTTCCTCGCACCACATCTGGAACAGCCTATCTATGCAATGGCGATCGCCGTCATCGTCGGTGGCGTGTTGCAGATGGCGATCCAGATCCCTGCTCTGCTGAAGATAGGCATGCTACCGCGCATTTCGCGCAATCCTTTCGCCAGTCTCGGTGATGCCGGTGTGCGCAAGGTGCTGAGCAAAATGGGTCCCGCCGTATTTGCCGTTTCGGCCGCGCAGATCAGCCTGATGATTAATACCAATATCGCATCGCGCCTCGAAAGCGGCAGCGTGTCCTGGCTCTCCTATGCAGATCGCCTGATGGAATTCCCGACGGCACTGCTGGGTGTAGCACTGGGTACCATCCTGTTGCCTAGCCTGTCGAAAGCCAACTTCGAAGGCAATACCGAAGAATACTCATCCTTGTTGGACTGGGGCCTGCGCCTGACTTTCCTGCTGGCGCTGCCATGCGCGGTCGGCCTGGCCACCATCTCGGAACCGCTGACAGCGACACTCTTCCATTACGGCAAATTCAATGAACTGTCGGTCGAGATGACATCGCGCGCACTGGTCGCTTACGGTGTCGGCCTGATCGGCCTGATCCTGGTGAAAATCCTGGCGCCTGGCTTTTACGCACAGCAAAATATCAAAACCCCGGTCAAGATTGCCATCGGCGTACTGATTGCGACGCAATTGATGAACATGATCTTCGTGCCATGGATCGCCCATGCCGGCCTGGCGCTGTCGATCGGACTGGGTGCTTGCCTGAACGCAGGCTTCCTGTACTGGGGCCTGAAACGCCGCGGCATTTACAACGCCCTGCCCGGCTGGCGTACTTTCTTTATCCGCCTCAGCGGTGCACTCTTCCTGATGGCTGGCGTGGCGCTCTGGACCGCCGGTCAGTTCGACTGGGTAGCCCTGCATGCCACACCATTTATACGGATAGGCGCATTATTAATTGTCATGGCAGCGTGCGGAATCAGCTATTTCGGCGCATTATTAGCCATGGGATTTCGCTTTCGGGATTTCAAGCGCATCGCGCGTTAATCCACACTCATCGCCAGAGTCGGAACGAAGGTCTGCACAATCACGGCATCATCGCTATGATGGAGGCATATGACGATCCAATCTCTAGAGTATTTCTCCACGCTGGTGCAGCAGGACGACAGCATTCCCTTGTTCGAAGCTGCACTCGCCATTGCACAGGATGCCGAGCCGAATCTTGATTTGGCCGCATCGCAAGCGGAAGTCGATACGCTTGCTGTCAAACTGAAACAACGTTTGCCGGACGACGCATCGACACTGCAAAAACTGCGTATGCTGAATCATTATTTTTATAATGAGCTGGGCTTCAGCGGCAATGTCAACGATTACTACAACCCCGACAACAGTTATCTGCACCGCGTAATCGATACGCGACGCGGCATTCCGATCTCACTCGCCGTTCTGTATATGGAACTGGCGCAGCAAATCGATCTGGATGTACAAGGCATTTCCTTTCCCGGTCACTTCCTGATGAAACTGGCAGTGCAATCCGGCCAGGTTGTACTGGACCCATTCAACGGTGCCAGCCTGTCGCGCGAAGAATTGGAGGAACGGGTCGAGCCTTACATCATGCAGCAAGATTTCCCTGATGATTTCCAGCTCACCGCCTACCTCGATGCCGCCAGCCCGCGTGACATCCTGGTACGCATGTTGCGCAACCTGAAGACGCTCTTCATGCAGCAGGAACGCTGGCAACGTTTGCTGGAAGTACAGGAAAGACTGTTGATTTTATTGCCGCATGAAATTGCCGAGCGACGTGACAGAGGCATAGCCTACTTGCATCTGGAATGTCCGCTAGCAGCCTTGCAGGACCTGGAAGCCTATGTCAAACACCGGCCTTACGCGATGGATACGGCGGAACTGCGAGCGCAATTCCCGAAACTGCGTGACGACATCAGTCGCCTGAATTAAAACATCACAACACTGCTACTGCCTGTTGCCCATCGCGCGGACAACAGGCAGCTGAGCCTCATTAGCTACGCGCTTCGATGGCTTCCCACTTCTCCAGCGCTTCCAGCAACAAGCCATCAATTTCAGTAAAACGCTGATTCAGCCGTTTCACTTCATCCGGTTGCTGCGTGTACAGGCTGGCGTCGGCCAGTTTCTCGGTAATCGCTTTTTGTTCTTCTTCGAGTTTCGCGATCAAAGCTGGTAACGCTTCCATCTCGCGCTGTTCCTTGTAGCTCAGTTTCTTTTGCTTGGCAGCAGGCGCGGCGACCGGCGCTGCTTCCACTTTAACTTCAGCCTTGGCCACCGGCTTCGGTGCACCGGCCGGAATAGCAGCCGGACGCACACGTTCCCAGTCGCTATAGCCACCGATATATTCGCGCCACAAGCCATTGCCTTCCGCGACGATGACCTCAGTCACGACGTTATCTAGGAAGGTTCTATCGTGGCTGACCAGGAACACAGTGCCTTTGTAGTCTTCCAATAATTCTTCCAGCAACTCCAGCGTATCGATATCCAGATCGTTGGTCGGTTCATCCAGCACCAGCACATTGGCTGGTTTGGCGAACAAACGCGCCAGCAGCAAGCGGTTACGCTCACCGCCCGACAAAGACTTGACCGGCGAACGCGCACGTTCAGGTGCAAACAGGAAGTCGTTGAGGTAAGTCATCACGTGTTTACGCTGACCATTGATCTCCACCCAATCACTACCCGGCGCGATCGTATCGGCCAGGCTGGCGTCTTCATTCAATTGCGCGCGCATCTGATCGAAGTATGCAATCTGCAGCTTGGTACCTTGTTTGACGGTACCCGAGTCCGGCTCTTCCTCACCCAAAATCATTTTCAGCAAGGTAGTCTTGCCTGCACCGTTCAAACCGATCAGGCCTATCTTGTCACCACGCAGCAAAGTCGCACTGAAGTCGCGCACGATGACTTTGTCACCGTAGCTCTTGTTGATATTTTCCAGCTCGGCGACGATCTTGCCTGAACGATCACCGGACGACACGTCCAGCTTGACTTGCCCTTGCTGTTCACGACGCGCACTGCGCACCAGACGCAAAGCTTCCAGACGACGCACGCGACCTTCATCGCGGGTACGACGGGCTTGCACGCCTTTACGTATCCAGACCTCTTCCTGCGCCAGGAATTTATCGAACTTGGCGTTTTCAACTTCTTCGATTTCCAGTTGCTCTGCTTTACGCACCTGATAGGCACTGAAGTTACCCGGGAACGACAGCAAGCGACCGCGATCCAGTTCGATGATGCGGGTCGCCACGTTATCCAGGAAACTACGATCATGGGTGATGAACAAGACACTGCCTTTGAAATCGCGCAGCAAACCTTCCAGCCACATGATGGAAGTGAAATCCAGATGGTTGGTCGGCTCATCCAGCAGCAGCACGTCAGGCACGCTCACCAGCGCACAAGCCAGCGCCACGCGCTTTTGCATACCGCCGGACAACGTACCCATCAACGCATCTTTCACCAGATTCAGGCGGTCCAGCGTCGCTTCGACCTTATTCGTCAGGTTCCAGGCGTCCGCTGCGTCCAGCTTCAGCTGGATCTCATGCATGCGCTCCATCAGCGCATCATCGTTATCACCACCGAATTGGCCGGTCAGCGCATCGTACTCCGCCAGCAAAGCCTGCATATCGCCCATGCCCGACGCCACCGCATCGAACACCGACATCTCAGGCGAGAAATGCGGCTCCTGCTCAACGTAGGCAATCTTGATCCCTTGTTGCATGACAAACAAGCCATCGTCCAGCTTGGAACGACCAGCGATGATTTTCAGCAGTGAGGACTTACCGGTGCCGTTGCGACCGATCAAACCTACGCGTTCCGTGGTTTCAAGGGAAAACTCCGCGTGATCGAGCAAAGGGACGTGACCGAACGCGAGCTGCGCGTTCGAGAGTGAAATGACTGCCATAAATGCCTGAAGGTATAAGGTCTGCCGCGCGATTGCGGGCGACCAATTAAAAGAATGAAGACCGCATTGTACCGATAGCGGCAGCATTCCCGCTATTCTTTGCCATATCGTCAGCTATAATCGCGGTCGGAAGTGGCAAAGTGTTGCTCACTTTCAAGCGTCTCGCCGTAGTTCAATGGATAGAACGAGTGCCTCCTAAGCGCTAGATACAGGTTCGATTCCTGTCGGCGGGACCATAACACCGACGAAGATTCTTTGTTAATCAAAGACATACATGCAGATTGATCATGAAACTGTGAAACAAGTTGTGATACACGAATTCCGAATAGGGCTACATCGTGCAACTTCAACTTGGAAAATCACTAACAATTATGATCAAACATCTGTCACGCAGTGACGGCGTCTACCAGTTCACTAAACGCGTTCCCACGACCCCGCAAGAGACCTACAGAAAGAAGTTCACTAGGGTAAGTCGCGTACTACAGACATCCTGATTGCTACCAAGAAGGTCGAAGCGCTAGCACATAAATGAGATGTTGAATTCACACTTCAACTCAACGGGCACCGACAAACCAGCATCTGCGATGCAAGATGCTAAGGCTATCTTCTGTGGCTGACCTCTATCCTGCTATCCTCGCGTGAAGGTGATTGATACGCGGTATTTAATTAACTAAATGTGATCTGACAGGACATGGCTTACTACAGATATTCTGGACTTCAAAAAGGCGCTCTGATTACAGCAGCAGTTGTCCTTTGTGCATTTCAGATACTGCTCTGGGGCATTTTTTCGTCTATTGCTATCCAAACCTTACTGCGCAACCCTTCTATCTTACTAGGCATTCCGTTTTGGGCCATTGTTGTCGGAGGTGGCTATGGCTTAACCACTCTTGGTTTAATGGTGTTCTGGATAGAACGATATGCAGCGTTTGGAATTCCTTTGCATGTGCGTATCGGGATAATCGCTGGCGCAATGCTATCCATCTACTTGTTGATTGATTCTGTCTTTTCTGTCTTGGACCTTCGAAATCACTTAATGGCTCTTTTTGTCCCACTAGGTCCACTGACGCTGCTCCTGATATGTTTCTTCCTTATAACGCGGCTACGAAAAAAAATATCCGTTACATGACCATGCAAGCGATGAACCGACTGAATGTGCATTCGCAAGGCACAACTCGTAAAAGCACGAGAAATATTATGTATTGCTACGATCAAGATCAACCAGCAATTCCAATCGGGAGACTTTTTCCCATGTCGTCTTTTTAAAATTCTGATGATATAGATCAACGTCAGCCAATGATTTGACTGCGACTACCTCCGCCTTTTTCAAAGACGGCGCACGCATGTAGTAGACCAAGTAGTCAACGCCCTCAACCGTATCCAGAAAAACCGATTCGATCACGACACCCTCTGCCTCCAGCGTCCGCAAAGCTTCTTCCCTATGTGCTGCGATGTATGCAGCCCACTCACGCACCAGTGGCAGGCTATCCGGTTTGAGCCTGATACGAGCACAAACCACTTCATTCTTAGTATTCATCAGTAAATCGACGTCTTCAAACGCTGCGGCAAGTCCGC
Source organism: Herminiimonas contaminans (assembly GCF_015645465.1). Taxonomy (GTDB): domain Bacteria; phylum Pseudomonadota; class Gammaproteobacteria; order Burkholderiales; family Burkholderiaceae_D; genus Oxalicibacterium; species Oxalicibacterium contaminans. The sequence continues at coordinate 27,747 of NZ_JADOEL010000016.1, read as the reverse complement.
ATCGTACTTCTCACCGTCTATCTCTGATCCACTCAGATCGCTCAAGATAGTACCGAGGCTAGGCAAAGAACTACGCTCTATCTGTTGCTCCGCTTTCCACAAACCAGAACGCAAGATCGCGCGTGAGCATTGGAAGAAGACGGCTTCGACTGCTATTTTTAAGACCGTGTGCGGCACCTTGCCCTCTATCGCAAAGCGTTCAAGCAAAGCAGGATCGTTGTGGATGCTGGCGCGACCATTGACCCTGACTGTTTCGCCTATGCCCGGGATCAGGAAGATGATTGCCACACGTGGGTCGCTGATGATGTTGCGCAGGCTGTCTATGCGATTGTTACCGCGACGATCCGGTAGCAACAATGTTTTCTCATCCTGTACATGGATGAACCCAGCCGGGTCACCGCGCGGCGATGCATCCAGCCCATCCGGGCCGCTGGTTGCCAGCACCGCAAATGGCGCAGCTTCGATGAAGGCCTGGTAATGCGGATGGATGTAGTCGATTTCTTTGCGTATCGAAGCAGCCATAGGCTGGCCGTATATACGCTCCAGTTCTGCGAGGTCTGAAATCTGATGTGCTTTGCTTGATCCGTCCAAGGATAGGCTCCTGAAGATATCGCTGTGATGGGAGAAAATGCCTGACGCTGCGTCGCTAAATATCAACGAGCTATGGACAGATGATAACGAAAATCAGGGAAAGCCGCGATGTACCGTCTCTGGAGGTCAGCGACCAATAAAAAAAGGCAGCTGAACCATCGACGAGATAAAACGCTATCTGCCGATAACCCAACTGCCATTCAGCACTGAAGCTGGAAACTATCTGGTCACCAGTGTGCGCTGCGATGCCAGTCGCGTTACCACTGCGACTAACCTGTCGATTTCATCATAGGTATTGTAGAAAGCCAGTGATGGTCGCACTGTCGTTTCCACCCCGAAGCGACGCAGGATCGGTTGTGCGCAATGATGTCCGGTACGTACTGCGATACCTTCATCGTTCAGCGCATGACCGACTTCTTCAGTGGTGTAGCCCTGCAACACAAAGGACATGACGCTGGCTTTGTCCGCTGCCGTACCTATCAGGCGCACGCCGGGGATGGCTCCCAGTTTTTGCATGCCGTAGACCAGTAACTCGTGTTCGTAGCGCGCAATGTTTTCAATACCAATTTTGTTGACGTAATCGATCGCCGCGCCCAGCCCAACCGCATCCGCGATGTTGCCGGTACCCGCTTCAAACTTGTTGGGTATAGGCTGGAATACGGTTTTTTCAAAGGTGACATCGGCAATCATGTTGCCGCCACCCTGCCATGGTGGCATGTCTTCCAATATTTCCCGTTTGCCCCAGACCACACCTATGCCGGTCGGACCAAATACCTTGTGTCCGGAGAATACAAAGAAGTCAGCTCCGATGTCCTGCACATCTACTCGCATGTGCGAAATCGATTGCGCGCCATCGACCAGAGCCTTGGCTCCGGCACGGTGTGCCAGTGCGACGATCTCTTTCACCGGGACCACGGTACCCAATGCGTTCGATACTTGCGTGACGGCGACAATTTTGGTTCTGTCGTTCAGCAGCTTTTGATATTCGGACAGAATGACCTGACCGTTATCATCGACCGGGATGACGCGCAGCTTCGCGCCTTTGGCCGCAGCGAGTTGTTGCCACGGTACGATGTTGGCGTGGTGCTCGAGATTACTGACGATGATTTCATCGCCCTCACCCACATGTTGCCCACCCCAGCTTTTCGCTACCAGGTTGATTGCTTCCGTCGTTCCACGCACGAAAATGACTTCATTCACATCCGGCGCATTGATGAAGTGTTTCACACGTTGTCGTGCACCTTCATAGGCATCGGTGGCGCGCGCTGCCAGCTCATGTGCGGCACGATGAATATTTGAATTTTCGTGTTCGTAGAAGTAAGCGATACGGTCTATGACAGATTGCGGTTTGTGCGTGGTCGCGGCATTGTCAAACCAGACTAGTTGTCTACCGTTGACACGTTCCTGCAAGATCGGAAAGTCCCGGCGCACTGCATGTACATCAAATGCAGGATGAAGACTCTGATCTGCTTGCGGAATGCCTATCGCTTGCGTACCACCATGTGGATGTGCTTTCGCTGGCGTGACGTAACCACTAGGTAAGACGACTGAATCAACGAAGTAGTACTTAGGCTCGGTTGAAGGCTGAGTGACTGGCACAGCAGCTTGCGATTTCGGTATGTCACTGACGACTGGCGCAGCAAAAGGCTGCTGCGCCAGCTGATCAAGGATGTCTACTGACCCAGTACCGTTATCGCGTTCGCCTGCCACAGCTTGTCCTTGCTGCAGGAAGTAGTACGGTGCTGCGCTGTCATCAGGTGCCGCTTGCGGCACCCCGAGTACCGCTCCGCCCAGACGTGGTTCATACGCTGGCAAGGTGCTGATCACCGTATCCGGCACACCGTTAGGTGCGCTCGCATGTGGCAATAATGCAGGCGCGCGATTAGCCAATGATGGCAATTGCGCAGGCGAAGCAGGCAACAAGTTAGTGCCCGGGATCTGCCCTTGCGGGATAGGCGTACCCGGCACCGACGGCCCCAGGCCTGCCGGACTGGCGAGTGGCGAACCTGGCGGTGCGAGATTGAGCGGGGCCTGTACACCAGGCAGGGGTGGCGTACCCTGATTCGGCAAAGCCGAAAAGAAGGCGCTCGCCATCCGCGCCAGCACGGCCGGATCTATAGGCGCTTCACCGCCAGGCGGAAGTTGCGCAGGAAGGGATGTGTTACTCATGGTCGCGACTTAGCGGTAGGTGTCCGGATAGTCGTGGTATTTATTAATTTCCACATCATCCAATACGGCCAGCGCATCAGGTGTCAACACCGCCAGAGAGCAGTACAAGGAGATCAGGTAAGAAGCGATGGCCTGGCCGTTGATACCCATGAAGCGTACCGACAAGCCCGGGCTTTGTTCGCCCGGCAAACCAGGCTGGAACAAACCAACCACGCCCTGGCGTTTATCGCCTACGCGCAGCAGGATAATTTTGCTCTTGCCATCCGCGACCGGCACTTTGTCCGAGGGGATCAGCGGGACGCCGCGCCATGTGATGAATTGTGAACCGAACAGGCTGACTGTCGGTGGAGGTGTGCCGCGACGCGTCGCTTCGCGACCAAAGGCGGCAATCGTCAATGGATGCGCAAGGAAAAATGCAGGCTCTTTCCAGACTTTGGTCAGCAATTCATCCAGGTCATCCGGCGTCGGTGCGCCAGTCAACGGGAAGATGCGCTGCTCATCCGTTACTTGCGCCAGCAGGCCGTAGTCTGGATTGTTGATGAGTTCGCTTTCCTGATTTTCCTTGATGGTTTCTATGGTCAGGCGCAGTTGTTCCTTGATCTGGTCGTGCGGACTGCTGTACAGATCGGAGACACGGGTATGCACGTCGAGGATGGTGCTGACGGCATTCAGATAATGTTCGCGAGGTGCCTCTTCGTAATCGACGAAGGTACGCGGCAACTGGTTTTCTTCTTCACGCGAGGTGCAGGTTACTTTGATCGACTCAGGATTTTTAACCTGGTTCACACGATAGATACCTGCTTCAACCGGCACCCATTGCAGCAAATGCGTCAGCCAGCGTGGCGAGATGATCGATAACTGCGGAACGGTTTTGGTTGCATTCGCTAACTGGCGCGCTGCATTGTCGCCCAACGCCACTTGTGATGAAGAAGTATCTGCCATGAGAATTTCCGATAATTAGAGATGAATAAGGAGTGATGCAAAAGTAAGAGTTAGACGTAACAGTGAAACCGCACGACTCAGGCGCTGAGTGTCGGCGGGATTCGACCTGGCCTCAACATGCTATAGCCGCCAAGTTGAGTTTGTAGACCGCCTGCAAGCCGCTGATGCGTTCGCAATGCAGCAGCAAATCGGATACTTTCAGGCCGAGCGCACTGGCCAGTTTGTCCAGCGTGATCAGTGATGGTATTGTTTTGCCGCGCTCGACTTCACCGACATAGGAACGATTCAATTGCGCTTTTTCTGCCAGCGCTTCCTGCGACCAGCCATGGGCTTCACGCAATTGCCGCACCGCCAGACCCAATGACACACACAACTTGCTCATCGTGTACCGAGTCAGGCAATCAAGCTTGTACCCACGGTAGCTGGTGATAGCGCCAGCCATCACTGCCACCACGATGCTGCTGCTCATCCAGCTCACCTTCAAAACCTTCGAGCACATTGAAGACCTGGGTGAAGCCTGCTTTCTGTGCAGCTTCTGCTGCCAGCGCTGAACGTTTGCCGCTGCGGCACAGCAACAGTACGGTTTTATCCTTGCCGGTTTTGGCTTCGAGTTCGCGCACGAAGCGCGGGTTGCGTGTCAGGCTGGTACCGGTGGCCCATGCCACGTGGACGCTGTCAGGCACATAACCGACAAAGGCACGTTCTTCCGCGGTACGCACATCTACCAGCACGGCTTTGCCGCTGGAAAAAAGCTGCCATGCGAGTTGCGGCGACACGCCGTCTTTAGACAACAGTTCGGAAACCGGTGCTAAACCATCCTCTTTTTCATATGTGTGGGCTGCGGCTGCAGATTGGAGCGATACACTCATTTCGTTTTCCTTTGCTTGACTGCTTACAGCCATCATTGATGGCCGTATCTGAATTCGTGCAATCAGAATATAAGAAAGCAAATACGCGACAAACGAATAAAAACGCGCTTGATTATGAGAATTTCGCTGCGGTGATTTGGTGCGATGACACGACTTGAATGAAATGATGACAAGCGTCTACAGGCAGCAGCCATACATTATTTGTTACAAATAAGCGCATCCATTTACACAGTTTCAGTAGCACTTTCACCCCGGAATGAGGTCTACTGAAGCAATCGGGATTTACAGGTAGGACGCAGCGCGTAAGGTAATTCAACAAAGGGCCAGCGCCATATTTAATTCCCGACTAATATTGTCCTTTAGTACAGAATTACCCTTGGAGTCATCATGAAAACAAATAAAACAGCCATCGTCCTCGCCATCCTTGCCACCACCGTGCTCGGCGGCTGTACGACCTACTACCCTAACGATAACGTGCGCCAATATCCGGCTTATCCGCAAGCGACTTACCCGGCGCAGGGTTACCCGGCTGCAAGCTATCCGCAACAACAATATCCGAATCAGGGCTACAACCAGGGCTATTACAAAGGCACTGGCATCGTCGACTCGATCCAGCCTATGCAAGTCCGCAGTGAAGGCAGCGGCGGCGGTGCGCTGGCCGGTGGTGCCATCGGCGGCGTCCTGGGTAACCAGGTCGGCAAAGGAGGTGGTCGCGCAGTGGCAACTGCGGCGGGCCTGATAGGCGGCGCCCTGCTGGGTAACCAGATAGAACGTAATAGCACACCAGCACAGCAGTATTTCCAGGTAAATGTCCGTCTTGATAACGGCGGTTTCCAGACCTTCAACCTGCAAAATCCGAATGGCCTGCAAGTCGGCGAACGCGTCCATATCGAAAACAACCAGATTTACCGCTACTAAGCACCTCCTTCCCAAGGAAAAAGCCCGTTTCATGCAAATGAAGCGGGCTTTTTGTATGGCCGGACCATTTTCGCAGTGCAGTGCCAGGAATGCTCTTCCGGGGCAAACAAAGAAAATTGGAATTACTGGCAGGACGAATCGTATAATTCGCACAACCCGGCATGCAAAATGCTTCAATCCCCGCGTAAGCGCGGCATGGAATAAGCCTTTGCGGCGCGCTTTAGAATACTGATTTACTTCGAATATTCGCTATTTCAAAGGTTGAGCAATGATCACGGAAGAACAAGTAAAAGCCTTACAGTCCGAGATGGAGGGGAACGGGGAGAACCAGGCGCAAATGGCCTACCGCATCCTGGAAGAGATGATCGTGACGCTGAAGCTGCCGCCGGGCAGCAAGATTTCCGAAAAAGCGCTGAACCGCTCGCTCGGTTTTGGCCGCACGCCCTTGCGCGAAGCCTTGCAGCGCCTCGCCATCGAAGGCAACGTAAAGATCCTGCCACGTTCCGGCGTCATCGTTTCCGATATCGACCTGTCCGATCAGTTGAACATGATAGAAGTGCGGCGCGAACTGGAAAAAATCATCGCGGGACGCGCAGCACGTCTGGCGATGGAAGACCAGCGCGAAGTCTTCCTGAAACTGGCGGACGAATTCGACCGTGCGGCCCGGCAAAATGACGGCAATGTCTTTATCGAAACAGACCGTGAATTCAATTCGCTTTGCATAGAGACTGCGCAAAACAAATACGTATCGTATGCGATAGGCCCGATAGAAGCGCAAACGCGCCGCTTCTGGTATTTGCACTTCAAACGCTTCGGCGACCTGCAACGCGTATCGCAATTACACGCGGGTATCGCGCGTGCGATTGCTGCCAACGATGAAGCTGGCGCGCGTGATGCGTCGGACAAGCTGATCGATTACGTCGAAGAGTACACACGTAAAACCCTGCAATTTATGGGTGGGCTGTAAGCGCAACGCCCATAAAAAAAGCGCAGGCTGAGCAATCAGCCTGCGCTTTTTTACATGACAGTCAGCTTAGAAACCGGCAGCAGTACCATTGCTGCGTGGATCGAAACCACCGGCAAAGATGCCGTCTGCGTCACGCACGATGGCAGCAGCGTGACCTACCATTTCATCGAACTCGCCGATCACATCGACTTCATGGCCGAGCTTGCGCAAGCCATCGATGATTTCCGGTGCGAAGCGGCTTTCCAGCTTGAGTGAATCCGAGCTCTGGCCCCAGGTCCGGCCCAGCAACCAGCGCGGTGCGGTAATCGCCTGCTGCACTGCCTGCCCGAACACTGCGTAACGGGTGAATACCGCTGCCTGTGTTTGCGGCTGTCCATCGCCACCCATGGTGCCGTACACCATGGTGCGACCATCCTTCAAACGTGCTAGTGCAGGATTGAGCGTATGGAAAGGCTTCTTGCCCGGTGCCAGTACGTTCAGGTGCTGCGGATCCAGCGAGAATGAGCAACCACGGTTTTGCCAGTTGATACCGGTACGAGGCAGAACCACACCGCTGCCGAACTCGTGATAGATACTCTGGATGAAGGAAACCGCACGTCCTTCGCCATCAATCACACCCATCCAGATTGTATCGCCTGGCCCTTTACCCTGGCCCCATGGCAAGGCTCTATCGAGGCGAACCTTGGCAACGTAAGGTGCGAGGAATTCATCGGTCAAGATGCTTTGCGGATCAATGGTCATGTACGCCGGATCAATCACATAACGGTCACGGATGGCAAACGCCTGCTTGGTCGCTTCCACCACCAGGTGGATGTATTCCAGGCTGTCTTCCTTGTACTGGCCGATATTCAGGCGGTCGAGGATACCGATGATCGCCAGTGAGATCACACCTTGTGTAGGCGGCGCGGTATTGTAGACATCGCCGAGGCTATGCTTGAGATGCATAGGCACGCCGGTGCGTGCGTGATAGCTATTCAAATCCTGCAAGGTGATCGGGCAACCTACTTCTGCCAGATCAGCTGCGATTTCTTTTGCCAGCTCGCCACGATAGAAACTATCCAGGCCTTGTTCCGCCAGCGTACGCAAGGTTTTGCCCATGCGTTTTTGCACGAAGCGGCTGCCTGCTGCAGGTGCCTTGCCATCGACCAGGAAGGTATCGGCAAAGCCGGGCTGATTCACCAGTTCCGGCAGCTTGACGGAAGTGCTCGCATATTGCGATGGCGTGACCGGAATGCCTTGTTCTGCGTAATGAATCGCATCACCCAGCAAGCGGTTCAAAGCCAGTTTACCGCCCCAGCCTGCGCTGATGTTCAATGCTTCCTGCCAGCCACCGACTGTGCCTGCCATGGTATTTGCTGCTACCGGGCCACGCATAGGAATCGTGTCCAGCTTGCGTTCTTTGTAATAATCCAGCGAGACGCCCGCGCCAACTACGCCGCAAGCCTCAATCGCTACCACCGGTTTGCCCGGTTCCGACACCACCCAGAAACCGTCACCGCCTATGCCGTTCATGTGGGGATAAACAACTGCAATCGTCGACGCTGCCGCGACCATCGCTTCAATGGCGTTACCGCCATCCTGCAAGACTGATAGTGCTGCCTGTGCAGCCAATGAGTGCGGCGCAACTGCCATGCCACGTGTTGCGTGGGTAGTATTGAGCATAAAAACCTTCTGAATCGATAAATAAAAACAGCATTGCCCGGCGAACTCCGGGCAATCCCTAAACGTTTTTCCGGAACCGATACCACCCTGGTTCCGGAAAACCGGTATTACTTCAACGCAGTCGCAGGAGCAGCTGCGCTATTCATTTCCATTTCCTGTGGCGTATTGGCCAGGAACTTGCGACGCATAGGCTTGAGGATGATCAAGGCCAGGAAAGCTGTCATGAAATCCATACCGATCACCGTCATAAACACTGGTGTCCACGAACCGGTTGCTTCATGCATCATCGCAGCCAGCGGGCCGCCCAGCACCGAACCCACACCTTGCGCCATATACAGGAAACCATAGTTGGTGGTCGCATGTTTGGTGCCAAATGTGTCCGTCAGGATAGACGGGAACAGCGAGAAAATTTCACCCCAGCCAAAAAATACAACACCCGACAGCAACACAAACAACACCGGATTATCCGTAGTCATCAACCACAAGGTCATCGCCACACCTTCCATACCGAAGGCGATAAACATGGTGTTTTCACGACCGATGCGATCCGATACCCAACCGAAGAACGGACGGGTCAAGCCATTCGCAAAACGGTCGATCGTCAACGCCAGCGGCAAGGCAGCCATACCGAATACCATCGCGTCGTGCACACCGAAGTCTTTGGCAAACGCACCCATTTGCGAGATCACCATCAAGCCCGAAGTCGACATCATGGTCATCATGATGAACATCAGCCAGAACACTGGTTTCTTCAACATCTGGCTCGATTTATAGCTGTACTTGGATTCCTTGTTCGCATCGCTGGCTTTGTGACGCACGGCCAGCTCCACAACTTCATCTGCTTTCGGACGACGCATACCTTGCGCCGCCAGGAAGCCCACCACACCGATGATCAGACCAAAGGTCATCAGGGTGCTGGAAACACCGGAGCTCTTGATGCTGCTGGAAATCGCAAAGGTCGTCATGATCGCGCCAAAGCCATAACCCGCTGCCACCATACCAACCGCAAAGCCGCGTTTCTCAGGGAACCACTGCACCATCAGGCCGATGACGCCGACATAAATAATGCCGGTACCGACGCCGCCCAACAGGCCATAGCTAAAGTACAAACCCCAGACGCTGGTCGCCGAAGCAGCCAGCACCCAGCTCAAAGCCGTCAGAATCGCGCCAGCCGACAGCAACATACGCGGACCGAACTTGTCGATCAGAAAACCCTGGAACGGCGACAGGAAGGTCTGCGCCACGATCAGGATCGCGAAAGTGACCTGCACTTCAGTCAACGACGCATTGAGCAAAGTCGTCAACTCGGTCGTAAACAAAGCCCATACATACTGCGGACTCGAGATGGCCATCATGGCGACTACGCCAAAACAAAGCTGCCACCACCTGGTGCTGCTCGACAAACTCGAGCTGGTTGTGCTGATGCGATTCATAAATATCTCCGATGTAGTTATAGAACTTCTTGGCCCTTCAAATTCGCATGTCTATCACTGACATGTCAGATTCAGGCGTAAGGTAAGCCCCATAAAAACATTTGTCAAGGGTTGAAAAATAACGATCAAACTGCTTAGCAGCGAACCTGCATAAATTTACTGATCATTCCCCTTTAAGCAATCTTGGTGCCAGTTATCAAAAATATGCAGAAAGATGCAGTAACCGATGAGTGCCATGTCACTTGCAACAAATAAGATAGGCAACAATTTGGAAGACGTAACCTGCCTGCCATTGCCAGGACGCATCTTTTCCGTGCGCCCATCCGTGGCACGCAAAGCAAATGCACAAAAAAAGAGCGCTTCTAAGCCGAAGCGCTCCTAAATGGCAATCTGTACACCCCAAAGAGGGATGCTGGTTTAATTCGATACCGACCAGATGCAAACGGCCGGATTATCTTCAGGCAGGCTGCTCGTCACCTATCCAGCGATAGATCAGCGCGCCCAACACAGCACCTATGATGGGAGCAACCCAGAACAACCAGAGCTGACCGAGCGCCCAGTCACCCACGTAGAGTGCAACACCGGTACTGCGCGCCGGATTAACCGAAGTATTGGTAACCGGGATTGAAATCAGGTGGATCAGGGTAAGTGCGAGGCCGATAGGAATCGGAGCGAAACCTGTTGGCGCACGCTTGTCCGTCGCGCCCAGGATCACCAGCAGGAAGAACATCGTCATCACCACTTCGCACACCAGTGCTGCCAGCAACGAGTACTTGCCCGGTGAATGCTCGCCGTAGCCATTGGAAGCAAAGCCCTGCGCGACGTCAAAACCGGCAGCGCCACTGGCAATCACGTAGAGCACACCACCCGCGACGATGCCACCCAGCACTTGCGCAACGATATAGGGAAGCAGTTGATTGGCCGGGAAGCGTCCGCCTGCCCACAGGCCGATGGAAACTGCCGGATTCAGATGACAGCCAGAGATATGGCCGATCGCAAAAGCCATGGTCAGCACAGTCAGGCCAAAGGCGGCGGCTACGCCCAGCAAGCCTATACCGACATGGGGAAAGGCTGCGGCCAGTACCGCACTACCGCAACCACCCAATACCAGCCAAAAGGTTCCGAAGAACTCCGCACCGTATCGTTTCATGACGACTCCCTAATCAAAATAATGAAGCAGGATGATGAGATCAGTACGGCTGCTTTTAGCCAGGTTTTTGCCTGATCAGATCATCGATATCTCAGCAGGAAATTTAAACATGTTTACGGATTTCGATTTCTAAGCAATTGTGATTTTTGTAGCCGGACAGCCACTGCGCAGGCACAGTTAGCATGCGTTAATACGCACTGGCTGTGCCTTATATTAGGAAGAAAAACTGAAAAGCGTAAGGCCGAAATCAGGCTTCGCCCAGATACGCGGCCTTGACCTTGGGGTCGTTGAGCATTTGCTGTGCATCGCCCTGCATGGTCACCAGACCAGATTCCATCACATACGCACGATTCGCTGCCTGCAAGGCCAGCTTGGCGTTTTGCTCGACCAGAAGAATGGTGATGCCTTGTGCGGATACGGTACGGATGACTTCAAAGATCTTCTCGACCATGATCGGTGACAAACCCATAGACGGTTCATCCAGCAATAGCAGCTCCGGATGGCTCATCAAGGCACGCGCCATCGCCAGCATTTGCTGCTCGCCACCGGACAAGGTACCGGCCATTTGCGTGGCACGCTCCTTCAGGCGCGGGAATACGCCGTACCAGCGCTCTATATCCGCTGCTATGCCATCCTTGTCATCACGCGTGAACGCACCCATCAGCAGGTTTTCCTGGATAGACATGCGCGTGAATACACCACGTCCTTCCGGCACCATCGCCAGTCGTTTGCGTACCAGTTCAAACGAATGCAAACCCTTGATCGGATGACCGGCGTATTCGATATGCCCTTCCACGCGGCAGTTCGGCAAGGTGCCGGTGATGGCCTTCAGCGTCGTGGTCTTGCCCGCGCCGTTTGCACCGATCAGCGTGATCATCTCACCTTTACGAACTTCGAGGTCTACGCCTTTGACGGCTTCGATGCCGCCATAGGCAACCTTGAGTCCGCTAATTTTCAGTACGGTATCCGCCATCAGTGCGAACCTCCCAGATATGCTTCAATCACGGCCGGATTTTTTTGCACCTCAGCCGGTACACCCTCTGCAATCGGCTTGCCATAATCCAGCACCGTGATGCGGTCGCACAAACCCATCATCAGTTTGACGTCATGTTCGATCAGCAAAATGGTTTTACCTTCGGCCTTGATCTTGACCAGCAAATCACGCAAGCCCAGCTTCTCGGTTGCATTCATGCCTGCAGCAGGTTCATCCAGCGCCAGCAATTGCGGATCGGTCGCCAGCGCACGTGCAATTTCGAGACGACGCTGGTCGCCATACGATAAATTGCGCGCCGTGCGTTCAGCGAATTGCCCGATGCCGACAAACTCCAGCAACTCCATCGCACGCTGCCGTATCTCCGCTTCTTCACGACGCGCCGCCTTGTGATGAAACACGGCACCGAACAAGCCCTGATGTGTGCGCACATGGCGTCCTATCATGACGTTTTCAAGCGCGGTCATTTCACCAAACAGGCGTATGTTTTGAAAGGTACGGGCGATACCGGCCTTGGCAACCTTGTGTGGCGCGGACGGTGAGTACGGTTTGCCCGCCAGTTCGAAGCTGCCAGTGTCGGCCTGATACAGGCCAGTGATCACGTTAAAGAAAGTGGTTTTACCGGCACCGTTAGGCCCGATCAAACCATAGATCTGGCCTTGCAGGATCTTGATGTTGACGTCTGACAATGCCTGCAAACCACCGAAGCGTTTGCTGACACCAGCGATATTTAAAATAATTTGTTCGTTCATGGCACCCTCTTTAAACCGCCACGACATCGGTGGATTTCTTCGCGGTATCGTTATCCGCGGTAGGCCTATCTTCGCTCTTGGGAGAAGGCCACAAACCGGCAGGACGATACAGCATGATCAAAACCATCGCCAGGCCATACAACAACTGGCGCAAGACTTCGGCATCGATCAGCACCTCACCGAACAAGCTCTTCTGCAGCGGTTCGACCACATGGCGCAGAACTTCAGGCAAAGCGGCGAGGATGATGCCGCCCAATACCACGCCCGGAATATGTCCCATGCCGCCCAACACCACCATCGCCAGTACCGCTATCGATTCTGTCAGAGAGAAGGACTCAGGCGAAACAAAGCCCTGGAAGGCTGCGAACATTGCACCAGCCACACCACCAAACGATGCCCCCATCGCAAAGGCCAGCAACTTCACGTTACGCGTATTGATGCCCATCGCCTTGGCGGCGATTTCATCTTCGCGGATCGCCACGAAGGCGCGACCCAGGCGTGAATTCTGCAGACGCACCGAGATGAAAATAATCGCGATACACAGGAATAGAAACAGAAAGTAATAGGCATTCACCGAAGGCATCGCGTAATCGCCTATCATCACCGTCGCACGCGAACCTGCTTCGCCATTGAGCGAGACGCCGAAGATGCGAATCGGGTCGATCATGTTGATCCCTTGCGGACCATTGGTGATATTCACCGGACCGTTCAGGTTATTCATGAAGATACGGATGATTTCACCGAAGCCCAGCGTCACGATCGCGAGATAGTCACCACGCAGCTTCAGCGTAGGCGCACCCAGCAAGGCACCAAAGAAACCAGCAACCAGCGCCGCCAGCGGCACGATCGCCCACAGTGACAGATGGATACCGTTCTGCGCAATCTCGGGGCCGAATACCCACAGCAAGGCTTCACCTATCGGCGGGTATTGATTAACGAAGGATTCGAGCACGACCGCGAACTGCGGCGACGCCAGCAACGCAGTCAGGTAAGCACCGATCGCATAGAAAGCGATATAGCCCAGATCGAGCAGACCGGCAAAGCCGACAACAACGTTCAGACCCAGCGCCAGCATGATGTAGAGCAGCGCAAAGTCCATGATGCGTACCCACGAGTTACCGAAGTTCTGCGCAATGAAGGGGAAGATTAGCGCAATCGCGAGTATTACCAGCAAACCGGTATAGGCTTTGCGCGGATTGTTTTTGGTATCGAAATAATTTGCCATATGCCCTCCTTACGCGCGGTCAGGCACACGTTCGCCCATGATGCCGGACGGTCGCAGCGTAAGCACGATAATCAGAACCACGAAGGCAAAGATATCCTGATAGTGGCTGCCGAGGAAGCCACCAGTCAGGTCGCCAATATAACCAGCGCCCAGGCTTTCTATCAGGCCGAGCAGGATGCCGCCCAGCATCGCACCATAGATATTGCCGATGCCGCCCAGTACCGCTGCCGAGAATGCTTTCAAGCCCGGCACAAAACCCATCGCGAATTGCGCCGATGAATAGTTGGCGGCCCACATCACGCCAGCGATCGCCGCCAGCACGGCGCCTATCGCAAAGGTCATCACAATCACGCGATTGGAATCCACGCCCATCAAGCCAGCAACGCGCGGGTTTTCAGAAGTCGCACGCATGGCCCGGCCCATCTTGGTTTTTTCGATCAATAAGACCAGCAAGCCCATCGCCACCGCCGCCAGGATCAGCAACATGACCTGGGTCGGCGAAATCAGCGCGCCCATGATATGCAACGGCTCGGTCGGCATTTCCTGCGGGAATGGAATCGGGCTACGTCCCCAGATCATCATGGCCAGCGTCTGCAGCAGGATGGAGACACCGATCGCGGTAATCAGCGGCGCCAGACGTGGCGCATTACGCAAACGTCTGTAAGCAACGCGTTCGATCAACACATTCACCGCGACACAAACCGGGATTGCACCGAGGATGGCGATAATCAGTTTGACGATACCGGGCAGGTCCGGTGCCACGGTATTGAGCATCTTCAGGATGGTCAGTCCTGCCATCGCACCGACCATCAGCACATCACCATGCGCAAAATTGATCAGGTTGAGTACGCCATACACCATCGTGTAGCCGAGTGCGACCAGCGCATACATGCTGCCCAGCACCAGGCCATTAATAATTTGCTGGATGAAAATATCCATGTTTTGACTACTCTCTTAAAGGATGGTGTTCCATCGTTTGCGACTACCGGACACTGTGCCAGCCCGCTCTAACCAAATAGCCGTCGCAAAAATCATTCCAGATAAAACAAAAACGGCACCCTGATTCAAATCGAAGGTGCCGCGCGGTATACAGCTGTTTATTCGGAAGGACGAATGATGATCGTCATGATCGGTGAAATTAGGGCAGGAATCATCATCTTATTGTCTCCGGTTCGTCTCTGGATAAACGTTTGCAGCTGGCTGCAAACGATGAAGAAGCTGGCGGCGATTATACCGAATGCCCGGCCGCCATCATCCAATTTATCCGCAGATGCTAAAGACAAATCAGTAATTAACGCTTCAAGCCCTTGGGCAACGGGAAGGTCACGTTTTCTTCCACGCCTTCCAGTGTACGCACGCTTTGCGCGCCACACTCTTTCAGGCGGTCAATCACAGCCTGCACCAGTACTTCCGGCGCCGAAGCACCGGCGGTCAGGCCAATGCGGCGCTTGCCACGTACCCAGTCCGGATCGATTTGCGATGCATTGTCGACCATGTAAGCCGGGACGCCGCGCTTCTCGGCGACTTCACGCAGACGGTTGGAGTTGGAGCTGTTCGGGCTACCGACCACCAGCACCATGTCCACCTGCGGCGCCATGAACTTCACGGCTTCCTGACGGTTGGTGGTGGCATAGCAAATGTCTGCCTTCTTCGGTTCCGAGATGTTCGGGAAACGCTCCTTCAATGCAGCAATCACATCAGCCGTATCGTCTATCGACAAGGTGGTTTGCGTGACATAGGAGATCATGTCCGGATTGCGCACCTGCAACTTTTCTACATCTTCAACAGTTTCCACCAGATGCATACCGTCTTCGATCTGGCCCATGGTGCCTTCGACTTCAGGATGACCGTCGTGGCCAATCATGATGATTTCGCGACCATCACGACGCATTTTTTCCACTTCTATATGAACCTTGGTCACCAGCGGGCAAGTCGCATCGAATACGCGCAGGCCGCGCTTCTCGGCTTCTGCCTGCACTGCCTTGGATACGCCATGCGCGGAAAAAACGACGGTATTGCCAGCTGGCACATCATCCAGCTCTTCAATAAAGATCGCGCCCTTGTTGCGCAGATCGGTCACCACATAAGCGTTATGCACAATCTCGTGGCGCACATAAATCGGCGCACCGAACTCAGTCAGTGCACGCTCCACGATTTCAATCGCACGATCAACACCTGCGCAAAAACCGCGGGGCTGAGCCAGTAAAATTTCGGTATCCATCTTTATCCTTTGATGCCCCGGTCTTTGCACCTGCAAGGACCGGTTAATAATCGCATGCCCATATCGGACTTAACGACTCACTTTATAGTATGCCTATGATCTTCACTTCAAACTGCAGCGTTTGTCCTGCCAGCGGATGATTGAAATCGAACAAGGCGGTTTCTTCATCGATATCACGCAAGACCCCGGCAAACTTGCCACCGCTGGGCGCTGCAAACTCAACCAAGTCGCCGATCACATAATCGTCACCCGGCAAGGAATTCTTATCCAGCACGTTGCGCGACAGGCGCTGCAGCAATTCCGGATTGCGCGGGCCAAAAGCACGTTCCGGCGGCAAATCAAATGTCTGGTGGGTGCCTTCCGGCAAACCCAGCAGGCAGGCTTCGAGGAACGGTGCCAGTTGTCCCTGCCCCAATTGCAAGGTCGCCGGGTTTTCTGCAAAGGTACTGACGATATCCTCCCCCTCGCTGGAAGCAAGGCGGTAGTGCAAAGTCAGGTATGCAGTTTCCGTAACGACAGGCTGTGATTGCTTAGACATGGGAAAAATCCGGGTTACGCGACTAGCGCTATTTTAAGCCACCTTGCGCATTCCGACCCTCTGATAATTGAAATCCCATATTCCTTTCCAGATGGAGGCAATTTTGGCAATTACAGACTGGCCTGAGCAAGACCGACCAAGGGAGCGCCTGATCAGGCACGGCGCGGCTATCTTATCGGACGCAGAGCTTTTGGCGATCTTCCTGCGACTAGGCGTAGCCGGTAAAAGTGCCGTCGATCTCGCACGCGACATGCTCTGGCACTTCGGCTCGCTGCATGAACTGTTTTCCGCCAGCATGACCGACTTTTGCAAGCTAAACGGGCTGGGTCCGGCCAAGTACGCTCAGTTGCAAGCAGTACTGGAACTCACCCGTCGTGCGCTGAGTGAAGAATTGCAAATCGGCATTGCATTGAATTCGCCGCAATCCGTGAAGAAATATCTGCAGCTCCTCCTGGGCAGCAAGAAACATGAAGCCTTTGTCGTTCTCTTCCTCGACGTCAAGAATCGCCTGATCGCCTGCGAAGAATTATTCCGTGGCACCCTCACCCACACCAGTGTCTATCCGCGCGAAATCGTGAAAGAGGCGCTTACGCATAACGCCGCCAGTGTGCTGCTGGCGCACAACCATCCATCCGGCTCACCCGAACCCAGCCTTGCCGACCACAGCCTCACGCAAGCCCTGAAACAGGCGCTGGCCCTGATAGACGTACGGGTCCTCGATCATTTCGTCATTGGTGGTAAAAACATCTACTCTTTTGCCGAACATGGACAGCTATAAACCTGGCTACTGAACATCATAGGCAGCCAAACAGCCTCCCCGCCACAACCCGCTGACCCTCTGTAAACCCGCATTTCCCAGAGGTGACATGACTTGTTACTTGCCCACTCTCAAATTGTTAAATATTGAGAATACACAAAGACACAATTATTTCACGCAAGTCATTGAATAAATGCGAATTTTTGGCTATACTCTCGTTTTTTCCAATTCCGGAAATCTTTAGGAGCACAAATATGGCACGTGTCTGCCAAGTCACTGGGAAGGGGCCGATGGTCGGCAACAATGTTTCCCATGCAAACAACAAAACGAAACGTCGTTTTTTGCCTAACTTGCAAAATCGCCGTATTTTCGTTGAGTCCGAGAATCGCTGGGTTTCCCTGCGTCTGTCCAACGCCGGTTTGCGTGTAATCGACAAAATCGGCATCGATGCTGTTTTGGCTGATATGCGCGCTCGTGGCGAAAAAGTCTAACTAGCAGAATAAAGGAATTATCATGGCGAAATCAGGCCGCGACAAAATCAAGCTGGAATCGACCGCAGGCACGGGTCACTTCTACACCACGACTAAAAACAAGCGTACAACTCCGGAAAAAATGTCGATCATCAAGTTCGACCCAAAAGTTCGTAAGCACGTTGAATACAAAGAAACCAAGATCAAGTAATCGATCTTATGTTTCGCAGAAAAGCCGCTTCCATGAAGCGGCTTTTTTTATTCCCCGCGCGGCCATCCCCGGTTAAGCTAAGGGCAGACCCGGCACTCCAGAGAAGATATGAATCCCAACAAGTTTTCCGATGCAGAGATTGCATCCGTCTACAAAGCGATACGCGAACGGCGTGACATGCGTCACTTCCTGCCGACGCCGCTGGAAGCAGGACAACTGGAGCGTTTCATCCAGGCGGCGCACATGGCACCCAGCGTCGGCCTGATGCAACCCTGGCGTTTCATACGCATCACGGACACAGAATTACGCCGCGCCATACAGCAGCATGTGGAAACCGAACGCCTGGCCACGGCAGATGCGCTCGAACAACGTTCACATGAATTCATGCGCCTGAAAGTGGAAGGCATTTTGTCCTGCGCCGAAGTGCTGGTCGTCGGCCTGACCGATCATCGCGAGAAATACATCTTTGGCCGCCGCACCATGCCGGAGATGGACCTGGCTTCTGCCAGTTGCGCGATACAGAATATGTGGCTGGCAGCGCGAGCTGAAGGGATCGCCATGGGCTGGGTATCGCTGTTCGATCCGGAAACATTGCGCCAATTGTGCAAGATGCCGGAAGGCAGTCAGCCTATCGCCATTTTGTGCCTGGGTCACACGGCGGAATTTTATCCGGCACCTATGCTGGAAATCGAAGCCTGGGATAAGCGCAAGGCGCTCGCCGATATATGTTTTGAAAATTCCTGGGGTGATTAAGCCGACTCATGCATCAGCATATTGCTCGACCCATTTCCTGATCCCTGACAAAGAACGAAACTCCGCGACAGAACGACATTGAATATGTGGATGACGTGTCTTCAGCATACGCGCCAACGCAGCGCCCGGCCCCAGTTCCAGAGCCATCGTCACTCCGGCTTCTTCCAGGCTATCCATCACTGCCTGCCAGCGTATAGGCTCAGCCAGCTGGCGCGACAAATTACCGGCCGCGGCATTTTTATCCAGCAAGCGTGCACCGGAAATGCCTGCCAGCACCGGAAACAACGGAGCCTTGATGCCACTACTTGCAATTGCGGTCTCAAATGCTTGCACTGCAGCCTGCATCCACGGAGTATGTGATGCGATCTCTATCGGCAGGCGCGTGACCTTGCCGCCTGCATTGCTAATCGCCGCTTCCAGCGCATCAGCCTGTTTCAGCAAACCACCGGCAATTACCGCATCGTCAGCAACCTCGATCGCCATGTAAAAACCGTGTGCGTCCAGCAAAGGCTGGATCTCCGACATTTGTACCAGAGATTGCGAGAGAGAGATTGCCAGCATGACTTGCGGATGATCTGCAGCGATGCATCCCTGCAGCAAGTTCGCACGCAAGGCGGCCAGCCTGATCGCTTCTTCGGCGCTGAGCGCACCGGCCACTGCCCAAGACGCCAACTCGCCTATGCTGTAGCCAGCGACGACGACAGGTTTGGGGATAATGTTTTTGACTGCTTCCCAGGTAGCGAGAATGGAGGCGACAACCAGCGGTTGTGCGATCGGGTTGGCGAACAAAAGTTTTTCATCCGCCAGGATTTCCTGCAAAGGATGCAAGCATAGCTCTTCCAGCGGCCATGCTTGCAGCAATTGCGCGACACGCACATCTTCGCGCGCGAGATCGAACATACCGGCATGCTGGCCTGCCTGGCCGGAACACAAAATAGCGACGCGATTCATCATGGGAACCCAGTATACAAACCCGGCTATCGCTATACAACCGTATCCGTGAGTTGATACACCAGCCAGCTCGCAGCCAGCATATCCGCTGCGCCACCGGGTGACAGATTCCGGTCGACGAATAAGCGATGACAGGCCAGTGCCGTGCTGCGCCAGTCCGGATGCCCAGTGCCCCCCAATTGCATGAAGTCCTGTGCAGCCAGGCGAACCAGTGCGGCCCCCGCTCTGCCGCCGCGATGATAAATATTGGTATCCGTCATTTGCGCCATCAGTGCGAACAAGGCGTCGACTTGCGCATCCGATGCATCACGTCCCCGCCGCAATGATTGCAGCAATTGCGGCAAGCCGATTTCAAAGACAGCAGGAAAGGCTTGCGCACCCTCGCTGCGTGCACCACTGACTGCATACAAGTGAGTCACCCGTATGCCATTGGAGAGTTTGGCGACCGAGGGACTAGCATGATCATGCAAGGCCACGCCCCACTGCTGCCGGATCACATACCGCAAATTTTCAGGTGTCAGCACGACAGCCTGCGCATGGCAGTATCCTGCTGCCGCACATAGCATGCCGAGCGAAAAGATCGCACCTCTATGCGTATTGATGCCACCGGTCGCGGCCAGCATACGACGCTCCGCTTGCAAGCCCAAGTCTTTCAAACCGTCAAAAGTCACTGCCTCACTACCCGCATGCGCCATGTCCCTGAAGTAATGTCGTAAGGAAAACAGACTGCGCATAAATAAGTCCGCATCCATATCACTATGGCTGCCATTGTCTATAGTCGAAACCAGACCCGGTTTTGGATACAGCACCAGTTCTGCATGCAGGCTGCGTATCGCGCATATCGCCGTCTGCCAGCAAAAATTGCGCAGCGACGGGCTGACGGACTCGACTATTTGCGTGGCAGAGCCGTAGACACTTGATCTTGGTAAAGCTGAACGTTTCACGATAGCTCTTCCAGTCCGGACAACAAAGCTGACACATCCAGCAAACTCACGGTACGCATACTCTTCACCATGACTTTCACCTTATCGGGGCTCTTGACCGCTGCTGCCCATTCCTTCCACGCCACCGCATGTCCGGACGGGAAAACGATTTCACCATCCAGTGGCAGACTTTGCGCGTACTTCGTCAGCAGGTGCAAACCTTGCTGCAATTGTGCATGGGTAGACGGATAGAACAGGACGTCGATATCAGATGTCGCCGTCAGGTAAGGTAAACCCGTCATTGCCTGCAAAGCGAGTGAACCATACAAACGAAACTCCAGTTGCGCAGTGATCAACTCATGCGACAAGGCTGTGAACGCTGGCAGCCATACAACAGGCAAGGCGCTGGCTGCATTTGCAAACAGCAAGGGAGCTTCATGACGCGCAATATCAGCCGGATGTACCGACAAGGGTATCCGTATCTTCTTGCCGCCGTGTGCCGCCGGCGGCAGTGCCAAACCCACGGCTATGGTCTCAACTTCATGCCCGACGTCACTGCGACGCACGACCAGCGGCCAATCATTTTCTGCCCAGTGTTGCAAGTCGGACAGATGCACAGCATCCACCGCAGCACATGCGTGCTGCCAGCCTTTGCTGCTCAACCAGATCCGGTTATGTCGGTAAAACATCGCGCTCTCCCAGCACGAACTGGGTGACTGCTAATGACATCTTGCGTCCGCCCCGTTCCAGACCGCGCGCGCTGCGATGATCGATGCTGTCGGCCTGCTGTAGTGCCCGCACCAGGCAAGACTCCAGATCACCTTGCCAGATCGCTTCCACCCCACCCATGTTCAGGTAATTCTCTGCGCCCGGCGCAAACACCGGATTGGCTACTGCCAGCTCGGTCAGGCGTTCCAGCGGCACCTTGGTAATACGCGCCATCGCCGCCAGTCCCATCACGCGTATCTCTGCTTCCGGCAGCGCATAGCACGCATCCGCCATCAAGCCGCTGGTGATGAAACCACCCGACAGCGCCTGGTCATACACCAGGCCTATTACTTTGTGGCCACGTCTGCGTGCAACGTCTATACACTTGCCCAAATGCGCCATATAACGATTGATGCCCAGCATCTCATCGCGATAACGCAGGCGCTGGCCCTGGGTATCCACCAAGATCACCAATGGCCGTCCTGGGAAATTGCGCATGGTGTCGAGAATGGCATTCGCCTGAGCCAAAGCAATCTCAACACCGATAGGTGTATGTCCGGTCGTACCGATAACAGCAACAGTCTGTTCGCCTACCTTGGCAGTACCGCGCAAGAAGTAATCGCGCTCAACGATGTCATGCCCTTGCGGGAAGAGTTGTGATGCGAGTGTCTGCCATTTCATTGCTGTTCTCCCGCGCGCTTGCCCGCAACTTTCTGCATGAAGGCTGGTGCTTCCAGCATGGGCAGGATCTCAGGCTCAGTCACCCCCAGGCGCGACCAGATATCCATAGGCTCAGAGAAATTGCCAAAGTCTTGCAAGCGATGAGTCAGCAAACTGTGTTCAGCTTCAAGGTCTTCCAAAGTTAATTCTGCCGACGTTTTTTGATAACGCAGCAAGGTATCCAATGCGGCCTGGCGGAAAGCGCCGATATCGTCCGGCAAAACCGCGCTGCAATCACCCAGCAAATATCTATGCTTGCCGCCGGTAGTGCGCCATACCAAAGCACGATCACGTGAATCAAACTCTTCAACACCGTGTGTGGTTTCTATCACTTCCGGCCCCGACATCGCCAGCCTGCCCTCTTCCGACATCAGGATGTCATTCGCACAGCAAGCAACAATGCCCATGCCGCCGAAACAACCGTTGGCGCCCCCGACCAGTACGATCACCGGAATATTCGCGGCGCGCGTATCCAGTACGGCACGCATGACTTCAGAGACAGCAATCAGACCGGCATTCGCTTCATGCAAACGTACGCCACCGGTTTCCAGCAACAGGATCACGCCATCCACACCTTCAGCCACAGCACGCTTCAGCAAGCCCACCAGTTTTGCACCATGCACCTCGCCCACTGCGCCGCCCATGAAGCCGCCTTCCTGCGCTGCGGCCAATACTTTACGTCCCTGCAAAGTACCGCGACCGATAACGATGCCGTCATCAAATGAGGCCGGTGTATCCAGCTGCGCCAGATGCGGACTGACGATGTGCAAGCTGGGCGGCAGGATTTCTTCAAACGATGCTGCATCCAGCAATGTGTGTATGCGCTGACGTGCATTCGCTTCCAGATAACTAATCATGCTGACGCTCCCATTACCGATTCCACCGCCTGATCCAGACGCAGGCTGACCACCGCCGGAGTTGCGCCCGCATCGTTGATCAGTATGCGTACATCCTGCAGCGACCAGCGCGCATCAAAGTCGGAAATCACCGCCTGCCAGATCGCACCGAAACCGACCGCTGCCGTTTTGATTTCAACTTCACAGCCACCATTCAGGTCCGCTGATTCGATCAACACTTCCAGATTGCCGGAGCTGACAACGCCCACCATATTGGCTTGCGATGTCAGGCGCTTGCGGCCTTTTTCAAAACGAAAATTCAAAGTTTCCATATCCAGTCCTACCAGTTTCTGAAACGCTTGGGTGGCGCGTACAAACCACCGGATGCGCGTACCAGGTCTTTCATATTCTTGGCCGCGAGCAAATCACGGGTCGCCATGCGCTTGTCTATGCCCATATCTTCAGCACGCAGGATGACGCCACGATCGCGCAGGTTTTCCACCATCTTGCGATCACGCGCCATGCCGACTGCGGTATAGCCAGCGACGCCACGTATGGCTTGTTCGCGTTCTTCTTCGCTCCGGCACAACAACAGATTGGCGATGCCTTCTTCGGTCAGGATGTGCGTGACATCGTCGCCGTAAATCATGACCGGCGGGATATCCAGCTTGGCTTGTTCGGCCAGTTGCCATGCATCGAGTTCTTCGACGAATGCCGGTTGCATATGCTCGCGGAAGGTCTCGACCATTTGCACCACCAACTTTTGTCCGCGCGGCATTTTCTTCTTGCCTTGCTGCGCTTGCTGCCCAGCCTTCAGCCACGCGGGGCTGGAATGACGGCGGCCACGCGCATCGGAACCCATATTCGGCGCACCACCAAAACCAGCGATGCGTCCCAGCGTCGCAGTCGATGAATTACCCTGCAAATCTATCTGCAAGGTGGAACCGATAAACATATCGCACGCATAGTGTCCGGCCACCTGGCACATCGCACGATTGCTGCGCATGGAACCGTCACGTCCGACAAAGAACACATCCGGACGCGATTCGATATAACGCTCCATGCCCAGCTCGGAACCAAAGGAATGCACTGATTCGACAAAGCCCGCTTCGATTGCAGGGATCAGCGCCGGATGCGGATTCAACGCCCAGTTGCGCCCTATCTTGCCGCGCAATCCCAACGACTCGGCATAGGTCGGCAGGATCAGTTCGATCGCTGCAGTATCGAAACCGATGCCGTGATTGATGCGCTCCACACCGTACTCGGCATAGATGCCCTTGATCGCCATCATCGCCATCAGAACCTGCACTTCAGAAATCAATGCAGGATCGCGTGTGAACAAAGGTTCGATGTAATGCGGTGTCGGTGCCTGCACTACGAAATCCACCCAGTCCGCAGGTACGTCCACGCGTGGTAACACATCAACGATTTCATTGACTTGTGCAATCACGATGCCGTTCTTGAACGCAGTTGCTTCGACGATGGCAGGTGTGTCTTCGGTATTCGGCCCGGTATATAAATTCCCGTGACGATCCGCTGCCTGTGCTGCGATCAAAGCCACACGCGGCGTCAGGTCGATGAAGTAACGACCAAACAATTCCAGATAAGTATGGATCGCGCCGATATTGATTTTCCCGGCGGCTACCAGACGCGCGAGTTGCGCGCCTTGTGGTCCGGAGAAAGAGAAGTCCAGCTTGGAGGCGATGCCCTTCTCGAACAGATCCAGATGTTCGGGTAAGGCCAGCACCGACTGCAACATGTGCAGGTCATGTACCTGCGCCGGATCCAGCTGGCACAAAGCAGCTGCGAGGAAATCAGCCTGCTTCTGGTTATTGCCTTCGAGGCAGACGCGGTCACCGGATTCGATCACGCTATGCAGCAACTCGACCATGCGCTCGGCCGGTACCAGCTTGCCACTGAGCGCGGCGCCCAGTTTTCCGGCGGCTCTTGCCAGTCGCGCATCGCGGTTCTTCTGGCGATGATCCCACTCGCGCTTACTACCTTGCATTTACGTTTCTCCCAACAAAGACGGACCTGTGATGTGATGCCATGTCTCTCCCGTAGTTACAATGGAGATATTTTTCAACTAAATGTTTTTATGGTTTATTCTTGTATACAAGATCGTACGATATGCATACATTGTCAAGCGTAAAATTGTACTCAAAACTACAAGATTAGATTGTGAGATACACAGAAAACATGACCGACACCACTCAAACGCGATCAGAAACCTTGCGTGAGCAAATCGAAGAAATGATTGCCGTCGGGACCCTCAAACCCGGGCAGCATCTCGACGAAACCGTGCTCGCCGAGAAATTCGGCGTATCCCGCACGCCTATACGCGAAGCCCTGATCCAGCTGGCTTCCATGGGCATCATCGTGATCCGTCCGCGCCGTGGTGCCATCGTGGCCGAGATCGGACCGCAGCAACTGATAGAAATGTTTGAAGTCATGGCGGAGCTGGAAGCCATGTGCGCCCGCCTGGCCGCCCGTCGTATGAGCCCTGCGGAACACGCTGTTTTGAAAGCGACCCATCTGGCCTGCAAGGAAGCCAGGGACGAAGCCGATTCCGACGCCTACTTTTACAAGAATGAAGAATTCCACCGGCAGATTTATATAGGCAGCAAGAATGCCTTCCTGGAGGAACAGGCACGCGTGCTGCAACGTCGCCTACGTCCTTACCGCCGCCTGCAATTGCGTGTGCGCAATCGCGTCACCGCTTCGTTCGACGAACATGGTGCGGTAGTCGACGCCATCATCGAAGGCAAAGGTGAACTCGCAGCCGAACTGCTGCGCCAGCACATCATGATCCAGGGTCAACGTTTCAGCGACCTGATCGCCTCCCTCGCTGAACTGGCCAGCGAAGCCTGATACCTGCAAAGCCGGACACATATACAATATGCGTCCGGCCGGGGGAACTTGCATCGCCTGCAAGCACGCACAGCCATCTGCCACTGCACACTCCCCTCAGCATTCCGTTTTTAATTTCTGACTACTCGTGTAACCGTGCGTTTACGCCCCGCCTCTCGCTTGCTGATTACCGATCCTGACGATCGCGTCCTGTTGTTCTACTTCGAACACAAGAAAGGCGCGTTGGCCGGACAAAGTTACTGGGCCACGCCTGGAGGTGGCGTCGAAGGCGACGAAAGCTTTGAAGCGGCAGCTATCCGGGAACTATGGGAAGAGACCGGAATACAAGTGACGGAAGTCGGACCGCAGATTGCCCAACGTCAGTTGATACTGCAACTGCCGAATGGCGAATACGTAAATGAAGACGAGCGCTACTTCCGTATCCGCGTCACGGACACGCAATTATCAAAAAGCGGCTGGACCGATACAGAAGTCGAGTGCATGACCGCACATCACTGGTGGTCACGCGCAGAACTGGAGCAAACCACAGAGCAAGTCTGGCCGGAAGGCCTGATAACCATGCTGCAGGCCAGCGACACTACAGATGCATAAGCTGAACATACGCGCGGCGCGGCATGACGACATAGACCGCATCATGGAACTGGAAGACGACGGTTTCCATCAACGCATACAGGAAGACAAAAGTGTGATGCTGGAACGCATGCAGCACTTCCCTGCCGGCTTCCTGGTACTGGTGAATGACAGTGACCTAGCGACCGGCTATCTGTGCTCGGAACTATGGGACAGCGACGGTAGCTTGCAGGAATCAGCTTTCGCACTGGGCCATGACATCAAAGACACGCATAGGTCCAACGGCAGCCAGCTCTACATTTCATCGATGACAGTTGCACGCGAATACCGTGGCAGCGGACTCGGCAAAAAATTCTTCCAGCAATCCGTGCACATGTTGCGCACGGAACTGGCGCAACTGCGCGGCTCCATCCTGCTACTGAGTGCCGAATGGACAGGAGCGCACAAGATCTACCAGGACAGCGGCTACACCGAAATCGCACGCCTCAAAGACTTCTTCGCTGCTATCGCAACGCATGACGCTGACGCCATCATCATGCAAACGCAATTCAGTGAACAGCGCTAAAACAGAAAGCACACTATGTACGCACTATTCGCGTGGGAAAACGGTCAGCAAAAAGGCGGTATCGGCGACTTGCTGACCATGGGGTCAGTCGATGAATGCCAAAAGACATTCCAAACCTTCGTCAGCGCACTCAGCAATCCGGCGACGGGCGAAATCATCGACATGTACACACTCAAAATCGTACTGCGTGCCAGCCTCATCGCCAGCAAAGATGCGCGTCTGCCGGACTGGATTGCTCCCAGCGGCTGGCTGATTGAATGGGTTAAGCCTCAGGCTGGAAACAAATAAAAGAAGCTGCCTCAGGAAGCGCATGTCCACATTTGAGCATGGAAACTAAAATCTAACTATTCTTGTTATCTCGAAGACTCGTTACCTCTATTGGCAATGAACGCTGCCCCGCTAATAGTTCAATTGTCTTTTTGCGTATCTCAGCTTGTTGAGCATCAATATCTGAGTGTATGCGAGGAGCATATGATGAATTTTTTATATGCGTTTTGTCAAAATCGTACTTAAGAACGATTGCCATTTTATGAAGCAATTCCACCAGTAAATCAACCCGCCGAGTCGCCCACTGATCTGCACTCAATTGGTCGTTATTAAGCAAGTCGTGATACGCCTTCCAAGCATCAATGACCTCTTTTTCTTTTCTTTTTTGTTTTTCAAATTCAAGATCAATACGATTCAGTGCTTCGACATGAGCCCAAGACACGTTGTATGCCCTAGTCGCCATAAGCGTTTTGAAAATGCTCAGTTTACGTCCTCGAACTTCATTTCGATCATCGAGAAAACGTGTTACCTGCACAGCAATAACTGGGCTTAGCAATGTTGCGGCGATAATGAGCCCGTCTGCAATTGTGTGAATCGCCCCGGCTTTACTAGACACATCTGAGCCTATAAATTTATAGGTTAACGGAGGTGTTATGAGTGCAAAGCGATATACAGAAGAATTCAAGATTGAAGCAGTCAAACAGGTCACAGAACGAG
>NZ_JADOEL010000015.1 GCF_015645465.1 Herminiimonas contaminans | reverse complement strand
CTCGCGCCAATCGGGTATATTCCTCCTGCCGAAGCGGAAAGAAACTACTACCGGCAAACAAGCGAACATCCTACCGTGCAGACTTAACTTAAACCAACCAGCCTCCACGAAACCCGGGGCGGTTCATTCATCATGCCGGCACCTCTGCCGGTTGTTCCTGCCGTTCTGGCTTCAGCCTGGACAGACGCTCCCCTGGAATTAGGCGTAGACCCGCCTTATCTCCGAACGCAACGACTCCGTATTTGATTTAACCCCCAGTTGTTTCGCTGACCGGCATTGTGCCGTGGTTGGCGTTCGTCTTCATTACCGGGGGTTATATGTTTTTGCGTATCCACGCGCTACTGAATTATCAGTCGCGCACTCTATGCCGAATCAGCGTCTTACTGGCGCTGACTTTTGGCACATCTTTTGTTCACGCCCAATCCAATGGGCTCACATTAAACGAAGCATTACAGCTTTCATTGCAGCGGTCGTCGTTGACCAAAGCCGCTAATGCATCTGTCTTGGCCAGCCGCGAATCGGCAGCGAAAGCCGACCAATTGCCTGACCCGATGCTGAAAGTTGGTATCGACAATTTACCAGTGACGGGTAGCGACCGTTACAGCACCACGAGCGACTTCATGACCATGCGTCGGGTTGGTATCGAACAGCAATGGGTATCTTCCGACAAGCGTATCGCACGGTCCGAGCGTGCACAGCGCGCCGTCGAAATGGAAGAAAGTACCTATTTAGAAACCATTGCCAAGGTGCGGGAAGAAGCAGCCAAGGCATGGGTCAATGTGCTTTATGGACAGCGCACATTGGCATTGGTCAGTGCGATGGAAAAAGAAGCTGCCGAAGACCTGAACGCAATGAATGCAGCACATCGAGGTGCCAAGGCAAACGCCTCAGATGTAATGCAAGCGCAATTGACACTCTCGCAGGCGCAAGATGCAACGCGCAAGAACACACAGGATTTGAAGAATGCACGTCTAGCGTTAAGTCGCTGGACCGGTATGCCAGCCGCCACTGTCGCTGATGAGACTCCAAAGCTGAATTCACATGTGCCTGGATTGCCCATAGAAGAACTCGAAAAATATCACCCGATGTTATTGACGGCTCGTCGCGCAATCAATCTGGCTGATGCCGACAGCACTGTGGCAACCCGCGAAAGTAACCCCGACTGGTCGGTTGAAGCCTCTTACAGCCAGCGCGGCAGCCAGTACTCAAACATGGTTTCCTTTGGCATCAGCATTCCACTAGCCGTTAATCGTGCACAAAAACAGAATCGCGACATCGCTGAAAAATCTGCCTTAGGCACCAAGGCCAGGATGCAGTACGAAGAAGCATTGCGTGAATTGCAGACTGAAATCGAGAATCAGTCGTCCACTCTGGAAAGTCTTAAATCCCGTGTCACACAACTCAATGCGCAGTTACTGCCGGCAGCATCGCAGCAGGTGGAGCTGGCAACTGTTGCCTACCGTTCCGGTAGCGGCAGTCTGAGTGCTGTCTTCAATGCGAAAAAAATGTTGTTGGAACGACGCCTGCAAATAGCCGAGCTTGAGAGAGAAGCGGCGCTGACCTGGGCGGCGCTTGAGTATCACGTGGTTCCACATGACATGGTATCTGCAGGAGAAATGAAATGAAATCAAAGTTCGCATTGAAAACGATAGTGCTGGTATTAGCAGGTGCTGGCCTCGTGTTTGGCGGCTATTGGGTCGGTACGCAAAGAAGTATGGATAACGCTGCGACATTTGGCGCGGCGACCAAAAAAGTTGACCCGAAGACGGGCCGCAAAGTCCTGTACTGGCACGACCCCATGGTTCCAGGAAACAAGTTCGACAAGCCTGGTAAAAGTCCTTTCATGGATATGCAGTTGGTTCCAGTTTATGCGGATGAAGGTTCGGAAGATGGTGGTGTAAAAATCAGTCCGACACTTCAACAGAATCTAGGTATCAGATTCGCAACTGTAAGGCGGGAAGAAGTACGGGATGCATTTGAAATGGTCGGCACAACGCAGTTTGATGAGAGCGCATCAGAAGTTGCACAAAGCCGTGTGACGGGATATATCGACAAACTATATGCTCGCTCACCTCAGCAACGCATCAAGCGTGGCGAAGCAATCGCTTCGATTTTCGTTCCAGACTGGATTGCACCGCAAGAGGAATACCTGGCACTCAAACGTGGTGGCAATACTGAACTGGCATTGGCTGCACGACAAAGAATGCGGGCGATGTCTATTCCGGACGGATTGATAAACCAAGCAGACCGTACCGGACAATCGCAAAAGCACTTTACGCTGACATCTCCAGTAGCCGGCGTCATCACCGAGCTATCCGTGCGCGATGGCGCGATGGTATCGCCCGGTATGACCATTGCAAAAGTCGCTGGGCTGAGCAAGGTCTGGTTAGTAGCAGAAGTACCCGAAGCATTGAGCAATGCAGTCCGTTCAGGGATGGCGGTAGAAGCTACGTTCTCCGGTGATGCGAATAGAAAATACAGTGGCAAGGTTAGAGAAATTTTGCCGGGAATCAGTACTGCAACACGCACCTTGCAGGCTCGGCTGGAGCTGGATAACCGTGATGGCAGCCTTACACCAGGCATGCTCATGCGTGTTCGTCTGGATACCGAAAAGCCAGTTTCGCGACTTCTGGTCCCGAGTGAAGCCGTGATTGCAAGCGGCAAGCAATCCATCGTTCTGGTAGTTGGCGAAAACAACAGCATGCACCCCGTGGTTGTGACGACTGGCCGTGATAGTGGAAACGATACCGAGATTTTGAGTGGCTTGAGCGAAGGGCAGAAGGTAATCGCCTCGGGGCAATTCCTCATTGATTCAGAAGCAAGCCTGAAGTCGGTATTGCCCAAGTTTTCCGGCAATAAGCAAACAATGCAGTCTGCAGCGTCTCTTGTTCATCGGGGCGTTGGCACTGTAGAAAAAGTAACGCCAAAAGCATTGACTCTTTCGCACAAGCCGATTCCTGAGCTTGAGTGGGGTGCGATGACGATGGACTTTAACAAGTCGCGTCCCGAGCTATTCAGCGAGATAAAAGCAGGGCAGGAAGTTGAATTTTCATTCAAGGAAAATGACGACGGCTACCTACTTGAAAGCGTTAAACCAGTCGGAGGCAAGCAATGATTGCGCGAATTATTCGCTGGTCCATTGCTAACCGATTCTGGGTGCTGCTTGCTGCGGTCGTCATCGCAGGATGGGGCCTATGGTCATTGAACAAAACACCATTAGATGCGCTACCAGACCTATCGGATACGCAGGTCATCATTCGCGCCCAATATCCCGGTAAGGCACCTCAGATAGTTGAGGACCAGGTTACTTACCCACTGACCACGGCGTTGTTGGCTGTTCCAGGTGCCAAAACCGTTCGTGGGTATTCCTTTTTTGGCGACTCGTTCGTTTATGTTCTTTTCGACGATGCGACGGACCAATACTGGGCTCGCTCCAGAGTCCTGGAATACATCAGTCAAGTGCAAAGCCGTTTACCGCAAGGTGTGCGTGCCGAACTTGGGCCGGATGGAACGGGAGTCGGCTGGGTATTTGAATATGCGCTGGTTGACCGTACTGGACACAACGACCTCAGTCAGTTGCGGACATTGAACGACTGGTTTTTGAAGTTCGAGCTTAAAACCGTTCCAGATGTAGCCGAGGTCGCCAGCATCGGCGGCATGGTGAAGCAGTACCAAGTCATCCTGGACCCGGACAAGCTGCGTGCTTTCGGTATCTCGCATGCAAAGGTACTCGATGCATTGGCGAAGGCAAACCAGGAATCGGGTGGTTCGGTCGTCGAAATGGCCGAGACCGAATATATGGTTCGCTCGCACGGTTACCTGCGCTCACTGGAAGATTTTCGTAATGTTCTTCTCAACGCAAATGATGCTGGTACGCCCGTATTACTCAGGGATGTAGCGACAGTTCGCATTGGCCCCGAAATGCGTCGTGGGATAGCAGAATTGAATGGTGAAGGTGAAGTCGCCGGTGGCGTGGTTGTCATGCGTTCCGGTAAGAATGCGCTGGAAACCATCAAAGCGGTCAAGGCAAAACTAGCTACCTTGCAAAGCTCGCTTCCCAAAGGTGTGGAGGTGGTCACCACCTACGACCGCTCCAAACTGATTACGGCCGCAGTAACCAATCTTAGAGACAAGCTGATTGAAGAGTTTGTTGTGGTCGCCTTGGTCTGCGCCATCTTTTTGTTTCATTTGCGCAGTGCCTTGGTCGCCATCATCTCGCTTCCTTTAGGCGTGCTTGCAGCCTTCATTGTGATGCGCTATCAAGGCGTCAACGCCAATCTGATGTCCCTGGGTGGTATCGCCATTGCCGTCGGTGCGATGGTCGATGCGGCGATTGTCATGATTGAGAACGCGCACAAGCATCTGGAAGCCTATTCACATTCACATCCGAATCAGGAAATTAGTGGGAAAGAGCGATGGAACTTGATTGCAGAATCGGCGATTGAAGTTGGGCCGGCGCTGTTTTTCTCATTACTCATCGTCACTTTATCCTTCATTCCTGTCTTCGCCTTGGAAGCGCAGGAGGGCAAGCTGTTTGCGCCGCTGGCATATACCAAAACCTACACGCTGGCAGCCGCAGCCGGTTTGGCGATTACGTTGATACCGGTATTGATGGGGTACATGATACGTGGACGTATTCCAAGCGAAGCATCGAATCCGATTAATCGCGTATTGATACGAATGTATCGGCCTTGGTTGAATGCAAGTCTGGCGCATCCTAAATGGACGATTGCCATTGCGTTTATCGCTCTTGCCCTGACAGTGATTCCTCTGTCCAAGCTAGGAGGCGAATTTCTGCCACCTCTGGACGAAGGTGATTTGCTGTACATGCCTTCTGCCTTGCCCGGACTGTCAGCATCCAAAGCCAGCGAATTGCTACAGCAGACAGACAGACTAATCAAAACCGTTCCTGAGGTTTTGACGGTATTTGGTAAAGCTGGCCGTGCGGAATCAGCAACCGACCCTGCTCCGTTGGAGATGTTTGAAACGACTATTCAGTTCAAACCGAAAGACCAATGGCGTCCTGGTATGACCTCTGCAAAACTCATTGAAGAACTCGACCGAATAGTCAAGGTTCCAGGGTTATCGAATGTGTGGGTACCACCTATCCGAAATCGTATCGATATGCTTTCGACTGGCATCAAGACGCCCGTCGGTGTGAAGGTATCCGGTGCCGACCTCGGGCAAATCGACAAAATCGCCACGCAAATCGAAGCCGTCGTCAAAAAAGTGCCAGGGGTGACTTCTGCATTGGCAGAACGCGTAAGTGGCGGACGGTATATCGACGTTGATATTGACCGAGCAAAAGCCGCGCGATATGGCCTTGCGGTGACGGATGTGCAGTCGGTCATTTCATCTGCCATCGGTGGAGAAAACATTGGAGAGGTTGTGGATGGACGCCAGCGTTTTCCTATCAATGTCCGCTACCCGCAGGATTATCGTAACTCCGTGCAGACACTACGTGACTTTCCTATAGTCACAGACAGAGGTGCCCAGGTAAGGCTGGGAGATATTACGAACATCAAGGTGACCGATGGACCACCAATGATACGCAGCGAGAATGCACGGCTTTCTGGTTGGGTCTATGTTGATGTACGCGGAACGGACTTGCACACAGCGGTGAAGGCAATGCAGGCAGCAGTGGCTAAGGAAGTAAAACTCCCGCCTGGGTATTCGATAGGCTGGTCGGGGCAATTTGAATACCTGGAACGTGCCGTCGCCAAGTTGCAAACGGTCATTCCGCTAACGCTGGCCGTCATTCTTATCCTCCTGTATTTGGCGTTTCGCTCAGTATCAGAAGCATTGCTACTCATGCTGACAGTGCCTTTTGCACTCATCGGAGGCTTCTGGTTTGTATGGTTGTTGGGCCATGCTATTTCGGTTGCCACTGCGGTCGGTTTTATTGCCTTGGCTGGATTGGCTGCTGAATTTGGCGTTGTGATGCTGGTGTATCTACGTAATTCATTGAATCAGCGCTTGCAGTCCGGTCTACCGTTGACCAAGGAGCTCATTGCGGAAGCGATACGAGAAGGAGCTGTACTGCGTGTGCGTCCCAAAGCCATGACAGTAGCAGTTATCTTGGCCGGCCTTATCCCGATTATGTTCGGTAGCGGCGCTGGCTCTGAAGTAATGCAGCGAATTGCGGCACCGATGGTGGGTGGCATGATTACCGCCCCATTGTTGTCACTTTTTGTGATTCCAGCAGCATGGCGTTTGCTTCAAGAACGCAAATTACGTTTAGCAATACAAAACAAATCAATTTAACTACTAAGGAGTATCAAATGAAAAAATCGTTTTTGAATCTAGTGGCAGTCTGTGGATTTTCCCTAATGGCAGTGAATGTTTACGCTGACCAAAGAACCATGGGAATGGACATGGCAGGAATGAAGATGGACGGTATGAAAATGGATAAGATGCCAGCCGATTCAATGAGTGCAATGTCTCTATCTGACGGCGTGGTGAAAGCCGTTGATAAGGAAAATAGCAACATTACTTTGAAGCACGGTCGCATCAAGAGTGCGACGGTAGAGATGGGGCCTATGACTATGTCGTTTCCCGTAAAAGAGAAAGCTTTGCTTTCAAATGTGAAAGTAGGGGATAAGGTGAAATTTACGGTTGAGAATATTGATGGCACCGCGACAGTGACGATTTTGTCTATACAAAAATAAAGGTGATGACGTGAGTATTCGCATTAAAGTAACCAGGCATCCGCGCACGAAAGTAGCCGGTCATTCGAATTTCAAAGTAACCACGACAGACTATTCAAGCTGAAACGGACCGACGCTCTCGAAAAGCATATCGATTCGCCTGTGCATCGTATAGCGCGTGATGTTCAGGCAGATTATTTTCCTTATGAAATTTATAGCGCAGCAATTCGTTGATGTTGCGGTTAATCATACGTGCCTGACACCATGGTGGCACGCGATAGTCCAATGCACTGGAAAATAGATCCCAGTCTGACTGATAGTCAAAGCAAATTTCAACGTCTTCTTCGAGGGGCCTGACAATCCTGAGCCAAGTTGTCATTTTGACGTACAGATGCTCAACCGCACAGGGTGCACCTTGGATTCGTCCAAGTAATGGAATTACTGTTTCGCGCACGAATGCGTTACAACTGCCGTGCGGGTACGGCACCTCGGCATAGAATTCTTCACCTGACTGCGCGACCATACCAATGCTTATGAGGTGAATATCGATAAAATCAGTAAACTCGGTATCGATAAAAATTTTGAACGACATAAGCTTATTGCTCCTTCAGTGCTTTGCAAATAGATGGCTATTTTCAAATGCGGCTAAGTGGTTACTTTAATGCGAATACTCAATGACGGCAGTACACGTTGTTGATCGGGCAGTAACTCGAGAAGATAGGCATACTTTATTGGTATGCCATTTTCGAGAATCTCGGCTTACTTTCGTTGCAACGACGGAAAATAGAGACTAAACGCAGTTTTGCCATCCCGAGAGACGACGGAGACGCTGCCTCCATGCGCCTGCATGATGGCGCGTGTTATGGAAAGGCCCAAGCCAGCCGAGTCAGATTCAGATTTTTTGCGAGATTTATCGGCCCGAAAAAAGCGATCAAACAAATGCGATTGAATTTCGGCAGGTATTTCCTCGCCATCGTTTTCTACGGTAACGGTGGTGCCTGCTTCCACAGGCATTATCTTGATGGAAATAGTCCCGTACGGTGGTGTATAGCGGAGGGCATTCGATAGCAAGTTGTTTAAAGCACGGCGAAACATAAGCCGATCTCCGATCACGAGAGCGTCTCCCTCGCATCGCAAAACGACTTCTTTTTCTTCGGCTAAAGCTTCATAGAATTCCAATAAGGCTTGGCACTCTCGCGCTATGTTTAGTTTTTCTACCGACGGAAGTGCAAGTCCGTTTTCTGTTTGTGCGAGAAATAGCATGTCTGAAATGGTTTTCCCCAATCGCTGAAGCTCTTCTGCGTTTGAGCTGAGAGAATCTCTGTAATCAGCAGCACTACGACTCTGATTTAAGGCAACGTGCGTCTGCGTAAGCATATTACTGATGGGAGTCCGTAGCTCATGTGCCAGGTCTGCGGAAAATTCCGTCAATCGGGCAATATCGTTCTGAAGGCGATCAAGCATGGCATTGAGTTTGACAGCCAGATCTGTCATTTCTGCCGGAACTGCATCGACAGGCATACGTTCCTTCATATTCTGCGACGTAACAGTTTGCGCGCGCGCCGCCATTGTTCGCAAAGGAGAGAGGCCTTGCCTTGCAGCCCACCAGCCCAACATAACAGTGGCAATCGCTGCCACCACGACGTATAGCATCAACGTAGTTCGGAACATGCTCATAAAATGAGTGTGGATAGCCTTGTCGACGGCGATAACGACAATGACCGGTGAGCCTGTAGACGCTTTCAGTTCAGCACGAATGGCTTGAAACTCTCGATGTGCGTCGATCTTTACATCAAAATCGCCCTTGGCTTTACTGCTAGGAATGCGTGCAAGAATTGCATCGCGAAATGGGCCGAACGTGGAATAAATTTCCTTGCCGTTGAGGTCCCGCACGTCAACGTAGAAATCAGGGTGATTATGCAACGCTTCACCAAAGGTCTGACTGATCGAATCTACCCCTTTTTCCTCGATGACTTTCTGAATCAACTGCAATTCGTTTTGAAGCAATAACTGGTCTTGTTCTGAAAAGTGTTTCTCGATAGCCGATGAAATGAACGTACCGAAACCAACCAAGACCGCGACAGAAGTGACTGCAAACAAGGTCGTAAGACGACCGGTCAGTGAAATTCCGAACATTATATGATCCTGGCGTCAGCTGGATCTTCCAGAACATATCCGACGCCTCGAATCGTGGAGATTAACTTTGGTTCGTAATCGTCATCCATTTTGGCGCGTAAACGGCGAATCGCGACGTCGATAACATTAGTGTCGCTATTAAAATTAATATCCCAAATTTGAGAGGCGATAAGAGAGCGGGGTAGAACCTCGCCTTTGTGTCTCACCAAGAATTCCAACAGAAGGAACTCCTTGTTAGTTAAGGTTAGGCGTTTTCCCGCGCGAGTAGCCGCTCGTCGGGCAAGATCGAGAACCAAATCCGATACTTGCAGCCGATCCACTAACGGGCTGGGGCTCCCTCTACGTAGCAATGTTCTTACTCTGGCTAGCAATTCTGAGAACGCGAATGGTTTAACCATGTAGTCATCAGCACCTAGCTCAAGACCTTTTACTCTATCCGCTACGCCGTCACGGGCGGTTAAAAAGAGTGTTGGAACACTGTTTCCGGCACTGCGCAATGCATGCAAAATTTTCCATCCGTCGATATCCGGCAGCATCACATCCAGAATGATGAGGTCATAGCTTCCGGTAACGGCGAGGTGGTGCCCGTCCAGTCCATTATTCGCGTAATCCACTGCGAAACCAGCTTCCATGAGCCCTTGCTGTAGGTATTCGCCAGTCTTTACTTCATCTTCGACGATTAATAATTTCATTTTCCAATCCGTGCTGGTACATGCTCGCATGTGCGGGCTAGCTTGTAAGCCCAAACGATACGCTAACTCTCGCTAAATTACGTGAACATTACATGTTTGTAATGAACCGGTAATGCTAAAGATAATTTGATTGAATTATGATTATCTCCATCAAACACCTTCACCCTTTGGTTTGGAGACTCTCATCTATGTCAGCCCGTTCCACCATGTCTGTATCTCGCCGCCGTTTTGTTAAAGGTCTTGCCGCTGGAGGGGTTTTGCTGGGAGTTTCAGCTCCTCTACGTCACGTGCTAGCGCAAGACGTCATTGCCTCAGGAACTGCCGCACCCGTGCTCAAGGGTACTCAGTTTGATCTGGTCGTAGCGGAATCGCCCGTCAACTTCACTGGCAAGCCCGCGATTGCGACTACTATCAACGGCACGCTGCCGGCCCCCACGCTTCGCTGGAAAGAAGGTGAAACAGTCACTATTAGGGTGACTAATCGCCTAGCCGTCTCGACGTCAATCCACTGGCACGGGATTATTCTGCCTTTCCAAATGGATGGCGTCCCAGGGATTAGCTTTAACGGCATTGCCCCAGGGGAAACGTTTACTTATCGCTTTAAAGTTCAGCAAAGCGGCACTTACTGGTACCACTCCCATTCTGGTTTTCAGGAGCAGACGGGTATGTTCGGCGCAATCATTATCGATCCCGCTCAAGGAAAAGATATTGCGGCTGATCGCGAGCACGTCTTATTGCTCTCGGATTGGATGGACGACGATCCCATGACCGTACTGGGACGCTTAAAGAAGCAAGGTGACTACTACAACTACGGACAGTTGACCGCAGGAGAATTCTTCAGTGATGTATCGAAAGATGGTTGGAAAGCAGCCCTCTCGAAACGGAAGATGTGGAACGAAATGCGGATGAATCCCACCGATATGGGAGATTTGTCGGCGGCCGTCTTGACCTTCCTGACTAATGGCATTACGCCAGCAGGCAACTGGACTGGACTTTTCCAAAAGGGCGAAAAGGTTCGCCTACGCTGTATCAACGGATCCGGTAACACTTTTTATGACGTCCGCATCCCAGGGTTGAAGTTAAAAGTGGTTCAAGTTGATGGCATCAACATTGAACCGATCTCAGTAGATGAGTTCCGTTTTGGCCCTGGAGAAACCTGTGACGTGATCGTCGAGCCCAAGGACGATGTTTACACCGTCTTTTCCCAAACAATGGATCGAACTGGTTATGCGCTTGGCACTCTTGCAGTCAAGTCAGGTTTGCGCGCTCCTGTCCCCGCAATCGATAAGTTGGAATGGTTAAGCATGGAAGACATGATGGGCGATATGTCTAACATGGCTGGCATGGACCACGGTGCGATGAATATGGGTGGCATGAGTATGGACAATATGGATATGTCTGGCATGTCGAGTATGGAAGGCGACAGCATGGCCCAGATGCCCAATATGGCTGGTATGGATCATAGCGCAATGGGCATGCAGCACGGTGGTATGGCCATGGATCATTCCAAACATGCAGCGAACGCTGATCCGCTCAAGACACCGAGCAAAAAGCCCCGTCATGCCAGTACTGAATATGGCGCCAGCACGGACAATCGTATCGACTCACCACGCACCACTTTGAACGACCCTGGCGTTGGACTGCGTAACAATGGTCGTCGCGTACTTACGTTGGCAGATATGCATACGATCGGCGGTCCTTTGGATCCGCGCGGGCCTGGTCGCGAGATTGAGCTGCACTTGACCGGAAATATGGAGCGATACACCTGGTCGTTTGACGGCTTGGAGTTCGGTAAATCAAGCCCCGTGCATTTCAAATATGGTGAGCGAGTGAGAGTCATCCTGCAGAACGACACCATGATGACGCATCCCATGCATTTACATGGAGTGTGGAGCGAACTCGAGACACCAGAAGGCGAGTTCCTGGCGAGACGCCATACCATTCCGGTCCAACCTGCACAAAGGATCAGCTTTTTGGTCACGGCGGATGCATTGGGACGCTGGGCTTGGCACTGCCATCTCATGATGCACATGGATGCTGGCATGTTCCGGGAAGTGATCATCGCATGATTACCATTACTAAACCAAGGATCACTGGTATGCATAACTTCTCACTTAGAAAGACTCTCATTGCTTCGGTGGTTTGCGTCCTCTCGTCAACCGCATTGGCGCAAAGTGCTCAAGATAGTCATAGCGGCCACGGCCAAACGGGCATTCAAAGCGCTACGGATGCTGGCTTTGGGACAATGGATGACAGTGCTGTAACTCCAGCATCAAATACCGCCGATCATGGAAATATGCAAATGGACGGGATGACTGGAATGTCTGACATGGGAGGCAGTTCTGCACCTGCAGATGCGCGAGACCCTCATGCCTACTCTGGCGGGTATCAGTTAGGAACCGGGCTATACGCAGTTGGCCAGCAACGCTCTTTGATGATGGCTGACGAGCACAAGTTCGCTTCGCTATTGGTGGATCGTTTCGAGCGCGGTCATAGTAATGGCGGCAATTCGAATTCTTATGAGGTACAAGCTTGGTACGGAGACAGTTACAACAAGCTTACGGTGAAAGCTGAAGGCGAGTTTGCTCAAGGACGCGTCGAAGACGCGCGTACTGAGCTCCTGTGGGCTAAGGCCTTCCATCCATACTGGGATGTACAAGCCGGCATACGCAACGATATAAGCGCTAATGGCCCCTCGCGAAATTGGTTGGCATTCGGGGTGCAGGGGTTGGCTCCCTATTGGTTTGAAGTGGACGCTACAGCTTATCTCGGCACGGAAGGACGGACTGCTTTGCGATTGTCGGCAGAATACGAGCTATTGCTGACTCAGCGACTGATCTTGCAACCTCGACTGGAAGCGAACGTATATGGCAAAGACGATCCGGAAGTAGGGGTCGGGCGCGGACTTTCCAGTGCAACGGTGGGTGTACGGTTACGTTACGAATTCAGCCGCCAATTTGCACCATATATAGGTATTGAGCGCATCTCGCGTTTTGGCAACACTGCGACATTAGTGCGCAATGATGGAGGTACCCCAAATCAGACCCAGGTCGTCGCAGGCTTAAGATTCTGGTTTTAAGCGATTCACAATTTTCCACACACTTTAAAAGGAACATCATGTTTAACGTCCGTAATTTACGTCAGATCGGCGTCGCTGCTATCACCACCTTGATTGCAACCGCAGCATTCGCGCATCCTAGTTTGGTTGACTCCACTCCTAAGGATAATTCTGAAGGCCCAGCTCCAGCAAAAATCGAATTGCGTTTCTCTGAAACTCTCACAAAACAGTTTTCTGGCGCTAACTTGATCATGGCGGAAATGCCTGGCATGGGGGCGATGAAAATCGCAGCTAAGATCGCCGGCACGGATGACCCAAAAGTCATGGTGTTGACGCCCAATCAACCTTTAACACCGGGAAAATACAACGTTGAATGGCGCGCTGTGTCCACAGACACCCATCCGATCACGGGCAAGATTACGTTCACCGTAAAGTGAGGGACTAATGGATTGGGCAAATGTGATCGTTCGTTTTGCGTTGTATTTGGATTTGATGTTGATTTTCGGAGTGCCACTATTTGCCCTTTACTCGCTAAACTCCTTGGAACGAGGGTCTGCTACAGCTAAACAATTTGTGGCAAAAAGCAAGGTGCTGGCAGTAATTGCAATTCTTTTATCAATTGTTGGACTCATTAATTCAACCAGAATGATGAGCGGGGCGGAAAGTTATTTTGATATAGCGCCGAATGCATTTTTCATGGTCTTGTTTGAGATGAGTTTCGGTACGGCATTACTCATCCGCCTGGCTGCATTGGCTTTATTTGTAACTATCGCCACTAGCATCCTAACCAAACGACCATCTTCTCAGCTCGTTTTAATGTCCGCTCTCGGGGCGATAGCACTGGCAACATTGGCCTGGGGCGGACATGGTGTCATGAACGAGGACGTTAAAGGTTTCGTGCATTTGGGCGCTGACATTGTCCATCTGATTGCTGCAGGAGCCTGGATCGGAGCATTAGCATCCTTTATGTTACTTCTGCGTTGGGCACCAAAGGGAGGGCGTGCCGAAGTCCAGCAACTAGGTCGAATGTTGAACGGATTCGCAATAATGGGCAGCGTCGTGGTTGCAACTCTGCTAGTAACGGGCACGATAAATTACTTGATGATTGCAGGATTGAATTTCGGCCGTGTATTTACTACGACGTACGGCATTCTGTTAGCGATAAAGTTGGTTTTTTTCCTCGCTATGCTCGCGTTGGCGGCCGCCAATCGTTATCGATTGACGCCTATGCTCGAAGCTTCGATTGCAAGCGATAATCACGGCCCAGCTATTGCTGCTTTAAAAAGTAGTTTGGTTTTGGAGTCTGGCTGCGCTTTGCTGATCTTGGCGTTGATAGCATGCTTGGGCATGCTTAATCCTCTCTAACTCTGAGCATGGGCATGGTGCTTTCGAAGTGCTTCGCGTTGGTAACGTTGGTCATATTTGTATTTATGACCAACGTTGGCGTCTGGAGCAATTATTCGCACTGGCTTGCTCACGACCTTGAACACGATGCAAATGTGGTTTCCAACGATCCTGCGACGAATTATGTTTCACTGCATGATGCCGATGTTGCCGACGACATAAGCGCTACTAGTTCGCTGACAGTAGAACATGAATTACTGCATGCGGCGAATCATCTGCAGTTTTTTCTTGGTATTAATCTCAAAATTTCTTTTCTCCCTATTGCTACGTTTATAGGGGTGTATTCCAATTTTTGGACCATTCCTCTCGCAACATTTGTTGCGCCATTTCGCCCTCCCATATTTCTCTCTCCCCCCAATCTAGTAATTCGTCCGCGTTTTTGAACATACCGAACTGCTAGCTTTTAAAAAAATATCAAGAAGCACATCTTGCTTTGACGTTTTGTCGTGGCTCGAATCGCCGATCTTGATCATTCTTGTCTACGCGTTGATGGCTGTATTTCCATATGAATGAATAATTAATTATTCATTGCCCGTGCGCGTTTGTAATTTTTTATAAGAAATAGAAAAAGTGCGATGGAAAACTTATTTCAAATTTTCGATATTGATGAGGTGAAGGCTGCTTCATACAAATTGTCTGTAATTGTCCCTTTGTTCAATGAAGAAAGCGTTCTACCGATATTTCATGACCGTTTAAAAATAGCGTTGTCAGGCCTTCAGAGCGAATGGGAAGTTATTTATGTCGACGATGGCAGCACCGATAGATCTCATCTTATTTTGCAGCAGTTGCGGGCAGAAAGCCTCAAGGTCGGCGTAGCCCGCTTTTCCAGAAATTTCGGCAAAGAGGAAGCAATGAGCGCAGGCTTACGTTTGGCAACGGGAGATGCGGCAGTCATTATCGACTCGGATCTTCAAGATCCTCCGGAGTTAATCCCCGAGATGATTGAAGCATGGCTGGGTGGTGCCGATATCGTCAATATGCGTAGGCGTCATCGCAGCGGTGAATCTTGGTTAAAGAAAGTAACTGCACATGCTTTCTATCGCGTCATTAACCGTTTAAGTGATGTGCCTGTTCCGGCAGACGTTGGCGATTTTCGTTTGTTGAGCAGACGGGCCATAAATGCGCTCAATCTTTTAGAAGAACGAAACCGCTTTATGAAAGGACTGTTTGCCTGGATAGGCTACAAGCATGTGACGCTGGACTATAACCGCGACGCTCGAGCGGCGGGAAAGACTAAATGGCGCTACTGGAGGTTATGGAACTTCGCCCTTGAGGGAATCACTGGCTTCTCTGTGGCCCCATTGAAAATCGCAACCTATCTGGGTTCGGCTTGTGCCGGCATGGCCTTTTTTTATGCCATGTATTTCCTGCTAAAAACTTTACTTGTTGGCGAGTCGGTTAAAGGGTTCCCGACGCTGATTGTCACCGTCATGATTCTTGGTGGCCTGCAATTGATGGCGATTGGAATTATCGGCGAATACCTCGGAAGACTCTTCATTGAAAGTAAGCGACGCCCACTGTACTTGTTAGAGGACTATCAGCCGCCGTCCCCCTCGAAAGAAGAAGAAAATCCCAAAGATGTCTGTCAATTACATCCTGATATAATCATTTAAATATGAAAAAGGTCGTCCTAATATTGCTGATCTTGGTGCTTCCGTTGCAAGCTTTTGCTGCAATGGAGCGTGATCTTGCGCACATGTTAGGCGGAGGTGGACCTGGACTGGAATTTATCCTTAAACATATAACTAAACATGTCGACCTCGTCATGCACCATCACGATAGCGATGGTTTGATTGTCGACGACAGTGCTCCACACGGTGATAATTCCAAAAAATCGGTACAACACCTCGCTGACTATGAGCATGGCTACAACATGAACACTCTGCTGCCTGCTTTTAACCAACTAGGCTTGCCTGCTATTGAACGTATTGCGCCTTCTTTTTGGCCCGAAGTTTTTTCCGACCGAACAACTTCTCCACTTCTCCGCCCCCCTCGATTGATCTTCTAAAAACGAGCTCTGTTTTACCTATGCGATCTTAAATCGTAGATAAAACTTTGCCCGTCGTTCTGCATCCAGTTCAATCCTGCAGGGGCTTTTCATGCAAATAATACCTATTCGTCCGTGCGCGTTGTCGCTCGGACGTCCATCGGACTTTACCGTCCGTCGAGCTATTTTGTCTTTCATTTTCGTTTCGGTTACCGCAATTAGTCAGGCGGCCGAGACGCCAT
Organism: Herminiimonas contaminans; assembly: GCF_015645465.1. Taxonomy (GTDB): domain Bacteria; phylum Pseudomonadota; class Gammaproteobacteria; order Burkholderiales; family Burkholderiaceae_D; genus Oxalicibacterium; species Oxalicibacterium contaminans. Next base: position 82,492 of record NZ_JADOEL010000015.1, on the reverse strand, counting down.
CTTTTGCGGCGCTTCTCCAGCAATCTCAGGAGAGAGCGCCACAGTTGCTGGAGCAAGCTGCCAACGTGCGCGCCGCAAATGCCGATGTCCGTCAGGCCTCTGCCTGGATTAATCCGACTCTGAACGCTACCGCTGAAAATCTCGGTGCGCCCCAGTCTGGTGGCGTTAGCCAGCGGCAAGATACGTACACCGTTACACAGGTTTTTGAAATCGGTGGCAAACGTTCGGCCCGCATTGAGGCGGCGCAGCTTAAATCTGTCGCCAGTGGTGCACGTGAACGTCAGACCCGTCTTGCATTCGCAAGCGAGTTAGCGGTGGTTTACGCTACTGCTGAGGCGATGCAACAGCGCAAAGAGGTGAGCGAGGCCGAACTAACGCGTGCTACTGCCGATTTGCGGGCAGCTCAAGCATTAGTGAAGGTTGGACGTGAAGCCGAGCTACGCCTTGCGCAAGCGCGCGCTAGCATGGCTGCTGCGCAAGCTGCGGTGCAGTCCGTGACCGCTGATGCTACAGAGGCCCTGGAGAGATTGTCAGCCTTGGTCGGCTCGGTCGAGCCTTACGGCCGCATAAGCCATCCTTTTATGAACTTAATTGCTGTACCACGTTTTCAAGAAGGCAGGTCTCTTACAGAAGCACCTGCGGTGAAAAGCGCCGTTGCCGAACAGGAGGCCATTGCTGCACAGATCAAGGTAGAGGAGAAACGTTGGGTCCCCGATCTTGGAGTAAGCATTGGTATGCGCGAGTTTGGCTGGACCAACGAAAAAGCGGCAACTGTCGGATTGACTTTGACGATCCCGCTATTCGACCGTAACAAGGCTGGTATCGATGCGGCAAAAGAACGCGCCATCAGCGCTGCAATGCGCCTCGAGGCCGTTCGGTTGGAAACAATGGCAGTGCGTCGCTCGGCTATGGTGCAGGTCCAAGCATCCGAGCGGCGCTTGGAAGCAGCCGAACAGGGCGAAGCAGCGGCCAGCGAAGCTTATCGCTTAGGCCGCATCGGCTACGACTCCGGCAAGACAGCCCTGCTTGAACTATTGGCAATACGTAGAGCCCTGTCTGAAGCACAGGCATCAACTATCGACGCTCATTTATCCCGTGTGCGCGCGCTCGCCACCCTCTCATTGGCCGAAGGCCGTAACGTATTTGGAGAAGCACCATGAAGCAACAACAACGCTTGCAGTTGGGCTGGCCGGTTGTCGTTGGTCTGACAGCCGTTACCGCGGCACTGGGATTTGCCACTGCCAATTGGCTGGCCAAGCACGATGCGCCGACTGTGGTGCAAAGTAATGTGCAGACCGCGTCTGCACCTGTTGCCCCACCAGCTATCAGTGATAGTGGCGATGAGGTCAAAATACCTGCCGAATATCTCTCCGTTTCCAAGATTGCCGTTGAAGTGATCGGAAGTGGAGGCTTGGAAGCAGAAATTCTTACTGCTGGCACTGTAGTAGCAGCACCAAATAGTGAGGCCGTGATCATGGCGCGCGCTTCTGGCAATGTGACGCGGGTTAGTCGCCAGTTAGGCGACACCGTGCGTGCTGGCGAAACTTTGGCTCAGGTCAGCTCTCTCGAAGCGGCGGCCATGAACGCTGATCGTAACGTAGCGGTTGCCAAGGTCGATCTGGCTCGCAAGAGCTATGCACGCGAATATAGTTTGTTCGAACAAGGTGTGACGCCGCGCCAAGAGATGGAGGCCGCACAATCGGCTCTGACTGTTGCAGAGAGCGAGGCGCTTCGCGCGACTTCTGTGGCTAAAGCGGCTCAAGTTGCCGCTGACGGCAAGTCGGTGGCGGTAGTCAGTCCCATTCATGGAAAAATCACCACGCAGACAGTGACGTTAGGCAGCTTCGTCCAGCCCCAGATGGAATTATTCCGCGTTTCTGGAAATGGAAAAGTACTGATAGAGGCTTCACTACCTGCTGCAGATGTCACTCGTGTCGCACCTGGTGACAAGGCCACAATTCTCGCCGCCAACGGTTCTTCTGTTGACGCTACAGTGCGCTCGGTCACTCCGACAGTCAGTAGTAGCACGCGCACCGCGATTGTCGTTCTAACGCCTTCATCGTTGACACCTGAACTAATCGTTGGTGAAGGTGTGCAAGCGCGTCTTCATGTAAAGAACGGTGCTTCTGGCTTGGTGGTGGCGGAGGATGCTGTGCAAAGCGTTGACGGACATGACGTACTGTTCGTGCGCACGAAGGACGGCTTCCGCGTGCAGCGAGTTCTTGTTGGCACACGGAGTGGCGGTGTGGCACAGATTATTTCTGGCATTAGCGCCGGCGAAATGGTCGCCACTCGCAATGCTTTCCTAGTGAAGGCCGACATGATCAAGAGTGCTAAGGAAGAATAATGATGGAATCTCTAATTACCGGTTCGGTTCGGTCTCGTTGGCTGGTTCTATTTATCACTCTGGTTGTCGCATTGGCTGGCGTTTGGCAACTAAATTTATTGCCGATTGACGTTACGCCGGACATTACGAATAAACAGGTACAGATCAACACACTAGTCCCAAGTCTGACTCCGGTCGAAATCGAAAAGCGTGTGACTTTCCCTATTGAGACGGCACTGGCGGGACTAGACGGAGTCGAAAACGTGCGTTCCATCTCGCGCAACGGCTTTAGCCAAGTCACCGCGATATTCAAGGGGAGCGCAGACTTATACTTTATGCGCCAGCAGGTGACAGAGCGATTGATAAGAGCACGGCAGGATCTGCCTGAAGGTGCCACGCCACAAATGGGACCTGTTTCCACCGGCTTAGGCGAAGTGTTCCATTACAGCGTTGAGTATACCCATCCAGAAGGAAAAGGAGCACCGATCAAAGATGGTAAGCCTGGCTGGCAGTCCGACGGGAGCTTTCTTACTGAACAGGGAGAACGTCTGCGCGATAACGTAGCCAAACAAGCCTATCTGCGCACTGTACAGGACTGGATCGTGCGGCCGCAATTACGCACTACGCCAGGAGTCGCAGATGTGGACTCACTGGGCGGCTATGTCAAGCAATACGTCGTTGAAGTCGATCCTGCCAAGATGGCTGCTTATGGTATTTCATTTACCGAGCTAGGTGCTGCACTAGAAGATGCCAACGTTTCGGTTGGTGCCAATTATATTCGCAGGTCCGGCGAATCATATTTGGTGCGTGCAGATGGGCGTGTGCGGACTCAAGACGAGTTGACTCGAACGGTGGTGACATCTCGCAATGGAGTGCCTGTCACGGTTGGGCAAATTGCTAAAGTCAACATTGGTGGCGAATTGCGTACAGGCGTGGCCAGCCGTGATGGCTATGAAACAGTGGTTGGTAGCGCTCTGATGCTGGTTGGCGCAAACAGCCGTACTGTGGCCGCTGCAGTTGGTGACAAGCTCCAGGACGTGGGAAGAACTCTTCCGGTTGGAATTGTCGTGGTGCCGACATTGGATCGCTCGCAACTGGTGGGAGCTACCATAAATACCGTGGCAAAAAACCTGACTGAAGGTGCGCTATTGGTAATCGTCGTTCTGTTCGTGTTGCTAGGGAATTGGCGTGCCGCGTTGATTGCGGCGCTTGTGATTCCACTGTCGTTGTTGATGAGTGCTATCGGTATGAACTCGTTGCATATTTCCGGCAACCTGATGAGTTTGGGAGCGTTAGATTTTGGTTTGATCATCGACGGTGCTGTCATCATCGTCGAAAATTCGCTACGGCGGCTAGCGGAGCGGCAGCACCGAGAAGGCCGTACCTTAGTACTGAAAGAACGTCTTGAAGAAGTGGTCGAGTCGTCGCGTGAAATGCTGCGTCCCACCATATACGGTCAGTTAGTGATATTTCTCGTGTTCTTGCCATGCCTAACGTTCCAGGGTGTGGAAGGTAAGATGTTTTCGCCGATGGTCATAACGTTGATGTTAGCTTTAGCTTCTGCCTTCGTTTTGTCGCTTACGTTCGTGCCAGCTTTGATCGCGGTATTGATGAGTGGACCAGTCTCAGAGAAGGAAGTCAAAATCATCGTCGCAACCAAGTCACGCTACGAGCCTTGGTTGCGACGAGCAGTTGCTAGTCCATTGCCGTTTATCAGTGCAGGGCTAGGCGTGCTGGTGCTCGCAGGTATCGCGTTTACCTTCGTGGGGCGCGAATTTATGCCGACGCTCGACGAACAGAATCTGAATCTGTCTTCGGTACGTATCCCATCGACCAGCATTGATCAATCACTAGCTCTGGATATACAGATCGAACTTGCTTTGCTGGAGCTGCCGGAAATTAAAACGGTTTATTCCAAGGGCGGCACTGCCAGTTTGGCGGCAGACCCGATGCCACCCAACGCCTCGGATAACTACATTATCCTTAAGCCGAAGAGTGAATGGCCTGAAGGTGTTACCACCAAAGATCAGGTAATTGAGCGAGTCCGCGAAAAGACCTCATCCATTGTCGGTAACAATTACGACGTTACCCAGCCAATCGAAATGCGCTTCAACGAATTGATTGGAGGGGTACGCAGTGATGTCGCGGTCAAAATATACGGTGAAGACTTGGAACAACTGACCCAGAGTGCCAAGCAGGTCGCGAATGTTTTGCGTAAAATTCCAGGCGCTGCTGATGTACGCGTAGCACAAACAGAGGGCTTCCCGACCTTCGATTTAGTGTTTGACCGTGCTGCTATCGCTCGCTATGGACTGACGGTCAAAGAAGTGGCCGACACGGTGTCAACGGCGCTGGCAGGGCGATCAGTTGGGCAGATCTTCGAAGGTGATCGTCGTTTCGACATTGTCGTGCGTCTTCCCAATACCCTTCGTGATAACTTGGACGAACTTGGTGCGTTACCTGTGATGTTGCCAGTGGGTAGGGACGAACAGCAGCGTGCCTCGGTACCGTTACGTCAATTGGTGCAGTTTCGCGCTACGCAAGGCTTGAACGAAGTTAGTCGGGATAACGGTAGACGCCGTATCTATGTCGAAGCCAACGTGGTCGGACGCGACATGGGTAGTTACGTTGACGACGCGCAAGCTAGTTTAGACAAGGAAATCAAACTGACACCAGGTTCATGGATGGAGTGGGGAGGGCAGTTCCAGAACTTACGTGCAGCTACCGAGCGCTTGGTCATTATTGTCCCAGTATGTCTGGTGCTAATATCAGCAGCACTTTACATGGCGATCGGGAATGCGATGCTGACTGCTACTGTGCTGACAGCGATTCCATTAGCTCTTGCCGGCGGTGTGTTCGCTCTAGTGCTGCGCGGCATTCCATTTTCTATCTCTGCAGCAGTAGGCTTCATTGCTGTCTCGGGCGTGGCTGTGTTGAATGGTCTGGTTCTAATCTCTGCCATCAACAAGCGCTTAGCTGATGGCGTCGAGGCGGCAACTGCCGTGATTGACGGCGCAATGGAACGTCTACGTCCTGTTCTGATGACTGCGTTGGTGGCCTCGTTGGGATTCGTGCCAATGGCGATTGCCACTGGCACCGGTGCTGAAGTGCAAAAACCGCTAGCGACTGTGGTTATTGGCGGTCTGATTACCTCCACTATTTTGACATTGTTCGTTTTGCCCGCCATTACAGGGCTGATACTGCGTCGGCGTCACTTCAATGATAGCGCGAAATTAGAAACACGAATCTAATCACTATCGTGTTGTTTATTAAACTGGTGCTAGCTGATCGCTAGCACCAGTTATCTCAAGTTTTGAAGTAATTGCCTGATATTGCTATCAGTAACCATCCGTGATGAAATAAGGTTGCGGAATAGGTAATAAGGTGGAGAACAAAATGCACAGAGGGGTTGTTTACGCGCTGTTGGCAGCCACATTGTTTGGTGCTAGCACTCCTTTTTCCAAAATACTGGTCGGACAAATGGCGCCAGTCATGCTTGCGGGATTGCTTTATCTCGGAAGCGGACTTGGTTTACTCGCTTGGTACTCCTTGCGCTTCCTGATATCAGGAGGGAAAAAGACTTCCGGGGATCGTCTTACTAAGTCTGATTTACCTTGGCTGGGTGGAGCAATTTTGACTGGTGGTATTGCTGGTCCAGTGCTTTTGATGATTGGTCTAACACTCACTCCTGCATCGTCTGCATCGTTATTGCTTAATATTGAGGGTGTGCTAACAGCCTTGCTGGCATGGTTTGTCTTCAAAGAAAACTTTGACCGTCGTATTTTTGCAGGCATGATTTTGATCGTAATGGCAGGCGTATTGCTGTCTTTGGGGGGCGACTCAAAACTGGAAGTTCCTTGGGGTGCGCTTGCTATTGTTGCTGCATGTTTGTGCTGGGCTATCGACAATAATTTAACCAGAAAAGTCTCGGCGAGTGATGCGGTTCAAATCGCTGGGATTAAAGGCTTGGTGGCTGGTTCGGTCAACTTATCGATTGCACTGGCGTTAGGCTATTCAATACCTGATACTCCCACCATCTTCAGTGCTAGCGTTATAGGTTTTTGTGGTTACGGTCTAAGTCTTGTGATGTTTGTGCTTGCGCTTCGACACCTTGGCACAGCTCGAACGGGGGCATATTTTTCTGCCGCGCCGTTTGTTGGGGCTGTTGTATCGCTACTAATTTTAGGTGAAACACCGAATACCGTATTTTGGATTGCCGCAGCATTGATGGGGGCGGGCATTTGGCTACACGTTACGGAAACACATGGCCATGAACATACCCATTTGCCTTTATCTCACGCACATGCACATCGCCACGATGCGCATCATCAACATGAACATGATTTCCCATGGGACGGAAAAGAGCCCCATGTTCACCCGCATGAACACGAAACGTTAACTCATAGTCATGAGCATTTTCCTGACATCAATCACAGGCATAAGCACTAGGTTAACAGGCTTATGTTGAATTGCAGCATCGGAATATTGATAGCGATACCATGGTTACGCTGTATGCTTTGTATGCCTTAATTACATAAGGGGAGACAGAGTGAAAAAAATTATTATCGTAATGGGGGGCATGCCGGGATAAAGCCAGTAATGACACATAAGCGTGAAAGTCATAAAGATGACGTTTTATATGCCTTAAACGCATAAGCTGCGATTTCGATTCCTGCCGTTCAGCCTGACCTTGGATCAGCTTCGAACGGCCAGTTGCTCCAACGGCTCGATTTGCTTTATCCAGCCCTGCAATCTTGAAATCATTTCTTCTGCTTCTTCAATGAATTCACCGGCCAACTCGGGCAAGGTTTCCGCTTCCGTCGATACGGTAAGTCCCGCACCGTTGATGACGGAATGTGCCATCCCATGCAATCGCAGCAGCATGTGACGTAGACCATCACGATCTCCGTCCGTCGAAAGTAACTCTGCGAGGTCCTCTACTATCCGTAGCAATACACTCGTGTCGTAGTTGTTCTGCACTTCCAACAGCGCAGTTTCATCGAGCCTACCGTAGGCGGTCATCACAGTATTACGGCTTTCGTTCATACCGAGTCTCCAGAGACTTCGTTACGTTTGATCTCTGCGGCGGCCTTCGCGCGTTTTGCCGCGTCTCGAAACAGCGACTCTTTTAGCCAAGCCTCGGGCGGCCGTTTCAGATCCAGGTGGAATTTACCAAACCGGTTGACGCCATAAGTGCCATACGGGCTCATGTACTCTGCGTCCGTTGCGGTTACCTGCTCTCCAGCGGCATACATTTCTTGCATAATGCGCATCATATCCACCGTGTTCTGAAGGATGACGGCCGACGCTACCAGATCGATATATCGGAGTCGCTTTTGCTGCTCGTTCGGCTCATTTTCCGCGATAACATCGCCCCCGAAATCCAGCCATTTTGTGAACGCATGGTACGACTCGATCTTGTTGGTGGTGGCGGTGACTTCCTGCCGCATTTCCTTGGAAGAGATCCAGCGCAGCAAATAAATCGTCCGTAATACCCGACCGAGTTCACGGGAAGCCTCAAAAAGCTTGTTGTGCCGCCCTTCATGACTCAATTTGCGCAGCAACATCGGTGATGCGATGCGCCCCATTTGGATCGAAATGGCTACTTGCATCAAATCTTTCCAATGATCGCGGACGATCTTCCAGTTGATCACATCGGTAAACAAACGATCGATGTGGCGGTAGCGCGTGCCCTTCTCCGAGCGATAAAATTTAAGGTCTTTCCAATTGCGGATGCGCGGCATCAGTTGGATGCCGGTCAAATAAGTGAACGCATATACCGTTTCCGACTGACCGTGGGTGTCGGAATAGACGGTGTCCGCTTGCACGCTTAACCCGGCTTTCAGCAAGCCTTCGATGACATAGATGGCTTCGTGCGTGCCGGGTGGCACAAAGTTGCGGAAGTTGGCGATGTAGTTGTCGGCGACATGCCGATATGCCACGGCCCCCATTTTTCGGTACCGGAAATGCATCCCAACCAACATATTTTGCTCATAAAATTCATATTGCGTGCCATCGGCCGCAACTTTCTTTCCATCGCCCCAGAGCTTAGGCAATTCTAGACGTAGGTATAACTCCGTCAGATCGCGGCAGGCATTGTCTAGCTGCTCAAGACTCATATGGCGCTGGTTGGTGTACGACAGTTGATGCGACGTTACGCCATTCGATAAATGGCGCGCGGCCTGGTTCGGGCCCAAGTTGCATCCCATGGTAAAGACTGTCAGTAAGTAGCGCTCGCGCGCGTTGCGCAGCTTGGGTTCATCGCCGGACAATGGACCAAAATTGCGTGTGAAACCGGTCCAATGTTCAATGTTCGCCAAAATATCCAACAAGTTGCGGGGCACACTGCGGTTCTCGATAGCGGCATGTAAGGTGATCGCAGATGCCGGCACTTCCCGTGCCGTGGTTTTACGCAAGGTAGGCTCCCCGTTAGCGCCTACTGTGACGTCGCCCGCATGCTGCGGAAATTCTTCATCGAGTTTGCCGGCAGTGTCGTCCAACTGCTTTCTAAGGGCATCAACGAAATCCTCTGCATTGTCGGCAATTCCAATGCGGTCGCAATAATCTGGAAGGAGCGCCTGGCACTCTTCCCAGCTCATCAAGAGCTTGCGGTAGTCAGCAAAGGTGCCGGAACCGTCGATGCATACGTCTCCCGAACGGAGATCACTACTTAAGTGACTGAAGACGCACACTTCAAGGTAGCGACGGTTCGTAGGGTGTCCCAAGCCGTGCGAGCGGCGCACGAGCTTGCGCCAACGTTCGGAGGCAAAGGAAAGATCGACTTCGTCTACGACCCATTCCGTCTTTTTGTGTTCATTCTGCAGGACGACGTCGAGCGCCTGTAACAGACGGCGATCTTCCGTTGCTGCGTGAAACTGGAGCACCTTTGCCATACGGAACATCGGGGCGCGCCAACTGCTATACGGCTTCCATAACAAGGGTAGATGGTTACCCGTGCTCCATACACGAATGGCTTCGCAATCCGCCTTCAACTTCTCAAGGCTGCCGTGCGGCGCGAGTAGCTCGCGCACGCGCTGGCCAGTGGCCGCATCATCCAGGCCTTCGGAAAGGATTTCAAGCACGTGTTCGAGGGTCGCAATCAATTCTTCGCTCAGCTTGCGTTGGCGCGCCTGCAGCACCAGGAGTTCTTCGCGCGCACTCTTGTGTGCCGTTCCAATGCGGCGGATGAACATTTCCGCGATGTCGTCGCGCGCGCTGACCCGCATCTGCCGTATCAGCGCCAGAATCAAGGTATGGCGTTTGGCTGAGGTCAGATCTTTCATCTCGCCGGCGTCCAAGACGCTGGCCATGTCAGCCATGTGCTTCAATTTGGTTGTCGGCACGTCCGCCAGCAGGGTGTCGCTATCTGGCAATGATTCGAGCCAGTTGAGCTGGTCGAGTACGAGATCGAGGTGTTTGCGCGACGCTTTTTTCGCCGAGCGTTTGATCTGGTTATACAGCGTCCTACGCGCCGGAAGATCGGCCTCCAAAAGCTTGTCCAGCCAGTTGCGCTGATCGGCGCTAAGCCGGTGCGAAATCCGTTCGTGCAGTTCAGTTTCAGCTAAAAAATGCGCGTGTTCCGCGATCTCGTCCAGCGTGCGAAATACCGGCAGCTCGTAACCAAGCCGCACCAATTCCTGGATCGTGATGTTGATGATATCTGTGCGTGTGTCGACCATGCGGGCTGCTTCATGGGCAAGGCGGATGGTCAGCTTGCGGGTCTGGGCATCGGTGTACGGCTTGACACCCAGGAGCGCGCGGATCGCCTTGTGGTGGCGATACAGCGCGGTATGGCTGGCGGGATAGGTGATCTTTTGTTTGGGCGGCATGGCCAGCGTCGCTGCCACGTGCTCGACTACCTCGGAGGGGATGGATTCCAAAGCTGGAAAATGACGCAGAAACTGGAAGCATTTGAGCAGTACCAGCAGAGCCAGCCGCCGATCAGGGCTGCGCGAAAAGCTTTGCGCCCACTCGGCTTCTTCCGGGCGTGGCGAAAACAGGACTTGCAGATCCTTGAGTGTCAGCGTTCTCGGAAAGCGAGGGTATGCGGTTCGTTCAACACTTGCCATAGCGTGGCTCCGAAAAGGTCAATAGAGGCATGAGAATTAAACGCCGAGACCAATTCGCTTGCCGCCGTTAGTGTATTGCAGTGCTGCCGATTTGTTAACCCTCCTAAAGGGGCGCCGGTAGATTGGGTTGGTGATTGCCGCCATCGCTGCAGTGGGACTTGCCTTTAACTTGCCGCTGGTGGCAATGAAGCTGATGGTGATCTTGTTGTCGCTCGGTTACGTGACGGTCGCGGTAGCGCCTTTGATGTCCACCACTTTGCCAAGATCCAGGATGTACAGCGCGATACTGTCTGGCGTGGCCACCAGTTCGTAGTTGATGTCGCTTACTTCCGTCACTGCGCCGCCATGCATCGGCTTGAGTTCGTGTGCAAGTGAGGCGCTTTTCTTGTCGTGGTCATGCTGCAACGGCCGTAACGTGCTCTGCTCGACTAGGAGGAAGTTTGGGGCACAACTGGATCGGGGCCACCGAGTCTGGCGATGACGATGCAATCGGCTACTTTGGTTATGCGTACTACGTGGAGAACAGCAAAAAGCTAAATGCTGTAGCGATATCGGAAAGAGCCGGTGCACCCGCGGTATCTCCGTCATCCAAGTCTGTTCTGAATGCTAGTTACAAACCGCTGTCGCGGCCGCTGTTCATTTATGTGAGCGCTAAGGCGGTGGTCAAGCCAGAAGTCAAAGAATTCGTCGAGTTTTATTTGAAGAATGGCGAAAAGATGGTCAAGGAAGCCAAGTACATTCCGCTAAACCGCTCAGGATGAAACGAAGGACGAGCTGGAGTAACACAGACAGCGACCGATTTTTTGGCAACCCAGAGCGGTCATCACGTTTTTCGAAAGCAGCCGTCCATTAATTGCCGGATCCCCGAAAACAACGATTCATCGTTTGATTCTTTTTTACCCTTCAGGTGTGTTTCAGCGCCTCATTTCATTCGCGCTGTGTATAAGCAGCCCAGGCTAAATATCCAAGCGCCAGGAAAGACAGCACTGCCAGCCCCATTTTTAAGCCCGAGTCTGCCACCCGTGGCGCAACCACTCCAGAGACAAATGTCATCACCATGGTTTGGACAAAGCCCTGCATGGAAGCCGCCATCCCGCGCGTTGAAGGGAACAGGTCGAGGGTCAGCAGAGTAAGGCTAGGCGTCGCGAATGACATTCCGATGGTATAGAGCATGATGGGTAGAATTACCCAAGGCACAACCGGCGGCAAGAATGCGTTGTAAGCCAGGTTTAATGCAGTCGCCACACCCATCGTCAGGTAGCCGTAGCCGATGGTGGTGGCCGGCGCAAATCGATTGGCCACTTTTCCTGACAGGTATGCGCCAAAGATGATGCCGGCCGTAGCCGGAATGAACAGCCAGCCGAATTCCGCCTTGTTCAGCCCAAGGTACTGAATAACAAAAATGGGCGCCGAAGAGACATACAGAAAAAAACCAATGAAGTTGCAGCTTAACGCCAGCGACAGCAGCCAGAACGGTTTGCTTTTCAAGACAGCGCTGTAGCTGCGCGCGAGCGCCGCTGGTTTCATCGACGTGCGCTGCTGTCGTAGCAAGGTCTCTGGAAGGGAGAAATAACTGGCCACCAGTTGCAGCCCACTGAAGAGGGCCATGAAGATGAATACGGACTGCCAGGGAAACCAGTTCTGGAGCCATCCGCCGAAAACCGGCGCAATGGCAGGCGCCAGGCCAAAAATCATGGTCACCTGCGCCAGCAATTTCTGCGCGGCAGGACCTTCCAGCCGGTCGCGGATGACAACCCGGCCTACGACGCTGCCGGCACCGACAGACAGCCCCTGCAGCGTGCGGCATAACAGCAACAGGCTTAGCGAGTTGGCCAATGCGCCGCCAATGGACGCCACCAGATAAACGACTAAGCCACCCAGGATGACGGGACGGCGGCCCAACGCATCAGACAGCGGTCCATGCAGTAGCATCATGACCCCAAAGGCTGCCAGGTAAGCGCTGAGCGTCTGTTGCAGTTCAACTTGCGTGGCCCCAAGGCTGACCATCAGCATCGGAAAAAACGGCATGTAGGTGGCTATTTATACCCATCCCCTCGAAAAGGTAAAAGTTCTTTAAGGCCTGTAATTTCACGCTAACGAACCGTCTTCGCCTTCTTCAAATGCTTTGTTCCAGTACCCCGGCTCGGCATAGCGTGCCGCCAGCGCATCGATGTCGACCTGCGGTGCCTCGGCTGTAAATTCGAACTTGCCGATCAAGTTCACATGTCGCCACGCGACTGGCGACACACCGGCTAGCGTCGCCACAGCCTCTTCATCTCCTGCCGCACGCTTTTGTTCATATACCTTCGATAGCAACGCGGTGTTGTAATAAATGATTGCATTGGCGATTAGTCGCGAGCATTCATTCCAAATATTTTGCTCGGCTTCCGTCTTGACGCGAAATTTCCCATTGTTCATATATGCCACCGATTTGCGGAACCGGTGATAGGCCTCTCCCCGGTTTAGGGCCTTTTGAACGCTTTGCCGAAGGCTTACGTCGTCGATAAAATCCAGGATGTAGAGCGTTCTGCAGATATTGTCTAGCTCCCAAAGTGCTTTCTTGGTCTGGTTTTGGCGCGTGTAACTGCTCAGCTTTCGGATGATGGTAGCTTGCGTAACGTCCTTCTGTGCAAGCGATGCCATAATACGCTGCACATTAGGCCATTCAGCGATGATTAGGTCCTCCAAAATCTTTCTGGACGGCTTGATTAGCAGTTCGCCATACTCACTCGGATTTTGGAAGCCAACCAATTTTTCCATTTTCTTATGTAGATCGCGGTACCGTGGTGCAAACTGATAACCGAATACATGCAAGGTCCAGAAATTGACCTGATTGGTGCCGTGGGTATCCGTGGAATGCCGATCCGGCTTGATATCGGACGTGTTGTTATATAACAGGTCAAAGACGTAGTGGCTTTCATGCTCATGCGTGCCAATGATCTTGGCATTGATCGGTACGTGGTTGGCGACTAATGTGTAGGCGCTGACACCTTTTTGAAGTCCAAAATATTTCGGCGAATGGCGAGCATTGACCGTATCGATCTGGGTTTCAATCCGCTGACCATCGCTACTGGAGTGCACTTCGTCGCGGATTTCATACAGATGGAACGCCGGCAGCGACGCACTCGCATTGCTTATCGCATCGTTGGCGGCATGCAGTGTTTCTTGACGCAGGAAGTTCCGTGCAGTATTGAGAAGCGCTGCATAATTCATCCCCGATACCTCGGCCATTTTCCCGATCCCCATGTTAGTACCCATGGCCACGATGCAAGCCAACAGTTCACGCGGATCCGGATCGTGCTTGACGTAGCGGTCTAAGACATGGCTGAAACTCTTCAGGAACCCCGTTTGTTGATGAACGAACCATAACAGGTCGGCGATGCCAATTCCTGGTAGCTTGCCGAAGAACGGGCTATTGACCGGCTCATCCTCACTTGGATACAGTAACTGCCATCGTTTTTTTTCGCCGCGACCGATTACCTTGATGTGCTGGTTAACAGCATCCGTGATTCGCTGGTTGACGGCTTCAAATTTGGTCTCCAACTCAGCCTTCATTTTCGCCAAAGTGTCCTCGATCGGATCAAGCAGAATCTGAGCGCCGATATCCCGCAAGATATGTTCCTTTTTTTGCCAGCGCTCTTCGTTGATCAAGTCATCTTCGAAACGGCGGAATTCTACGCTGTCCTTCACATACAGATTGCCCGCCTCAAGTGCATTGCGCAGCAGACGATACAGCAGGAATTCGTAGCGGTCGACGTCGAGTACTTTGTCGCCGTCCCAATCCTGGGGGACTTCGCTGGTAATGGCATCCACTAAAAGGTAGCGGAGCAGGCTCTTGGGAATGACTTCCGTCTGGAATAACGATGGTTTGACGTGACGCGGCGATTTGCCACTACGCAATATGTCCTGCAAGACTAGAACCGCATCCAGGAGCGGCGCCTCTTCTAGCCGGCCAGCAAAGTCGAGTTCACAAAATAAGTGGCGCAGGTTGCGCTTGAATTGGTGCGACAGCGTTGTGTAGTACGCCCACTCGAATCCGATCTTGTCGAAGGCAATATTGCGCAAATAATTTGCCACGATCGGAAACTGTTCTGGCTCCAGCAGACTGAACGCCTGTTCTTTCACGGTAGAAAAAGGAGCGTTCTCGGGAATTGTAGTGTCAGTGAACAGATTGAGCACCTGGCCTGCCGCTTGCAAGTTATCTGCAGCATCCTCCATTGCCTTGTGCATTGCCTCATCGGCGGCTCGCCTAGCCAGCTTCTCGTATTGATCGACCAAATGAATGAAGGCTTCAATCAGGGTGTCATTGATCTGGCGGAAGCGATGATAAGCAAAGCACAGCAAGTACAGTCGTGTCGTCTTTTCAGACATGCGCTGTAGCTTGTAGACGGTATAGAATTTCACCAAGGAAGCATAATATTTTCCGCTTTCAGCGGACAGCCCCGCAGTGGCTAGGAAGATACGAGCCGTTTCATAAAGTGGTTGAAAGAAGCGACGCCGTTCGACTTCCAGACGAAGTTCTTTATAGCTAAAATCCTTGGCTTCGCGCTTCAAGCTGCTAATTCGGTACATGTTCTCGTCGGCATCGAGTAACGCGTCAAGTTGTTCTCGAGTCGTAGATGTCAATGCCGCGTCCAACAGGCCTGTTATGCGATTGCGTTCGGTTGTGACTGCACGTCCAACCATGTCCTGCAAAAACGTATAACCTGGGACGACGATGCGTTGACTTTCCAGGTACTGCAGCACTTCGCGCAGAATGAAAATCGGTTGTGTCGATAGCATCGCGAAGCGTTGCGCTTTCTGTTCCAGCTCCTCCTTCGCTGACTGGTCTGCTGGTCGATAGTCGAAAAGACGCAGAATGATTTTTTGCTGTTCCAGTCGCGTCGGCTTAGACAGCTCCCTTAGAGGGCCGGTGCTTTTTCCAGGAAAATAACGCGTGCTAACATAAATGACATCATCGGCGACCACTTCTGGGTGATATACGAAAAAACGTCGCTTGGCCTTGAAATAGCCCATCTGAAGCGCTAGGTGTAAAGCGGCCGAAGTCGTATGGATGCGCTCGATAACATCGCGTTCGGCGCTGCTGAAGTCGAAGTAAAGACGACGGTCGTCATCGTTGAATTTCGGCAGATCGTAAAGAGATGCAATCTCTTCGGACGAAAGTATCGTTAGGCGGCGGGTATCGGTAGCCATGCGGGATTGGTTTCTAATAAAAGTATGAATCTAGCAGTTTGACTTCTTTTAATAGTCATTTACTCATATCCTTCGCTTCCTCAATGCTCCTCTGAAGTTGTGCCCGAACCGTGGTGTTCGATCAAATTTTAAGGGCATATTGCGAAATATGCTATCCTCACCTCCAGCATAGGATATAGAAAATGAGCACACACACTTCTCACCCGGACATCATCAAGCGCCTCAAGCGGGCCGAAGGCCATCTCAAGGGCATCATTACGATGCTGGAAACCGAACGAAGCTGCCTGGAAATCGCCCAGTGTTAGCGCCGGTGTAAATCCGCCTCCAGATGGCGGCGTATTGCTGTAGAACGACGAAGGGGCCGGTAGGCCCCTTGTGTTTTGATACGAGATGCCGGTTGATCAGAATGGTGGATCGTCGTTGCGCGGCCTGTGGGTGACGCTCTGGCGGTCGGCGCGCATCTGGTCCTGGATCTGGTGCAGGTAATGCGTGTAGATCAGTTCGCGCAATTGGTCCAGCAACTCCACCACGGCGAACGCCTGCTCCGGTGTCCAGTCGGCTGGGATGCCAAACGGCAGAGTGCGATCACGCTCTGACGGGCCATGATGGCGGCTCATGCGCCGACTCCTTCGCGGCCGGCCTTCTTGGCGCCGCGTTGCCGTGCGCGCGCTTCGTTGCGTTCGCGCGCCTCCTTGAGCCTGTACGATTCACCGTCGACGGCGATCACTTCGGCCCTGTGCATCAGCCGGTCGACCAGCGAGACAACGCAGGCGGCGTTGGGAAACACTTCCGACCATTCCGCAAAGGGGCGGTTGGTGGTCACAATCGTGCTGTGGTTCTGGTAGCGCCGACTGACCAACTCGAACAGCAGGTCGGCGTGGCGGTTCGAGTAGGACAGATAGCCGACCTCGTCAATTACCAGGACCTCAGGCTGGGTATAGCGCCGCAGGCGCCGGCGCAGCATTGAATCGCTGTCGAGCGCGGCCAGTTCGCCCAGCATCTGACTGGCCGACGCGAACAGCACCGTATGCCCCTGCACCAAGGCCTGATGTGCCACGTTCATGGCCAGCGTCGATTTGCCCACGCCGTTGGGACCGAGGAACACGACATTGCTGGCGTCCTTCATGAACGACAGCGACATCAGTTCCTCGATGGCGGCGCGCTCGATGCGCCTGGGCCAGGTCCAGTCAAAGTCCGCCAGCGCCCTGAACTTGCCAAGATGGGCGTCGCGCAGGCGGCGCGCCAGCGAGCGGCGGGCGCGCTCGTCCTCCTCCCATTGAATCAGCGGCGCCACCCAGTCGGCCGCACCCACTTCGCCCCAGTGCTCCAGCAGCCCGTTCAGGCGCAGCGCCAGCGCTCGGGCGCGCATGTGCTCAAGATTGTTCTGGATCATCGTCGTCCGCTCCCTTGCCCAGTTGGTCGTAGCTGTCGAGCCGGTGCGGCTGCACCGGCGTGTCCTTGCGTCGCACATGCTCCGGCAGCACCAGGGCCACCGGCGGCGGATTGCCGCGCGCGGTGCGCCGCCGTTCCAGCGCAAGGCGCACCGCGTTCGGGTGCGGCACGCCGGCGCCCAGGGCTTCCCGCACCGCCAGTTCCAGATCGGCGGCGCCGTAGCGATCAAGCAGGCGCAGCATGGCGGCCGACAGCGAACCGATGTTGTCGCCGCGCTCGGCCGCCTGCACCAGCAGTTCCTGGCAGGCCGGCACGGCCCGCGTCAGGCTGTTGACGCCGCGGTGCGCGCGCGCCTGGCGCTTGTGCGCAACGAGCGCGTCGATGTGCTCGGGCTGTTCGATCTGGACCTTGCCGTCATAGCTGCGTGCATGGCTGGCGATCAAGGCGGCACCATCGAACACACGTACCCGTTCAGGGTCGGCGCGTACCGTCAGCATGCGTCGCACATGGGTGTGCGGGATGGAGTAATCGTTCAGGTCGAAGCGCACATACGGCGTCTTGCCAGCCTTCACCCCGAGCACTTCCTCGGTCACATACGGGTTCGCCGGCAAAGGCAACAGGCGCGGCTGCTCGCTTGCCTGGGCGTCGCGCACGCGCAGGCTGCCGTCCTCGGGCCAGGGCCGGTCCGCCGCCTGTTCGCGGCACCAGTGCGCGGCCTGGGCATTGAGCTCGGCCAGGCCGCTGAAGGAGCGGGCGGCAAAGAAGGCATCGCGCACATAGCGGATGGCCCGCTCCACGCGGCCCTTCTCGTTGCCGCGCGCTACTGCCACAGGCCGCGGCTCGAAACGGTAATGCGCCGCACAGGCCAGCAAAGTCGGATGGAAACGGATGGCGTCGCCCTGGCGCTCCAACACCGCGCTCTTGAGATTATCGTACAACAGAACGCGTGGCAGCCCATCCCAAGTTTCGAACGCGCCTACGTGGCCGCGCAGGAAGTTCTCCATGCGGGCGTCGAGGAAGAAGCGCAGGTAGATTGCGCGCGAGTAGGACAGCACCATCACGAAGGCCATCAGTGGCCGGCGCGCTCGGCCGATCTCCAGATGGCCGAAGTGGCCCCAGTCCACCTGGCCCTGTTCGCCGGGCAGCGTGCGCAAGCGCAGGAATGCCTCGGCGGCCGGGCGTGGCCGGTGCAGCGCGATCTGATGGCGGAACTGGCTTGCCGCCCCCGCGTAACCGCGCTCGCGCACCATCGCGTGCAGCCGGCTGGCCGTCAGCGTGGGGAACTTCTCCAAGGTCTGCAAGATGAACGGCAGGTAGGGATCGACCATGGATCGGCGTGCAGGGCCGAGACGCGGCAACCCAGCCTGCGCCAACACGCGCCGCACGGTGTCGCGATGGACGTGCAGTTGCCGGGCGATGGTCCCGCAGCGCCATTTTTCAACGTGGTACAGGCGCACGATGTGCGCTTCCAACTCGTTCTTGATCGTCATAGAGAGGGCCTCCGCAGTCAAACCGACAGACAGGACGCGGACCGCGACGGCGCAACGGGCCGGTGCGCACGAACGGCGGCAGCGGTCGGGCGCAGCAATGGCACAGCGCCATGTCCGTGCCGGCCGCTGCACTGACCGCTACGATGGCGACCGCGACATCCGTCGAGTCCTGCCTCAGTACAACATCGTTGGCAAGGTCGAGTGAACCCTGATGCGTCACTTTTTTGTTGCGGGAGCGGTGGCGGCGTGAGCGCGCTGCATGGACAAAGCGTCCCTGGCGGGATCTCTGGTAGCGCCGTCCGGCCTCGCGCACTTTGGCGCGGCGCACCTGCGCGGCGCAATTGCGGCAGTAGCACTGGCCGCGATCACAGCGGCGGCAAATGAGTACCTGCTTCCTGCAGCAGGCGCACAGGAACAATCGGCCCGTCGATTCCATCGGCGCTCCCAGCGAGACACCGAAGACTCTCGACAGCGCGCGTCAGCCGTGAAATACTAGGCTTTCATGCATTGTGCCGGACACTTGTCCGGGGCGAGGCTGGGGGCGCGGCACTGGTCGACTCGCGAGGTCAATGGAAACCGGTGTCGCGTCCGTTTCTTCGGCAAGAATCCTTTTTTAGCCGATCAGCACTCAGCTGTCTACGACGTTGCGGCGCGGTGCGCTCCTGCACTCGCCCTCCGGGCTCCTTCCGGAGCCCACCGCACCGCGTCTTTCCTCTACAAATTCCAACGAGCACGATCCGAGACCAAACCGTGGCTAAATTGCTACGTCAATCAAACGCCGCCAAATTTAAGCGGATTCTGACCGGCGTTCACACATGCACCTGAGAAGGAGCGCAGCTGGCCCACCGTCTCGGAGCGTGCGTTCATGGTGTCGAACGGGCGCACGCCGACCGGTATGCGTTTTCTTGGAACCATGCCGTAGGTGGCCAGTAGCCCCTCCCGTTGGCCGCCTGCGCTGCGGCGAACGATGGGGGCGGCATAGTCCTTCCATGTTTCAGGCTTCCATCGTTCGACGTCATGCAAGTCGATGAGCGTCCCCATGACGGCATTCAGCAGTTCAGGAGTGGGCGGCTGGAAGTTGACGCACATGGTGGGCTTGGCAAGGAAGTCGAAGTCCAGATGATAGCGCCTTTGCTGCAGCTGTTATACTGTATGTTTATACAGCTATCTGCGAGGTAGAAGTGAAGGTTTGGGTCGCAAGGCGCCGGCACGGGGGCGCGCTGATCGAGGACGCAGTGCCACTTTGGGGGACGCCCGAGCCGCGCGAGCTGCTGGTGCTCGATGTAACCGATCAGGGGCTGCGCAAGCCAGGCAAGGTCGCGAGGCTTTACCCGGTTGGCGTACGCAGGATCACGGCCGAGCTGACGGCGCCCAAGCTGGTCTGGTTCAAGGACTGGCAGTTCGTCCTGAGCGGTGTGGAGTACCTGGTCGGCGAGACGGGACGGAAGGGCGTCGCCCAGTCGTGGATGTGCCGGCTTGCCGTTCCGCTGGGCGTCAATCGGCTGAAGGCCGTGTATATGTTCCACGCAGGCGTGCCGCTGGAGCGTCGCATGCTAGCGGACAGGTTCGCGCGCGGGACCGCAGGGCGTCTGGTGATCAATGGTGCATTCGAACGCGAATTCGGGCGCTACATGACCCGAGCCGGAATCGAAAAACGTCGAGGAGGCCAATAACCACAAGGCGACAGCATAGACTTCGAATGGTTATGCCCCTAAAAATGCCCCTAAAAATGCGAGGAGGATGCGGATTCACTCCCTCGAACATCCTCGGATTTCGGACGATATAAGCTGCCTTGTGCCAGGCATTGAACACGGCGTGCGCGTCACGCCGGATTTCGAGTTGACTGCCGAGCGACGGCTGGCGGCGGAAGGGCGTATAGCCCGCCTCGTCGGGGCTGACGTTGCGCGTCCCTTTGACACGGCACAGCGAATCGACCGGAAAATCCATGAGAAAATCGGAAATGTAAGAGTGTCCTGCCCACTCCAGGCCGATGATAGCACCTTGCGCACCCTGTTCGCAAAACCAGCGCAGCTTGGCCAGGTGGAAACGATAGGGGCTCACCGTCTGGCTCGGCTGCGTGGCGGTTCTGTCTCAGACGGTTCGCAGCCAGATTTCCGCCGCATGCCAGTCGACGGTGTCATGGCCGAAGGCGTGCGACGGCTGCAACGGTATAGCCGAATCGTCGGTGGCGATGCGCGCCGGCGTTGCAGGGATCATTGGGTGTGCCCAACTTGGAGGTCGCCGGGAATGTCGGCGCCGCGCCGGTATGCCAACTGGCGCAACGTTTCCATCGGCAGCCGGTCCTGTTTGAGCGCCGCTTCCAGATCGCTGCAGTGCTCCTTTCAGGTGCGCGTCTCGCCGCGGACTTCGTCGATCGCGTTGAGGGCGTAGGGACAGTGCGCCGCCACTTCGCGCGTCAGCTGGCCGACTTGTTCCGCCAACGGGGCGACCGTGGCGCGCTCTGCTTGCAGTGCCAGGTTGCGATCATGCCGCACCGCTTGCAGTTCGGCGGCCAGGGTCTGGGCTTCCTGCAGCGCCGCACATGGTCCAGAAACCGGGTGCGCCAGAATACCGTTTCGGATCCGGTGTCGGCACCGTTTGCCGCGCGGGGGATCGGCGTTGCACCCGTTTCCGGATGGCTTGTGCCGCCAGCGCCAGTTCGTCGGTCAACAGCGCCTTCTTCAGGGCCAAGTGGCGGCGGAGGGGCATCGGCCCGGCGCACGCACCGCCAGCAGGCGGCGGTAGATGGCCGGGCTGTAGACGTGGCCCGTGGCCGCGTGCACCGCGCGCATGAATTCCCGAACGTAGGGACGGTGGTCGCGCGGGTTCTGCGGGTGGCGTTCGTGCAGCGCGTCGGCCAGCTGCGCCAGTTGGCGCGCTTCGGGATCGGGCATTGCAAAGGCGGGGCGGCTCATGGCGGAACGCTAGCGGAAAACGGTATTCACTGCAGGTACGGTATCAGGGATATTTGGACCTGCAAGAACGGCGACGTTGACTTAGCGCGCATTAAGTCAACGTTCAAACTGAACCTGCCGTGTTCCACGAATCGGTAATTTGCGCCGGACTTGGTCGCATTTATGCGCTCACGTCACAGGCTAATGGCGCCGACATGGCGCAGCGCATACCTCGCAGAGCGGTGTTCCCCCAATGGCGTCCGCGTCTCCTGCAGTCGCATGCATACATGGGCGACATAGTAGACGGAAATCCGATTGCCGCGTCGGCGTTGCTGTTGCCGCAAGCCGGACGCGGGCCGGCAGCGGCCGTCAGCCGGCTACATCGACGGCAGGTCCCAGGCAGCCAGATGTCGAGGCCATGAATGGCTTGCCCCAGCAGACCAAGCGTGCGGCGCGTGGCTTCCGGACCGTCGCTAATTTCGTCGCTATCGTTTATCCGCGCATGGCCAAACTAAAAGAACTGCCGGCCAAATCCGCTGCGCGCCGCCGTGCCACTGGATTTCGGCGTTACTCTGCGGCATGCCGCCTGAAGTCAAATTCCACACGGGCGGAACGGAATAAAACCATTACTATTCTACGCTGCGTTGTTCATCTGCGCGTCCCGATAGCGCAGCGCGTGGAGCAGGAAGTCCGGTGCCGCCAAAGGTTTGGCGAAGTGATAGCCCTGCGCGATGTGACATCCCCACTCGCGGATCAACGCCAGCGCATGCTCGGTCTCCACGCCTTCCGCCACCACTTGGTAGTCAAGCTCCTTGGCCAGTGCGATCAGCGAGCGCACGATGCGCTGGTCGCGCGGGTTGCTGTGCACATTGCGGATCAGCGACTGGTCGACTTTGACCACGGCGGCCGGTACCTTCTGTAAGTAGGCGAAGTTGCTGTAACCGGTTCCGAAGTCGTCCAGCGCGAGGCTCATGCCGAGATCTCGGATGCCGTGCAGCGCCTTAAGGATGCCAGGGCCTTCCATCCAGATCCCCTCGGTGCATTCGATTTCCACGTAGCGCGGATCGACGCCGAACTCCTTGCACAAGGCGTCCAGGCGCTCGACGATGTCCGGCTCCTCGAAATTGAAGGCCGACAGGTTGATGGCGACCTTCACTTGGTGGCCGGCCGAGTGCCACTCGGCGATCTGCTTGATCGCGGTGCGCATCACCCAATGGCTCAAGGGGCCGATCAGCGCGGTCTTTTCGACAAGTGGGATGAACTCCGCTGGCGAAATCGGGCCCAGCTCCGCGTGGTTCCAGCGCAGCAGCGCTTCGGCCGACAGGCAGGCGCCGTTGACCAGATCGTGCTTGGGCTGGTACAGCAAATGGAAGTGGCCGCCAGCGATGCCCTCCGCCACATCGTTCAGCAAACGGAAGGCGCGCTTCTGGTGTTCGTCGTCGGCATTGCTGTAGACGTTCCAGCGCTGTTGGCTGATCAGCGCCTGGTTGACGGCGGATGCGGCTTTGCGCGGCGCATCTTTGGCGGAGCCGGGGCACAAGTCGAACTCGACGATGCCGCAGAAGGTCGACAGGTTCAGCGGCACATTCAGGTTGTGCAGCGGCGCTTGCAGCTCCGGCTCTACGCTGTACAGGTACTGGATGAAGGCCTTGCCGTCGCTGTCGTTGGAGAGGATGGCGAAGCGCGCGTCGGTCAGGTGATACACCTGCGCTCTGCCTGCGAACAGCAGGGTCAGCCGCTCGCCCGCTTCACGCACCATGCCGTCATAGACCGTCGTGCCGAGCACGCGGATGATCTCGAACGCCTTGGTGGCATTCGGCATGTCGATGTCGGCCAGCACGCGGTCCTCGCCGGCGTGGTTTTTGGCCAGCTCGGTGAGATCCCCGATCAGCTGGTACCGGTTCGGCATGCCGCTCACGGCGTCGACGTGGCCGACGGCGCGCCCCAGCATGATGTGCGCCATCACCAGCGAGGCCAGCTTGACCAGCTTGGCCTCTTGGGCGGCGTTCAAGGTGCTTGGCGCGGTGTCGATCAAGCACAGCGCGCCGATGGCGTAGCCTTCGGGGGTCAGCAGCGGCGCGCCGGCATAGAAGCGGATGGCGGCCGGTCCGGTGACCATCGGATTGTCGGCGAAGCGCGGATCCAGCAGCGTGTCCTCGATTATCATCACGCTGGCCTGCTGGATGGTGTAGGTGCAGAAGGTCTCGTCGCGCGGCATGCTGCCCGGCGGGCAGAAGCCCGCCGCCGCCTTGAACCACTGGCGGTCGCTGTCGATCAGCGAGACATAAGAAGCGGCCACGCCGAACATGTCGGCGGCCAGCCGCGCGATGGAATCGAAGTACTCGCTGGCGTTGGCGTTCAAGACCCCGAGTTGCTGGGCCGCCACGACGCGTTCCGACTCCGAATTATTCAGCAGAATTTCCGGCATGATCAGGCTTCCGCACGTGCCGACAGCACACGATCGCCCGCTTGGTTCGCCGCCGTCGAGCTGCGTCGCACCAAGGCGCCCAACTTATCGGTCGTGCGGGTCACCAAGGCGCGGTTGCGCACGCTGCAGATGGTCAAACGAATGGCGATGCTGACGTCGTTTTTGCTGGTTTCCATGCGGTGGCCCTTTAGGTCGCGTAAGCGGTGATCGCCACGTGTTTGGCTGGTGAGGATTCTTTGCTGATCTATAAACGGGTTCAAGATTCATTCAATGCAGTTTCCAAATGGAAACTATATGATTGCCGATTATACCAAACTTTACAACCACGAGAAAAGAACGCAGATTGTCGTCAAGAACCAACTCTCCTGCGTGGAGTCATGCAACGACGACCTTGTTGCGACCATCCCGTTTTGCCGCATACATGGCCTTGTCGGCCAATGCAAGCAATTGCTTGCCGTCCGGAGTCGCGATGCCAGTACTTGCAACACCCAGGCTAGCAGTGACGGCCAGCGTTTGTCCCGAGTGCTCGATTCTAAGATCATGTATGTTTCGGCGCAGCGTCTCAGCAAACGAGAACGCGCCCTCGATCGAAGTCTGCGGCAAAAGAATGCACAGCTCCTCGCCGCCATAGCGGGCGGCTATATCGAGCGCGCGCTTGGTAGTGCCGATAAGGTTCCCGATTGCGCGCAAGACAGCATCGCCAGCTTGGTGTCCGTGATTGTCGTTAACCGCTTTGAAGTGGTCGAGATCAATAAGCACCAGTGACAAGGGACTCGCGTACCGCCGGGAACGCTCGATTTCGATATCAAGTCTTTCAAACAGCGCCCGCCGGTTAAGCAGTCCGGTGAGTACGTCCGTCGAGGCGATATGTTCGAGCCGTTCCATCGAGTCGGTAAGCAATCGCTCGTGGGACCGAAGCTCGATCAACGCCATTGCCTGCTTCGCCAAGCCAAGCAGCAGGTATTTTTGACGATCTGTAAGCTGCCGGGGACGCCGATCCAGAACACAAAGGGTGCCGATTGAATAGCCGTCATGGGTTACCAGGTTTGCCCCCACGTACATTTGAATGCCCAACTCTCCGGTCACAATTTCCAGCGAGGCGGTTCGCCCATCTTGCGTTGTATCTGGGATATCAACCAGACCCTCCTTGAGAATCACCCATGAACAGCAGTTCTGGTTGCGAGGGCTCTCGCAAGGTATTATTCCTACGGCGGATTTAACCCATACCCTGTCCTCGTCCACCAAAGTGACCAATGCAAACGGCGCATCGCACACGTCTGCCGCCACCTCTGCGAGAAATTTGAAAGCGTCATCTTCCGGCGAATCCAGTATTAAATACCTGCGAAGAGCAGCTAACCGAGCAGATTCGTTGTGGGGTCGGGGAATGGAAGTGCAAGCTTCCGGGATTTCTCCCCGGCTGTGCCCCTCAAGTAAATCGTCGCATTCGGTTGAATGTAAATTTGTATTTCCGTTAATATTTTCACACGAGGCGTTGCGCAGATCTGCTGAGTCGCGAATTGCGTGGGTGTCACTGGACAAAGCACTGCTCCTTAACTTTTTATGGGCGACTATTGCCGTCCCGCAGGAAAAACGCGTCGCCAATGATGGCACACAAGGCTGTAACTTTCATCAAGAAAGCCCGGGGCAGGGATGCCCGAACCTCGTGGAAGTGCAAAAGCGTACCGTTGGCTCATAATGTAACAGAATTCAGGTCGGATTTTGCTCCTTAGAAATAGCGCTTGCGGGTCGAGCCAGGCTACCTGATTTGGCTTGCGGACCACTCGCGTCAAATTGATCCATCGGACAAGCGGAACACGCGTGCTGATCGCAGAAGCGGCAGACGCTCAATGCTGACGTGGCGTCGCAGGGCAGGCTGGCGAGCATTTTCTCAACGAGCTGTTCCAGGACCGGATAGTCCGAAGGGGCTATGTGGCCAAGCACGGCGCAAATGGCGGCACGGCGGCCCTCGAGCACCGCTGCACGCTCGGTTTCGCCCGCCGGCGTCAGGTGCAGAGCCAACGCCCGGCGATCGATCAAGGCAGACTTGCGTTCTGCGAGGCCCGCAGAGACCAGCCGGTCCACAACCCGTACCGTGCCGGGGTGGCTGAG
Organism: Herminiimonas contaminans; assembly: GCF_015645465.1. Lineage (GTDB taxonomy): Bacteria > Pseudomonadota > Gammaproteobacteria > Burkholderiales > Burkholderiaceae_D > Oxalicibacterium > Oxalicibacterium contaminans. The sequence continues at coordinate 56,591 of NZ_JADOEL010000015.1, read as the reverse complement.
TTTCAGTACCCGCCCTAGTTGATCGATCGACAGGCCGGCCTTGTGGCCGATGACGACCAAGGCGGCTGCCGCCTCACCACCCAAGTTGGTCTGTTCAGCCGCGGCCACCCGAATGCGGTCCGAGATGCCGGTAGCCAGGGCGCCCAGCAGGTTGGCCAGGCGCGTGTGATTGTCATTCATTTGTTCTTGCTCCTAGATCGGAAAAGCTCTATTATATGCATGCCGCATAAATATATTTGGGATTTTTATGTTAAACGCGTTACATTTTATCAAACCCGAGCATTTGGACAAGAACGGCCCCGAAACGGCAGAAGCGTTTTGGATTTTCGATATCGCCGCCTTCGCCGAAGGCGGGCCTACCACTTCTTACCTCAGGAGCTACCCATGAAAACCAACGATACGCTTGCCATGACGCCGCACAAAGAGTTTGCCCTTAGCAACACTGCCTTGCTGCAGTGGTCCCTGTTTGTTGTCTTTTTATGGTTCGGTTCGATGAAGTTCACCAACTACGAAGCGGAAGGCATCGCGCCATTTATCGCCAATAGTCCAATCATGGCTTGGCTGCACAGTCTGTTTGGTGTGCGCGGGGCCAGCGGCGTCATCGGCGCGATTGAACTGGCCACTGCTGCCGCGTTGGCCACCGGCGCCTTCAACCGCGTGGCCCTGGTGCTGGGAGCTGCAATGTCGTGTGCTACCTACGCTCTGACGCTGACGTTCTTCATTAGCACTCCCGGAGTGGCGGAGCCGACTGCGGGCGGATTCCCGGCGATTTCCGCGCCGATAGGTCAATTCCTGCTGAAGGATCTCGTGTTGCTTGCCGCCTCCAGCGTGCTGTTGCGAACCGCACTGACAAGCTGGAAAGCCGCACGGCACTGATCCCGGGGCCGTTGCCGGGCGACTGCTGTTGCCGTCCGGCTCGGTCAGGGGGTGTTTGCCGAACGGGGCCCCCCCGCCTTGTGCCGATGGACATCGGCAGCGCAGTGCGCTCAATGGCGGCGTTGTGCCGCCACGGCGTGGACTTGCGGAAAACGTCATCTAGTCGAGGTATGCCATGCAAACAAATAAGTTGAGCCGGTCAGAGCTAGTCGAAGAAAACACGCGTCTTGAGCAAAGCTACATGCGGCTTCGCACGGACAACGAGCGCTACCTCGCCGATGCGGTGCAACTTCGCCGCAGTAACGCTCAACTGAATCAATCCCTGGCGGCTCTTCGGCAGATGCAATCCGAGCTAGTGATCATGAAGAAAAACATAGCGCTGGGTTGCCTGGTAGCGGGTGTATCGCACGAGCTCAACACACCGGTCGGCAATTGCCTGCTGGCGGCCAGTACCGTACTGCATCAGCTCGATGAACTGCGGGATAGGTCGCTGCGGGGAATTTCCCGAAGTGAGATGACAAGCTTTATTGAAGCGCTACGCACCGGCGCGGAAATCTTGATGCGAAATCTAGGTGCGGCGGCCAAGTTGGTAACTGATTTCAAGCAAATCAGCGCTGATCGTTCCAGCTTTCGCGCGTGCAGGTTCGATTTGCGCGACGTCATTGAAGCCGCCATATCCTCCAAGAGGACAAGAAAATTCAACTACCGGTTCCAGAACCGGGTGCCCCAGTCAATGACACTCAACGGACATGCTGGCGCTTTAAACGACGTGGTATCCGAGTTGATTGATAACGCGCTGCGCCATGGTTTTCGAGATCGCCAAGAGGGCACGATCATCATCGCCGCCAGAACGAAGCCCCATGTCATCGAACTCACCGTCGAAGACGATGGCTGTGGGATTCGCCCCGAGCATCTGGAGCAAATCTTCGACCCCTTCTTTACCACGACGCTTGGCCAGGGCAGCAGCGGACTCGGCTTGCATGCTGCGTACAACCTCGTTTCTGTCGCCTTGCAAGGGAGGATCCGCGTTAGCAGTGTTCCTGCGGTAGGTACCCGGTTTACCATGGTTATGCCCTCGGACATAGGCGGCACCGGACCACTGGCGCCTGTCTGATACGGGTCCCGCATGCCGATAGACTTGCGGGCCTCAGGAAGCAAATGCAGCACCCACTTGCTGTACGGTGCTGCCCTGGCGAGTAACTGCCCTCCGGTCATAACGGGACGACTTTTCCATCTTTGACTTCACAACGCAGATCAGGGCGCTGGTGTGCAATCTACGCAAGGATCATCGTGTATCGACTCGTTGGCGAGGCGGTGCGCCAAGTCGCGCAATGCGGTGCGCACGCCTTCTTCAACCACCGGATGATAGAAGGGCATGTCGAGCATGGCATCCACCGTCATACGGGCCTGTACCGCCCAAGCCAGCAAATGGCCGATGTGTTCCGCACGTGGCCCAATCATCTCGGCGCCGAGGAAGCGGCCGCTGTTAAATTCCGCGTAGACCCGCAGCATGCCGCTGTTTTGCAGCATCACGCGGCTGCGGCCCTGATTCTCGAACGACACTTTGCCGACGGCGAAACGGCCGGCGTGTGTGACGCACAACTCGGCGAAACTTGCGCCGGCGGTCGCGATCTGCGGATCGGTGAAGGCGATTGCCAGCGACGTGCGGCGTAGGCCCGGACGGACCAAGGGCCAGCGCGCCGCGTTGTCGCCGGCGATGCGGCCTTGATCGGCAGCCTCCGACAGCAACGGAATCTCGTCGTTGGCGTCGCCGGCGATGAAAATGGCGGAGGTACCACATTGCATCGTCAGCATGTCGTACAGAGGGATGCCGTGATGGTCGCGCTCCAGGCCGGTGTGCTCCAGCCCCAGTTTGTCGACGTTCGGACGACGGCCGATGGCCGACAGCAGATAGCTGAAATGCTCGGTCTGGCGGTTGCCGTTGGCGTCCTCGCTGGTGATGGCGAGTCCGTCGCCCTTCGGCTCGACCTTGACCAGCTTGGTTCTGAAGCGCATGTCCAACTCGTCGCTCATGCCGCTGCGGGCCAAGTCCAGCACTTCTGGATCGCTCAACTGCGCCACGCTGGCGCCACGCCCGAATACGGTCACGCGCACGCCGAGTCGGTGCAGCGCTTGTCCCAGCTCCAACCCGATTACGCCGGTGCCGGCGACGGCCACCGATTCCGGCAGATCGTCCCAATAAAACACGTCGTCGCTGGTGATCACGCGCGGACCGGCCGCCCCCCAATCATCCGGCACGATCGGCGTGGAACCGGTGGCGATTACGAAGCGCTCCGCATCGACCAGCGTGTGGTCGCCGATTTGCAGCCGGGTAGGGCTGAGGAAGCGCGCGTGGCCGTGCAGCTTGTCCTCGGCGGGAAACGCGTCGACGCCTTCGACCACGAACCCGACAAATCGGTCCCGTTCGTTTCGCACGCGCGCCATCACCGCCTTGCCGTCGATGCGAACCGCGCCGGGGTGCACGCCAAACGTCGGCGCCGCCTGGAGCATGTGCGCCGCGTCCGCAGCGGAAATGAGCAGCTTGCTCGGCATGCAGCCGACGCGGGCGCATGTGGTGCCATAGACATTGCTTTCGATCAGCAGGGTCTGCTTACCGTCCGCCTTGGCGGCGCGATAGCCGGTCATTCCGGCGGTGCCTGCGCCGATGACGGCGACTTCAGTGCGTATAGTCTTCATGGATGGCAGTCTGCTCCGATTGAAAAGTGGTACTAGCGGCTTCTACTTTGAAGAACAACACTTGAGGGTAACAGCGGGAACCTATGCTGCGCCCGCCAGGATGCGGGTCACGGATTCCCGCCTACGTGGCGGTCCGCCGATGCGGAATGACAGTTTTTCGATGGGCCCGTTAGCTGCAGATCACCTGCTGTGATTGGGAGCTACGGGGATGCCATGGCGGGTGTTTCGTGAATGTACGGAAAAGGGGAAACGGCGTTGTCAACTCACGCGAGAGGCGGGGCGGCAGGAAAGTCGACGGGAATCTTGGTGGACGAATGCAGGTAATTGGTTACCGTCTTGTCGCCGATCGCAATGATGGTATCGACTAGGTTTTCCTTGGTCCAGCCTGCGGCAAAGAATGCATCGAGCAAGTCTTGATCCACGTGACCGCGGCTTTGCGTGATGCCCTTGGCCAGGCGCGCGAGCGCGTCGAGTTTGCTATCGAAATTGGCGTAGCCTTGGCGGATTTCGATGAGGTCCGCGTCGCTGAAGCCACTCATTTTGCCGACCATTGTGTGCGCGGCAAGGCAGTACGCACACTCGTTCACTTGGCTGACGACGAGATTGACAACTTCTTTTGCTTTGCCTGTGAGACTGCTTTTGGCACCTTGCAATGCCACGTAGGTCGCAAGCGCGTTCTCAGAGTGGGCCATTGTGGCTAGCAGGTTGGGGACCATACCAAAGCCTTTTTTGAGGTTGTCGAAAATGGCTTGGTTGTTTGCACTGACTTCTTCGCGGCTGGGAACGTTGATGGTGGTCATTCTGAACTCCTTGGTGTGGTTGAAAAACAGTGGGCGACGTGACTGACGCTCACTTTGACTGATTCCGTTTGCGCCCACGATACGCGTCATCTGATGAGTTAAGTCGTTAGTTGACTTGTAGTTTTTTCACTTGGCCGGCAACTTGTGCACTACATAATTATATGTCTCGATTATATAACATGCCTGGCACTACTGCTATCGAAATTTATCCTCGTGACCAGAGAGGCATAACCGGACCTGTGAATCTGTAGTCGGCGCCGCGTCCTCAAGCGGGCGGCAGGCGAAAGAATCGCTCGTGTCGACGGCCAGAAGGCGGCTGCAACGTCGGAAACTTGCTTCGCCTCGCAGGCGAGTCCATGGGCTCAGAAAGGTGCTTCGGACGGCCGCGACGCGGTCCGGGAACTGCTGTTCCTACGCGGGAATGGACGGATCACCGGCCGCAAGGGCGGTATCGCCGAACCAGAGCCCGGACCAGAGCGCTGCCACCGCGTAGCTGGCCGTAGCAAGCCGGTCTGGAGGCGGAAAGCCGACGCCCGGCAGCGAGGGTAAGATTACGCCGAAGCTGCTGGGAACGCCGTTCCTTGCGAACCCCGTTGCCGCGCTCCGGCATAGTGGCGCAAGCGGCGGGCAACCGGTTTTGGAAAGTAAATCAAAGGCGAGCGCTATGCAGCGCTTGCGCACTGCCTGGATTTAAGCTCGGCGTCGACTGGACAATCCGGACAGCTGCTGATGTCGCACAAGCGGCAGACCCGAACGGAATGGTCCTCGTCGCGCACCGCCGCCCGCAGCATGCGCTCGGCCAGTTGTCCCAGCATTTGCTGTTCATCTTTTGTTAGAGCGGCGAATCCGCGCTCCAACACACTGTCGCGTGCCTGAAGGACAGACGAGCTGGCTTTTTCGCCGGCTTCAGTCAGGTACAAGGCACGCGTGCGGCCATCGGTGGCATGCGTTCGCCGTTCGATCAGGCCTTCCGATTCAAGGCGGTCGACCAGCCGGACAGCGCCGGCGTGGGTGAGCGCCACCGATTCGGCCAAGGTGCGGATCGAGAGTCCCGGGCGGTGCCCGATCAGGGCCAGCGCGGATCCGGCCGGGCCGGCTTCCGGGGCATGGAGGGTCGTGTCATGGAGTATCTCATCCGCCAGCGCCAAGCTGACAGCTCCAAACACGTTTCTTGCTTGCATAAGATTCATAAATTAAAAATAACTGGTTGGCAGTAGAGCAATAGCCGTGGTGGCGAAACTTCGATCATACGCTCCCCGCACCAACTACGTGCAGCAAGATTTCTGGTGCACCGGACACCGCTCCTGGGGGCATACTCGTTCATCGCACAGGCGGCAGGTGTGCATGGCATCCAGCGAGCCCTGCGTCATATGTCCAAGCAGCGTTTCCGCAATCCCGTCCAGCTGTGCGCGCTGTTGCGGTCCGAGCATGTCGATTAACTCCGCCAATGCGTGATTGCGTGCCTGCACGACGTTGCGCGTTCGCTCGCGCCCGGCCTGGGTTAAGTAAATGGCAACGGCGCGTTTGTCCAGTCCCGGCCGGACCTCGACGAAACCGGCCTCGGAGAGCTTGTCCAGCAGGCGCACGGTTGCAGAGTGCGACAGTTGCAGCGCGGCGCCCAACTGTCCATTGGTGCAGCCTTCGGCATAGCCGATCACATTCAGTGCGGATGCCGACGTGTCGTTCTGGCGTGAGTGCTCCTTCAGTTCGGCTACCAGGCGATCGGTGATGGCCAAGCTCAGCGCGCCCAGCAGGTTTGCCGTCCGCAAACGTGCATCCATAAAAAAAATCTTTGACATGGCGAAGCTCCTCAAAGTATGTGTATTATGCACTTATTTGAGGATGGATGGAACAATGACTCTTAAGACATCTGTTCCGCCGGCACCCGGACCAAACGTTGCAGCCGCTATGATAGCAGCCCATTCCTTCAGCCCGATCGTCTAGTTGTAGCGGCCTGCAATCCAAAACGCTCCGACCAGCATTCAGCGGCTTTTTCGACCAGAGATAATTGCTTCCAGCGCGTACAGCAAACCAGAGTTAGTTGCGAATGAACCTGCAATCATCCGGCTGGACCGGCATTCCATCGACGTGGACCGACAATAATTGTGAGTGACCGGGCGACGCAGATAGTCCGTGATGCGGGCGCTAAATGGGCAAGCCCGCAGCCAGCATGCGCTCACGGATCTCGGCCGTGCGCTTCGGTTCGAGCTGGTTGCTAAACATAGCCCGTATCTCGGCCGCTTTGGCGTCGAACTGAACCTGCAGCGGCGTGCGTAGCTTGGTGGCCAGCATGTTGATCGCTTCAGCTGTAAAAATATCTATTGGTTCGACCTTGCCGCCGGTGCTGGCGGCAAGCAGCCAATGGATGTAGTCGCGCTGGCTACCGGCAATGCCATCCAGCTTGAATACATCGGTACGGTAGCCGATTTCCTCCATCGTCGGGCGGCGGAATCATTGCGCAGCTTCGGGTGGCCGGCCAGGATCACTGAAAGCCGGCCGCCGACGTCCTCCACGACCTCCATCAAGCGCTTGAGGCCGATAAGCGTGTGGCCGTTCAAGTCGTGCGCTTCGTCGATGAACAGTGCTACCGGCCGCTTGCCCTTTTTTACAATTTCCTGCAACTCGCGCTCACGGCGCTCTCCCTGTTTCGGGATCTGCACCTGCTTATCCTGCGACAGGTCGTAGTAGAGTGCCGCGATCAAGGTCGCCAGCTTGATGCTGTGCTTTTCCACAGAAATCGATTTGGCGAGGTCAGTGAGGACGAGCTGGGCATGTCGCGCCAATTCCTGCTTCGAGATGCGGTCCCTAATCTTCGGGAGCGGATGGGCAGCCGACGCTACCGTGGTTTGGCGTCATTTCGGCAGCGCTTGTTCCAGCGCCACGCCTGCAAGATGGGCCGTTGCAAGCAGGCGCTCCACGTTGTGTCCGTTGCGAGACTGCGCGGAGAGACCTGTCATTGTCACGCTGACAAAATCGGTCAGTTGTTCGGCTTTGTCGGGATAGCGCTCCGCGATATAGCTTCGTATCGCTGCCTCGGCCGCAGTGTACGCGCCACGGGCCGCACAAAGCGCCTCCGCGTCCTTGGTATGAATACCTTCAAGCACGAGACAGCCAGCGGCCGCCGGATTGGCGCCGTACCGGCGCGCCGCCTCATCAAGCACAGCGCTCAGACACGCCGCAACAGGGCGATCCGGAAGAAGCAGGGTCTCCAGCGGAATCGCGTTGGTGCGGCCGTAACGCGCGAGAATAAGCGCGTACAGGCCTGCTTTACTGCCAAATGCGGCGTAAAAACTGGGCGGATTGATGCCAAGGACCTGCGTAATATCTGTGATGCCGACTGCGTCGTAGCCGTGAGCGTGAAAAAGATGCTGGGTGATGGCAATCGCTTGGTCGATATCGAAGGTGCGCGGACGTCCCCGCGGCTTGGAAATATTTGTAGTCGACATTACATAATCCTTGACGAAAAATTTCAGCTGCATATATTATGTAGTTCATCTTACATTAATAGCCAAGGAATGTCTCATGTCTTCGTTTCAAGGAAAGTCTGTATTAGTTCTCGGTGGTAGCCGTGGCATCGGTGCTGCGATCGTCCGCCGCTTTGCGGCAGAGGGTGCGGTTGTTACGTTCACGTATGGCCAGTCCGGTCAAGCCGCGCATGAACTGGCAGCGGCTACGGGTAGCAAGGCCGTCATGACGGATAGTGCCGACCGGGATGCCGTAATCGCGCAAGTGCGCGCGAGTGGACCGCTGAACATTCTCGTGGTGAACGCCGGCATCGGAATTTTCGGCGATGCGCTCGATCAGGACCCGGACGCAATCGACAGGCTCTTCCGCATCAACGTGCATGCGCCATATCACGCCGCGGTGGAAGCGGCGCGACAGATGCCTGAGGGTGGACGCATTATCGTGATCGGGTCGGTCAATGGCGACAGGATGCCTGTCGCAGGCATGGCCTCCTATGCACTCAGCAAGTCCGCCTTGCAAGGGTTGGCGCGAGGGCTTGCGCGCGACTTCGGTCCGCGTGGCATCACGATCAATGTCGTGCAGCCCGGCCCAATCGATACCGATGCGAACCCTGCAGACGGGCCGATGAAAGACCTCATGCATAGCTTCATGGCCATCAAGCGTTTCGGGCGGCCGGAAGAGGTAGCAGGCATGGTGGCCTGGCTTGCCGGACCGGAGGCTGGGTTCGTCACCGGGGCAATGCACACAATAGACGGCGCGTTCGGCGCCTGATTATCGTCGCCGTCTCTCGTCTCCGAGTGTCGGCCTTTCGGCCAAAAGTCTGAAAACAGGAGAACAAGATATGTTCGCAAGCAAAATATCGATGACAAAAGCGTCACGCTACAGGCATTTATCATGATGACGATAGGCATTATCGGTGCCGGCGAGGTCGGTAGCCAGATCGCGCGGGCGGCCATCGCCAGCGGCTATTCGGTGGTGATCGCCAACTCCCGCGGTCCGGAGACGTTGGCCAGCCTGATCGCTGAACTTGGACCACTGGCACATGCCGGGACAGCCGCCGAGGCTGCAGATGCAGGCGATTTCGTTGTGATTGCCGTGCCGCTGAAACTGACAAATGACATGCCGGTAAAACAACTGGCAGGGAAAGTCGTAATTGATACGAACAACTACATGGCTTGGCGTGACGGCAATTTTCCGATTGTCGATTCCGGTATGAAAACGGTTCACGAACTTCGCCAGGAACAGTTACCGACCTCAATGGTGGTGAAAGCGTTCACGCATATCCAAGCGCCTCGACTGTTTCTTCTAGCAAAGCCTCCAGGTACACCGGGCCGGCACGCTTTATCCGTATCGAGCAATTTTCCGCATGCTGTGGAGCTTGTCACACGGCTGTATGACCAGTTTGGCTTCGACACGGTCGATAACAGCCCTCTCATTGAATCGTGGAGAAGCGGCCCTGGTCAACCGGCATGGGTCGCGCACGAGCACCAGACAATGGCTGATTTGGCGGCAAATCTGGCAAATGCCCGGCGCACTATCCCGGTATAAACCTGCTTGCAGCGGCCCGGAGACGACGTCGCGCGTTCGAATTACCGGGTACGCCTTGCCGTAATGTGTATCGTCGAGCAGGGTCTGGCCCGCAACCTGGTCCGAGCGTTTTCGACTGCAAGCCGCTACATCTAGTCGCAGTCTGGCTGCAGCCTACGCATTGACCGTGACACCGTCTTTCCTGCTTTCCACTCCGAGCCTGTCACCGTTGGCCCCATGGGCTGTTGGCGTAGCCTTGGGCGCGGACCGGATGGTGGCTGGCTGGCAGGAATTTATAAGACTCACGCATATAATTGCGGTATAGTACGGCAATTCGACCTTTGGAGAATCTTGCCCTGTACCATGAAAGGAAGTGAATTGGCTCCAGAAAAAGTTCTTTGCAGTACCTCAGTCGTTGCCAGCGGCGGTCGCGACCTTCAATTCGTCTATGCAGAAGCCTAGGAGTGGGGCCGGAAGCGGCAGAGCTGACGCATACGGGCGCCGATGCTCGGAACGACGCGCTCGCCGCCCAAGCCGAGAATCGGCACCGCTGCTTGTAACAGAGTTCACCGCAAACCGCTGGCGCGAAAGCGAGGGCGCATGTCCTTGCTGCGGCAGGCGCAGCAGCTTGGCCTGGGGCGGCGTGTCCAGCACCGACGCGGTCTGCGCTGTCTACTTTGTGCATTGGGCAGGCGCGGCACCGGACCATCCGGCGCACGTGGACCTGATCGTCGGGCCATGGGGAAAAGACGGCCGCGCCGGCGAGCGCCGGCTGGTGGCGCTACGCTACCAGCCCCGGCCGGGCGGCGGCGAGCTGGTCGTGATCGATGGTGCCGGCCGGCCGGCTGCGGCTCTGCCACTGGGGGCGCATGCCCTTACTCCCGCCACGTTGGCGGCGGCGCCGGACGCCAGCCGCATCCAGGCGATGCTGGCGGCGTTGTGGATGAGTGAGCCGGCCGTCGCCGAACTGCGCGCACTCGACGTCATGACCATGCCGAACGCGCCGTCGTAACAAGCCCTGCCGTCTCATTGCGCGGCAGGCCTCTCGCGTTCCATTTTTTGAGGAGCCGAGACGCCGATGAGTGCCAGGCCGTTGCGCAGCACCTGGCGGGTGGCGACCATTAGCGCGATGCGCGCCGCTTTCAGCGCCGCGTCGTCGACCAGCACGCGTTCGGCGAAGTAGAAACTGTGCAGGTCGGCAGCCAGGTCGCGCAAATAGAAGGCGATCTGGTGGGGGGCCAACTCGGCCTGGGCGCGCGCCAGCGTTTCAGGATAGGCCGCCAACGTTGCCAGCAGCGCCGCCTCGGTCGGCGCGGTCAGCGGCGACAGGTCGACGCCGGCCAAGTCGGCTTCGGCGCCGGTCCACTGCTCCAGCATGCGGCAGATACGGGCGTGGGCGTACTGCACGTAATACACCGGATTCTCATCCGAGGTCTTCAGCGCCACATCGACGTCGAACACGAATTCGGTGTCGGCCTTGCGCGAGATAAGGAAAAAGCGCACCGCGTCGCGGCCTTTTTCGATGTCGCCGCCGCCGGACCATTCGATCAGATCGCGCACCGTCACATAGGACCCGGCGCGCTTGGATATCTTCACCTCGGCGCCGTCCTTCATCACGGTGACCATCTTGTGCAGCACGTAGTCGGGGAAACCCTGCGGGATGCCAAGGTAGACCGCCTGTAGGCCGGCGCGTACGCGGGCGATGGTGCCGTGGTGGTCCGCGCCCTGGACATTGATCGCCTGGCCGAAGCCGCGCTGGAACTTGACGATGTGGTACGCCACGTCCGGCACGAAATAGGTGTAGCTGTCGTCGGACTTGCGCATGACGCGGTTCTTGTCGTCGCCGTAGTCCTCGGTGCGCAGCCACACCGCGCCCGCCTCCTCGTAGGTCTTGCCGGATCTGTTGAGCATATCGACCGCCGCGTCGACCTTGCCTTCGGCATACAGCGACGATTCGAGGTAGTAGTTGTCGAACTTGACGCCGAAGGCCTGCAGGTCGATATCCTGCTCGTTGCGCAGATAGGTCACGGCGAAGCGGCGGATCGAGTCGATGTCGTCGACGTCGCCCGAAGCCGCCGCCGGCGAGCCGTCTGAGGCAGCCACGGTTTTCCTGGCGCTGAAGTCGGCGGCGATGTCGGCGATGTAGTCGCCGTTGTACGCCGATTCGGGCCAGGCGGCATCGCCAGGCTTATGGCCGCGCAGGCGCGCCTGCACCGAGTTGGCCAGGGTCTGAATTTGCACGCCGGCGTCGTTGTAATAAAATTCGCGGGTCACGTCGTAGCCCTGGGCGCTGAACAGCGATGACAGCGCGTCGCCCAGCGCGGCCTGACGGCCATGGCCGACGTGCAGCGGGCCGGTCGGGTTGGCAGAGACGAATTCGATAATGACGCTCTTGCCCGCGCCAACGTCGCTGCTGCCGTAGTCTGCGCCTTGTGCCAGCACGGCCTTGATCACGGCTTGCCTGGCGGCGGCGGTCACGCGCAGGTTGATAAAGCCCGGTCCGGCGATGTCGACCGATTCCACCAGGCCTTTGCCCGCCGGGTTGGCCAGCAGCGCCTCGACCACTTTGGCGGCCAGTTCGCGCGGATTCATTTTCAGCTGCCTGGCCAGTTGCATGGCGACGTTGCAGGCCACGTCGCCGTGCGATGGGTCGCGCGGACGCTCCAACACAACGGTGCCGACGACGTCGGTGCCGGCCAATACAGCTGCCAGGGCGGCCTGGAACAGGGCGGTGATTTCTTGTTTTTGTCGGGCGAGCATGAGCAATTTCCATCCAGAGGTTGATGAGATAACTCGTCCCACGGACTATAGCGTTCGCCCCGGAAGTTCTTCCTTCCGGATCGCTGCGACCGGCCGCTATCGGGAGACACTGGATCAGTGGGCGGCGATCCCTGGCCAGTGCCGGGGGAACGGGAGATCAGCCGATCAGCCGATCTCCCGTTGCTGCTTGCGCTTACTGGCGATCGTCAACCCGTCGCCCGTTTCGGTAGCACCCAATCGGGCCGAACGAAGTGACAGGTATAACCGTTCGGTCGTTTCAGCAAATAGTCCTGATGGTCGGCTTCCGCCTCCCAGAAGACGCCCGCTGCCTTGACCTGAGTGGCGACCTTGCCTTTCCAAAGGCCGGAGGCCTCCACATCAGCGATCGTCTCTTGTGCTACCCGGTGCTGATCCTCGTCGACGTAAAAAATCGCCGAGCGGTAGGAACTGCCCATGTCGTTTCCCTGCCGATTTACCGTAGTCGGGTCATGGATCTGGAAGAAGAACTCCAGGATGGCCCTGAAATCGGTGACGTCGGCATCGTATACGATTTCGATCGCTTCGGCATGGGTGCCGTGGACGCGATAGGTGGCGTTCACCGTGTCGCCGCCGCTATAGCCAACCCGCGTTTCCAGCACGCCCGGGCGCTTGCGAATCAGATCCTGCATGCCCCAGAAACAGCCTCCTGCCAGTATCGTGCGATGGCGGTTCATTGTTCCTCCACCTGATCGAGGTAGGCTCCATAACCTTCGGCCTCCATGTCCTCACGCTTCACGAAGCGGAGCGAAGCCGAATTGATGCAGTAGCGCAGCCCCCCTCGGTCGCTTGGCCCGTCGGAGAAAACATGACCGAGATGGCTGTCGCCAAAAGTCGACCGCACTTCGGTGCGTATCATGCCGTGCTCCGTGTCGCGCAGCTCATTCACGTATGCCGGAACGACCGGCCTGGTGAAGCTGGGCCAGCCGCAGCCGGAATCGAATTTGTCGGACGAGGCGAATAGCGGTTCTCCCGACACGATGTCCACGTAAATGCCGGTCTCCTCGTGGTCGTTGTATTCTCCGGTTCCTGGACGTTCGGTTCCGCGCTTCTGCGTAACCCGATACTGCTCCGAAGTTAGCCGCCGAACGGCCTCTTCAGTCTTAGCGTAAGCCATAGCAAATTCCTTCCGATCAGGCGAGTGGTTCTGAAGTGTGAAGGATCAATTGTTGGTGAACAATCTACCAATTCTTGGCCATTTCCATCCAGAGGTTGATGAGACAACTTGTCCCTGTACTAAGACTACTATACATTAATTATATGCTTCAGTCATGTAGGTTTTCTTGTTTTGGATTGCTTGCTACCCCTGATCGGCCAGACTCCTGCGGCGGACGGCCGTGAAGTAGACGGTCAGCCAGTCCGCAGTGCGCAGTCCACCCAGTTCTACCGCAACTTCGCTGCGGATTGCGTCGAGTTCCGCCACGGTGAAGACGTCGCAATCCATCGGCGTGATGAACCCGATTTCGATAAACCGCGCCCGGCCAATCCGGGCGACGTACGACTGATGGTCGATAAAGCCGTGTCTGGTCACCAGTTTGCCGGCGACTGCGCGCACCTGCCGGTTGAGGTCGGCCGGTGCCACCTGCAGGATCTCGCGGCCTGACCGATAGATCGAGGAGATCGGGAAGGGCAGCATCCCGCCCGTCAGTAAAATCAGCACGACAGGGTCGATGTACGGCATCAGCCAAGCCGCATTGCTACCCTCCAGAGCGCGCGCCAGCAAGAAGGAAACGCAGAGGCCTCCGCTCATCAGCCCGCCAAAAAGCCATCCCCAGGTGTCCGATTCAAGCAGTCTCGATTCAAGCCCGCGGCAGCACCGCTGCATGTACAAAAAGGCCGCCACACTTAGGCAGCTGCTTACCGCTGCATACATGATCGCTATGTCGTAGCTAATTACCCGGCCACCACTCATCAGGCTGCTGACGCCACCCAGCAGCCCGTAAGCGCAGACGAAAATGCGCACCGTGCCGCTGACCAGCGAAAGGATGGGCTCCAGGTGCCAATAACCAAATTGGAAGCGGCAGTCGGCGCCGCGGGCGATGAGGCGCGAGGCGTGCCACGCGAGCAGCGTCATGGCCACATCGATGGCGTCGAACATTCCATCGAAGACGATCGACTGCGCGCCGGATATCAGTCCCAGCAGGATGCTCAGCAGCGACAACGCCGCCGTTGCGCACGCGGACCGCAGCAGGAGAGTTTGCTCCTTCTTATGCGAGTCGGCGTCGATGGCAACATGAGACGAATAAGCCTCCATCGGCAATGGAGGGCGGCCGTCACCCCACATCAGGCATTGGCTCCAGCGTTGCGCAGGCTGAAGCGCTGTGAGAGATCGCCTGATACAGCGCCGCGCGGACACTTTCCGGCATAGGCAAATCGTTGGTTTCATAACGATCAAGGAAAACGAAATTGCTTGCCTTCAGCCCTGTTACGAGCGAGCAGGGTTCGCCCCTGCACGCCGCCAATGCAACTGCCCGCAGGTACCTGGTCAAAGCGGGTTTTGCCGAGCCTTTGCGCACGAAGCGATACATTCCGCTGACTTTGTGCCCGTCGCTGTAGGTGATCTCGAATTCGCAATCTAAGGTGCCGCCAAATTCTAGAGACCAATCCACCAGGATTTTGTCGGCCCCCGAAAACGATCTCAGCACGGCCAGGGCACTGCGTGGGCGCTCATGTAAGGTGATCACAGCCATGCCAACTATTTCGGGTTCGAGAACGGAGCTAGTATTGGCGGACGCTTGTTCGGACGAAGACTTAAACTCTGTTTGGCTCATCACGTTGCCCGTAATCGAGGGAGTTGGACGTCGAAAGGCAATGCTGGCAGTTGCCGCCGTCCCGAATAGCCAGGACATGCCAATGCACCAATTGCGAGCAATTTCGATAACGCGGACTCGCGATAGATGGCGATTACTATATACCAATTGCATGCCTTGGTCATGCATTTTTGGTGGCTGATCAGCCTGAGTGGACGTCGTGCTTGCGCGTCTCGCCAGCATTCCGCGTATTTCGGTGCTCGCCGTGATGCACGACAGCGTGCGGCAGATCGCCGGCAAGATCAACGCCCTTGAAAACTGCGAACCGGTGGCCGAGGTCGTCGACCGCAGCAAAGGGTACTCGCCTGAACAAACATGCTCGACAACTACTATCCTTGGCTCCGGCCACTGTTGTATGTATGTGAAGGGAGAGCTTCGTTGATGAATGGCCCAGATTCCCATATCGCGTCGATAAATAGGGGTAGTTCCTCCGAAAAAGGTGAAGGTATGGCCTCTCTGGCAGCGAGTGCTCGGCCGCAATATAGCGGGCTGTTCGCCAGGCGTTTCTCACTATCGATTTGAACGAATCGTCCGCCTTGCGGTTTTCGGCGATAGGCTAGCGTGACAAGGACTCTGGCACTTGCTTGACTGTCAAGTCCCCAAGGACCAAGTATGAGATCAATATGTGGGACATGCTGCGGTCGATCTCGTGTCCAGCTCACGAGATAAACCGCGCGAATCCCGTTTTGTGCAAAGATTCCACCCAAAATCACGTGAGCCTCGCCATCGCAACAAGGGCATACTTGGGTTGAGTCACTCCAGGGGACTGCTCGAAACGGGGGGGGATGGGACGGCGCAAGTGTTCGTGGTGTCTTTATAGTCATTTCGTCAGCCATACTAATTCGTAACGCCGGTTGTCAGAACGCGTCGGTTTCTGCCATCTGGAGTTTTGTTCTACCGCCAACTCTATGAAATGCAACCCGAACGACAGCTTAGTTCGGAGAAGCGGGGAAGTAACCGTAAGCGCTATTTATAGATACCCGATCCAACCAACATGTCGTCCACGCGGATGACATATCCCGATTTCTGCTCGATAGTCTTGCTAGTTGGGTTTGGCCACTTGAAGTCAACCCAGCCCTTCCCATCGCCACTCTTTGCGGTGGCGATCATCTCTTTAATCATCGCTTTTCCTTCCTGATCTTTCAACTCAAGCAGGTTCTTGCCAACCATCTTGGGATTGTTACCGTGCGCCAGAGCCACACCGTTCATGTCGTAGACATAAACGTATAAATCGCGATCATGGAAGTTGATGTTCTTTTGATCAGATATCTCGGCAAACGCCTTCTCCTTGCCTGCCGATTTGATCAAGGCAGCGGCCTTGGTAGCCATTGCTATCGCTTCCCCAGGGGTGGCACGGTCGGCAGCCAAAGCGCCGGTAGAAAGAGTGGCCGCTACCAAGCAAACGGTCGCCATGCGAGACAATAAACGCACTGTAGTTCTCCTGATTTATGACTTCTGGCACGATATGTGTGACTGAATCATATAGTATTAACGCAAGAATCGCGACAAAAATCGAGATTGGGGTGCTTGCGGGCCTTCAACTTCGCGCCCAGGAAGAAGCTGTGGAACTTGTGAGGATGGCGCGAGCTAGCATTTCGCATGTGGCCGCGATGCGGCAGGAGGCATCCAGGGGCCAATGCGCTCGAACACCTTGATCAGGGCCGCGACCTCGGCTTCATTCGCGAGGCCCGCTGTCATCGCCGCAGCTTCGCCGCCCATGCCTTCGATCCGAGCCAGCACCGGCCACCACCTGCGAGCGCCGTTGTGTCCTCGACCTGGTGATTGACGACAGCATGGCCGATATCGTCGCCGGAGGCTTCGATGCCGGTATCCGGTCCGGGGCACATGTCCATGGCGACATGATCGCTGTACGATTAACACCCTACCTGCGCGCGGCCGTGGTGGCATCTCCAATGTACATGGCGTCGCGAGGCTTACCTGCGACGCCGCACGACTTGCACGAGCACCGATGCATCAACTACCGCTGGGGCCATGATGGGGCGGTCCATCGTTGGACGTTTACGCGCGGCGGCGAAACATTGGAGATACGGGTTGACCCCGCGATCACGGTCAATGACACGAACCTGATCGCCAAGTTTGCGCTGGAGGGGCTTGGATTCGCATACATACTTGAGGATGTCGTCGCTGAACACCTGACGGAGGGCCGCCTTGTGCGGGTGCTTGAAGATTGGTGCCCGCCCGGCGCTGGCTTTCATTTATATTATTCCGGAAGTCGCCATAGGTCGGCACCGCTTCGCGCATTGATTGAACTCTTCCGATTCAAATCGGTTTCTGACTAATCATCGCTGCCAAGGGTGGCATTGGTGCCGAGTCGGCGATCCCTGACCAGTGCAGCAGGGGGGGCGCACCAGCCGCCTCCACTGCTGCGGGCCTTGTCGGTGAGTCACTCCGCCGCCCGTTTTGGGAGAACCCAATCCGGACGAATGAAGTGACAGGTATAACCATTCGGACGTCTTTCCAGATAGTCCTGATGTTCGGGTTCCGCCTCCCAGAAGGCACCCGCCAGCTCGACCTGCGTGGCGACCTTGCCGTTCCAAATGCCGGATGCGTCCACGTCGGCTATCGTAGCTTCCGCAACGCGACGCTGATCCTCGTCTACGTAGAAAATCGCCGAACGGTACGAACTTCCCCTGTCGTTCCCCTGCCTATCTACCGTTGTCGGGTCGTGAATCTGGAAGAAGAACTCCAGAATGGCCCGATAGTCGGTGACGTCGGTGTCGTACACTATCTCGATCGCTTCGGCGTGGGTGCCGTGGTTGCGGTAGGTCGCGTTCGGCGTGTCTCCGCCGCTATATCCAACCCGCGTTCCCAGGACACCAGGGCGCTTGCGGATCAGATCCTGCATGCCCCAGAAACAGCCCCCGGCAAGTATTGCACGATTGCGGCTCATATATCCCCCACCTGATCGAGGTAGTCTCCGTAACCTTCGGCCTGCATGTTCTCACGTGCCACGAATCGGAGAGACGCCGAATTAATGCAGTAGCGCAGCCCCCCTCGGTTGGACGGGCCGTCCTTGAACACGTGCCCCAGATGGCTGTCACCAAAGTTCGAGCGCACTTCCACACGGGTCATGCCGTGCGACGTGTCGCGTATTTCATTCACGTTTGCCGGGACGATCGGCTTGGTAAAGCTAGGCCACCCGCATCCGGAATCGAACTTGTCGGACGACGCAAAAAGCGGTTCTCCCGAAACGATGTCCACGTAAATGCCCACCTCCTTGTGATCATTGTATTCTCCAGTTCCTGCACGTTCGGTCCCGCTTTTTTGCGTGACCCGATACTGCTCCGGAGTTAGCCGTCGAACGGCCTCTTCGGTCTTAGCGTAAGCCATAGGAAAATCCCTTCCAGTTTAGAGATTGGTACTGAAGTGCGAGCGATCATCCAGAGGTTGATGAAGCAACTTGTTTCGTCGCATCGACCACTATAGCATAATTATATGCCCCAGTCATGCATGTGCAAGATTTTGTATCCCTTGCTTCGTTGCTGGCGAGGGCGGTAACGTTGCCGCATAGCACTTTTCTTCCGTGTCAGAATAGAAACAGAACTGCAATCGCGACGGGTCATGGGTTGACATTCCAAGTGGGTGTTGGCTAAACTATATGATTGAGTCATGTAGTTTGCCGGTCTAATCCAGGCCAAACGCCAAGTGGCGCCAAGCGAACGTTGGCAGGCGTTTGAGCCATCTAGGCTCAAATCCAAAAGATAGCTTATGGAGGCTGATAATGTTTCGTAAAAAACTGACAGTAGCAGGTCGCTTGGCGTTTGGATTCGGCGTGCTTTTACTACTGATGATCTTTGTTGTGCTGATCGGAATCACGCGACTCCAGTCCGTGGATGAAGTAGCGGAGACATTGATTGATAAAGACCGGGTGATCGCTGACGCCATCAGCCACGTGGATATACTGATGCGCTCGAACGGATTAGCGACGCTGGAACTGGTGATCAACAACGATGCCGCGCGTGCCGGGCAGATTCGAAGCCAGGTTGCGCTGAACAAGGAAAAGATCACGTCAGCGCTGGCGACGCTGGGTGCGCTAGATGTGAAGTTGCAAGAGGTTATTCGGACTAGATCCGAGCCGTGACATCGGTGCCTTGCCAGCAATACCCTGATGCGGCCGGTGCCAGTTGTAGTGATGATTCCATTCCTTGAGCATGTGGGCACGTTCCAGTGAGTTGTTATAAACGAAGCCGTAAGCCCATTCACGCAGGGCGGACTGGATGAAGCGTTCGGCCTTGCCATTGGTCTGCGGTCGATATGGCCGCGTAAAGCGGTGCTTGACTTCGATCTGACTGCAAGTCGCCTTGAATGACCTGGAGCGAAAGGCTGAACCGTTGTCGGTCAACAAGGCTTTGGGGCGCACCCCGAGCGCGCAGAAATAGGCGTGGGTATTGGCGAGGAAACGGTTGGCATTTTCTTGGGTTTCGTCAGGGTAGAGTTCCGTGAAGGCGATGCGGGCATGGTCGTCAATGGCGATAAACAAGACTTCCCATCCGGCGCCGCGCGTACGGTCGCGCCGGCTTCCTGTCGCACGATGACCGGTGGCTTCAATGCGTCCGAGCTTCTTGGTATCAATATGAATCAGGTCGCCCGGTTGCGCATGCTCATAGCGCTGCACCGGCTCGACGGGATCGAGATCGCTCAGTTTGGAGAGGCCGGCACGCGTCAGCACACGGCTGACCGTCGCCTTCGATATCTGCAGGTACTGGGCAATCCTGGCCTGCGTCATGCGCTTCTTGCGTAGCTCGACAACGATCAGCGCCTTGCCCGCGTCCAGTGCCAAAGGGCTGTGTGCGGGACGCGACGAGCGATCCATCAAGCCTTCGCGGCCCTCGGCAAGGAAGCGCCCCAGCCATTTGCGCACGGTCGCCTCGCTCACGGCATAGCGGACAGCGGCCTGGCAGAGCGGCAGGCGGTGATGCAGGACGTCTTCGACCATCTCGACTCGACGAATCAGCGTTAATCGGGCATTCTTATGGATGTTCATTCGGTTGGTTTCCTTGAGAACTGGGGGTTTGGCGATTTCCAGTGTCTCAAATCCAATCCGAATGAACCACAACAACCTATTGAAACATCACAGCTAGACCAGGCGGTGGCTAGCAAAGCACTGCTGACTACCATTGCGAAGGAGCGCGCCAGCTATGTGGAATCTTTCACTCTGGTGGAAAAGATGGTTGAGCAGGGCAATACTGCTGGAGCAAGCTCGGAGCTGATTTTGCGGACGATCCCGATTCTAGCGGCGCTTCAGGCGCCGATTACCGCGCTTTCGGAGCAGCAGACACAGACGACAATTGCCCGGGGAGCGGAGGTCAAGCATATCATCAAGGCGGCTTACTTCATGCTCGCGGTAATTAGCAGCATCGCCATTGGTATCGCAGCGGTGATCGCGTTATCCATTTCCCGTAGCCTCACCCGGCAACTGGGCGGCGAGCCGGAATATGTCGCCTGCATTGCCAGGGCTGTGGCATCCGGCGACCTGACGATGAACGTGCAAACCAAGGAGAGCGACAAAAGCAGCCTGCTCTTCTCTATGAAAGAAATGTGCTACAGGCTCTCTTGCAATATCGGGCGGGTTCAAGGAGGGACCGATACGATTGCGACCGCGTCGAGTCAAATTGCCGCTGGAAACTTGGACCTGTCGTCGCGCACAGAACAGCAAGCGAGCGCGCTGGAGGAAACCGCGTCGTCGATGGAGCAGCTGTCGTCGACCGTGAAGCAAAACGCCGCGCATGCAAAGCAGGCAAACACACTTGCAATCTCTGCTTCGGACGTGGCGATTCGGGGCGGCGCGGTCGTCGCCCAAGTCGTGGAGACGATGGGATCGATCAACGATTCAGCGAAGAAGATCGTCGATATCATCGACGTTATCGACGGGATCGCTTTTCAGACCAATATACTGGCGCTTAACGCTGCGGTTGAAGCAGCTCGTGCCGGAGAACAAGGACGCGGATTTGCCGTCGTTGCCTCCGAAGTAAGGAACTTAGCGCAGCGCTCCGCCAGCGCCGCTAAAGAAATCAAACTGCTGATCGACGATTCGGTTGAAAAGGTGGAAACCGGGAGCCGCTTAGTTGACCAGGCAGGCGCGACGATGGAAGAGATAGTCGCCTCGGTGCGACGCGTCACCGACATCATGAGCGAGATCACTACCGCGAGTATGGAGCAAGAGTCCGGGATCCAGCAGATCAATCAAGCCATCAACGAGATGGATTCGGTGACGCAGCAGAACGCCGCGCTGGTTGAACAAGCTGCGGGCGCGGCAGCAGCGCTGCAGGATCAAGCAGCGGCCCTGATGGAAGTGGTTCACGTATTCAAGCTCGACCAAGCATTCGCAAGGCGCGGAGTGGAAAGCAATCCCGATTCGTTCTTGCTGCTTTCCACCGAAACCGGTCCTACCCGGGCCTTGGTTCCCGGCAGACATTGAGAGGCTCGATCGTGTCCTCGCATTCTTCGCACCAACACCCGGACCTTCCATTACACTCGGGCCGTCTCCCTGACACGGGCCACATAGCGATGCAAGCATTCATTCTCATCGAATGTAGCGGCAAGATTTTGGAATGTGTACTGCGGCTGGCAACGATAGCTATGGCGGAAAGTGCGAACGTCACCGAGACCATACGCTCGCTGCTGGGAAATCTGGATAAAAATTCGGCGACCTTGGTGCCGCTGTCATCCAAGAGTATTGGAGGCGGCTTAGACTTTCTCCGAGGCGTGGCGAGACAGGCGGCTCAGGCAAGCTTGAATATGCACAAGTTGATAGGCGAGACGCATGAAGTGTCTCAGAGCCGCCAATGGATAAATCAGGTGCCCGGTGATTCGATCTGCAAGATTCAGCGTCGGCTCTGTGAAACGCTTGAACCTTGGATACAGGTTCCTCCAGACGGACAGGAGAAGTTACCAGAACGGCTGCTGAGGGAACGGCTAACGGCAATGCTGGATGTAGCGAAGCAGCATATCGCCGTTGCAAACACCGCACTGCATTCGGTGGAACGATTTCAAGTCACCATTACAAAAATTGTTCGCGCGATTGAACAAGGCGCGGGCGGCTTGCCCCCCGGCCAGCCGCCATAGTATATTTGTTCGGCGATATCAACCGTCAACCTTCCTTGGCGGCTCGCATAGCGGGAGGTACAGGCTGTGATCCACCATGCTAGCGAAATACCCGAAAGCTTCCTCGCCAAATGGCAAAAAACCGCCGACGTCATGGCCGGCATCTTCGACGTGCCGGCGGGACTGATCATGCGGGTGCTACCTGACGAGATCGAGGTGCTGGTGGCTAGCCGCGGCGAGGACAATCCCTACGAGGCCGAGGAGAAAGCCAAACTGAACACAGGCTTGTACTGCGAAACCGTGATGGCCACGCGCGCGCTGCTGCACGTGCCTCATGCGCTGGAGGACCCGCACTGGGCACACAATCCGGACGTGGCGCTGAATATGGTGTCATACCTGGGCGTGCCCCTCATGTGGCCGGACAACGAGGTGTTTGGCGCCATCTGTGTCCTCGATAATAAAAAGCGCGATTACCAGGACAAATACGTCGAACTGCTGTGGGAGATCAAGAAGAGCATCGAGCGCGATTTCGTCGTCATCGAGCAGCAGCGGCAACTGGTAGCCAACAACAACGAACTGCGAGGGGCGCTGGAGCGGCTGACGGCGCTGCAGGACGAGTTGCTGCGCTCCGAGAAGCTGGCCGCGCTCGGCGCCGTGGTGGCCGGCATTTCGCATGAACTCAACACGCCGATCGGCAACAGCCTGCTGGCCGCCAGCACGCTGCAATGCCATGCCGCCGATTTCGCGGCCGACATGGGACGCGGCCTGACGCGCAGCCGTATGCAGGAATTCGTCGGTACGGTCGAACAGGGTGCGGCCATTTTGATGCGCAGCCTGGAGCATGCAGCGAAGCTGCTCGGCACTTTCAAGCAATTGGTGGAAGACCAGTCGGCGGCCGACCGGCGCCGCTTCGACCTCGGCGACACCGTGCGCAAAGTGCTGGTGGAACTCGGCCACGCCATCCAGGACAGCGGCCACCGCGTCCACTGCGCAATCGAGCCTGGCATAGAGATGGAAAGCTACCCGCAGCAATTGGCGCTGGTGGTGACGCACCTGGTCTCGAACGCCGTGCGGCATGCCTTCCTGCCCGGCACCGGGGGCACCGTGCGCATTTCTGCTCAACCGGACGGCCTGGGGCAGGTGGCGCTCACCGTCAGCGACGACGGTGTGGGCATCCCGCAGGCCAACCTGGGACGGGTGTTCGACCCCTTCTTTACCACGCGCCTGGGCCACGGCGGCAGCGGGCTGGGACTGCACATTGTCTACAAACTCGTGACGGCAACGTTGCACGGCAGCGTGGAAGTCAGCAGTGAACCGGGGCAGGGTGCATGCTTTACCGTGGTGCTGCCGCTGTCGGCGCCTGCCGCGATGCAAAAGCCCGAAACGGGTACGCGAATACAACGGACTTGACGAGAAGCATTCCCCCGTCCCCCAAAATAGCTAATAATCTTAGATGGATGCGCTAAACGCCCTTTTTACCCACTTTTCGCTCGACGCACGCGTGTTCTACGCGGGCACGCTCTGTGGCGCGGAGGATTTCAGCGACGCGCACGGCTTGGGCTGTCTGCATGTGCTGCGCAATGGAAAAGTGCGCGTCATCGGCGCGAACCAGCGCATGATCGATGTGACCGAGCCATCGCTGATGCTCGTGTCCAGGCCAATGAAGCATCGTTTCGAAGTCGGCGACGACGGCGCCAACCTGGTCTGTGCCACGATTGATTTTGGAGGGACTTCGGAACACCCTTTATTCGCCGGCTTGCCCGACCTGTTCTTGGCGCCAATGTCTGAAGTCGACGGCCTCGAAGCCGTCGTCGCCTGTCTGTTCAATGAGGCATTCGGTGCGCTGGTAGGGCGTCAAGCCGTCATCGATCGGTTGGCGGAATACTGCGTGATTCTGTTGTTGCGGCACGCCATCGATCACCTACGTGTTGATCGGGGAGCGCTTGCAGGGTTGGCCGATGCGCGATTGAGAGTGGCCTTGATGGCGATCCACGATAGGCCGGAACACCCGTGGACGCTTGAAGAACTTGCCGGATTGGCCGCGATGTCACGCGCCCGGTTTGCCGTGCATTTTCGCGAGACAGTCAATACCACCCCGCACGACTATCTGACAATCTGGCGCATGTGTGTCGCGCGCCTTTTGCTCAAGAAAGGAATGTCGCTGCACATGGTGGCGCCACGCGTCGGCTATGCCAGTGCCAGCGCGTTGACCAAAGTGTTCAGCAGCAAGGTAGGATGCTCGCCAGGCGCCTGGTTGGCGCGCAGCGGCTGAACGGTCTTGTCGCTTCGCCAGGAACCCGGTTGGCGGGGCCGGCTTGAACGAGACGATTGGACTGAAATCGTGGACGAAAAGCGATCAACACACTCAACCTAAGGCGCAAGATTCGTCTTGTGCAATTGAGCACGCATTTACGAAAGACGCCATCATGACCCGTATCGCCGCCCTCACCCTCGACCAAGCCAGCCCCGCCGCACAGGCCATATTGCAAGACACCAAGGCAAAGCTGGGCATGGTGCCCAATCTGTTCAGCACGCTTGCCCATGCCCCCGACGCCTTGGCCGGCTACCTGCAATTGAACGGCGCATTGCAAAACGGTTCGCTGAGCCCAGCGGAGCGAGAAAGCATCGCCCTCGCCGTCGGCCAAGTCAACCGGTGCGCTTACTGCCTGTCGGCCCACACCCTGATGGGCAAGGGCGCCGGCCTGTCGGCGGATGCCATCGCCACTGCGCGCCAGGGCGGCGGCAGCGCGGTTGCCGCGCTGGCGCGCCAGATCGCCCTGAGCCGCGGCCAAATCAGCGACGCGGATCTGGCTGCGGCCCGTGCAGCCGGCCTGGACGATGCCAAGATCATCGAAGTGACCGCGTTGGTCGCGCTCAATGTCTTGACCAACTACGTCAACAACGTTGCCGGCACCGTGATAGACTTCCCGGTCGTTACCGTATAAGGTTCCCGGCGCATTTTCTACTTCGCCCCACACGGCCCACGACATTCCTGCGCGTGGGCTTATCGTGTTGGGTCCGCCTACGACTGAATTGCTGAAGTGTTCCATTAGTTGTCCGACCCAGGGCAACGACGTCGTTCCTCCCGCGCGCACATCTGATCGCCGGCTCGCATCAATGAAGTAAAAATTACTTTAAGGGAATTGTCATGCACATCAAGAAAATGCTGGAAAAGGCTAAGTCGGACCAGCCTATCACCCCGATCGAGGCGCGCGATGCCATGCTTGGATGCTTCGTCACAATTCACGGCGAAACACTCAAGCGAGGAGCCAACCTACTGGGAAAATCCCTGGACGACGAACAAACGGCAAAGCACGCGACCGTGATCATGAAGGGCATTCTCGGCAGTAACTGGGAAAAGCCCACATCCGCATCGCTCCAAGACGCACGCGTCAGAATGGACCAAAAGATGAACTTCTCTCAAGCGCCTGCCGACCTGCGCGACATGCACTCACAAGTTTGCAACAGGATTGTCAGTAAGATCTAGCCGTGCGACCCCGGTGTGACGCCATCGTCTGGTAATTCGCCGCCGGCATCAACACGGCCATGGGCCGGCGCTTACGTTTGTCGGCGCCGGCCCTGAAAATGTCAACGCAAGGCAAGCAGGAATTCGCGCAGATCCGCGGCATACAGGTCGGGCAGTTCCCATGCGGGGAAATGTCCGCCGCGTTGCTGCACCGTGTACTGGCGCACGTTGTAGAAGCGCTCGGCCCAGGACTTGGGAGCGAGCACCAGGTCGCGCGGCCACATGCAGATGGCGGTCGGCACGAGCACCCGCTCCCCGATTGCCGGGGGCGCGCGAAAGTGCTTGGCCTCGTAGTACGCGCGCATCGAAGAGCCGATGGTCTGCGTCGACCAGTAGATATTCAGGTTGTCGACCAGCATATCGAGGGGGAAGACCTCGAACAGATCCTCACCGGCGTCGCTCCAGTAGCGAAATTTCTCCAGGATCCAGCTTGCGAGGCCCGCCGGGGAATCGTTCAGTGCGTAGGCGAGGGTTTGTGGCCTGGTCGCCTGCAGGTGCATATAGGCGCCTTCCTCTGCATGCCATTTTTTTACTGTGCGCTGGTACGCGAGTTCGTCGGCGGTCAGCGGAGGCGAGGCCTCGTCCAGCGCCGGATCCATAACCGACGAAATATGCAGCCCGTGCACAGCGCCGGGATACGCCAGCGCCATGCGGCTGGCGACCCCGGCGCCGATATCGGTGCCCGAAATCATGTATGAAGGGTAGGCCAGTCCTTCGGTCATCAGCCGGTGGAACAGTTCGACTGCCTGGACCTGGTTGGGTGCGCCAGGCCGCGCGGAATAGCCAAAGCCGGGGAGCGCGGGAATGATCACATCGAAGCCCATGTCCGCCAGCATCGGGGCCAGCTTGCCGTACTCGACGAAGCTCGATGGCCATCCGTTCAGCAGTAGCAGGGGCTGCGGCGAAGCGGATCGGCTTTTGAAGCGCAGGAAGTGCAGCGCGAAGCCGTCGACGTCGGCATGGAAATGGGGCAGGGCATTGATGCGCTTGGCCGCCTTTGTCCAGTCGTAGCCGGCGTGCCAGTGGTGGACCAGCTGGCGCAGCGCTTGCTGCGCCGTGCCGTAGCTCCAGTCGCCAACGACGTTGTCGCTCCAGCGAACCTGGGCCAGCCGACGCCGCAGGTCGGCCGCGAACGCCGCATTGAAGGGGGAGTGCCATGGCGAGACCGTGATGGCGCGCTTCGGCCGCGGACCGCCGCCGGAGGCTTGCGCGACTGCACTTGGCGCTAGTGTGGCCAGCGCCAGCCCAAATAGCGAACGTCTGTTCATTGCTGTCTCCTCGTTGCATGTTTTTACCGGTCTGGTAAGATTAACTTCACACATGACGGTGGAAAAGCGATTTTTTCTGCACTGCTCATTAGGAGAACTTCACAGTGTCCCGACTCCCCCTCGGCTACTTGCCCGCATTCCAAGCCGCGGCGGAACTGGGCAACCTGCGTGCCGCGGCCACGCTGCTGCACGTGACGCCTAGCGCCGTCAGCCAGCAGATCCTGAAGCTGGAAGAGCGGCTGGGCTTTGTCTTGTTCGAGCGGCAGGGGCGGAAAGTCGTGCTGAACGATGCCGGAAAACTGCTGCTGCAAAGTGTGCAGGGTGCGCTGCAAGGCCTGGATCAGGGCGTGCAGGACGCGGCAGCGCTGGCCAGCGACCAGGCCGAACTGGTGGTGCGGATCAGCGTGGTGCCCTCTCTGGCGCTGCGTTGGCTGCTGCCGCGCATCGGGCGCTGGCGGGCCAAGCATCCGGGCGTGCGCCTGCAGATCGATGCGACCCAGCGCCTGACCGATCTCGCGCGCGAAGGCCTGCATGTGGGCATACGTGCCGGCAGCGGGACATTTCCGGGCTTGCTGGCCGAACCCTTGATTCATCTGGACATGCCGCTGACGGTGCTCGGCTGCCCGGATGCGGCAAAGAGGTTGAGCGGGCGCCCGCCCGAGGCGCTGGCAAGCGAGCCTTTGCTGGGCGATCCGCTGCTATGGGACGGCTGGTTCAAGTCCGCCGGCGTGGTCACCAGCGTCAAGCCGGCGGCCACCTTCGCTGACACCGGCCTCATGCTGCAGGCGGCCGAGCAAGATATCGGGCTGGCCCTGGCGCGCGGCATCTACACGGTTGATGCGCTGCGCGCCGGGCGGCTGGTACGCCTGTCCGAGATCGCGCTCCCCTACCATCCGCCGCAAGATTTTTACCTCGTCTATCCGCCCGCGTTGCGCGATTGGCCTCCGCTGCAGCACTTGCGCGCATGGCTGGCGGACGAGGTGGCGCTATCCGGGCGGGACTTGGCCGATATTGGCGCGATTGCTACGTGACCGACACGCGCGGCCCAATATCGCCGTGGTCTCGCTACTTCGAAGGGTGGGCTCAGCAAGTATTGAGTCAACGATTTCAAACGCCCACCATCCCAGACACGAACTGGTCGCGTCCCAGGTTCTTGGCTCGATACAAGAAAGTGTCCGCGGTGGAGAGAAGAATTTCCGGCGCTTGCATTCCGGGAACAATGCTGGCGACGCCCATACTGGTGGTAACACGGGAACCTGTGTCTGAAGCAGCATGAGCCATGTTCAGCGTTTTCAGGGCAACCATCACGCCACCAGCGACGATTTCTGCGCCAAGCAGGTCCACCTCCGGCAGCAGGATCACAAATTCTTCTCCACCATACCGCGCGACCAGATCCTGTGGCCGTTGTGCTGCTTGTATGAAGACTTTGGCCACAGCCTTCAAGCAGTCGTCACCCGCCGGGTGCCCATAAGCGTCATTAAAGGATTTGAAATGGTCCAGGTCGGCCAAGATCATGCTCAGGGGTACCTGCGATCTGGCGCAGCGCCGCCATTCCTTAGCGATAGTTGCATCGAGGGCGCGGCGGTTGCTGAGCCCAGTCAGAGGGTCGGCGAGCGTCAGCGAACGCAGCATATCGCCTTGGCGCTTCATGGTCAGTTGTGTTCGCACCCGAGCGCGTAATACGGCCAGGTTGACCGATTTAGGCATGAAGTCAGAGGCGCCTATCTCTAGGGCGCGCGCTTCATCTTCGGGCGAATCTAGCGACGTGACGATGATAATCGGAATTGCTGACGTCTCCGCATGGGCACGAAGTTGCGCACATACCGAGAAGCCGTCCATTTCCGGCATCATTGCATCGAGAAGGATCAGATCTGGCCGGTATTGATGTGCGAATTCAATTCCTGCCTTTCCGCTCAGTTCAAAGTTGACTTGATAGTCTTCTTTGAGCGCGTCAAGCAGGTACTGCACGTTAGTAAGCACGTCGTCAACGATGAGAATGCGGGGGCGATGTGCGATGTGACCAGTCGAATGGATGAAAATGGGAGGCGTGTGGTTCATAGCCACTTCGCCTCTCTGAAGCGGACGAACAATAGCAGGCAGGACATCAATATCAGCGCCAGTACGACGAAGTATCCATAGGCCGTATCCAGTTCCGGCATGTTCTTAAAGTTCATGCCGTATATTCCTGCGATGGCGGTCGGGACTGCCAGTATTGCCGCCCAGGCCGCGAGCTGGCGGGTAATCACGCCCGTCCTTTGCGCTTCCAGCAGGCTGCTGAACTCGAACACCGAAGAAACGACCTGAAGCAGGCCGTTGACCATGCTCTGCACGCGATTGACGTGGTCCGCGACATCGTTGAAGTACGGTCTCACCTCGGCGCTGATGGATGGAAAATGCCGACGAACGAGCTTTCTGACCAATTCGCTCATAGCCCCGAGCGTGCGTTGGAAGTGCGTGAGTTCGCATCTCAGGCGAAAGATTCGAGCGACGTCGTCTCGTCCGAGAAAGTCGTCCAACGAGCGCTTCTCCATCGCCAGAACGTCATCCTCGATCATTTCAAAGATGGGCAAATACTGGTCGACGACACGGTGCAGGATCGCGTGCAGCACGTAGTCGACACCCTTTCCCAATAGCGACGGCGAAGCCTCTAGCTGCTCCCGAAGGCTGCCTAGCGCTCCGGCGTTGCCGTGCCGTACGCTGATTATATGATTGGGACCAGTGAAGATCGCCGTTTTCCCATATTGAGGGACGGCCGGGATTCGTGTTTTTTACGCCAAAGTTAAGTTAAGCTATTGATTCAACTCAGGAATCTCAATTTTTTTGGCAGACGAGTTTCCCCGCTTTCAGGCTTATGTGCTGTACCTGATTTCACCGCTTTACAGGATGGGATATTGATCCGATGTCAGGGAGAGATATAGC
The DNA here is from genome assembly GCF_015645465.1 of Herminiimonas contaminans. Classification (GTDB taxonomy): domain Bacteria; phylum Pseudomonadota; class Gammaproteobacteria; order Burkholderiales; family Burkholderiaceae_D; genus Oxalicibacterium; species Oxalicibacterium contaminans. Next base: position 26,842 of record NZ_JADOEL010000015.1, on the reverse strand, counting down.
TGTTCCGGCGTGAAAATCGGCACGGGGTAATCATGGGCAAGCGCGGCAGCGGCACGGTTCAACTTCTGAAAGTCGCCCAGGTTTGTCGTGCAAATCGGCATCCCAAGATTTCTCGCGCAGGCGTGCATCAGCCCATCGAACGCCAGCTCCTTTTTTTGTTTGCTCATGACGGCGCCATGCGTCGAAACCGTATGACGAATGATTCGGCGCTTTGACGTGTCCCATTCAAAGTCACCAGGTTCCACCACAGCGATGCCCGGGCTGTTCACAAGGTTAGCCTCCTGTGCTGCGGCGAAGGTCATCATCTTTACTTTCCGCTGAGCGGAAAAGATTTCCTGAAATTTCTTCTCGTTTTCGCTGACCGTACTTGGATCACCAAAACCAATCTCATAAAGAACCTGGGCCGGCACGATTATGGAATAGTTTTTGGACAGCATGTTGAGCTCCGCTATACCGTCAGCGCGCTTTAGGAACCAGGTCACGCCACAGGTATCCATGACGATCGCAGGAATACGAAAGTACCATTCACGGTTTTCTGGGGTGGGCAAAAGCGGCACAGAAATCTCCTTGAGAACAGATCAGAAGTGGCGCGGGGCCACACCAAAACAGTTATTCGGACTCAAAAACGATTACAAATCGGTTCGTTTTGCAAAAAACAATTATAAACTTGCCCTTGTCGCATCAAGTGAAGAATGGGTCGGTGCCCATTATCGAAGCCATGCTCCCGCAGCCATGCCCCCTTCTCGGTTACGTCGCGGCCGAAGCTCTAGGCTCTACCTCGCCCTGCAGCGACGCAATCAGCGGGCAGGAAACATTTCCCTTCCGGGCATGGCAGGCACACACCAAATCAGACAGCACGGCCTCCATGCGCGCCAAGTCAGCCATTTTCTCGCGCACGTCCTTGAGTTTGTATTCCGCCAGACTACTGGCCTCTTCGCAATGGGTGCCATCGTCCAGCCTCAGAAGTTCAGAAATTTCATCCAAACTGAAGCCCAGTCGTTGGGCTGATTTCACAAAGCGCACCCGCGTTACATCCGCCTGGCCATAACGGCGAATGCTGCCATAAGGCTTGTCTGGTTCTGGCAGCAGGCCCTTGCGCTGATAGAACCGGATGGTCTCCACGTTGACCCCGGCCGCCTTGGCGAAAACGCCGATGGTCAGATTTTCCAAATTATTTTCCATGTCGCTTGACTCCGTACATAACTACGGCAGTAAGCTTACCCTATCCAATTCAGATTCGAAAGGAACTGGCGTATGTCTGAATCACAAAACGGGCGCGGAGCGCTCTTCGCCGGAGGACTGGCCGCCATCCTCGCCTCAACCTGCTGCCTAGGCCCGCTGGTCCTGATCACCTTGGGTTTCAGCGGAGCGTGGATCGGCAATCTGACCGCATTGGAGCCATTTCGCCCGATCTTTATTGGTGCGGCCTTGGTGGCGCTGTTCTTCGCCTGGAAGCGCATCTACCGCCCGGCGCAAGCCTGCAAACCGGGTGAAGTCTGCGCGATGCCCCAGGTGCGAGTTACTTACAAGCTCATCTTCTGGATCGTTGTCGTGTTGGTCTTTGTCGCGCTTGGTTTCCCCTATGTGATGCCGTTTTTCTATTAATTACAGGAGTTCGCCGTGAAAAAACTGTTTGTCGCCCTCGCCCTCGCTGCCATTGGTGTTCCAGTGTTAGCCGCCACCCAGACCGTCACGCTGTCCGTACCGGGCATGACCTGCTCCACCTGCCCGATCACCGTCAAGAAGGCGATCTCCAAGGTCGAAGGCGTCAATAAAATTGACGTGACTTTCGAGGCACGCGAAGCCGTCGTTACCTTCGACGATGCCAAGACCAGCGTGCAGAAACTGACCAAAGCGACTGAGGATGCGGGCTATCCGTCCTCGGTTAAGCGTTGAGTCACGAGGAGACGCCACGATGTCTTTAATCACACGAGTGACCAACAAGGCCGGTACCCTGGGCAGCATTGTGTCAGCCATGGGCTGCGCTGCCTGCTTCCCCGCCATCGGCAGCCTCGGCGCCGCCATTGGCCTGGGTTTCCTGATTCAGTATGAAGGGCTGTTTATTCACATTTTGTTGCCGGCGTTCGCCGGATTCGCGCTAGTGGCCAATGCGCTCAGTTGGCGCAATCATAGGCAGTGGCAACGGACTGCGCCCGGCGTGATAGGACCTGTCCTGGTGCTGATAGCAGTGTTTTTGATGCGCGCTTACAGTTACAGGAGCGGTTGGCTGCTGTATATCGGCCTGGCCTTCATGGTCGCAGTATCGATCTGGGATTTCGTCTCGCCGGCGACCGTCCGCTGTGGGCCGGATGGCTGTGAACTGCCGCCCAAACGTGCATGATGGCATCGGCCGTCACCGAAGTAAATCAAAAGGAATTGATTCATGACCACCCTAAAGATCACCGGAATGACCTGTGGTTCGTGCGCTGTGCACGTCAAGGACGCGTTGGAGAAAGTGCCAGGTGTGCAAACGGCAGTCGTGTCCTACCCGACGGGCACCGCGCAACTCGCCACCGAGCCAGGCATCTCGCCTGATGCGTTGACCGCTGCCGTGGCCGCTCTCGGCTACAAGGCCACGCTCGCTGATACCCCATCCACTTCAGCACCGGCCGGATTGGCTGGTAAAGCGCTGGGACGGCTGCGAGCTGGCGACAAGGTGGGCGGTGATCAGCTGGGGTTGCACATCGCCGTGATCGGAAGCGGCGGCGCCGCGATGGCCGCAGCGCTGAAAGCCGTGGAGCAAGGCGCGACGGTCACGCTGATCGAGCGCGGCACCATCGGCGGCACTTGCGTCAATGTCGGCTGCGTACCGTCCAAGATTATGATCCGCGCTGCCCATATCGCCCACCTGCGCCGTGAAAGCCCGTTCGACGGCGGTATCGCGGCAACTGTGCCAGCGATTAGCCGCAGCAAACTACTGGCCCAGCAGCAGGCCCGCGTCGATGAGTTGCGCCACGCGAAGTATGAAGGCATTTTAGATGGCACCCCTGCCATTTCCGCGCTGCGCGGCACGGCCCGTTTCAAGGACGGACGCACCCTGATCGTGCATCTGGCCGACGGCGGCGAGCGAGAGGTGACGTTCGACCGCTGCCTGATCGCCACTGGCGCGGGCCCGGCCGTGCCGCCCATTCCCGGCTTGAAAGACACGCCGTACTGGACTTCCACGGAGGCGCTGGTCAGCGACGCCATTCCCGAACGCCTGGCCGTGATCGGCTCGTCGGTGGTGGCGCTGGAATTGGCGCAAGCCTTCGCCCGGCTGGGCAGCAAAGTAACGATCCTGGCGCGCAGCACACTGTTCTTCCGGGAGGATTCCGCCATCGGCGAGGCCGTAACAAGCGCTTTCCGCGCGGAGGGCATCGAGGTGCTGGAGCACACGCAAGCCAGTCAGGTCGCCCATGTGCATGGCGAGTTCGTGCTGACCACTGCGCACGGCGACATACGCGCCGACAAGCTGCTGGTCGCCGCCGGGAGGACGCCGAACACGCACAGCCTGGCACTGGACGCGGCAGGCGTCAACGTGAATGCGCAAGGGGCGGTCGTCATCGACACGGGCATGCGCACCAGCACGCCACACATCTACGCGGCCGGCGACTGCACCGACCAGCCTCAATTCGTCTATGTGGCGGCGGCGGCCGGCACCCGTGCCGCGATCAACATGACGGGTGGAGCAGCGGCCTTGGATCTGACCGCGATGCCGGCCGTGGTGTTCACCGATCCACAAGTGGCAACCGTGGGCTACAGCGAAGCGGAAGCGCATCGCGACGGCATCGAAACCGACAGTCGCACTTTAACCTTGGACAACGTGCCACGTGCGCTTGCTAACTTCGACACACGCGGCTTTATCAAGCTCGTCATGGAGGAAAGTAGCGGACGGCTCATTGGCGTGCAGGCGGTAGCCCCGGAAGCGGGCGAACTGATCCAGACGGCGGCCCTCGCGATTCGCAACCGCATGACGGTCCAGGAGTTAGCAGACCAGCTGTTCCCCTATCTGACGATGGTTGAGGGGTTGAAGCTTGCGGCGCAGACCTTCAATAAGGACGTGAGGCAGCTTTCCTGCTGCGCCGGGTGAGGAAAAGAGGTGTGCGTTGAACGCCTACACGGTATCCCGGCTGGCTATTGATGTCGGGGAGCGGGCATCTCGTGCGTGACTACTTCCCTGCCTGGGGTGCGGTCGACGTGGCGGTGATCTTGTCGAAATAGGCCCGCAACTGGTCCCCGATTTGCTCCTGTGCCTGCGCCTTCGCGTTGGCCTGGGCCAGCAAGAGTTCTAACTCACGGACCCGTGCCTCGACCGGCGTCATCTGATCGTTGGCATTGTTTAGCTGTTCGGTCAGTAGCTCAGCTTCGGCAATTTTACTGACCAGTTGGCGCTCGGTATCCGCTGCGCGCACCTGCAGCGATTGCAGAGCCTCGACTTTTTGCTCCAGCTTGCGAACCTGCGTCAGCTGCTCGTACAGGTCCTGCTTGGTGTGCGCTAACTCCGACACCAACTTCGCTCCCTCCTGGTTCAGGCGGGTTATCTCGTCTTGTTTGACGGCGACCGCCTGCTGTGCCAGGCGCAGCTCGGCCTGCACTTGCTGTACTTGTAGCTCGTGGCGTCGGATATCGGCTTCGCGCTGCTCTTTTACCGACTGGCGATAGTGCTCCAGAGCTTGGCGCGCGTGCTGGTGTTTCTCCTCCAGCGATTGTCGATGCGCCTCATTCTCGGCCAGTCGTTGCTGCAGGTCGGCCACCTGCTGTTCTGCGACCTGGCGCATGGTCGATTCCCGTTGATGGTCGCTACGGCTGGCCGCCAGCGCCGTCGCCTGCTCCTGCAGCGCCGTTTCCAGCTCCAGAACGCGGGCACGCTGCTGCGCATTGTCGTTCTGGGCCGCCTGCAGCAGCACCGCCTGTTCGGCCGCTTTTGCTTCGGATGCGACGCGGGCCGCCGCAATCCGTTCCTGTGCTTCATCCTCCAGCCGCGCGGCCAAACGTTCGACCAGGTCCTGTAGCGCCTCGCTGATCGAGCTGCGTTTGCCGCCGGCGCCGCCATCCTCTTCCTCCAATTCCTTAAGGTACTTGTGGATCGTGGTTTTGGAGCCCGTGTTGCCCAATGCCACGCGAACAGCGTCCACCGACGGGTTTATACCCTGCGCAATGAGGGCATCACGCGCCTTCTGTACGTCCGATTTGTAAAGCCCGCTGCGTGCCATAGGGTCTCCAGGGGATGAAATAAGATACTATGTTACATACCACGTAATTACATACCATATTACGGCAAACTTCAAGGCTAATTGCGTTTAAATTTTACATCGGATAAAGTGGCATTATCACTTGTCAAAAGCAAAAATCACTAAAATTGCCCCTGTCTTAAGTGTAATGTCCAGAAAGCATCCCTTTTCCGCCGTGACCAGATGCCATGAGCACAATCGAACAATACATCCAAGCCGCTACACGCGATAACACGCGTCGCAGCTATCGTGCAGCAGTTCAGCATTTTGAGGTCGAATGGGGCGGCTTCTTGCCGGCCACAGCCGACAGCATCGCCAAATACCTCGTGCACTATGCGGATACGCTTGCCATCAATACCCTGCGACAGCGCTTAGCGGCACTGGCTCAATGGCATATCGACCAAGGTTTTCCGGATCCAACGAAAGCGCCGGTCGTTCGCCAGGTTTTTCGGGGCATCCAGCGATTACATCCAGCACAGGAAAAGCGCGCCAAGCCCTTGCAATTGGACCAGCTCGAACAACTGATGACCTGGCTCGATAGCGCGATCACCAGCGCAGGCGCAACGAATGATCAGATTGCGCAATTGCGTCACACCCGCGATAAGGCGCTCGTGTTACTAGGTTTCTGGCGGGGATTTCGGGGTGATGAGCTGGCGCGGCTCGAAGTGCAATATGTCGAGGCAATCCCCGGCGAAGGCATGACATGCTATTTCCCACAGACTAAAGGTGATCGTCAGTTCAAAGGCAGCACGTTTAAAGCGCCGGCCTTGTCTCGCCTCTGCCCGGTCGCGGCCTATCAGGCGTGGATCGATTTAAGCGGCTTGGAAAGCGGCGCCGTCTTCCGATCGATTAACCGATGGGGTAAGCTCAACGAGGATGGTTTAAATCCCTCTAGCATCCTCCCGTTGCTGCGCTCGCTATTCGGCAAGGCCGGCATTCTCGATGCCGATGACTACAGCGCACACTCCCTTCGTCGTGGATTTGCCAATTGGGCGACCTCGAATGGCTGGGATCTCAAAACGCTCATGGAGTATGTGGGCTGGAAAAATATACAATCGGCAATGCGGTACGTTGACGGCGCAGATCCATTTAGTAAAAAACGTATTGAACGCATGCTGACGCCGTTGGTGCAGGAAAGTTCTGAACCGGACAAAAACCTCAACAACAGGAACACATGATGGCGACCTCCAGGAAAGAACGTCTGGAAATACTGCGCCGACACGGCAGCGACATAGCACGCATACAGCACTGCCTGTTGGTCAGTGCAACTACAGTGACACCTTTGCAGGCGGTAAGTATGTGGCTCGATTATTCTGAGAGCCATTGCGCAATGTGGCTGCAGTTGCCGAGCGACGACACAGAGTTGCTGAATATCTTGCTACAACACCTGCCTAGTACGAAAATGCTGCAAGCGAATCCTCTCACTTGGCAGGCAAAACTGGTCGATGCTGGCGACGGTTCCGGAGATGCGGTGTTAGTGCTGCCGGATGAATTGCTCATGCAACTAGGATGGGACGAAGAAGACACGCTTGATGTGTCAGTCAGGAATGATCACATTACCGTTAAGCGGAAAATCTAACATCGATAGAAATCGAAGGTCATGCGCATAACTCGTGCCGGACTTCATATTTAAGCATTACAGAAACTATGCACTTTAACTTCACGACAAAGGCGACGCTTGACCACTTCTAGGTTTTTATTACCTAGGAGCAGTCATGCATATCATTCATCAACACCAGACTTCCATCACGCTTTTTGAGCGAAATGGAAACGTCGTCGTTTTTCGTTCCATGAAAGAAGCGCTCAAGAAATTGGGCTATTCATGGATCACCTCTAACGTCGGTCCACACTTTCGTGTCTTCACCGGCGCGGCCTACGTAGACTATCAATACACCCTCCGCAACGATGTCGGCGAGATTATTACCGCCGAGTCGTTTTTCGCCTTACGTTGCAAATCGGCAGATCAGTATCGCAGCCGTCTATTCCTGCATTGGAATGGCCTTGGGCCGGTGCCCGGCACTGGAAGAAGTAGGGTCTCTCACTACTTCCGAAACATTCGTTATATCAATGCGAAACGCGCCGCGCAGTACCTTGCCGACGAAGGTGAGAGCGCTCCCCGAGCTGCTCGCTCAGTGAACCTTTTGCCAGATGCCTGGGATGATCTGAAAATTTACTCTCGGCGTTTCCGTAGCTGGAAGCAATTTCGCAGAACACAATGGCGCTGAAGATCGGATCGGGTATTGTCGAAATTAGTCACTTTGACAAATTTAAGGCCTGGTGGAGGGGCTCAGGGAATGGTGTTGAAGAAACTTTTACCTTTTCGAGGGGATGGGTATAAATAGCCTACTTGTAACGCATCGACCGCAGAGGATTTATGCCGACTCCCCGTAAATATAAAAATGCTGCAGAGCGCGTAAAAGCGTTTCGAGAAAAGCGCGGCCTGGTGACTTTGACGGTGGATCTGCCAGCTGAAGTCGTGGATGGTCTGAATGAGTATTTGAAGTTCAAGGATCTGACAAAGAATAAGGTAATTGAGAAACTCATCACTTCCCAATTGCTTCGCAAACGGTAGCAGGGCGGGAGTCCGGAGGAAACGGCTTTATCGTTTCTGGAGGAGTTCCGCCCGAACGCTACGGACATGTTCATGAGACATATTATGCTGATTCGAGCCGGTGCCGAAGGCATGATGTGTCTGGCATAAAATCGAGAGCTGGGCATTATTTGCATTCATACGCCCCTCGGTTGGTTATCGCCTTCCAGGCGTCTTCCAGACCAGCAAGGCGGGCATCAATGGAGCGTATCGAAGACCAACCTTCTTGCACACCATCCCTAGTTCTGAAGACCGATTTTGACGTTCGCTGACTAAGGGTGGGAGTCTGGAAGAAACGGCCTTATCGTTTCTGGAAGAGTTCCAACCGAGCGCCGCGTATCACCTGGGATATGTAGCTCCATGCGTTTTGATAAAATCAAGCTCATGAGCTATTTACAACTTTCAATCATTACCTTATGTGCGGTCTGTGTCTGCTACGTCGTCTATAAGGTTTTCATCGATCAAGGCCAGGCTGATCGTGAGCCTACAACTGCAGAGCTTGCAGCTAAGGCTAGAAAGCGGCTGATAGCCGCTTTACTTGGCGACAGTAAGGCCGCAGATCGTTTAATCGCCCTGGAGCATAAGCGCGCTGGCGGTATTGGTATCGGCAAGCTTGAGGCTGTTAATCGCGCCCTGGAAAGCCTCCAACGAGATCGCTCCAGGACAAACTGATTAAACCAGGCGTAATTGCATCTGATGTGTTTGAAATTCAGCATCGTTTGCTGCCATAGTTGATCGTCCGTGACCTAGGGCGAAGCCCGTACGGCCGCGATCAGCCTGGAGGCCATATAGAGCATCCATATAACGACTCTCGAGAGTCAACAGGCGAAGCGCCCAGGCCGGGCAAGGCTGTTTTCCGGACTCCCAATCTTCGATAGTGCGTTCATGCCGGCCTAAAATCTTGGCTGCATGCGTAACGGAAAATCCCCCAAAGTGTCGCGTTGCTGCAAATTCGCTGGCGAAAGAATATTTATTTTTACTTTTTATTTTCAGCTTAGTCATTGACTGCCTCGTAAACCCATGATCTTAAATAAAAAACCACCGGTTTCAATCGACAGAATAGAGCTTCAAATCCTGTGGAGTCTCGCCGGTGGTTGTATGGTGTTTAGGGCTATCTGATTTCGTATAATTTATATTATGTCAAATCGTTTAAGGAAGTTGTGGCGTGCAATGAAGGCATTTCTTAGTGCTCTAACCTAAATCTGAGTGTCGTCCGCTGAAGTAAAAGTGAACGATTACAGGAAGTAAAAGTGTGATTTTGAAAAAGGCTCCTGAATACGAGGCTAATCACCCACTCTAATAAAGCCTTCCATCTTTTTTTGCGTTAGCTCGGTATGCATGGCGGGCAGAATAAATCCCAATCGGTTTGATAATCAACGCAGATAAAAATATCTTCTTTATCTCGACGAACGATCTCGAGCCATTTGATGATTTCTAAACGGAGGCTATCGATCGTAAAATATGAATGCGGTATTTTCCGCAGCAATGGCACGACTACTTCTCGTACAAATACAGAGCAAGCGCGGGTATGGAACTTCTGCATAAAAATCTTCGCCGTATTCGGACGCCATACCTAGGCTGATAAGATGTGGATTAAGGAAATTCGTAAATTCAGTATCTATAAAAACATTCATTTAAATTCCCACTATCCACCAACAGGATCCCTGAGAGTTACTCAACAGAGTTTTTAGCTGATTGTCGTGCTTTTAGCGGAAAATTTGGTTCGTGCTGTGCGCTGTTTAACGTTTCGGTCATCCAACTTACAAACGCACTCCACCCGGACTCAGTTAGTGCCAATCCTTCAGTTGGGTAGAGCTTTACCAATGGGTCAGGACCACTCATTAGTTCTGTTGGTAATACAGCGATCCATTTTGTAACTATATCTTCTAGCTCAAATGGCACATTCTTGAGCAAGATGACATTTTCTTCAGCAATTACCTCGAATCCGAGGCCTTGTTGGAATCCGCAATGTAGCGACCGCACTTTTTGGCCTATACCCATATATCTCCTTTAGAAATTATGTGTGAATATCCCATACGTATACGACGTCTCGAATTTCAAAACTTATTCTGTCCATCATTTTGCTCAATATGTTCAGCAAGAAGAGCTTTGCGCTTCTGATAAATCCAAGCGCGTATGCCTTCTGGTGAAAGACTGCGCCCTACTATAACTGCCAATGGGTTAGGCAGTTGATGAGTGTTTTGTTGGCTGAATTTCGTTAAGCTTTTAATATCTTGGCCAGATAATGCCGGTACATGTTCGGGATGGGAGTGCCAATAACCAATTAAACGCAAACCTCTTGCATTTGCTTCTTCAATCTCTTCCCGGCAACGTTTCAAATCCATTTCCAACCATGTTGGACCAGACTTGTCGTTGAGATGTGGGCCAGTAGCTTCAACTAGCCAGAGTCCATTTGGACGCGTTACGTCAACGAAAAGTTGGCCCCCTCGCTCATGCCCACCCTGCTCTTGTCGATGGTTTTCAAAGAAAGAAGCAACCGAGGTATGAACATATAACGTAACGTCTAAATCAGACCAATGCCACATCCAGCGATGTAGAGCCGTCATTGCGCGACCTCTTCTGGCCATGGTCTTTTGATGACAAGATTCCCGCAGTTCGGGGGTAATGGCTCCGCCAAGTAAGTTCCGCCTGCTTCAGTGACCCTTTCTGGATTGGAAACATAGGTGAACCAAAATGGTTGGGTCGGATTTCTCGTCAGCGTGGAAATTGCTGCGTCAGAAATCATGGTGGCTATGGCAGTAATCGAAATTGGCCCACCTGGGATAAAGCTGGCTCCACAACCTGGCAAGGGCTCAACACCATTACGCGGCCAATCGGTGAAGCGATGTTTAAAGTGGCCGTTTACATCAAATAATTGACGCCCATCGCCTGTTTGCCCTGTCTGCGCTGTCAATACATGTCCTACTAAGGCATGAGGCTCTGCCCACCCATGCACTAATGACCAGTTCGCATTAGCCTTAAGATGCCACAGGTATTGCTCAGACCACCAATCCGCCGTTGTGATGATTACTAGATCTACCTCATCAAGCAACGTAGGTTTATCCTTCAATGCTAAGTGTAGATAGTTAGAAATCGCTTGGACATTTACGAACGGTAAATCGCGCTCTATCCTTTCTTTCAGGGCATACACCTTAAATCGTCCCAAGTCATCTGCGCCCAGTACATGCCTGCCGATATTTGCGACTTCTAACTCATCAGGATCGATTACCGTCATTTTTGTAATGCCCGTGCGGGCCAACTGGGTTGCTACCATAGCACCCAATGTACCAGCACCTATCAAAACAACTTGCTTTTGCTTTAGCTGAGTTTGGTCTGTATTTTTATCTCGTGAATGTAAGGTAGTTGGGGTAATTAGATGCAAATTCGCCGCCTGCAATACGATAGGCCCCGATCTTGTTTTTGAGCGCCCATATGTACGCCCAGCACGACGGCCATAATTAAAATGACCATTCTTTTTCATAGCCGTGCTGCGTAGCACAAATGCCTTGACCAAAGGAGGTTCGGTATCCGGTAAACGGACTAAAATCCAGCGCACAGGAAAATTTTCTGAGTCTGATTCCCATTTCGTTAGAGACCGAGCATCTGCCGCCTGTAAATGTGGCGCAAGCCATGCAATCAAATTTTCTGCTTTAGGTAATTCAACGCCAGGAATGCTCAGTAATGGAGCGAAAAATGCCGCTTTTGCTGGGGCCTTGACACTATCCGATGCACCTGAGATTTTTGCAATATGCTTGAACAGCTCTTTCGCATCTTCACCCACCCAGATACGTTCATCAACATTCCCTATGCGCTTCCGTTGATCAGATACGGTATAGAGAGGACCTGCGTCACTTGGAAGGCCAAGTAAAATAAGCTGCTGCCAGGTTCGGTAAGCTTGATCAATTTGCTGATCCCAATAAGTCGATATCTCTCGATTGAATTCGGCGTCACGTTTGCCTTTAGCCTCAGCAGGAAGTACCAATTGCAGCAAAGCAGTCAAACGAGCAAATTTGTCAGCCACTACTTGTTCGGCTGTTCCGATTACAGGGGCGTTACCTGCCCCATATAGACACAGCCAATCTTTCATGACATGTGGCCATTTCAGCCATGCAGATGGACTGATCTTAAAGACTAGTCCGCTCGTCGGAAAATTATTGTTGAACGAGATCCGCAACGTGCGCGAGACTCCCAAATAGTCCGGCGGCAAAGGGAAATCAAAGGAGGCGAGCTCATCTCCCTTGGGTTCACAACGTCTCAATAAACGACTACCCTCTTCGCCAAGGTGCCTACAAAGCGCTGCGACTCCTCGTTCAACATCCTCCGACACTACATCACCATTATTAGCCAAGGCGATCTACCGGTTTGATGGCTGCTTGTGACGCACTACTGGCTGCGGCAGCGCCAGCAAAAATGGCATAACTAATACTGTTGAGAGTTACACCGGCTTTACGTCCGGGCAGAGTCCAATCAGCTGGGAGTTTTTTGATAGCGTCGTTGACGAATGCTTTAGATACTCCAAACTGTTCATTCATAGCATTCTCAAATGTTTCGGCTTTGCCAAAATCCTCGAATCCTAATTTCATATCAGCGACTGCTCTGGCATGCCACACATAAAAGGCGTCTCGATACTTACTACCTTCTCCGTTGGGACGATTCCATTTTTCCGCAAAATTTTCGCCGTCGTCCTTCGGATTAAATACGGCATACCCTGCTGGGATGGGATCAATAAAGTCAGGCATTCGACGGACGATTTCGATCATTGCTTCGATGGGACGTAATGGACGGTGAGCTGACTCTCGTGCAATTTCTTCGTAGGCATGAGTGGCTAATGTAGTAATGATTGCCGAAATTGGTCGAATGCTCTCTTTCCGATTGGCAATCGCCCATACGTCTCGATGCCGCTTCAAGAGTTTGATTGCAGCCTTTAAGGGATTGCTATCCATATACTCGCCGTAGTCCGGTACTGGATCCTGGGTCGATTTAGTTAATGCTGTGTCTGCTCGAGAATTAGAATCAAGAGCAAACGAATGTGTTTCTGTGATAACTTTCAGTTCAGCTATCTCTCCAAGCCAGTTGCAATACTCACGTGGACTGCTGGCCTTCCAACCAGTCTCTCTGTCCGGTACTTGAAGTTTGCCAAAACCTTTCTGATCAGTATTGCCGGCTACTACTCTTGCAGGCGTAATATCAATATGAAAGCCTGGATTTTCATCGCCATAGACAATCCGTACACCACGACGTAACGGCTTAATCGGTTGTCCTACGCGACTGCCAGCTCGAAATCTTTGCTCAATTGCCTCCAATACTTGCTCCGCAGAGGCATTTGCAGCATTCGGCAAAAGAACGATCGCATCGGCATCAATCGTAGCCATTTCATTTGCAGCATATGGAACCGGTTTGAGAGTCGTTCCAAGTCCGATGGATCCTTGAATAAAAATATGCGCCCCTTGCAGCAATGGATCGGTCGTTGCATCGAGAATGTTTTGTAGATTTTCATAACGAGTTTTGATTTTTTCGTACTGTGGGGCACTCAATGAAATTTGTGCCGCAGAACGCAGCAATAGGCTTTCCCAACTATCGACTTGAGGCTTATTCAATAATGTTGTGTCCATTTTTTTCTTTCTAATTCAAGGTTGTTTGATTAAAAATTCGGTCTTGCCGGTTAAGTGAGAATCCCTATCTGCTCTAATTTGATTCCCCCTCTTTCTGGCGAATTAATCGAAACAACTCAGCTTGGTACAACGCGTCTTCTAGTGAATCATGAGTTCCTTTGAGCTTCGGTTTCAAAGCTACGTCCATATTGCTGGATTTGGTTTCGGCCCATGTGCCATGCGTACTTCCCATGTATAAGGCTTTTATATCCAGAGCGGAAAATCCAAAAGGATTTCTACCTAAATATTTGTGGAAATAGTAATTAATGAACGACCAATCAAAAGCCGCATTGAAGCCAACAAAAATCAGTTTCTCGTCTTGCTTACTTCGACAGCTTTCGAGCCAGTGTTCAAACTGCTGCATAGCTTTGGTCACAGGCAGACCATTTTTCTCTAAATGCGCGAGCGACAATCCAGTGACCGCTAATGCTTCTGGGTCATGCTTCGGCGAACTTGGTTGAAGTTCACATCTGAATGTTTTTTCCGTTTCGAAAATACTGCAGGCCCCTATGCTTAAAAGGCTGTACTCACCGGGTATAGGGCCGGACGCTTCAACGTCAACGGATATAAAAATTTCCTGAGCTGGCATATCACTCCTTTATCCTCAGCGAAGATTGATCGAGAACCCAGTTGCTGACGCGGCGGGAATTCCGTCCTGCACAGCCTGCCCTGAGATAGAAATTGCCGAATTGAAAGGCTGAGCACGATCAGGCCTGTCATAAATGATGTAGTCTGCGTGGTTACCTGGTTGCAGAATTTGTCCGAACCGGAATAATGTGCTTGCCGGTGAAACGCCGAAAAGATGCACTCTTTCAGCTCTCAGCACGTCTTGTACTTGCGTGACAACCCGGCGGGCTAGCTTAGTAAATTGAGCTAGATCCTCTGGGTGTGTAATGCATGCTGGATTAGGGCTTTCTGCACGTATCCTTAGCCAAGGCAAAGTACCCGCCTCGATATTGCGCTTTATTGGCTCTGGAAAAGCGTTGAAATCAATGTCTGCAGTCAGTTCCAGTGAAACAACGGCGTCAGTCGATCGTGTCGTTGATGAGCCTTTTGTATCGTCGATATAGAAAAAGTGTTCTTTCTGTGGCGCAGTGTCAGTAGGCCATTGCCACGATTTTCCACGACTGTATTGAAATACTTCGATCCGCCGTGCCTCACCAATGAGCCTACCGCATAGGATTAGTATCGGTACGTAGTGCAAAGGAAAAACGCACAACGTTTCAACTTGATCCCCTAATGGATGGGTTGCACCTAATCGGCGCATGAGGCTCCGAAAATCATCTTCATACTCTTTTAATACCCAACGCCAGTAGTCAGACGATAGACGATCATCACGACTGAAATTGCGGACTAACTGATCAATTTCTGGATTGGGCGACAAACGCTGAGCTAGCATGGCATCACGCATATCACGCGGATGAAATGGAGGGTCGGCCGGGATTACGGTTTTTTTCGCCAATACGATGTTAACCACATGATTTAATTGACTTATTTCGACCCGCACTTCATTTGGCACCGCCTTCGATCGCAGTGCCTCTCGCGTCCAAATAAGTGCGCAGATCGGCGACAACACCTTGCTGTGCCGCCAGTTTCGCATCAGCCGCTGCCAATGCCAGCTCAAGCTCGCGCATCTGGTCCGCAAGTCCTTGAGACTTGTTGCACGATGCTTCAAGTTGTTCCTTTTGCGCCTGAAGCTGGATATCCCTGTCAGCAAGCCTTGTTTCAAGGGCCTTGGCGTGCTGCTCGATCGCCTGCAGCGTCTCCAGCTTCTGCTCCAGTTGCCGGCCGCGGGCCTGCTGTTCATAGAGGGCGCTTTGTGCATGCGACAGGTCTGCCACCAAGCGCCCGCCCTCCTGGTTCAAGCGCGTCACGTCGTCCTGCTTGACGATCAAGCTCTGCTGTAATTGGCGCATTTCGGCTTGCATCTGTTGAATCTGCTGCTCATGCCGGCGCTGATCCTGGTCGCGCTGCTCCTTGACCGATGCTCGGTAGTGTTCCAGGGCGTCGCGCGCATGCTGGTGCTTTTCCTCGATCGATAACCGGTGCGCCTCGTTCTCGGCCAGGCGTTCCTTCAGGTCGGCTACCTGCTGATCGAGCGTATGACGCGTGATCTTTTCGTTCTGCAGATCTTCGATCGCGCGGGCATGCACCGCCGTTTCTTGCTGCATCTCAGTGTCGGCGCGCTGCAGTTGCTGATTCAGTGCCTCGACTTGCCTGTGCAAAGCCGCCAGCGCTTCCGCATGCTGGCGTTCCATGTCTGCGCTTTGCACTTGAAGGGTCTCGATACGGGCGTTCGCCTCGTTCTGCAATTGCGCGGCTAGGCGTGCCACCAGGTCCTGTAGTGCTTCGCTGATCGACGCCTTGCGGTCGTCGCCGCCGTTTTCCTCTCCCAGTTCCTTGAGGTACTTGTGGATCGTGGTCTTGGAGCCGGTATTGCCCAACGCAACGCGCACGGCGTCGACCGATGGATTGACGCCCTGTGCGATCAAGGAATCGCGGGCTTTCTTGACTTCCGATTTGTACAGTCCGCTACGTGCCATGTCAGATTCTCCGGAGAGGGAAATAAGATAATATATTACATACCACGTAATTACATACTAAATATATGTGCATATTCAAGAATATTTTCATTGAAATTAAAAATGGATAATATATATTTATCCGATATCATCAGTGAAATTGAGCAAATTCCAACGGTCCAAGCCGTAATATCGCAGTTCCCGCGCTACAGGAGTCGATTTGACGACGCTCGACCACTACATTCACGCTGCCACCCGCGACAACACCCGCGAAAGCTATCGTTCGGCCATTCGACACTTCGAAATCGAATGGGGCGGATTCCTGCCCGCTACTACCGACAGCATTGCGCGTTATCTGGTCGCGCACGCCGAGACTCTAGCGGTCAATACGTTGCGGCACCGTTTGGCAGCGTTGGCGCAGTGGCATATAGATCAAGGTTTCCCCGACCCCACCAAGGCTCCCGTCGTGCGTCAGGTCTTGCGAGGTATTCAGGCACTCCATCCGGCCGTCGAAAAACGCGCCAAACCGCTCCAACTCGAACATTTGGAACAGGTTGTGCAATGGTTGGATGCCACGACTAGTGCGGCGCGTTCCGCAAGTGATCGCGCCGCAGAGTTACGGCATGCCCGCAACAAGGCCATACTGCTCCTCGGTTTTTGGCGTGGCTTTCGCGGCGACGAATTAACGCGGCTGCAAATTGAACACGTCGAGGTCGTACCAGGAGAAGGCATGACCTGTTATTTCCCGCAAACCAAGGGTGACCGGACTTACCAGGGAACGAGCTTCAAAGCACCCGCGTTGTCCCGGCTTTGTCCAGTCGATGCGTACCTTGAGTGGATGGCAGTATCGCATTTGCGCGAAGGACCTGCGTTTCGCGCCGTCAATCGATGGGGACATCTTGGGGAAACTGGCATGCATACGGATAGTCTGGCACCGCTCCTACGGACAATGTTGGCCGAAGCCGGCATTGCATCGGCTGAGTTGTACAGTAGTCATTCATTGCGGCGTGGCTTCGCCAACTGGGCCACGTCCAATGGATGGGACCTGAAGACTTTGATGGAATATGTGGGATGGAAAAACGTCCAGTCTGCCATGCGTTACGTTGATTCTGCCGATCCGTTTGCAAAGCATCGCATCGAGCGCGCGATCACGGGCGCGTCCCGTGATCGCGCCCCTATTGTCACTAGGCTATGACCTGACACAGCCTTTGCTTGCTGGAATCGTCAATGATTTGAGTCCCCCATTGCGGCCAAGCAATGGGGTTGAATGTCTTTACATTGTTCTCGGTTTTGGTACAGGTAGCTTGATTTTCGGAGGGATGTTGTCGCTCGGTTTCGAAACCGTTTTTCTTGTTTTTGGTGTCGTCGCCGTTCTGGCGGGTGTTTTTGCTGCCAAGCTGTTTAAATCCGAATCACATAAATAAACAGCGATATTTACTACAATGAAAGGAGCATGACATGGTGATCAAAATTGATTTTACGGTGATTGGCGAAGAAAAAATGCACTGCGCAGGTTGCGAGTCGCGCGTGCGTCTTGCCCTTTCGCGGCTGGCAGGCGTCCAAGAGGTTCTGGCGAATGCGAAAACCCAGCATATAGCGGTCGTCATCAATCCTGACCAAGTCACAACCGAGGAAGTGCAGGCGCAGCTAAAGGATGCGGGATTTGAGGCCGCTGTCTCAACTCTCTAACGCCAAGGACGAAAGGTGTCTGAGGAAATGGTGGAAAAATGAGCAGGAAGAAACGTACTCTAGATGATGACGTATTGGCGGCATTTAAACGGGCATGTCACGAGGAAGACTGGCAGATTGCCGAGCATTTGCTCCAGGCGCTCGAGATACTGGCATGCCGAACGGACGACGAAGACGACCTACAGCGTGCTTATCTGGAGTTCACCCGCTCACTCAGCGGCAGGCCATTGCACTAACATCTTTGAGGCATTAAATGGGAGCACCAAACACAAAAATATAGCTTGCCGCTGGGATACTCGCAGTGGTCAAGGCGACGCCGCCGGATTTCCCTCTGCGGCAT
Organism: Herminiimonas contaminans; assembly: GCF_015645465.1. GTDB lineage: Bacteria > Pseudomonadota > Gammaproteobacteria > Burkholderiales > Burkholderiaceae_D > Oxalicibacterium > Oxalicibacterium contaminans. The sequence continues at coordinate 8,840 of NZ_JADOEL010000015.1, read as the reverse complement.
GGTACGGCCGTTCTCGACTCTGTTCTGACTTGCCCGAAATGTGGCTTTTCGAGGATGGAGGCAATGCCAGTCAATGCATGTTCGTTTTGCAACGAAAATCACAATCAAGCGGAAATAGCATTAATGGCGGCGATGCTCCGTTCGCGCCATCTCAATCATCTCGGCTAAGCATGGCGTCAAATTGCCTGATGACTTCTGCCGGCAGCGGATCGGCCAATGTACGAAAGTAGCGCTCATTGACTTGGTTCCGGATCCGAAATCCGGTTCTATTTAATCGGCTGAACGCTGACAACTCGTACTACCGCGCAAATGTCCTTGCTGTCCACCGACGCGAAAAACTGGCAACGCCAAGCGGAAGAAGTTAACCGCATGGTCGTAAAAATACAAGATGCGCAAAAACCGATGCGATCACGACGCAAACGGAAGGCAGAATAGGCAATCCAGCGTCTTGTTCAACTTTACCCTGCGAATCGATTAATGCTAAAAACAATATAAAAATCGCCTTCCTTATTACTTTTATGCTTATGCGTCATTACTGGCTTTTAATCCGGCTTACTCCCTATAGGGGCAGCTCACAAAACGGAAAAAATCGTACGCTAAGCCGCAGTCGCCTCTCGACTACGTCACGGTGGCACTACGAGGTTCTTTCTTCCCTTGCAGAGACGCAATCAGCGGGCAGGAAACATTCCCCTTCCGCGCATGGCAGGCGCACACCAGATCAGACAGCACGGCCTCCATGCGCGCCAAGTCAGCCATTTTCTCGCGCACGTCCTTAAGCTTGTGCTCGGCCAGGTTACTGGCTTCCTCGCAATGGGTGCCATCCTCCAGCCTCAACAGCTCGGCGATTTCATCCAGACTGAAACCCAGCCGCTGGGCTGATTTCACGAACCGCACTCGCGTCACATCCGCCTCGCCATAGCGGCGGATGCTGCCATAGGGCTTGTCCGGCTCCGGCAACAAGCCCTTGCGCTGATAGAACCGGATGGTCTCCACGCTGACCCCGGCCGCCTTGGCGAAAATGCCGATAGTCAGCTTCTCCACATTGTTTCTCATATCGCTTGACTCCGTACATAACTACGGAAATAAGCTTAAACCATTTGGAACACGTTCGCCATTGCTCTTTTCTAAGTCGAGGAACCAAGAATATGAATATATCGACCGAATCGCGACTGGGACTCAAAGCGGCGGTGACGTGTGCGCAGCAGAAGCTGGCGTACGCGTTTCCGTTGCAGGCACGGATCGAAGACGCGCATCCCACGCTGCAGTCGACCTATGCCAGGATTCTCGGTCATTGGATACACGAAGCAGCACCGCCTGCAGCGAGGATCTTCCCACAGGCGGTGCTCGACGCGCTGTGCGCGATGGACGCCATCGCCATCGGCGAGCAAGGCATCGGCTGCTATCCCTTCAGCGCTCGCCAGACTGAAATCCACGTTCATTTCGCAGGCAAGAGTGTCCATGCCATGTGCGCGATCGATGCGCTCGCGATTCCACGCATGGTGCGGCAAGCCGCGCGCATCACAGCCCGGTGCGTGGTTTGCCGCTGCCACCTCGCCTGCTCGCTGGCGGCGAACGGCAGTGTGGAGAAGGAACATCAGAATCCGGAGGCCGCACGCGTCGTCTGGGAATCTGGTGCGGGAGAAGGACAAGCATGCTGCAACAGCCTATGCGTCAATATCAATTTTGTCTGCCGGCATTGCACGACTTCCCCTGGCGCACTCATCTTTTCTTTGCCACAAGCGGCTGCCATGGGTAATGCCTTTTTCTCGTTCCAAAGGAGGCTGCTTGGCCACTATTCCACATGACGAGGCATGCGAGCGGCTATCTGTGCCCGATGCGCGAAGGATGGCGGGGTGCGTTTTCGCTGCTGTGCGTACAGCACGAAAAATGTTTCGCATATGACTTGACTCTGTACCTGACTACGGAAGTAAGCTTAGTCTACCCAATTTAGATTCGAAAGGACAAGCGCATGTCTGAACCACAAAACGGGCGCGGCGCGCTCTTCGCCGGCGGGCTGGCCGCCATTCTCGCTTCGACCTGCTGCCTCGGCCCGCTGGTCTTGGTCGCGTTGGGGTTCAGCGGGGCATGGATCGGCAACCTGACAGTGTTGGAGCCGTATCGCCCGATTTTCATCGGTGCAGCGTTGGTGGCGCTGTTCTTCGCCTGGCGGCGCATCTACCGCCCGGCGCAAGCCTGCAAGCCGGGCGAGGTGTGCGCGATTCCGCAAGTGCGCACCACCTACAAGCTCATTTTCTGGTTCGTCGCCGTGTTGGTCTTGGTCGCGCTTGGTTTTCCCTACGTCATGCCATTTTTCTACTAATCAGGAGTTCATCATGAAAAAGCTGTTTGCCTCCCTCGCTCTCGCCGCTTTCGTTGCCCCCGTGTTCGCCGCCACTCAGACCGTCACGCTGTCCGTGCCTGGCATGACCTGCGCCTCTTGCCCGATCACTGTCAAGCACGCGCTTTCCAAGGTTGAGGGCGTGAGCAAGACCGACGTAAGTTTCGACAAGCGCCAGGCCGTCGTCACCTTCGACGATGCCAAGACCAACGTCCAGAAGTTGACCAAGGCGACCGAGGACGCGGGCTATCCGTCCAGCCTCAAACGCTGATCCGTTAACCGAACTCGGGAGCGACACATGGGACTCATCACGCGCATCGCTGGCAAAACCGGCGCGCTCGGCAGCGTCGTTTCCGCGATGGGCTGCGCCGCCTGTTTTCCTGCCATCGCCAGCTTTGGCGCGGCCATCGGACTGGGCTTCTTGAGCCAGTACGAGGGGCTATTCATTGGCATCCTGCTGCCGATGTTCGCCGGCATCGCGTTACTCGCCAATGCTATCGCTTGGCTCAATCATCGACAGTGGCGACGCACGGCGCTCGGCACGATAGGCCCGATCTTGGTGCTGGCAGCGGTGTTTTTAATGCGGGCTTACGGCTGGCAGAGCGGTGGACTGCTCTATGTCGGCCTGGCCTTGATGGTTGGGGTGTCGGTCTGGGATTTCATCTCGCCAGCACATCGCCGCTGCGGGCCGGACAGCTGTGAATTGCCAGAACAACGTGGCTGACGGCAACAGCCGTAGCCACCACAGAAAAGGAAAAATACATGACCACCCTGAAAATCACCGGGATGACCTGCGACTCGTGCGCGGCTCACGTCAAGGAAGCCTTGGAGAAAGTGCCCGGCGTGCAATCGGCGCTGGTGTCCTATCCGAAGGGCACAGCGCAACTCGCCATTGAGGCGGGCACGTCATCGGATGCGCTGACTACCGCCGTGGCCGGACTGGGCTACGAGGCAACGCTTGCCGATGCGCCACCGACGGACAACCGCGCCGGCCTGCTCGACAAGATGCGCGGCTGGATAGGGGCCGCTGATAAGCCCAGTGGCAACGAACGCCCGTTGCAGGTCGTCGTCATTGGTAGCGGTGGCGCGGCAATGGCGGCAGCACTGAAGGCCGTCGAGCAAGGCGCGCACGTCTCGCTGATCGAGCGCGGCACCATCGGCGGCACCTGCGTCAACGTCGGCTGCGTGCCGTCCAAGATCATGATTCGCGCCGCCCACATCGCCCATTTACGTCGGGAAAGTCCGTTCGACGGCGGTATCGCGGCGACTGTGCCTGCGATTGACCGCAGCAAACTACTGGCCCAACAGCAGGCGCGCGTCGATGAACTGCGCCATGCCAAGTACGAAGGCATTCTGGACGGCAACCCGGCCATCACCGTTGTACATGGTGAGGCGCGTTTCAAGGATGAGCAGAGCCTGGTCGTCCGTTTAAACGATGGTGGCGAGCGCGTGGTAGCTTTCGACCGCTGCTTAGTCGCCACGGGTGCCAGCCCGGCCGTGCCGCCGATTCCGGGCCTGAAAGAGTCACCCTACTGGACTTCCACCGAGGCCCTGGTCAGCGACACCCTTCCCGAACGCCTAGCCGTGATCGGCTCGTCGGTGGTCGCGCTGGAACTGGCGCAAGCCTTCGCCCGGCTGGGCAGCCAGGTCACGATCCTAGCTCGCAACACGCTGTTCTTCCGCGACGACCCGTCCATCGGCGAGGCCGTCACAGCGGCCTTCCGTGCCGAAGGGATCAAGGTACTGGAACACACGCAAGCCAGCCAGGTCGCGCATGTGAACGGCGAATTCGTGCTGACCACGGGACACGGTGAAGTACGTGCCGACAAGCTGCTGGTCGCTACCGGACGGACACCGAACACGCGCAGCCTGGCACTCGACGCGGCGGGGGTCACCGTCAATGCGCAGGGTGCCATCGTCATCGACAAGGGCATGCGCACCAGCACGCCGCACATTTATGCGGCTGGCGACTGCACCGACCAGCCGCAGTTCGTCTATGTGGCGGCAGCGGCCGGCACCCGTGCCGCGATCAACATGACCGGAGGGGATGCTGCCATCAATCTAACCGCGATGCCGGCCGTGGTGTTCACCGATCCGCAAGTAGCAACCGTGGGCTACAGCGAAGCGGAAGCGCATCACGACGGGATCGAAACCGACAGTCGCACGCTCACGCTCGACAACGTGCCGCGTGCGCTTGCCAACTTCGACACACGCGGCTTTATCAAGCTGGTCATCGAGGAAGGTAGCGGACGGCTCATCGGCGTGCAGGTCGTCGCCCCGGAAGCCGGCGAATTGATCCAGACGGCTGTTCTCGCCATTCGCAACCGCATGACGGTGCAGGAACTGGCCGACCAGTTGTTCCCCTACCTGACGATGGTCGAGGGGTTGAAGCTCGCGGCGCAGACCTTCAGCAAGGACGTGAAGCAGCTTTCCTGCTGCGCCGGGTGAAGAAAAGGAGATGTTCGATGAACGCCTACACGGTATCCCGGTTGGCCCTTGATGCCGGGGTGAGTGTGCATATCGTGCGCGATTACCTGCTGCGTGGATTGCTGCGGCCAGTCGCCTGCACCACGGGTGGCTACGGCCTGTTCGATGACGCCGCCTTGCAGCGACTGTGCTTCGTGCGGGCCGCCTTCGAGGCGGGCATCGGTCTGGACGCGTTGGCGCGCCTGTACCGGGCGTTGGATGCTGCGGACGCCGATGAGGCGGCCGCGCAGCTTGCCGTGCTGCACCAGTTTGTCGAACGCCGGCGCGAAGCGTTGGCCGATCTGGAAATGCAGCTGGCCACCATGCCAAGCGCGCCGGCGCAGCACGCGGAGAGTCTGCCATGAACGGCCCCGAGCACTTGCCGACCGAGACACACAAGCCGTTTACCAGCTATCTGTGGGGCGCGCTGGCTGTGCTCACCTGTCCCTGCCATTTGCCTATTCTCGCCATTGTGCTCGCGGGCACGACGGCCGGCGCGTTCATCGGGGAACACTGGGGTATTGCGGCCCTCACGCTGACTGGCTTGTTTGTCCTGTCTGTGACGCGGCTGCTGCGGGCCTTCAGAGGTCAATCATGAGCGCTTCCCATCCGATTGAATGGACGGTGGCGCAACTGGTGCAAGCGGTTGTGCGCGGTCAGCTTGAATTGCACTACCAGCCGGTTGTCGATTTGCGCAGTGATCCAGCCAGTTGCGGCAAGCGGACTGCAACGCGGGACAAGGCTTCCTGTTCGCCAAGCCTATGCCGGCGGCGGCATTCGCCGCCTTTGTCAGTCAATGGAGGGCCGCGGCGATGAATGCAAATGATCCGACTGTCACCAGTTGCTGTGTGTGCTGCAAGGAAATTCCGCTCGATGCCGCTTTTACCCCGGAAGGCGCGGAGTACGTCAAACACTTCTGCGGGCTGGAGTGCTATCAGCGCTTCCAGGCGCGCGCCAAGGCAGCGAACGAAATCGGCACCGCCCCGAAGCCTGCGACTCGCTACCGTCAGACTGAAGCATCCCCTATCCTGATGTCAGGATAGGCCACTTTGCAACGTCAGAATAGAGTTAGCTTTCGTGTTTGGAGGCATCTTGCAGGATCAACGCATTGACTACGTCCGGGTCAGCAGCTTCGACCAGGACCCGGAACGGCAATTTGAGCATGTCGAAGTCGGCAGGGTGTTTACCACATGGCGTCGGGCAAGGACACCCAGCGGCCTGAACTCGATTCGCTGCTACGTACCGTTGTTGACCAAACAAAGCAGGGCCATTGACAAAATAGCCATCACAGTGCAATGTTTCGAATCCTCCAAAAGACATGACACACGATTGATCGATCACGATGAGTGGCGTCCATGAAACGGCCTATCCACGCTTAAAGCTTGAGTTCACAGAACGCGAGCTGATCGCCATTTACTCCCCAACGTCAGCCGAATTGAAATTCGTGGCCTCGCAATACCGTCAAGTCTCCCAGCAAGTATTTCTTCTCGTCCAACTGAAACTGCTCCAGCGCCTGGGCTATTTTGTGGCGTTGTCGAGCGTGCCGACGGTGATTGTCGAGCACATCTGTTCCCGCGCCCAGCTGCGCGTGCCGCGCAAGTCGGCAATGCTGAAATACGACCAGTCCGGCAGTCGCTACCGACATCACAAGTCCTTGCGTGAGTATGTTGGCATTCGTGTGCTCGACGCTGCGGGGGAGACCTGGCTGCGTGAACAGGCGTTGCAGGCGGCGCAAACCAAGCAGGAGCTGCCTGACATCATCAACGTACTGATCGAGGAACTGATTCAGCGTCGTTTTGAATTGCCGGGCTTTACCCAGCTATTCCGCCTGGCGCGCAACGCGCGGGCAACGGTCAACGATCGCATCTACAAGGCCGTCGTCGGCGCCTTGCCGGCCGAGGTGGTCGGACGGCTCGACCAACTCATGGAAACAGGCCCGACGCGTAGCTTGTGGGACAGCCTGAAACGCGAACCAAAACAGCCGAACGTGCGGGAAGTGGCCGATTTCCTGGTGCATATCGATACCATGATCGGGTTGGCCGAGGATTTACCGGACACCGACCATATTCCGGCTACCAAACGCGAACAGTTGGTGCTCGAAGCCAGGGCGCTCGACTTGGCCGAAATGCGGGCATTGAAGCCGCTGAAGCGCTACACGCTGGCGGTTCTGTTGATCCAAACGCAGTTGTGCAAGGCGATGGACGATATCGCCGAAATTTTCATCAAGTCCATACGCAGCATGCACAACGCGGCTGAGGAACGCTTGCGTCAGTATCACTTGCAGCAGTCCGATCAGGTTGAGCGCCTGATCGGACAGTTCCGCGAAGTGCTGACGGTATTGAGCGAAGACGGCACCGGCGACCAGCGCGTCGCCCGCATTGAGAAATCCCTGGATGGCGACATCGACGGTTGGATTAACGAGTGCGATGAGCATATGGCCTATGCGGGCAACAATTACTACCCGTTCATGTTGTCCGGTTACGCCGCCAAGCGCAGCCTGCTGTTCAAGTGCCTTGAAGCATTGACGCTGCGTTCAAGCTCACAGGATGACAGCGTGCTGCGGGTGATCGCCCTGGCTCAACGATATCGATCAAGCCATCGAGAGCAATTGTCCATTGCGGAGACAGGCCTCGACATTCTGACGCTCGACTGGATGCCGGAGAAATGGCGTAATCTGATATTCGGCAAGCGCCAAAGCACGCCGCCAACGCATTTCCATCGCAAATATTTCGAGCTGGCGGTATTTTCCGAGGTGATGGACGAATTGAAGTCCGGCGACCTGTACGTGGAGCATAGCGGCGATTATGATGATTATCGCAACCACCTGGTGAGTTGGGAAGAATACGACAAGGAAGTGGAGAACTACGGCGAGCTGGTCGGCCTACCGATGGAACCGAAAGCGTTCATTAGCAGCTTGAGCGAGCAGCTGAAAACCTTGTCCAGGGAGGTCGATAAGCGCTTCCCGGAAAACGGCAGCGTCGATATCGATGAAACGGGCCTGGTCATTCGGCGTGCGGAGCGGCAAAAGCCGCCGCCTGAGCTGGAAATGGTGGACGAAGCTATCCGGGCCCAGATGAACGATGTCAGCATCCTAGACGTGTTGACCGAGACGGAAAAATGGTTGGATTTGCACCGGCTGTTCGGCCCGCTGTCTGGATTTGAAACCAAGGTGGATGATCCACGCAAACGCTTTATCACGACGCTGTTTTGCTACGGCTGCAATTTAGGTCCAACCCAAACGGCGAAATCCGTCAAAGGCTTGAGCCGCAAGCAAGTGGCGTGGTTGAACCTCAAGCATGTCACCGAGCAGCGCCTGGACAAGGCAATCATGAAAGTCATCAATGCATACAATCGATTCGCGTTGCCGCGCTACTGGGGATCGGGCAAGAGTGCGTCGGCCGACGGCACCAAGTGGAATATGTACGAGCAGAATCTGCTTTCCGAGTACCACATCCGATACGGCGGTTATGGCGGCATCGGCTACTACCATGTGTCGGACAAATATATTGCACTATTCAGTCACTTCATTCCGTGCGGCGTCTACGAAGCGGTGTATATCCTCGACGGGCTGATCAACAATCAATCGGACATTCAACCTGACACTTTGCACGGCGATACGCAGGCGCAAAGCACTCCTGTCTTCGGGTTGGCTCACCTGTTGGGAATTAACCTGATGCCGCGCATCCGAAACATCAAGGATTTGCTCTTTTACAGAGCCGACCGGGGTGATCATTACGACCATATCGACAGCCTGTTCCGTGGCACCATCGATTGGGAGTTGATCGGCCGGCACATGAAAGACATGTTGCGAGTCGTCATTTCGATCAAGGCCGGCAAGATCGCACCATCGACCATTCTCCGCCGGCTGGGCACGGCCAGCCGCAAGAACAAGCTGTACTACGCGTTCCGCGGTAATCCCCCCGGAAAAGAAGTGAATTTGAAAGTAGAATTTTCTCCAATCGAAATTGAGGAAGTTTTACATGAAGAAGTCGCGTTTTTCGGAAAGCCAGATTATTGCCATCCTTAAGCAAGCAGA
>NZ_JADOEL010000014.1 GCF_015645465.1 Herminiimonas contaminans | reverse complement strand
CGTCGGAAAAAAGTTTGAGGGCTTTCGGTTTCTTGGGCTTTTTTACTGTGCTCATCGATGTAGTCATGGTGTTTCCCTTTCGGTATCATCTCATGACCTTCGGCACACAAAAAATCTGACAGGCTCGAATTCCATGGTCTGTATCAGCCCCGCCAGCATTCTGGCAGTTCACGCATTACTGCGTCAGCTTGTTCTTTGCTTCCTGCAGTTCGGTTTCAGCTTCCTGCAGTTTCTTTTGTTGCTTGGCGATTTTTTTGGTTTTGCCGCTGGCCTGGACTTTTTCCAGTTCAGCTTTGCGTTCAGCTACATTGTTTTCTTTTTTCTTGATGTCGGCTTCGCGTTCTTTACGCAGGCCTTCATCGGTGCAGTGATCGACGATTTGCTTGAGCGCGATATTCAATTTCTTTTCCTGCGCCTTGTTGCCATGTGCGCGCGCATGCTCGATCTGGGTTTCTACTTCCTGCCGTTTGGCGGCGCAGCCAGTCAAGGGTTCGGCTGCATGTGCGGTGATGATGACGGCTGCCAACAGCAGGCCGGACAAACAGCTGGTCTTGATGATCTTCATTACGCAACTCCTAGCTAGGTTGGAAGTCGCTTTACTGTATAGGAACTGTAGGAAACCTGGCAACACAAATAACGTGCCGCAAATGATTACGGCGACCATCAAGGTCGCCGTAGAAGTAGGGAGCTGGCAAGCTGTGATGCTTGCCGGTGCCGCCTCAGTGATTACTGTGCAGCTGGTTTAGCGGCTGCTTTGGCTGGTGCTTTTTTCTTTTTAGGTGTCGGGCTGTCGTCACCTTGTACCTTGAGCTGACCACCGGTACCCAGGCCACCTTTTACCGTTTGTTGACGGTAGTTTTTCACAGCGCGTACGACGTTGTTATACGAGTCGGTGAAAGCGGCGACGATAACCTTACCTTCAGCGGTATTGGAGTAACCACCCATGCTGCCACCAGCGCTGGAGCCGAACAATTGGCCCATAGCGCCAAAGTCCATGCTTTTCGCGCTGCCTTCAGCCGCTGCGATTTGTACGCTGGAACGGTTATCGACGACGCTCAGCAGTGTGCTGGCTTCCTTGCTGTTGATGTTGCCTGCGATGCCAGCGACTGCGCTACCCAGACCGCCACCCAGCAAACCGGCTACGCTGCCGCCCATGCCGCCAGCATTGTTGTTGCTGAAGGTGATCGATGGAACCAGACCGTAGTCGGCGGAAACCATTTTGCCTTTGCCGAAATTCGATTTCTTGCGCAGTTCACCGGATTGTTCCAGCGCGCGTTCGCCCATGATGGCGTTCATGCCACGGCCGCGTTCAACCACGACGAAGCAGTTAGATTGTTGTACCAGCAGTTTGAGGACAGGCACGGTCGAACCGAGTTTGTATTGGCCGGTCAGGACGCCATACCACGGTGCGCTCGTGTCTTCGATAATGGCGATGGTGCCCATAGGCGCATCGCAACGTTCCAGTGCGGCGTTGGCATTTTGTGCATTGGCACCACCGGCGGAACCGGTCGCTGCTGTTTTAGCACCGCTGTTGCCCATGTCCATGGTGGAGCAGGCACTCAGCAGAACGCCGGTCAGACAGAGCGGCAAGATACGCAATAAACGTTTCGACATTTCTTTCTTCCCCTAAAGATCAAATAAGCAAATCAAAATAAACAAAAATCTAATTCTTTTAACTACTCCCCGGTATATCGGAGTTGCGAATGTGAAATATTACGCGATTTTTTTGTAAATTTTGCTCAGCGGAGATGGAAAAGTCTCGTATTAGCAAATATTTACCTTTTTAGCGAACAGTCTCCCTGCGCTGACAAATAGAGATTTTCACCGTGGAAATAAAAAAGCCGCGTGAGGTACACGCGGCTTTTTAAATGTGGGCAGTTGTGAATACGTAAATCTTATTTGCTGGCCAGCCCCAACAGCATTTCATTCAGGCGCTTCACGAAGCCAGCCGGATCGTTGAGGTTGCCGCCTTCAGCCAGCAAAGCCTGGTCGAACAGGATATTCGACCAGTCGTCGAATTTCGCATCTTCGTATTTCAGGCGCTGCACCAATGGATGATCCGGATTGATTTCCAGTGTCGGTTTGGCATCCGGTGCGTCCTGTCCAGCCGCTTTCAGCATGCGCATCAGGTTGCCGGACAATTCATTCTCACCTGCAACCAGACAGGCTGGCGAGTCAGTCAGACGGAAGGTGACGCGTACTTCCTTGGCTTTGTCGGCCAATGCAGTTTGCATCTTCGCGACCAGTTCTTTGTACTGGTCTTCGGTTTCCTGGTGCTGCTTCTTCTCTGCTTCGTCTTCCAGCTGGCCAAGGTCGAGATCGCCTTTGGCGACTGATGACAATTCCTTGCCGTCGAATTCTTCGAGGAAGGACAGCATCCATTCATCGACGCGATCCGTCAGCAACAGGACTTCGATGCCTTTCTTGCGGAAGATTTCGAGGTGCGGGCTGTTCTTCGCTGCGTTATAGGATTCGCCGGTTGCGTAGTAAATCTTGCTTTGGCCTTCCTTCATGCGTGCGACGTAGTCGGCGAAGGAAACGGTTTGCGCATCGCTATCGTTATGGGTGGATGCGAAGCGCAGCAGTTTGGCGATGCGTTCCTTGTTCGCTGCATCTTCGCCTATGCCTTCTTTCAATACCTGGCCGAAGGCATTCCAGAAGGTGACGTATTTATCCTTGTCCGCCTGCTCATCGCTGTTGGCCAGCTCTTCCAGCATGGACAGCACGCGCTTGGTCGAGCCTTCGCGTATGACTTTGACGTCACGCGACTCTTGCAGGATTTCACGCGAGACGTTGAGTGGCAAATCAGCTGAGTCGATTACGCCTTTGACGAAGCGCAGGTAGACCGGCATCAGTTGTTCAGCATCATCCATGATGAAGACGCGTTTGACGTAGAGCTTGATGCCGCCACGTTTGTTGCGATCCCACAGGTCGAACGGTGCCTGGGTCGGGATGTAGAGCAGTTGCGTGTATTCGCTGCGGCCTTCGACGCGGTTATGCGTATAGGTCAGCGGTTCGCCGAAGTCGTGCGATACGTGTTTGTAGAACTCGGTGTATTGCTCAGGCGTGATTTCGTTCTTGTTGCGTGCCCACAAGGCGCTGGCCTGGTTGATGGTTTCCCATTCGTCACGCACCACGGTTTCCTTTTTCTCTTCGTCCCATTCTTCTTTCTGCATCATGATAGGCAGCGAGATATGGTCCGAGTACTTGCGGATGATGGATTTCAGTTTCCACGACGAGAGGAATTCATCTTCACCTTCGCGCAGGTGCAGGATGATGTCGGTGCCGCGATTTGCTTTGTTGATGGCTTCCACCGTGAAGTCGCCTGCGCCTTCCGACTCCCAGCGTACGCCTGCGCTGGCATCAGTACCGGCGCGACGGGTTTCGACCGTGATGCGGTCAGCGATGATGAAGCCGGAGTAAAAGCCGACGCCGAACTGACCGATCAGTGCTGCATCCTTTTGCTGGTCGCCGGACAGTTTCGAGAAGAATTCCTTGGTGCCGGATTTGGCGATGGTACCCAGATGCTCAACCGCGTCGTCGCGGGTCATGCCTATGCCGTTATCCGAAATGGTGATGGTGCGTGCGTCCTTGTCGAAGCTGACTTTGATTTTCAGGTCAGCATCGTTTTCAAACAAGGCGCCGTTGTTGATAGCTTCAAAGCGCAGTTTGTCGGCAGCATCGGAAGCGTTCGAGATCAGTTCGCGCAGGAAGATTTCCTTGTTCGAGTACAAGGAGTGGATCATCAGTTGCAGCAGTTGTTTGACTTCAGCCTGGAAACCCAGGGTTTGTTTTTGTTCTGAACCAGCCATTTTTACCTCAAAAATCAAAGAATTAGGGGGATTGCTAGTGCAAGCCTGTCTATGCGGCAGGGTTTTGCAAGCCGCTATGATGTTGCCTCGCCGCGGGCGGGTCAATCCAGACTTTCAAAAGCCTGGGCAGCAAATGGGGCTGCCCTTACTGATTTCAAGCCTTGCCCAGCTCACGTTCCAGGAAGCGCAAGATGCCCGGATCGGCCATGGCGGCGACGTTGAAGCGCATATTGGTGGACGGCAGCTGGTGCGGTGAAAACAGGCTGCCCGGTGCCAGCAGATAACCTTGCTCCATCGCTTTCTCGGTCAGGATGTTGGCATCGCAGCCTATGTCGGTCCAGGCAAACATCCCGGCCGGGGTGTGGAAATGGACCTTGATGCCTATGCGTTCCATCTGCCGGATGGTCTTGTCGCGTACTGCGGTCAGCTTGGTGCGTAGCCGGTCTGCATGCTTGCGGTAATGCCCTTCCGACAGGATGCGATACACCACGCGCTCGGTGATTTCGGTCGTTGTTAATGCGGTCAGCATCTTGCGATCGGCCAGTTGTCGCGCGATCTCCGGCGACGTGGCGATGAAGCCGACACGCAGGTTGGCGGCCAGTGTCTTGGAGAAGCCTCCGAGATAAATCACGCGATTCAATTGATCCAGCGCCGCGATGCGGGTCGCGGCTTGCACTGCGGTGCCGGGATGCATATCGCAGTAGATGTCGTCTTCCACGATCATGAAGTCGTATTGTTCGGCGATCTTTAATACCTGGAAGGCCTTGGCCGCTGACAGTGAAGTCGAGGTCGGGTTGTGCAGGATGGAGTTGATGATAAACAGCTTGGGGCGATGCAGCTCAGCCAGCGCGGCCAGTTGCGCGATGTCCGGCCCGTCCGCCAGACGTGGAATGCCGACCACCTTGGCGCCCAGCGCAGCGAAAGAACCAAACATCAGGAACCAGCCCGGGTCATCGACAAAGATGGTATCGCCCGGCTGTATGTAATGGCGTGCCACCAGATCCAGTGCTTGCGTCACACCAGCGGTGGTGACGAATTGCTCCGGCGTCGCAGCGATTTCCAGCTCCGCCATTTTCAATTGCAGTTGCTGGCGCAGTGGCAGGAAGCCTTGCGGGATGCCGTATTGCAGCAGCAGGCTGGGGTTTTGCCGGCTGACTGCGCGCAAGGCATTCGCGACCAGGTCGCCATCCAGCCATTCATTCGGCAGCAAGCCTACGCCCGGCATTTTTTGCGGTGGCAACTGACGGAACATATTGCGTACCAGCCAGACCACATCGACCGGTTGCGGTGTTGCCGTGAGCGTGCCTTGCGCGCGCGGCGTCAGCATGGGCGAGCGATCACGGACGTAGAAGCCGGAGCCGCGCCGCGATTCCAGCAAGCCGCCAGCGACCAGGCGATCGTAGGCTTCGACCACGGTAAAGCGCGAGACCTGGTGCTGATCCGAGAACTGGCGTATCGACGGCATGCGTGCGCCGGTGCGCAGAATTTTGTCATCGATGCGGCTGGTGATCAGTTGCACGATTTGCTCTATCAGCGAGCTGCCGGACGTACGCGACAGCAGCGGGCGTTGTGCTTCGGCAGGGGCGGGCGAGGCTGATGCGGATTTGGCTGTATTGGTCATTTTGCCATGACAGTGAGTAAATTAATTCCTTAAGTGTACTGGTACTGTATTGGTTTTGTCGATTACGATGTTTTCCTGAAAAATCGGTAATCAACACTTGTTAAGTGTTTTGCCATACCCGTGGAAAATTATGGAATCGCTGCTGCCACTTTCCTTATTCGCCTTCGTTTCGTCGATTACGCCGGGGCCGAATAACATCATGCTGACTTCGTCCGGCATACGCTTTGGCTTTATGCGCTCGCTGCCGCATATGTTTGGCGTAGTCTTTGGTTTCAGCGTGATTCTCGCACTGTGTGCAGCGGGCATAGGCAGCCTGATCGTTGCGATGCCGGCTTTGCATATCGTATTAAAAACGATAGGTTCTACTTACCTCGTGTATCTGGCCTGGCAGTTGCGCAGCATGGCCTTTACGCAGGAGGTGGATGCCGATGTGCGTCCGATGTCATTCATCGGTGCTTCCCTGTTCCAGTTCGCAAATCCGAAGGCGTGGGTGATGGCGGTGACCGGCGCTTCGGCTTTCCTGCCGCCGGTACAACCGGTGTGGCTGTCGATCGCCGTGTTTTGCTTCATCTTCGGCATCATCAATTTTCCATGCATCAGCATCTGGGCCGGTACCGGCGCAGTGTTGCGGCGCTATCTGACGCAGGCTAAATGGCGGCGCGTGTTTTGCGCAGTCATGATCGTCCTCACTTTGTACTCTGCTGTGGCAATCTGGCTATGAATATCCAATCAAAAATAATGACAAGGTCATCTGTAATGACACAAGAAACCAAAGGCATGTGGCTGGGCGCAATCGGTGTGGCGATGTTTAGCCTGACGCTACCGTTTACCCGTATCGCGGTCGCTGAGTTGCATCCGGTATTTGTTGCGCTCGGACGTGCGGTGGTGGCAGCGGCGTGCTCGGCCATTTTGCTGTGGTGGAGTGGTGCGGTGCGTCCGACCAAAGCGCAGATGAAATCCTTGCTGATTACCGCGCTGGGCGTGGTGGTCGGTTTTCCGGTGTTTTCTTCGATCGCGATGCACTATGTTCCGGCGTCACATGGCGCGATCATCCTCGGCATCCTGCCGTTGGCGACTGCCTTGTTCGGCGCCTTGCGTTTTGGTGAGCGGCCTTCAATCGGTTTCTGGATTGCGGCAGTAGTGGGCAGCGCATTGGTGGTTGGCTTTGCCTTGCAGCAGGGCGGTGGTGAATTGCACATTGCCGACCTCGCATTGTTTATAGCGGTGCTGGCGGCGGCCATGGGCTATGCCGAAGGCGGACGTTTGTCGCAAACGATGGGCGGCCAGCAAGTCATTTCGTGGGCGTTGGTGTTATCGATGCCTGTAGTTTTGCCGGTAACGGTATGGCTGGGCTGGAAGCACGGGGTGACTGCGTCGCCTGCAGCCTGGGCAGGTTTTGCCTATGTGTCGCTGTTTTCGATGTTTATCGGCTTCTTCTTTTGGTACAAGGGTTTGGCGCTGGGCGGTATCGCACGCGTCGGGCAGGTGCAGTTGATACAGCCGTTCCTGACCCTGCTGGGTGCGGCCGTGATCCTTGGTGAATTGCTGGAACTGCGCACCTTTTTGTTTGCGCTCGCCATTATTGCTGTGGTGGCAATAGGGAGAAAGATGCCGATCAGACGTCTAAGTTGATGCCCATTCCTGGACGAATTCCGCTTTAGCGGCGATTTTGTGACGATAGTTCGGAAGGAAAGCCGCGGATTTGAGATAATCGCAGGATTCCTTCCGTGAGCCATATTGCTGCGATGGCAATTTGCCATCATCGTAGCCACGGACTTCTGTTCATTGCCATTCCTGCTTTGCACGGAGTGGCATCAATTTTTTGGAGTACTTATGTCTGTTTACGACAAGCTGAAAGCCTTGAACATCGAATTGCCAGCTGTCGCTGCACCAGTCGCAGCCTACGTCATGCATGCGCAAACGGGTAACACGGTTTTCCTGTCCGGCCATATCGCGAAGAAAGACGGCAAGCCATGGGTAGGCCAATTGGGCAAGAACATCACAACTGATGAAGCCAAGCTGGCAGCACGCGGCGTGGCGATTGACCTGATCGCGACCTTGCAGGCAGCATGCGGCGGCGATCTGAATCGCGTCAAACGCATCGTCAAAATCATGGGTCTGGTGAACTCCACCGGTGATTACACCGAGCAGCACCTGGTCACTAACGGCGCCTCCGAATTGCTGGCTGAGGTATTCGGCCCGCAAGGCTTGCATGCCCGTTCTGCATTTGGCGTCGCGCAAATCCCGCTGGGCGCATGCGTAGAAATCGAATTGATCGCTGAAGTGATCTAAGCAGTACCCATGCCCCGGAGTGCCGGGGCGTGAGCCTTGTATATACCGTGAAGTAATCATGAAAATCGAACACCCAACGCCGATTAACTGGCAATTCGCCAAACGTGCAGAACAACTGCAAAGCTCGGTCATCCGCGAAATCCTGAAAATCACGATGCGCCCGGACATCATCTCCTTTGCCGGCGGACTGCCATCACCGGCAACCTTCCCGGTCGAGCATATGAAAGCGGCGTTCGATAAGGTGTTGTCGCAACAGGGCAAGATCGCGCTGCAATACGGACCGAGCGATGGCTATGCGCCCTTGCGTGAATGGATAGCGGATTCGCTGTCCATCCCGGGTTCGGTAATCACGCCGGATCAGGTCTTGATGGTGTCCGGTTCGCAGCAGGCGCTGGATCTGCTCGGCAAAGTACTGATCGAAGAAAACAGCAAAGTGCTGGTTGAAACTCCGAGTTACCTCGGTGCCTTGCAAGCGTTCTCCGTGTACCAGCCGCAATTCGTTTCGGTGCCTACCGACGACTACGGCTTGTTGCCGGAAGCAGTCGATGGCATCGCCGACGGTGCGCGTCTGCTGTATGCCTTGCCTAACTTCCACAATCCGACCGGACGCACCATGTCGGTGGAACGTCGGATGGCATTGGTGGAAACTTGCGCGCGCCATGGCTTGCCGCTGATCGAGGATGATCCGTACGGCGCACTCAGCTATCGCGCTGAACCGCTGCCGAAGATGCTGACCATGAATCCTAGCGGCGTGATTTACATGGGTTCGTTCTCCAAGGTGCTGACACCGGGCATACGCCTTGGTTACGTCGTTGGCCCGACCCCATTGATACGCAAACTGGAGCAGGCGAAGCAAGCTGCTGATCTGCACACCTCGCAACTGACACAGATGGTGGTGTATGAAGCGATCAAGGATGGCTTCCTCGCGGAACACATTCCATCGATCCGTACCTTGTACGCGAACCAGTGTCAGGTGATGCTGGATGCGTTGGCTGAATTTGCACCGGAAGGCGTGAAGTGGAACAAGCCTGAGGGCGGCATGTTCATCTGGGTCACGCTGCCTAAGCATATTGATTGCATGCAGTTGCTGGAAGAGGCGATTGCGCAGAAAGTGGCATTCGTACCGGGTGCGCCTTTCTATGCGAATGAGGCGGAGAAAAATACTTTGCGCTTGAGTTTTGTGACTGTGCCGCCGGAGAAGATACGTGAAGGCGTGGCTACATTGGCCAAGTTGATTGCTGCGAAGATTTGATTGGTTGCTTGGGATTTAAAAAGCCGCTCTGTATAGAGCGGCTTTTTTATTGTCTGTTCGCACAGTCGACCTGACACTACGTGGGCTTACCGCCTGTCGTGCGTTCTTTCGCTAAACCCGGCTGTCACCATACTAAAAATAATATGATTTAGGCAACAAGATAATTGTCTTGACAAAAAAATCCATAGATATAATCTTTCGCAAGCATGTGCGATTGTATACATGGACTCATGTTCTTGTATGCAAATGACTTCTTAATATAAAAAATACAATTTTGGAGACAAGATCATGAAACTCAAAATCCCCCTCTTGCTGCTTGCCGGACTGTGCCTATCCGTCAGCGCGTTTGCTCAGTCCTGGCCGACCAGGCCGGTGACCTTGATCGTACCGTTCCCTCCGGGTGGCGGAACGGATGCTTTTGCACGTCCGCTGGCGGCGCAGCTGACCAAACAGCTGGGCAAGACGGTCATCATCGATAACCGTGGTGGTGCAGGTGGAACGCTTGGTGCGGGCGTTGCAGCGAAATCTCCGCCTGATGGATACACGTTTTTCATAGGCGCAGCGCATCATGCAATTGCACCGGCGCTGTATCCTAAGCTCGCTTACGATCTGCAAAAAGATTTCATCCCGATTACCGTCATTGCCACGCCACCACAGGTGATCGTAGTCAACACGCAGCGCGTTCCGGTGCAGGATCTGAAAGGCTTGCTGGATTACGTAAGAAAGAATCCAGGCAAGCTGAACTTCGGCTCGGCCGGTAACGGTACTTCGCATCATTTGGCGGGTGAACTGTTCAAGATACAGACCAAGACCTTCATTACCCATATTCCATACCGTGGTGCAGGGCCTGCGTTGCAGGACTTGATCGGCGGCCAGCTCGATATGATGTTCGACGGCCTCGGTTCTTCGGCCAGCCATATCAAGAGCGGCCGCATTAAGGCACTTGCCGTCGCATCGCCCAAGCGCGCACCGGGCTTTCCTGACGTTCCGACAGCTGCAGAAGCCGGTGTACCAGGCTATGAAGTATCTACCTGGTACGGTCTATGGGCGATCAAGGGCACGCCGCCCGAGGTGGTCGAGCGTATGACGGAAGAAGTCAAGAAAGCGCTGGCATCTCCGGAAATCCAGCACAACTGGACGAGTGCAGGCTCGGATATTCCGCACATGTCACAGGCAGAATTTACTGCGATGATCGCGTCCGAAATAGCGCGCTGGGGGCAGGTGGTCAAGAGCTCCGGCGTCAAGCTGGAATAGATGGGTAAAACAGCCGCCACTTGGCGGCTGTTTTCTTATATGGAGAAGCATGCCTGGGGTCGTAAGCAAATGTCTGCTTACGTGTGGATTTGCATCGAGAACTGACCCACGTTTAGAACCCAATCCTACTTACCAAAGTGAGTAGGAGATTGGAGTGATCGACGTTCCCCGACTTCTCTCGATAAATATGCGTTCAAACTTTCAGCCTGGTTAAAGACCGATGCAACGAAGTCACGCAAGCAAAGACGGACTTTGAAACAGATGTACATCGACTTGTGTGCATTGGGATTTGAAGGGTCGTATGACCGGTTCGCAGCCTTCGCCAGACAGTGGAAGGTGGATCAATTAGAGAGGGGCAATTCTGCGAGCAAATCAACAGACGGTATACACACCATTGCTTGCGGATACTCCAGCGTGATCGCTATGTCAGCTATCGGCCAATAGCGGACACGCAGAGATGTAAAAAAAGCGACCAAATGGTCGCTTTTTTTTGGGGCACTTCTAAGGCGTCAGAACGCCCACTTCGCCCGAACCGATGCGGTGTGATTCAGGTATTCCGAACGACCTTCTGCATCGTAGCGGAAACTAACTTCCGTACTATTGGCAGCCAACATGCTGTAGCCGATGCCACCACGCACCAGCCACGGGGAGTGGTCAATGCCGGTCGTCACAAATGCTTGTCCAGGCGCACCAGCATAGGTAGAAATGATATTGCCCCGCTCATTGATGGCGTCGTAGCCGATACCAAGATTGGCATCTAGGCGAGATGTGTTCGAGAAGCGATGCTGCAGATACCCATCCGCACCAATCACAAACGCTTCTGCTTTGTTCGAACCCACGGCCAGGTTTAATGCATCCGCACCATTCTCGGTGTAGCCCTGAGATTTGAGCCATGTGTAATCGGCACGCAGTGTCGGCGTCAGCGTCGTCTTTTCATTTAACGCGAACGCTTGCGAAATAGCTGCACCAACATGCGCGCTATAAGTACGGTAATCGGCACGTGCTGTGCGGTTTAATCCACCAAAGTCGATGTGGCGTGTGGATTCGTTGTTACTGACGCCAAGGTCACCTTGAAACGAGAAAGTGCGATTGTCACCAATATCTTTACTCCCATACAACGCAACAATGTGCGAACCGATATTGGCACGTTGTGCGGACCCATTCAGTTCGGTATTGCCGTTGACCGAGGTCTTGGCGTAAGCGTAGGCCACACCAAAGCGAGCACCCTGCGCGACTTGTGCATCGGCACCCAATGCCAGCCCCCAGGTATCTGCTTTGAAGCCAGCAGCGCCACTGCGGTCATCCTGCTCAGCACGGGAGCCAAATACCTTGCCCCATGCATTTTTATTGGACAGTGCATCGCCTGATGACAAACCGGTTGTGTTGCCATTACCCTGCATCTGGTTCTGCACCACTTTCTGGAAGCTGCTCAAGGTGCCTTGCACAGCGTGATTGCCGGAGATAAGCGGCAGTGTCTGGGCCACGGCGCGGGCCACACTGCGCTCGTCCGGTTGCCGGCCAAGTGCAGTGACGACGTTGGCCATATCGCCGGTTGGAGTTCCCTGAACCTGGGTGTCAAGGACGCTGGCTGCACCTAAGGCTGAGTACAGACCATGCTTGAGTGCCGAACCGTAGACGGTGGTGCCGGATGTGCCGCTACCACTGGCAATGACATTCAGGTCAACGCTGTTGCTGTTGACGGTGGCGTTGAAGTCGAACAATGCGGAGTTGTCAGTTACGATGAAGCTCGTTGCGTTCAGCGTACCGGCCGTGACTACACCCGTCAAAGTGAGGTTGTTGGCCAGCGTAGGGCTGCCAATGACATTGACGGCGAGGTTGCTGTTGTTGAAGTTGGCCACGCCACTGACTTGCAGCCTGCCGTAGTTCGTGCTGTCGGCGACGCCAATGGTCAAGGTCTGGCTGCCACCCTGGGTGTAACTGCCTAGTGCCAGTGTGCCAGCGTTTACGGTCGTGTCACCACCCCAGGAGTTGTTGCCGGCGATGGTGAGGGTACCTGCGCCCAATTTGGTGAAGCCACCGGTGCCGATTAGGATGCCGGGCCTTTGCACACCAACGTTATAGCCATTGGTATCGAAGAAGGCACCGCCACCGTTAATAACAATTTCCCCGGAACTGAAATTGGGGAAGAATTCGAACTCATCGGATCTGGCCTGCAGAATACCGCCATCCCAATGAAGCTCCCCCGTACCGATACCCTTAAAAATGTAAGGTGTTGATAACACGCCACGAGAGCCGCTGGTGCCGCTGATTGTCAACTGAGAGTAGGCGGTGGGATTCGCTGCAAGGATCGTCGCAGTACGAGCGATGATGCTTGCACCATTCTCAACCATGACAAAAGCGTTCCCATCCCAGCCTACATAGAGATCGCCGCTCGTTGTCCATGTTGCGCCTGTGCCGCTAACGAATACTTCGCCCTGGCTAGTATTGCTCAAGCCGATAAAGGCATTGGTATTGGTCACTGTGCTGCCGCTCGTAACATTCAGTCGAGCGGTAGTATTTAGGCCAACATAAAGATCCCCTGCAGCATCAAGACTCGTACCTGAGGGCACGGTCTGGGTAACTCCGTCAATGGTTGCATCTGCTACTGCAGTGCCTGCTGACAGTCCAAGCAAGGTAGCGAGCGCCAGTTTGTTGACTGATTTACCTGTTCTGCCTCCATTGCGTGCTTTTTCTGAAGTAACCTGAGAGGTGCCTGAACATAGATTAAGGACAGATTTAAAGCAGTGGTTCATGAGTATTTTCCAGGTTAGATGGATAGCCTAGGGCGGCAGATGACAAATGAATTACGGGCCAATTGGATCGACAAGAAAAATATGTCGTCGGCCGCCTGTGTTACTGATGTTTTATTTAGGCAACATTAGACAGCAAAACTAGAAGGTTGAACATCCCCGAAATCAGTGATGTTCAGGGAGTATGTGGCATTGATGAAGAGAGGCACTTCAAGACGAATGTCTGCATTGGGTCGAAAGCGGACATTCTTTCTTAGCGCGCTTGCGATTGAGTGGCAGTGTAGGCGTTCTTGCTGTGCATATAAATAAAAAGGGCAGACATTTATATGTCTGCCCTTTTTGCTTCCGGCGCACTAAGCGCCAGCCTTAAAGCTAGTTCCGAATTTCCAGTGCTCTATTCAGACTCAGTGCCGCCAGCGAACCAACTGCACCAGACAGCAGGTAGAGGCTGACATAACCCAGGCCGAAGTGTGCCGACAGGCCCAGTGCGACCAGCGGTGCAAATGCAGCACCGACCAGCCATGCCAGATCCGAGGTGAGGGCAGCGCCGGTGTAGCGGTACTTCGCGTGGAAGTTGGCCGATACTGCACCAGCAGCCTGACCATACGACAAACCGAGCAGCGCGAAGCCGATCAGGATGAAGAGGTCTTCACCGCGGGTGCCGCCATTGAGCAGCATAGGAACGAAGCCGCTGAAGATGGCGATCAGGCAGGCCAGCGTACCGAGTGTGGTGCGACGTCCGAATCTATCCGCAACCAGGCCGGAGATGACGATGCCGACTGCTGCCAGCGCTGCGCCCATCATTTGTACGTGCAGGAAGGCACTGATGGAGCGATCCGAGTACAGGCTGATCCACGACAATGGGAATACAGTTACCAGATGGAACAGGGCATAGCTGGCCAATGCTGCCAGTGCGCCGATGATCAGGTTGCGGCCTTGTTTTTGCACAATTTCAGTCGCGCTGACCGGCTCCAGCTCTTGTTCATCCAGCAGGTGCGAGTATTCAGGTGTGGACACCAGACGCAAGCGGGCGAACAGTGCCACCACGTTGATCGCAAACGCTACATAGAACGGATAGCGCCAGCCCCAGTCGAGGAAGTCGGCGCGCGACAACTCGGACAGGAGATAGGAGAACAATCCGGCAGCAATCGCGAAACCAACCGGCGCACCGAGTTGACCCAGCATCGCATACCAGCCGCGGCGGTTTTGCGGTGCATTGAGTGCCAGCAGCGAAGGCAAGCCGTCCCACGAGCCGCCCAGCGCGATGCCTTGGCCTATGCGCAACAGCGACAGGGCCAGGATGGCGCTGGCACCCAGTTGGGCGTAATTCGGCAGGAAGGCAATACCAGCCGTGGAGAAGCCGAGCAGGAAGAGCGCCAGCGTGAGCTTGGCTTCCCGGCTAAACCGGCGTTGAATTGCCATAAAGATAACGGTCCCTAGCGGTCGGGCCAGGAAAGCGAAGGCAAACACGGTAAATGAATACAGTGTGGCTTCTAGAGGTTGTGCAAATGGAAAGAAAACAGCTGGGAATACCAACACCGAAGCGATGGCGTATACAAAGAAGTCGAAATACTCTGATGCGCGACCAATAACAACGCCAATGGCAATTTCCCCCGGGGCAATGTGACCACCACGAGTGTTGATCAGTCTAGGACCATTACCAGGCGAGGCAAGTTTGGAGTCATCTGGAAGTACGGTGTCATACGTGTTAGCCATAATTATGTCTCCAATCATGTTGAACACCGCGCTGACGCCGTCCCACACCACAAGTCCCTTACCCGTAGGGTGGGACAAAACGTCCAATCGGCAACGCGCGCTGTTTGTATTACATTATCACGATCTCCCAACCTCCGTAATGCATTGAATGACTTCTTTGATAACTCGTCGCGGATTAATGCTGTTACCACTCACATTGCTGGCCGGATGTGACTGGGTAGTATTGAATCCATCAGGTGACATTGCCGCTCAGCAGGGACAACTAATCGTTGTTTCCACGCTACTTATGTTGTTGATTATTGTTCCTGTCATCGCCCTGACGATTTTATTCGCATGGCGCTACCGCAAGAGCAACACCGAAGCTAAATACGACCCAGACTGGGATCATTCTACACAACTCGAATTGGTGATCTGGGGCGCTCCGCTGCTGATCATTATCGCATTGGGTCTGATCACCTGGATCAGTACTCACAAGCTCGACCCATATCGTCCGCTCGACCGCCTGGATGCCAACCGTCCGATTTCGGCTGCTGCTGAACCGCTGACGATTGAAGTTGTGGCGCTCGACTGGAAGTGGTTGTTCATCTATCCGGAACAAGGTATTGCAACTATTAATGAGTTGGCGACACCTGTTGACGTGCCTATCCGCTTCAAGATCACGGCATCGACAGTCATGAACTCGTTCTATATTCCTGCACTGGCTGGTCAGATCTACGCAATGCCAGGCATGGAAACCCAGCTGAACGCGGTTATTAATAAGCCAGGTACGTTTGACGGCTTCTCGGCGAACTTCAGTGGCCCGGGCTTCTCGCACATGCGCTTCAAGTATCACGGCATGGACGTAGCTGACTTTGATCAATGGGTGAAAGACGCGAAGAAAAACGGCCAGACCCTGGATCGTGCGGTTTACACCGAACTCGAACAGCCTAGCGAACGTGAGCCGGTACGTCACTTCGGTAAAGTTGCGCCAGACCTGTATCACGCTGTCCTGAATCGTTGCGTCGCTGAAGGCACTGTCTGCATGAATAAAATCATGCACGAAGACATGACCCGTATGAAGGTTCAGGCTGCAGCGAAGAATTTCCTCAGAGACGACAAAACAGCCCTTGCTGAAATCGATGCAGCGGTATGTACTCCGTCCACCAATTTATTGAAGAGTAACTAATGCAAGACCATACTGATCTGACGAAGCTTATCTTCGGCCGTCTGAATTGGGACGCAATTCCGTTCCATGAGCCTATCCTGCTGGTGACGTTTGCAATGGTTGTCCTGGGCGGCATCGCTGTCCTGGGCGGCATTACATACTTCCGTTTGTGGGGTACTTTGTGGCGTGACTGGATCACCAGCATCGATCACAAGAAAATCGGCATCATGTACATGATCCTCGGTTTGATCATGCTGATGCGCGGCTTTGCCGATGCATTGATGATGCGCGCCCAGCAAGCGATTGCTTTCGGCGACAACCCAGGCTTCCTGCCACCACATCACTACGACCAGATCTTCACCGCGCACGGCGTGATCATGATTTTCTTCGTGGCGATGCCATTGGTTACCGGTCTGATGAACTACGTAGTGCCACTGCAAATCGGTGCACGCGACGTTGCTTTCCCATTCCTGAATAACTTCAGCTTCTGGATGACCACCTTCGGTGCTGTCCTGGTGATGGCTTCACTGTTCGTTGGTGAATTCGCAAAAACCGGCTGGCTGGCTTATCCACCGCTGTCGGGTATTCTGGCGAGTCCGGACGTCGGGGTTGATTACTACATCTGGTCATTACAGATTGCCGGTGTCGGCACGCTGCTGTCAGGTGTCAACCTGATCGTCACCATCGTCAAGATGCGTGCACCAGGCATGGACATGATGAAGATGCCAGTGTTCAGCTGGACCGCTCTGTGTACCAACGTTCTGATCGTTGCTGCGTTCCCGGTACTGACCGCAGTACTGGCGATGTTGTCGCTGGATCGTATCTTCGGCACCAACTTCTTCACCAATGATCTGGGCGGCAACGCGATGATGTATGTCAACCTGATCTGGATCTGGGGACATCCTGAAGTCTACATTCTGATCCTGCCGTTGTTCGGCGTGTTCTCGGAAGTGGTATCGACCTTCTCGGCCAAGCGTCTGTTCGGTTACACCTCGATGGTGTACGCGACCGTGGTTATTACCATCCTGTCTTACCTGGTGTGGCTGCATCACTTCTTCACCATGGGTTCAGGGGCCAGCGTCAACTCGTTCTTCGGTATCACCACGATGATTATCTCGATCCCTACCGGCGCGAAGATTTTCAACTGGTTGTTCACGATGTATCGCGGCCGTATCCGTTTCGAACTGCCTATGATGTGGACCATCGGCTTTATGATCACTTTCGTGATCGGCGGTATGACCGGCGTCTTGCTGGCAGTACCACCAGCTGACTTTGTATTGCATAACAGCCTGTTCCTGATCGCTCACTTCCATAACGTGATTATCGGTGGTGTGTTGTTCGGCCTGTTTGCAGGTATCAACTACTGGTTCCCGAAAGCATTCGGCTTCAAGCTGGACGTGTTCTGGGGTAAATGCTCGTTCTGGTTCTGGATCGTCGGTTTCTGGATGGCCTTCATGCCGTTGTACGTACTCGGCCTGATGGGTGTTACCCGTCGTATGAGCCAGTTCCAGGATCCATCGCTGCAAATCTGGTTCCAGGTTGCTGCGTTCGGTGCGGTCCTGATCGCGCTGGGTATCGGTTCGATGCTGATCCAGTTCTACGTCAGCTTCCGTCGTCGCGATGAATTGCGTGACGTGACTGGTGATCCATGGGATGGCCGTACTCTGGAATGGTCGACTTCGTCGCCACCACCAGACTACAACTTCGCGTTCACACCTAAGGTCTACGATAACGATACCTGGGCTGACATGAAGAAGAATGGTTACAAGCGTCCGCTGGAAGGTTTCACCGCTATCCATATGCCGAAAAACACTGGCGCAGGCTTCATCATTTCGGCGATCAGCGCAGCGATTGGTTTCTGCCTGATCTGGCAAATGTGGCTGGTGGCAAGCGTGACCTTTGTGGTCCTGCTGGCAGCGATCATCATCCATACCTTTAATTACAAACGCGATTATTACATTCCGGCGGAAGAAGTAGCCCGTACCGAAAATCTTCGCACTCGCTTGTTGGAAAGCCATGTCTGAAATTACCGCAAACTCAAGCGCTCTGAGCGCTGACCCAAGCGCGCGTTACTACGTGCAAGAGCATCATCCGGAAAACGGCACCTTGCTGGGTTTCTGGTTGTACCTGATGAGCGACTGCCTGATTTTCGCGTGTCTGTTCGCAACCTACGCAGTATTGGGTCGCAACTACGCAGGCGGTCCTACCGGTGCTGACCTGTTTGACCTGCCACTGGTAGCGATGAATACGGCTTTCCTGCTGTTGTCGTCGATTACCTACGGCTTCGCCATGCTGGAAGCACAACGCAAACGCCTGAACGCCACCATGATCTGGCTGGCAGTCACCGGTTTGCTCGGCGCAGCCTTCCTGGCACTCGAACTGTATGAGTTCAGCCACCTGTTGCACGAAGGTGCAGGTCCGCAACGCAGCGGCTTCCTGACGGCCTTCTTTGCCCTGGTTGCTACCCACGGTCTGCACGTGACCTTCGGTATCGTCTGGCTGGTTACCCTGATGTTCCAATTGAAACGTCACGGTCTGATTCCTGAAAACGGTCGTCGCCTGATGTGCCTGTCGATGTTCTGGCACTTCCTGGACGTGATCTGGATCGGTGTATTTACCTTTGTTTATCTGATGGGAGTGTTGCCATGAGCGATCATCACGCACACGGCGCGCATGGCGCCGACCACGGCCATGGTCATGGTCACGACGACGGTCACGCACACGGCAGCCTGAAAAGCTACGCCATCGGTTTCATCCTGTCGGTCATCCTGACAGCGATTCCGTTCTGGCTGGTCATGGCCAAGGTGTTTGACAGCTCCAGCACTACCGCATTTGTTATCCTCGGCTTTGCTGCGGTACAAGTTGTAGTGCATATGATTTACTTCCTGCACATGAACACCAAGTCGGAAGGTGGCTGGTCGATGCTGGGTCTGATCTTCACCGTGATGGTGGTTGTGATCATGCTGGCTGGTTCGATCTGGGTCATGTACCACATGAACCACAACATGATGCCGCACCTGATGGATCCTACCAATGAGCTGCACACTTCATCGAATGCGATGACGGGCGCAGCCCAGCAGATGAATCATCGCTAATGACTGATCAGTCTGCACAGACGAGCGGCTCGGTTTCGAAGGAAGCCGGGCCGCTTTCACGTTCGACCACCACCTTGACGGTGCTGGCCGTGATAGCGCTCGTTTTGTTCACCGGCCTGGTCGCCCTTGGCACCTGGCAGGTATATCGGCTGCAGTGGAAGCTGGCGTTGATCGAACGTGTCGAACAACGCGTGCATGCTGCCGCTACCCCGGCACCGGGACCTCAAGCATGGCCGCAAGTCAGCGCAGCCAATGATGAGTACCGGCATGTCAGCGTCAGCGGCAATTTCCTGTATGAGCAGTCGGTCAAGGTACAGGCAGTCACCGAACTGGGTGCAGGTTTCTGGGTGTTAACACCGTTGCGTAGCGCAGACGGCAATATCTTCCTGATCAATCGTGGTTACATACCGGAACGCAGCACACCGGCGGCAGGTGATCCGCAGCAAGTGGTCAGCGTCAGCGGCTTGTTGCGTATCAGCGAGCCGGGTGGTGGTTTCCTGCGTCACAACGATCCGGCCGGCAATCGCTGGTATTCGCGTGACGTGCAGGCGATCGCTGCGCAACACCAGCTGGCACCGGTCGCACCTTACTTCATCGACGCGGAAGCGGCCAAGCCTACAGCTGGCAGCGCGGTCGCAGATCGGACTATCGCTGAGCCGGTCGGTGGTCTGACCATCATCTCATTTCATAATAACCATCTCGTCTATGCACTTACTTGGTATGCTCTTGCCTTGATGGTGGCGGGCGCGGCTTTTTGGTTCAGGCGCGAAGAGCGCAAGGCGCGCGCTGCCGGCACCCGTGCTGACCGTATAGACCGAGAAACCGAAGATGTTGGGAAAAACCGAAGCGCCAGCGAATAAGGACGCCGTAAAAGAGCGGGATCGCTGGTCGACCACGGATAGCGAAAATTCCGTAGGCCACAAAAACATGCAACAGTTGATCCAGCTGCGCTGGATCGCCGTCGTTGGACAAATTACAACGATAGCTGTGGTCACGCTGGGTCTGGGCATCGAGCTACCGGTACGGCATATGCTGGAGGTGCTGGTCTGCCTGGTTGCTTTCAATATTGCCAGCCACCTGCGCTGGCACGAACGTCCCCGGGTTTCGAATAGCGAGTTGTTCCTCGCCCTGCTGGTCGACGTTGCTATCCTCACAGCCCAGCTCTATCTCAGCGGCGGCACCACCAATCCTTTCATCTTCCTCTACCTGCTACAGGTCATCCTCAGCGCCGTGTTGCTGGAAGCGTGGTCGACCTGGATTATCGTCGCGATCACCAGCGCCTGCCTGGTCGCCTTGTCGATACTCTCCAGCCCGCTGACGCTGCCTTACGATCACGAATACCTGGTCTTCAGCATGTATGTGCAAGGTGTGCTGATCTGCTTTTCGCTGAACGCCATCCTGCTGGCTTTTTTCATCACGCGTATCAATCGCAACCTGCGTACCGGTGCGACGCAACTGGCCGACCTGCGCAAGCGTGCGACGGAAGAGGAAAACATTGTGCGCATGGGGCTGTTGGCTTCCGGCGCTGCTCATGAATTGGGTACGCCATTGGCGACGCTGTCGGTGATCCTGGGTGACTGGCGTCGCATGCCAGAGTTCACCAACAATCCGGAACTGCGGGCTGAAATCGTCGAGATGGAAACGCAACTCAAGCGTTGCAAGGCCATCGTCAGCAGCATCCTGTTGTCGGCCGGTGAAGCGCGCGGTGAATCGTCGGTGAAAACCACGCTCAACACTTTCCTGAATGATTTGGCGGCAGAGTGGCGCAGCAGTCGTGCGATTACCTACTTTGAATACAAGAACCGCATAGAACAGGACGTACCTGTTGTATTCGATTCGGTATTGAAACAAATGATCTGCAATGTATTGGATAATGCGGTCGAAGCGTCGCCACATTGGGTTCGGCTGGAAGTATCAAGCAAGGAAGATGTGCTGACTTTGCTGATTACCGATGCAGGTCCCGGTTTTCCACCCGACATGTTGTCGCAGATAGGCAAGCCTTATCAATCGACCAAAGGACGTCCGGGTAGCGGTCTGGGCTTGTTCCTGGTGGTGAATGTTGCACGCAAACTGGGTGGTACTGTTGCCGCCCGTAACCGTAAAGAGGGTGGGGCGGCTGTGGAGCTGACCTTGCCGCTCTCTGCTATCAGTCTCGACGAGGATGATGAAGATGTCGGCTGATAACCGTCTATTGCTGATTATTGAAGATGACGCGGCGTTTGCCCGCACGCTGGGTCGTTCGTTTGAACGACGCGGTTACACCGTGCTGCTCGCCGCCAACCTGGAAGCAGCGAGTGCGCTTTTGCGCGAGCACAATCCCGGCTATGCGGTAGTCGATCTCAAGCTGGAAGGAAATACCTCCGGTCTCGCTAGCGTACAGATGTTGCACAAGCATGATCCGGCGATGCTGATCGTGGTCCTGACCGGTTTCGCCAGCCTCAACACCGCAGTGGAAGCCATCAAGCTGGGTGCCTGCCAATACCTTGCCAAACCATCGAATACAGATGACATCGAAGCAGCCTTCGGTCATGTAGCAGGTGTGGTCGAGATCGAAGTGAGCAATCGTTCGACTTCGATCAAGACGCTGGAGTGGGAGCGCATACATGAAGTGCTGGTGGAAACTGACTTCAATATTTCGGAAGCGGCACGACGTCTTGGTATGCATAGACGGACGCTGGCGCGCAAGCTGGAAAAGCAGCGTATCAAATAGTGGTTCTATATCGCTCCTTGCATAGATAACTCAGGGGCTTGTCTGTATGACAGCTTATTTGCTAGTGCTGACAAGCTTTCCGGATTTCCTTTAAGCTTCTGCTATGTCATCCGCAGATTTTCCTACTCCCGCCGCAGTTTCCGCTGTTCCGCCCAAATATCTCAATACTTCAGCCTTGCTCCTGATGGCACTGGCTTCTGGTCTGTGCGCGGGCGGCAATTATTTCAACCAGCCTTTATTGCATTCGATTGCACTTAGCCTGGACGTCAGTGAAACGACGGCCGCGCTCACAGTAACCATGGCGCAGGTGTCATATGCGTTGGGCCTGGTGTTGCTGGTGCCGCTGGGCGACAAGCTGGAGCGGCGCGGCCTGGCAGTCACGCTTATGTTGCTGGCTGCCACCGGACAATTCATTAGCGGTTTCTCTGTCAGCATCACGATGCTGTCCATCGGCATCATCATGGCGGGTTTGTTTTCCGTGGCGGCGCAGATCATGGTGCCGATGGCGGCGACCCTCTCTGATCCCGGTCGTAGTGGTCGTGCGGTCGGACTGGTGATGAGCGGTTTGCTGATCGGTATCCTGACTGCGCGCAGCCTGGCCGGTTTGTTGTCAGAGCTGGGTGGCTGGACCACCGTGTATCGGGTTGCAGGTGTCATCATGTTGCTGGTGGCGCTGGCTTTGTGGCGTTTGCTGCCACCTTCGCGCAATCCGGCACAGGTAAGTTATCTGCAAGTACTGCGTTCGATGACAACACTGATCGGACGTTATCCACGCCTGCGCAGTCGCTCGCTGATGGGAGCGTTGACCTTCGCTTCGGTGAGTGTGTTGTTCTCCACCATGGCCTTGTTATTGTCGGGCCCGAATCACGGTTTGAGCGATGCAAGCATTGGCCTGGTGGGTCTGGTCGGTATCGCTGGTGCATTGATGGCCAGCGTGGCCGGGCGTCTGGCCGACAAAGGCTTTGGCGTGACCACCAGCATTACTTGTCTGCTCTTGCTTTTGCTGGCCTGGGTTTGTTTCTGGCTGGGTAGCACCAGCCTGCTGTGGTTCCTGGTCGGCATGCTGGTAATCGACCTGGCGCTGCAAGGTTTGCACATCACGAATCAAAGCGTGGTCCTGCAACTGGAACCGCAAGCGCGTTCACGTCTGAATGCGGTGTATATGACCAGCTATTTCATCGGTGCCGCTTCTGGTTCCGCGCTGGGTTCGCTGGCGTGGCGTCTCGGTGGCTGGCATGCAATCTGTATCGTCGGCGTGGTGCTGACCTTGCTGGCGGGTGCGGTGTTTTTGTATGATCGCAAACTGGCACGTGCAGAGTTAAAAGCAATATGAGTACTTATCCAAACCAACATCTCTCCACCGTCGACAATAGCGAATTCGCGCTGTTGACGGAGATCTGGGAACAGTCGGTGCGTGCGACGCATGACTTCCTGAGCGAAGCAGATATCAGGGATCTCAAGCCAAGAGTATTGAACGACTATTTGCCGCTGATGGCTTTGCGCGCATATCGCGATGAGGCTGGCAATGTACAGGGATTCATAGGTGCTTTGAATGGCAAGATAGAGATGCTGTTCATCGCACCCGGGAGTCGCGGTCGCGGCATAGGCAAGGCACTGGTGCGCTATGCAGTCGATATCATGGGCGCGCATGAACTCGATGTGAATGAACAAAATCCGCAAGCGCTGGGTTTTTATCAGCGCATGGGGTTCGAGGTAGTGGGGCGCTCCGCACTGGATGGGCAGGGTAATCCTTTTCCCTTGCTGCATATGAAATTGGCTGCGACTCCGGCTTAAATTTTCCTGTTCAAGACACTTCTGTCCAGACACCGGTGCGTGCGGTAGTCGGTGCAATTTCGCGCAGGCTCCAGCGCAGCGGGATCGCATGTGCCTGCCACCAGCCGCCATTGATGTGAAAGCGCCATATGCGTTCCGCACCAGTCAAGGCAGCAGCCTCCTTCGATTGCCACAGTACTTCGGTCCGGCCTTGCAGATGCAGCAAACCACCGCTGGCGTAGTCAACGAAGAGCAAGGCTGCACGCGGCTCCAGCAACATATTTCCGAGCGTATTGAAGTACTTGTTGCCGTTGAAGTCCGGTATCGTCAGCGTGTTGCCATCAATCCGGATGAAACCTGGCATACCGCCACGGTGCGAGATATCCGGCCCGCCCATGCTGGTTTCATGCGTCCCTGAAGTGGTCGCTACAAAAAGACTGTCCGCGTTGTGGATCAGCTTGCGTGCGGCCGCATCGAGGTCGGTAAAACTTTGCACCGGTTGTGCAACTTCACCCGGCGGCGCTGCATACACATCGCGTAGTTGTATATAGCGTGGGCAGTTGCCGAACGATTGCGTCACGCTGATGCTCACACCTTCATCACCTGTCTGCTGTATTACACCGTTAGCGCGATTACGCCTGCGGGTGTTGAAGTCTATGCCCAGCATGCCTACCTGCTTAGCGCTTAAAAATTGCTGCTTGCTGCTGCCCGGCCAATGCGCATCTGCGGTGATGTGCAAATGCTGCGGATCGGGCGACGAGACGAAACCTGGCGCGCCGGTCACGATGTTGGCGACCGGCCAGCCGCTGTCGTCCGTCGTTGCCAGCATCAGATAGGGCAACAACGGAAAGAATTGCCGGTGCTGTTCCGGCATGAAGTTGCGTATCGCAGCGGCAGGCGTACCACTACCTGCCAGTGCATGCGCCTGCACTTCTCCAGTATGAAAGAGCTCCGGCTGGATGTTCATGCTGCTTCCGGTATCGCTGAACGTGGCATTGCCACAAAGCCTGGCAGTTGCTCTATGCGTGCCAGCCATGAACGTACTGCCGGATATTGATCCAGCGGAATGCCGCCTTCCGGTGCGTGCGCTATATATGAATGACAAGCCAGGTCGGCGATGGTTGGATGATGGGTCGCGAGATAGTTGCGGCTAGCGAGATGCTGTTCCATGAAGCCGAGCAAATCGTGACCGATCTCGGCTGCACGGACTGGATCATCCTTGCCCATTTTCCATAAGCGATAGATACGCGCATTGGCCGGGCCGTAACGTAATTCGCCCGCCGCAATCGACAACCAGCGCTGCACTTGTGCTGCACCTACGGCATCTTCAGGCAACCACAGGCTGCCTGCAGCGTAACGTTTGGCCAGATAAACCAGGATGGCATTGCTGTCGCTCAGCACCACGTCGCCATCGCACAGCACCGGAATCTGACCGAGTGGATTCAGTTGACGGAAGTCAGCAGAGGCGCGCACCGTCGCATCGGCATTCACGGCTTCAAATGGAATATTGAGCAGATTCAGGAAGAGGGCGACGCGATGGCAGTGACCGGACAGGGTGACGCCATAGAGTTTGATGCTGGGGGTGGTCATGATTTACTCCTTCGGTTTGGGTGACTAAATCTTAGTTATTCCTTAAATTGATGTAAATTAGGCGAAATTGAAATTTACTGTTTCAAAATTAGGAAGAATTAAATGGACAGACTGGACGAGCTCGAAGTCTTTATCGCCATCCTGGATAGCGGCAGCCTGATAGGTGCCAGCCGTAAACTACGACGCTCCCCGCCAGCCATCACGCGGGCCTTGGGTGCGCTGGAAGAACGTGTCGGCACCCGTCTGATTGAACGCACCACGCGTCACCTGGTGGCGACCGAGGCAGGCTTGCGCCTGGCGCAACATGCGCGGCGCGTACTGAGCGATTACGAGGAAACGGTGCAGGAAGATGCGTCTGCGCCTTTGCGCGGTGTGTTGAAGGTGACG
Organism: Herminiimonas contaminans; assembly: GCF_015645465.1. GTDB lineage: Bacteria > Pseudomonadota > Gammaproteobacteria > Burkholderiales > Burkholderiaceae_D > Oxalicibacterium > Oxalicibacterium contaminans. The sequence goes on along the minus strand of NZ_JADOEL010000014.1, from coordinate 76,312 downwards.
GCGCCGGTTGTGTTCGGGCGGCGTCATGTCGCGCCTATCGTTAATAGCTATCTGGATCTATATCCCGAGATGCGGGTGGAGCTGGTTACCAATGACCGTAACCTGGATTTCATAGAAGAAGGAATAGATGTCGGCGTGCGCATAGGTGCAATGGCCGATACCAGCATGGTGGCGCGGCGGGTCGGGCAAGTGCAGAGCCTGCTGGTCGCCAGTCCTGACTATATTGCGCGCAAGAGTGCGCCGAAATCGATCGCGGAGATTGCTGAGCACGATGTGATTTTTACCGCCATCCGCGAGAAAGCACCGGAGTGGCGCTTCCGGCATAACGGGCGTGAACAAATTGTCGCGCTGACGCCGCGCCTGATTGTGAATGAAATCGATGCGGTGTTACTGGCGGCCAAAGCCGGACGCGGTCTGGCGCGGGTGTTGTCGTATCAGGTTGCAGATGAATTGCTGGCAGGTACTTTGTTGCGCGTGCTGCCTAAAATTGAATCGCCTGTTTTGCCGGTTCAGCTGATCGTCCCCAGCGCACGCCTGATGGCACCCAAATCCCGCGCCTTCCTTGACCTTGCCATCAGCAAATTGAGTACATTGAACGTTATCCAGACTTCCTGATATTTGGCGTTTGAATTCGCGCACTTATATTTGCCGAACAGTCCGCATTACCAGTTTTTTGCCACTTCCGGCGGGGACAGTCACGCTACTGTTTCCGCCCGTTTCATTCCCATCGTTTTAACCGGCTGTAGCCGTTTTGCTGAATCCGTTTTTTCATTTCCTCAGTATAAGTATCCGTGACGAATTAGTTTTCATTTGTCAACGCTTGTTGTGTAAAGTACGTTGGTATTAAAGTTGACAAATGTAAATGAACTTATTCACCATTTGTGACTCATGTTATAAATGTTTATAACGAGAATTTAATACTTTGGTTCACGGGCTGTTTTCTTTGCAAGAGACAGAAGAAGCACCCCGGCTTCAAGCGCTGCAAATCTAAGAAACCAATCAATAAGTTGTCGAGTTAGTTTTCAAATGACAACTTTTTTAGAAAGGGCAATAGGCGCATGAAAGTACTTTCCATTTTCGGTACCCGTCCGGAAGCCATCAAGATGGCTCCTTTGGTACGCACCCTGGAGCAGGCTGCCAGCGTAGACTCGGTGGTTTGTATCACCGGGCAACACAGAACCATGCTGGAACAGGTGATGAACCTGTTCGATATCAAGGCGCATCACGATCTTGATGTGATGGTTCCCAATCAATCGCTGAATTCCTTGTGCTCGCGCATCTTTGCCAAGCTCGATCCGATACTGGAAAGCGAGCGGCCGGATCGCGTGTTGGTGCACGGTGACACGTCAACCGCAATGGTGGCGGCAACTGCTGCCTTCCACCGCCGCATCCCGGTCGGTCACGTCGAAGCGGGTTTGCGTACCGGCGACCTGAGCCAGCCGTGGCCGGAAGAGATGAATCGCCGTGTGGTGGATGTGATGAGCGATTTTCTCTTTGCACCTACCGTCAGTTCGCGTGACAACCTGCTGCGCGAAAACCTTGCCGGCCGCATCGTCGTGACTGGTAATACGGTCATCGATGCCTTGCAACTGACCGCGCAGCGCCTGGATAAGGATGCAAGCCTGCGCGCCAGGCTCGATACAAAGTTTCCTTTTATTTCACCGCAACGCCGTGTCTTGCTGGTGACTGGCCATCGCCGCGAAAATTTCGGTGATGGCTTCGCGCACATCTGCGAAGCGCTGGCCGAACTGGCCCAGCGTCCTGATATCGATATCGTTTATCCGGTGCATCTCAATCCAAATGTACGCGGCCCGGTGCAGCAATTGCTCTCGAATTTGCCGCGTGTGCATTTGATAGAGCCGCTGGATTATCTGGAGTTTGTGCGACTGATGCAGCTATCGCACGTGGTGTTAACCGATTCCGGCGGCGTGCAGGAAGAAGCGCCGTCGCTCGGCAAGCCGGTACTGGTCATGCGTGATGTTACCGAACGTCCGGAAGCGGTAGCGGCCGGGACTGTGCAGCTCATCGGCACCAGCAAGAAACGCATAGTCGACGGCGTCAGCCTCTTGTTCGATGACGAAAAAAAATATCAGCAATTTTCGAATGTAGTGAATCCCTATGGTGATGGTCATGCGTCATCCCGTATCGTGCGTGCCCTGTTGGGTAAGGATTTCGAAGAATTCAATGCTGCTACCGATGCATCCCTAAGCGAATTTATCTCCCGAGGAAATTATGCGCGTACTTAATCGCATCTCCCACCCATCCCGTTCTTCCATGTTAGTGCCGCTAGCGGCCGCTATCCTTTTATCTACCGTGACCGCTACTGCATCGTCAGCGGATGGCGTAGGACGTCACTTCCTGCAAATGGCATCCGACCAGTCGGTGCAGCGCCAGGTGACCCTGAAAGAACTGGGCATTACCACGCCGCTGATTTTTACCGGTGTTGAAAGCCAGCGCGAATTATTCCTGCCGGTGCCTGCCGGTGTGCAGGTGACGAACGCTGCGCTGCAATTCAATGCGAGTTATCTGCGGGCTGACGGTGGCCGTACTTCGATGGCTTTGTCGGTCGACGGTTATCCGACCGTGGCGCGCAGGCTGGCGGAAGAGCAGGGTGATCTGAGCCAGGGCATTGCGATTCCGGGGCAGGCGCGCGCCGATGGTTTTGTAAAGTTCGGGGTCAAGTGGTCTTCGGTCATATCTGAGACGGTGTGTAGCGACCAGCGCGCGCCGGGTAATGCTTTAAGGATAGAGCCCAGCACCAGATTTACCTATAGCTACGATCGCAGCGCGATCAAATCGATCGCTACCGCGTGGAGCGCTTTGCCACCGAATCCGGTCTTGCTGGTATCTGGGCGCAACCTTACGCCTGACGCGTATGACACAGCATGGCGTATGGGCCTGACCATCAAGCGCGCAGGCAAACGGCCACGCTGGATGGCGATGCCGGCAGTGGGGGACACCGTCAATCTTTCCGAGATTAGCGTGCCACCTGAATTGCGTAGCATCCCGTCTTTTGCTTCCCTGATGAATGGCGATGCGAAATACAAGATCAAGAACAATGCCGAAATCGCCGCTTTGTTCATCCTGGGAAACCAGGGACAGTTCCGCGCTGACCTGGTGGTGGCTGATGCAGCGATGAAGACCAACTTGCGTAATGCGATGAATGCGCTGGGCGCAGAGATACAGGCCAGCTCGCCCGACGCCAGCACCATCTTCCAGAATTGGTTAAAAACCGATGTGGCCATCCTAGATCAGAAAGACGAAGCCGACCAGCTTAGCCTGGTGTCCTTCGTTGGTAGTCCCGTCATCATGGTGTCTGCCAAAGGAGGCAAGAAAGCCGCCGCATTGCTGGATACCTTGTGGCGCCCGATTGCAGCGGCCAAGGATTTAACGGTAGAGACCGCCGAAGCATTACCGGTCAAAGCGTCCACTGTATTGCTTAGTCAGTTTGGCGGTATCAACGGCACGATGGACGTATCGGAAAAAGCCGAACGTGCAGTGTCATTCGAGATAGGTGAACTGGTCGGTAGTGGTCGCCTGCCTAGTCAGGTGGTGTTTGACTTATCCGCCGCTCCAGGCACGAATGGCGAAGCGCCGGTGGTGTCGATTTTTATGAATGACTATTTGCTCGGTGCACGTGTGATGACGGCGGATGGACAGCCGCATCGTGTGATAGTGGATATTCCGTACTACACGCTGGCGGCACGCAACATCATCCGTATCGCGTTTATACGTCAGTCTTCCAAGCTCCAATGTCATGACGTGACTTCGTCGTTCCCGGTTACGATTTTCCCGGGTAGCCATTTGAAACTGAAGCAAATGGCACCAGGCAATAACTTCGTCGGTATTGCAGCACGTTACGCGAAAGAAAGCACGCTTATCGTCAAGGATGCCTGGTTGCAGGATGCGCTGGCCATGTTGCCGATGACGGTACGTATGGCCGATGCAGCCGGTCTGTCATCGATACATACACAATTCTCCGTGCTGAAACAAGGCGAGCCACTGAAACCTGCTACTCCGTTCCTGGCATTGGACGTAGCACCGGAAGGCAAGCCGACGGCCGAAGAACATAACGGTGCACTGGTGCTGAACGGTGCGGAGAAGACACCTATCCTGCAGTTAAAGGGACTGGATCGTATCGGTGTGGCAGAAGTGGTCGAAGTCAATGGACAGAGCGGTATACGCTTTTACAGCGTGGGCAAAAACATGCCGGTACTCACCAGTTCATTCCGTCTCGCGCATGGCAATCTGGCGGTGATCACCGATGCCGGACCTGTGCTGCAAATTGATAAAAACGACCCGACCGACAGCCGCTTCGCGAAAGAAGATAATCCGCAATCCTTGTGGCAGCGCCATATGGAATGGTGGCTGGCTGCGATCGCAGTCATTATCTTTATCCTGATCTCTGCGCGTGTGGCACAAGTCCGTCGCAACAAGCGCAAAGCGTTGGAAGCACAACAGGGCCTATGATTTGAGTGCCGATTCTCTATTCTGGCCGATTTTCTTCGCGCAGTATTACAGCGCACTGGAGAGTATCGCCGTCGTAGTGGCGGTACTCATCATGATTTCCAGTTTCGATGATTTGTTTATCGATGGTTGGTATTGGACGCGTGAAATCATACGTAAATTCCGCTTCAGGAATAACGACAGCTATCGCCCGTTGACACCGGAACAGATCAAGGAGCGCGAAGAACAGCATCTGGCCATCATGGTGCCAGCCTGGCTCGAATACGATGTGATCGCACAGATGATAGAAAGCATGGTGGCAACGCTCGACTATCGCAATTACACCGTCTTCGTCGGTACTTACGTCAACGACCAGCGGACGATAGAAGAAGTCGAACGCATGCGGCGGCGCTACAAGCAATTGCGGCGCGTCGAAGTGCCGCATGATGGTCCCACCTGCAAGGCCGATTGTCTGAACTGGGTGATCCAGGCCATTTTCCTGCATGAGCAGCAAGCCGGGATCGAGTTTGCCGGTGTCATCCTGCACGATAGTGAAGACGTGCTGCATCCGCTGGAACTGAAGTTCTTCAACTATCTGTTGCCACGTAAAGACATGATCCAGTTACCAGTCGCTTCGCTGGAACGAGAGTGGTACGAGCTGGTGGCAGGTGTTTACATGGATGAATTCGCCGAGTGGCATGCCAAGGATCTGGTGGTGCGTGAAAGCGTCACCGGTACCGTGCCATCGGCTGGTGTTGGCACCTGCTTCTCGCGCCGCGCCTTGCTGGCACTGGCGGCGACTACCAATAACCAGCCCTTCAATACGGAAAGCCTGACGGAAGATTATGACGTCGGTAATCGCCTGGCTGCGATGGGCATGAAATCCATCTTTGCTGTATTCCCGGTTGATTTCGTGACGCGTGGGCGGCGCTGGTTTGGCCTTGGGCCGGATAAGGAGCGTGTTATCCGCATGCCTTTATGTGTGCGCGAATTTTTCCCGGATACCTTTCGCACTTCCTATCGACAAAAAGCACGCTGGGTGCTCGGTATCAGCATGCAGAACTGGGAGCAGATGGGCTGGCGCGGTTCGTTCGCGCATAAATACCTGTTGTTCCGCGATCGCAAAGGGATAGTGACCTCTATCGTCAGCGTGGTTGCTTATGTGTTGTTCTTCCAGTTCATCCTGTTTTATCTTGCCCATCTGGCCGGGATCTGGACCCTGGAGTTCCCCAGTCTCTTCGTCGAGGGAAGCTGGTTGCAGTGGGTGGCGCAGTTCATTCTGTTTGCGCTGGCTTTGCGTGTAATCCAGCGCTTCTATTTTGTCGCGCGGCTGTATGGCTGGGAACATGGACTGATGTCTATCCCGCGCATGGTGGTCGGTAACATCATCAACTTCATGGCGGTATGTCGTGCATGGAAACTATTCTCCGGCCATATGCTGATGGGGAAAAAGATGGTGTGGGATAAAACCATGCACGACTTCCCGACTACCTCGCAATTGGTGCAGAAGCGGCAATTGCTGGGTGAAGTGCTGACGGCATGGCAAGCAGTCGATGCGCAAAAGATGAGCGATGCATTGCAGGAGAGGGATAAAACACACAGGCCGCTCGGTCGCATCCTGATTTCAAATGGCTGGCTGGATGAAGAAACACTGGCCGAAGCGATAGCCTTCCAGTCTGACTTGCCGCGTGCGACTCTGGATGCAGAGCTGGTGGAGAAGTATGCCGGGTATGTCCCGCTGGAATTATGTGTGCGCCTGCGTATGCTGTATATCGGCAACGATATGCACAATCGCCCGCTGGTCGTAGTGGCAGCACCGTTGACCCCCGAGGAGATGCAGGAAGTATCCATCGTATTCGGTCAGGATCCGGCGTTGCGTATCGCGCGTGATAGCGAGATCGCTGCCGGTTTGCGTTACTTGCGAGGGGAAACAGATGCCTTCAGGCCGTTGCCGGAAGGTGCGACCAGCGTACCGTTGCTCGGCGATCTGCTGATAGAGCATGGCCTGGTAAACAAGGAAGCCTTCGATGCAGCGATGGACGCTTACCGGCCAGAAGAGCATGGTCGCATCGGTGATTATCTGGTGGAGAGCGGTGTGATCGAACGGCATGTCATAGAACAGGTAGTGGAAGAACAACGTCGTCTACGTGCAGCACAAGAGAGCCAATCATAATGAAAAAAACAAATCTTCTTTTATTGCTGCTGATGAATGCAGGGATGTTGACACATGTCGCTGCGGAGGAAACAGATTTGCCACTGAGCGGTCCCGCTTATGAAATGGCAGATGCAGCATACAAGTCATACGCAAAAGGTGACTATGCGAAAGCGGCCGAGCAGGCACGCGAAGCCGTGCGCCTGCGCCCCGATGTAGCACGCCTGAAACAGTTGCTGACACAGGCGGAAGCCTCGCAAAAGAGCCAGCAACAAGCGATAGCCGCAGCACGAAAGCCAGCGTCAGCTGCCACCCCGGCAAACAATCCCGCCTATATCGCTGCTGATAAGGGCTATAAGGCCTATAACAAAAAGGATTACGTCGCAGCCATCGACCATGCACAGCATGCGGTGCGACTGGCACCGGCTAATTCAGCGTACTGGACCTTGCTGATCAATTCCCAATTGGCAGCGCAGCGATTTGATGAAGCGGACCAGACCGTGACGCAGGCCTTGCAACGCTTTGGCCCACGTTCTTCGTTCGCGCAAGAGCGCGTAGTGGTGAATCAGAATCTCGCGAATGCAGCAGGCACGCAGATATACCAGGCACTGGATAAGCAGAATTACGCGCAGGCCATCGACGCAGCACAACGTGCTGTGAAGTACGCACCGGAGCGTCGCGTTTATCGCTTGCTGTTGGTGCAGTCATTGTTGGGTGCGGACAGGCTGGATGAAGCATCGCAGGCGCTGGAACCCTTGCTGCAAAAAGGAAATGATCCGGTGGCTTTGACCTGGCACGGCTATATCCGGCAACGCCAGGGCCAGCGTGCGGCCGCGACTGCTGATTTTGAACAGGCACTGACGCTGCGTGGCAGCATGACGACTGAGGATATGGTCAATCTGCGTTTGATCATTGCCGATACCGATTTATACGCGGGTGAACCGGATGCTGTGTTGAAGGTACTGGAATCGCTGGATGGCAATGCTGCAGTCGCAAGCCGCAAGCGCAGCGCCGCCGAGTTACGCTTACGCCGAGCGAGCCAGCAACAAATAGTCAGCTCGCAGGTGATGCCACCGCCTGTCTTGCGTTGTCGTGGCGAGATGAATGCCGAAGTTTGTGGTTTGATGCCAGGTAGTCCGCCACCTGACCCGGCATATGCTAGTGCAGATGCTGCGTACAAGGCACTCGCCAGTAATGACTACCCGCTGGCGCTGAGCCAGACCCGGGCAGCCTTGCAGAAGTCGCCAGGTAATCCCGCCTATCAATTACTGCTGGTGAATATCCTGAGCCGCGATAAGCAGCTGGAAGCCGCCGAACGCGAAGCGACACTGGCTATCGATGGTGGCAACCGTGATCCGGAGATGCTGGCGCAACGCGGACGGGTGCGTGAAGCCTTGGGTAAAAAAGAGCAGGCCGAACAAGACTACAAAGATGTCCTGCAGCTGGGTACCGCTTCGGTGCCGTTGCAAATCAATATGCTGTCCCGCCTGCATGAGCGCAAGGAAGCCAGTCGTCGCTACAACGCTGCTGAAGAAGCTGGTGTGTTCGACGGCATGCCGAAAGTCGAACAAGCTTACGTCGCTGCATCAGCAGGTGAAAGCAAGCGCGCCTTTAGCTTGTTTGACCAGGCGGATCAGGAAGTCGGCCTGCCACCGGCAGCGATACCGGATACAGCCTATGCAGCATTGAGTGCACGACGTGATCCGGATGCATCCAAATACTTCCGCCGTACCGTTGATGCAGTAGACAAAGGCGATATCGCGCTCACGCTGCAGCAACTATTTGAAACCCGACGCGCGATTGCAGATATAGAGCGTACCTGGGGGGCGACCGCCTCTCTTAACTATCGCGGTGCCAGCCTGCAGCCAGGTTCCGGTATTACACCTAGCGGCACCAATAATAGTGCGCAGATAGGTGGTGAAGTTTACTGGCGGCCATTCGGTTATCGCAGCGGGCGTCCGATAGAGATTTACGCCAGTGTGTTTGAGACCGTGTACAACAAAAACAATGCCGTCACCGGTGCACCAACCGCGCAAGGTGGTATCGGTATCCGCTGGAAGCCATTCAGCGAAACCAACTTCATCATGGCCCTGCAGCGCCAGATCAAGATAGGCTCAGCCTCCGGTGAGGGCGACTGGATCGCACGTCTCGCCTATTCGAATTCTTTCGGTACCGATTTACGGGTCGATCAGCCTAGCTGGTGGACGGGACAGATCTTCGGTGAGGTCGGGCGGTATATAGACAATAAACAGACCTACTCGGTGTTTGAAGGTCAGTTGGGGCGTACCTACCGACTGGATAACATCAATCCGAAGCTGACCATCACGCCGCATGTCGTTATCGGTTCGGATTTCAATTCGAGCTTGAAACTGCCAGCCGATAAAACCGCGATCGGCATGGGGCCCGGTGTCAGCATGCGTTACTGGTTCCGCGAAGATCACTACAAGGCACCGCAATCGTATGTTGATTTCTCGCTGCAGTATCGCTTCAAGTTGTCAGGTGATGACAGGGCAGAAGGGGTGGTCTTTCGTACCACACTTGCTTACTGACATCTTGCTGCGCGGACATGAAGCAGGTGCCGATTTCCCCCTGACGCGTAAAGAGTGCACAATGAACTACTTTGTCGTCAGGGATCACTATGTCGTCTGCAGTTGAATCCAGCTTCTTTCCTTCCGCACGACCTTTCCTCGCTCGCTGTTTGTTGCTGTCTGCATTGTTAGGTGGCGTCAGCATGCTTACCGCTTGTGCCTCGACCATCAGCGGCGTCGTATGGCAGCCTGAGAATGCAGTCATCGATCCCAAAGGTAAATGGGATCAGATAGGCGCGCGTCAGCTATTGGTGCAGTGGACAGCCGTCGACAACCTGGCATTCGTCAGCGGTGCCGGGATTCCGACCGCACCCAAACTGCCTGACTGGAAACGCATAGCAGCGGAACCATGGGCCAAGGAAGTGATACTTGGCCTGGCCGGGAATTTTGATGAGACCAAGGCGCGTGCCAATGTGGAACAGCTGGGTGCCTTGTCGGAACGCCTGGCAAAATTGCCGACACCGTTGAATGTAGTCGGCTGGTATTTCCCGGTAGAGATAGATCCGACCTGGGGTGATGCTCCCAAGCTGGCCACCATCCTCAACAAGTTGCCGCGCCCTTTGTGGATCAGCGTGTATGACAGTGCAAATGTCGGGCCGGATGATGTGGCGAAGTGGCTGGAACTCTGGTTACCCAAGGATGTAGGCGTGTTTTTCCAGGATGGTGTCGGTGTGCATGCGCGTGAAGCCAGCGTCGCGCTTGATTATGTGACCGCGATGGAAAAGCGGCTCGGCAAGAATCGTGTACGCGTGATCGTCGAGGCATTCCGGCCACAGGTGGGTGGTGGTTTTCGCGCCGCGACCGCAGCCGAGCTGATGCCGCAACTGAATACCTACGGCGCACGTCAGGTGTATTTATTTGACGGGCCGCATTACGTGCCGGATGCGCTGGTGGATGAACTCAAGGCTGGCCTGGCAAAAGGTGGCAAGCAGCCTTGAGCCAGCCAGGTCAGGAGTAAATCGAAGGCGTGGGCACCTCTCCGGTCAGCACCCAATGGCCGACATCCTTGAGTTTGTAGTCCAGTGAATCGTGCAGTGTGTGTACCCGCACATTGCGCCAGTAGCGATCAAAGCCATACTTGGCCGCCGTAGCGCGCGCGCCCATGACTTCAAATATCCTTGCGGTGATATCCAGTGCGACGCGCGCTGCCGCTATCTTGGTTTCATAGATAGCTACTGCCAGCGTGCCGCGTTCTTCTGCGGTCAGTGCATCGCCACGTTCCCATGCTTTCTGCAATCTGGTCGCTGCATCCTCTGCCAATGCGATTGCTCCGCGCAGCGCGATGCGCAAATCACCGTAGTGTTGCTGTGTAAACGGATCGTCTATCGCACGCGCCACACCGGAAGTTAACCACGGGCGACCCTGCTCATGCGTGTACTTCCACGCGTTCAGCAACGCACCTTGCGCATTGCCGATATAAATTTCGATCAGTATCAGTTGCGAGACCAGTGTACGTAGCGTCGCGCGTGGTGTACCGGAAGTGCCCGGTGGGCCGAGTACTTCATGTGCTTCCACCCACACTTTGTCGAAAGTAACAGAGCCGCTGTCGGTCTGTCGCTGACCCAGGTTGTCCCAGTCATCGAGTACATTGACACCGTCTCGTGCGGTCGGGATGGATAGAAAGACGCGATCCGCCGGATCAACTGAACGCGGCGCGGTGATGTTGAGCATGTCGGAGCCGGTTGCACCCGAGCAGAATGACTTGATGCCATTGAGCTCGTAGTAGCCTGCATCGCCATCCTTGCCATCACGCCAGACCAGTGTGGCACGCGTATCTAGCCCATTCGTCGCATTGCCCCAGAACCAGTTTTCACTGACGGTTTTGCCGAGGTAGCGGGCTTTTTGTTCCGGATTGCCGAACAGCGCGACACTGGCTACCTGCAAATGCTGGAAGCCAAACAAATGTGCGAGCGAGCTGTCGACTTCGGCAAAGCGACGGATGATTTTGTATATAGTCGGCCATGGAGTCTCCGGCCCACCGAAGGCGGCAGGTACCGCCAGCTTCAGCAAACCACTGTCACGCAATACCTGGCGCTCGGTCCAGGCGGTGCCGCCGCTGCGATCGCGCTCGGTTGCAGTGAGTGCCAGTGCAGCCGCGGTTTGCTCGACCGCATCTGTCAACGCACCGAAATCGCGTGCTACCAGATGATCCGGCGTATAGCGTGCTGCGGCTTGCTCATCGAGCTTCAGTATTTGACCCATGATCTGATTATTCCAATGCTGGTGTTACGTGAATTAAAAAACGGGTACGGCAGTCGCGTTGACCTTCTTCGGCAATAAACCTTCAGCCAGGAAGGCGTCGGCGATTTTTTGTTGTTCGCCCAGACGTTCCGGCAACACGGCGCGTACTTCGTAGCTGCGGCGTGCATTCGCTTGTTCAACCGTTGCTACATCCAGACCCCAAACCGGTGCCAGCAGCGCAGCAGCGTCTTTGGGGGATTGCTTGACCCACTTACCGGTCTCGGACAATGAGTCGACGATGACTTTGACGATATCGGGACGTGCTTTCGCATACGGTGTCGATGCCAGGTAATAGCGCTGGTAATCAGCCAGGCCACGACCATCGGTCAGTACGCGTACTTGCGCCTGGCGTTGTACGGCAGCGAGGAAAGGGTCCCAGATGACCCATGCATCTATCGAACCACGCTCAAAGGCAGCGCGACCATCGGCCGGGGCCAGGTAGGCAAGTTGGATATCCTTGAGTGAGAGACCAGCTTTTTCCAGTGCAGCGATCAGCAGATAGTGTGCGCCCGCAGCCTTGGCAAAGCCGATGCGTTTGCCGCGCAAGTCGGCCAGTGTTTTGATATTCGAATCAGCCTTGACGACGATGGCTTGTGCGCTCGGCGATGGCGATTCCTGTGCGATATAGGTTAGTTGCGCACCTGCTGCTTGTGCGAATACCGGGACGGTATCAGCGACGTCTGCGGAGACATCGATTGCACCGACGTTCAGTGCTTCTAGCAGTGGCAGGCCGCTGGCGAATTCATGCCAGCTTACTTTTACGCCCAATGCGCCGAGGCGTTGTTCCAGCGTGCCGCGGGTTTTCAGTACGGTGATCAGGGTCGACGACTTTTGATAGCCGATGCGTACGGTATCGCCGGCTTTCTGCGCATGTGCCGGCAGTGCAAACAGCGGGCTGAATGCCAGCAGGGTCAGTAGTGTACGGCGTAGTTTGGAATTGGTTTTCATGATTACTCCCGATGTTGAATATTTAAATGGCGTGGATTTCTTCCAGCACCCTGAGGATGTTGTCGCGTGCAGTGGCCAGCTCCGGCGAATGACGATTGCGCGGACGTGGCAGGGCGACGCGGGTGTCTTCGATGATTTCACCTTGTCCCATGGTCAGCACACGGTCACTGAGGTAGGCTGCTTCATCGATATCGTGTGTCACCAGCAGCACGGCAAAGCCATGTTCAGCAGCCAGCGTCAGCAGCAAGTCCTGCAGGCGCATGCGGGTAAAGGCATCGACTGCTGAGAACGGTTCATCCAGCAATAGCAGGCGCGGCTGGTTGAACAGGCCGCGCGCTATGGCGGCGCGTTGCGCCATGCCGCCGGATAATTGCTTGGGTAAATAATCAATCGCGGCGCTCAGTCCGACTTCATGCAACAAGGCCTGTACTTGCGGGTTGTCATGTGCACGAGTGCGGTCCTGATCCGGACGGTTGAAGCCGACGTTCTCTGCGACGCTAAGCCAGGGCAATAGACGCGGCTCCTGGAAGATCAGGCCGATGTCGGGCGTGACACCTTTGAGCGGTACGCCAGCCAGTGAAATCTCACCGCTATAGTTTTGGTCGAGACCGGCGATCAGGCGCAGCAAGGTACTTTTTCCGCAACCGGATTTACCGACCAGGCTGACCACTTCACCGGCGGCGAGTGTCAGTGTGACCGGGTCGAGGACGATATGGTCGCCGAAGCTCTTGCTGCGTACATGCAGGTCGAGTAAAGGTTTAGTTGCTGTGTTCATCGTTACGACCTCACACCGACCGTGTGGCGAGGGAATCAGACCACGCCAGCTTGCGTGTTTCCAGCCACTTCAATAAGCCATCAGTTACTTTGCCGAGTATGGCCAGCAGGAAGATCGCTGCCAGTACCACATCCGGGCGGCTGGTTTCGCGACCATCGGTGAGCAGATAGCCTATGCCCTTGGTTGCGGCAATCAGTTCTGCTGCGACCAGGAACATCCATGCCAGCGACAAGCCGTTGCGCAAGCCGGTGAACAGGCTGGGCAGTGCGGCAGGCAACACGATGCGACGCGCCAGTGCCGGGGCAGACAGGCCATAGATTTCACCGAGTTCGATCAGCTTGCGATCAACGTTACGGATGCCGGAGACCAGGCCGAGATAGATAGGGAAGAAAGCGCCTATGGCGATGAGGGTGATCTTCGGTGTCTCATCGATACCGAACCACAGCAGGAGCAGCGGTACCCAGGCCAGGCTGGGAATGGCGCGCAAGGCCTGGAAGGTCGGTTCGAAGAAGGCTTCTGCATGTTTGCTGAGGCCGACGAACAAGCCGAACAGGACAGCGAGCACGGCGCCGATGGCATAGCCGGAAAACACGCGCGCAACGCTGGCGCTGATATGCGTCAGCAAGCCCTGATCGAGTAATGCGGACAGGGTTTGCACGACTTCGGAGGGTGGTGGCAACAGGCGTGCCTGTATCCAGCCCAGGTGGGCGGAGACTTCAACCAGGCCCAGCGCAGCCAGCGGCAGTATCCAGCCCAGCCAACCCAGGCTGCGCCCCGTGGCTTGGACAGTCGCAACTGGCGCATCCTTGCTCGTTGCGTGCGTGTTTGTGCTTGCATGCGACGAACGGATAGGGCTGGTGTTGACAGGTATAAAGCGGGCGCTGTGACTGTTATCCATGAGCTGGGTATCCGGTGAGATCAGGCCGCCGATTTCTTCGGTGCCAGGGTTTGCACGAAGCTCGGATCGATCAGGTCGTTAATGACTTTATTCAAGTCCGTTCCTTTCTTGACCAGGTCTTCCTGCAGCAGGATAGGTGCGGCCGCCTGCAAGGCTTCACGATGTTCACGGCCGATATACGGATTCGAGAAGTCGGTGCGGTTCAATTGCACTTTGGCGACAGCCAGCGAAATCTTCGCTTCATCCGCCTGGATTTGTGATGCTTCACGCGGGTTGGCCAGTATCCACAAGCGTGCGCGTTCATATGCTTGCAAGACTTGTTTGACCTGATCCGGATACTTCTTCGCGAAGTCTTCGGTCACATTGAGGAAGCCATAGGTGTTGAAGGCGACATTGCGATACAGCAGGCGCGAGCCAGCTTGCAACTCGCTGGAAGCCATATGCGGATCCAGGCCTGCCCAGGCGTCGATACGGCCGCTTTCCAGTGCTGCACGACCATCGGCATGTTGCAGGTGGACGATTTCAACATCGGATTTTTTCAGGCCGTTGACCTTCAGTGTGCGCAACAGGAAGAGGTAAGGGTCGGTGCCTTTGGTGGCGGCGATTTTCTTACCCTTGAGGTCGGCCACGGTTTTGATCGGTGAGTCTTTAGGTACCAGCAGTGCGGTCCATTCCGGACGCGAGTACACGTACACACTCTTGATCGGATTGCCGTTGGCGCGCGACAGGACGGCGGCAAGGCCCGCGGTGCTGCCGAAGTCTATGCTGTTGGCGCTCAGGTATTCGAGTGCGCGGTTACTGCCTTGCGACAGTGTCCATTTCACTTTGATGCCGCTGGATTTGACTTGCTCTTCGAGCCAGCCGAAGTGTTTCAGTACCAGGCTGGTAGGTGAGTAGTACGCATAGTCGAGACGAATTTCATCGGGTGCTGCGGCGGCACGTGCCGAGAGTGAGAGACCTGAACCCAGGCCAGCCAGCGTCAGCAATGCGGTATTTTTGATAAAAAATCTGCGATCCATGTTCTACCTTGAATAGTGAAGCAGGCACGAGTGCGTGCCCGGTTTATCGAGTCGTATCGGATGTGAGATTGCCGGAGGCGGCTGCTGGATTGGATGCCTGCGTTTGCGCACAGGAAGATGACCAAATCAGTGTTTACTCAATCGTTATCGTTGTTGGGAATAAGATTAACGACAGCTGTAAATTAACGGAACGAATCTCTTCGTTGATGCATCATCGGTTTTCGCATAAGTCGCTTTCGTCATAAGCACATGCGAAAACTATGGGTAGGATCGGGTAGGCGCTGTGTGGTCTGCTATGCTAGCCGGCAGATAGCAGGACTATCCTGTTTACTTCATTATGCAGAGGGAAATATGAGTGGGATCGACGTCGATGTCATGGCGCTGTGCGCGAGTGGTGTGTTGTTGCTGGCTTATTACCTGTACCTGATGATGCGGGTACGGCGTGATCCTGATTTTTCCGTGCACTCGGTCAATCATCGTGCCCGTGCCTTGTGGGTCAAAGATGTGATGGCCAGCGGCGGCAAGAAGGATGTGATGGCGGTTCAGACGCTGCGCAACTTCGGTATGACTGCCACCTTCAAGGCTTCTTCTTCCATCCTCCTGATCCTCGGTACGCTGACCTTGTCCGGCCAGGCCGAGAGTTTGTCGCGTACCTGGCATGTGCTCGACTTTGCCGGTGGTTCGCGTGCGGCCGAGTGGTGGGTGATCAAAATCATCTGCCTGTTGACAGTATTGCTGGTGGCGTTCTTTGCCTTTGCTATGTCGCTGCGCCTGCTGAACCATGTGGTGTTTATGGTCAATCTGTCGCAAACCGATGCACAAGGTTCGCTGTCTCCGGAGCGGGTAGGGCAGCGTCTGAATAGCGCCGGAGTGTTTTATACGCTGGGTATGCGCGCCTTCTTTGTGGCGGTACCGCTGACCTTCTGGCTGTTTGGCCCGCTGTTCCTGTTCCTGTCGACGCTGGGTCTGATCGTGGCGCTGTATCACCTGGATCGCAGTCCGCTGGCGGAGAACAATTAGGAGTGCTCTTCAGCAAATAAGCGCGCTTTGCAGTAGTCTTTACTTCTTACAGTCTAATCAGGATCAACCCATGACGACCCGTACAGAACGCGACACATTCGGCCCGATAGAGGTGGATAGCCAACGCTTGTGGGGCGCGCAGACGCAACGTTCACTCGAACACTTCAAGATATCCACCGAGAAGATGCCGCAGGAATTGATAGTGGCGCTGGCCGAAGTCAAACGTGCGGCCGCCATCGTCAACCTGGATCTCGGCAAGCTGTCCAAGGACAAGGCACAAGCCATTGCCCAGGCAGCGGAGGAAGTCATCAACGGCCAGCATCCGCATGAATTCCCGCTGGCCGTGTGGCAAACCGGCTCCGGCACGCAAAGCAATATGAATATGAATGAAGTGCTGGCGAATCGCGCTTCCGAATTGCTCGGTGGTGAGCGTGGCGAGCAGCGTCTGGTGCATCCGAATGATGATGTCAACCTCGGCCAGTCATCCAACGATATCTTTCCGACCGCGATGTATGTCGCGGCCAGCGTGGCCGTCGTCAAGACGCTGTTGCCAGCGACGCAAGCATTGCAAACCACATTGAACGGCAAGGCTGAGGAGTTTGCCGATATCGTCAAGATAGGCCGCACCCATTTGCAGGATGCGACACCGCTGACGCTGGGGCAGGAGTTCTCCGGTTATGTCGCGCAATTGGCGCAGTCTGCTACCGCCATCACTCACTTGCTGCCACCGTTGCAGGATCTCGCGGTAGGTGGCACAGCTGTTGGTACCGGCCTGAACACGCATCCCGAATTCGGTGTGCGTGTCGCCGCTGAGCTGACGCATCGCACCGGTGTGACGTTTAAAAGTGCACACAATAAATTTGCTGCACTGGCCGCGCATGATGCGATGGTGAGTGTGCATGGCGGCTTGAAAACCTTGGCCGCCAGCATGATGAAGATCGCCAACGATGTGCGCTGGCTGGCTTCCGGGCCGCGCTCCGGTCTCGGTGAAATCAGCATCCCGGAAAATGAACCCGGTAGTTCCATCATGCCGGGCAAGGTCAATCCTACGCAGAGTGAAGCGGTGACGATGTTGTGTTGTCAGGTGTTTGGTAATGATGTGGCGCTCAATTTCGGCGGTGCTTCCGGCAATTTTGAGTTGAATGTGTTCAAGCCGCTGATGGCACATAACTTTCTGCAAAGCGTACGCTTGCTGGCCGATGGCATCCATAGCTTCGATGAGCATTGCGCGCACGGCATTGTCGCCAATCGCGATCGCATCTCGGATTTGATGGAACGTTCACTCATGCTGGTGACCGTACTGGCACCACATATCGGTTACGACAAGGCGGCGAAGATAGCGAAGCAGGCGCATCAGCAAGGTGCCAACCTGAAGGAAACTGCGCTGGCGCTCGGCTACGTGACGAGTGAGGAATTCGATTTGTGGGTTAAGCCGCAGGACATGATCCATCCGGGCTGAAGATAAGCAGACGGATACGGCAGGCATACAAAAACGGCCCCGGTAGTGATACCGGGGCCGTTGTCTTCCAAGAGTCAGACTGGATAAGGTTATGCGACCTTATCGGTCATCAGTGCTTACTTGCCAGCGTTAGCGGCGGCGATACAACGTGATTTCTCGTCGCCCGCCAATGCTTCACACTTCTCTTTTTGCACGGCTACGTGCGCATCTTTCTTTTCATCGCGTGCATCTTTACGTGCATCGCTTACTTCTTTCGATGCTTTGGCATCAGCAACAGCGGAGTCATGCGTAGCTTTTGCTTCTTTTACGCAGACATCTTTTTTGTTGCCGCTAAAGTCATCACATTTTTCCTTGGCCACTTTGTAGTTGGCGTCGGCAATGTCAGTACGTGCTTTCTTTTGAGCTGCAGGCGTACCTTTATAGGTCGCTTCCGCTTCGGCTTTGGCTTTTACTTCACCAGCCTTGGCTTCTTCCTGGCAGACGTCTTTCGCATTGCCTTTCATATTGTCACAGGCTGCGCGTGCGACTTTGTAATCGGCTTCCGCGCGGGTTTTGGCCGCGTCATAGTTGGCCTTGGCTTCAGATGGTGCTGCGTAGGAAGCGCTCATAAAACCGAAGCTGGCTGCAGCCATGACTATCATAGAGAGGGATTTTTTCATTTGGCATCCTTATAGTTGTTTAGAAGGTCTTGCTGCTGGCGAGCCATAGGCCCGCACTGCAAAGCGTTGCATCGCTACTGTCTGCTAACTACATGTAGCGCTTGTCGTTGCGGTTGCGGTCTTCGAAAGCCTTGATCTGCTTCTCGGCTTCATCCTTGTTGATGCCGTAGGCTTCCTGTATCTTGCCCGCGAGCTGGTCGCGCTTGCCGGCGATCGTGTCCAGATGATCATCGGTGAGCTTGCCCCATTGCTCTTTGATATTGCCTTTGAGTTGTTTCCAGTTACCTTCAATAACGTCCCAATTCATAGCATTCTCCTTGTTCAAATTTCTCACGAGTAAATCGCGGTAAGGCAAAGTGCCTGCCTTTTACTACGCAAGGTGCAGGCCAGCTTTTGCGCCTATATAAATCAATGACTTATGTTTATTTTTTGATATTTTTGTAAAAATTACCGGGTAGCTTGAACACGCTACATGTGGGAAAAGCGGACTTTGTTTGCCTCTCGGCAAGGGCAGGAGGCGACGCTGATCAGCAAAACGGATGCTACAATTTGTTGGCTTTTTGGAACCATTTCACAGGGGCAGCATCTGAACTGCTGTTTGCCGGAAAGCAGCGAGAACCGGCATCAAAAATTGCGTCGGTTTGCAGGTGTTTGCAGACTCTATGCATGCTGCTATGCTGATTCCGATCACATCTATATTCAGGTAGGAACAGCTGCAGTCACCATCGCTGCGTGTGCCGCCCGTATTGCGGTTAGTGCGCATAGTGTATTTTCGCAGTCCGGTTCAGTTCAGCAGCGTAGCCGTCGCCATCGCATGCATGGTTGTTCGTAGTAGCTGTTGCTACCCATTACTCACACAGGAATATTTATGCTGACTACCCCGCCGGTACGTACCACGTTCACTCCGTTGTGGGCGCCGCTATTGGCTGCATTGCTGATGGCGGGTGTGGGCGTGCTGGCTATGGTCAATGTGCGGCAAGACCTGTGGGTGCTGAATTACCGCTTGTTTGATTTGGTGCCTATCCTGGCAAATACCGCGCTGGCTTTTGTATTGGCCGGTCTGGCGCTGGTACTACGCTCCTTCAAGGTATCCACGCCGCGTGCCAGCACCGTATTTGCCGTACTGGCATCCATCGTTGCGCTTTGTGTCGCCTTGCTCGGTTTGTCGACCCTGCTGCAGTATATGTTTGGTGTGCATGTCGGTATCGAGCGCGTATTCCCGACCCTGGCAACATCTGAATACAAAGCCTATCTGGAGCGTATGGCACCGCTGCCTGCGCTCGGCTTTACGCTGGCTGGCCTAAGCTTATTACTGCTGGATTACCGTACTGCGCGCGATCACTATCCGTCCGAGTACGGAGCCTTCATCCTCGCCGGCGTGATGGGTATCCCGCTGATCGGCCATTTATACAATGTGATGTCGGTTGACGAGCTGAATGCCGCGCATACCGTCACACCGTTTATCTCCATCATCTTCTTCATCCTGGCGCTCGGCATTTTGTCGGCGCGGCCGGAGCACAGGCTGATGAGCTTGTGGAACAGTACTTCGCCCGGTGGCCCCTTGTTGCGACGTTTGTTGCCGAACAGCCTGATCCTGCTGGTGATCCTCGATTTCGCGATCAAGTGGGGTGTACAGAATCGTTACTACGATGCCGACAAGGCTTCGCCTTTGCTGATTCTGCTGAGCAGCTCGCTGTTGTTCATTATGTTTTGTCGTACCGCTGCATTGCTCAACCGCGAGTATGAAGGGCGGCAACAAGGTGAGGCGGCGCTGGCAGAGAGTAATGCGCTGTTGCGTGCCGTCAGCGATAACACGCCGGATGCGATTTTCGTCAAGGACAGCAGTGGTCGCATGGTGTTTGCGAATCCGGCCAAGCTGCGTTTGCTCGGCAAGCAGCGTGATGAAGTCATCGGTTACCGCAGCATAGACCTCTATCCGTTGCGGGAAGACGCGGAGCAAGTCAAGCTGGAAGACCAGAGCGTGCTGGATGCCGGCGTGCCCAAGGTATTTGAAACGACGATACATTTTGCCAGCGGCGTGCATACGATGCATTCCACCAAAGCGCCTTGGCTGAATGCGAACGGACAAGTCATGGGACTGGTCGGCATCAGTACCGACATTACCGAACGCAAGCGCATGGAAGATTCACTGAAAGCGCACGAGACGCAACTGGAAGCACTGGTCGCGGCGCGTACTGCTGAAGTCAGCGAATTGATCGGCCATCTGGAAACTACACGTGAAGAAGAGAAGCGTTCG
Source organism: Herminiimonas contaminans (assembly GCF_015645465.1). Lineage (GTDB taxonomy): Bacteria > Pseudomonadota > Gammaproteobacteria > Burkholderiales > Burkholderiaceae_D > Oxalicibacterium > Oxalicibacterium contaminans. Next base: position 55,850 of record NZ_JADOEL010000014.1, on the reverse strand, counting down.
ATCGCACGCGAATTGCATGACGACCTGGGCTCCGCACTCACAGCCTTGAATATGCATTTGTCTTTGCTGTTCCAGCAAATACCGGCAGAGCCTAAATTTACCGAGCGCTCACTCAAAATCAAAGCCTTGCTGAGTTCGATTACAGATGCGACACGCCGTATCCAGAATGGTTTGCGGCCGGACAAGCTGGATGTGTTTGGTATCAAAATTGCGATCGCTGAACAGGCTGCGGAGTTCGAGAAGTACACAGGTGTAACCTGTAATGCGAGCCTGCCGGACGACAGATTGATTTATGCGCCGCGCGTGGATATCGCTTTGTTCCGCATGGTGCAGGAGTCACTCAATAATATCGCCAAGCACGCACAGGCAACGCGGGTCGACGTGATCCTGGATGATGCTGACGATGAAATCATGCTGACCATACGCGACAATGGCGTCGGCATACCGACTGCACAATCGGGCGTGATTACACATGGCTTGCGCGGGATGCGTGAGCGCGCCGGTTATCTTGGTGGTTCAGTGCGGGTGAGCAGTAGTGCGGGGGGCGGGACGACTATCGCGATCAGCATACCGAAGACGGCTGAGAACATGCAGATAGAAGTGGATGACGAAAACGAAGAAGGTATAGAGGCGGAAAAATCGCGTAGTTGAATGGCGAGGGCAGGTGTTTAGCCGCGGGCGTTGTATTCCAGGTTGGCAGAGCTCAGGCTCTTGACCAATTCAAACAATTGCGGAAACTCGGACGTCTTGTCGAAGAAGTGGTTGACGCCGTATTGACGACCGACGCGGCGGAACACTTCGGTGGCATTGTTGCTGCATATGATTTTCAAGGCATTCACTGCTTTGGCTTTTTCGGAAATCTGGCGCAGCAGGTTGATGCCATTGCCTTTTTTCAGCTGGATATCAACGATCAGCACATCGCAGGGCAGTGCGTTCAACTGATTCAGTGCATCGCCTTCCGACTCCGACACACCAGCTACCACTACGCCGGGGATCATCGCCAGGTTCTCTATCATCAGTTCACGGACGTCCAGAGAATCTTCTACGAGGAAGACCCGTAAGGGCTGGCTCACTGTGTTTTCAAAAGTCGTCGCTTGAGTCATATTTCAACCACGGTTAAGAATTTCGATTGCTGTACTTGCCTTGCTACTTCCGGCTGCATCAATCAATCAGGTTTTGCTTGATTGCGTAATAAATGATGCCGGCGTTATTTTCCATATTCATCTTCTGCAATACGCGTGCCCGATAGGTGCTGACTGTTTTCACGCTCAGGCACAGTTCTTCCGCTATCTTGGTCACGCCATGCCCCTGACACAGCTTGTAGAAAATTTCATACTCGCGTTTCGACAGGGTTTCGTGCAATGGCTTTTCGGTACTGGTATCGAGTTCTGTCGTCAGTAATTCGGCAACGGTATGGCTGATGTATTTGTGGCCGCGCAGTATGGTCTGGATCGCGTTCACCAACTCTTCAGCCAGTGCTTCTTTCTGTACATAACCGCTGGCACCGCTGCGCAGGATCTGGACCGCATAGCGGCTTTCCGGATGCATGCTCAGGATCAGTACCGGCAGGTCCGGTTTCTCACGCTTGATCTGTTTCAGTACTTCGACACCACTTTTGTCCGGCATATTGATGTCGAGCAGCACGATGTCCCAATCCTGGGAGCGAACCAGGCGTATGGCTTCCTGTGCAGTAGCAGCTTCACCTTCGATTTTCATGTCCGGCACCTGGGCAATGAAATATTGCACACCGGCTCGTACTACTGCGTGATCATCGACTACAAGAATTTTTATCATTATGGTTATGCGCGTTTAACTGACTACCTGGCCGATTATTGATTCCGGCTTTGTGCGCCATAGGGGCGCACGTGCGGTATGACATCGCCCAGGAACAGCTTGGCCTGGTATTCATTCAAACGATTGTAAAGGGTTTTCAGGCTCACACCTAACACCTCGGCGGTCAGAGTCTTATTGCCGCCACAGTGACCCAAAGTGGCATAAATCAGGCGTTGCTCGGCATCCGCCAGCTTGCTGCCCAGCTGTACGGTGACGCAATCGCCGATCTGCTCACTGACCATGGTTTTGTTCGGATTGACCAGCGGTAACAACTCCAGCTCGTGGTCTGCCATGATGTAGGCGCGGTGCACGACGTTTTTCAATTCGCGTACATTGCCGGGCCAGCTGTATTCATTCAACAGACGCCACGACGCTTTGGAAAAGACGCGGTCGCGACCGTCTTCCTCATTCAGCTGATGCAGGAACAGGCTGGCCAGCAGGCGGATATCTTCGCTGCGCTCACGCAACGGCGGCAGATCCAGCGGGAACACTGCCAGGCGATAAAAGAGATCGCTACGCAGGATGCCGCTCTTCATGGCTTCCAGCGGATCGCGGTTGGTCGCCGCGATAACGCGGACTTTGACTTCGGTTTCTTCTTCTGCGCCGATACGGCAGAAGCGGCTGCTCTCGAGTACGCGCAGCAGTTTGACTTGCATATCGAGCGACATTTCCGTCACTTCATCGAGGAACAGGGTGCCGCCGTTCGCACGTTCGAAACAACCCTTTTGCATGCGGATTGCACCGGTAAAGCTGCCGCGTTCATGGCCAAACAATTCGGCTTCGATCAATTGTGGAGAGACGGCACTACAGTTCAAGGCGACGAAAGGTTGGTCCTGTTCGCGGCTCAGTTGATGAATGGCCTGTGCGACCAATTCCTTGCCGGTGCCGCTTTCGCCTGCGATCAGGACGTTGGCAGTGGTCGGCGCCACTTTGCCTATCATTTGGAATAACTGCTGCATGGGTGCGGACGCGCCATACAGGTCGCCGCAACGCGCCAGCTGGCTGAGCGTATGGGTGTGGGAGCTATTCTGGGCTTGCAATACGGCCATGTCATGAAGGCTGGAAATCGATATATCTGTGACTTCAGCGCTACCATTCAATCCGTTCGACATTCACTTCTCCTCTGTTAGGCAGCTACGACTTTTACAGAGTGAATTGTGAAGTAGTTGATAACATTGCAGAATCGGTGGTTTTCCGATTCTGCTGTGGGAAAGCGCTTACATGTGCAAGCAGCAGAGGGAGATTGGGGAGATTTGCTGTGCAGTGCAGCAAGGAAACATGCCTAGCGGGCCATCCACACCGCACTTTGTTGACGCACGACATCGCTTAGCGAACCCGATTTCTCGTAGCAAGCGCGCAGCCAGTCGGCGTCGGACTGACCTGCCTGTATGCGCTGGCGCAACAACTCTATCGCTTCGGTGGTACCTAGCTCCTGGGCAATATCGGCCAGCATATCGAAGGTTTGCAGTATGTCTTCCTTGATCGAAGTCTGGGTGCCGTTGATCGGATTGATGATGGCACCGTTGAAGCCGAAGCGGCAGGCCTGGAAGCGATTGTAGGAATAGGTCAGGTAAGTGTCTTGCGCCGGCTTCAGTTCCTGTTGCGCAAAGAAGAACTTGCTCAGCGTCTGTGCGTAACCTGCCAGTGCGACCGCCACTTCTATCGACAGCGGGGTATCGCAGACACGGATCTCTACCGTGCCGTATTCCGGCTTGGGCCGGATGTCCCAGTAAAAGTCTTTCATGCTGGCCACGATGCCGAGGCTGGACATCTTGTCGAAGTAGGCATTGAACGCATCCCAGTCGGTGACGAAAGGCATGTAGCCACTCAGCGGGAAAGCATTGATGCTGGTCAGGCGCGAGGACTGGAAGGTGGTATCCACACCCTGGTAAAACGGTGATGATGCCGACAGTGTGATGAAGTGTGGAATGTAGCGCGCCAGCATATGTGCCAGGCGTATCGCTTCATCACCGGTGGCACAACCTATGTGTATGTGCTGGCCGTACACGGTGAACTGTTTCGCGAGGTAGCCATACAACTCGGACACCAGGCGATAGCGATCAGTCGGATAAATGCGCTGGTCTTCCCAGTGCTGGAACGGATGCGCACCACCACCGGCGAGGCCGAGGTTGAGCTTGTCGGCAGCGCTCACCAGCAAGGTACGCATGGCGGTCAACTCGGCCAGCATTTCCTTGTGATCGGTATGCACGGAAGTGGCGATCTCGATCATGCTCTCGGTGATTTCCGGTTTGATGTCATAGCCGTGATCGGTCTTGTCGATAATGACGAGCAAATCGCTGGAGCCGCGTGTGAGGTTGTAGTCGCGGCGGTTGACGATTTGCAGTTCGAGTTCCACGCCCATCGTCAACGGAGTCGAATTATTGAATTCCAGCATAGGGTTTCCTTGTTTGCTTATTGCTTGGCTTCACCGGATGCAACGAGTGCATAGCGGGTGCAGACCGGGCCTATGATTTCCAGGATGACGAGTATCGATACGACCAGTGCCGCGAGTTGCGAACCGAACTGCGGATAGTAGCCGACTGCATGCTGCACCATGATGATGTTGAAGCCGGACAGCGGCATCAGGCCTATGCCCAGCAACGCACCTTTGCGCAGGGTTACGCCGTTGATACGTGCCATGGCGGTGGTGGTGGTCATCGCGATTGCGAGGCGCAGTGCGATGAAGGCCAGCACTGCCGGCCACAAGGTCAACAGGTGGGACAGTTCCAGCTTGGCACCGGCAAAGACAAACAGCGCGACATAGAACAAACCGCTGAACTGGCTCAGGTCAGGCTCAACAATCGCGTGGCGTGCATCGTAGCTGCGGCTGGCGATACCAAACACCAGCAGTGCGATTAGCGCCGACAAATTGAACATGACGGAGATACCGACTGTGGCGGCGATCAGCGCCAGCACCAGTATCAGCTGCGCCTGGCTATCACGACCCAGCCATTGACCTATCCATACCAGCAGGCGGCTGATGATCCAGCCAAGTGCAGCGGAGCCCAGCAACAGGTAGAGCGGGTGCAGGATGTAGCTTTGCCAACCTGCCGCGTATTCAACGTGTACCGCTGCCAGCCCCATAGAAAAGATAATGAAAGCCAGTGCATTACCGATCACGACGATGTTGAGCATGCGCTCGGTCAATTGTCCTTCAGCTTTGACTTCACGTACCACGTTCAGGATCACGGCAGGTGAGGTCGCCATGCCGAGTGCGGCGACCATGCTGGCGACCAGTTTGCTGACGCCGAATTGCGTCAGCAGCAGGAACAGTGCGAAGAAGGTAACCAGACTCAGCAAGACGCCGGTAATCAGCAAGCCGCGTTCACGCAGCAACCACTTATAGTCGACCCGGCGGCCGAGTTCAAACAATACCAGTCCCAGTGCGAGGTCGACCATGATGCTGATTTCTTCCAGCATGGCGGCGTCGATCAGATTCAGTACCGATGGACCTATCAATAAACCTGTCAGCACGTAGCAGCTGATAGCAGGTATTTGCGGAAAGAAACGGCGCAGCAAATGCGAGCCGAGGATACCGACGATGAGGATCAGGCCGGTGGCGGTCAGCACATTCAGAGCGTGCGGCATGGACGGAAAAAAACTATGTGATGTCATGTTGTTCCCGGCAATTTAAAGTAAGTGTCCACGCAAGATCAGACGACTTGTGTAGCAGGACGCCTTGTCTATTCCGCAGACAGTACAGCGGCGACCATGTGTTGGGTCGAGCAACTTTACTCACAGATTGTTTTGGATGTTACTGCCTGCACTCACTGCAGGTGTCATCCGGTTTGTTGTGTCGTGATACTAAGGACACATTAGCGAATAAGACTGTTAGGTTCTTAACGGAGATACCGTTTTATTAATTTGACTGCCGAAAGTGTAGCAGCAGTTTTAGCAAAAGGCCGTATACATTTTTCTGCGATGCATATTACGAAATACGCCGCATGCCCGATACACAGGCAGCGGCGCATTATAGTGCAATTACTTTTTTTCTACACCTGCACGCGATTAAGGTGTGTTTAGTGCAATTTTACGCGTGGTGAAGTTTTGCGCCTTAACCAATGTGCCATGGTATCAGCGCAAGTGCGTATCACACCGTGCAATGCAACCAGATGCATGCGATACAGCGAGATGTACAGCAGGCGCGCGAGCACACCTTCAATAAACATCGCACGGCCGAGCAAAGGCCCCATCAGGTTACCGACCGCATCGAAGCGACCGAGTGATACCAATGAACCAAGATCGCGATACTGGAACAGCGGCAACTCTTCATTGTCGAGGCGTTTCTTGATGGCATGGAACAGGAAGCTGGCCTGTTGATGTGCCGCCTGTGCACGTGGAGGCACCGTGCTATTTTTCTCCGGCCAGGGGCATGCAGCGCAATCACCGAAAGCAAAAATATTCGGATCGATTTCGGTCTGCAGGCTTTGTGTCACTACCACCTGACCGAGGCGATTCACCGGCAAGCCGAGTTCGCTGAGTATCTGCGGCGCGCGTATGCCTGCTGCCCATACTGTCAGGTCGGCTGGCACACTGTCGCCGTTCGCGAGCATGACTGCATGCTCCTGAACTTCGGAAACCTTGGCATCGATGAGGACATCGATTTCCATGTGGTTGAGCAATTCGGTGGTCTTGCTCGACACACGTTCCGGCAATGCAGACAAGATGCGCGGTGCCGCTTCTATCACGCTGATGCGGATATCGCGGTGCGGATCGAGGTGATGCAAGCCATAGGCACCGAGTATCTCTGCCGTGTTGCGCAGCTCGGCCGACAATTCGACACCGGTAGCACCACCACCGATGATCGCGATGTTGAGCTTGCTTTGAGCCTGGTCGGCACGTACGCACAGTCCTATCATGCGACGCCGGAAGTGCTCGGCCTGGTGCATGGTGTCTATCGAGATCGCATTCTTTTCTGCGCCTGGCACATTAAAGAAGTTGGTCACACTGCCGATCGACAAGACCAGCGTGTCGTAAGGAATCTCACGGCGTGGCAATAACTCGACGCCATCGTCGTCGTTCAGGCTGCCTATCGTAATGGTCTGGCGTGCCCGATCCAGCCCTTGCAGTTCACCCGGTTGATAGACGAAGCGGTGCCAGCGGGCTTGTGCCGCATATTCGAGCTGGTGTGAGTTTGCATCCATGCTGCCCGCTGCTACTTCATGCAGCAGAGGCTTCCAGATGTGGGTGGATGAACGGTCGACCAGTACGACACTGATGCGTCCGCTTTTGACGAGCTTGTCACCGAGCGCGGTGGCCAATTCAAGGCCACCGGCACCACCGCCGACGATGACGATGCGATGTACTGCCGCAGCGTTGTCGGTCAAGGTTTGTGATTCAGTGTTGGTCTGGCTACTCTGGTTTACATCTCCATCAAGATCGTTAGACATAGCTACTCTCCAATTGTTGAAAATCGTGAGCGGCGGGACGATCAGCCCCGCGATGCATGCCTTTCCTGGAAACGGCGGGTGTTCAGCACGGTTTCAACAGGAAAACATGCGCAATAGCGTTGTTATATCAGTTTCAGGCTGATTGTGCATAGTCAGTCGAAGGCAAAGTTGTAGAACACAGATAGCGCGCTACTGGTACCGGCTTCGCCTTCCAGTGTAATGCGTGGTGTCAGCGTATAGCGTAGCAACAGGACGCTGCCGACGGTATCCAGGCTTTGCTTGAAGCTGAGGTAGAGGCGCGACGAGATACGTTTGCCGAGGGTGATAATGCGATCCTGCAGGTCAGTGCCGCCTTTGCCTATGCTGACGTCGTCAAAGCCGAAAGCGCTGGCGATTTGCGACTGCAAACCAGCCGCTGCAGTACCGGACAGCAGTGAAGTGGCGGCACTTTGCAGTGCATCGCGGTCTGCATCGCCGGTACCGGACAAGCCGCGACCCAAGACCAGCCACGACAGTTTTTCCGCATCGCTGACAGTCGGTTCCGACACCAGCGTGATGCGTGGGGCGAGGGCAGTGCCGCGTATTGATACACCAGCTTCCACTTCCTGCCCGCGGCGCATGGCACGGATATCGAGTGCCGGATTATTCAGCGGGCCACTGAACAGGACCGAACCTTGCTCGATTTTCAATTCACGTTGATAGGCTTTGAAAGTACCTGATGAGACACGCAACGTGCCCACTGCGCGCAAGGTATCACCGGCATTCGCTTGCAAGCGTACCTGGCCGACCAGCGTCGCATCCAGTCCGCGGCCTTGCAGTTTGATGCCGTCGCCCAGGCTGATGCTGACGTCGAGTGCGATGGCTGTCTTCTTGCTGGTATCTTCGCCCTGGCCGACTATGATGACGTCGTCCGATAGCTCCGGCGTGCCGGACACACCGATATCAACCAGGCCGGAGTTGACTTCAAACTGTCCGTTCGCTTTGGCGACACCTGCCTGCCAGCCGACCACACTGTCGCCGCTGATGACCAGTTTGCGGTCGCTGCGGTCTATCAATTTATAACGCGTTACTTTGACTTTCAGTTCCAGTGCCAGTTGCTCACGCAGCAAACTGATAGGGCCGGAGATCAGCAGGTCGCCATCGTTCTTGAAACTGAGTTGGGTAATCATCAGCTGATCGGTCTGGAAGCTGCTGCGCAATACGCCTTGTTTCAGGTCTATGCCGGTGTCGGTAAACAACAGACGTAAACCATCTGCATTGACCGGCCCTTGCAGGCGCGGTTTGGCGAAACTGCCATCGAGTACGACGTCGGCTTGCAGATTGCCTTCCATCACCAGTGATGGCGAAATCAGCGGACCCAGCCAGGCAAGGGTAGGCGTATTCATCTTGAGCTTGCCTGACAGCGGTGCATTCGGTGCAATCGAGAAGCGTCCGTCGCCGCCTATGGTTGTTGCCAGCTGTCCTTCGATGCGACCGGTACGTTTGCCGTCAGCCAGCAGCTGTGCTGTGAGCTGACCTTTGTTGGCAGTGGCGTTCACTTCGAATGCGTTCAGGCCCAGTGCGGTCGATGCGCTACCGTGTATCGCGATATCACCGCTTTCACGGCGGATGCTGAGATTGCCATCGAGTTTGTCGGCCATCACCAGATTCCATTCGCCGCCTAAGGTGAGGTCACCGGTTGCGATAGGTGCCTGGTTCAGTAAATGCAGAATCTCACCCGGCCGCACACGTTTAAAGTTACCGCGTGTGCTGATGCTGCGTTCGGTGCGCAGGAATTGCTCGACCTGGATGCTGGCGTTGTTGGCGTTAATTTTGAACTGATCCAGTTGCACCTGCTTTTGCGAAATCAGCAAAGGCGCAGGTGCTTCCAGTTTGGCATTGAAACGTCCGGTGGTATCGAGGACGTTGATATTGCCTTCCCAGCGCGCCGCGCGGGCCAGGTTTTTCAAGCCGCCTGCTGCGCTGAACTTCCATTTTTGTTCACGCTCGTCGAGACTGCTGCTCAGTGTGTGTTGCGCCGTTGTGCCGCTGACCTTGAGATCAAAGGTGTTGGCGCGCAGCTGTCCGCTGAGATTATCTGCATGGACGAGGATGGAGAGTGGTGCATGGTCTTGTGCTGCGAACTGCGCTTGCGCATCCAGTTTGGCGAATTGCTGTCCACTGGACTGCACCGCTGTGGCATTCGTATTTAGCGTGAGATTGCTGAGCAGGAAAGCGTTGTCATTCAGGTTCAGTGTCAGGTCGGCTTTGCCCACTACAGTGCCGATGCGGGTCTGGCCGGGTACGCGTACCTGATTGCCTTTCCAGTCGGCGATGATGCGCGGTTGCTGCAACTTGCCGCGTACTTCGCCGTTGACTTGCAGCTCACCGACGAATTCCGATCCCAGCTGCGCCAATGCCGGTGCTTGCAGATCGAAGCTCAGGCGCGAGTTGTTTTCATCCAGCCTGCCGTTGGCGGTCAGGCGGTTTTTGCCTGCGATCAGCAGCAGCTTGGGGATGTTCAGCGTTTGCGCGCGCAAATGCACTTCGCCTTCACCGCTCAAAGGATTGCCTGCCAGCTGGCTGTCATGGATGCGGAAGCTGAGATCACTTTCCAGATGCGGCAGACGTGCGCCGCTGACGGAGAAGTTGCCGTTCAGGTTCAGCGTCGGCAATTGTGCGAAGTCACCGAGCACGCGCGGATTGAATTGACGGATAACGCCTTTCGCACTGTAAGCCTGCTTACCGCTGAAAGCGATATGTGCGCTGGCATCAATCGCGCTGGCATCGGCGCGCAGTTCCAGCTTGTCTACCGTCAATGCTTCATCCGCGATGACGCCGTGCGCGTTCAGGCTGAGCCTGCTTTTCTTTAATGGTTCGGTGGCAGCCAGCGTGATGACTTGCTTGCCTTCGCTATGTGCGATATCCAGCTTGATCGCCAGTTTGGTGGCACGCATGCGCTGATCCAGTTTCTTCAGGTCCAGCGCGTCGGTCTTCAGTGTGATGTTCAATGCGCCATCGGCATATTTACCATGGCCGTTGATGCTGCCCGCAGGGCGTTGCGTGCTGCCGAGCTTGATGACCAGCGGATCCAGCAGGAAGGCTTCCTCCTTTTGTGCGAAGCTGAGCGACAGATCTGTCAGCGGTATGCGACCTTCATCATAGGTACCGGCGGCAGCGTTGTTGATGCTCAGTGTGCCGGTACCGTTTTCAGTGGCATGCAGTTGCAGATTGATATTGGTCTTCGGTAAGTCCTTGCCGAGTTCGTTCAGGTTGAGTGCTGTTGCCGTCAGGTCGGCTGCGCCCAGCATGCTATCGGAAAACGGTTTGGCGACGACCTTGCCCTTGATGATGGCTTTGTTTACTTGTGCATCGATAGTGCTCACGATTTCGGCCAGCGAACCATCCAGGTCTATGCGTGCATTGGCACCCAGATGCTGTTCGTCGAGCATGGCTTCGGTGCTGCTGACCAGACTCGCCTGCAGCGGGTAGGGCTTGGTCGTCGACAGCGAAGCATGACCGTTGATTTTGCCGCTGTAGCTATTGTTGCCGGACGAAGAGCGTGCGGCCAGTTGATCGAGATCGAGCAGATAGCGCTTGCCATCGAAATCCAGCTTGACGGCGAACGCGCCCAGTGTCACTACATCGAGCGGCCCCCAGGCCACGCTACCGCCATTGACTTGCAGCTGGTCTACCTTGAGTTTGACGGGCAGGCTGATGCTATCCGGCAGAGTGGACGGTTCCTTGCTTTGGTCGATTTTGCTGATGATGCCCAGCTTGCCGATTTGCAGCAGCGGGATGTGTACCTTCCCGGCCAGCAAGGCTGAAAGCTGCGTTTCAAGCAGCACATCGTCCAGTGTGATGGTTTGATTTTCCAGCTTGATGTTGAGCTGTTTGATTTGCAGCGGGCCGCTCAGTTGACCGCTGACCTCGCGACTCTGCACCATGCCGCCGCTTAATTTGTCGACCAGGCCGAGGGCAAACTGCGCACCGCTTTCGCTTTTCAGCAGCCAGCCACCCGCCGCCAGCACGACAATGACGACCGCAAGCAAACAGAACAGCCAGACGCGTAATCTGTGCTTGCGTGGCGGAGCGGAAGTTTTTTGATCGTCAGAAGCCATAACCGATAGAGAAGTGTAGACGCAGGTCTTTCGTGTCGTGACCGTAAGCGAGATCGAGGTTGACCGGGCCGATAGGGCTGCGCCAGCGCGCACCTACGCCGCTACCTTGCGCGAGGCGGAAACCTTTCCATGAGTCGGCCGCGTTACCGGCATCGGTAAATACAGCGGCACCCCATTCCGGCGTGACGCTGTAAATTACTTCCGCACTCACTACTGCGCTGACGGTACCGCCGACGATCGCACCATCTTGTGCGACGCCCAATGTGTTGTAGCCATAGCCGCGTACCGTCTGGTCACCACCAGTGCGGAACAGCAAATCACTAGGCACGGTGTCGGAATTGGCACCGAATACCTGACCGACCTGACCGCGCAGCACAGCCTGGAAGCGACCATAGCTGGGTGAGAGCCAGGTGGCGCGGCCTACTGTGCGTACCAGTCCTTTTTTGTTGACCACGCCACCCGGGCCGACGCCCAGTTCGATCGAAGCGTAGTAACCACGTGTCGGTGAAATCAGATTGTTCACGCGACGCATGGTGTAGGTGTAGGACGCGATCAGTGCTTCACGGTTATTGCTGTAGACATTACCGATGCGCTGGCGATCCGTGAGGAAGGCGACGCCGACTATGCTTTCATTGCGTTTGTCCGGGCTGATCAGGCGTGCGCCGGTACGGAATTTATCGTTCGCCTCGCCTGAGCTGTTGGTGTATTCATAGTTGGCACCGACGCTGGGACGCCAGTCGTTTTCCAAAGTCGGCAGGTAGACATCGCCACCCAGCAGGCGGTTGTCACGATCGGCGCGCAGCTGGGATTCCAGACGCCAGTCCTTGCCGAGGAAGTGACGGTCGGTCCATTTCATTTGCGCACGTGCGCCATTGTCGGTGGAGAAGCCCAGACCCAGCGACAAACGACGGCGTTCATTCTCTGTCAGGTCGAGCTTGATCGGTACGTTATGCGGATGCGCGGGATTGACTTCGATAGTGGCAAAGGCTGAGCGGAAATAGCCTGTGTCTTGTACCCGTGCCTGCAGCTCGTTGAGTTTTTCCTGTGAATAGCGCTCACCTGGTTTGATCGGGTTGAGTTTTTCCACCATGGTGCGTGAGTAGCGATTCAGGCCGACGATCTCGAGTTCGCCGAAGGTAAAGGCTGGGCCGGAGTTGACTTGCACTATCAGTGCTGCGGTGTGTGTCGTCGGATCGATGCGCGCTTCGCTATGGGACACAGCGGCGGCTGGATAATCACGGTTGAGCATGGCTTTGAGCAAATCGCCCTTGGCGCTGTCCCATGCACTTTGACGAAAGGTGGAGCCTATTTTCAGACCCCAGTTTTCGCGTAGCTGTTCGATGCGGCGCGGATTCTTTTGCTCAATGTCACCGCTGAAGCTAATGTTGACCGACTCGATTTTGGTTGCCGGACCCGGTTCTATATTGAGGTGCGCCACCCATGGTGTGCTTTGCTGGTCCAGCGTCGCGTTCACGACAGGAGCGAAGTAGCCTTCGGTCGCCAGCAGTGAGCGCACCTGGGTCGGGGCGACCGCGACCAGTCTCTGCACTTCTTCTTCGTTGATGTCTTCGGACTTGCTGCGTTTGACGACGTCCAGATGTTCGTTAAGCAGCGAGGTGTAACTATCCGCACCGCTGATGGAGACAGTGTAGGAAGGGGCGGCTACGCTGGTGAAAGGCAGGCACAGCGCAATCAGTAAGGAGCAAAGCAGGAGCCGCCACGCTGAAAGTTTGTTAAGGGTAACTCTTGGCACGTTGTTGGTAATGATGGGTAATTGGAAAAGCGGCATGACAAGACAAGCATGTCGATTTTGCAAATTCGCTGACAGCCACGAGTTGCCCAATCTTATCAGTATTATCAGTATTTGCCCGGCGTATGGTCGTTTTGACAGCGGAAAAGGCATGGATCACCTGCATGTATCCGGTCTATGCTTGCCGCACAGAGGCAAAATCCCTATAGTGGGCGCACCCCACGATTCACGGAAATCCGCCAGATGAGCAACACCCACGAAATACGTCCCGGCCAGTCGATAGAGCTACTGAAAGAGTTACACATCCTGACACGTGACGGCAAGCTGAATCAGGATAGCCGCCGCAAGCTGAAGCAGGTTTATCACTTGTATCAGTTTATTGAGCCGCTGCTGCAGGAAATCCAGAATGATCATCCAGATATTACGCTGGCTGATCATGGTGCCGGTAAATCCTACCTCGGCTTCATCCTTTATGATTTGTTCTTTAAGGAACGCAAGGACAATTCACGCATTTACGGCATAGAAACACGCGACGAGCTGGTGCAGAAGTCAGAAGCACTGGCCAAAAAGCTGGAATTCCCTGGCATGTCCTTCCTCAATCTGTCAGTGGCGGAATCGATCACCTCGGATTTGTTGCCGGAGAAGATAGATGTGGTCACCGCACTGCATGCCTGCAATACCGCAACGGACGATGCGATTCATTTTGCCTTGAAGAAGCAGGCCAAGTTCATCGTGCTGGTACCGTGCTGCCAGGCAGAGGTCGCCTCAGTCCTGAAGAAGAACAAGGGCAAGACGCTGGCGAAAAGCGCACTGACTGAAATCTGGCGTCATCCTTTGCACACACGCGAATTCGGTAGCCAGGTTACCAATGTGCTGCGTTGTTTGCAGCTGGAAGCACATGGCTATCAGGTCAATGTGACAGAGCTGGTGGGCTGGGAGCATTCGATGAAGAATGAATTGATCATCGCCAGCTATAAGGGCTTGCCACGTCGACGTCCAACCGAACGTTTGCACGAAGTATTGCAGACGCTGGGACTGGAAGAGATGCAGCCGCGTTTCTTTACCGATGCAACGCCTGATAACTAATCACTTCTGCAGTGCCATCTGGCGCAGGTAGGCCAGTAAATCATCCATCTGTGATTCACTCATGACGCTGTCGGCGAAGCCCGGCATCGTCATGCCTGGCCAGCTGCGCACCGCTGCCGGATCGCGCAGATATTTTCTCAGGTAGGCTTCGTTAAAGTATTCAGTCGGATTGGCCGGACGGTTCAGGTCCGGGCCGACTGCTGCATCGCCGCCACCATTAACCTGATGACAGCTGGCGCATTGCGTCGCATAGATTTGCATGCCGCGATAGGCGGCGCTGTCAGCTGCGGTGTGTGGTTTGATTTGCGGGTAGCGGCTGTGCAGTGGCGTGACATCGCTGATGCTGGCGATCTGGTACGGCCATTGTTCTTGCGTGATCTGACTTTTCTCCGGTGCCAGCCAGACCAGGTAAAAAGGTCCGGCGCTGGGGCCGCCTGCCTTTAATGCCGGCCACGGTGCTTGCGGTACTTCTATTGCCAGCCATGCTTCGGACTCACCCAGAAACGACGAGACTGGAATATTCGCGACGAAGCCATCGCTGGCTTTGAACTGCAGGGTATCGATCTTGCTGATGTCGCGCAGTATCGCCAGTAAAGGCAAGGCGCGATATTCCATCGCACGTTTATAGCTTACATCGGCCGGGATTTTGATGGTGCGTATTGCCGGGTGCTTCAGTAAATCGGTGAGAGCCAGGGTTTGCTGCTGGCTGCCGACGCGCAGCTGCAGCCTGGCATCCTGGGCATGTGCCGGAAGCAAGTGGGCGCTTAGCAGCAATACGCTGATGAAGACGGAACGGAAGAAGGCAGGTGCTCGCATAGTGCTGCCAGTATAACCATACAGCGTGTGATACGAATCGCTGTGCCGGTGAAAGCTCTTTATACTAGCGCGCATGACATGGTTTCTTTATCTCCTCGAATGCAGGAACGGCAGCATCTATACCGGTATTGCCGTCGATGTACACGCGCGTTACAAGGCGCATGCGAGCGGCAAGGGTGCACGCTACACGCGTTCTAATCCGCCGCGACGTTTGCTGGCGGTGCTGGAGTATCCGGATCGTTCGACGGCTTCCAAGGCTGAATATGCAATGAAGCGTCTGAGCGCTGCCCAGAAGCGCAGCTTGTGCCTGCAGCGCGATGCGCTATGGACTATTTCCCTGGCTGACCATATAGCCCGGCTATCAACTGATTAATCGTAAGAAGAACGCCATGAGCAAACAATTTTCCAGTGCCAGTGAACGTAATCGTGAACCGATACTGGCAGTATTAAGCAGCGAGCTCGCGAGCAGCAAGACCGTGTTGGAGGTCGGTAGCGGTACGGGCCAGCATGCGGTTTTCTTTGCTGCGCACATGCCGCATCTGATTTGGCAAACCAGTGACTTGCCGCAGAACCATTCGAGCATAGCCGCATGGATGCAGGAAGCGGATTTACCGAATGTGTTGTCACCGCTGGTGCTGGATATGGAGCAGCCGGATTGGCCGGTGCAGACTTATGATGCGGCGTTCACTGCTAACACGTGTCACATCATGGCCTGGCATCAGGTACAGAATATGTTCAAGGGGATTGCACAGCGCCTGAACCCGGGCGGCAAGTTCTGTGTGTATGGACCATTCAATTACGATGGAAAATTTACCAGCGCCGGGAATGCGCAATTCGATGCATCACTCAGGGCGCAGGCTGTGCATATGGGCATACGCGATAGTGAAGCGGTCAACGCTTTAGCAAAGGAGCAGGGTTTGCAGTTGCACGCAGATCACGCGATGCCAGCCAATAATCGCTTACTGGTCTGGCAGCGCGTTTGATGGAGTTGACTTATTTGCCTTTGGCTTGCGGTGAAGGAGCCGTGGCAGGAGGTGGTGGCAGTGGATCTGTTTTGCAGCCTTTGTAGCTGACGCCATTCATTTCAAACAACGCTTCGTTACCTTTGTTCCAGAAGGTAGTGGAGCCGTCCGAGTAGCGAGCACCGGAACCCGAGATCACATGTGGCAGGGTGATGGTGCGGCCCGCCAACATGATTTCTACCTTGTCGTTGTTCGGGAATTTGGCGATGAATTCCAGGTCATCACACTTGAATGCAGCGATATTGCTCTTCGGTGCATTTGCAGCGACCGGATTGCCGACACGTTGCACCATGATGCTGATCGGTTTTTCCGCTTCGTTGAAATTGACCGGATAAGCTTCAGTCGATGTCCACATCAGTTCATCCCGGTTATCCAGAATCACTGCACGTACGTTGTAGCGATGACGCAAGTCGATAGCCGACGGGATGTAGCGCAAATCAAACTGAATAGGAACCTGGCCGCTAGGACGCAAGGTTTGCTGTGCGACGAAGATGGCGCTGGCGTCGGCACGGCTGACGTCTTCCAGGCTGACGACTATCTTGGCATCAGGTGGCAGCGCAATGCGTTCACGATAAATGACAGAGCCGCTGATGCGACCGGATAAATTGGGTTTGCTCTCGGTTTTGTACCATTTGGCACAACCGCTCGCGGCCACGGTCAGTGCCAGCAATGTGAGGATGGTACGCAGAGTGTGTAATTTTTTCATGTTGGTTTCCTGAAAATGACATGCGATGAGGAAGTGTAGCGCCTGCCATCGCAAAGTCCAGTGTTGCTTACGCCAGCCTGACAGCTTGACGCATGCAGGCACGGCAAGTAGTCTTTGTTATCCTGTCAGGCAGGTGATGATGGACAGCATGATTCAATCTGCGTTCCCGTTGGCACGCGTTAAACACTACCTCCGCTATTAATTAATGCATACAGACTGTCATTCCCGTCCGCGTTTTCCCCATTTGTTAGTTGCTGCACTTTTCGCTTTCTCTTCCGGCGCGGTGTGGGCTGACGAAGAAGTCTGTAGCTCCAAGCCCGGCGTCAGGGCGTTGAAAAATTACCCTGATGTGTACAACTTCTATTACGAAAACGATTTGTTTGCCGGTACGGATAATAACTACACCAGCGGCGCCAAGTTTTCCTGGATCTCGGCCAACCTCGAGGATTACATCAACGATCCTTGCTTGCCGAAATGGGTGCGCCAACTGAATCGGGTTTCAGAATGGGTGCAACCGGGTGTATTTGATTCACGCAATATGGTGATCAGTCTGGGCCAGGAGATGTACACGCCGACCGATAAGACACGGAGTGACCTGATTACCAATGACCGGCCGTATGCAGGCTGGCTCTACCTCGGCCTGGCCTACAACGCACGTAACGATACGGACATGGAAGTGACCGAGATCGATATCGGTATGGTCGGCCCGGCTTCGCTGGCACGCCAGTCACAAAACTTCATCCACCGCATACGCGGCATCGATCGCTTCAACGGTTGGGACAACCAGCTCAATAATGAACTGGGCATACAGTTCGTGAAGGAACGAAAAACCAAGTTCTTCAACTGGTCGCGTTCAGGCTGGCCGAAGATGGATGCGATCAGCCATTACGGTTTTGCGCTGGGTAATGTAAATACTTATCTGAATGGCGGGCTGGAAGTGCGTATAGGTAGTTTCCTGCCCAACGATTTTGGTACTGCGCCTATCCGTCCGGCCAGTGACAGCAATGCGCCGCTGCCAGCCAATGCCTCACGCCGGATGGCAGATGGCGGTGTACATTTCTTCGCGTCGGTAGATGGTCGTGCAGTCGCCCGCAATATCTTCCTCGATGGGAATACCTTCTCCGACAGCCACAGTATTTCGAAACGCTATTTCGTTGGTGACGTCGCGGCCGGTGTGGCCTGGCAATGGGTAGGGGGCAAGATCACTTATGCGCAGTATTTGCGCAGCAAGGAATTCCGCGGTCAGGACAAGGCGCAAAGCTACGGCTCGATTACGCTTAGCCTCGAATACTGACACTCAGGATGGAACGTCATGCACAGGCATGCTGTGCATGACGTATGGCGATATTAGTCGAAGCTGAAGTCAGCCGGGAGGCCGTCGAAGAATTCGACTTCACCGGTTTCCAGCGAGTACTCGGCACCGACCACCAGCAAACCTTCGTTCTGGCTCAGGCTTTCCAGTATTTCCGAACCGTGGCGCAGGTGATTGACGGAAGCGCGGATGTTGGCGCGTACCGATTGATGTACCAGCGCATCATGGTCGTGCTTCAGATCCGTTTCCATCAGGGTTTCGATCGAAGGACGGATGCGGTCAACAATGGACTTCAGGTTGCGTGACTGGTTTTCGCTAGGACGCTTCAATTCGTCCAGTGTCGCCAGGATGGCACCACATTGCGAGTGGCCGAGCACGACTACCAGCTTGGTGCGGTAACGATCAGCAGCAAATTCCACGCTGCCAACCTGTGACGGTGCCACGATATTACCGGCGACGCGGATCACGAACAAATCACCCAGACCCTGATCGAACACCAGTTCTGCCGGTACGCGCGAGTCGGAGCAGCCAAGAATAATGGCGAACGGTTCCTGGCCAGCGGCGATTTCGCTGCGGCGGGCATGGGAGGAGGCATTGTCGGGGTTACGGACATCTGCGACAAAACGGCGGTTACCGTCGCGCAGACGCTTTAGTGCGGCTTTTGCTGTTTCCATTAGGTTCTTTCTTTCGATTGCTGTCTGGTGCCTGCGGGAGGGATGCATTTGCGTGGGGAAGCATGACGGCGCGCGCTGGCGCTATCGTGTGCAAAGGCAGGCGTTCGCTACTTTAAAGCATTCTTTAGCGGCTTGCTTGGCAAATTTTTCAGTGCAAATGGGGACAGTGACGCAAGCTCATGCAGGCATGAACGGCGACGAATGGCTATGTTTGAGCGAACTTAAATGGAGAAGTGCGAGGAAGGCGTGAGATGGTGGTGCGACGCAGCATGGCGGATAGCCGGCTTGCCGACTATCCATATACAGTATTCAAAAATCGAATAATTCGCCGATCAGGTCTTTTTTCTGTTTTTGCCCGTAGCCTTCCTTGTTGTAGCCATGTTGCATGGCGCGCACAGGACTGCTGCGCTCACCGCGATAACGCGGCAGCGGCGGTGCTTCCGGTGGCAGGGCATTGGCGGAACGATCGATCAGTTTGTCGAGTTCGCCCCTATCCAGCCACACACCGCGGCAGTTTGGGCAGTAATCAATTTCAATTCCGTGGCGATCAGAAGTGATCAAGTGCATTTCATTGCAGGCCGGACATTTCATCTTGATATCCTCGTCGTTAAAGTCGCCCATTACGGGCGATAAGCTGCACTCTAGGCGCTCTTTAACTGTTTGAAAATTCGAATATAATCAATTTTTCATTCGAAAAAACAGAAGAGAGATCTTGCATGAGTGGAATAAATTACAAGCATTTGCACTATTTTTGGGTGGTCGCCAAGTCCGGTGGCATAGGCCGCGCCAGTGAACGCCTGCATTTGACGCCGCAAACCATCAGCGGCCAGATCAGCCAGTTCGAGGATGTGCTTGGTTATAAATTATTCAACAGGGTCGGGCGACGGCTGGAGTTGAACGACGCCGGTCGCGTGGTGCTCGGCTATGCGGATGAAATCTTCACGCTGGGTGAGGAGTTGCAGGAAGTGCTGCGTTTCCGTCCGGGCGGCTGGCCCTTGCAGTTCCGGGTCGGGGTCGCGGATGCGGTGCCTAAGGCGATTGCCTATCTGCTGCTGGAACCGGCGATGGAGTTGCCCGAATCACTGCGCATCGTATGCCGCGAAGGCAAGCTGACCAATCTGCTGGCCGACCTGGCCGTGCACAGGCTGGATATCGTGATTGCCGATAGCCCGATGCCTGCCAATATTGATGTGCGCGGCTACAACCATTTGCTGGGTGAATGCGGGATGACTTTCTTTGCCACCGATGAGCTGGCGAAGAAATACCAGAAGGATTTCCCCAAGAGCCTGGATGGCGCTCCCTTCCTGATGCCGGGTGAAGATGCTGCCGTGCGTCCGCGCCTGATACGCTGGTTTGAAAAGGAAAAAGTCCGGCCGCGCATCGTCGGCGAGTTTGACGACGGTGCGTTATTGCAGGCATTCGGTGAGGCAGGCAAGGGTATCTTCGCCGCG
Organism: Herminiimonas contaminans; assembly: GCF_015645465.1. Taxonomy (GTDB): domain Bacteria; phylum Pseudomonadota; class Gammaproteobacteria; order Burkholderiales; family Burkholderiaceae_D; genus Oxalicibacterium; species Oxalicibacterium contaminans. Next base: position 35,710 of record NZ_JADOEL010000014.1, on the reverse strand, counting down.
CCTTCCGCTGTCGCCGACCAGATTAAAAAGCAATATGGTGTGACCGAGATAGGCCGTACGAATGCAGTGTCGGAACAGTTTTATGCGATTTCAGTAGAACGCCAATTGACGCATCCGGCGGTAGTCGCCATCAGCTCGGCTGCACGTGAAAGCCTGATTCGTTAATCAGGTGCGCGGATGTCTTGCTGCTTCGCGTTGGCAGGAGAGTAGACATGCTCCGGTCGTACGCCTATGCCGACCGCATAGGCCGGTATTCCGCGTAACAGCGGTATCAGGTTCAGCAGACGCATAGGCCACGGCACACTCAGCGGTTTATCCTGCGCACGACTCACGACCGGCACCAGGATGCGATTCTGGATCGCAACCTGCGCTGCCTGCGTGACACGGGTAGGGAAGAGGCGACGGGTTTGTACCTTGTCGAGGAAAGGTGTGAGTGCCAGCGGTGCGACCTCCGGATTGGCCAGTGACAGCGCGAGTATATTGGCTGTTGCCACTGCATCCTGTATCGCTAGATTAATACCTATACCGCCGACCGGTGACATTGCATGTGCGGCATCACCTATGCATAGCAAGCCCGGTTTCCACCATTGCTCCAGCCGGTCTACCGACACACTCAGTAATTTAATATCGTCCCAGCTTTGCAGGCTGGCGACACGATCAGCAAACATAGGCGCAATGCGACTGAGTTCCGCCTGGAAGGCAGGCAAGCCACGCGCGTGGATTTCTTCTATGCCGCCTTTCGCTATGACATATGCGCATTGCCAGTAAGTCCCCCTGTGCAGCATCACAAAGAACTGTCCGGCATCGAGGCGTGCGCCGGTACTGGTCGGGTCACCTTCCGCTGTTGGCAGGCGTAACCACAGGACATCGATAGGTGCGCCCAGGTTGCGTACTTGCAGTTGTGCTGCTTCACGCACGGTTGAGTGGCGGCCATCGGCACCTATGACCAGATCGGCATGGACCTGCAAAGGACCGTCGTTGGTCGTGACTTGTACACCGGTGACGCGTTCGCTGTCTTCCAGCAAACTATCTACGCGAGCGTTCTGGATCAAACGGAAGTTGGCATAGCGCACCGCTTCATCGCGCAGGAAATCGAGGAAGTCCCACTGCGGCATCAGTGCGATGAATTTGCACTGCGTACTCAATCGCGAAAAATCAGCGACCTTTAATATGCGACCACCTATATTGATGCTCAGCTCGCGCGCTTCATCATGTGGTCTTTGCAGGAAGGATGTGAGCAAGCCTAGCTCATGCATGATTTGCAGTGTGGACGGATGCACGGTGTCGCCACGGAAATCACGCAGGAAGTCGCCATGCTTTTCGAGCACGATGACATCGACACCAGCGCGCGCCAGCAGCAGCCCCAGCATCATGCCAGCCGGACCGCCACCGGCGATACAACAGCGTGTATGTATTTGATCCGGCATGGAAACACTCCTTGCAGTCAGCGCATCACTAGTGCAACTACCTGAATTGATTATGGCGATAGTTGTGGCTGTGCGCAAAGGTATTCGCAGGCGTAATTCGCTTAATGTACAGCGCAGACGTGACTACGCGCTTGCCTACGATAGTTCGCGGGCAAGACGTGTAGCTGGGTAGTGACTAATTAAGCAGGAAATTGCTTGTAGGATGCAGAACGATCAGCCGCGCTTGCGCGAATCTGACCGGGCAGGATAGGCGCTTACTGGAAGGAACCAGTTTGCGTGGTGTTGAATGGTACGACGATGGTGGTGGAGCCTTCGGACTTGTCTTGCTCGATCGAGCCGGTATCGTTGTCCTGCTCTTCACTGATCTGCTTATGTTCCTTGTCGGAGATATGCTTGCCAGCGTGGATAGGTTTAGCCGTGTGGTGGGCGTTATCGTAGTTTTTGTACATGGTCGATATCCTTATAGATCACAGCGATCAAATTTCGAAAGCTGCTGATTGTTGTGATGGCATGTCGCACTGCCCGTGCCGTTTAAATCGTGTGGCACGACCTGAGTTGCGAGAATAAAGGAGCCGTCCGGAGATGGCGATCAGAGATCATCCTAAAGTTTTGTAGGAAGGCTCTGACTTGATTGTGCAAATGGCATTGTTGCCATGTTGCCGACTATGGGTGAAAACAAGTGGCACAAATTATTGTGCCGGCGAATGATGCTTGCTTGGCATCCCGTATCACGGGAATGAGTGCTGCGAGCAGATGAGCTGCAGCGGCGTAATGATAGTTGATTTTGCAGCGGGGTGGGGAATGATGAAGTGAGTTGCTTTATTGCTTCTGTTTTTCACCACACCGCTGCGGGATGTATTGTGCGGATTAACTCGTGGGAGTTAACCCATGTGTACTTCGTCCGGCTCCGCTTCGCGTCGTTCCTGACGCCATTCCATTGCAGTCTTCAACACCAGTGTCAGCAATGCCATACATGCGAGCAATGCAGCAGCGGTGAAGGCGGCAGCGGTTTTGTAATCGTTGTTGAGTTGCTCGACCAGCAAAGGCAGGGTCAGCGTTTGGTTCATGATGGTACCGGACACCACAGCGACTGCACCGAACTCACCGACCGCACGTGCATTGGTAATGACTGCACCGTACAGCAAGGCCCATTTAATATTCGGCAAAGTAACGCGCCAGAAAATCTGCCAGCCGGTTGCACCCAGCGACAGTGCTGCGATTTCTTCTTCGGTACCTTGCTTCTGCATCAGCGGCATCAGGATGCGTGCGATATACGGTGCAGTGACAAAGACCGTGACCATGATGATGCCCGGCCATGCGAACATCAATTGCACGTCTTTCGCATACAGCCATTTACCGATGGTGCCTTCCAGACCGTACACCACCAGATAGCAGAAGCCTGCTACGACCGGCGAGGTTGCGTACGGGATCTCGACCAGCGTCACCAGCAGGCGACGACCGAAGAAGTCGTAATGCGTGACGCACCATGCGAGCAGGATGCCGAACACCAGGTTGATAGGGACCGTCAGCACCGCAGCCAGTATGGTCAGGCCGAGTGCGTGCTTCATGTAGTCTTCATTCAGATTGGCCCACAAGAGTTCGAGGCCGCCACTGAAGGCTTGCGTGAAAATCAGTATCAGCGGCAGCACCAGCAACAGTATCGTCATTACGATACCGAGGCCGATCAACAGCCATTGATGCAGTTCGCGGGGTTGTTTGATTGCTTTAGCCATGATTATCCCCTTACGCTTTCTTGAAGAATCGTCCCTGCACAACTTGCAGCAGGAACAAGAGGATGAGGGAGGCCAGCAGCACGACCGAAGCGATGGCGGCAGCGGCAGGATAGTTGTACTCCTGCAGACGCACGAACAGCATCAGCGACGTCACTTCTGTTTCGAACGGGATATTACCGGCGATCATAATGACCGCACCGAATTCACCGAGGCTGCGGATGAAGGCTTGCGACGAACCGGTAATCAGTGCCGGGATCAGCGTCGGCAAAATCACGCGCCAGAAAATTTGCCATTTATTGGCACCCAGCATCAGCGCGGCTTCTTCCAGTTCCTTTTCCATATCTTCCAGCACTGGTTGTACCGAGCGCACGATGAAGGGCAGGCTGGTGAAAATCATCGCGACCACGATGCCGGGGAAGGCATAGGAAATCTTGATGCCGAATATTTCAAACCATTGGCCGAGCCAGCCGGATGGGATGAACAGGGCAGACAGCGTAATACCTGCGACCGAAGTCGGCAGTGCAAACGGCAGGTCGACCAGTGAATCGATCAGGCGACGGCCAGGGAAATCGTAACGGGTAACGATCCACGCCAGCAGGAAACCGATGAAGGTAACGACGATGGTGGAATAAAACGCGCCCTGTATCGTGACCTTGTAGCTTTGCAGCACGCGTGCGTCGGTAATCGCAAACCAGTATTGGTCCCAGCTCATGCCGCTGACGTACAGCAACAGCGCCGAAATCGGCAACAGAATCACCAGGCTGATATACAGCGTCGAAAAGCCGAAGCTCATCGAAAAGCCCGGCAGGATGGGCGTACTACGGAAGAAGCGAAGAGACAGATTCACGATATGTGCGGGTCAGGGCAGTGCGGCGTCACTGCAAAACGGTAATTGTAAAAACAAACGACCATCCAGTAACGGATGGTCGTGTGGATGGCGGCATTGTAAACCACCATCATCCTGTATGACAAAGGTGATGCTGGCGCAGTGCTAAATTCACGCCGCCAGCCCCTTATCAACGACGTTGCGACAGCAATTGGTCGAGTACAGCGCCACCAGCGAAGTGCTTGGCCTGGATGTCATCCCACGAACCCAGTACTTTGGTCGGGTCGATCAGGCGGACTTTCGAGTAACGGTCAGCCACAACTTTAGCGACGTCTGGGTGATGCACGCGGTAGTTGAAGGTGGTCAGCAAGAGCTGGATTTCACGCGAGTACTGATAGTTCAGGTAAGCGGTTGCGACTTTACGGGTACCTTTTTCATCCACGACCTTGTCAACAACTGCAACCGGGAATTCAGCCAGTACCGAGACTGGTGGAACCACGATTTCATAGCCGCCAGCTTTGAACTCATCGCTCTTCGCGATGTTGATCACTTCCGATTCAAAGGTCAGCAATGCATCGCCCTGGTTGTTTTGAGCAAACGCTACGGTTGCGCCACGGCCACCGGTAGGGAAGTTAACGACGTTGTGCAACAGTTTGCCGACGAATTGCTTGGTTTTGGCATCGTCACCCTTGAACTTCTCGTTTGCGTACAACCATGCGCCGAGGTAGGTGTAGCGTGCGTTACCGGATGTTTTTGGGTTAGGGAAAACAACTTTCACGTCATCACGTACCAGGTCGTCCCAGGTTTTGATGTTTTTAGGATTGCCTTTGCGGACCAGGAAAGCGATGGTGCTGTAGTAAGGCGAGCTATTGTTAGGGAAGGCTTTTTGCCAGTCCTTACGCACCAGGCCGCGTTGCGCCAGGATGTCGATGTCGGTGACCTGGTTAAAAGTAACGGTATCTACCTTTTTACCCTGGATGATGTCCTGAGCCTGACGCGAGGTACCGGCAAACGATTGGTCGATCTTCAGATCCTGGCCGCTTTCAGCTTTCCATTTAGCCAGGAATTTAGGATTGATCGCAGCGAATACTTCGCGAGCAACGTCATACGACGCGTTCAGCAAAGGTTTTTCCTGAGCCTGGGCAGCGCCGGACAGCAAAGTGGCGGAAGCCGCTGCCAGTAAAACAACTTTCTTAAACATGAACATTCTCCATATTTTGATAAAAAGGGGTGGTAGCAGGATTGCCGACGAGTCGGCATACGGGACGGATATAGCCTGATTCCATCTGTGCAATCGAGTAACTTACCGAACGGAAATGAATATAACAAATTTGCTTATTCGTTCAAACTATAGTTTTTGCATGTCTTCATGCTAAAAACGCATAAGGGAGGGATTTTGTTATGAGTTCGGGGTTTGGGCGGATTGCATGACACCGGTTTAGCGGCTGTGTTGCCTTACTTAATATTGTTCTCTCTTCGTGGAGAAGTGCGTTGCCGGGGTGGCCCGGCGGCCACTCACTTTCTTTGCTTCGCCAAAGAAAGTAAGCAAAGAAAGGCGACCACGGCGCCGCTGCCCCTGCGGGGTTCCCGTTTGTGCAGGACAAAAAATGGGAAGTGGACGAAACTCACTGCGCTAACGCTCCGTTCAAACAACGTCCACTTCTTTTTCCATTTTCTGCCCAGCACAAACGGCATCGTCACAGTGGATAACTGCCACAGCCTCTTTGGGTTGCTGTATCTGACTTTCAAAACAAAAACGCCCCGATTTCTCGAGGCGTTTTTTGTATCAGGCCAAAGCATCAGCTCAAAGGCTCATGCTTAAACATAATTAAGCCAGGTTTTTAGCAACAAAATCCCAGTTAACCAATGCCCAGAACGATTCAACATACTTAGGACGCGCATTGCGGTAGTCGATGTAGTAAGCGTGTTCCCAAACGTCGCAGGTCAGCAATGGTTTGTCAGCGCCGGTCAGTGGGCAGCCAGCGTTCGAGGTGTTAGCCAGGTCGAGCGAGCCGTCAGCCTTTTTCACCAGCCATGTCCAGCCGGAACCGAAGTTGGTGACGCAGGATTTGGTGAATTCTTCTTTGAACTTGTCGAAGGAACCCCATTTTGCGTTGATCGCATCAGCAACTGCACCAGTTGGAGCGCCGCCGCCGTTTGGCTTCAGGCCGTTCCAGTAGAAGGTGTGGTTCCATACTTGTGCTGCATTGTTGAATACGCCACCGGAAGATTTTTTGATGATTTCTTCGAGGGTTGCGTTTTCGAATTCGGTACCTTTGATCAGGTTGTTCAAATTCGTTACGTATGTTTGATGATGTTTACCGTAATGGAATTCGAGCGTCTCTTTCGAGATGTGTGGAGCAAGTGCATCCAACGCATAGGGCAGTGCCGGCAGGGTATGTTCCATGGTCGTCCTTCTTTATGGGGTTGAAAATGAAGATGTTCTTTTTGAAAGGCACTCATTGTAAAGCGGTTACGGCTTGCTTGCACACGACGCAGATCAATTTCCGGCAACGCGAAAAATCACACGTAAAAAACGCTGAAAAATTCAGTGGGAAAAATTTCTGTGATGTCGCGCAAAGCCAATGAATATAAGGATTTGTACGATTTACAGTGCATCATCTTACGCGCATAAATTGAGAATGATTCTCGTTATTATTTGAGGTGATTTTTGTGTTTCGTGCTGGTTCGTGATGAATGTGCAGCGCATTTGCGCATCTGGTTTTTTGGTGTTAACGCAGCTTGCGCAGACTTGCAGATATTTTCTATTCCAGGGTTTCCTGCACGCTGGCGATACCCACTTGCGCTGTGCCATCCGCCAACCTTACCGTCACACTTTGACGTGGCTGCAGTTCTTTCGGCGCACGCACTATCTTGCCCTTGTCGTCGGTAATTATTGCGTAACCACGTTCCAGCGTGCGTTGCGGGTTCAGCATTTCCAGTTGTGCTGATAGCGCAGCGAGGCTTTGCTTTTGCGTCGCGATGTTGTTGCTGATCTGGTTGCTCATGCGACGCGCATGGTTGATGACGTGCAGACGTTGCGCCTGTGTATCCGGCAATTGAGACAACCAGCGGTTGCGTAGTTGCGCCAATGCGAATTGCGCTTTGCTGAGTGGGATGCGGGTCGCGTGACCGAGGCGTGCCTGCAGGTTTTGCAGCTTCATTCTTTCATGCGCGATATACGCGGCCGGACTGATCAGGCGGCGCGACAACCAGTCCAGTGTTTGTGCTGTGTCGGACAGCTGTCGCTTCAACACATAACGCATGTCATCTGCTTGCGCTTCCAGTCGTGCCAGCCAGTCGGCGCGCGGCGTTGCCGCCAGTTCCGCGGCTGCGGTCGGTGTCGGTGCACGCAGGTCGGCGGCGAAGTCGGCGATGGTGAAATCGGTTTCATGACCAACGCCGACGATGACGGGAATGTCGCAACCGACGATGGTGCGTGCCACTATTTCATGGTTGAACGACCACAGGTCTTCTATGCTGCCACCGCCACGACACACCAGCAGTACGTCGCATTCGGCACGCGCGGAAGCAGTGGCTATCGCTTGCGCAATCTTGTTGGCCGAGCCTTCGCCTTGTACCGGTGTCGGGTAGAGGATGACGCGTACGTGCGGTGCACGCCGTTGCAAGGTAGTGAGGATGTCGCGCAAGGCGGCTGCCTGCGGGCTGGTGACTATGCCTATGGTACGTGCGAATTCCGGAATCGGACGTTTGCGTGCCGGATCGAATAAACCTTCTGCGTTCAGTTTCTCTTTTAACTGCAGGAAGGCTTCATACAAATTGCCGACGCCTGCACGGCGTATCGCCTCCACACTTAATTGGTAATCACCGCGCGGTGCGTACAGCGTGACCAGCGCGCGTACTTCCACTTTGTCACCTTCGCGTGGCATGAAATCTGCATATTGAGCTCGACCACGGAACATCACTGCACGCACCTGGGCAGCACTGTCCTTGAGCGTGAAGTACCAGTGGCCGGAGGCGGCGCAAGTGAAGTTGGAGATTTCGCCGGAGACCCAGGACAGCGGGAAATTGCGCTCCAGCATGCGCGATACAGCCTGGTTCAGGGCAGAGACACTGAGTACGGCCGGGGCAGCGGGTGGCGGAACGGAGTAGCGGTCGGAATTCATAAATGGTCGTGCGTGGGGCAATTCAGTGCCGGACGGGTCGCTCATGCACGGAAATAGTGCAATAGAGCAACTTTAGCATGCAGCACCGCAGGCAATCGCCAGCAATTCGTGAGTAACAAACGCAGATGGTAATGGATTTTGGCTATTGAAATGAGTTCTAGTACAGGGAAAATAAAAATGAATATCTTGAATGTAAAAATTGGTGCCCGCCTGGCGCTGGGCTTTGGAACGATATTCATCCTGATGGCCACGCTGATCGTATTGGCCTTGCTGCGTTTTAACAGCATAGGTGAAATCAACCATCAACTGGTCGAGAGCGACTGGGTCAAGGCCGAAGCCGCGGCGACCATAGACAGCACCACACGCGCGAATGCCCGACGCAATATGGAATTGCTGGTAGAGACTGATCCGACCAAAGTAGCTGCGCTGTACGCAGAGATCGCGAAGAACAAGAAGGCGATAGATGACGCGGTGGTGGTGCTGGATAAGCTGGTGTACACCGAGCAGGGCAAGGCGATCATGCAGGAGTTCAAGCAGGCGCGCGGCAAGTATGTCGCGTCCTTTGGCAGGGTCGGCAAACTGGTTGCTGACAACCGTAAAGAAGAAGCGCGGCAAATGATGTTGGCCGAAACCCTGCCTGCGCTGGATGTCGTTCAAGGCATAGTGGCGCGCCTGACCGCAGCGCAAAAGAAAATGGTGGAAGAGCGTGGTGCCACCGCGACTGGACATATAGAAGCAGCGATCCAGATGATGATGGTGCTGGGTGTGCTGGCTGCAATTGGCGGTATCGCACTCGCTTACTGGATCACACATTCGATTACCAAACCGCTGCATGAAGCTGTGAAGATTGCGCAAACCGTGGCTGCCGGTGATCTGACCAGCGTCATCGACGCGAAATACCAGGATGAAACCGGCCAGTTGCTGCAGGCACTGAAGAATATGAACAGCAGCCTGATCCGCATAGTCGGTGAAGTGCGACACAGCACCGAAGCGATAGCGATCGCCTCGACGCAGATCGCCAGCGGCAATATGGATTTGTCGTCACGCACTGAAGAGCAGGCCAGTTCACTGGAGGAGACCGCTTCTTCGATGGAAGAACTGACCGGTACTGTGCGCCAGAATGCGGACAATGCGCGGCAGGCGAATCAACTGGCGTTGACAGCATCGTCAGTCGCGAGCAAAGGCGGGGATGTGGTGTCGCAAGTGGTTGATACCATGGGATCCATTAATGACTCGGCGAAGAAGATAGCCGACATCATAGGCGTTATCGACGGCATCGCATTCCAGACCAATATCCTGGCGCTGAATGCTGCGGTAGAGGCAGCACGTGCCGGTGAACAGGGACGCGGCTTCGCGGTAGTGGCAGGCGAAGTGCGCAACCTGGCACAGCGTTCGGCAGCAGCGGCGAAAGAGATTAAAAACCTGATTGGTGATTCGGTACAAAAGGTGAATGCCGGTTCACGCCTGGTGGATGACGCTGGCAGCACCATGCAGGAAGTGGTGGCCAGTGTGCGCCGCGTGACTGACATCATGGGTGAAATCACTGCGGCCAGCCAGGAGCAAACCACCGGCATCGAACAAATCAATCAGGCCGTGATCCAGATGGATTCCGTGACCCAGCAAAATGCGGCGCTGGTCGAACAGGCTGCGGCCGCTGCGGCTTCCTTGCAGCATCAGGCAGGTAGCCTGGCGCAGGTGGTCGGGGTATTCAAGCTGCATCACAGCGAGGCGCTACATGTCTTGCCAGCGACCGCAGTGCAGCCAAGCGCCAAGGCTGGCATATCAGTACTGCCGCCGAAGGCAGCACCGGTACAGATCGCAGCCAAGGAGGTCACGCCGTCCAGACAGGAGAAGCGCGCCGAGCTGGCGGTAGTCGGCGATGAATGGGAACAGTTTTAAGGAGGGGAGAGGCCGGGATGTTTCCGGCCTTTTTTAAATCTTCAGGTTATGACGCGTGTAAACATTCTTCACGCCTTCGACAATCAGCAACAAGACCGCGATCCAGATCGGGATATAAGTCAGCCATTGTGCACCTTCTATGGTTTCACCCAGCAGCAGTGCGACTACTACCAGTAATACCGGCTCGACATAACCAAGCAAACCAAACAGGCTGAGGCTCAGGGTCTGGCTGGCGATCATGTAAAACAGCAGGGCAAACGCACTGATTACGCCGAGTATAGGGATCAGCGCATACAGGCGCGGATAGTCGGCCAGCGACGCGATGCCGACATCGCCGGTGTAGACAAACCACGCACCTGCAGGCAGCAGGAAGATCATGTCAAACCACAGTCCGCCGATATTGTTGGAGCCCAGTCGGCGACGCAGTACAAAGTAGACCGGATAGCCGAGCGCGACCACCATGGTTTCCCATGACAGGCTACCGACGTTGATCAGCTCGTTGGTGACACCGACCGCAGCACACATGGCGGCCAGGTTTTGCAGGCGCGACAAGCGTTCCTTGTAGATAATGCGGCCCGTCATCAGCATCGTCAGCGGCAGCAGGAAGTAGCCGAGTGAGACATTCAGCGCCCGGCCATGCAGCGGGGCCCACATGAACAACCACAATTGCACACCGAGGAAAGCCGAGGTAGCCAGTACGCCGATCACCAGTGACGGGTTTTGTCGCATCCGGTGCAGCAGGTTCAGCACCAGGCCCTGTTGCCGCCGCGACCAGATGAAGAGCGTCAGGAACGGGAAGGTCAGCAGCGTGCGCCAGCCAAAAATTTCCTCGCCGTTCAGCGGCGTCAGTAAGGTCGAATAAAAATAGAGGACCGCAAACAGGACGGAGCTGGTGACGGAAAACGTAATACCTTTGGACACTGAGACTCCGGATAGATGGTTCTTATAAATTATGCGGGTTTGCTATAGTGGGTGCTTGATTGCGCCGCTAGTATAAAGACTTTCTTTTCCTGGGGTTATTAGCATCATCCGCAAACGGCGGTCTGACAGCGCACATTCGGGTCGTGGCCGGATATGCACGGTGTTTGGCTGGATATCGCCTATCGGTCGTCCGCTCCTGGCCAGCCCCCGGCTTCACATGCCCAACTTAATGCTTTATGATGAGCGAGGCAATGCGGGAAGGATCTGTTCCCAGAGACATACAGCAGCGCACTGAAGACGGGAAGACATGACAGAGGTGGGCTGCTGAACATTGTTTCCGCAACCAGCATCACACATACAGCAGGCTTCCAGATATGGAAGCCGTTTTATTTTGTAATGTTGCATTGCACACTGAACATCTGTTTTTTGGTTTTCTGCCTTGATTACGCCCGCAAGTTAGGGGCATTTACCTGTGCCGAGCACGAAATTAGCAGGGAGTTGTGATGGATTTTGAAATACCGGAATCGATGGTAAATGTGCTGTTGGAGATGATCGAGTCCGAGTCTCCATTGGCCAAGCGTCTTTCCGAACATGGCGTCTGCCATGGCCGCATGATAGTCAACAGCAAGCTGTTCGACGCGAAAGCGATGAACACGCTGTATAGCCTGTGCAAAGCGCAGGACGACCGTGCGTTGATGTTCCAGATGCTGGCACTGGATAACATCCTGGGCGCGCCGCAGGCACGCAAGATTCCCGACCTCGACAAACTGGTACCAGGCCTCGCCGCGTACTTCTCGCGCGATGTAATCGATGGCTGGCTGTACAAACGCAACAAGGACGGCGTGCTGTTGCCGTGGTTGATCCATCGCCTGCGCCATGTGGTGCCGGACCAGGGCGCACCGTATGTGGTGATCGACCTGATCGCCAATACCATGCAGGCAGCCGGACGCGAAGAGTCGTCCGACTTGCGCATGCGCCGTGCCGGTATGACGAATGCGATTGTTATCAACTCGCACGACATCGCCAATCGCACGATTCCTGAACTGCTGACCGAGCTCGGCTATTTCAAGGAATGCCCGGAATTCAAGCAAGAATACGAAGTACAGGCCAAGCGTTTCCTGAAATACCAGCGCCAGTTCGGCAAGCAATTCATCGCGCGCAATGCCGCCTTCACGATGGATGAAAAATTCCGCATCGGCATGCTGCCGTTCAAGGCAGGTACCACCGCGAAGTGCGTGAATGATGAAGAGATCCTGGATCGTCGCTTTGAAATGATGACCGACGCCGAATTCTGGCGTCAGAACGGTTTCGAGCAAGGCTTCGAAAAGATCCCGCTGCATTGCTATGTACACCTGTTCCATCTGGAACTGCACCAGAACATCTGGGTGCACGTACAAAACCTGACGTCCTACGAATACAAGCCGGAACTGCGCGAGAAACTGATCCTGCCGACCCAGCATCGTGAGCTGATCGATATCCTGACTGCCGATATGAATGTCTTGATGGAAGACATCGTCGAAGGCAAATCGGGCGGTACCACCATCCTGTGCAAGGGCGCACCTGGCCTGGGTAAAACCCTGACTGCTGAAGTGTATTCGGAAGTAGTGGGCAAACCTTTGTACCGTGTGCATTCCGGCCAGCTCGGTATTACCGCGGCCTCGGTAGAGCAAAACCTGTCGGAAATCCTGCGTCGCGCAGCGCGCTGGGATGCGATCCTGCTGTTGGATGAAGCTGACGTTTACATCCGTTGCCGCGATAACGACTTGCAGCACAATGCCATTGTTGCTGAGTTCCTGCGTACGCTGGAATACTTCAAAGGCTTGTTGTTCATGACGACCAACCGTGTTGGCGATGTGGACGATGCAATCCTGTCGCGCTGCATAGCCACCATCAAGTATGAAGTGCCGCCGAAGGAAGACGCGATGCGTTTGTGGAAATCGCTGGCGACACAGTTCCACGCTGACTTGTCGGATGAACTGGTCGACTCGTTGAGCAATATCTACGCGAAGTGCAGCGGCCGCGACATCAAGGAACTGTTGAAGCTGACCTCGAAGTATTGCAAGAGCAAGCAGATACCGTTCTCTGAAGACGCCTTCAGGCAATGTGCGGTATTCCGCGGTATTCAGTGAAATAAAGTAGTACATTAAAAAACGCCCGGCATCCTTTAAAGATGCCGGGCGTTTTTATTAGTGCCTTGCTTCAGGCGGCCAGTTCATGCGCAGCTGCGGTGGCAGTGATAGGCGTGTAGCTGGCGATGATGCGATTGCGCAGCATATTCACTTTCGGGATCATGAATTTCTGACGACTCAGTGCCAGGTTCATAAAGCCAGGCATCACTGCGCCGTGACGATTCGTCGCAGGGGCAACGACATCCAGGTTCCATAGCGGGAAGCCATTCGGCGGCACGATGAAGGAGCCACCAGGATACGGAGCGTCGCTGCGGTTGGCGGCAATCAGGAAGATGCGATTGTCTTCCGCCTTGGGTACGGTCAGCAGCGCGCGGTCTTGCGGGCGACGCCATGCGCTGCACCACGCGATCATGTCTGCGCCTTGCAGCGCCAGTACCCGCGTTGCTTCCGGGAACATGCCGTCGTAACCGAGGATGACGCCGAGTCGGCCAAACGGTGTATCAAAGACCGACAAGGTGCTGCCAGCGACACACCACGATTTCATTTCAGGCTCGACATGGCATTGCTGGTAGCGACCGATCAGTTCGCCATCCGGTCCGATGACGACAGCTGTTGACGCGATCTTGTCCTGACGTTTTTCCAGCAGGGGCAGCACGATGACGCAAGCGTAGCGTTTGGCGATGGTCGCGACGCGCTGGATAGTCGCTTCGCTCTGGCTCGCTGCAAGATGCGCTTCGGCCAGGCTGGGCAGCCAGCTGGAGGAGGCGAAGAACTGCGGCAAGACGATGACTTTGACGCCGAGCTTGGCGGTGTGATCTATCATTTCGTAGGCGTCGTGCAAGCTGTCGGCGGCACTGGTCGCATGGATTTGCACCGCTGCTGCCTTGGCCACACTTTGTTCTGGAACGAGGGGCTGTGCGAGTATTGCTGCCAGTGGGGTATCGCTGACCGGCTTGCCTATGATGCCGTACAGGTCAGGGCGACGATCCAGCATGCGATCACCTTCATGGTGCCAGGATTTGTTTTGCGCTTTGCTGGTATCGATTTCGGCTGTTACCACACCGTGCGTGTCGTACGGGATTTTGGCGACGACTTCACCGCCGGGCGCGACTATCATGCTGCCGCCGGGATAGTAGATGCTGCGCTCCACACCCGCCTTGGTGGCGGCAACAAACCAGACGCCGTTTTCATAAGCGCGTGCCGGTACCCACATATCGGCCTGGTCCATCGCAAAGAAGTTGGCCATGTCGACGATAACTTCGGCACCTTGCAGTGCGAGGTTGCGTGTGATCTCGGGAATGCGGCCATCGAAGCAGATCAGCAAGCCTATGCGTCCCAGTTCCGTATCGACCACCGGGCAGCCGTTTTCACCGAGCTCGAACCAGTTCTGGTCATGTGTGGCGAGGAATTGCTTGTGGTAGTGGACGATGATGTCGCCTTTCGGGTCCAGCAGCAAACCGGTGTTAAAGATTTTGTTTTTCTCTTCATTCATTTCGGTAAAGCCGCTGGCGATGAAGATGTTGTGTTCGCGGCACAGGTCAGCCATCGCCTGCACGAAGCGGCCATCGACTGTTTCTGCCAGCTCGGCGCAGTGCTCGGCAGAGTCGAACAGGTAGCCGGTATTCATGCATTCAGGGAAGACCACCAGGCGTGCGCCCTGACGGACTGCTTCCTCGGTGTAACGACGCAAGAGGCCGATGTTGATATCGAGATCGCCGAGTGCGGCCAGGGTTTGGACGACTGCTGCGCGGAATGGTGCTGTTGCCATGATGTTGCTCCTTCAGAAAATTTAATTAATGCAGCGGCCCGGCGAGGGCCTGGCCATCGCTGCTTGCTGCGTGTGGTATTTGCCCCGGAAGTGGAGCGAGAGGTGTGGCAAGAAGCAGCGCCGGGACCGGCGCTGGTCTTAGCCTGGTTTATTTAAGGTCAGTGGGCTTCAACATGATTTTTTGTATATCCATGTGTTCTTTCAGCACGCCTTCTTTTTCAAATACATTGACCAGCGCCTGATACGACTTCACATCGTTGGCAGTCAAATCCTTGTTGGCGCGCAGATAGGGTTGCGCGACGTATTGCACCTGGTCAGGCTGGATTGCAGTGTACTTGGCGATGATGGGACGGTATTTGTCGAAGTTTTCATTCGCCATCTTGGTCGCCTGGTCCAGCACGGCGACGACTTTCTTCGCGACTTCCGGACGCTCTTTCATGAACTTGGTCGAGAGTACCGAGACGCCGGAGTAGAAAGGATCAGCGATGAAGGTGGCGACCGGATTTGTCATCGCACGTCGGGCCTCTTTCGATGCGATGGCGATCGAACCTACCGGTTCCAGCGACAGTGTGGCATCGACAGTACCGGCAACCACGGATGGAATGTGCATAGGCACGGCGATTTCATTGATGCGCACATCCTTGTCCGGGTCCAGGCCGTTTTGACGCAGGATGTAGCGCGTGATGGTTTTCCACTGGATGCCGGGCAGGGTGCCTATGCTCTTGCCCTTGAGATCCTTGAACGAGGAAATGGTCGATGCATTCGAAACGATCAGGCCATCATTGATCATGCCTACCTTGATGCCACCACCTTGCAGGCCAAAGACTTTGAAAGTACCCGGATAGCGCGATTCAGCCAGCGCCGTGATACCGGCTGCCGCACCTGGTGGTCCGAAGTCAGCCTGGCCGGACACCAGTGAATCGATGATCTGGTTCGGGTTCTGGAATTTAACTGAGTTAATTTCTATCCCGGCCTTTTCAAACAGCTTCTCTTCCAGTGCCACGTAGTAAGCCATGGTTTGCATGATGGGCAACCACGACGCAGTGACCTTTTCCATTTTTTCCTGTGCCAGTGCGAGCGATGAATTCAGCAGCAGGGTTCCGACGATAGATGCCAAGACGAACTTTTTCATACCATTCTCCAGAATTGAAAATTAAATTAGCGACCTGCCCAATGCACTACCCATTTCTCGAGTGCGATGAATAAAAGATTGAAGCCGTAACCGACGCCGCCGGTCATCAGGATGGAGGCATACATTTGCTGCAGATCGAATACCTGCTGTGCATCGATGATGCGATGGCCCATGCCATCCATCGAGCCGATGAACATCTCGGCCACGATGATGACGACCAGCGCCAGCGAAACTGCCATGCGCAGGCCGACAAAGGTTTGTGGCAGCGATTCAAAGAACAGCACGTCGCGGAATACACGCCATTTCGAAGCACCCATTACGCGTGCTGCGAGGATGCGCGTCTTGCGCGAGTTCATGACGCCATAGGCCACGTTGAACAGCACCACCAGCCAGGCGGAGAAACCGGCGACCGCGATCTTGGCGAAATCACCGATGCCAAAGATCAGCAGGAAGAGCGGGAACATGGCAGTGGCTGGCGTCGAGCGGAAGAAGTCGACCAGCGATTCAATCGAGCGATAAATACGGTCATTCGAACCGAGCGCGATCCCGGCCGGGATACCGAACAGGGCGGCCAGGCCAAATGCATACAGCGTGCGATACAGCGTTGCTGCCAGGTCTTTGGTCATGGAGCCAGAGACCAGGCTGTCCCATAGGGAGCCGAAAGTGGCGAATGGATTCGGCAGCAGTTTGTTGCTGACCCATGCCGAATCATTGGCGATCCACCAGACCGCTATCAATGCGACCGGCCCGATCAGGCTGCGGCCGACGCGCATGCTGTTGTTCATGAAGGGTGGGTATTGTGTGCTTTTCATTTGCGCACCTCGCGTTGGAAGATGTCCAGGCAGCGCGCCTTGGTTTGCACAAAAGCAGCACTGGAAAGGGTGGCGATATCGCGCGGACGCGGCGCATCGAAGCGCACCGTGTCGGCAACCCGGGTCGGTCGTTTGGTCAACAGCAAGACATGATCGGCGAGGTAGACCGCTTCTTCCAGGTCATGCGAAACGACGATCATGGTGACGCCGGTGGTGTGAAAAATTTCCTGCAGCTTCTCCCGTATGAAGAGAGTCATTTCATAGTCGAGCGCTGAGAAGGGTTCATCGAGGAACAGCACTTCAGGATGCGGTGCCAATGCACGCATGATGGAAATCAACTGCTGCTGGCCGCCGGAGAATTCATACGGGTAACGATTCAAATCAAACTTCACGTCGAAGGACGCGATCAGTTCTTCGACTCGCGCGTCGCAATCGGCCTTGCTCATGCCCTTGATGACGAGTGGATATTTGATGTTGTCTATCGCACGCATCCACGGGAACAACGCTTCGCGGTAGTTCTGGAATACATAGCCGATGGTGGTTTGCTGCAGGGTTTTGCCGTCGAACAGGATGTCGCCGTCGTCGTATGGAATCAGACCAGCGATCATATTGATCAGCGTCGACTTGCCGCAACCGTTGGGGCCGAAGACACAGGTCACACGACCTTTCGGAAAGTCGAGATTGAAATCGGAATATACCGGCGCACCGCCAAATGATTTGCTCAGGCCGCGCACTGTAATGTGCGGCCGTGCAGTGGCTTCCGGCGCGGCATCGTCGCGGTAGCTGTGCAAGGAAAAATCAACGACTGAATTCATGTTTCTGGTTTCCTTATAAAACGCTGCTAGTCCAGGCATGCAGATTTGCGTACACATTTGTCTCAACATGACATCGAGTTATGTTCCTTAACGCAATTGATATGCCAGCACGGAAAATCAGCGCGCTGTGCTGCTTAAAACGCGTGCCTGAATGCAGGTGTAGAAAAGCCGTTAAAAGACATGTCTTCATAGGAGAAATGACTGATACACGGTGAACTTTTAAAGGCCGATTTGGCACAGTCGGGGATGGATAAAAACGGAAGCATGGGCGGGATAACAGAGGTGGATTTCTCGACCATCTTGTTAACCAAATTGTTAACAAGATGACCTGTCCCTGTTTCTTTTTCCTCGGCCAAATACTGATGGAATTGTGTTTTTGCTACGCCTCGCTTTGGCGCATTAAATTGTTGCAGCAGGGCGTATGCGCGAAGACCGTGCATATGGCACATGCGTATTGCTCAAAAACAAGCAAGCAAGAAGGTAAACCGCAGCTTGGTACATGGCAGGGACATTGCTTACACAATGTCCGGGATGTCGATAAGAGGTTGAGTATGGAAATGAAGAGCAAGGAATTCAGTACAGGAATCCGGCCGTATTTGCATTCGACGGCACAGGCAGAGCTGTCGAAGAATGTACATGGCATCGTCGACTGGTCGGAGACACAGCTCTTTGTGACGCGAGAGATATCGAAGCTGATAGGCAAGAGCCTGGATCCGGCTTTTGCGATACGCAATATGTTGCACCTGTTATCCGAATTCCTCGGCTTGAATCGTGGCCGTTTGTTTTTATTCGATGCGCAAAAGCAGCGTCTGGTGATTCGCTATTCATACGGGCTGGATGAAGAGGAGATCAAGCGCGGCGTGTTTCGTCCCGGCGAGGGGATTACAGGCAAAGTGTTCCAGTCGGGCGAAGTGGCGATCATTCAGGATATTGATACCGAACCCAATTACCTGGCGCGCACGGTAGATCGCGATACGCTGCCTAAGGGAACGATCTCCATGTTTGCCTTGCCCATCATCGTCAACGGTACGGTGCGTGGTGTGCTGGCAGTAAATCGCTTTCGCGGTTTGCATCGTCCGCTCAGTGACGATCTGGTGACTGTGCGTCTGGTGGCAGCGCAGATTGCGCAGTTGCTGCGCATAGAACATTTGGTGAACGAGCAAGTCGAGCGGCGTACTGCGGCGTTGACAGTTGAGAACCGTGAACTGAAGAAGGCGCTGGGCAAGCAGGCGCAGCACGGCGGCATCATAGGCGAGTCGGTGGCGTCACGCGCAGCCTTGCGTCAGATCACGCAGGTGGCGAATACGGTGGCTACCGTATTGCTGTTGGGCGAATCAGGTACCGGCAAGGAATTGTTTGCGCGTGCCTTGCATATGGCAAGTGACCGGCGCGATGCACCTTTCATCAAAGTGAATTGCGGTGCCATTCCGGAGAACTTGTTCGAGTCTGAATTGTTCGGCCATGAAAAAGGTTCGTTCACCGGCGCGCACGCCGCCAAGCCCGGACGCTTTGAAGATGCAGACGGCGGCACGTTGTTCCTGGATGAAGTGGGCGACTTGCCATTGTTGTTGCAGGTCAAGTTGCTGCGTGCCTTGCAGGAGCAGCAAATCCAGCGTGTCGGCGGACGCAAGGAGATACCGGTGAATGTGCGCATAGTCGCCGCTACCAACCGTGACTTGCAGCAGTTGGTGGCGAGTGGACGCTTCCGGCTCGACTTGTTCTATCGTTTGAATGTGGTGCCGGTTAAACTACCGGCGCTGCGTGCGCGGGCTGAAGATATTCCTGCGCTGGCGCGTCATTTCATCAGCCTGGCCAACGATACCTTCCAGCGCCATGCCACCCTGACGCCGGGCGCGATGGAACAACTGATACGTTTCCCCTGGCCTGGCAACATCCGTCAACTGCAAAACATTATCGAACGCCTGGTCCTGCTGGCCGAACAACCCGAAATCGAAGCCGCGGATGTCAGCCGGGTACTGGAGTCGGAGCGTGCCGTGGATGCTGTGTTGTCGAGCATGACAGTCGCTGCCGGAACCAATACAGTGACCCGCTCGGTACGGACCAATCAGGCAGTGCGCGGCGATGAGGTCGAGCAGATTGTGTCGGCGCTGACCGAATGCGGCGGCAATAAATCACGCGCGGCACAAATATTGGGGTTGACCTTGCGGCAACTGAATTACCGCATCAAGGTGCTGCAAATCACCTTGCAAAGCTGAGGCAGACAAGCAGATATAAGCCGCCTCATTTTTGAGCGCGGGAAATTTGTTCTTTGAAATCAATGGCTTCGACTGCTTGCACACAGTTACGCACAATGTTATCCACAGAAAATGTGCACAAGCCATGTGTGCGTTCTCATGATCGCGTTAAAAGGCATAGGCATGTGCTTATCTGTCCGCAAGCAATGTAGGCAAGGCTATGAATGTAACTTGCTCTCGCAGCGTCAAACCGTTACATTCTCCATCCATACTTATTGAATCCCACAGAAGGAGCTTATTTTGCTCGCCATTATTCATGCAGCAGGCTGGCCTATCTGGCTGTTGCTGATTGCCTCCGTTATTGCCCTGACCCTGATTATCGAACGTAGCATGTACTTGCGCCGCAATCGCATATTGCCGCCCAGCTTGCTGGACGAGGTCGTGCGGGTCTATCGCAGTGGCCGTATCGATGAGAACGTGGTGACGACGCTGGAACAGAATTCGCCTTTGGGCCGCGTACTGGCTGCCGGTTTGCGCAACGTCGATGCGCCGCGTGATGTGATGAAGGAGTCGATCGAAGAAGCAGGGCGCGGCACTGCGCATACGCTGGAACGCTTCCTGACGACGCTGGGTACCATCGCCACGCTGGCACCGCTGATGGGTTTGTTTGGTACCGTGGTCGGCATGATTGAAATCTTTGGTTCACAAAACGCAACCGGTACCGGCGCGAATCCGGCGCAACTGGCACATGGTATTTCGATTGCCCTGTACAACACCGGTTTCGGCCTGGCGATTGCGATGCCGTCGCTGGTGTTCTACCGCCACTTCCGCGCCCTGGTCGATAGCTTCATCATCGATATGGAGCAACAGGCTGTGAAGTTTGTCGACATCGTGCATGGCGCACGCAAGTAACAGTCCGGAAAGAGACGCCTGATGAATTTCCGCAAAGGACAAGGCCGCGAAGATCCGGAAATCAATCTGATTGCCTTCATAGATGTATTGCTGGTGATCCTGATTTTCCTGATGGTTTCGACCAGTTACAGCAAATTTACCGCCTTGCAGATTACGTTGCCGACCGCCGATGCGGAGAAGGCGATGGACCGGCCATTTGAAATCAATGTCGGCGTCGATACGCAAGGTCGCTACTCGATTAATAATGCACGCGTCGCCGTGCAAAATCCGGATGCGCTGGCAGCAGAGCTGAGTGCGGCGGTGGCGGCTTCCAGCAAGCCGAATGCCGATCCGGTTATCATCATTGCAGCCGATGCGACCGCTACGCACCAGACTGTGATCAATGTACTGGAAGCGGCGCGTATCGCCGGTTATTCCAAGGTCACGTTTGCTGCGCAAACCAGCGGCAAGAAATAAGTAGTTCTATCATGTGGCGGTACTGACGATGTCGGTACCGTCACCTTCATACGGAATCCACCCTTGAGTCTTCAGCGCTCCAATCTTGAAGAATTCCTGACGCGTACCTGGTCGCAGCGCGGCTTGGCGGCTTGCATGCTGCTGCCGGTAGCTGCCCTGTTTGGCGGTTTGTCGGCCGTGCGCCGCGCCGCCTACAGCGCCGGTCTTGCCAAGAGCGAGCGTTTGCCGGTGCCGGTGGTGGTGGTGGGGAATATCTTTGTCGGTGGTACCGGCAAGACACCGCTGACGATATGGCTGGTGCAGGCATTGCGTCAGGCTGGTTATACGCCGGGCGTGATTTCGCGCGGCTATGGTGTGCACAATGAAGTGCCGCAGGAAGTTACTGCGCAATCGCTGGCGCACGAAGTTGGCGATGAACCTTTATTGATTGCGTATCGCGCCGAGTGTCCGGTGATGGTCGGACGCGACCGGGTAGCGGTGGCGACAGCCTTGCTGGCCGCGCATCCGGAAGTCGACGTGCTGGTATCGGATGATGGCTTGCAGCATTACCGTATGCAGCGGGATATCGAAATCGTCCTGTTCGACGGACGCGGTGCCGGTAATGGCTGGCTGCTGCCAGCCGGTCCCTTGCGCGAGCCGACTTCACGCCAGCGCGATTTCACCGTATTGAATGGTGCGGACCATGCGCCGGGTTTGCCACCGGATGCGATCCATATGCAGCTGGTCGGCAATACCGCAGAAAAACTGAATGATCGTTCTCAGGTCAGCCTGTTAAGCTCCTTCGCTGCGACTGACGGCAAGCATGCGCCGGTGATCCTGGCAGCGGCTGGTATAGGCAATCCGGGGCGATTTTTTGGCTTGCTGCGCAGTGCCGGTTTGCAATTCGAGGAAATGGCTTTGCCCGACCATTATGATTTTTCCGACAATCCGTTTGTGCATGTGCAGGCGGATGTGATCCTGATTACCGAGAAGGATGCAGTAAAATGTCGGCAAAACGAAGGTTTGAGAAACGACACCCGTTTGTGGGTCGTGCCTGTAACAGCGCAGCTTGACGGCGCGCTTGCTGAAAAAATTGTGGAGAAACTCCGTGGACGCTCGATTGCTTGATATTTTGGTCTGCCCGATCTGTAAAGGTCCGCTTGAGCATGACAAAAAAGCGCAAGAACTGATTTGCAAGGCCGATAAACTGGCCTATCCGATACGTGATGGCATTCCTATCATGTGGGCGGACCAGGCACGTGACCTGCAAGTCAACTCCGGCGCAAACTGATCATTACTGATGTCTTTTACCGTCATTATTCCTGCCCGCCTGGCGTCAACCCGCCTGCCGAATAAACCGCTGGCAGACCTCGGTGGCAAGCCGATGATAGTGCGCGTGGCTGAACGTGCGATGCAGTCTGGTGCAGCCCAGGTCATCGTCGCTACCGATCATGCCGATATTTTTGCCGCCTGCGCGCAGCACAAGGTAGCGGTGCAGATGACGCGGGCTGACCATCCATCGGGTACCGATCGTATAGCCGAAGTAGCAGCGTTGATCGGTCTGCCGGATGACGCGGTGGTGGTGAATGTACAAGGCGATGAGCCGTTGATAGACCCGTCGCTGATCGCGGCGACGGCGACACTGATTTCGCGTGATGTGCCGATGGCAACTGCGGCGCATACCATCAGTGATATTGAGGAAATCTTCAATCCGAATGTAGTGAAAGTGGTGCTGGATAAAGCCGGACGTGCGCTGTATTTCTCACGCGCGACTATTCCCTGGCACCGTGATGCTTTTGCCGTGAGTCGGGATGCGATGCCAGCGGGCTATGCGCCGCTGCGCCATATCGGTCTGTATGCTTATCGCAATGCCTTCCTGCAGGAATACCCGCAGCTCAGCGTTTCGCCGCTGGAGCAACTGGAAGCGCTGGAGCAATTACGCGTGTTATGGCATGGCGTTCCTATCGCCGTGCACGTGACGCCGCATGCCCCGGTGACGGGTGTGGACACCCCGGAAGACCTGCAGCGCGTAAGGCAATTTTTCGGTCAATGATGCGCTGCAGCAAGCGCAAAACAGCGCTTTGATATAATTTTGTGGTAAGTTTCGTGCAAAGTTCATAGTTCAAATCTATAAATCACGACTATCCTCCGGTGCCGCATTAGCGCCCTTCGGTAATAGAATTCAAAAACTCGTTTTAGGAAAATTTCATGCGCCTCATCCTTTTAGGAGCGCCTGGTGCCGGTAAGGGCACGCAAGCTGGTTTCATCAAAGATAAATTCAATATCCCGCAAATTTCGACCGGCGACATGTTGCGCGCAGCGGTCAAGGCTGGCACGCCACTCGGCATCGCCGCAAAAAAAATCATGGACGAAGGTGGCCTGGTGTCGGACGACATCATCATCGGTCTGGTCAAGGATCGCCTGAAAGAACCGGACTGCGCCAAAGGTTATTTGTTCGACGGTTTTCCACGTACCATTCCGCAAGCTGACGCGATGAAAGAAGCGGGCGTTGCGATCGACTACGTATTGGAAATCGATGTGCCTGACGAAGCGATCGTTGAGCGCATGAGCGGTCGTCGTGTACATCCGGCATCGGGTCGTACTTACCACGTCAAATTCAATCCACCTAAAGTGGCAGGCAAGGACGACCTGACTGGTGAAGAATTGATCCAGCGTGATGACGACAAGGAAGAAACCGTGAAGAAGCGTTTGTCCGTGTACCACGAGCAAACCGAAGTGTTGGTTGGTTACTACAACCAATGGGCAGCTTCCGGTCAGCCAGGTGCGCCCAAGTATCGCAAGATCGCAGGCGTAGGCCCGGTCGATCAAATACGTGACAGCGCGTTTGCCGCGTTAGCAGGTTAAACAAAAAAAGCGGACACCATGTCCGCTTTTTTCTTATTTGCTCAAATTGCCTTATCGCTATAGCATCGGTATTGTATTGATGCAGTAGTAACAGAATCAGGGAAGCAATCCCGCAACAGACTCAGCCAGCCCTGGCATCCAAATAATAAAAAGGGCGACAGAAAGTTTTGCAGTACGCAGCACGGAACATGTTTATGTCTGTTGCATAGTCGTAGTGGTCAACTTGGTCGTGAAAAAACAGGAGGAGTCGATATGGCATCAAGTCTATGGTTCGCCATTGCGTGCGGCGTTGTTGCCGTTATCTATGGCCTGATCTCACGTAGCTGGATACTCAAGCAAGACGCCGGTAATGAACGCATGCAGGACATTGCCGCCGCGATTCAACAAGGTGCTGCTGCCTACTTGGCGCGCCAGTACCGCACGATAGCCATCGTCGGCGTCGTTCTCTTCATCATCATTGCATTGGTGCCCGGACTCGGGCTGATGACTGCGATCGGCTTCCTCGCGGGTGCGGTGTTGTCGGGTGCTTGCGGCTTCATCGGCATGAATGTGTCGGTGCGAGCCAATGTACGCACGGCGCAGGCGGCAACCAAAGGTATGAATGAGGCGCTCGATGTGGCGTTCAAGGGCGGGGCGATTACCGGCATGCTGGTGGTCGGCCTCGGTTTGCTTGGCGTGGCCATTTTCTTCCTGATCCTGACCAGCATGGCGCGCGATGGCGGCGTGTATCACGTCACCTTGCACGACATCATTACGCCGCTGATCGGCCTGGCTTTCGGCGCATCGCTGATTTCGATTTTTGCCAGGCTCGGAGGCGGTATCTTCACCAAAGGTGCGGACGTCGGCGCTGACCTGGTGGGCAAGGTGGAAGCAGGCATTCCGGAAGACGATCCACGCAATCCGGCCGTGATCGCAGATAACGTGGGTGACAACGTAGGCGACTGCGCCGGTATGGCGGCAGATTTGTTTGAAACTTATGTGGTGACCCTGATCGCGACCATGTTGCTCGGCACACTGGTGATGCGCGGACTGGAAGTGCAGGCGGCAATTTATCCGTTGCTATTGGGTGGTGTGTCCATCCTCGCGTCGATAGTCGGTTGCTCTATGGTCAAAGCGAAAGAAGGTAAGAAAATCATGTCGGCGCTGTACACCGGTTTATGGTGGGCTGCCGGTTTGTCGCTGATCGGTTTTGCAGTTGTGACCTGGCTGGTGATTCCGCCTGAATTGCGTGTCGCGATGATGGGTTCGGCGGTAGTTGGCATCATCCTGACCGGTTTGATGGTCTACATCACCGAGTACTACACCGGTACCGATTTCAAACCGGTGCAACATGTGGCGCAGGCTTCTACTACCGGCCACGGTACCAACATCATCGCGGGTCTCGGCGTCTCGATGCGCTCGACTGCATGGCCGGTGGTATCGGTGTGTTTCGCTATCCTGGCTTCGTATTGGTTGGGTGGTTTGTACGGGATCGCGATTGCGGCGACCTCCATGTTGTCTATGGCGGGCATTATTGTTGCGCTTGATGCGTATGGCCCGATTACCGATAACGCTGGCGGTATCGCCGAGATGTCCGGCATGCCGGAATCGGTACGTGCGATTACTGATCCGCTGGATGCGGTTGGCAATACCACCAAGGCAGTGACCAAAGGCTATGCGATCGGCTCAGCCGGACTCGCTGCGTTGGTGCTGTTTGCCGATTACACGCATGCACTGGATTCGGTCGGCAAGAGCACGACCTTCGACTTGTCCAATCCCATGGTCATCGTTGGGCTTTTCATCGGTGGCTTGATTCCATACTTGTTTGGCGCGATGGCGATGGAGGCAGTAGGTCGCGCTGCCGGTGCGGTGGTGGTCGAAGTGCGCCGCCAGTTCAGCGAGATCAAGGGCATCATGGATGGCAGCGGCAAGCCGGAATACGACAAGGCGGTCGATATGCTGACCACTGCAGCCATCAAGGAAATGATTATTCCGTCGCTGTTGCCGGTGGTGATACCTATTCTGGTTGGCCTGATCCTCGGACCTGCGGCGCTTGGTGGTTTGCTGATGGGTGCAATCGTAACCGGTATCTTTGTTGCGATTTCGATGACTACCGGTGGTGGCGCCTGGGATAACGCGAAGAAGCATATCGAAGACGGCCATCACGGCGGCAAGGGATCGGATGCGCACAAGGCAGCAGTGACCGGTGATACGGTCGGTGATCCGTACATGGACACGGCTGGTCCTGCAGTCAATCCCTTGATCAAGATCATCAACATCGTAGCCTTGCTGATTGTGCCTTTGTTGCCAGCAACAGGTTTGCAAGTGGTGGATACCGTCACCAATGTCACTATCGTCACGCCGGTACAGACCATTGTCGTGCCGGTGGATTCTGCGCCGATTACCCCGACGCGTCCTTGAGTTTTAGATGATGGTTATGCGGAAAAGGCAGCGCAGGCTGCCTTTTCTTTTATCCGCGGCCTGTATTTCCGGCCAGATGCAGCGAACTCAATTGAAAAAACCTCGTCCTAACAAACTGACATCTGCGCCCAAGCGGTTTACACTGGGGACGCACCTTTTGCCTTCTTCTACGTTACTCCGGGATTCTGCATGATTAAAACGACTGTTTTTGTCGCCGTATTATCAGCCTTGCTTACCGGCTGCAGCAGCCCGCCAGTAGTCAAGCCATACATCCCGATAGAGCCGGAAGGCAGTAGCGGCTATACCGAAAAGAGCGGTTGGGTCGCAAAGAAATTCATGGTGGCAGCCGCCAATCCACTGGCGGTGGATGCAGGTTACCAAATGTTGAAGGCCGGTGGTTCTGCAGTTGATGCTGCCATCGCAACGCAAATGGTGCTGGGCCTGGTGGAACCGCAATCGTCCGGCCTGGGCGGTGGTGCGTTCATGTTGCACTTCGATGGCGCGCGTGTACTGGCCTATGATGGCCGCGAAACAGCGCCGCGCAATGTGACGGGTAAATTGTTCCAGAACGCGGAAGGCAAGGCCATGCCTTTCCACGAAGCGGTAGTTGGTGGTCGCGCTGTCGGTGTGCCGGGTGTATTGCGCATGCTGGAGCTGGCGCACAAGCAGAACGGCAAGCTGCCATGGGCAACCCTGTTCAATCCGGCGATCAAGCTGGCGACTGAAGGTTTTGCCGTCAGTCCGCGCCTCGCCATCTTGCTGCAACATGAAACTTATCTGAAGCAGGACCCGGTCGCCGCCGCTTACTTTTACGATGCGCAAGGCAAGCCCAGACCTGTCGGCTACATCCTGAAAAATCCGGCACTGGCTGAAACCATGAAAGCGATAGCGCGCGATGGCGCAAATGCGTTTTACCGCGGCCAGATCGCGCACGATATTGCAGCCAAGGTTGCGCAGCATCCTACCAATCCCGGTGAAATGGGTTTGCACGATATCTCCAGTTACAAGGCCAAGGTACGTGAACCTGTTTGCAGCGATTACAAAGCATGGACTGTGTGCGGTATGCCGCCACCTTCGTCGGGTGGTATCGCGATAGCGCAAATCCTGGGCATACTCGAAAAGAAAAACATCGCGGCCTATTCGCCGGTTAATGGTGCGTGGAATGCGAATGCCGTGCATCTGTTCGCGGAAGCAGGGCGTCTCGCTTACGCGGATCGCGATCGCTATATAGCCGATCCGGATTTTGCGCCGCTGCCGGGTGGTAGTGTGCAACCGCTGCTCGATAAAAAATACCTGGCACGCCGCGCCGCGTTGATAGGTGATGAGTCCATGGGTAAGGCGCAGCCTGGTGATCCTTTCAATACGCGCCTGGCCTGGGCCACCAGTACTTCCCCTGAGCTGCCTTCGACTTCGCATATTTCCGTGGTGGATGCGAAGGGCAATGCGGTCGCCATGACGACTACCATTGAAAACGGTTTTGGTTCGCGCCAGATGGTCGATGGCTTTCTGCTGAATAATGAACTGACCGATTTCTCGTTTGATCCCAGCGATGTGAATGGCTTCATCGCCAACCGTGTGCAACCCGGCAAGCGACCACGTAGTTCGATGGCACCGACTTTCGTGTTTGAAAAGGGTACGAAGAAACTGGTGCTGGCGGTAGGCTCACCAGGTGGTGCTTACATCATCAATTACGTCGGCAAGGTATTGGTCGGTATGATGGATTGGGGGCTGACGGTACAGCAGGCGATTGATTTGCCTAACGTCGGCAGCCGTAACGGACCGACTGAGCTGGAGCGCGGTCGTGTGCCGAATACCCTGGTCAGGGCACTGACGGAACGCCAGCATGAGGTGCAACTGGTGGAGCAGACTTCGGGCTTGCAAGGCATCATGCGCTTGAGTATCCATGGTGAAGAAGTCTGGTTTGGTGGGACAGATCCTCGTCGTGAAGGCATCGCCAAAGGAGACTGATCCTTGGTGTCGTGCCCGCTTGTCTGAAATCCGAAAGGCCTGAATAATTGGTGTCTATGCGAGACAAAAAGAAAATTGGCCTGGTGCTGACGGGAGGCGGAGCGCGCGCGGCCTATCAGGTCGGCGTGCTGGAATCGGTATCGGCCATCCTGTGTGAGGCTGGCTGGGCGCCGGAGAAAAATCCCTACGACATTATTTGCGGCACCTCCGCCGGTGCGATTAATGCGACTGCACTGGCTTGTCACGCCGACGATTTCTGTCCCGGCCTGCAACGAATTGTGCATGTATGGGAAAACTTCACGGCTGAACAGGTCTACCGCGCGGACTCGCTGGGCGTGCTGCGTTCCGGCGCGAAGTGGCTATCACTGCTGTCGTTTGGCTGGCTGCTGCGCACATGGAAAGCCAATCCACCAAATTCCTTGCTCGACAATACGCCTTTGGTCAGCCTGCTGAATCGCATGCTCAACCTGCCGCGCCTGGATGCGGCACTGGTGGACGGCAAGTTGCACGCGCTGGCCGTCACTGCCTCGTCCTATACGGCGGGCAAGCATATGACGTTTTATCAAAGCGAAGCTGATATAGAACCGTGGGTCAGGACCCAGCGTATCGCGGTACGCAGTCAGATCGGTGTTGAACATTTGCTGGCGTCGGCGGCGATCCCGCTGATTTTTCCGGCGACGCCGATTTTTTGCGAAGGTCGACGCGAGTATTTCGGTGACGGCTCAATGCGGCAGGTGGCGCCGATTTCACCGGCCATCCATCTGGGTGCCGACAAAGTGCTGGTGATAGGGGCGGGGCGGTTGATGGAACCGGCAATCGATCAGTCGCGCAATGCGCAGTATCCGAGCCTGGCGCAAATTGCCGGGCATGCCTTGTCCAGTATCTTCCTTGATAGTATCGCCAGCGATATCGAACGCCTGAATCGCATCAATCAAACCTTGTCGGTGCTGACCGACGAACAAAGAACCAAGACTCCGCTGCGGCCGATAGAGATGCTGACCATCGCGCCATCTGAACGACTTGACACAATTGCAAGTCGCCACATCAGCAGCCTGCCACGTCCGGTCCGTATGTTGCTGTCGGGCATAGGTGCGGCTGAAGTGCGTGGTGCAGCGCTGGCTTCTTACCTGTTGTTTGAAAAAAGCTACACCTGCGAACTCATTAATCTGGGACGCAAGGATGCCTTGGCGCACAAGACTGAAATCCTGTCATTTTTCTCTTCGCAAGACACAGGTGTGGCCGAAAACGCCGATATCTAAGCAGCAGCCTATCCCATGCTTGTCAAGCAATTAGTGTTGATTCGGACAACACAACACGTTACTCTCGGGTATTGGACTCGTTAATTCAATAGGCTGCGTTGATAGGGTGCGTCGATAGACGACACCCATTATTAAGAAAAGGTATTTCGGTGAAAGTTAAATTTATCACGCGCTTTTTCCTGCTTTTCGCTACATTCTTACTTTCATTCAACGCTTTTGCTTTCGATTCCGGCGCGCTTGGAGTTGTTTCAGTTAATGAATTGCCGCGTGAAGCGCAGGAGACGATCGCCTTGATACGCCAGGGTGGACCTTTCCCTTATGACAAGGATGGTTCCATATTTGGCAATTATGAAAAGGTTTTGCCTCAGCAAAAGCGCGGGTATTACCGCGAATACACTGTAAAGACACCGCGGGCTCGCAATCGTGGTGCGAAACGGATCATTACCGGCGGCGAGAAGACCAGGCCGCGCGAATATTATTACACCGCCGATCACTACAGAAGCTTCAAAAGAGTCATGGAGTGAGCGGGGTGTTATGTTGATAATAAATAGCTGGAGATGAGGGAGAAATGAGTTTGTTTAAAACCGTGCCGCTCAATGTAGTGCAGTCGATCCGGGCCTTCCGGGTCGCAGATTTGCAGGCAGAAGCCGCGCATCTTGGACAGCACTTCCTGTACGCACATTGCGCACATGCGACCACCAAGCAGCAGGTATTGGCCGTGATTGCGGAGGCATTCCAGTTTCCCAAGCATTTTGGCAAGAATTTCGATGCCTTGTCCGATTGCCTGACCAGCCTGGCACACAAAGCAGGCCCGCAGCCTGGTTTCCTGGTGGTGCTGGAGCAACTGCCGAATACACCGAAATTCGACAAGGAAGCACGCGAGACTTTGCTCGACGTATTCCGCGATGCCGCTGATTTCTGGGCTGACAAGAAAATCGCATTCCGGGTGTTTTACTCCTTTCAGTAAGTCGTATTCTCGCAGCCGCTGGTACATCGCGGCTCGCTGCCTCGCCTGAATTCCGGGCACATTTCCTCGGTTTTGCTTCGTCGTCGCTGAGCGTTGGCGCGCTCTGTACTGCGCTGATAGTTAATGATCCGGCCGGTTGCCGTCGTTCTGATCGGCCCGCGGTACGGTACAATGCGCGCCATGAGAAGAATCGTCATTTTGATTTCCGGGCGCGGTAGTAATATGCGGGCCATCATCCGCGCTGCGCAAAATGAAGAGTGGCCAGCACAGATCGCGGCCGTTATTAGCAATAAGGCCGATGCATCGGGCCTGGCCTATGCTGCCGAACACGGTATTCCGGCACTGGTTGTGGCAAACAAGGACTATCCGAGCCGGGAGGCCTTTGACGCAGCACTCCAGAGCAAGATCGACTCTTTTACGCCTGATTTGGTGGTTTTGGCAGGTTTTATGCGTGTGTTGACGACACCTTTCGTCGCACATTACGCCGGACGCATGCTCAATATCCATCCATCGCTGTTACCAAGTTTTGTTGGTTTGGCAACGCACAGACAGGCTTTGGCTGCGGGTGTCAAATTGCATGGCGCAACTGTGCATTTTGTCACTGCCGAGCTGGATCATGGTCCTATCGTGGCGCAGGCGGCGGTGCCGGTACTGGCCGACGATACGGAAGATACCCTGGCCGCCCGTGTGCTGGAACAGGAACACATTATTTATCCACGCGCTATACGCTGCTTCATAGACGGACGATTGTCCGTGCTGGACGGTGTGGTGCGTATTAATCAAGCAGCTTAACGCCCAGAGTCCTGACGAAACTGATGCAGCGGTTCGCTACCCGAACCAGCTTGCCCGGCGACTGTCAGACAAGAATATTTTATGAAGGAATATGCATGAGATTGCCTCCAGCGATCATTAATAACACCGAAGAAGTACTGCGCGAGATCCTGCGTTTCACAGGTCCGGCCGACGGTACCTTATCGCGTTACTTCCGCGAACATCCTAAGCTCGGTTCGCGTGAGCGCGGTGTCGTGGCAGAAGCGGTATACGGTTTGCTGCGCAATAAAGCGGTGTACACCAGCTTTGCCGAATCCGGCAATGGCCCGACCATGCGTCGTATGACTTTGCTTGGTCTGGCTGATGCAGTCGGCGTTGAATCGTTGGGTGGCCTGACCGAAGAAGAAACCGAATGGCTCAAGCACGTGATGCAAATCGATCGCACCTTGTTGCCGTCGCTGTTGCGTTCGAATTTGCCGGAATGGCTGTTCGACAAACTGGTGGCTCGTGATGGCGAAGCAACTGCACTGGAACTGGCGCACGCCGTGAACCAGCCAGCACCGCTGGATCTGCGCGTCAACGCATTGAAGGCGACGCGCGAAGAAGTGATTACATCGCTGGCAGAAGCACCTATCTTGTGTGAGCCTACACCGTACGCACCTTTGGGTATCCGTGTCATCAAGAAGCCTGCATTGCAGAACCTGCCTTTGTTCAAGAATGGTTCGATCGAAGTGCAGGACGAAGGCAGCCAGTTGCTGTCACAAGTGGTCGGTGCCAAGCGTGGCGAAATGGTGGTCGACTTCTGTGCAGGCGCGGGCGGCAAGACTTTGTCACTGGGTGCCGCGATGCGCAACACCGGCCGTCTGTATGCGTTCGATATCTCCGACAAACGCCTGGCCAAACTGAAACCACGTCTCGCGCGTAGCGGACTGTCGAATGTGCATCCGGTACTCATCGCGCATGAAAACGATGCCAAGGTAAAACGTCTGGCAGGCAAGATAGATCGCGTGCTGGTCGATGCTCCATGCAGCGGCCTCGGTACCTTGCGTCGCAATCCTGACGTGAAGTGGCGTCAGACTCCGCAATCGCTGGTAGA
The DNA here is from genome assembly GCF_015645465.1 of Herminiimonas contaminans. Classification (GTDB taxonomy): domain Bacteria; phylum Pseudomonadota; class Gammaproteobacteria; order Burkholderiales; family Burkholderiaceae_D; genus Oxalicibacterium; species Oxalicibacterium contaminans. The sequence goes on along the minus strand of NZ_JADOEL010000014.1, from coordinate 3,253 downwards.
GTTGAATGAAAAGCAGGCTTCCATCCTGGCCGGTGCAGCGCGCCTGGTTAAAGCAGGTGGTCGTCTGGTGTATGCAACCTGCAGTATTCTGGATGAAGAAAATGAAGCGATTGTTGCCAGCTTCCTGGCATCGCGCGATGACTTTGTTTTGATCCCCATGAGTGAAGTGCTGGCGGAACAAAAGATAGATTTGAAGATGGGTGATTATCTGAAGCTGTCGCCGGCGCAGCATCATACTGATGGATTTTTCGCGGCGGTACTCGAACGTAAAAAATAAATGAAACAAAACCTGCTAACTACTCTCTGGGCTGATTTGTGGACTGACCTGGGCATACCTGGTCTGCGCTGGCAAATTGTTGCTGTAGTACTGTGTTTTGCATTGGGTTGGGGTATCGCACGTGTGGTGCGCAGCCTGCTGGCGACACAAGAGCCACAGCAAAATGCATTACGCAGGTTGGGAGTAGAAAGTTTCACGCGTGTTTTGTGGCCACTGCTGACCTGGCTGCTGTTGGCTATCTCTAAAGCTGTCCTGGAACGGCTGGATGGTGTCGACGGTGTGGATGTCTTGCGCGTCGTGATGCCGCTGGTCGCATCGTTTGCGTTGATACGCCTGGCTTTCTATGTCATGCGACGCGTGTTTGCGCGCAGCGGCAAGGTCAGTGCATTCGTCCTGCTGTTTGAACGCAGCTTTGCTTCACTGGTGTGGATCATCGTAGCGCTGCATATCACGGGCGTGCTGCCGGAGTTCATCGAATTCCTCGACGACACCTTTGTCCCGCTGGGCAAACATAAAGTCTCCATCATGACGATGCTGCAAGCGATCGTCTCGGTGGGTGTGACGCTGATTTTTGCGCTGTGGGGATCGGCCCTGATCGAAGAACGCCTGATGCGACTCGACGGCATGCATTCGTCGATGCGCGCCGTGCTGTCACGCATGAGCCGTGCAGTCCTGATCCTGATCGCCTTGCTGGTCAGCTTGTCCATGGTCGGTATCGACCTGACCGTACTGTCGGTATTTGGTGGTGCGCTGGGCGTCGGCCTGGGCCTGGGTTTGCAAAAGATAGCCAGCAGTTATGTTTCCGGTTTCATCATCCTGCTCGAACGCAGCATGACCATAGGCGACACGGTGACGATAGATAAATTCACCGGCCGCGTGGCACAGATCAATACCCGCTACACCGTGTTGCGCAATGGCGACGGCAGCGACACCATCGTGCCGAACGAGGTCTTCGTGGCGAATTCGGTGCAGAATTTATCCCTCAGCGACACTGTGATTCAAATGACAACAAAGGTTTCAGTTGATTACCGGACTGATATCGATTTGGCATTGCGATTGCTGGAAGAGGCCGCACTTGGAGTGGATAAAGTGCGCAAGGGGCCGGATCGCGTACCAGCAGCCACCATGGTGGCCTTTGGTGCGGATGGGATCGACCTGCAGCTGGGGTTCTGGGTCAATGAACTGGATGGACGCGGTACGGTTTTGTCTGATGTCAATCGTGCAATATGGCGATCATTTCAGGCGAATGAGATCAATGTACCGTTCCCGCAACGTGAAATAAGGTTGATTGACGAGCAATATCAGCCGGTAAAAGAACGTTTAAATACCGCGAAAAACCCTGCAAAATCGGATATAGGCCCTTAAAAAGGGTACAATTCGTCTCGAAAATTTGCCAGCAACCCTAGCAATTCGATTTAGCGATACCATCTAGGGGATACCATTATCCATGGCATTCATATTGGAGCCACAATGATCGACGCAGTACTTGATTTCCTATCGAACGGCCTGACCCGCGCCAGCGGTTGGGAAGTGTTTTTCTACGCGCTCGCCGTGACACACATCACGATTGCGGCGGTCACTATCTATTTGCATCGCAGCGCCACCCACCGTGGCCTGGACCTGCATCCGATTCCTAGTCATTTCTTCCGTTTCTGGCTGTGGCTGACCACTGGTATGGTCACCAAAGAATGGGTTGCGATCCATCGCAAGCACCACGCCAAATGCGAAACCGAAGAAGATCCGCACAGCCCGGTTACCCGCGGTATCAAGAAAGTGTTTTTCGAAGGTGCTGAGTTGTATCGCGCAGAATCGAAAAACATGGAAACCATGGAAAAGTATGGTTACGGTACGCCGGACGACTGGATCGAACGTAATGTTTACACGCGTCATAGCGCGATGGGTATCGTCCTGATGCTGTTCATCAACGTCGCTTTGTTCGGCGTGATCGGTGTTTCGGTATGGGCCCTGCAAATGGCATGGATACCTATCACTGCGGCTGGCATCATCAACGGTATCGGCCACTACTGGGGTTACCGTAACTACGAATGCAGCGATGCAGCAACCAACATCTTCCCTATCGGTATCCTGATCGGTGGCGAAGAGCTGCACAACAATCACCACACCTTTGGTACTTCGGCCAAGCTGTCGGCCAAGTGGTACGAATTCGACATCGGCTGGATGTACATCCGCATGCTGGAAACAGTAGGTCTGGCCAAGGTCAAGAAAGTCGCACCGCAACCGAAATTCGACACCAGCAAATTGCATCTCGATTTCGACACGCTGCAATCCGTCATCGCCAACCGTTATGACGTGACTGCAAAATACGCGAAGTCGCTGAAGCAAACCTGGCACGATGAAGTTGAGCACCTGAAAGAAAAAGCGCAGCTGGAGTCCGGCTTCTTGCGTTCCGCGAAGAAGCTCCTGCATCGCGAGCCTAACAAGCTGGAAGCACCGCATAAAGAACAACTGACGACTTTGTTCGCACACAGCAAGCCGCTCAAAACAATGCATGAAATGCGCGTTGAACTGGGTGCGATCTGGGAGCGTTCACATGCTAGCCGTGATCAGTTGCTGCAGCAGTTGCAGGATTGGTGTGCACGTGCTGAGGCTTCGGGGATTACTGCTTTGCGTGATTTCTCGTTGCGTTTGCGTAGTTACGCTTAAGTAGTCTGATGTATTGAATAAAAAGCCCGCTGATGCGGGCTTTTTTATTGGTGTTTGGTTTGCGTGTTGATTGTTGCTGATTCTGTTTGCTCTCCGTGGAGAGCGGGGTTGCCGGGGGTGGCCCGGCGGCCACTCACTTTCTTTGCTTCGCCAAAGAAAGTAAGCAAAGAAAGGCGACCACGGCGCCGCTGCCCCTGCGGGGTTCCCGTTTGTGCGGGACAAAAAATGGGAAGTGGGCGAAACTCGCTGCGCTCAGACACACCCACTTCTTTTTCCATTTTCTGTCCCGCACAAACGGCATCGTCACAGTGG
>NZ_JADOEL010000013.1 GCF_015645465.1 Herminiimonas contaminans | reverse complement strand
CGCTGGTCGGGCGCCACAAGAAATTGGAAATTGACGGACGAGGTGTGGCTCAACCCGGAACGGGCTACACCTGAAATATCGAAGTTAGCTGCTTGAAGTGACGCGACAACTTCGTTGACAACTACCGATTACCTGGGGCGCATTATCAGCGGCCACGATGTTTGTCACCACGCCGATGCAATTCTATGTCGTGCGCTTTTTGCTTGGCGTGGCCGAAGCCGGCTTCTTTCCAGGCGTGATGCTCTATCTCACCTATTGGTATCCAACCCACAAACGCAGCAAGATCATGGCCACCTTCCTGGTTGGCTTGCCGCTGGCGGCGATGATAGGCAGCCCACTATCCGGCTGGATCATGACTGCATTCGCAGATGTCTACGGATGGAAAGGATGGCAGTGGCTGTTTTTGCTGGAAGGTATTCCTTCCATCATGCTGGGCGTGATTGTATTTATGTGGCTGCCCAATAATATCGAATCTTCCAAATGGCTCAACCAGGATGAAAAAAAGGAGTTGCGCGGCAATCTCGACAAAGACGTGCTGAGTGAAAACCGTCATTCACTGAAGGATGCTTTCACCAGTGGTCGCGTCTGGCTACTGGGTATCATCGATATGTGTCTGATGATGTCGGCCTATGCAATCAGCTTCTGGTTACCCACTATCATCCGCGACTCCGGGATTAGCAGCCCACAGGAAATCGGCTTCTATACCGGCATCCCCCACGCCTTCGCCATCATCGCCTTGCTATTGGCGGGCTACAGCTCCGACAAATATCGCGAACGTCGCTGGCACATCGCCATACCGATGATCATCGGCGCTATCGGTCTCGCCGGCAGCACTTTTGCCACCGACAGCCCGAGCGCAACGGTATTTTGGTTCACGATCGCTAACATCGGGATTATCGGCGCATTGCCGGCATTCTGGTGTCTGCCCGCGACCTTCCTGACTGGCCCCGCGGCAGCCGCTGGCATCGCCTTGATCGCATCGATTGCGAATATCGGTGGCTTCGCTGCCACCTACATCCTTGGTTGGCTGAAAGGATTGACGCATACACCCGGCCTCGGATTGTTTATTTTTGCCGGCTTCCTCATATTCGGCTGCATCCTGGCACTCCGCCTGCCCGCCAAGATCGTCAACAAATAACGAGGCAAGACTAAAAGCAAAAAGGCCCATGCATGCATGGGCCTTTTTCATTGCCGCCGCCGACAGCCTTACTTCGCTTTGGTCAGCGTGTTGTAGCTGGTAATCAGGTTGCGATAGTCAGGAATGTGATTCGAGAACAGCGTACCCAAACCCTCGATATCGTTACGCCAGTCGCGGTGCAGTTCACAAGCGACACCAAACCAGCTCATCAGTTGTGCACCAGCTTGCGACATGCGATCCCATGCAGCGTCACGCGTGATTTCATTAAAGGTACCGGACGCATCGGTAACAACAAACACTTCATAACCTTCGGCCAGGGCCGATAAAGCCGGGAATGCCACGCAGACCTCCGTCACTACGCCAGCGATCAGTAATTGTTTTTTGCCAGTCGCCTTGATGGCCTTGACGAAGTCTTCGTTATCCCATGCATTGATCTGGCCAGGACGTGCGATGTAAGGAGCATCAGGGAATTGCGCTTTCAGTTCCGGTACCAGCGGGCCGTTCGGGCCATCTTCGAAGCTGGTGGTCAGGATGGTAGGCAGTTTGAAGTAGCTGGCGAGGTCGGCCAGCGCCAGCACATTGTTCTTGAATTTGTCCGGATCGATATCGCGCACCAGCGACAGCAAGCCAGCCTGATGATCTACCAATAGAACGGCAACGTCGTTTTTGTCGAGGCGGGTGTAAGGTTTAGACATGGCTATTTCTCCTTTAAATTATTGAATCTGTCTGGGGTTGTGCGCGGTTGATTCCGGCCACAGACGAACAATAATTGGAAAGCAAAATGCCCGGTAGATAGCAATTTTTCGCTTAACCGTCCTATTTTTGGAACGATTGATTTTATTCTTGCCCCACCTTTATATCGTCCAGGAAATGCGCTCCCGCTCCCTGCTCAGCCAATTGGTCACTCGGATTGCGCAAACTGCAGTGCTCTATCGAGAGACAGCCACAGCCTATGCACTGGTCTAGCTGGTCACGCAACTGCATCATCTTTGCTATGCGTTCGTCCAGCTCGGCGCGCCAGCCAGCCGACAGTCGCGCCCAATCCTTGATAGTCGGCGTCCGACCTTGCGGCAAACTGGCAAGCGCTGCGGCGATCGAAGCCAGCGGAATGCCGGAACGCTGCGCCACCTTGATCACAGCCACCCGGCGCAAAACATCGCGCGCATAACGACGCTGGTTGCCGGTATTCCGGCGACTGCTGATCAAGCCTTTCGCCTCATAAAAATGAATGGCAGACACGGCCACACCACTGCGCGTGGCGACTTCTCCTACCGTCAGCTCCATGTGTATTTGTCCGTCCGGGATTTTTTTCATGGCAACCTCTTGACCTCAAGTTAAGTTGAGGTTTTACACTAAGCCGTCACCGTTGCGCAAGTCCCATGCACTGCCAGGCATCGCTTTAGGGCGTCATCCGCAGGATGGTCAACGGATGTAATTATTTCTTTTTAACTGTACGTATATACAGTATATTATCAGCGCACCGTTCATCCGGCGCATTACCTAAAACAGCAGAAAAACAGCATTTGGAGGTTCAATGTCAGCACTGTTACCAACCATAGCCATCAGGGAATTAAGCGCAACGAATGAGAAACTCAATCTCGTCCTGATCTACGGCAGCATCCGCGAAGGACGTTACTGCGACATCATCGCGAACTGGGCCAGCGCGCAAGTCCGCAAGCATCAGGAATTTGCCTTGGAGATCGTCGATCCGGCCAAGCTATCCTTACAACCACAGAGCGAGCAAAATCCGGATCTGCACGCACTCAGGACTTGCCTGGATCGCGCCGATGCCTTCATCGTGATCACGCCTGAATACAACCATGGCTACCCCGCTCCGCTGAAGCACCTGATCGATTCTGTATCACGCGAATGGCAAGCCAAGCCGCTGGCTTTTGTTTCCTATGGTGGTGTGTCCGGCGGCTTGCGCGCAGTCGAACAATTGCGCCAGGTGTTTGCCGAACTGCATGTCGCGACGATGCGCAACAGCGTCAGCTTTGCCAATGCATGGGAACAGTTCGACGACCAAGGGCGTTTATACGCAGCTACACGTGCGGAAAAATCAATGGAGATGATGCTGGCGCAGCTGCATTGGTGGGCGGTCGCCCTGAAGGATGCGCGGCGCACGATACCGTACGGCATCGTCGCCACCTGAGGGAAAACGGCTGCTTACTTCTTGGCCGGCTGGACGATCACGGTACAAGTCATGCCTGCCACCAGCTGATGATCCTTATCCAGGTCGTCTATGCGTATGCGCACCGGTACGCGCTGCGCCAGGCGCACCCAGTTAAAGGTCGGATTGATATCGGCCAGTAATTCACGGCCAGTGTTCGCTTCACGATCGGTAATACCGCGCGAAATACTTTCGATATGACCTTGCAAGGTCGCGCCGCCACTCATCAGGCGTATCTCGACCTTATCGTTGACCTTCAGATACGGCAATTTGGTTTCTTCAAAATAGCCGCTGACATAGTAGGAATTACTATCGATCACGGCCAGCTGCGGTACGCCTGAAGTTGCAAAGTCACCCGCATACACATGTAAATTGGTGACATAACCATCGACCGGTGCGCGCACATCAGTACGTTCCAGATTCAATTGCGCAGTATCGCGCGCGGCTGCAGCTGCCTGATACTTGGCACCTGCTATCGATGACAGCGACGCTGCGGCTTCACGGTTCTCGCTGGTGACGATGGAAGCATCCAGTCCGCTACGACGTGCCGCTTCCTTGCTGCGCATACCCTTTTCTGCCTGCTGCGCAGCCAGCGTCGCTTCTGCCTGCGTCAACACATGTGCATAGCGGCTCTTGTCGATAGTGAACAGGATATCGCCCTTGTGCACAAACTGATTATCCTTCACCTCGACCGTGGTCACGATGCCGGACACATCCGGTGCGATGTGGATGATGTTGGCCTTGACGCGGCCATCGCGCGTCCATGGCGAATACATATTGTCATCCCACAGATACTTGCCAAATAAAATGGCAAGCAGCAAGAGTACGCCGGTGATGATGTAGCGAAGATAAGCGGAGGTACGCATAGCGATGATCCCTAGTAAATAACAAGCGCGAGTGCGCCGAATATGCAAACCAGCAGGCACAAGCGGAAAAGCGAGCGATGCCAGACATGTTTATAAATACCGAAGTGGCCGCACAGCCAGTCGACACCAATGTGGATGACGACTGCCAGCAGGAAGACCAGCAGCAGCGATGGCGCCAATACGCCAAAAATGGAAATCTCACGCGGCATGATGGTTTGCTCCGTTCGTCAATGCAGCTTCAGCAGAAAATTCGTTCAGTGACTGATCCAGCAAGGAAGCATGGATCAGGTGCAGGTCAGTCAGCGCGCGCTGCAATTGCGCCGCTTCGTTCGCCTGCAATGTTTCTTTATTCAGCAACAAGCTGCGTAGCATCACGCCTGCGGCCTGCGTCTCTGCCAGCGCACGCGCATGCTGCGGCGCTTGCGGCTTGCGGAAGTAATCAGCCAGGCTAGCGACGCACTTCTCTTTGGCCACGCGTGCCGGATGGCCGGGCTTGAGGCGTGCGCTCAGATCACGTAAATCGATAATGGCATGGCCAATTTCCAGCAAGGTGATCGCCTGATTCAGAGTACGACGTGTGTCGGCATCTGCCGTACCACGTATGCTCATGCTCAGTTGATTCAGCAAATCACGCACCCGGCTTTCAAAATGATGGCGCAGGTTGGCCGCATCACTGATGCACAGGCGTAAAGCCTCGCCCCACAAGGAATCAGCAATATGGCGCCGCGACCCTTGTTTATGCTCAGGCAGGATCAAGGCAAACATCAGACCGGCCAGAACCAGGCCCAGTACTTGCGCCATGCTGTCATTAATGAAGTTCAGCACATCGAAGCGCATCAGGTTTTCTGGTGCAATCATTTGCGCAAACATCAGGTTGAAGCCGATACCGATACCCGCCACCTTGCGCCAGGTACTGATATACGCACCAACCAGCAAGAACGGCAGCATCGCCAGCACCAGCATCATGTAACCTTCGACGTGATTCAGCATGAAGAAGGCACAGAAGAAAGCAAACGGCGTCGCACTCGCAAAGCCCAGCGTGGTCTGGCGTATCAAACCACTAGGATGAGGCGACGATGCCGCCAGCCCGCAAAAAATCACGGTGATGATGACCGCACCACCTGCGCTCGGCCAGTTCAATCCATGCCATGCCAAGGTCAGCAGCAACAAGGCGGCGGCACTGCGCAAACCTGCTGCCAGCGCAATCATCGGTGGCGTCTTGGCGCTGTAGCTGAGGATCTGTCGGGCATTCTTCGCAGGTTTGTCCGACAGGCGCTTGGGCAGATCGTGGTAAATCACCACCAGCTGATAGAACTCATCACTGAAACGCTGCATCAGTTCCAGCGCCGTATCCAGGTTCAGCCTTTGCACATCGTTGTATTCATGACGCAGGAAATTCCCGCGCGCCTCGGCAATCATTTGCGGCAAGACTGCATGCAAGGCACTCAATTTGTCGCGCGTGACACCAACTTCGACCGCGGTACGCGCCGGGATATTCGTCACCAACAAGGCATTCGAGAAAGCCTCATATAAAGGCAGCATCACATCCGGCACCAGCATGTCGCCACGATTGCGCAGGCGCTGCATCAATTGATGCAAGGTATGGAATGTGGTCAGGCCGACCATCGCTGCCGCATTGAAGGCGTGCAATTGCTGGTTGCGTGTACGGATATCGCCAGCTTCAAAGAAAGCAGCGGCGCGGCCGGATTCCAGTGCCGCCACTTCGGTAGCAAACTGCAGGTGCAAACGTTCCAATTGCTCCGGAGTTAAACGCCCTTGCATCGCATCGCTGCACAACTGCGCAATATTGCGATATAAACGACGCACGGCCTGCACCAGCTGCTCACTCTGATGTTTCGGAAACAAGGCATCGTTCACCAGTGCTGCACAGAGAATACCCAAGGAGATTTCCGTCACGCGCGACACTGCGAGATTGAATACCTGCAAAGGCGCATCGATAGCCGGTACTGCGATCATGCAGGCCGTGTAGCCCGCCAGCACGAAACCATAGGAACGCGCATTGCGCATCAGGGCAGAACCGGCGGTACACAAGGCGACCCAGAATGCGAGCGCAATGAAGAGCAACATTGCCTGTTGCGGGAACAAAGCGATCAGCGTCAGCGCTGCAGCACAACCGACCAATGTGCCAAACAAGCGATAAATACTTTTTTCCAGCGCCATGCCGCTACTCGGCAAGGCCACGATGAATACCGTCATCATCGCGCTGCGTGGCGAATCAAAGCCCAGACGGAACGCTATCCATAAAGCGAGGAAAGCCGCCAGCAAGGTTTTCAACACGAAGACCCAACGCTGCCCTTCCGTCTCCAGCCAATCCTGCGCAATCACGCGTGCGCGGCGGTGCCATGCAGCAGCCGGTGCTGGCGTGGAGGCTGGCGCAGTGGCTTCGACGCTGCTGCTCATTCCGGGCTTCTTGCTTCCAGGTTGCTGAGCTGGCGTCGGAGCATGGTTTCCTGCTGCGACAATTCTTTTTCCGTCAGGCCTTCATAGGTCTGATGCAGGATAGCCCAGTAATCCGGCGACACTTGTTCGACGCGTTTGCGACCTGCGGTCGTCAGCGATATCTCTACACTGCGACGGTCTTCCAGACTGAAGCGACGTTTGATCAGGCCCTGCTTTTCGAGGTCGTTACAAATACGCGTCAGGTTGGCTGGTTTTTCCGAGCAGGCATCACCCAGGTCCGACGCACGCTGCGTTTCTTCATCCGAACCATAGAGCACCATCAGCGCGGTATAGCTGACACTGGTCAGGCCATGTTCTTTCATCACCGCATTCAGCTGATCTTGCGTACGCTTCTGGATGTGATACGCCAGACGGCTCAGAGTCACCAACTGCTTCGGATGTTCGGGCATGCGCTCACCACAGCGCGCGATACGACGTACGGTACTGTCAAAGTTACTCATGGCTTATCCTTGTTGCTGTTTGTTTGTTCCGGCTGCGGTTCCGCTTGATATCCACCACCCAGCGCCAGCATCAGCGCAGCGTGACTTTCCAGCATGCGCGCAGTGATTTGTGCACGTTGTTGCTCCTGCGTCAGCAAGGCGACCTCGCTATTAAGCAATACCAGGAAGTCGGTCATGCCCGCAGCGAAGCCTTTGCTCGCCAGCGTACGCGCTTTGCTCGCTGTCACGAGCGCACCATCGTTCAATGTTTTTTGTTGCTGCAATGATTGTGCTACCACCAATGTGTTGGCTACGCTTTCCAGTGCATGGATCAAGGTGCCGTTATAACTTTCGACGGCAATATCGTAGGCTGCAGTATGCGCACCCAGATTACTGCGCAGGCGGCCACCATCAAAAATCGGCAATGAAATTGCTGGCCCTATGCCACGTATGGACGAATCACCTTTGAGGAAATTCGAAAAGCCTATGCCCTGGAAACCAATAAAGGCCATCAGGTTGATGTCGGGATAAAACGCCGCCTTGGCCGCTTCGATTTGCTTACCGGCGGCTTCCACACCCCAACGACGTGCCGCCACATCGGGACGACGACCGATCAGGTCGGCAGGCAGCACCGCAGGCAAACGCAACCACGCATTGTTATCCAGCGCCAGTGTCGGACGCGTGATCTTCTCGCCTTCTGCCGGACCTTTGCCGGTAAATGCGGCAAGCTGGTTGCGCAACACAATGATTGCTTCGTCATATTGCTCTATCTGTATATGCAATGGAGGAATCGCTGCTTCCAGTTGCGTCACGTCCATCTCGGTGGCCAGGCCTGCGGCCAGGCGTTTGCGCATCACCTGCAAACCTTTTTCGCGATGCGACAAGGTATCTTCGACTATATCCTTCAATGCATATTGCAGGGACAGCTGCACATAGCTGCGCACGATATTGTTTTCCAGTGCCAGTCGCGCCATCTGCGATTCAGCCGCCGATACTTTTACTTCATCCAGCGCGGCCGCCAACTCCTGGCGATGCTTGCCCCACAGATCAAGATCGTAAGTCGCTTCTACCGCGACGCGGTTATACCAGGCGTAGTTGCCTGCTTCCGGTGGCGGAATGAAATCATGTGCGGAGAACAATTGACGCGTCATCGATGTCGACGCGCTGACATTCGGCAAGGTAGCCGACTCGGCCAGACCGGCATAGGACTGCGCCTGGCGCACGCGCGCTTCGGCAATGTGCAGGTTCGGGCTGTCACTTAAGGCAGTCGCAATCAATGCATCCAGTTGTGCATCGCCATATGCATGCCACCACTGCTGCTGCGGCCACAGCGCCGCATCGTTGGCTGCGGACTGGCTAATTACCGAGCCGCTGCCCAGCGCATTCGCATCCATGCGCTGCGCTTGTGGCTTGATATTGCCCATATCCGCACAGGCGCTCAGCAGCGCCGTCATGCAGGCAATACCCAAATAAGCAATTCTTCGATTCATGATGCAAACACCCGTTAGCTTGTGACCGTGTTTTATTTTACTCCAATATATTTTACTAATGAACTATAATTTTTTGAAAATTTACAAATGATTTATTTCACCAACAAAAATGTCGTCTTAGCAATATAGGCAAGACGACAAGATTATCCAGGGAAATATGGTGTTAGAAATCAACGTTGTACATTTCAGCGAACAAGCGCATAATCAAACCGCGTTGAGGCAACTCGCGCCAGGTTTTGCACTTTCCACTATAGGACTGGTGAAACCCTCATATCAAGCCTGCTACCTTTTGGTCGCGGGCTTTTTTGTTTGCAGTCCTGCTGGCAATATCGCCCTTCGAGCTTCACTAACAAAAATCAGGAAAATTTTATGGCCATCGAAGGAAACCCCAGCCAACTGGTAGGCATCGTGACCCTCCTCGGTGCCGCCGTCGTCGCGGTGCCGCTGTTCAAACGCATAGGACTGGGATCCGTCCTTGGTTACCTCGCCGCCGGACTGGCGATAGGCCCATCCGGCTTGGGCCTGATGTCGGACGCGCAAACCATCATCCACGTCGCCGAACTGGGCGTCGTCATGTTCCTCTTCATCATAGGCCTGGAAATGAAACCGTCGCATCTGTGGAGCTTGCGCGGACAAATATTCGGCCTGGGCAGCATGCAGGTAGTTCTTAGCTCGGTTTTGCTGACAGCTGTAGGCATGGCCTTTGGTTACTCGTGGCAAGTGTCATTTATTGCTGGCGCAGGATTCGTGCTGACCTCGACCGCCATCGTCATGCAGGTACTCAGCGAACGCGGCGACATGCAAACGCCGCGCGGACAACGCATAGTCTCCATCTTATTGTTTGAAGATTTGCTGATCGTCCCTTTGCTGGCGATCGTCGCTTTCATTGCGCCGCCTGACGCCACCATTACGCATGGCGCACCGGTACTGCAAAAAATCATCTTCGCCGCCCTCTCTCTGACCATACTGATAGGCGCAGGCATCTGGCTACTTAATCCGCTATTCCGTGTACTGGCAAAAGCGAAGGCACGTGAAGTCATGACCGCAGCCGCCCTGCTCGTCGTACTCGGTGCAGCGCTATTGATGGAAGTCGGTGGCCTGTCGATGGCAATGGGCGCATTCCTCGCAGGCGTGCTGCTGTCGGAATCCACCTTCCGCCATCAACTGGAAGCAGATATAGAACCGTTCCGCGGCTTGCTGCTGGGACTGTTCTTCCTCGGCGTCGGCATGGCATTGAATCTGGATGTGGTCGGCGAGAACTGGCGCATCGTTGTGGCTGGTGTATTAGCACTCATGATGACCAAAGCCTTCTGCATCTACTGCGTCGCACGACTGGCAAAAAGCAATCACTCGGAAGCCATCGACCGCGCCATCCTCATGGCACAAGGCGGCGAATTCGCCTTCGTACTCTTCACTGAAGCACTCAAGTTGAATGTGATTTCAGCTGAAATCAATGCAAACATCACTGCCATCGTTGTGCTCTCGATGGCTCTGACGCCGATGGTAGTGGTACTACACAAACGCTTAGGCGGGAAAATAACTGCCTCACTCGACGGCGTCGAAGAACCAAGGGATGTGCAAGCCAGCGTCCTCATCATCGGCTTTGGCCGGGTCGGCCAGATCGCGAGCCAAGGCCCGCTGGCCAAGGGAGCCAAACTCTCCATCATCGACAGCGATCCGGACGTCATCCGCGCGGTTGAGCCCTATGGCTTCAAGGTCTTTTATGGTGACGGCGGACGCCCGGAGATCCTGCACGCTGCGGGCGCATTGCAAGCCTCAGTCATCCTGGTCTGCATCAATGACAAACACGCTGTCACCCGCATCGTGGAAACGGCGCGGCAGGAATGCCCGCACACCAAACTCGTGGTGCGTGCTTTCGACCGTGAACACGCTCTCGAACTGGTCAAGCACAATGCCGACTTCGTCGTGCGCGAAACCTTTGAAGCATCGCTGCAAATGGCCAAACACGCGGTCGTCCTGCTGGGCTCAGAGCCGCAGGAAGCGGAAGATTTGATTAGCGAAGTACGTAGCCGCGACGCAGAGCGCTTTGCGCTGGAGACTACCGGCGGGCTGTTTGCCGGTCGTGCACTGGTGTTGGGGAATATTGAATATATCCCGCCGCCGCGAGCCGAAGAAGATGAGCCTAAGGATGGCTAACCTCGCTTGATTAGCGCCGTGAAGAAACGACGATCCCGCCCACGATCAATATGAAGGCGACGCCATGATACAGATGCGGCATTTCGCCGAGAAATGCTGATGACATCAATGCGGCGAACAACGGCGTCAGGTTGCTGAAGAAGCCAGCGATCGTCGGCCCCACCCTTTGCACGCCTATGCCCCAGCAACGCAAAGCGATGATGGCTGGGCCGATTGCGACGAAGATCAGCGCCGCGATCAATGGCCAGCCCCAGTCTATATGCAGATCTCCTAGCGCCCATTCGCCAGCTGTAAACATGCAAGACCAGGCCACGCCGAAAGCAACCTGTGCCAGTAGGAAAGCCGCCCAGTTGCTACGTATCTCTTCCGGGTCTTTTGGCAACGTCAGCAACCAGCTGTAGAAAGACCAGACGATGGCGGCGATGATCATGAAGATATCACCGGCCACCAGGCGCAAAGCCAGCAGTTGTCGCAGCTCGCCCCGGCTCAGCACAATCAGCACACCTACTATCGATAGCACTGCGCCCAAGCCCTGCTTGAACGATACGCGCACGCCGAAGAACAGCGTCCCTATCAGCAACATCCACACCGGCATACTGGCCGCTACCAGCGTCACGTTAATCGGTGAAGAAGTCTGCAACGCCAGGTATTGCAGCGTGTTGTACAAGCCGACGCCGAGCAGCCCCAATATCGAAAACCGTCGCCAGTGCGTCCAGAACGGACTGTTACGGCGGAAGATCCAGCTTGCCAGCGGCAACAGGATTAGCATAGCAATCGACCAGCGCAACAGATTCAAGGTAACCGGCGGCACCATCGCATTCACCGAGCGGCCAACAATTGCATTCCCGGCCCACATCATGGGCGCGAGCGTTAGCAGTAATACAGTCGATGGCGTAATCTTGTGAGTCATGAACAGAAAAGAGAAAGCCTTTGCAAGTCCTGACTATGCAAAGGCAGAAGTAAACAATCCGAGAGGATACTTGATAAGGCTGACTTGTATCTGACGCCGCCTTATTCAAGCTTTAACGCTAACCGGCATCGACGATGCGATTCGATACCTCAATCAGATTGAAATCGGGATCGCGCAGATAAAGCGACAGAATGGGGCCGGTGGCACCGGTGCGACGTATCGGCCCTTCCAGTACCGTGACGCCGCAGTTGTTGAAGTGCTGCAGCACATCATCCAGCGGTACGCTGGTGATGAAGCAAAGGTCAGCCGAACCCGGTGTCGGATGTTCGGCCTTGGGCTCGAATTCCTTGCCGTGCTGATGCAAATTGATTTTTTGCGTGCCAAAAGTCAGCGCCTTGCGGCCAGCACCGAAGATAACGACTTCCATTCCCAGCACACGCTGATAGAACGCGATCGTGACTTCTATGTCCTTGACCGTCAGGACGAGGTGATCAAGTTGATCCAGTTTCATGGCGACTACACATGGAAATTAATAGAGCTCCATTATGTGCCAAAACCCTTCAGGTGAAAAATACCTCGCCCTGACTATCGCTCAACCGTGCTGATAACGATACTCTTGCGTATAACCACCATAACCATACGAAGCCGCCCTCACGTCCTGCACATAGATATAGCTTTCTTCATGCAGGTTGCCCAGGATGCGCTCGAAACCGGCAAACGCTTCCCTGATGTACTGCGCCTTTTCATCCTTGGTGTTGGTTTCATCTGTAATCTTGATGTCGAAGTAAAAGCTGTTTTTCTTTTGCTCGCTCAAGAGATGCCCGCCTACCACCCAGCTATCGTGGCTCACATAGTCGATAGCAATCGCCGTGACTTCGCGCTTCTTTTTCAGGATGCGGGTCGTCAGGTCCAGCAATAACTCGGCAATTTGTCTGGTCAGTTCCGGTGTTTTTTCTGCACTTACTTTCACGTTCAGGATAGGCATTTTCAGCTCCTTTTAGTTTGCTATACAACTACTTATTTAAAAAAACTCAGCTGATGACTGAGCGAACTTTTTTAACTTTACTAACGGTTTCATCAAAATTTGCCTGACCCAGCTCCTTCTTCAGGCGCTTACTTACTTCCCCACTGGCCGCGTCCAGCTGTTCCCTTAATGCGATACCCGCAGCACTTGGTTCGATCGCCGATTCGCGCCCATCACGCTCGGTCGCCACCCTCCGCAACAAGCCCATCTGCTGCAAACCATCCAGCGTACGGGTCGCGGTTGAACGGGAAATCGCCAAAGTAGCCGCCACTTCACTCTGCAACATCCCTGGATTCACCAACACTGCCCGCAGCATGAAAGCCTGCGCCGGCGTCAGGCCAAACGGCTTGAAAGCCTTGGCCCATTCACGTTCGAGTACGCGGGCCAGGGCTGTCGTATTGAAATAGAGGCAGTAATCAAACATGACTGCAGCATAGATCAAACTAATTCGCTATGCAACTAAATATTTGATTTATTTTATGCTCCGTACACAACTGCTCTATGTAATAGTCTTGCCACTCCAGTACACAACCCTTCCATCCGACATGAACCCAGAACCTGGCACCCCTGCCGCAGCAGCTATGGCGACTCCCGCCCCAGTCAGTTTCATGCAGGCACTGGCCCTGTGGTTCAAGCTGGGCTTTATCGGCTTTGGTGGTCCGGCGGCGCAGATTTCGCTAATGCACAGGGAGCTAGTCGAACAAAGACGCTGGATCAGTGAAAAGCGCTTCCTGCATGCGCTTAACTATTGCATGCTGCTGCCCGGCCCCGAGGCACAGCAACTGGCCACTTATATGGGCTGGCTGCTGCACAAGAGCAAAGGAGGCATCGCCGCTGGCGCGCTCTTCGTGCTGCCCTCCTTGTTTTTCCTGATCACGCTGTCCTGGTTGTATATCGCCTACGGTCATGTGCCTTTGGTAGCGGGTCTGTTTTACGGCATCAAACCGGCGATTACGGCTGTGGTCGTACATGCAGTCCATCGCATAGGCTCGCGCGCCCTGAAGAATGGCTGGATGTGGGCGATAGCGGCCGCGTCGTTTGTCGCGATCTTTGCGCTAAATGTGCCCTTCCCTATCATCGTCACCGCAGCAGCACTGACCGGTTTTCTCGGCGGCCGTTATATGCCGGCCAAATTCACGGTTGGCGGCGGGCACAAGCAGGCCGATAAATCGTATGGCCCGGCGTTGATCGATGACGACACACCGACGCCTGCCCATGCGCAATTTCGCTGGTCCAGGCTGATCAAAATCCTGCTGGCTGGAGCCGTGTTGTGGTGCGTGCCGATGACGATCCTGACCCTGCAACTGGGCTGGGATCATACGCTGACACAGATGAGCTGGTTCTTTACCAAGGCCGCCTTGCTGACCTTTGGCGGTGCCTACGCGGTGCTACCGTATATCTATCAGGGTGCAATCAGTCATTACAACTGGCTTACACCTACGCAAATGATAGATGGCCTGGCGCTGGGCGAAGCCAATCCGGGGCCGCTGATTATGGTGGTGGCTTTTGTCGGTTTTGTCGGCGCCTATGTGCAATCCGTGTTCGGCCCGGACTTGCAGTTTATTGCGGGTTGTACGGCGGCAATACTCGTGACCTGGTTCACCTTCCTGCCCTCGTTCATCTTTATCTTTGCTGGCGGCCCAA
Source organism: Herminiimonas contaminans (assembly GCF_015645465.1). Classification (GTDB taxonomy): domain Bacteria; phylum Pseudomonadota; class Gammaproteobacteria; order Burkholderiales; family Burkholderiaceae_D; genus Oxalicibacterium; species Oxalicibacterium contaminans. The sequence goes on along the minus strand of NZ_JADOEL010000013.1, from coordinate 110,330 downwards.
TGGTTGAATCCACCCATGGCAACCTGAAATTCACCGCGCCACTGACCGGCATTACCGCCGCAGTCGTCGGCGTAATCCTGAACCTGGCGGTGTTCTTTGCCTATCACGTGTTGTGGCCGAAGGGATTTGCCGGAGACTTTGACTGGATCGCGACATGCATGGCTATCGTCGCAGTGATTGCATTGGTACGCTATAAACGCAATGTCATTCACGTCATTGCTGCCAGTGCCGTTATCGGTTTGCTGCTGAAAACACTGGCCCTGTAAAAAAGCCGGAGTTACCTTGCAGGGCAACTCCGGCGCAAGAGAAGGCACTCTTCAGCGCTATCCCAGACACATCAATTATTTCGCTTTAACTTTCTGTGCTTCAAATTTCTTCGTATAGAGGTAGTGTCAGGAATTCTGCAAATGCAGTTGCCGTCGACATTTCCTCGAAGATTTGCGCTGCGCGCGCATAGCTGGGGCTGCTGCCGTTAGGCGCATCCTGCTTCACTTTCAGCAGCTCTTCCTGAATCATAGGCCGCACCATTTCTGCGGTGATTTTACGGCCGTCATCCAGTACGCCCTTGCTCGAACGTATCCATTGCCAGACTTGCGAGCGGCTGATCTCTGCAGTTGCCGCATCTTCCATCAGGTTGTGGATAGGCACGCAGCCATTGCCGTCCAGCCAGCTACCGAGGTAGTGGATACCGACGTTGATGTTGTAGCGCAGGCCTGCTTCGGTGATCGGCGTTTCCGGCTGGAAGGCCAGCAAATCATCCGCCGTTGCATGCACATCATCACGCTGTTTGTTGATCTGATTAGGTTTGTCACCCAGGACTTTTTTGAATTCTGTCATCGCCAGATCGACCAGGCCCGGATGCGCGACCCAGCCACCGTCGTAGCCATCTATCGCATCACGTTCCTTGTCTATGCGCACCGCATTCATCGCCAGTTCATTCTTGACCGGATCGTTTTTGATCGGGATCAGCGCGGCCATACCACCCATTGCATGTGCACCGCGACGGTGACAGGTCTTCAGCAACAGCAAAGCGTAGGAACGCATGAAAGGCACGGTCATCGTAACCTTGGCGCGATCGGCCAGGCAGAAGTCTTTGTCCAGGCGGAATTTTTTGATGCACGAAAAGATGTAGTCCCAGCGCCCCGCATTCAAACCTGCGCTGTGGTCTTTCAGTTCGTACAGGATTTCATCCATTTCGAAAGCAGCGAGTATGGTTTCGATCAACACGGTCGCCTTGATCGTACCCTGAGGCAGGCCCAGTTCACGTTGCGTCATGACGAAGATGTCATTCCACAGGCGCGCTTCCAGATGCGACTCCAGTTTAGGCAGATAGAAGAATGGGCCTGAGCCACGTTTCAGCAATTCATGCGCGTTGTGATACATGTACAGCGCGAAGTCGAAGATACCGCCGGATACGCGTTTGCCATCGACCAGCACATGTTTCTCGTCAAGGTGCCAGCCACGCGGGCGCACCAGCAGGGTCGCGATTTTGTCGTTGAGTTTGTATTGCTTGCCGTTGCGCTCGGTGGTGATGGTTTTGCGCACGGCATCGATCAAATTAAGCTGGCCTTCGATCTGGTTTTCCCAGTTCGGTGTATTCGCATCTTCGAAATCAGCCATGTACACATCGGCACCCGAGTTAAGCGCATTGATCACCATCTTGCGATCGACCGGGCCGGTAATTTCGACGCGGCGGCAAGCCAGTGCTTCCGGTATCGGTGCGATGCGCCAGTCGGCTGCGCGGATCGCGGCAGTCTCCGGCAGGAAGTCCGGACGTTCACCGGCGTCGATACGCTTGGCACGTTGGACTCGTATCGCCAGCAATTCTTGACGGCGCGCTTCAAAGCTACGGCTCAGTTTGACGACCAACGCCAGCGCTTCAGGCGTCAACACCTGTTCGTAGTCCGCTTTGAACTCGCCTTCAATTTCGATACCTGCCGGGATGTCTATCGTGCTCTCAGTCATGCTTGTCTCCGTATAATTAAATCAGTGATGGTCTACTTTGTTATAACTTCAAACTAACCGCACCCCCACGGGTGCGGCCTCCTTTTACAAGACACTAAGCTGCGCGCCCTGCAATACAAACCTTGGCTACTTTGCTGTCAAAAAATTGTTCGTCTTCGGTAGAGCCATGCAAGGCGGTAGTCGAAGACTGACCTTGCTGGATGACCTGGGTGATCGCATCGAAATAGCCGGTGCCGACTTCGCGCTGATGTTTTACGGCGGTGAAGCCTTTGTCCGCAGCTGCAAACTCGGCTTCCTGCAATTCGACGAAGGCCGACATTTGGTTGCGGGCGTAACCATGTGCGAGGTTGAACATCGAATAGTTCAACGAATGGAAACCGGCCAGTGTGATGAATTGGAATTTGTAGCCCATCGCGCCCAGCTCCTTCTGGAACTTGGCAATGGTTGCGTCGTCGAGGTTTTTTCTCCAGTTGAACGATGGCGAGCAGTTATAGGCCAGCATCTTGCCGGGGAATTTGGCATGAATCGCATCTGCAAATTGCTTGGCGAATTGCAGATCCGGCTTGCCGGTTTCGCACCACAACATATCGACATACGGCGCATAAGCGAGACCGCGCGAGACTGCCTGGTCGAAGCCGGAACGGGTTTTGTAGAAACCTTCTACCGTACGCTCACCAGTGAGGAAAGGTTTATCGTTGGCATCGACATCCGAGGTCAGCAAGTCAGCTGCTTCGGCATCGGTACGCGCGATCACCAGCGTGCGTGTACCGCAGACGTCAGCAGCGAGGCGCGCCGCATTGAGTTTCTCTACTGCTTCACGGGTAGGCACCAGTACCTTGCCGCCCATGTGTCCGCATTTCTTGACCGAAGCCAGCTGATCTTCGAAGTGCACGCCGGCAGCGCCCGCTTCTATCATTGCTTTCATCAGCTCATAGGCATTCAGCACACCACCGAAACCAGCTTCCGCATCTGCCACGATAGGCGCAAAGAAGTCGACATCACCCTTGCCTTCCGACCACTGGATCTGGTCGGCGCGCTGGAAGGTGTTGTTGATGCGCTTGACCACCAGCGGTACCGAATTGGCCGGATACAAGGATTGATCCGGATACATTTCACCGGCGACATTGGCATCACCGGCGACCTGCCAACCCGACAGGTAGATCGCTTTCAAACCTGCTTTTACCTGTTGCATCGCCTGATTGCCGGTCAGCGCACCCAGCGAATTGACGAAGGGTTCGTTATTGCACATCTCCCACAGCTTGTCGGCACCACGTTGTGCCAGTGTGTGTTCGACTTGCAGCGAGCCACGCAGGCGCACCACGTCTTCAGCCGTGTAATTGCGTGTCACGCCTTTCCAGCGCGGATTTTCCTTCCAGTCCCGGTTGAGTGCTTCGATTTGCTGTTCGCGGTTTGCCATGATGATTCTCCTCAGTTAAATGCGTGAAATAACAAAGACAAGAAAAAACATTGACTTAATCATAGGCGATATTGCGCACAGCAACAATGTCTTATATAAGATATTTTAATTTTTTATTTTCGTTATTTATCACATACTTATAATGTATTTTTCTGAATGTGAAACGATATTCTACCCTTTGGAATTTTTTATTGATGCAGCGCGATATTAATATTCCGTATTATGAAAACATATATTTGGTCGTGAAAAATCAGCGCTTTTCAGGCGTTTACATGATTTCAATTGGGCAAATAAGCGATGTGAAGGAATGAAGGAGTGGCGATCCGGACGCGAACGCTACACAAACCACCGCACACGTGCATCAAAGTGCACAGCCGTTAGCAACCTTCCAACTTGAGTTGCAAGGCGGTAAGATGTCACCCATGTTGTTGCGGCATGCATGCCGCATCGCACAAGCTTTTACGCAACTCATCTCTGTCTCTGGGGCCTGCTCCGGATGGCATGTTTCCCGACTATTTCAGCAAGCGGCCCAGGGCGCTGCGTTTCAAACGCTTATTTTTTGAGAGTACAGCCAGTGCCAAAAATCGACGTCTTTTCCCTGTTTGTCGCCATGACACTCAATTTGTGCATCATGGCCGTCGCACTGCCGTACTTTATGGGTCGGGTGAATCGTGCCGCACGGTACGCGCAAACCGGGATCGTGCTGCAAACGGCAGGTTGGATTTCGCTGTTTTCATCGAGCGCAACCGTACCCGGCGGATGGGCCGACCAACTGCTGTCTACCATAGCGATGGGCTGTGTTTCGAGTGGCATGGTATTCAATGCCATGGCCTTTCAGATATGGTGCGGCCGCAAGGTCAGTGCACGTACGCCTGCGGCCATTGCCGTATTAATGACCGTCGGCTACAGCATAGGCTTTGCCAACTATCCATTCCGCGTGGGCTGGGCCAACGCCCTGCTGGCCTTGCAGATCGCCACGGTGATCGTTGAACTGTGTCGCCCACCAACGGTAGCAGTCGGACGCTGGCGCTGGCTATTGGCCATTTGCCTCACCATACAAATGATCGTGCTGGCCTGCCGCGCGGTGCTGGGTGCGTTCTACACTGCCGAATTCCCGAATTTCTTTGGCCCCTATCTGGTCAACCAGATATTTGCCTTGTCATCGAATTCGATGATGGTGCTGTCAGTCGTCGCTATCCTGCTCGCTCATCGTGACGAAGCTGCACGCGAGCTGGAACGGCTGGCCACACTGGACGGCCTGACTGGTGTCCTGAATCGTCGCGCCTGGCTGCTGCAGGCTGGCATCGACTTCGCCAGCAGCATGCGCTACCGACAGCCTATTGCCTTGCTGATGATAGATCTCGACTATTTCAAGCAAATCAACGACACACACGGCCACACTGTGGGCGACGGCGCGCTCCAGCTTTTTGCGAGCGGATTGCGGGCTGTCAGCCGTACCGGGGACGTATTCTGTCGATACGGTGGTGAGGAATTTTGTGTGCTGCTCAAATGTGCGGATCTCAACGCGGTGATGGCATATGATCAACGCATGCGCCAGTGGCTGGCGCAGCACTCCCTCCAGGAGCTGGGATTCAACCTCTCTTATAGCGCCGGTATTGCCATGCGTTTGCACGATGAAGACACCATAGACGCCATGTTGCAGCGAGCCGACTTCGCACTATACGAAGCCAAGTCGCAAGGACGTGGTTGCACACTCGCCAGCTCGGTAAGATTGACTGCCTGATTTTGCTCGCAATGTGATGCCAATATGCAAGTCGCCACGCTTGCATGAATTTATTGGCGCTTTATGCAGCTGAATTCCGCATCTGCCGCCCATGCCTGTTAGACTGCGTGTCCTTTGCCGCATTACTTCAAAATCCATGACCGCCACCTCCTTTTCCAGTCTCGCCCTCTCACCTGCCATGCTGAGCAATCTGGAATCGCTCGGCTATCGCGAGATGACGCCGATACAGGCGCAGAGCCTGCCTGTGATACTGGAGTTACGCGATTTGATTGCGCAAGCCAAGACCGGCAGCGGCAAGACCGCAGCGTTTGGCATAGGCTTGCTGCAAAAGCTGAACCCGACCTGGTTTGCGGTGCAGGCACTGGTGATTTGTCCGACGCGTGAACTCGCGGATCAGGTATCAAATGAACTGCGTCGCCTCGCGCGCGCCACCGAAAACATCAAAGTACTCACGCTGTGCGGTGGTGCTCCGATGCGTCCGCAAATCGCCTCGCTTGAGCATGGCGCACACATCGTGGTCGGTACACCTGGCCGTATCCGTGATCACATCTCACGCGAAACGATCAATCTGTCCAAAGTACAGACGCTGGTGCTGGATGAAGCTGATCGCATGGTCGATATGGGCTTTTATGAAGAGATTGCAGGCATCGTCAGCGCCTGTCCGACACGTCGCCAGACTTTGCTGTTCTCCGCGACCTATCCCGACGATATACGCCGCGCCAGCGCCGAGTTCCTGCGCGATCCGGTCGAGATCAAAGTCGAAGCACAACACGATGACAGCCAGATCGAGCAACGTTTCTATGCGGTCGACTATGACGACCGCAATGCCGCTGTTGCGACGCTGCTGAAGCACTACCGTCCGGTGTCCACGCTGGCTTTTTGCAATACCAAAATCCATTGCCGCGAACTGGCAGCCGAGTTGCGCGCACAAGGTTTCAGCGCGCTAGCCTTATACGGTGAACTGGAACAACGCGAACGTGATGAGATCCTGGTGCTGTTTGCGAATCAAAGTTGCTCGGTACTGGTCGCCACCGACGTCGCTGCACGCGGACTCGATATCCAGTCGCTGGGCGCGGTGATCAACGTCGATGTCTCGAAAGATACCGAAGTACATATCCACCGCATCGGCCGTACCGGTCGTGGTGGTGACAAGGGCCTGGCGCTGAGCCTGTGCGCGCCGAATGAAAAGAAATGGGTCAAGCTGATAGAGGAATATCAGAACAAGCCGGTGCAATGGTATGAGCTGAACGAACTCGAAGTAGCTGAAGGTGGCGACTTGCACGCACCCATGGTGACGCTGTGCATTATGGGCGGCAAGAAAGACAAGCTGCGTCCCGGCGATTTGCTCGGCGCACTGACCGGCGATGCTGGCCTCACCAAGGAACAGGTCGGCAAGATCAATGTGTTTGAATTCATGACCTATGTCGCGCTGGATCGCAAGGTGGCGGACAAGGCTTATGCGCGTTTAAGCAATGGCAACATCAAGGGACGTAATTTCAAAATGCGTTTCATCGATACCGATAACAATTAAGCCCGCGGTACCGATGCTGTTGCACATCAATGATGATGGTGATGTGACCAGTTACCGTCTTCCGAATTCATAAAGGACTCGACCGCGTCTTTTTGGCCAGTCGCGTAACGTGTGATTTCACCGCAGGTGCAGATGCCCTGATACGGCTGGATGTGTGAGCAGGCAGAGACTTTCTGCAAAAATACCTGTACCGATTTTGTGCACTTCTTGCACTTGAACGTCAGTATGCGGGCCGGTTTGTTAGCCATATTAATTCCTGAATGATGTGAGTACGACACTGCACTTTGCGTGAGCTGCAGCGCCGCTATTATAAAAGATCAGCGTGCGGCCAGACGCCACAAGGATGTGGTTTCAGCCGCGCGTGCATGGTGCAGCGGATCGCTGGCATCTGCCGCGCGTGGATGTACCGGCTTGGTATCGATGCGGGCGATGATCTTCAATCCTGCGCTCTCTATCATCTGCAGCAATTCTTCCCTTGTCCGCAAACCCAGATGTTCGGCCAGGTCCGACAGGATCAGCCAGCCCTCGCCCTTGGCTTCCAGATGCGCCGCCAGTCCGTTGAGGAAGCCACGCAGCATGCGACTGTCCGGATCGTAGATTGCGTATTCAATAGCCGAACTTGGGCGTGCCGGTATCCAAGGCGGATTACAGACGATCAGCGGTGCTTTGCCTTCCGGGAATAAATCGGCTTCCAGTACTTGCACACGATCACGCAGGTCGAGGCGCGACAAATTCTCTTTGGCGCAGGCCAGTGCGCGCGCATCCTGATCAGTAGCGATGACTTTCTCGACGCCGCGCTGCGCCAGCAGAGCCGCAATCACACCAGTACCGGTACCGATATCAAAGGCCAGCTTCTTCGATGGCAGCGGCGCTTCCGCAATCAGGTTCAGGTATTCACCGCGCACAGGTGAAAACACACCGTAATAAGGATGGATACGCGCACCCAGCGCAGGAATTTCCACGCCGTTCTTGCGCCACTCATGCGCACCGATCAAACCCAGCACTTCGCGCAGCGAAACCACGAACGGCCCGGTGCTTGCGCCATACGCTTCATTGCACGCCAGCTTGATATCCGGCGCACGGCGCAAGCCTATACTGTAGTCCGCATCGACTTCCAGCAGCACCATGCCCAGCGTACGTGCACGTTGTGATTGCGCCTGACGGTGGAAATTGAATGCATCTATCGGTGTCGTCGCCGCCTTGCGCGGTTTGCGCTCGATACGACGTGCCAGTGCTTGCAGCAGTTGACGTGCATTCTGGTAGTCACCGCGCCATAGCAAGGCAGTACCTTCACTGGCGAGGCGAAAAGCGGTATCAGCCGTCAACTTGTCGTCGGCGATCATGACGCGCTTGGGCGCCGCATGACCGCTCTCGGATTGCCAGCGCGCCGTACGGTCGGCACCGGCTTCATTCCAGGTGATCTGTGCAGGCGTGCTCAAAATGGTGTCCGTGACAGGCATACAGCAGCCCTGGTGGCAGGAAGGTTAAAATGCATGGTTATTCCGATGTTGCAAAGGCGACGCCAGCTTAGATGCGCCGCCTGGAGTGAAAAGTGTGTCGCAGCCAGCCTTATTTCTTTTTGTAGATTTCCGGCTTGGATTTATTGCGTTGTTCGAAGATGGTTTTGGCGTCTTTTTCCGCCCTGTCCTGCGTACGCATGGCCGGATCATCGTCGTGCAAAGTGAAGTAATCTGCGGCCTGGGCGCGCATCACGTACTTGATGGCAGCGGCGTCGCTGAGGTCGAATCTTTCGGTCATGAGCGTCGTCACTTCGTCCAGATACTCTTCGTAGGTCATGCTTTTCATCTTAATAATGCGGTTTATTGAACGAAGTTGAGAGTATGCCCTTCAAACTGTCAGCGACCTAGCTGTATCGCAGTGTTTGCTTTCAATTTAGGCAACAACGACAGGAAATATTGACTATATTGAAAGTATTCAGGCATTTCGCCTAGCTTGGAAATTGACAAACAATACTCGCCTTATTCATCCAATCAGCCGTGACATGATCATGTCAAAATGACCCTGCCATAAACCGCCTTCAGCACCAAAACGGACCAATTCCGGCAAAATCGACGCAGGCAAGTGACGAAAACAGCAGATGAAATTCAAGGATCATTACGCAACCCTGGGCATCCCGCGCGATGCGACGCAAGACGCAATTAAGAATGCGTACCGCAAACTCGCGCGTAAATATCACCCTGACGTGAGCCGGGAGATGTATGCCGAAGTCCGCTTCAAGGAAGTCGGCGAAGCCTATGCCATCCTGAAAGACACCGCCAAGCGCATGGCCTACGACCAGGAATACCGTCCTGCCTTCAGCTATCGCGAAGCCTCAGCCCAACGTGCGCAGGAACAGGCGCGGCCGCAGCCGGGCGCAAACACACGCCGCAGCGCGCCACCAGAACCACCACCAGCCGCCAAACCACGCGCTGAAGAAAACTTCAGCAACATCCTGGATGAAATGATGGGCCGCCCGGGTTCGCCACCGCCCAAGCCGCGCGGTGTGCACATCCACGGCAGCGACCAGCACACCAAAGTGCAGATAGACCTGGAAGACACCTTCCATGGCACTACGCGCAATGTATCGATGCCGACCTATATGACCGACGAATACGGCATGCCTATCGTCTCCAAACGCACACTGAAAGTCAGCATTCCCAAAGGCATGCGCTCGGGCCAGACGCTGCGCCTGACGGGCCAGGGCTTCCCCGGCACCGGCGACGGCAAGGCCGGTGACCTGTACCTGGAAATCGTGATCCGCCCGCACCGCCGCTATCGGGTCGATGGGCGTGACATCTATGTCGATGTACCGCTCACCAGCGACCATGCCGAACAAGGCACGGTCGTGCATGTGCCGACACCGGAAGGTTCAGTCCAGCTGGCGATCCCGCCCGGCTCCAGCATAGGACGCAAGCTGCGCCTCAAGGGTAAAGGGATACCCGGCGATCCGGCCGGTGATATGTATGCGGTCATTACCAAGCTGAGCCAGCCCATCCATACTGCGGTCGCACAAAAAGCGTATCGCGCATTAAAGGCTGCTTTCGACTTTGCGCCGCGTACCGACACCGAGCGCTAATCTCCTGCCTTTGCAACAAACCACCGTTTTCATGGTCTGATCATTCCTACAGGCATGAAAACGGATTAGTCCTCGCACGCATTTCTGCAGCACACTATCTGCGGCGCGACACAGACGCTATACTTGCCTGAAAACACCATCTAAAAAATATAAACTCATTCGGAAGTTAAGCACTCTATGGCATATGAAGTAGTCGATACACAGCTCTCTCCTGACGGCCGTCTTGATATCTTGTCTAAGGCCGAAGTACACAGGCTTCTGGACACCCGCAACGGCGGCTTATACCAACTCTTCCGCAACTGCGCACTGGCGGTACTGAACTGCGGCAATGACACCGATGACGCGAAGGAATTGCTGAACCGTTACAGCTCCTTTGAAATCAGCATCATCCAGCGTGAGCGCGGTATCAAGCTCGACATCAAGAATGCACCGGCCAGCGCTTTTGTCGATGGCAAGATGATCAAGGGCATACACGAGCATCTGTTCTCGGTATTGCGCGACATCCTGTTCACCCACGATGAAGTGATTTCGAATCCGACCTTCGACCTCGAGTCGTCGGCCGGCATTACCGACTCGGTCTTCCACATCCTGCGCAATGCGAATGTGCTGCACCCGCACCTCAACCCGAAACTGGTCGTATGCTGGGGCGGTCACTCGATCTCGCGCGAAGAATACGATTACACCAAGAAAGTCGGTTATGAAATCGGCTTGCGCGAAATGGACATCTGCACCGGTTGCGGACCAGGCGCGATGAAAGGCCCTATGAAAGGTGCGACTATCGGTCACGCCAAGCAACGCATCCCGACCGGCCGTTACCTCGGTGTCTCCGAGCCTGGCATCATCGCGGCGGAAGCGCCTAACCCTATCGTCAACGACCTGGTCATCCTGCCGGACATCGAGAAGCGCCTGGAAGCATTTGTGCGCATCGGTCACGGCATCGTCGTATTCCCGGGCGGTGCGGGTACGGCGGAAGAAATTCTCTACATCCTGGGCATACTGCTGCACCCGGACAATGCTGGCCAACCATTCCCGCTGGTATTTACCGGCCCGGCCAATTCAGCCGACTACTTCAAGCAGATCGACCATTTCATCGGCGTGACGCTGGGACCAAAAGCGCAGAAGCTGTACAAAATCATCGTCGATGATCCGGTACAAGTAGCGCAGGAAATGCAGGATGGCATCAAGGCGGTGCGTGAGTTCCGCAAGAGCAAGGGCGACGCTTACTACTTCAACTGGGGTCTGAAGATAGACCATGCGTTCCAGATGCCGTTTTTCCCGACCCATGAAAACATGCGCAATCTATCGCTGCATCAGAATCAGGAACGGCATGAACTGGCGGCCAATCTGCGCCGGGCGTTTTCTGGTGTGGTGGCAGGTAACGTCAAGGAAAGCGGCATACGCGCAATAGAAGAGCATGGCCACTTTGAAATCAGCGGCGACCTCAGCATCATGGATCCTATGGATAAATTGCTGGCGGCCTTCGTCGCACAGGGACGCATGAAACTGCCGGGCAAGGCTTACACGCCCTGCTATCGCGTCATCAAGTAAGAAGAATCAGGCAGCATACTGCTGGGTGCCACTGGCATTCAGCAGTGATTCCATAGCCCTGTCGAAGATAGGCACAGACTCCACCATCCCCACCGATCCCTCACGCAAACCCTTGATCAGCGCAATCGAGGAGTAGACCAGCAGGCGTGGCCGTGCTTCGGGCGCATTGATCCGAAACAGATAGAAAGACTGCGCCGCATCTATCCACAGCAAGGTCGCAGGCTGATAAGCACCTTCGTGCCACCACTCGGCCTGGGTACCCACATGCATGCCACCCAGCCATTTGGCATCCGAACTCTGCAAGGTGCCGAGGTCGCTATCCAGATGCAGGTGCGCCTGCACCTGGAATTGTTGCAGCGCTGTTTGCAGGCGTTCATGCGGCACGGTAGGTGCGTGTATCTCGGTAGGTTGCGCTGCCAGCGCACTGCCTATATGCAGCGTAGAGAAGTGTTGCTGCAGGCTCAGCAATGAGCGTGCACCTTTGATCTGGTTGCCCTGTATCGTGCGCAGTACTTCGGCATGCATGGCGACCAGTTGATCCAGCACCTGCTTGCTTTCGATGTCCGACATCAGCAGCAATTGCAGGCCGGTCTTGATTCTTTGCACCAGCTTGGGCAAGAGCCGCATCAGCGCACTGCGCTCACTGGCATCGAGCTCTTCCTGCACACTCCACAGCAAGTCGGCCACGACTTCACGATATGGCGTTATGTCCATGCTGTCATGTTCGCTGACATACACCAGTACCCGACTCCACACCTTGATCAGGAAATCGACAGCGCGCTGGTCGGTCTCTATCGATGACAAGCGTTCGCGCAAGGCATTCACGGTTTGCACCACCAGTACATCATGCTGCTGCGGATTCTTTTGCGCGTTTTCCAATGCATCAATGGCGCGCAGGACTTCGGCGTCACCAGCATGCAAGGCATCTGCCACTGCATGGTTCAGATGCAGGCTGGCGGTTGTAAACACCTGCATATCCGCATTGAAGTCCCTATTGATGCAGGCGATCGCTTCCGCCATGCCGGCATAAATCTCTTGCCCCGGTGTAATGCTCGCATTCAGGCCACTCGCAATCGAGGCTGCGCGATTCAGGAATTGGCGCGCCGGATGATGCGCCAGCTGCAGGACATCGGCATCCAGCATCGCAGCTTTCACAAACGGAATCCGCAATTGCGCCAGCAAGTCACGGAAAGCCGGAGACAGCATTTCGTCAGCAGCTATATATTCGAACAGCATGGTGGTGACATCCAGTCCCACCCTGTCGATCTCACTGACCTGATCCAGATTCAGCACTTCGCGCAAATCCGCTACTGCTTCATTCGCATCAGCTGCGACAGCACCGCCCTGTGTTGCCACACCTGCCTGCTGCATTTGCTGCAGTTGTTTAAACAAGGGATGGGCGTTGGCTTGCTGACCTGCAGCTTTAACTGTTGGCGCATTGGGTGCACCATCAGGGAAACGTAAATTGGGTGGTATGCGACCCGGCGCGGACTGGTTAAAGATCTTCCAGACAAAATCTTGCAATTCAATTTGCCCATCCGACGGCAAGACCGGCATGCTATTGCCCTGCTTACCCTGCTTTTGTAATTGCGAGAGTACGCGCTCCAGCGCAGGTGACGCCGGTACCGTTTCATGCAAAGTCGGAAAACCGTTGACCACGCCGGTCGTGATGCCACTCACCAGCCCGGTAGACAAACCCGCGTCAACAGCTGTCGCGCGATAGGCACCCTGGTTCGCCAGCGCCAGCATTTCACGTTCGCGCTTGCTCAATGCGCTCGGACGCGCCAGCAGGCGTGCATGCACGCCATTCGACTCAAACACATCGCGGATCGCGGAAAAATACTCTGGCAGTTGTTCAGCCAGTGCACCGGACAGATGATCGAACAGCATTGCGCAGACATTGCTATTGCTATTCATTTCGCACAGCACATCATGCAGTGCGCGCGCCATCAGGTAGGGACGGAACGGGTTCTCACGTTCACGCACATCATGCTCATCGTGCAATTGCGCGATCATCAGGTTCAGCCGCCCCAGGCTTTGCTGGTCAGCCTCACGCAGACGCAGCACGCGGCGCTCCACTTCAATCTGACGTGTCACGGTATCGTCGTCCATCAGGGCCAGCGTATCCGCCGAGACATCCTGCAGGCTCATACGCAAGTCGCGATACATGGTTTGCATGCCGCGCTCTATGTAGCCGATGTAACTGAGATTTAAACGTTTGAGGAACTCTTGTCCATGCGTGCCCAGGAAGTCGCGTGAAGCGGATATCCATTTTTGTTCATTGGCTGAACCGGCGGTCGGAATTTGTTGTGCCAGGCTGACGTTGGCATCTTGCAGCATGTGCTCTGCGAGGGCAGAGAATCGGAATAAGGCGCGCTCTTTGGCCAGTTGGATAACAGGTTTAATCGCGTGCATTACAGTGACCGTCTCCGACGAGGGTTTGTGTGTATTTTTTTGATCATAGCGTAATGCATGGAATGTGACGAGACCGCGCTGCAAGGCGTGTTGCAAATGTTAGATTTAACCTGACATTTGTCTCTCATTACACACATTTAACGCTAATTTACAAATTGCAGATACAGTTGAAAACAAACGGGCTTGCTGACGGCAAGTTCAGCAAGCCCGTTCGTGGCAGGACTCAGGTGCCGATCTGGATTAAACCGGAGCCAGCAAAGCCAGCTGCGCTTCACTCAGGTAGGCCCACTCGCCCTCTTCCAGCTCCAGCGATTCCAGTGTCAGGCTGCCGATGGCAACGCGACGCAAAGCCGAGCAATGATTCCCTGCCGCCGCCAGCATGCGTTTGACCTGGTGGTATTTACCCTGCTCCAGCACGATTTCCAGTTCATTCGCACTCAGCATGCGGCAGGTTTGCGCAGCCAGCGGCGCCGGTTCATCGTGCAACTGCACGCCGCCCAGCAATTGCGCGATCAGCTCCGGCGTGACCGGATCCGCGGTGGTGGCAACATAGACTTTCGGGATATGGCGCTTGGGCGACGATTGCGCATGGATGAAAGGTCCGTCGTCCGACATCAGCAGCATGCCGGTCGTATCGTGATCCAGTCGTCCGACCGGTTGCAGTTCACGCCAGGTGAATTGCTCAGGCAGCAGCGTCAACACACCGGGATGATGGCTGGGCTTGCGCGAGCATTCAAAGTTGGCTGGCTTGTTCAACACGATGTAGACGTGTTCACGATAACGCCAGACTTCATCAAAAATCGTGAATTCGAGGTCGCTGGTATCGAAAGCGGCGCGGTAATCGGTCACGCTCTCGCCATTAATGCTGACTTCGCCGTCTTCTATCAGGTTGCGGCAGTATTTTCTGGTGCCGAATCCCTGCGATTGCAGGATACGGTCTAGGGTCAATTTACTCATGGCGGCACTGTACCAGAATGAGGCCGATTTATCAGCCGTGGCGCGTGCAGACATGCATAAATCCTTGCCCCGGCCACGCTTTCCTTGTCACAAGCGCAAGGATCTTTCCGTCCCCACCACTTGGCGATTTTCTATTTAGCCACCGCTCACGATAAAATGCGCATATCTATCGAAAAAGGAAAGCAGTCATGAGCCAGTTCTGGAGCCCTATAGTGCAAACACTCACGCCGTACGTACCGGGTGAGCAACCGAAATTGCCGGGCTTGATCAAGCTGAATACCAACGAAAACCCATACCCGCCGTCACCAACCGTCATGTCGGCACTGCACGCGGTCACCGCAGAAACGCTGCGCCTCTACCCCGATCCGGACTCCAGCGCGCTGAAACAGACGCTGGCTGATTATCATCAGGTAGCGACCAATGAGATTTTCATCGGCAATGGTTCCGATGAAGTGCTGGCCTTTGTCTTCATGGCCTTGCTCAAGCACCAGGCACCTTTGCTGTTCCCGGACATCACCTATAGCTTCTATCCGGTTTATTGCAAACTGTTTGGCATCGACTATCAGGAAATCCCGCTGGATGAGCAAATGGGCATTAAGCTGGCCGACTACCACGACCAGTCCTGTGGCGGCATCATCTTCCCGAACCCGAACGCACCGACCGGCATCGCCCTGCCACTGGCTGCAATCGAAGAACTGCTGATCAAGCAACCGAATGTGGTAATTGCTATCGATGAAGCCTATGTCGACTTCGGTGGTGAGACTGCCTTGCCGCTGATCCATAAATATCCGAACCTGCTGGTGATCCGCACCTTCTCGAAGTCGCGCTCACTGGCTGGCTTGCGCGTCGGCTTTGCGATGGGCCATCCCAAGCTGATAGAAGCGCTGGAACGCGTGAAGAACAGTTTCAACTCCTATCCGCTGGATCGTATGGCGCTGACCGGTGCGGTTGCCAGCTATGGCGACGAAGTTTACTTCCAGCAAACCCGCAAGGCGATTATCGACAGCCGTGAACATATGACGCAGGAACTGGAAAAGCTCGGCTTCTCGGTGCTGCCATCAACTGCCAACTTCATCTTTGCGCGCCATGCGTCGCTGCCCGCCAGCCAATTGGCAGCCGGTTTGCGTGAACGTGCGATTATCGTGCGCCACTTCAACCATCCGCGTATCAACCAATACCTGCGCATCAGCATAGGCAATCCGGATGAATGCAAGGCACTGATCCAGACCATGCGTTTGTTGACATCCGAGCACTAACCGGCAGAATTTCCCGTACGCACGTGTCTGCTACGGGAAATATCGTCGCATCTGATGCTGTGTAGCCGGGCATACCAGGAGTATGCTTTTGCTGACCTGAAGGAGAAAATGATGTCGGAACCGATCAAGCAGGAACCCGAAAAAATGTCGTTTTTCGCGACCATGGGTGCGATTTTCTGGTCCTTCATCGGCTTGCGCCGCCGCTCGGATTACGAGAAGGACAATACCAGCCTGAATCCGTTCTATGTGCTGGCTGCCGCGCTGCTGGGCGTCGCTATCTTTATCGGCATCCTACTGCTGGTCGTTTCCCTCGTGCTCAAATAAAAATAGCGAGCCTGCTGCGCTCGCTATTTTGCTTCTTGTCCTGCCCCGCGTTACTTATCAGGCATATGCCGCCACATGCTGGCTCTGCGCCGTCCATTCCGCTTCCACCACATGCAAATGCTGGGCACGCAACGAAGCTTGCAGCGACGGGATCGAACCGCCCGCCTTGTACTCCAGGCTGACGTATAGCTGATCGCCTTTTTGTACGCTGACTGGTTCCGCCAACGGCAAGACCAGGTAATGATTCAGCCAATCAACTGTCGTTGACTGTTCCATCACGACGGCCAGGATATTCTTGGTCACAAAACGCAGGGCATTCACCGTGCCGTCGTGTTCGATCGCAAACACACCTTGCCACGCGATTTGCGCCGGTACGGCCTGGGTGAAATCCAGCAGGGAATAAACCGAAGGCTGCGCCAGCTCAACGCTGCCAGGCTGGATGAAAGTCGGTTCCTGGAACTGTACGATAGGCGCGTTATAACCCTCGAAGCAGTAATCCTGCTGTAAAGGCTGGACCGCCATGATCATCGCTTCCGGGATGAAGAGTGGCAGCGGACCACCGAATTTCTCCAGATAGCGCTGCTTGAAGGACTCAATCACCTGCACCTGCTTCTCACGCAGCATGGCGACGTGGATCATTTCACAGATGACGACATCGACCGGCTCCGGCGGCAGGTATTCAAAGGCATCGCCCTGTATCACTTCCACCTTGTCACCGTTTACGTTTTGCGCCAGGAAACGCTTCGCTTCTGCTACCAGGTCCGGGTTGTACTCGACGCACCAGACTTTTTCTGCTTTGGCCGCGGCAAACCATGACAGCACACCAGTACCGCCACCCAGCTCCAGCACCTTGGCGCCCGGCGCAACCAGATGCGTGATCGCTGCCTTGAAGCCCGACATGCGTCGGTTGTCCATCAGCATATTGTGGTGATAGTGGACAGGAATGAATTGGCCCAGGTAACAGCTTTCTAATTCGCGTTCGGTCAGCATCGTTTCATCCTTATGGATAGTCGGTGAGCGTTCGTACCCGGTATGGGTATGACGGCATGGAACACCATTATCGTGATTGGATGCAGAAGCTAAGAGCCGAGATGCGAGGCTTTTGGATAGCTATTCGCGGTTTGGAAAAATCTGGCTGATGATGCAAAGCAACGGATGCCCGGCTCGGCACCCACTGCTTCCGGACATGAGTCAGACGGTCGGCAAGACCGGCGTGCCCATCAGCACGGTAACGGTATGCGCTGCGCCATCATCACGCATGGTGACGAATTGATCCGGCATCACCACACCATCCAGCTCTACCCGCAGCACACCCTTGCTGATACCGGTCGGATTCTGGATCGTGATGTTGTAGACCGTCGCACCATAGCGATAATGGAGCTTCGCATTCCGCCATTCATTCGGCAGACAAGGATCGAGGCTGAGCCGATCCGCCTGTACGCACAAGCCCAGTATCGACTCTACCCCGGCCCGGTACAGCCAGCCTGCGGCACCGGTGTACCAGGTCCAGCCGCCGCGCCTGACATGTGGCGACTCCGCATAGATATCGGCAGCCACTGCGTACGGTTCGACCTTGTATGCGGCCATGCCGGTGCGCGAACTGCTGCGATTTGCCGGATTGATCATCTTGAACAAGTCATGCGCCTGCCCGCCCTTGCCCATTTTTGAATAAGCGATCAGACACCACACGGCGGCATGCGTGTACTGTCCGCCGTTTTCCCGCACGCCCGGCAAATAGCCTTTGATGTAGCCTGGATCCAGCGGCGTCTTGTCGAACGGCGGTGTGAAGAGCAGGATCAAATCATCGCCCGGCCGGATCAGATATTGATCCACTGAGTCCATCGCACGCTGGCTACGCTCCGGCTCGCCCGCGCCGGAAATGACCGACCAGCTCTGTGCGATCGAATCGATACGGCACTCGGCATTGCTGGCCGAACCCAGCGGCGTGCCATCGTCGAAATAGGCGCGGCGATACCATGCACCATCCCACGCATGCTGCTCGGTAGCTTTCTTCAGTTTCTCTGCATGCTTGCGCCAGCGCGTCGCGCGCGCCTTGTCCTTGCGTGCTTCCGCTACTGGTGCGAAACGCAGCAAGGTGGCGTACAGGAACCACGCCAGCCACACGCTTTCACCTTTGCCACCATGCCCGACCCGGTTCATGCCATCGTTCCAGTCGCCACCGCCCATCAGCGGCAAGCCATGCGGCCCGGTATGCAGGCTGTGATCCAGTGCACGCGCGCAATGCTCATACACACTCGCGGTTTGTTCGGAGATATGCGCTTCGAAATAAGCGTCTTCCTTCTCCAATGGCAAAGGATCGCCTTCAAGGAAAGGCTGCATTTCATCGTAAATCTGAGCATCGCCCGTCACATCGACATAATGCGCAGCGCAGTACGGCAGCCAGATCAAATCATCCGAGATATGCGTACGCACGCCGCGCCCGCTGGGCGGATGCCACCAGTGCTGCACGTCGCCTTCCGGGAACTGGCGCGATGACGCACGCAGGATTTGTTCACGCGCCAGGGTCGGCGCGACCAGTGCCAGTGCTTGCGTGTCCTGCAACTGATCGCGGAAACCATAAGCACCACCAGCCTGATAGAACGCCGTACGCGCCCAGAAGCGGCAACTCAGGGTCTGATACAGCAACCAGCCGTTCAGCAGGTAGTCCATCGAACGATCGGGTGTTTCTACCTGCACCTTGTGCAAGATGTTGTGCCAGTTACGCTGACTGGTTGCGAATACTTCTTCAATATTGGCGGCGCGATAACGTTGCACCAGCGCACGCGCCGTATCTGCATCATCGGCCTGCCCCATCAGGAACACGATCTCGACTTCGCCATCGACTGCAATCTCGACCTGGGTCTGCAGTACACCGCAAGGATCGAAACCGGCACCGACGCGATTCGACAGCACGCTGCCGTGCGTCAGGGCTTCAGGCTTCTGGAAGTTGCCGTTGCGGCCGATAAACTCCTTGCGATCACCGGTCCACGCAGTCTGCTTGCCACACAAATCCATGAAAGCCACCCTGTGGCCGAATTCGATATTCCACGGATTGCGCGCAAACAATGCACCACTCTCGGCATCACGTTCAGTCGCGATGAAAGGAACGTTGTCGGCACGGGTCGCACCCATCGCCCATTCGATATAGGAGCTGAGCGACAGGCGACGCGCACCACGTGATACATTTTTCAGGCGTAAACGACAGATCTTGACCGGATCATCCCAGCTGACGAATTGCAGCAATTCACTGACGATGCCACTGCAATTGAGCTCGAAGCGACTATAACCCTGCCCATGCCGCGTCGTGTAAATCGCATGCGGTACGCGGATAGGTGAGATGGTCGGACTCCACAGTGCGCCACTTTCTTCATCACGTATATAAAAGGCCTCACCGGAAGGATCAGAGACCGGATCGTTGGACCATGGCGTCAGCTTGTTTTCCCGGCTGTTCTGGCTCCAGGTATAGCCCGCACCCCGCTCGGATACGGTGAAACCGAAAGTCGGATTGGCAATGACATTAATCCACGGAGCTGGTGTGACCTGATCCTGCCCCAGCACGATCACATATTCACGGCCATCCTTGTCGAAACCACCGAGGCCGTTGAACAGCGTCAGTTGCGGCGGCACGCTAGGCGGTCCGGCACGCGGCCCCTGAATTTCACGTTTAAGCCACGAGAACGGCGGATTCTCTTCCACTTCAGGACGCGCCTGCAATTGTTCAGCCAGACTACCCTGCCCGCCTTCCAGCACCACACGTGCAGAAGCGAGCAACAAGGTACGCTCATCATCGGTAATGACATCTGCCCTGACGATGTATGCACCGCCACGCTCAGCCTGCTCCTGCTGCGCCGAGAAGGCTTGCGCTGCACGTACCATGCCTTCCATTGCTGCCTGCAGCTCCTGTGCGTAGGACGCGCCTTTCTCATTCAGGATCACCAGATCCACTGGTAATTGCTTCATGCGCCAGTATTCATGCGCGCGCAGCAATTGCGACACCAGACGCAAGTCTTCCTGCTTGGCCATGCGCAGCAGGACGATAGGCCTATCACCCGAGATGCCCTGCCCCCACAAGCCGGCATGACTCAGGCGCATCGAACGTATCACCCGGCCACTGGCCCGCGCGCTGCGATCGGAAAACAGGATGCGACTGGCCAGATGCTGGAACAGTTCCGCTTCGTAATGCTCGACACGCAGGTAATGCAATTGCACTTGCGCATGCGTCCACACCAGCGCCGAAACCCGCGCGAAGGCAGAGCCGTCATGGTACTTATCGGCGAGGCTGAGGATTTCTTCGCGTGAGTTAGCCGCCATCGTCGAGAACACCAGATGCACAATTTCACCGGGTTCCAGTCGTACCCGAACACGCAAGCTGAAGATGGGATCCAGCACCGCGCCTACCGTATTCGATAACGGGCGGCCATCGATGATGGATAAAGGATTGCTCACGCCCTGGCCGCGGCCTATGAAACGGGCTCTGTCAGTTTCATACTCGATACCAACCGCACTGTCGCTGCCCTCACCACGCGCGACTACATGCGCCGCCCACGGCCGGGGTTCACCATCCTTGCGTGGCCGACGCGAGGCCAGCAAGCCACGTATCTCGTGCAGATACTCGGTTTCGACAAACAGATTGGAAAATGCCGGATGCGCAATATCAGCCGCGACCGGAGCCAGCAACACTTCCATATACGAAGTCACTTCGATGTGGCGCGTACGGGTACCGTTGTTGGTCAGGGTCAGGCGGCGCAACTCGGTATCGTCTTCCGGCGACACGATCACTTCCAGCATACTGGAGATAGAACCATCGGCACGCGAGATACGCACCCTGTCCTCGGCGAACTTGACCTGATAGGAATCCGGCTCGACCGCAGTTGGCTGGAAGCCAGCCGACCAGTACGTACCGCTTTCGGAATCGCGCAGATAGATGTGACTGCCCCAGTGATCGCGGGTCGCATCTTCACGCCAGCGCGTGACACCCAGTTTATTCCACAAGCTGTAGCCGGAACCGGCCGCCGTCATCATCACCGCATAGTGACCGTTCGACAGCAACTGGGTTTCCGGCGTCGCCGTCATTGCACTGTCGAATTGCCGCGCTACGCCGGATTCCGGCATCACCACAGTCGGCCGCTCGCGTTCTTCGCGCAGTGCCAGCGACGCTGGTTGCACCCAGCGCGGTTGTGATTCGTGCAGCAATAGTTCGGCAGAACGAATGATAGGTTCGTGGTGGAAGCGATGACGCATCACATTACGATTGATCACATTCCCCAGCGCCACCAACAGCATGCCCTGGTGATGTGCCATATAGGCACGCACAGTAGCCATGGTCTGGTTCTCCGCACGGCGTCCCGGGGTGAAATCCAGCGCTTCATAGAAACCATAACGCCCCAGTGCGCCTATCTCTGCCAGGCGACGGAAGTTGGCGACCGCGCTCTTGGGCATATACATCGCTGCCAGTCCGGTTGCGTACGGCGCGATGACGATGTCTTTCTCCAGCCCGCGTTTGAGACCCAAGCCCGGCACACCAAATGCAGAGTACTGATAAGTGTAGGCACGATCACGCACATTCATCGCGGACTCGGATACGCCCCACGGCACATGACGCTCCTTGCCGTACTGAATCTGGCGCGCCACGATGTCGCGACAAGTCTGGTCCAGCATGCTGCCGCGTGGCGACGAAATCACCAGCGATGGCATCAGGTACTCAAACATGGAGCCCGACCATGAGGCCAGGACCGGCCCGTTAATGCCGGGCAGCATACGACGTCCGAGCCGGAACCAGTGGGACGGCGAAGCCTGGCGCTCAGCGATCGCGACCAGGCTGGCGAGGCGTGCTTCCGACGCCAGCAAATCGTAATAGCTATCGTCCAGCCTGCCTTCGTCCGCGTTGTAACCAATCGAAAACAATTGCCGCTCCGGCGACATCAGGAAACGGAAATCCATCTCCATCGCCATCTCGCGTGCAGTCGCTTCCATTTTCTCCAGCCTGTCCAGCCACTCCACCGCCAGTACCGCGGCCTGCATCAGCGCGCCATCCAGTGCATCGAACAATTGCTGCGGGATGACGTCGGGATCGAGCCGGTTCTGTGCATTGAACAGGCGTGCGATGTCGCGTCGCGCTGCCAGATAAGCCGCAGGCAAATCTTCCAGTGCGATGTGGATATTGATATTGCCATTGATGATCTGCCACAACTCAGGATTGTTGCTGCCATCCTGCGCTTCCAGATGCACCCATGGCATCATCACGACCAAATCATTGCAATGCATGCGTACCGCAGCGCGTAGTTCATTGGCCCAGGTCAGCACTTCATTGTCGGGGCTCTTGACCTCCACCGAGAATGCTTGCGCCAGGTCGAACAGATGCTCTGAGCGCTCGACCATTTTTTCCCAGAACGCATACGTGGGAGATACCGCATTCGTGGTCAGCAGGAAGTCGCTGAACTGTTCAGCGCTTTTACGTAACTCATTAATGCTGACCGCCTGCGTGCGCAGTTCATGCCCTATGCCGTCTATCGCCAGGCGCAACAGCAGCACAGCGTCACGCATGCCCGCCACGATAGTCGGCCGCAATACGCTTTGTTCCTTCGCATCCTTGCAGGCTTGTGCCAGTGCAAATAAATGTCCGGCCAGATTGCCGCTGTCTACCGTCGAGATATAGCGCGGCGATAACACTTCCAGCCGCTCGGTCTCATACCAGTTATAGAAATGACCGTGATAGCGCGGCAGCTTCTGCAGCGTCTCCATCGTCGCTTCCAGCCTGTGCATCATGTCCGTCAGGCCGATCCAGCCAAAATCGCGCGCGCTCACCACCGACAGCAGATACAAACCGAAGTTGGTAGGCGAGGTGCGATGCGCGATCACCGGCTGTGGGTCTTCCTGGAAATTATCCGGCGGCAGGAAGTTATCCTGCGCGACCACAAAGGTCGTGAAGAAACGCCATGTGCGACGCGCCACCAGACGCAATTCTGTCTCTTCTGCCACATCCAGTTCTTCGACATTGGTATCGACCGGCGGCAAACTGATAGCACGCGCGATCAATGGACCAGCCAGCCATAGCAGGCAGAACGGCAAGCCCAGCCACAAACCGGCCGGATCAAACACGGCAAGTGCAACGATGATCGCTACCGCAATGACCATGCCCATGCGGCCGCGCCAGAAGAAGCTGCTGTATGAATATTTCTTCGCACGCCGTACCTGCGCCGAAGTAATCCACTCCAGCAATTTCTTCCGTGTAAAGACCAGACGCACCAGCGTGCGCACTATCGCATCCAGCATCAGCCACGAATACTGCGCCAGCATCGCGAGCGAGATACAGACTACCGCGATGGTATCCGGCAGTACTGCCAGCCCGCGTCGCCAGTGTGCTTTAAAGCTGAGGTCATCGCGATGCGGCAGCAAGTCGGAGAAAAAGCGGAATACCGCAGGCGGCGCCAGACCGACTATGGCCAGCAACAGCCACGGCCAGGCCGGAGCACCGGTCAGGAAGAAACTGGCAAGCAGGGTCAACAGGATGGCCGGTGCAGTCAGCGAACGCCGCATGTTATCGGCGATCTTGAGCCTGTCTATGGTCGACATAGAGACGCGTCCGGTATGCAGCAACCACGGCAACAACTGCCAGTCACCACGCGTCCATCGATGCTGGCGTGCGGCCGCCTCTTCCACATGCGACGGGAAATCTTCAAACAGCTCGACGTCATTCACCAGCGCGCAACGGGCCAGCGCACCTTCAAACAAATCATGACTGAGCATGGTGTTTTCCGGCACCTTGCCGGACAAGGCACGCTCGAAGGCATCGACGTCGTACAGCCCCTTGCCGGAATAACTGCCCCAGCCGAATACATCCTGGTACACGTCCGATACCGCCCCGCCGTAGGGGTCCACCCCGCCACGCGCCGAGAAGAAACGACGGTACAAGGTACGTTCCTGCTGCATAGGCAAGGTCGGCGTGATACGCGGCTGCAGGATGCCGTAGCCCTCAATCACCTGCATGGTGTCAGGATCATGTCGCGGCTGGTTCAAAGGATGCACGGCGACACCCACCAGCGCACGTAACGCACCTATCGGTAAGCGGGTGTCAGCATCCAGCGTCACCACATAGCGCACATTGCGCGGCACCGGGATGTCGTCGAGCAGGAAGGAGCTGTCTTGCGCGTCACGCAGCAAGCGATTGAACTCGTGCAACTTGCCGCGCTTGCGTTCCCAGCCCATCCACTTGCCTTCGCTCTCATTCCACAAGCGGCGGCGATGCAGGATGTAGAAACGTGTCTGCCCGCTTTTGCTCGGGCCATAACGCGTATTCAGCTCCGCGATGCAACGTCGCGCTTTCTCCAGCAAAGGAAGATCCTGCGGCATGTGTTCCTGCTTCGCATCGGCCCAGTCGGATAGCAAGGTGAAATACACTTCGCCGTCCGGATTCGACAGGTAATGCGTTTCCAGTTGCTGTATCTCTTCTTCCAGCCCTTCTTCACTGGTGAGCATGATAGGCACCGCCACAAAGGTGCGCATTTTGTCCGTGATATCGGCTAGCTCAACACGTGGCAAATGACGCGGCCAGAACAGCCGCATCAAGACTTTGTTGATGAAAGTCACGGCGATGTCGACAGCAGGAAACAGACCGGCAATGACCAGCAGCGTCAGCCATATGGACGATACCTCCTTGCCATAGGTGGTCCACAATGGAAACGCCAGTATCAGCACTGCCATCGAGAGTATGGTCAGCGGGTAATACAGGCTGGCATGCGCGATGTAATGGCGGCGCAATTTTTGTGTCAGGTGCGGCTGGTAACCCAGCTCTGCTTCAAGATCGCTGCGACCACGTCCCAGCAGGTAGTAACCAGGGTCGAGCGCGCGTTCGTCTGCCACGATGTCCTCTGGCGACATCTGGCTGCGATGCGATTCTATTTTGCGCACCAGCGCGTCGGCAATTTGCTGCTCCGAATATCGAGCGTTCAGTGCGATGTGCTGAATGATCTTGCGATAGCGATCACGCGTCAGGAAATCCAGCTCGGCATAATTGGCCAGGGTCAGCAGCTTCTGTTCGACCAGGCTGACGGATTCAAAGAAGACACGCCAGTCATAGGCCGCTATCGTGCGCATGCTGGTGATGATGTTGCGTATGGTCTGGTTCGATGCCACCTGTGTCGTATGTTCACGCAGGACGATGTCATCGATGGTCGGCCCCTGATCCAGCAGGCGCGCACCTAATGCATCCAGCAAGGGAGTGAAACCCGGCTGCTGGTAGCGCAGGCGCTGTACCAGTTGCACCACAAATGGTTGCAGCAAACGCCCGGGTGGCAGGACGATGCCGGGTTGTTCGTTCTCCGGCATTTTTTGTGCGATGACGATCAGGTCATTCGCAAAATCATCCGCAGCTTCACGTGCCGCCTGGGCCTTCACGACGCGCACCGCGACGCGACGCAAATGTTCGAGCAGCACTGCACGCATCACCACCGGCAGACTCCACAGCTCTGCCATCGTCAAACGTTGCACGGATTGATATGAGCGCACGAAGCGCAGGAAGATCTCTGGATCGAAATGATTGTCGGTATGTGCGGCGAACTCCCAGCACAGCGCATAGATGCGTACCTGTCCGGCATGATCGCCACCCACCAGCTTGGGCAAGCCGCGATACAGACGCCGCGGCAAGCCTTCGACCACGCTGGCGACGTTTTCATCGATGACGTGCAGGTTATCGAGCAGCCATTCCGCCGCCGATGTGATCGCACGGCGCTCTGCGGTTGCGCGTTCGATCGCGGCATGGGCAGCAGTCAGTATCTTGCCGTTTTCACGTGCTGCCGCTACCAGACTGGCGGCACCAGATGCAGACCCTATCTTTTGTATGGCGGCAAGATGTGCGGCGTGTGCTTCCAGTCTTTCTGCACTGAATATTTCCACACGTACAGGTTCGTCGGATGGTGCAGTCGCATCATCAGAAAAAGAAAAATTCAGATCCCGTTTGAGCAGTTTTTTAAGCAAAGCGAACCTCGCTTTGCTTGCAGGAAAAACTCGGGCTGATATTTAGAGACTTGACCTGGTACCAACCAGGCTGTTTACAGATGAAACGCTGCGTAGGGATAACGTGCGTCCCGCATAAGGTACGAGCATGCGTGCAGGTAGTACTGACCATATTTCTTCCTCCCCGCTAAGGCGGTTTTTAGATTGACATGGTGGTCCGTATTTTGCTCAGTTGGAGATGTAGAACAAACAAGAGTTCCCAACTATTTCAGAGATGTGCACTAAGCAGATGACAGGCAGGTGCCGAAGAGACGTCTCAAATTGCAGCTTGCTGGTGCGAGGGAACTGAAACTGTACAGCTGTTGACAAACAGGATCAAAAACAATGTGAGGTTAGCTTAACATGCAAAGCAAAATCATTAACGACGCCCCGGAAAAGACTTATGTACTAATACTCGAAACCGGTGAAGAAGTCGTGTCACAAATCCAGCGCTTCGCCCGGGAAAATAATCTGAATGCCAGCCGCTTCACGGCGATAGGAGCGTTTAGCAGCGCGACTCTGGGCTATTTCGACTGGAGCCAGAAGGACTATGAAAAAATCCCTGTCAATGAGCAGGTTGAAGTGCTGTCACTGATAGGTGATATCGCACTGCAGGATGGCGAGGCGAAGATACATGCGCATGTGGTCGTCGGCAAACGTGATGGCAGCGCACACGGCGGACATTTGCTGGAAGCCTATGTGCGTCCCACACTCGAAGTAGTATTGACCGAAGCACCTGGCTATCTGAAACGCAGCTTTGATCCGGAAAGCGGGCTCGCTTTAATCAATCTCGAATGCTGAAGCGTGTAGCTTTGTAAAAATTACCGGCATTATTTTCAAATGCCGATTTTTTTGCGCGCATTCCTCACAACAGGTGGCGCGGATAAATCAGTTCCAGCGAAAATTGTCGGCACATACGCATCATGGTGTCGCGCAAATCTGCATCTGGCACCGTGTCAGCCACTTTCAACATCACAGCCAGGTGACTATTGCCGTCCACCGTCTTTAGCCACCACAGGCGACCCAGCGTGAACAGCGACTGACCAGCGGTCAATGCGAGCGTCGCCGTGTTCATATCGTCGGCCATATTCATCAGCAAGACACCACCATCGCGCAGCACGCGACGACAGTCATCGAAGAAAGCATGGCTATTCAATTCTGCTACCGCACCTTCAGCATCGAAGCCATCAAGCAAAATCACATCCACACTTGCGTCCGCCATCTGGCGCAAATAGCTGCGCGCATCCGCATGCACGACTTGCAGTCGTTCATCATCCGCAGGAATCATGAATTGCTCACGCAAGGCGATCACGTCAGCGTCTATCTCGAGAACGGTGAGCCGGGTCGCTGGCAAATGCCGGTAGCAGTACTTGAGCAGTGAACCACCGCCGAGACCTATCAGCAGGATATGTGCAGGCACAGGATTAAACAGCAGGAAACCCGTCATCGCCTGCGTGTAAGGGATCAATAGCTCATCCGGCGCGGACAAACGCATCGCGCTCTGCACTATCCGTTCATCAAATTGCAGCGTACGTATATCGCCATCATCAAAGACAAAGGGCTTGCCGCCGTGTGACATGGCTTTGAGCTGGGCGATACGTTCCGGCTTGAAGAAATCCATATAAGTTTATTTGTCTGTGGATCACAAGATGCAAGCTTACGGCATTGCGTGCCGGATACAAGACTACTATGCATCCTTTCTGCTGGTGTATGACTATAGATCAAGATATGCAGGCAATTCACTGCTACCATATTCGCATGAGCGTAAAAGTACCCGTCCCGCAATCCGTAGTACGTACCGGTGGCGCAGCCTTCAGCTGGCTGCTGGGTGGCTGGCGCATAATGCTGTTCGGCGTCATTGTGCTGTCGCTGACCTTCTCTCCCACCACTTATAAGCGTGAGCATCGCTATGCGATTGCGCACCAGCTGGTGCTTGGCACCACGACCAATCTAATTTGGTTTTCACTGCTGTCATCACTGATCAGCGTGATCCTGATCCGCATCGTGATGGTTACCGCGCTGAGTTACGGCCTCTCCAAATACGCACTGGATATGGTGGTGCGCATGCTAGTGCTGGAACTGATCCCGCTGACCGCCGCCCTCTTCGTCGCATTGCGCCGTACTTTACCGGATGGCGTGGAGCTGGCGGAAATGCGCAGGCGCGGTGACCTGCTGGCGATGCGCCAGCAAGGCGTGGATCCGATACGCGCTGAATTCTTCCCGCGGGCTATCGCCGGTATCTTCTCGGTCTGGATGCTGGCCGCTGTCAGCTGCATACTGGCGCTGATCCTGACCTATCTGTCGATCTACGGTTTCACGCAATGGGCTCTGGCGGATTACACCCGCGTGGTCGGACAAATCTTCAATCCCTCGGTCTCGATGATTTTCCTGCTCAAGACTTTATTCTTCAGTCTTGCTGTATCGTTGATTCCCATGGCTTCATCGCTATACGATAATCCGCGGGAACCACTCGCCAGCCGTCTCAAGGCCGCCAGCGAACTGGCTGCCATGGTCAGGCTATTCTTCGTTATCCTCTTGATTCAGATTGCTTCCCTGATGGGCAATTATTTCTAACCCTGATAAAGGCTGCGCCTGATTGCCATGCAAGTACCACCAGAACAGACACCTAATCCAGCCTCACCAAACGCGCAACTACGCGCGGTGGTGCCGCACAACCTTGAATTCAAGGCCGCCATCCTGCTGATCTTCCTGGTCGCCCTGATCGCGGGCTCGGTCGCCTATCTGATGTATGCACGCGGTGCATTCGAAGCTACGCAGGAGCTGGTATTGCTGGCGGATGACTCGGACGGCGTCAGCGTCGGCATGGACCTGACTTTCTCCGGTTTCCCGATAGGTCGTATCAATCGCATCGAACTGGGCAAGGATGGCAAGGCGCGCATCCTGGTCGCAATCGCCAAAAAGGATGCGCACTGGTTGCGTAACTCCAGCATCTTCACGATGGAGCGCGGCATCGTCGGCAGCCCGCGTATCCGTGCCTTTACCGGCGTCCCCGCTGATCCGCCGCTGGAAGCCGGTGCCGAGCGCACCTTGCTGGTCGGCGACGTCGCAGCAGAGATACCACTGCTGGTATCTGCAGCCAAGCAATTAATCGACAACGTCAACAACCTGACCTCGGCCGAATCCGCGCTGAATGCCAGCCTGACCAATCTGCAAGGCCTGACCGACAAACTGAATGGCAAGCATGGCGCTTTGGGTGCGCTGGTAGGCAGCAACAAAGATGCACAAAAAATCCTGCAAACACTGGATCGCGCCAACGATGTACTGGCCAAAGTCGACGGCTTGCTGGTGAAAACCGACAAGCAAGTCTTCGGCAAGGATGGCGATAGCCAGGCCACCATCGTCCAACTCAACGCCATGCTGGGCGAAGCGCGCAACAGTCTGAAGAAAATCGACACCGTGCTGGCCGACGCACAAGTCATCAGCGGCAATGCCAAAGCC
The DNA here is from genome assembly GCF_015645465.1 of Herminiimonas contaminans. Taxonomy (GTDB): domain Bacteria; phylum Pseudomonadota; class Gammaproteobacteria; order Burkholderiales; family Burkholderiaceae_D; genus Oxalicibacterium; species Oxalicibacterium contaminans. The sequence goes on along the minus strand of NZ_JADOEL010000013.1, from coordinate 80,648 downwards.
GCCAGCGGCGACCTCGGCTCACTGCGCGCCGATGTGGACCGCAGCCTGCGCAAAGTCGAACAGTTGGTGAATGAAATCAACCGCAAATGGCCATTTGCCCGCGATACGGAGTTGAACCTGCCATGAAGACTATCCGTCTCGCCCCTGTTCTATTCGCTACCCTGCTGTTAGCCGCATGCGCGGGCAAGCCTGTCCCTGACTGGCAAGTCAACGCCAAGGATGCGACCGAGCGCGCCAGCAATGCCTACCTCACCGGCAATACCCGCGTCGCCGATCAGGAATTCCTGTATGCCCGCAATGAAGTCACCCGTACCGGGCGCATAGACTTGCTGGCACGCGTGGAGCTCACACGCTGCGCCGCCCAGGTCGCGAGTCTGGTACTGGATGACTGCACCGGATTTGAAAAACTGCGCCTGGATGCACCCGCCGCCGAAGTCGCCTATGCCAACTACCTGGCTGGCAAAGTCCAGTCCTCAGAGATCGCGCAACTCCCGGCCCAGCACCGGGCGGTAGCCGGAGCCAGCTCGGACAATGCCGCTGCCAGTGCCATGCTCAGCATCGAAGATCCGCTATCCCGCCTCGTTGCCGCTGGCGTCCTCTTGCAAGGCAAGCGCGCGTCTCCCGCAGTCATTAGCGCGGCGGTAGAAACCGCATCGGCACAGGGCTGGCGACGGCCTTTGCTGGCCTGGCTGGGAGTACAGGCCATGCGCGCAGAACAAGCCGGGGATATGGCTGAAGCCCTGCGTTTACGCCGGAAAATGACGCTGGTGGAAGGCAGCAAGTAATAGATCAAGGCCAGAAAAGCATGAAAGCCGTATAAAACGACTGTCAGCAAATTTTTATAAAAAAACCTTTTATACTGTATGTTTATACAGTATATTGCTAACTCACCTGTTCATCGGGTGCGTTATCCCAAACAGCATTTGGAGGTTTTATGGCCGCAGTCGCAAGCAATTTCACTTTCCCAGCAGCTTCCTTCCCAGAATCCGCATGGTCCGCAGAAGCCGCGCAAGCCGCTCGTGCGCACCCGCAGCCGTCCGCTTATCGCGCGCTGGACCTGGAATTGCCGAATGGTGGCTGGCCTGCTTCGGTACTGATCGAATTGCTGCTGGCGCAACCTGATATCGGCGAACTGCGCCTGCTGGCTCCAACCCTGACGCGCCTGACCCAAGAAGGCAAAACCGTGATTTTGCTGGCACCGGCGCATATTTCCGCCGCCCTGTCTGACCTCGGCCTGGATAAAAACCACCTGATCCTGATCGAAGCCGACAAGCCCATGGACCGCATCTGGGCGGTCGAACAAGCAGTCAAAAACGTACATTTCGGCGCCCTGCTGTGCTGGCTGCCGGAAGCCCGTCCCGATCATCTGCGTCGCCTGCAACTGATGGCCGCGGCCAACGATGGCCTGACTTTCGTATTCCGTCCGCTGGACGCACAAAACCAGTCTTCGCCAGCTCCTTTGCGCATGCTGTGCCAAGCTGCTACTGATGGCCGCATGTCGGTAGAAATCATCAAGCGTCGCGGCCCGGTGCACTGCAAACCTATCGTCCTGCCGCTGGCGGTACCAGCCGTCATCCAGCGCCCACGCGTCGCCCGTTCCCTGAGCTCGCCGGTATTCGAAATGCCGTCCTACACCATTGCACACTCCGCGCTGGCAGCAACCGCAGCACGGCATCGCGCAGCATTACCGGTTTAATCCGTGTGGGCGTTGCAAACACTTGCATAGAAAACATTTTTTAATGGCAAGCACGCACACATAGCCGTATGATGGGGTATCCCAATTCCATGCCCCACAATGGCCACCATCCTCAATACCCGTCTTGCCAGGCTGCGCGCACTCGTCGTCGACGATATGCAGACGATGCGACAAAACATCCGCACCCAGCTCGGCCAACTCGGTATCGAGCAAGTTGACCAGTCCGCTACGCCGAATGATGCGATCAAACGCATACGCAATACCAACTACGACGTCATCATCTGCGACTACAACCTGAACAAGGAAACCAACGGTCAGCAAGTACTGGAGTACCTGCGCTCGCAAAAGCTGCTGTCGCCGACTGCCATGTTCTTCATGGTGACGGCTGAAAGCAGTTACGACAGCGTAGCCAGCGCTGCCGAATTCCAGCCTGATGCTTATATGGTGAAGCCACTGACCGGTGGCAAAATCGCCGATCGCCTGGAACGCCTGCTGGATCGCCAACAGGCATTGAAACCAATCACCGACCGCCTGCAAATGAAAGACCTGGCAGGTGCCATCGCCGAATGCGATACCGTACTCGCGGCCGAACCCAAGTGGATAGTCGACATCCTTAAAATCAAGGGCAGCTCCGCGCTGGAACTGGGCAATATCGAACAGGCGCGTGCGACTTATAACAAAGCGCTGACTTTGCGCAACGATCTGGTCTGGGCCAGGCTGGGACTTGCCCGCTGCGATCAGGCTGCGGGTCAACTGGAGCAGGCAAAGAAACTGGTCAACGAAGTACTGGAAACGAATGTTCAATTCGTCGGCGCCTATGATTTGCTGGCGCAGATCGCCGAAGCGCAGGGCAATGAAGAAGCAGTGCTCGACGCCTTCAATAAATCCTATGCAGTCATCCCCTCCGCACGACGCAGTCGCCTGATGGGCGATGCCGCCTACCGTGTCGGCAACCTGGAACAGGCCAAGCAGGCCTTCAACAAGGCACTCACGCACACGCGCGGCTCGCTCACTGCCCAGGCTTCCGATGCGCTGTCACTGGCACAGGTGCAGGTCGATATCGGTGAAGCAGCGGATGCACTCGCCGTACTCAGCGCAGCAGCGCAGGATCATCAGGACGATCCCTACTTCGCCGCACGGCAAGCCACGATAGCAGCACAAGCCTTCGCTCGCCTTGGTGATATGAACTCGGCACAAGCAGCTTTCGCTTCAGCCAAAGAACTGGCCGATGGCATACGTGCCGACATCCATACATTGACGCTGGCGAAAGCGGCATTTTGCGTCGGGCTGGATGAAGAAGGTGCACGCATCGTGGCCAAGGCCATCAAGGCTGATCATGAAAACACCCGCCTGGTCGCCTTCGCTCGCCGCGTGCTGCAAGATACCGGCAATGAAGCACTGATAGAAAAAGTCGTCGAAGAATCGATCAGCGAAGGTGCACTCATCGTTGAGCAGGCAACACAATTAATGCGTGCCGGTCAATTCGATGAATCGCTGGCCAAGCTGGAAGAAGCACTCACCGCAACACCCGAAAACACCGGCGTGCTGCTGGCCGCAGCGCAATTGCATTTGCTGTGGATGAGCCAGAAAGGACTGGATCGCAACTACGTCGAACGCGTGAACGCCTATCTGGCGCAGCTCGATGTGCTGATGCCGAATAGCGAACGCGTCGCCAAGATGTATCGCTTTCTGCGTGAAACCCTGGTCAAAGCCAGCGTGGAGGCATAAGTATGGATCCGCAACTGGCCGCCATCATCGTGCACGACCTGAAGAATGCGCTGGGCGAACTGGAAGGCGAACTCTCCGCGCTGACGCTAGACCTGGATCAGGGCAAAGCCACCGAAGCACACCACCACTGCCAGAACTTGCGCGACAAGATGGTGGGCTTCCTCACTTTATACAAAGCGTCGGAACAAGGCTTGCACCCACGTATAGAAGCGGTCAATCCGGAAGACTTCCTGAAAGGCTTGTTGCGCAATCACAGCAAAGCTGCGATCAGCATCACGCTGGATACCGACGACATGCCGCCGATAGCTTTTTTCGATGAGAACCTGATGGGACTGGCGCTGGATGCGGCATTACAAAATGCCTTGCGCTTCGCCAAATCAACTATCGTGGTCGGCTGCAAAACCGTGGCTGAGGAAACCGTGTTTACCGTGCAGGATGACGGGCCGGGTCTCGGCACCGAAGAAGAAAAGCAATCAACTGGCATGGGTATGGCCTTATGCTCTGCCATCGCCGCTGCCCATAAGAATGGGGACAGAGAAGGACGCACCCGCTTGCATAACCTGCCGCAAGGTGGTGCGCTGTTCTGCCTTTATTTGCCGTAAGAATATATAGCTAATGGCTAGTTCAAGCCGTCATAACCGATACGATATTTTCCTCAATATAAGCGTCTCCCATCATCATTGTTGAATTGCACCGAAATCTGACCCGGTTTTTGCATCGAAATCTGACCCACCCAATTAATTTAATTTTGAGGCTAGGTAGCTGATAATCCGGTCGTGTTCTCCTTTTGGCCTACTTGCGTTGAACTGTTCTTGAAACGATAGCTATCGTTCCCTGTTTCAATAATATGGCAGTGATGAGTGAGGCGATCAAGCATCGCTGTCTGTTGATTTGCTCGCAGAGTTGACCCTCTCTAACTGATCCACCTTCCACTGTCTAGCGAAGGCTGCGACCCGGTCGTACGACCCTTCATACCCCAACGCACACAAGTCAATGTGCATCTGCTTCAAGCTCCGTCGTTGCTTGCGCGACCTTGTCGCCTCGGTCTTTAACCAGACGGAAAGTTTGAACGCGTATTTGTCCAGGGATGTCGAGGAACGTCGGTCAGCGTAGGCTGGCTCTATGGTTTCAGCACGTAGATAGCGCCGAACGGTGTTTCGAGATATCCCCAATCGTTTGGATATCTCCCTTAAAGACACGTGGTCACGAAGGTGCCAGCGTCGAATAATTCCAAGTAATGCCACGTCGATCACTCCAATCTCCCACTCACTTTGGTAAGTAGGATTGTGTTCTAAACGTGGGTCAGTTTTGGATGCAAATTATGCGGCTAAGTGGGTCAGTTTTCGATGCAAATCAACAGGCTATGCTGGCATAGAAGTGAATGCCGAACCATCTCGTTTTTATGGGATAAAAAACAGCTACAGCGAAAAATAGAACAAGGCCGAGATTATGATTTCCGCATAAATCGCTGGATAGGCCCCACCAGGCTTAGACATTTTATAAATACCATATCCTGACTTTTCATTCAGAGATTGAACACGAAAAACCAATATCAGCTCAATGAAAGAGGTGAATGCCAATGACCTACTTTACAAGTTCGCCGCTCGGACTTCCAACTTACCATCTCTGATTTTCAGGCGCTGCACACCCGGCAAGGCGATCAAATCCCGGTCATGGCAAGCCATGATGACGCTGCCACCTTCATTGAGCAGGGTCGGAATCAAGGCAATGACTTGTTCACGCGCCGCACCATCCAGGTTGGCGGTCGGCTCATCCAGCAGCAACAACTTAGGCGACAGCACGCGCGCACGTGCCAGCGCTACACGCTGCTTCTCACCACCGGAAAGGAAGTTCGGTATGCTGGCACGCAAGTGCGCTATGCCTGCCCATGCAATCGCTTCTTCCACTTTCTCTGCGATGATGTTTTTCGCCACGCCGCGTACGGTTAAACCGTAGGCGATATTTTCTTCGACGCTAGTGGAAAACATGACCGGATGCTGGTGCACATACACAATCGCATCACGCATCATGCGCGGATACGGTGCCAACTGGACGGTCTCGCCCTGGAACTTCACTTCAGCCGTATCCGCCGATTCCAGCCCGGCCAGTATGCGCATCAGCGTGCTCTTGCCCGAGCCGTTGGAACCAGTCAGCACATACGCTTGAGCCTGCGCTATCGACAAGTCTTGAATATCAAGCAGGCGACGCTGATGAAAGCTCTTTTGCAAACGCTGGATAGATAAGAGTGCTTCCATTACATATTCCTCGCTGGTCGCGTATCGCCCTGCAACAACATCATCGCGGCATTGATCAGCAAGGCGAAAGCGATCAGGACGATGCCGAGTGCGATACCCTGCGCAAATTCACCTTTGCTGGTTTCCAGCGCGATCGCAGTCGTAATCGTGCGCGTTTCACCGGCGATATTCCCGCCCACCATCATCGCGCAACCGACTTCCGAAATGACACGGCCGAAACCATTGATAACAGCTGCCATCACGCCGAAACGAACTTCATGCAGCACCGTCAGCATCACGCGCCAGTTCGATGCACCATGCACGATCGCGGTTTCTGCCAGACGCGGGTCAGCTGCCTGCACTGCCGACAAGGTAAAGGCGATCAAGACCGGTAACACGATGAGTACCTGGCCGAGGATGATGCTGGACTGGGTAAACAACCATTGAAGCGAACCCATAGGCCCCTGACGCGACAGCATCAGGTACAGCAAGAGGCCGATCAATACGGTAGGCAGGGACAAGGCCGCCTGCGCGATCCAGATCACGATGCGACGACCGATGAATTCACGGGTCGCAATCAGGTAACCAATCAGCACGGCGATCGGCGTGGCAATCAGCAGGCCGATGATGGAAGTCTTGAGCGAGATCCAGATGATGCGCCACAGCACAGCATCGCCCGAAAAGAGCAAGCCAAAGGCAGCCTGGGTAGCGTCTATAAGGGACATAAGAAGATAAGAAGAGCAGATGCGACTGCAGCGTCGCTAATTCATTTTTGTAGCCGCAATTCTAACCCAGCCACAGGCGTGCACCGAAATAATGCAGCCCGGACGTACTGGAAATGGAATCAGGCGACGCGCAGCGAGCTATCCAGCAACTGCGGCTCGTAGATCATGCGTTCCTTGCCGGTGACCAGCAGGAAGTGCTTGCCGGTGCAGCGCGCCAGCAAAGTCATGTTCACTTTTTCTGCGACCAGATGACCCATCTGTGTCGTACCGGAACGCGAAATCAAAAACGGCATGCCCATCTGCGCGCCCTTGATCACCATCTCTGAAGTCAGGCGACCGGTGGTATAGAACACCTTGTCGGCACCGCTGATATTTTCCAGCCACATGATGCCGGCGATCGAATCGACCGCATTATGACGGCCTACATCTTCGATGAAGTATTCCAGCTCGCCTTCAGCCGTAAACAAACCGCAGCCGTGTACCGAGCCCGCTTTGGCATAGACCGAATCCTGCGTCCGTATGGTGTTGACGATTTTACATAAGGTCGATTGCTTGAGTCTTGCATCTGCCGGCAACACGATGCTGTCGATTTCATCCATCAGACCGCCAAACATCGTGCCCTGGCCGCAACCGGTAGTCACCACCCGTTTGGCCGTGCGTTCCTCAATATTGGCGATACCGTCACGCGTGGTGACATAGACCGCATGCTGGTTCCAGTCCACATGTACAGACACGATTTCTTCTATCGACTGCACCAGCCGCTGGTTGCGCAGATAGCCCAGCGTCAATGCTTCCGGTGCCGCACCCAGCGTCATCAGCGTCACCAGCTCGCGCTGATCCACGTACACCGTCAACGGACGCTCGGCCGGAATCGCCAGCGGTGCTGTCCGCGCGGTTTCATCGATCGCATTGACTTCATACGTCAACTTGACCGGTGTACTGGAAAATTCGGGGCGATACGACATGGCGGTAACTCATCTTGGACAGGGCAAAACGCCGCTGTTCCATTATCGGGATCATGCAAAACATGATGCGCTAAGGTATGAAATAGCAAATAGTCGGCTCGACTAGCCGGTATTCAGTGTTGCAGGTGGGATTATAACGGTATGCGCGCGATCAGGCTGTTTTCAGCAGATAACGCGCATACGCCCGGGCGGGCGTATGCGGCAGGAAGACAGAGAGCGGACTTACTTCTTGGCGCCAGCAGCAGGTACCGGCTTGGAATCGGCCACACCGACTGTGGAGGTGGCGACTTGCAGTGCGACATAAGGTCCGGGATTGGTGCATGGCGGTACCACTATATCCGGCTTGGCCTTGCCAGTACGTTTGAAGTATTGCGCTGCCACTTTGTTTTGTGATTCACACAATTGATAGGCAGCAACCTTATCCGACCAGCCAGCCTTGTTTTTGGCTTCCGCAGCTTTTGCCTTGGCTTCATCACTCAGCGGCGGCAATTTGGCGCTGGCACTGGCCATGACCATGGTGCCGAGCAATGCGATCAGTATTTTTTTCATCTGCATATCTCCTTAAACAGCCTTGATCGGTGTGCCTGCTTTTTCTGTTTCTTCGGGTGTGCGCACGCGAGGGATCTTGCCGCTTTCGATATCGGCGTACCAGAGGTCATGATGTTCTTTGGCCCATGCATCATCGACGTAGCCGGTCTTCATCGCTTTATAGGCGCCTTCCATGCCCAGCGTACCGATGTAGATGTGCGCCAGCGAAGCGCTGAAGACCAGCACTGCTGCCACCAGGTGGATGACATGCGCTATCTGCATATTGCCACGGGTGTACAGGATGCCCGGAACCAGCATATCGAGCACGAAACCGGAAGCGCTCACAATCAGGCCGAGGAAGACCATGCCGCCCCAGAACCAGAGTTTTTCACCTGCGTTAAAGCGCCCTGCACTGGCGTGACCGCGTGCACCACCAAGGTTTTTCAGCCATTGCAGATCGCCTTTGCCCGGGAAGTTATCTTTCACGAAGATCGCAAACATCACGATGATCGAAACCGTGAAAACCGGACCGACAAAGTTGTGTATGTTTTTACAGGCGTAAGCGAGCCAGCCAAAGACCGTATGGCCAAACACTGGCAAGACGATGTACTTGCCGAACAACATCAGCAAGCCGGTGAAAGCCAGCGTCAGGAAACTGATCGCCACCGTCCAGTGGGTGATGCGTTCAAGTGAAGTAAAGCGTTCGATCAGGCGACCGGTACGGCCACTTTTCAGTTTGATGGTGCCGACGGCAAAGTAAAACGCGGTGATGCCGAGTACCGCCACGATAATCAGCCAGCCACCATAAGTGGTCAGCGGGCCGTTGCGATACAGACGCCAGGCTTCACCTGCGGTGGTCGCACGTGCCTGCCCCGGGAACTGCGCCTTAGGCTGGATCAGCACACCGGCTTCCAGTGCCGGCAAGCTGGAGTAATGCTCACCACCCTCCTTCACCTGACGATAGACCGGTGCCAGGTTACCTGGTTGCACCTGTGTACGTTCAGCCTGGTTCTGCTTCATGTAAAGAATATCGTCAGACTCAATATTCGACATACTTTGCACGGCAGGTGGTGCCGCAGGCTTGGCCGCAGCAGGGTCACCCGCCTGGGCCAGCGCCAGGCCGGAAGTCGCTGCCAGCAGCGTCAGTCCGGCGGCGAGTTTGGCAAACCATGTTTTCATGATAAATCCCCTCGCGGCTGCATTAGTTGACTTTCACGTACTCGTTCTGCGTTTGCGCACGATTACGGATTTGCGTTTCCCACTCGGTTTTATTCCCGGCGGTCCAGCCTTTGATCACGTAGGGATCATTCTTCGCGCCGGTCCACGGTGCAGCGTCACCAGCGTCGCGTGCATTCGCCTGCGACTGCACCTTCTCGCCACAACCGAACAAGGCCAGCGCCATCACTGAGAGCAATAAGGTACGCATCATGATTTGCCTCCGTTCGGTGCTTTGGCATCAGGGTTATGCGATTTGCCGTAGGCGGTACCCCAACCCCAGACCTCGCTGCCCTTGCCACGTCGCAGTACGCGCGTGCGCAGGATATCGGCAATCACATCACCATCGCCACCCAGCAAAGCTTTGGTCGAGCACATCTCTGCGCAGGCTGGCAATTTGCCTTCTGCCAGGCGATTACGGCCATATTTTTCAAACTCGGCTTTGGAACCGTTCTCTTCCGGGCCACCGGCGCAGAAGGTGCACTTATCCATTTTTCCGCGCAGGCCGAAGGTACCGTTGGATGGGAATTGCGGTGCGCCAAACGGACAGGCGTACGAGCAGTAACCGCAACCGATGCAGATGTCCTTATCGTGCAGCACCACACCTTCTTCGGTGCGGTAGAAGCAGTCGACCGGGCACACCGCCATGCAAGGTGCATCCGAGCAGTGCATACAGGCCACCGAGATCGATTTTTCCTGGCCGATCACACCGTCGTTGATGGTGACCACGCGACGGCGATTCACGCCCCAAGGGACTTCGTTTTCATTTTTGCAGGCCGTTACGCAGCCATTGCATTCGATACAGCGCTCTGCATCACAGATGAATTTCATTCGTGCCATTTTGATTTCTCCTTAGCCTGGTTATCTGTCAGTTTTTTATTTCACCGTTATTGCCAGATAGCGCGGCTATGCAGTCGCTTTTTCAATATTACAAATGGTGGTCTTGGTTTCCTGCATCATGGTCACCGAGTCATAACCATAGGTGGTCGCCGTATTCACCGCTTCACCACGCACGATAGGATGCGCTCCTTCCGGATAGGAATCGAGCATGTCCTTGCCCTGCCACCAGCCGGAGAAGTGGAACGGAATAAAGGCTGTGTCTTCTGCCACCCGCACCGTCACCAAAGCCTTGACCTTGATGCGCGCACCAGTCGGTGTGGAGACAATGACATACTCGTTATTGCGTATGCCCCTGGCCTCCGCTGCCTTAGGATTGATCTCGACGAAGTTCTCTTGCTGCAGCTCGGCCAGCCAAGGATTCGAACGGGTTTCTTCACCACCACCCTCGTACTCAACCAGACGTCCCGAAGTGAGGATGATCGGGAATTTCTCGTACAGCTTGGCCTCGACGTTTTTGTCCTGCAGCGTTTTGTACAGGGTCGGCATGCGCCAGAATGCTTTCTTGTCGTCATGCGTCGGATACTTCGCAACCAGATCAGGACGTGTGCCATAGATAGGTTCGCGATGCAGAGGCACCGGATCCGGGAAGTTCCAGACCACGGCACGCGCCTTGGCGTTACCCCATGGATGCACGCCGTGCACTTTCATCGTGACACGCTGGATACCGCCGGACAGATCGGTTTTCCAGTTCTTGCCTTCCGCCGCTTTTTTCTCTGCTTCGGTCAGATCGTCCCACCAGCCGAGTTTCTTCAGCAGAATGTGATCGAACTCCGGATAGCCCGTCGTAATGTCAGCACCCAGCGAATGCGAACCGTCTTCCGCCAGCAGGCTGACGCCGTCACGCTCGACGCCGAAGTTGGCACGGAAGTTACCGCCGCCATCCATCATTGCCTTCGAGGTGTCGTACAGGTTCGGCGAACCCGGATGTTTGAGCTCCGGTGTGCCGTAGCATGGCCATGGCAAGCCGAAATAATCGCCCGACATGTCGTAGCCGGTCGCCGCATCCTTGCCTGATTTGCAGCGCAAGGTCTTCACATCAAACAGATGCATATTGCGCATGTGCGCTTTCAGGCGCGTCGGTGATTGACCGGTGTAGCCGATGGTCCAGGTGCCGCGATTGATTTCTTCCAGCATGGCTTCCGGTTCCGGCTCCATCATGCCGCCCTTGCCAGGTACCAGTTTGATCTTGGCGACCAGCTCTTTGCCGAAGCCGAGTTTTTCCGCCAGCTGATACATGATCATGTGATCGGTACGCGATTCAAACAGCGGCTCGATCACTTTTTCGCGCCACTGGATAGAACGGTTGGATGCAGTCACCGAACCTGATGTTTCAAACTGCGTCGCCGCGGGCAGCAGGTACACAGCACGATTCGGATTCAATTCCTGGCCATCGACTTTCATCGCCGCCATTGCAGCGGTCGCCGACGGATAAGGATCGATCACGACCAGCAGGTCGAGTTTGTCGAATGCCTTTTTCATGTCCAGGCCACGCGTTTGCGAGTTAGGAGCATGGCCCCAGAACAGCATTGCTTTCACGCTATTGTCCTGATCCAGGTTCTCACTCTTTTCGAGTACGGCATCGACCCAGCGCGATACGGTGGTGCCGGATTTTTCCATCATCTCTTGCGAGACGTATTGTTTCTTGACCCATTCGTAATCGACGCCCCACACTGCACACCAGTGCTTCCACGAGCCGGTTGCCAGGCCGTAGTAGCCCGGCAGCGAATCAGGATTAGGACCGACGTCGGTCGCGCCTTGCACGTTATCGTGGCCGCGGAAGATGTTGGTGCCGCCGCCGGATTTGCCGACGTTGCCCAAAGCCAGTTGCAGGATGCAGGAGGCGCGCACCATCGCATTACCGATACTGTGCTGGGTCTGCCCCATACACCAGACGATGGTCGAAGGACGATTCATGGCCATGGTTTCAGCGGCTTTATACACTTCCGCTTCAGGTACGCCGCAAGCCTCTTCGACTTTTTCCGGCGTCCATTTCATGACTTCTTCCCTGGCCTTGTCCATACCGTAGACGCGGTCATTGATGTACTTCTTGTCTTCCCAGCCGTTTTTGAAGATGTGATACAGCACGCCCCACAGGAATGGGATGTCGGAGCCGGAACGGATACGGATGTATTGGTCTGCTTTGGCCGCAGTACGTGTGTAGCGCGGATCGACGACGATCATCTTGGTACCGGTTTCTTTCGCATGCAGCATGTGCAGCATGGATACCGGATGCGCTTCGGCAGCGTTGGAACCGATGTATAACGCAGCCTTGGAGTTCTGCATGTCGTTATAGCTGTTCGTCATCGCGCCATAACCCCAGGTGTTGGCAACGCCAGCAACCGTGGTCGAGTGACAGATACGCGCCTGGTGATCGGTATTATTGGTGCCGAAGAAGGAAACGAATTTGCGCATCAGCGCAGCCTGTTCGTTGTTGTGCTTGGACGAGCCTACGAAGTAAACCGAATCCGGGCCGCTGGCTTTGCGGATCTCCAGCATCTTGGCCGAGATTTCATTCAATGCCTGGTCCCAGCTCATGCGCTGGTACTTGCCGTTGACCAGCTTCATCGGATACTTCAAACGGTATTCACCGTGGCCATGTTCACGCAGCGCCGCACCTTTCGCGCAGTGCGCGCCGAGGTTGATAGGCGAATCGAACACTGGCTCCTGGCGCACCCACACACCGTTTTCCACGATCGCATCGGAGGCACAGCCCACCGAGCAATGGGTACAAACAGTGCGTTTGACTTCTATCTTCTTGCCATCGCCACCTTTGGCACCATCAGCCGCCTTGGCTTTCTGGATCAGGCCCAGTTGCGCGGCAGCGATACCTGCGCCGATACCGATACCCGAACGTTTGAGGAAACCACGTCTATCCATGGTCGGCAGCGCACGCGACAAACTGTCGGCCAGGCTGGATGAGAAACGTGCAGACGAACGCTCTACAGCGTTGCTTTTGCGAGTTAACAGCATGTTGTCACCCCGTATTTAAATTGTGGTGCTGCGGTAGTATTTTTTGACGTGTTCAGTCAGCCGATAGCTCTTGCCATCAGGATCTTGTGTAGTAAATACATTGGAAACTGCAGTGGTGACTGACTCGGGAGCCAATTTGGCGGCAACGCCACCAGCGGCCACCACACCTATACCTGCGAGGAAATTACGGCGGGGAGTTTTGGACTGCTCAGACATGATCGTCTCCTGTAAATTGAGTCAGGACGTAATATGCTTTTTAATTCCTATAACAACTGAATAAGAACTTAGCATACATTTTGGCAACTTGCATCCATAAAACAATGGAAATGGAAATTAAATTTCCGTTAAAGCCTGTTATTCAGAATCTTTACGCGCGTCAATCCAGGCTCATATCAAAAGCCTGCATTTCCACTTCAAAGAATTGCCGCGCCAGACGCGCTACTGGCTTATAAAAGCGCGCATTAGGGCTAGCCTCTATTGCATTGCAACATTCAACAACCCAGGCTTGCATGTGGTCGCTGAAAAATTTCTTTTGCGTGATCAGGTTGGCATTCACCACGTCATCGGATGCAATCAGATAGCGCATGACTTCGCACAAGGTCGCCAGATGATCTTCGCTTTCGACCACATCATCCGAGCGCTGCAAACCCAGTTGCATCAGATCGGTACGCAGCTCCGCCAGCGGTTTTTCCATTAAGAAGCCGGACAGGTAGTAGGAGCCATACAGCATCACTTCTGGCTTGCCGACGCCGATAAACAGTTGTTCGTACTCTTCACGCACTGCTTCCTGCTGCGCGCTTTTGCAGACTGCAACCAGCTCAGCCCATGTCAGCTCCAGCCCGCTATCGCCCTGCACTGGCGCGGCAGCTATCGTATCCAGCAAAGTCTGCGATGGCGGCGCATACAAGAGCGTCGCCAGCAAGCCGTAGATATCGGCACGCGCGGTTTCTTCGCCCTGATCCTGGGATTCGAATTTGATAGCCTGGGCAGTCGTCATGGCATTCCTGGGTAAATGAATTGTTCAAAAGAATGACGGGTCATCGCACTCACCGTCTCTTCAAATCGGTGATGACCGCTTCGTGCTTGTTCGCCATCATGTCAACCACACGGCAATCAGGACACATCTTGAGTCGGTCTACGTTGCCTGCAAACGCGCCGTGCAAAGACAGCTTGCTGACCATGTTTTCTATCATCTGCGCCGTACCAAAAGGCTTGTTGCAACTGATGCAGTGGAAAGGTTGCGCCTCATTCAATACGACCGGCTGCTTCACCGCCTCCGTCAACGACAGGCGCGGCGTCAGGCTGATCGCATTTTCCGGACAGGTTTTTTCACACAGGCCGCATTGCACGCAATTCTTTTCTATGAAGCGCAGCTGCGGCAGATTGGCGTTATCGGTCAGCGCAGATTCCGGACAAGCACCGACACAAGACATGCACAAAGTGCAGCTTTGCTTATTGACGGTCACCAGACCAAAAGGTGCACCAGCTGGCAGAGCGATTTGCTCAACCTGCTGCGGCGCATGTTTTTTCAGATGATCGATCGCCAGTTCCAGCGCGCTGCGCTTATCCGCAGCGATATTGAACAAGGCACGCTGTTGTGGCACTTGTGCCGCCTGCATGGTGGACAGGCCGGTATCCAGCTGCGCTGGCGTATGCGCCTGTATCAGCGACAGGTGCACACCGGTATAACCGAGACCGCTCAATATGGTTTGCGCGATGTCTATCTGCGCATTCAATGCCGCGACGTATTGCGGTGCATCCTGCTGCGTCACAAGGATGGAGATATGAGTAGTGCCGTAAGCAACCGCCGTCAGCCAGAAATCGATGCCGACTGAAGCGATGTGATGCAGCTCGAGCGGAATCACATTGGCCGGCAAACCCTTGAGCTTGCCATTCGCTTTGGCGAGACGCCCCAACTGATTAACCAGCCCGGCGCCCTGCTCTTGGTTATGGATCAGCAATGCAGGTTGCGTACCACCGGCCTTGACATACGTCGTCAGCATAGTCTTCAGCCTGGTGCCGGTGTCGGCAATGCGCGGATAGGCATACGCCAGCGCCCCGGATGGACATACCGTTGTACACGCTCCGCAACCAACACACAGATTAGGCGTGACCTTAATCTGGTCGCCGTTATGGCTGACCGCTTCCGCCGAGCACACATCGATACACGCAGTACAGCCGACCTTACCGTTACGACCATGCGCACATAATTTCTCTTTGTAGAGGAAGAATTTAGGCTTGCTGAATTCACCGACCATTTGCGTGATGCGCAAGGAATCCGTCATCTGCTGTTGCGTGTCGCTACCCGGCGCGAAATAACCTTGCGGTGGCTGATGCAGGGTCAGGACCGGCGTGTCCGACAGATCAAAAATCAAATCAAATTCCGCACTGCGTTGCGCCGCGCTACGCGAGAAATCTATCGCGCCTATGGTGCCGCAAGCCTTGACGCAATCGCGATGTGATTTGCATTTGCTCAGATCGATTTGGTAAGTCAGGTCGATCGCGTTTTCCGGACAGACATCGACGCAGGCATTGCAGCGGGTGCACGCTTCCAGGTCGATAGGATTGGCCTGCTGCCATTGCACCGTGAATGCACCGAGCCAGCCATTGATCGCAATACGATTGCCGGAGAAAACCGGGAAGCTATGCTCTTGCAGCATTTCCCCCGTCTCGCTGGCGGTCAACAATACGCTGACATCCAGTTGCTCACCCAGGCGCGTCGCCCATGGCAAGACGCGATCTGCCGGGCCGATCAGCAATGCGTGACCGCCGGATTGATAGTCCACGGTCGGAACCGGGTCAGGATCTGGCAACGCTGCAGCGGCCAGCAAGGCCGCCATTTTAGGCACAGAATTTTTAGCTTGTGCGCCCCAGCCGCCAGTCTCGCGGATGTTGACGAATCGTAGTGGTGCGACGGAATTTTTTTGCTGCGCGATTTCACCAAACAGACTGCGTTCCTGGGTACAGGCAACCACGACATCATCAACGCCGTCGAGTGCCTGCATATAAGAGGTCACTTCACGCCTGCATAACTCGCTATGCATGGTCAACGGCGCATCGGCACCGAGTGCTTGCGCCATCTGCGCACCCGCCTGTGCATCCAGCGGCATCGTGCGATTGCAGTTACATACTTTGAATTCTGTGGTCATTGGCTGGCTTCTATGCTGGCTGGGACTACGATTTAAGTTTCATCAACGTGCGAAGACACGTTGGGCTCCCTGTTTGTATTTGTTGTCTTTATTTTTGTATCGCTGCTTTCAGCCGCCTCTTCGGACGACTGGTCTTGCACTTCTTCATCTGCTGCGTTCTGAACATCTGTCTGTTCGATGGCTTCGGCAACGGGCTGCTCAGTTTCAGCCTTGGCCTCATCCTGCGGCATATCCAGTAACTTCATCAACGGCGACTTCAATTGCGCCAATGGATCCATCAAACCCTTTGCGTGACTCAGACCCGCGATAAAGGCTGGCGTCATCGGCTCAAATTTATTGAAGTCTTCGATGTAGACATCCAGCCCATCCATGATGTTGAAATGCGGATCGGTGAATAGTTTCTTCATGGCTGAACGCTTGACCGATTCGTCTACGCCCTGCGCCATGAAGCCAGAGTAATCCGAGTCGTGCGTGAGCTTGGCGACGTCATCCATGGTCGGCAGCGTTTGCGGTTCCTGTGCGGCATCTGGCGACGCTGCGCTCTCCGGCACAAGCGCGCCAGCATCGGTATCCGGCAAGCTTTCGCTCGCCTTGGCGGACTCGGCGTTCTTCTTCGCCCAACGCGCAAAAAATTCTTCAGCGGCCATTTGCGTCACCTTCCGCACGCGCCATCTTGTCTACGCCCTCACCACCCTCAAACGAAGGTTTTTTGTGTTTGCGTTTCGGTTCTGGATGGTAATACTCGCCGGTAAAACTCGTCAGGAGCTCTATCACTTCCGGCGACGCGGGCAGCGTATCGACACGCTCGCCACCATCCATCAGGCGTGCTGCTTCATTATAGGAAAGCGTTACCGACTTCGGAACCGCCAGTTCAACGCCATCGCATTCTTCGATGCGCCACATGATGAACCAGCAAGGCGCAGGCGCACTGATGTTCAGGAAGTAACCTTCAGCTTCGCTACTGGAGAGATTGACCTGTATGCCGCTGAACAACCAGCGCATATCGTCGGGATCATTGCGCAGGCAGCTTGGGCCGTGGTCGTGGGAAACAATAGCGCCGACAATTTCAATGGGTAGCCATTGAAACGGTTGCCAGCGATTGGCAAGTGGTGTGCGTTGCATGATGACACCAACGCTGATTGCTTCAGTCTCCATGTTTCCTCATGACGGCAAGCTTGCCTGTTCGGATAGGGGCACACGGTATATTGTGCGCCGAAATTGCAAACCGGATCAGAACTGCTATCGCGGATTGGAACGATGAGTAAACTTGTGTGGACACCTAGAACTCATTTCATAAATATCCGTGAGATGCGTTCTTAGCAAAAGCGGTGCTGGCAAGGCGTGCGACGCGTCGCATAGCGGGCTATGCGCAAGGAGCACAACGCGGCCAGCGCCGCTTTTGGTAAGAACCCGGAGGGAACGGGCTATTTGGGCGTATTGCTGCGTTGCGCCGCTTGCCAAGGGACCACCCTTGGCGGCGCGACACGCCTTGCACTACCTCCCAAATAGCCGCGTTCGCACTCGCGGATATTTGTGAAATGAGTTCTAAGTATCCACACCAGAGAAAATAACTTCGAAGCAACCATACCTGCAAACTATGCAGGTATCAAGTGAAGCGGAGAGAAAAATTAATCGTTTTTGACGACGATCGTTGGGAACTTGGACGACATATCCTTCGCTTTTTCTGCCACCTTGATCGCGATTTTTCGTGCGATCTGTTTGTAGATAACAGCGATAGGACCATCCGGATCTGCGACCACGGTCGGCTTGCCGGAATCGGCCTGCTGACGTATCGACATCGTCAATGGCAAGGCGCCGAGGAAATCAACACCGTATTCGCCGCACATTTTTTCACCACCGCCCTCACCGAAGATCGCTTCAGCGTGGCCGCAGTTCGAGCAGATATGTGTGCTCATGTTTTCGACGATACCCAGAATCGGAATACCGACTTTTTCAAACATCTTCAAACCCTTGCGCGCATCCAGCAAGGCGATGTCTTGCGGTGTGGTCACGATGACGGCGCCGGTAACCGGTACTTTTTGCGACATGGTCAGCTGGATGTCACCGGTACCTGGCGGCATATCAACGATGAGGTAATCCAGGTCGCGCCAGTTGGTTTGTTCCAGCAATTGCGACAAGGCTTGCGTCACGATAGGACCGCGCCAGACCATAGGTTCGTCCGGATCGATCATGAAACCGATACTCGACACCTGCAAACCGTAGTTCTCCATCGGCTCCATGGTTTTGCCGTCCATGGTTTCAGGGCGGCCGGAGATGCCCATCATCATCGGTTGCGATGGGCCATAAATATCTGCATCGAGAATACCGACCTGCGCACCTTCGGCGGCCAGCGCCAGCGCCAGGTTGACGGAAGTGGTGGATTTGCCGACGCCGCCCTTGCCGGACGCGACAGCAATGATGTTTTTGACATTGGCCATCAGCTTCACACCGCGTTGTGCGGAGTGGGCGACGATTTTCGAGTGCACATTGGCAGTGACCGCGCCTATGCCTTCGATGGTGCGCACCGCAGCAATCGCTGATTTGCGGATGCCATCGATCTGGCTTTTTGCCGGATAACCCAATTCCACGTCAAAAATGACGTTATCGCCATTGATCTGGATATTTTTTGCGGAACGGCTGCTGACCAGATCCTTGCCCGTATTCGGGTCGATAACACCGGTCAACGCTGCTTTTACTGCATCTATCGTAATACTCATTGGTTCTCCTGAATTTTATAGCGCAAGTCTAAACTAATTGCCCGTCCTACGCTGCGGACTTGCCGCCCGGCATGGTCATATTTTCACTTCCCGCCTTGAGAAAAGCCGATTCCGCCGCCAAATAATGCGATATGAAGCAGTAAGTACAGTCGATACCGATTCGACACGCCCTAGCTGTACGACTTACAATGGCGTACTTAGAAGACTTTCCCCATGACTGAAAAAATCATTCCGCTCGCAGACCTCCGCTATCAGAACAAGATACCGGTCATACCTGCACGCCTTGAAGCACCGACGGGCTTGCTGGCGGATACCCGTGCGCGTCCATTGCAGGACTTGCGCATCTCGATCACGGATCGCTGCAATTTCCGTTGCGTTTATTGCATGCCCAAGGAAGTCTTCGACAAGGATTACGCCTTCCTGCCGCAAAGCTCTTTGCTTTCGTTTGAAGAAATCACCCGCATCACCTCCCTGTTCGTCGCCCATGGCGTGGAGAAAATTCGCCTGACCGGTGGCGAACCGCTGCTGCGCAAGAATGTGGAAAAACTGATCGCCATGCTAAGCGCACTGCGCACACCGGATGGCCGTGAACTCGACCTGACGCTGACCACCAACGGTTCGCTGCTGGCACGCAAGGCACAGGCATTGAAAGATGCCGGACTCAAACGTGTGACGGTTTCGCTGGATGCGCTGGACGATAAAGTCTTCAAGCAAATGAATGATGTCGACTTCGCCGTCTCCGATGTGCTGGAAGGCATAGAAGCAGCACATCGCGTCGGCCTCGGCCCAATCAAGGTCAATATGGTCGTCAAAGGCGGCATGAACGATCAGGAAATCGTACCGATGGCACGCCACTTCAAAGGCAGCCCGTACATCCTGCGCTTCATCGAATACATGGACGTCGGCGCTTCCAATGGCTGGAAGATGGATGAAGTCATCCCTTCGTCGGAAGTGATACGTCGCATCAGTGCCGAAATGCCGCTCGAAGCAATTGCGCCCAACTACGTCAGCGAAACCGCAGGACGCTGGCGCTATGTTGATGGCGGCGGCGAGATCGGTGCCATCTCCAGTGTCACGCAAGCCTTCTGCAGCGATTGCAGCCGTGCACGCCTGTCAACTGAAGGCAAGCTCTACACCTGCCTGTTCGCCACCGGCGGTCACGACCTGCGTGCGCTGATGCGCGGCGGCAATACCGATGAAGAAATCTCCACCGCGATCGCGCACATCTGGCGCGCGCGTACTGATCGCTATTCCGAATTGCGTACTGCCAATACCGATGGCTTGCAATCCGAGCGCAAGGTAGAGATGTCTTACATCGGCGGCTAAGTCAGCCAGCTTCAGCACACCCCACACAACTGATATCGGATCAAGACAAGAAAATGGATAGCAGTCAAATTACCGGACTCATACTGGCAGGCGGACGCGGTACCCGCATGGGCACCGTCGACAAAGGTTTGCAGCTGTTCCGTGATGCACCCATGGCCCTGCATGTGCTGATGCGCCTGTCACCACAGGTCGGCTACATCATGATCAATGCCAATCAAAACATCGCGCCCTACGAAGCGTTCGGCGTACCCGTCTGGCAGGATGAAATGCAAGGTTTTGCCGGGCCACTGGCTGGCTTGCAAACCGGACTGATCCATTGCGAAACCGATTATCTGGTCACTTCGCCGTGCGACTCCCCTTTCCTGCCCAAGGATCTGGTCGAGCGACTGGCGGATGGCCTGAAACAAAACAATGCGGACATTGCAGTAGCCGTCACTGGCGAGGGCGACACCAAGCAGGCGCATCCGGTCTTCTGCCTGGTCAAGGCATCGCTGCTACCGCACCTGACGCTGTACCTGCAGGAAGGCGGTCGCAAATTCGACAAATGGTATTCGTCGCTGGCGGTGGCCGAAGTCCACTTCGATGATGAAGATGCCTTCCGCAATATCAATACGCTCGACGACTTGCGTAAATACGAGACCACCGCATAATGAATCTGCGCTATTCACACATCCTGCGCGATGCCGCACTTAATGATCTAGACGAACTCATGCCGAACGACACTCCAGCAGAATCCGAAACCACGCGTACGACACTGTCGAATGTCATCAGTTGCCTGTCGGATTACGATCCCGATGCCTTGCCGGTACCGGATGCACAAACCATCATTCGCCAGTTCATCCAGCCTATCAATGCGGTAGAAAAAGTCGCGATACGCAGCGCGCTCGACCGCGTGCTGGCAGCAGATATCGTCTCCCCTATCAACGTACCTTCGCATGACAACTCGGCGATGGATGGCTATGCCTTCCGTGGCAGCGACCTGCAGAAGGAACAGGACCTGCCGCTCAAGATAGTCGGCACCGCCTATGCCGGTCGCGCCTATGAAGGCAGCGTCGCCAGCGGTGAATGCGTACGCATCATGACCGGCGCCGTGATGCCGCTTGAATGCGATACCGTCATCCCGCAGGAATTTACGCGTGACGAAAGTGAACAAGGCGTGACCATACCCGCAGGTGTGGTACGTACTGGTGACAACCGTCGCCTCAAAGGTGAAGACCTCGCCATCGGCACACCTGCCCTGCAAAAAGGCCGCATCCTGCGCCCGGCTGACCTCGGCTTGCTGGCTTCACTCGGCATCGGCGAAGTCCCGGTACAACGTCGCTTGCGCGTAGCCTTCTTCTCGACCGGTGATGAATTGCGCTCCATCGGCGAAACACTGGACGAAGGCTGTGTCTACGACAGCAATCGCTACACCTTGCACGGCATGCTGACCCGCCTCGGCTGCGACATCGTCGACATGGGCGTGATCAAGGATGATCCGGCTGCACTCGAAGCTGCCTTCCGTACCGCATGCGAAAACGCCGATGCCATCATCACCTCGGGCGGTGTCTCGGTCGGTGCCGCTGATTACACCAAACAAATGATGGCCGAGCTGGGCGATGTCACCTTCTGGAAAATAGGTATGCGTCCGGGGCGCCCGATGGCTTTCGGCAAGATCCAGTCGCACGGCAAGGAAGCTTATCTGTTCGGCCTGCCGGGCAATCCGGTTGCCGTCATGGTGACCTTCTACTTCCTGGCACGTCAGGCCTTGTTGCACATGGCAGGCGCATCGGCAGTGGAAGCACCGCCTATGTTGCGCGTGGTATCCAAGGCAGCGATCCGCAAACGTCCGGGCCGTACTGAATATCAGCGCGGCATCCTCAGCCTCAATAGCGACGGCATACAGGAAGTGCGTATCACCGGCTCGCAAGGCTCGGGCGTTTTGCGCTCGATGTCGGAAGCCAACTGCATGGTGGTACTGGAACATGATCGTGCCGAAGTCAAAGCGGGTGACCTGGTCAATGTCATCCTGTTTGAAGGCTTGATTTAATCTCTTCCGCCCCGCGTATCTCTGCGCGGGGCACTAAATATTTCCACATGGAAATGTTTATCGCAGTATTTCCCTATATTCATCAAAACGAATGTAAACATGTGTCATTTTGCTTACAAGAAATGATGCAAATGGGAACATTTCGTCTATCCTGTCTTGCATATAAGTAATCACTTTGCGCGTTCGCCTTAATAAAAAACAAAAGCGAGAACCAAAAGCCGCGCAGCTTAGCCAGGTCAGGAAGGGGGAGTCGTGGATAAATCATCTGGAACATCTGCTTCGACGACTGAACTCGCCCGTCCGGTTAACATCCCGCCGCGCCCGGCCCTGCTGATCGCCGTGCAGCACGAGATGAACAAGGAAGAACCGCATCTCAAAAAAATCTCGCGCCTGATCAATCGCGACGTTGCCATCTCCGGCAATCTGCTGGCGATCGCGAACTCGGCCATGTTCAATCTGGGACGTCATATAGAAACCGTCGAAGATGCGCTCACGCTGATCGGCCTGAACAACTGCAATGCATTGATGACCAGCCTGATGATGCGACGCACGCTATCGCACGGCAAGATGATGATGCCGCGCTTCTGGGATGTGTCAGAAAAGCGTTCCTGGGGCATGATGTATGTCGCCAAGCTGACCCGCGTCAGCACGCCGGAACTGGCGTATAACTTTGGCCTGTTTTCCGATATCGGCATACCGCTGATGATGGCTTCGTTTCCAAACTACGCCGAGACGCTGAATGCAGCCAACAAAATGGAAGCCAGTGGTTTCATCGAACTGGAAAACCAGTGCCATCGCATCAACCATGCGATCGTCGGCGGCATGCTGGCCGAGCACTGGAGTGTGGATCCCATCGTCGTACTCGCCATCAAGAAACACCATACGCACAGCATCCTCAACGACCTCAGCTTTTCAGAAAAGCTGAGGCAACTGATAGCCGTTTTTTATCTGGTGGATAAAGCGATACAGGAGCACCGCCATGCGAGCTCGGTCGAGTGGAAGGAAGGCGGCCATCAGGCGCGTGAAATCCTGAATTTATCGGACGAAGAAGTGGAACAGATTTGTGTCGACCTGAAGGCGCGTTTTTCCAGCCCCCTCATGTCCTGAAGTGATCACTGAGAATTAGAGCTTGCCAGCCTTTTTCAAACGATAAGTCAGTCCCTCAACGATATCGTTGCTGCCATTCTCACGTGCGAAATCAATCGCGCTCATGCCGACATCATTCTTCAGGCTGGCATCCGCACCGGCATCCGACAAGACCTTCACCGAATAGATAAAGCCGCCACGCGCTGCCATCATCATGGGCGTCGTGTTGTTCGGTGAGCGCGCATCCAGTTCAGCACCCTGCTTGACCAGCACTTTCACAATTTCGCTATCGCCGGAAGCAGCCGCATAATGCAGCGCCGACCAACCGCTTTTATTCACGGCGGCACCCTTCGCCAGCAAGGCCTGCACTGCGGGCATATTCGCCTTAAAGGCAGCGATCATTAAGGCAGTATCACCATTGCGCGCCTGTTGTTCGAGGTCTATGCCACGCGCATTCAGCAGCACCGGGAATACCTTCATCGAGCCTTCTCGCATCGCGAGGATCAAACCGCTATCGCCACGTGTGCCTTCTATCGTATTCGGATCAAAGCCGCGTTTTAGCAGAGCCGTTACCGTTTGCGCATCATCCAGTGACACCGCACGGAAGTAATCTTCATACGCACCAGCACGCGCCAGTGGTGGACACAAGGACCAGGCAGCCGCACTCAGCAATACCGCCAGCGTCAGCCTGCGCATAGGTAAAAATTCAGCGGCCTGCATTCTGATATCCGGCATAGGATTAACGTGCGATCTTGAAGAGATTGAAGAAATTATCGCTGGTCTGTTGCGCCAGCTGTTCCAGCGGCACGCCTTTCAGCGTCGCCAGGTATTCACCAACATGGCGTACCAGACCAGGCTCATTCACCTTGCCGCGGAATGGCACCGGTGCCAGATAGGGCGAGTCGGTTTCGATCAGCATTTGCTCGAGCGGCACTTCACGTGCGACGGCCTGCAAATCTTTCGCGCTTTTGAAAGTGACGATGCCCGAAAAGGAAATATAAAAACCCATCTCCATCGCAGCACGTGCGACTTCCAGCGATTCGGTAAAGCAATGCATGACGCCAGCCGCACCACCAGCATCAGTACCTGCACCCTCTTCGCGCATGATACGTATGGTGTCTTCCGAGGCGGCGCGGGTATGGATGATCAGCGGCTTGCCGGTCGCACGCGAGGCACGGATATGCCGGCGGAAACGTTCACGCTGCCATTCGAGGTCGCCTTCGAGGCGGTAGTAATCGAGACCGGTTTCGCCGATGGCGACAATCTTTGGATGCTCTGACAAGCGGATCAGGTCTTCGACCGACGGCTCAGGCGTATCTTCGTAATCAGGATGTACTCCTACCGAAGCGTAGATGTGCGGATAGCGTTCCGCCAGTTCCAGCACGCTGGGAAAATCAGGCAGGTCGACCGACACGCAGAGTGCATGGCTGACTTTATTCTCGGCCATCTTGCCGAGGATTTCAGGCATGCGCGCAGCGAGTTCGGGGAAATTAATGTGGCAGTGGGAATCGATAAACATAGGCCGAATTGTACGCGTACAGCGGCTTTACTGCATCCACACGTACTGCGGCGAAAACTTGCTGCCGGGCAGCAGGATCAGGCGACCCGTTTGCCGACTATCACCAGATCACGTTCGACGCCATCCAGCGTGGCCACGCGCGGCATATTGGCCCAACGCTCAAAGCCATGACGCTCAAACAATTTAAGGCTGGGCAGGTTATGTCCAAAAATCAGCCCGACCAGCGTATGTATGCCCAGCTTGGGCGCATGCGCCATCGCTTCCTGCAGCAGATAAGCGCCCAGCCCCTGACCGCGCGCATCTTCGTGCAGATAGATGGAAAGCTCGACCGTCGCCGCATAAGCAGCACGTGCGTGGAAATTGGAATAGGACAGCCAGCCGAGAATACGCCCCTGCTCTTCCACTACCCATATCGGACGTTGCTCCGGTGTGTGCTCAAGAAACCAGGCCTGGCGTGATGCGACCGTGACCGGTTCGATATCAGCTGTCACCTGACGCGATGGAATGGTGCTGTTGTAGATGGCGACGATGGCAGGCAAATCATCGAGGGTGGCAAGGCGATACGGCAACGACATAGAGTGGAAACCTTGCTCCTGCAAATGAGAGTGTGTGAATTACAGCGTATGCGTGGCGCGCGAAGAACCGAGTGCAGCGCCCAGCAATTCTTCTATGCGCTGCTTGATGCGCTGGCCGCTTTCGTCAGCCGAGAACTGTACGCCTATGCCTTGCGCCTTGTTGTTATTCGCGCCCGCCGGGGTGATCCAGGCGATCTTGCCCGCGATAGGATATTTGGTCGGGTCATCCAGCAGGGTCAGGATCAGATAGATTTCATCGCCTATCTTGTAGGACTTGGTCGATGGCACGAAGATGCCGCCATTGGTCAGGAATGGAATATACGCCGCGTACAGCGCGGATTTTTCCTTGATCGGCAAGGACAGCACCGACGGCCTGCCAACGACCGGGCTGCCTGTAGCCAGCGAGTTATCTGCCATCTCTAACCTTTCAGGAGAAAATCGTCGAATATTCCAGCAACATGTCTTCGATAAAGAGCTTGGGCGCCAATGGATGCTCGGCGATTGCCCGCCTGTCATTGACTGCCTTGATCTCCTGCAGCAAGGCTGCGGTCTCGACTCTTGATGCCAATGCACCCAGCTCTTTTTTGTAGCGCGGGTAGTAACGGATTGTGCCGGAAAGTTTGACGGAAAGCACGTCATACAACCAGCGTTGCAACCACGCGACTAAATCCGGCACCGGCGTCTTTTGCAAGCGGTCGGCCGCCTTCAACGCGTTATCTACGCCCGGCTGCGCCAGTTGCCGCAGGAAGTCATCCATGGTTTCGCGGGTACCGGCTTGCGACGCTTCAAATGCAGCCAGCGGTGCACCGCCCTGCTCGGCCAGCCAGCCATCGGCATCGCTGACTTGCTGCGATTTCAGCCATTGCAAGGCTGCATCATGCCCCGGCATCGCCAGCGCGAATTTACGACAACGCGACAGGATGGTCGGCAGCAAACGATCCAGGCTATTGCTGACCAGCAGGAACATGGTTTGCGGCGGCGGCTCTTCCAGCATTTTCAGCAGGGAGTTGGCAGCGGCCGTATTCAGTACCTCTGCCGGATACAGCACGATCACACGCATGCCGGAGCGATGGGTGGAAATGTTCATGAAGTCGCCCAGCGCACGAATCTGGTCGATCTTGATTTCCTTGGATGGTGCTTTGGTCGTCTTGGCTTTTTTCGTGTCTGCCGCTTCGCCATCCTCACCCTCGGCGGCATCACCGTCATCGAGGATTTCAGGACGTACACGACGATAATCAGGATGACTGTATTGCACAAACCAGCCGCAAGCGTCACAGCTGCCACAGGCATGGCCATCGGGGCCTGGCGTTTCGCACAGCAGGGATTGCGCAAAGGCTTCGGCAAAAGCCGTCTTGCCTATGCCTTCAGCACCATGAAACAGGATGGCATGCGGCAGGCGCTCACGCAGCTGTTGCAATTGCTGCCACGATGCCTGCTGCCACGGATAGAGCGTCGTACTCAAGCGTCTATCCCCGCTACGATGGCACGCAACTGTTCCTGAATAGTCGAAATGGCCTGGGTCGAATCGATGACGTGAAAGCGTTGCGGGAATTCGCTGGCGCGGCGCAGGTATTCAGCGCGCGTGGCGGCGAAGAAGTCCGCTTTTTCCTGTTCGAATTTATCCAGCGTACGGGTCGCATCCAGGCGCGCACGGGCAACTTCCAGCGGCACATCGAACAGCAGGGTCAGATCAGGTTGCAAATGTGGATGCACCCATTGCTCCAGCGCTTCCAGCTTGGCGCGCTCCAGCTTGCGACCACCGCCCTGATAGGCAAAAGTGGCATCGGTAAAACGATCCGAGATCACCCAGTCACCGCGTTCCAGCGCCGGTGCGATCACTTGCGCGATGTGTTCACGGCGTGCGGCAAACATCAGCAGCGCTTCAGTTTCCAGATGCATTTTTTCATGCAACAGGATTTCGCGCAGCTGCTCGCCCAGGCTGGTGCCACCCGGTTCACGCGTGACAACAACTGTCTTTTTATGCGCGCGCAACAGCTCGGCGACGAAGGACAAGTGGGTGGACTTGCCGGCCCCGTCTATGCCTTCAAATGTGATGAATTTCCCTGTCGTCATAAGCGAACCGTCTATATGAATATGATTATTATCTGCCACGCTGGTATTTGTTGACCGCGTTGTTGTGCTCATCCAGTGTCGCCGAAAACTGGCTGCTGCCATCGCCGCGCGCGACAAAATACAAGGCATCGGTTTGCGCCGGATTCATCGCTGCATGCAGCGATTCAGCGCCCGGCAAGGCGATAGGCGTAGGCGGCAGGCCCAGGCGAGTATACGTATTGTGCGGGGTATCGGTCTGCAAATCGCGTTTGCGGATATTGCCTTTGAAGTCTTCACCCATGCCATAGATCACGGTCGGGTCCGTTTGCAGCAGCATGCCCTGACGCAGGCGATTAACGAAGACACCAGCGATCATGTCGCGTTCGGATTTCTTACCGGTTTCCTTTTCGACGATGGAAGCCATGATCAATGCTTCGTATGCCGATGCATACGGCAGATTCTGACTGCGCGCCAGCCATGCCTCATTCAGGCGCTTGAGCATCAGGCTATGCGCCTGTTTGTAAATTTGCAGGTCGCTGGAATTTTTGGCAAAGAGATAGGTGTCCGGATAAAACAAGCCTTCAGGCGTTGTGAAATCGGTCGAAATTTTCGCCATCAGGTCGCGGTCCGATAAACCGGCGGTGTCGTGCTTGAGACCAGGATGTTTATCTATCGCCTGGCGCATCTGGCGGAAATTCCAGCCTTCGATGACGGTCAGCGCTTCCTGCACGAACTCGCCGCGCACGATTTGCTTGATCAGGCCGGTCGGTGTGGTGCCGGGTTTCAATTCATAGGTACCGGCTTTCAACTTGGTGCTGTTGCCGGTAATCTGCGCCAGCGCAATCATGAGCAAGGGATTGGCAGGCACACCGGCCGCTTCAATTTGCTGCATGCTGCTTTTCAGACCGCTGCCAGCAGCGATGGTGAACTCGACACCGGAGGTTTGTTCAGCCGGGAGTATCGGCTGTTCGGCCCAAAACATGAAAGATGCGCCGAGGATGATGCCCAGCAGGATGATGCGTCTGAATAATTTTTTCAAAACAAGGTCTCAGTGAAATCCAACACAATCCGACGCGTTTTTCCCACGCCACTATAATCAGACCCTAATGATAATCGCTGAACCACCTTACGCTCCAATTTATTGATTGAAATTATGACTACATGGCTTACTTTTCTGGCTGACCAAGGCGCAAATATCAGTGACGACGCGACTCCGCGCGTCTCGTCTTTCGGTGCAGAAATACCCGGGGAAACCGCTAAAACCAACTTTGTCACCCCGCTTACCCATCTCGGCCTGATCGCTGCCAGCGGTGAAGATGCCGCCAATTTCCTGCACAACCAGCTGACTAACGACGTTGAACACCTCGGCAGCAAAGAAGCACGACTGGCAGGCTATTGCTCGCCCAAAGGCCGGCTGCTGGCCAGCTTCCTGATCTGGCAGACTGCTGATCGCATCATGCTGCAATTGCCACGCGAATTGCAGGCAACGATACAGAAGCGTTTGCAAATGTTCATCTTGCGCGCCAAAGCCAAGCTGGCCGACGTCAG
Source organism: Herminiimonas contaminans (assembly GCF_015645465.1). GTDB lineage: Bacteria > Pseudomonadota > Gammaproteobacteria > Burkholderiales > Burkholderiaceae_D > Oxalicibacterium > Oxalicibacterium contaminans. The sequence continues at coordinate 51,686 of NZ_JADOEL010000013.1, read as the reverse complement.
CGAAGAATACGTGATGCTGGGTGTAGCCGGCCCTGCGGCTGCCAGCGCGCTGATGCCATGGTTCCCGACGCTGCCCGTAGCCATCTATGGCAAGGTCGACAATGAAGCCGGTACCGTGATCCGTCATTCGAATGCATTCGATGTGCCACGCTACCAATGGATCACCACGGTCGACCAAGCCATCGAAGCGTGGCCGCACCTGACTGAAATCCTGCAAGCCAGCGGTGCGGATGCCTGGCAGCTGGCCGAGATCGATGGCGGCGTGCCGCACATCACCGCTGCCACGCAAGAGCAATTCGTGCCGCAGATGATCAATTTTGAATTGCTGGGTGGCGTGAACTTCAAAAAAGGGTGCTATCCGGGCCAGGAAATCGTCGCCCGCAGCCAGTACCTCGGCAAACTCAAACGCCGCATGCTGCATGCCAGCGTCACTGCAACGCAGGTCGCAGCCGGTACCGAAATCTTTTCCGTCGACGATCCGGACCAGCCTTGCGGCATGGTGGTCAATGCCGAGCGTTCCGGTGCCGACACCACCGATTGCCTGGTAGAGATCAAACTGGCCGCTACCGACAGCGCCGTACACCTGGGTAGTGCCAGCGGCCCGCTGCTGTCCTTCCAGCCGCTGCCATATCCACTGACCGACCCGGCGGCCTGAGCCGTTGCCAGCAGACTCCGGATAAATCACGGACAATAACCATGGATCTCTACATCTACTATCGGGTGGCAGTGGCCGATGCGACAGACTTGCGTGCAAAAGTTTTGACTATGCAAGATAATCTCGCCCGGCTGCATGGCATACAGACTGCGCTCAAGCGACGTCCGGAAGCGCAGGATGGTATGCATACCTGGATGGAGGTCTATCTGGATGTGGCCGAAGGTTTTGCAGCAGAACTGGAACAGGCGGTAAGCGCCAGCCAGTTAGCTGGCTTGATAGATGGCAAACGCCATACGGAACATTTTTTGGATTTATCTTTATGTGCTTAATCGTCTTTGCATGGCATGTGATACCGGACATGCCCCTGATCGCCGCCGGTAATCGCGATGAGTTCTACGACCGTCCGGCCAAACCGGCAGACTGGTGGGAAGATTATCCGCAGATCTACGCAGGTCGTGATTTGCAAGGTGGCGGCACCTGGATAGGCGTAACCCGTGAAGGACGCTTTGCCGCATTGACGAATATCCGCGCACCATCCGAGATGCGCGACGATGCACCATCGCGTGGTGCACTGGTGACCAACTTCCTGGCAGGCACGATGAGCCCGGATGAATACATCAGCGAACTCAAAACCCAGCAACAGGAATACAACGGCTTTAACCTGCTGATAGGCGATAGCAAACAACTGGTCTGGTACTCGAATCGCGGCGATGGCGATGAACGCAATGGCAAGGCCTTGGGACCTGGCATCTACGGCTTATCCAACTCGCTGCTCGATTGCGCCTGGCCCAAGGTGGTACGCACCAAGGCACAATTCGCCAGCCTGCTGTGCCAGGGCGCGCCGGAAGATGCTTACTTTGAGATGTTGACCGACACCACTTGCGCATCGGATTGCCGTCTGCCAAAAACCGGCGTCAGCATAGAACGCGAACGTTTGTTGTCAGCCGTTTGCATCGAATCACCCGACTATGGCACGCGTGTTTCCACGCTGGTCAAACTGAATGGCGGCACGCAACCCGTGCTGATAGAAAGACCGACACTGGCGATGCGTTAAGGGCTGCTGCCTGAGCAGGCAGCAGAGAGGTATCAGCGCTTCAGCTTTGCCCGCAGCAATTGCTTGATATGCGGTACTTCTTCATACGGATCATAAGGATTGCGCTGCTGCACCAGGTCTTCCATACGCTTGCGCACGCTGGCCAAAGGCTCCAGATCCGAATAAATATAAAACTGATCTTCGCGTATCGCATCAAACGTCAGCTGTGCAACCTGTGCAGCTGAAATTTTCCCTGACACGACTGCTTTTTCCGAGAACGCCTGTGCGGCACGCTGGCTGGTGGTAGGTGCTGCCTCGTTCTGCATCTCGGCCGGACGGTTGCGTTCCGATTGATGGATGCCGGTAGGCACAAAGTATGGGCACAGCAAGGATGTACCAATAGGCGCTTCTATCAATTGCAAATCCTGATACAGGGTTTCCGTCACTGACACGACCGCATGTTTGGACACGTTATAAATCCCCATGGTCGGCGCGTTCTGCAAACCGGCAACCGAAGCGGTATTGACGATGTGTCCTTGGTAATCAGGATCGTCCTTCGCACATGCCAGCATCAGCGGCGTAAAGATGCGTACACCATGGATCACGCCAAACAGGTTGACGCCCAACACCCAGTCCCAGTCACTGGCCGAGTTTTCCCAGATCAGGCCACCCGAACCGACACCGGCGTTATTGAATAAGAGATGAACTGCAGCAAAGCGCGCCATGGTCGCATCAGCCAGTGCCTGCACCTGCTCCGGTTTGCTGACATCACAATGCACTGGCAGCACCGCCACGCCCTGCCCGCTTAACTCGGCGTCCAGTGCAGCCAGCGCATCCTGCTGCACATCGGCCAGCACCAGCTTCATGCCCAGCTTCGCACCTGCATAGGCAAACTCACGGCCAAAGCCACTGGCGGCACCGGTAATGACCGCTACCCTATCCTTGAATTGTTTCATGCCTGCTTTCGGTTAAGGTCTGTGCGAGCGCTCAGGCTTGCTGCAATTTTTTGGCGACGTCGGTGCGACGGATGAATTTAAACGTGCCGCTTGCTTTGGCCACCAGCTTGTCTGCGTTCCATAGTTCGCCTTCGCAAAAGTAAATGCTGGCAGACGCGTGCAGCACTTTGCCTTTGGCCAGCATGCGGTCGCCTTCGACACCACCCGGCTGCATAAAGCTGGTTTTCATTTCTATCGTGACGCCGCCACGTATGCCTGGCTCGAGCGAGCGACCGGCCAGCGACATCACATTGTCCAGCATGGTCATGACAACGCCGCCGTGCGCGACGTGCCAGCCATTCAAATGACGTGCTTCCAGGGTCAAAGCGATCTGGCCTTCTCCGCCGCCAAAATCGACAATTTCAACACCAAGTTCCTGCAGGAAGGGAATGACGGGCTGGGTAGACAAAGTGGAAATATTATTCATTGCTGCTTTTCTTTACTAAAGGGCGTCATTTTAAGCCATCCCCGGCTGCCGCAAGCCAGGCAGTGAAATTCTCCTTGTTCCGGCACCTGTCGCACGTCTGTTTACAGCCATGAACTTACTAATTTGTTGCAATTCAAGCATGTAAGCGTTACGTAAGTTTCACGCAAGTCCCACGTAAGTTTCTCGTCGCACACTGCATTTGCGTACCCGATGTACGAACCTACTCGTGCGTCGAATATTAATAATTATTAAGGAGACGAACATGGCGACAGTATCCACAACTGATCGCGGTATCACGCCGGAGGAGCGGAAAGTTATTTTCGCTTCTTCGCTGGGTACCGTATTTGAATGGTATGACTTTTATCTATACGGCTCACTAGCTGCAATTATCGCGAAGCAGTTCTTTGCTGGTACCGATCCGAACACGGCATTTATTTTCGCCCTGCTCGCCTTCGCTGCCGGTTTTATTGTTCGTCCTTTCGGCGCTATCGTGTTCGGCCGACTCGGCGACATGATTGGTCGTAAATATACCTTCCTGGTCACTATCGTGATTATGGGTACGTCGACATTCGTCGTCGGCCTGCTGCCGAATTATGCTTCCATCGGCATCGCTGCTCCTATCATCCTGATCATCCTGCGTATCTTGCAAGGTCTGGCTCTGGGTGGTGAGTACGGCGGCGCGGCAACTTACGTTGCCGAGCATGCACCGCACGGCAAACGTGGCGCATTCACCTCGTGGATTCAAACCACCGCGACCATGGGTCTGTTCATGTCCCTGCTGGTGATTCTGGGTACACGTACTGCGATGGGCGAAGAAGCATTTGCCGATTGGGGCTGGCGCATTCCGTTCCTGGTTTCGGTTTTCCTGCTGGGTATCTCGGTCTGGATTCGCTTGTCGATGTCCGAATCGCCTGCCTTCCTGAAAATGAAATCGGAAGGTAAAGCTTCGAAGGCACCGCTGACCGAAGCGTTTGCAAAATGGGGCAACCTGAAGATCGTTATCCTGGCACTGATCGGTCTGACCGCAGGTCAGGCAGTGGTCTGGTACACAGGTCAGTTCTATGCGTTGTTCTTCCTGACGCAAACACTGAAAGTTGACGGCCCGACCGCCAACATCCTGATCGCAGCGTCGCTGTTGCTGGCAACTCCGTTCTTCGTGATCTTCGGTATCCTGTCCGATAAAATCGGCCGCAAACCTATCATCATGGCGGGCTGTCTGATTGCAGCACTGACCTACTTCCCGATCTTTGGCGCGCTGACCCACTATGCCAATCCGGCATTGGAAGCAGCTCTGAAAAATTCGCCAGTGGTCGTGGTTGCTGATCCTGCTACCTGCCAATTCCAGTTCAACCCAACCGGCACCAAAAAATTCACTTCGTCTTGCGACATCGTGAAAGCCAAACTGGCGGCCGCTTCGGTTGCTTACTCGAATGAAGTAGCACCAGCAGGTACAGTTGCGACTGTTAAGGTCGGCGATACGCTGTTGACATCCTACGATGCCAAAGGCCTGTCGAAAGAAGAAGCAACTGCAAAAGACAAAGCCTTCTCGAAAGAGCTGGGCGATGCCATCAAGGCTCACGGTTATCCAACCAAAGCCGATCCGAACCAAATCAACTACGGTATGACACTCTTGCTGCTGTTCATCCTCGTGCTCTACGTCACGATGGTGTACGGTCCGATTGCTGCCATGCTGGTTGAAATGTTCCCGACCCGTATCCGCTACACATCGATGTCCCTGCCATACCATATCGGTAACGGCTGGTTCGGTGGCTTGTTGCCAACCACAGCATTTGCTCTGGTCGCATTCAAGGGCGATATTTACTACGGCCTCTGGTACCCAATCATCATCGCACTGATTACCTTCGTGATCGGTATGCTGTTTGTCCGGGAAACCAAAGACAATGATATTTATGCCAACGACTAAACATCGCCACGCATAGACATCTGTCTTGCATAAAAAGCTGCCACTCACACTGGCAGCTTTTTTATTTCCCTTATGTTTTCAGCCGTTATTTTTAAATAATTTCCCTCTGGAAATGCGCAACCATCCTATAATTTGCGCTGTCCAAAGCTGACAAGATTTGCTATTGTCTGTACGTCAATAATCTCGTTCTCGCCCACTCGAGAATGCACCATCTCTATCATTCCCTTCATGACTAAAAGCAACACCATCCATCGTATCGGCACCCCCTTGTCTGCCACTGCAACCAAGGTCATGCTGCTTGGCTCCGGCGAGCTGGGCAAAGAAGTCATCATTTCATTACAACGCCTGGGCGTGGAAGTTATCGCGGTCGACCGCTACAGCAACGCCCCGGGTCATCAGGTCGCGCATCGCTCCTACGTCATAGACATGACCGACGGGGTCGCACTGGCGGAATTGATCAATCAGGAAAAACCGGATTTGATCGTGCCGGAGATCGAAGCAATCGCCACCGCCAAGCTGGTCGAACTGGAAAACGCCGGTACCGTGCGCGTCATCCCAACCGCGCGTGCCGCCTGGCTGACGATGGATCGCGAAGGCATACGTCGCCTGGCCGCTGAAGAACTCGGTTGCGCCACCTCTCCTTATCGTTTTGCCGACAGCCTGAAAGAGCTGCAGGCCGGATGTGCCGAGATCGGCTATCCATGCGTGGTCAAACCAGTCATGTCGTCGTCCGGCAAAGGCCAGTCCAAGCTCAACAGCAGCGCCGATATCGAAGCGGCCTGGGAGTGCGCAGCTGCTGGCGGCCGTGTTGATTCAGGTCGCGTCATCGTGGAAGGTTTCATCGACTTTGAATACGAAATCACATTGCTGACGGTACGCGCACTGGGTGCAGATGGCGCGGTCCATACGCACTTCTGCGAACCGATAGGTCATGTGCAAGTGAATGGCGACTATGTCGAATCATGGCAGCCGCAACGCATGCATCCTGGCGCATTGCAAAAAGCGCACGAGATCGCCAAACGCGTCACCGACAACCTGGGTGGCCTCGGCCTGTTCGGTGTTGAACTCTTCGTCAAGGACGATATGGTCTGGTTCTCCGAAGTCAGCCCGCGTCCGCACGACACCGGCATGGTCACCATGGCCAGCCAGGAGCAAAGCGAATTTGAATTGCATGCCAAAGCCATCCTCGGCCTGCCTGTGAATGTCGCATTGAAAACACCGGCCGCATCTGCCGTCATTTATGGCCGCCACGACGCTAAAGTGGTGTCCTTTGAAGGCGTGGCAGATGCGCTCCACATCCCCGGTACCGATATCCGTCTGTTCGGCAAACCGGAATCCTTCGCCCGCCGTCGCATGGGTGTCGCCTTGGCCAGCGCGGCCGATGTCGAGACTGCACGCAAGAATGCCAAAGCTGCCGCCGCGAAGGTTAATCCGGTCACCTCCAGCTAATGAAGACGCCGCATATCAGTGGCATAGATTTTTTTGTCGGTCGTGATATTTTCCGCACCGTCTCCCTGCTACTGTATGCGGCACTTCTGTTTAACGTCGTCGTACTGATCTACGACAGCGAACTCAGCCTGGCCCCTGTCGGCCTCGGCGCGGTCGGCGTACTGACCGCCTTGCTGCTCGCTGCTTTTGTGCGTTACTTCTGGTTCCGTACCAAAACCTTCAGGGAATCCATCTATCTGCTTGAAATGGCGCTGGCAAGCTGCGTCATCGTGGTGCTCGCCAGCTATCACCCCATGCCATGGCTGATAGCGGTCGCAGGTATCTTCCCGCTGGTGCTGCGCACACGCAGCGCGGTCATCGCGATTGCCATACTCGCAGTACTCGGTTACTTCCTCGGCAATCAGCTCGGTGCAGAAACCATAGACCTGCTGCCGGACTTCTTTGCCACTGCCTGCATAGGCTGGCTCTCTGTTGTACTGGCCAAGACGCTGAACCTGAACCGCGTCACGCTGCACCAGGCGCATACCAATGAGCGTCGCTTCAATGCGATCGCGCGGGTGACACGCCACATCTTCATCATCACCGACGCCCACTACAAGATCAAATTTGCCAACCCTGCCTTGCAGGAAGTCATAGGCTATAGCATCGATGAAATCATCCGCCATGCGATGAAGCCGGTACTGCATAGCGAAGATGAGGCGCAACACAAGGCCAAGCTGCGTGAGCTGCGCGACACGCCGCACAGCACGGTTTTTTCGTGTCACCGTACACGCCACAAGGATGGTCACTGGATCTGGCTGGAAACACGCGGCTACAACATGCTGCATGATGCCGCCATCAATGGCCTGGTCTTCAGCATAGAAGACATTACGCTGCGCAAGGAAGCAGAACAAAAGCTGCTGGAAGAAACCGCCCTGCTACGCTCCGTACTCGACCTGAATCCTTCGATGATTTATGCCAAGGATAACGAAGGTCGTTTCACCATCAGCAATCAAAGCTTCCAGAAACGCTTTGGCTTCAATAGCGAAAGTGAATTGCGCGGCAAAACTGCGCATGACCTGTGCGAGAAGATGGCGAATCCCGACGACGACTTGAGCGCGCAGGAAATTGCAGATGAAATCCAGCGCCAGGACATGCAAATCATGCAGACCGGCGTGCCTATACAAGATGTCGAAGTCCGTGGTTTCTGGCGCCAGGATATGGATCGCTGGTTCCACACCAGCAAATATCCGCTGCCGGATGTGAGCGGCCAGACCATAGGCGTACTCGGCGTCACGCGCGACATCACCAAGCGCAAGCAGACAGAATTGCAGATCGAATACCAGGCCATGCACGATATGCTGACCGACCTGCCGAATCGCCGCTTCCTGGTGAATACATTAAGCACGGCGATGGAGAACAGTCGTCAACGGCAATCCAGCCTGACCATGCTGTTCTGCGACCTCGACTTCTTCAAGAGCGTGAACGACACGCACGGACATGACTTCGGCGATCAATGCCTGATCGAAATCAGCAAGCGCATAGTCGCTGCCCTGCCTGCCGACGACTTCGTCGCACGTTTCGGCGGCAATGAATTTGTCATCCTCACCAACTCATCACTGGCGGAAGCCACCATCAAGGCCAATGCAATCATGGCGGTGGTATCCGAACGCCTGATCTTCGACAACGTCGTCGTCAAGATACAAACCAGCATAGGGATAGCGCAACTCAATGCCAGCCATCAAAGCCCGGCAGACTTGATACGCGATGCCGACGCTGCGATGTACCAGGCGAAGGAGCGAGGACGCAACCGTACCGAGATTTACGACGCCGCACTGCAAAGCAAAACCACCAAGCATGCGCGCATGGAAGTGGCACTGCGCTTCGCACTGGAACGCAATGAGTTATCGGTGGCCTACCAACCCAAGGTGGTATTGGCAGACGGCAGCGTGCAAGGCTTTGAATTGCTGCTGCGCTGGAATAGCCCGGAATACGGCATGATTTCGCCGAATGAATTCATACCGATAGCCGAAACCTCGGGCATGGTGGTGCCTATCGGCATGTGGGCGATGGAACAGGCATGCAAACAGCTCGCAGCGTGGCAACAGCAGTACCCGGAAATGGGCAACATCACCATGGCCATCAATGTCTCGATGCGCCAACTGCTGCAAGCTTCCTTCTTCAGCCAGGTACGCGACATACTCGACAGCAGCGGCGTGATTCCGCAAATGGTGGAACTGGAGTTGACTGAGACTTCTGCAATGGCGAATCCATTGCAGACCATGGAAAACCTATCCATGCTGAAGAAGCTGGGCGTGCGTCTGGCGCTCGATGATTTTGGCACCGGCTACTCATCACTGGCCTACCTGCAAAAACTGCCTATCGACATTCTCAAGATAGACAAAGCCTTTGTGCGCGGCATAGGCCACAATCAAAGCGATATGGAAATCATGCGCCTGATGATGGCGCTGGCGCAAACACTGAACCTGCAAACGACCGCTGAAGGCGTGGAAAACTTCGAGCAAATCCGCGAGTTGAAGAAGATGGGCTGCAATCTGGGACAGGGCTTCCTGTTCTCTGCACCATTAACGGCACAGGAAGCGGAAGCCCTGATCTGTCATGCGCATCGTTACCCGCTGGTGGTGGTCTAGGCGGGCAAGGCAACTAATGCATCAGGCACCCAGTTTGGTATTGGTCTGGTCGAGTATCTTTTCCGGTTGATCCGCTGCCTGTGGACTTTCATTATCCAGCTCGGCATGCAGCTTATCCATATCCAGATCCCCTACCCATTTCGCCACCACCAGGGTCGCCACACCATTACCGATGGTATTGGTCAGTGCACGCGCCTCAGACATGAAGCGATCTATACCCAGGATCAGCGCCAGCCCCGCAACCGGCACGTGGCCGACTGCTGACAAGGTCGCTGCCAGCACAATAAAGCCGCTACCAGTAATCCCTGCCGCGCCCTTGGACGTCAGCAGCAGTACCGCCAGCAAGGTCACTTGCTGCATCAGGGTCATAGGCGTATTGGTAGCCTGCGCAATAAACACCGCAGCCATCGTCAGGTAAATCGCCGTGCCATCAAGATTGAACGAATAACCGGTAGGTATCACCAGGCCGACCACCGATTTCTTCGCCCCCATGTTTTCCATCTTGGCGATCATGCGCGGCAGCACCGATTCAGATGAAGAAGTACCGAGCACAATCAGCAACTCTTCCTTGATGTACTTCACAAACTTCCAGACGCTAAAGCCATGCAGGCGTGTGACGATGCCCAGCACCACGAAGATAAAGAACAGGCAGGTCAGGTAGAACGCCCCCATCAGCTTGCCCAGTGACAGCAATGAACTGATGCCGTACTTGCCGATGGTGAAGGCCATCGCACCGAAGGCACCGATAGGCGCTGCGCGCATGATGAAACCGACGATGGTGAACAATACGTGCGAGATTTTTTCGATGAAATCAAACACCAGCGTGCCGCGGCCACCGAGCTTTTGCAAAGCGAAGCCAAACAGCACCGACACCAGCAAGACTTGCAGCACATCGCCTTTGGCGAACGCATCTATCATGCTCATCGGGATGATATGCATCGCAAACTCGGTCACCGTTTCCAGCTTGCCGGGCGCGGTGTAGGAAGCGAGGCTGGCGGTATCGAGCGTGCTGACATCGACATTCATGCCAGCGCCAGGTTGCAAAACGTTAACAATAATCAAGCCTACCAGCAAGGCGACCGTACTCATGATCTCGAAGTACAGCAGCGCCAGGCCACCGGTCTTGCCGACCTTTTTCATATCTTCCATACCGGCGATACCAATCACCACAGTACAGAAAATGACAGGTGCGATGATCATCTTGATCAGTTTGATGAAACCATCACCCAGAGGCTTCATTGCAGTACCGGTCTCGGGCAGGAAGTGCCCTAACAGGACACCGATAATGATGGCGACGATAACTTGTGCATACAGGGATTTATAAAGAGGAGGCTTTTTCATTTTGTTCTTTTCGTGAAAGTTGAACACACCGATTGAGCCTATGTCCGTCGCTGACAGGCACATCCTCAATGTCTGCCTATGAATGCCTAGAAAAATGCCATGCTAGACCTCTTTTAGGCAGTCGGCGTGTAAAAAGATTCACCTGCACAAGACAAATAATTCCCGCTGTTTTTACCCCCCCAACGTTGACAGGCCTTGGTAAACAAGCGTATTTACGCTATTTAAGTTCGGTCACATTGCGGTAACATAGCAAAAACCGTTAAGCACCATAGCCGCCCATAAGGTCAGGCTCGCAGTTTTAACATCTTCCTCACATTACGCCCCGGGACAATCCGCATTTGGCGCACTAAATGCACGACATTTAGCCAAATCGAATATATTCATGGGCAAACTTATTTTTACTAAGAATATCTATGAAATTTGATGTCGCGATTGTCGGCAGTGGACTGGCAGGCCTCTCCGTCGCCCTCCACCTCGCCGAAACCCGTAAGGTTGCGGTCATTTCCAAACGTGCATTGCTAGACGGCGCCAGCAGCTGGGCCCAGGGCGGCATCGCCGCCGTACTTGACTCGAATGACAGCGTAGACGAACACGTAGCCGACACCCTGGTCGCTGGCGGCGGCCTGTGCGATGAGGCAGCCACCCGCTTCATCGTCGAACATGGCCGCGAAGCGATCGAATGGCTGATCGCGCAAGGCGTGCCATTCACCCCTGATCCGACCGCCGAACTCGGTTTCCACCTGACCCGCGAAGGCGGTCACGGCCAGCGCCGCATCATCCACGCAGCGGATGCCACCGGCCACGCCGTACAAGTCACGCTGGAACAAAAAGTACGTGCACATCCGAACATCACGCTGCTAGAGCATCACTACGCGATCGACGTCATCACCTCCGACAAGCTGGACCAAAAGAAAAACGGCCCACGCTGCCTAGGCCTGTATGTACAGGACGTCAAAAGCGGCAAGGTCATCACCATCGCCGCCGAACACACAGTGCTGGCAACCGGCGGCGCAGGCAAGGTCTACCTCTACACCACCAACCCTGACACCGCGACCGGCGACGGCATCGCGATGGCATGGCGTGCCGGCTGCCGTATCGCCAACATGGAATTCATCCAATTCCACCCGACCTGCCTGTATCACCCATACGCAAAATCCTTCCTCATCACGGAAGCGGTACGCGGCGAAGGCGGCGTACTCAAGCTGCCAGCCAGCGCCGGTCGCGACGGCGGCAAGCGCTTCATGCCTGCGCATGACGAACGCGCCGAACTGGCACCACGCGACATCGTCGCGCGTGCCATCGATGCGGAAATGAAAAAACGCGGTCTGGACTACGTCGACCTCGACATCAGCGACAAATCGCCGGAGTTTCTGAAGGAACACTTCCCGACCATCATGGCGCGCTGTCTGGAGCTGGGTATAGACATGACCAAGCAACCGATACCAGTCGTGCCAGCAGCGCATTACACCTGCGGCGGCATCATCACTGACCTCTCGGGTCGTACCGACTTGCCTGGTCTGTACGCCGTCGGCGAAGCCACCTACACCGGCCTGCACGGCGCAAACCGTCTGGCCAGCAACTCCTTGCTCGAATGCCTGGTACTGGGTCGCGCCACAGCGAAATACATAGACGAGCAAGCTCCGCAAAAAGCCAGCGCCCTGCCCGCCTGGGATGAAAGCCGCGTCACCGATGCAGACGAAGAAGTCATCATCGCCAACAACTGGGACGAACTGCGTCGCTTCATGTGGAACTACGTCGGCATCGTGCGTACCACCAAGCGCCTGGAACGCGCGCAGCATCGCATCCGTTTGCTGAAGGAAGAAATCGACGAATACTACGCCAACTTCCGCATCACACCAGATCTGCTGGAACTGCGTAACCTGGTGGAAGTAGCATCGCTGATCGTCAACAGCGCGCTGTCGCGCCGTGAGAGCCGTGGCTTGCACTACAGCCGGGATTATCCGGATACTTTGCCGAAGGCTTTGCCGAGCGTGTTATCGCCGGATCGCAAGAAGTAAGATTATTTGGATTAATAAAAATGCCGTTCAGTTTTTGACTGAGCGGCATTTTTTATTGGTGGGATGGTTTGCGTATTTTTGTTGCTGATGGCGTTTGTTCTCCGTGGAGAGGTGCGTTGCCGGGGGTGGCCCGGCAGCCACTCACTTTTCTTGTCTCGCCAAGAAAAGTAAGCAAAAGAAGGCGACCACGGCACCGCTGCCCCTGCGGGGTTCCCGTTTGTGCGGGACAAAAAATGGGAAGTGGGCGAAACTCGCTGCGCTCAGACACACCCACTTCTTTTTCCATTTTCTGTCCCGCACAAACGGCATCGTCACAGTGGACTACCAACCACAGCCTCTTTGCGAACAACGCACATACTTCTCTTCAACAAGGCTGCTGCTTTTGACGTTCCGCATCTGACGTTGCCAAGGCCAGTGAGTGTCAGACGGATTAAGGGCGCAAACTTGTCTGAGCGTAGCGAGTTTGTTTGCGACCCCGGCTGGCGCTCGCTGGACTTGGGTGACACACTTTAGTGTGCAACGGCTCTTGCGGTCGCCTTTCTTTGCTTACTTTCTTTGGCGAAGCAAAGAAAGTGAGTAGCTGCCGGGCTACCCCCGGCAACCCCGCTCTCCACGGAGAGCCAACAGCATCAGCAACAAAATCGCGAACCCAACCAACAAAAAAGCCGCTAAAAAGCGGCTTTTTATAAAACATCCAAACTACGACTACTTACTCCCCACAATCCGCAAAGAATAATCCGTAGCCCGTACATCCTTAGTCAACGCCCCGATCGAAATCCGATCAACCCCAGTCTCAGCAATCGCCCGCACTGACTCCCGGCTAACCCCACCCGAAGCCTCCAGCAAAGCACGCCCAGCCGTCAAAGCCACTGCCGCCCGCATATCATCCAGCGAGAAGTTATCCAGCAAGACAGACTTGGCACCAGCATCCAGTGCATCCTGCAATTCAGCCAGATTCTCGACTTCGATCTGTATCGTCACACCCGCATTCAACGCCAAAGCCGCTTTCATCGCGGCACTAACACCACCCGCTGCCGCAATGTGATTTTCCTTGATCAGGATGCCGTCATACAGCGCCAGGCGTTGATTTTTACCACCACCTACCCGTACCGCATACTTCTGCGCCAGACGCAGTCCTGGCAGCGTTTTACGCGTATCCAGGATGGCTGCCTTGGTACCAGCCACGATACCTGCGTATTGACGCGTCGCACTGGCAACACCTGACAACAATTGCAGGAAGTTCAGTGCCGAGCGTTCGGCTGTCAGCAAGGCACGCGCTGGTGCTTCTATCGCACATACTTCGCTATCAGCCGTCATCACATCACCTTCGGCATAGTGCCAGGTGATGTTGATGCGCGCATCCAGCCGCTTCATCACGCATTCAAACCACGGCGCACCGCACAGTACCGCAGACTCACGCACGATCACGCGTGCATGGACGATTTCCTGTTCTGGTACCAGCTTGCCGGTGACGTCACCAGTACCGACGTCTTCCGCCAGTGCTGTTTCGATATTCCGTTCAAATGCTGCAGCCAAGTCTGCATCGAACGGCGCGAAGGGATTACGCAACAAACTCATGCCGGGCCTATTCCTGAAAACAGTTTTTGTTCTTTTGCCAGATCGCTGGATGGACGCACATTGGCTTTTTCTGCCGCGGCGAAGTCGAGCATGCGATCGATACAGACGGTCGCCTTGCGGCCGATTTCCGGATCAACGTGGATTTCATTGCGGCCGGATTCCAGTACGTCTGCCAGGTTTTGCAAACCATTCATGGCCATCCATGGGCAATGCGCGCAGCTCTTGCAGGTTGCGCTGTTGCCTGCGGTCGGCGCATCGATGAAGATTTTGCCGGGCGCCGCTGCTTTCATCTTGTGCAGGATGCCGTTGTCGGTCGCCACGATGAATTCAGGCGCATCCATGGTTTGCGCTGCGTGTATCAGTTGCGAAGTCGAGCCGATCGCATCTGCCAATGCCACTACCGAAGCTGGCGACTCAGGGTGCACCAGTACTTTGGCGAGTGGATGTTCTTTTTTCAGCAGCTCCAGTTCCACTGCTTTGAATTCATCGTGCACCAGGCAGGAACCTTGCCACAGCAGCATGTCGGCACCAGTTTGCTTCTGGATGTAACCACCAAGATGCTTGTCTGGTGCCCACAGGATTTTTTTGCCTTGTGCGTGCAGGTGCGCGACGATTTTCAAACCGATGGAGGAAGTGACCATCCAGTCAGCGCGCGCTTTGACTGCTGCACTGGTATTTGCGTAGACCACGACGACGCGATCCGGATGCGCATCGCAGAATGCGGAGAATTCATCCGTCGGGCAACCGAGATCGAGCGAGCAAGTCGCATCCAGATCAGGCATGAGGATGGTTTTTTCCGGGCTCAGGATTTTGGCGGTTTCGCCCATGAATTTCACACCGGCGACGACCAGGGTCTTGGCCGGATGATCGCGACCGAAGCGTGCCATTTCCAGCGAGTCGGAAACACAACCACCGGTTTCTTCGGCCAGGTCCTGCAAGTCCGAATCAACGTAGTAATGCGCGACCAGGACGGCTTCGCGCTCCTTCAACAAACGCTTGATGCGTTCCTTGAGTGCAATCTTTTCTTCCGGCGATGGTACGGCCGGGGTCCGCGCCCAGGCTTGTGCTGTGCAGCTGGTGCCGCTTTGCATGGCAGGACGTTCGAATTCAACGGTTTTGATTGGCTGGATTTGCATGGCTGATCGAATAATTGAATGCGATGTTTATCTGTTGCTAGGGGTCATGCTTGCGCATGAACAAAAATCTATTATCCGTTTGCGCCTGCTCTGGCAGACGTGGCGGTGAGCTACGAATTGTAGCGCCATTTTCGGCTGAGGGTTGTTATCGACCTCACAATGGCACAGGGAATGCGGATGTAAAAAAGCGCGACGGGGAAGAATCCACGTCGCGCTTTTTGCAATCGCAATCTTATTCGATGCCTTGGCTGGTCAAATACTCTTCATAAGTACCCTGGAAGTCGACGATTTCACCGTCCTTCACTTCCAGCACACGGGTTGCCAGCGACGAGACGAATTCACGGTCATGCGAAACGAAGATCAAGGTACCGGCGTATTTTTCCAGTGCGATGTTCAGCGATTCGATGGATTCCATATCCATGTGGTTGGTCGGCTCATCCATCAGCAGCACGTTGTGACGACCCAGCATCAGCTTGCCGTAGGTCATGCGACCTTTTTCACCACCGGACAGGACTTTGACCGATTTCTTCACATCGTCGCCGCCGAACAGCAAACGGCCGAGGATGGAACGCACAGCCTGGTCATCATCACCTTCCTTGGTCCATTGGCCCATCCAGTCGGTGAGGTTTTTATCGCTGGCGAAGTCTTCGGTCGGATCCTGCGGCATGTAACCGACGTTGGCGTTTTCTGCCCATTTGCCCTGGCCGTGATCCGGAGCCAGGCCGGTGATGTCAGCGCCACCGATGCTGCGCAGCAGAGTCGTTTTACCGGCACCGTTGGCACCGATGATGGCGATGCGCTCACCTGCTTCCACCATGAGGTTGAAGTCATTGAAGATGACGCGGTCGTATTTTTTGCTAAGACCTTCCACTTCAACTGCGAGGCGGTGCAGTTTCTTTTCACCGTCAAAACGGATGAACGGGTTGGCACGGCTGGATGGCTTGACGTCTTCCACCTTGATCTTTTCGATCTGCTTGGCACGCGAGGTTGCCTGACGCGCTTTGGATTTGTTAGCCGCGAAACGACGTACGAAGTCCTGCAACTCGGCGACCTTGTCCTTGGCCTTCGCATTGTTCGCCAGTTGCTGCGCGCGAGCCTGCGACGAAGCCAGCATGTAGTCATCGTAGTTGCCCGGATAGACTTTCAGCGTGCCGTAATCCATATCGGCCATGTGCGTACATACCTGGTTCAGGAAGTGACGATCATGGGAAATGATGATCATGGTCGAGTTGCGCTGATTCAGGATATCTTCCAGCCAGCGAATGGTGTTGATGTCCAGGTTATTGGTTGGTTCGTCGAGCAGCAAGATGTCCGGGTTCGAGAACAAGGCCTGCGCCAGCAAGACACGCAGCTTCCAGCCCGGCGCAACCGCGCTCATAGGGCCCTGGTGCTGGTCGATGGAAACACCGACGCCCAGCAGCAATTCGCCAGCGCGTGCTTCTGCGGTATAGCCGTCGTACTCGGCAAACTTCGCTTCCAGGTCGGCCGCCTTCATGTAGTCGTCGTCGGTCGCATCCGGATTGGCGTAGATCGCATCGCGTTCAGACATCGCGGCCCACATTTCGGTGTGGCCCATCATGACCACATCGAGTACGCGCATTTCTTCAAACGCAAACTGATCCTGACGCAATTTACCGAGGCGTTCGTTCGAATCAAGCATGACGTTACCCGACGACGGATCGAGATCGCCACCGAGGATTTTCATGAAAGTGGATTTACCGCAACCGTTGGCACCAATCAGGCCATAACGATTGCCATCGCCGAATTTGACGGAAATATTTTCAAACAGCGGCTTGGGGCCGAACTGCATGGTGATATTAGCTGTAGATAACACTGATAAAGCCTTTGCGGATATAAATCGAATAACCGTCTATTCTACCATCTCAGGGGGTAAACAGCCGTGTACGCGGGAGAGCAAGGCCGCAGCGGCCTCGCATGAAGCAGTTTGCAGATGGAATTTATTGCTTTCCAGGCAAGATTCGAAGCTGAAAAATAGCGAAGTTGCTATCTGAAGTTGCTATCTTTTCAGCGAGGGATAACCCTGCATGCTCAGGCTGAAACCATCCGCCTGCGAGTGCAGCGTCGCCTGTGCCCCCACGACCAGCGTTGCCTTGTCGCGACCATGTCCGAATGGCAAGCCGGTCAGCACGGGTATGGGCAAATGGGTACGCAGGTAAGCCACCATTTGCTCGAAGTCGTAGCCATTGTCGTAATCAGTCAGGCGGTAGGCAGAGAAATCACCAAGTAGCAGCGCTTGTTGACTGTCCAGTACACCCGCATGCAATAACTGCAAAATCATACGTTCGACGCGATACGGATGTTCATTCACATCTTCGACGAACAGGATGCCGCCCTTCACTCGCGGCAGATAAGGCGAACCCACCAGATGCGCCAGCATCGCCAGGTTACCGCCCCACAAGGTGCCGCTGACTTCCAGCTCCGGATTGCCAGTAACTTGTGCGGTCAGCGTGTATTCAGACTGGGAAATGCATCGCCAGAAACTGTTCAGCGTGTAGGCACTCAATTCTTCGCGCACGAAGTCATCGCATAACATGGGCCCGGAAAAACTACTGGCACCACGATGCGCCAGCAAACCCATTTGCAATGCAGTGAAGTCGCTATGTCCGACGAATAGTTTGCCGCTGTCAGCCAGCAATTTGAAATCCAGTTCCGGCAGCAAGCGGGTCAAACCATAGCCACCACGCAGCGCCAGCACAATATCGACTTCAGGGTCTTTTGCTGCTGCATACAATTGCGCGATGCGTTCATCATCGGTCGCAGCAAAGCGCTGGAATTTGCGCTCGGAGTCGCTGAAGTTTTTCACTATGCAGCCTTGCGCCTGCAAGTTCTCTATGCCGCGTGTAACCGCATCCGGATTCACCGCATAGCCGCTGGGGGCAACCAGCCCTATCACTATCAGTGATCCGTCCACACTCGCATTCAGCATGCGTACAGCCTGATTCAATTCAGCGTTCATATTTTATTCAGTAGGGCCATACAGCTTGGCCGCTGCATGGCAATGTTCAGCGATCAGTTGTGACAGATGATCGTTCAGGCCATCCGGTAAATCATGGCCCATGCCATCGATTTCCTGCATCACTGCGTTCGGTATCAGTTCAGCCGTTTCGCGCCCGCAGGCGACCGGCAATAAAGGATCATCGGAACCATGTATCACCAGGCTCGGCACGCGCACTGTTTTCAGCAAGGCTACGCGATCACCGGAAGCCCCTATCGCCAGTAGCTGACGCTTGGTTGCGATGGGTTCCAGACTGCGCTGCACGCTTTCGGCAATACGTTCCTGCAAGACTTCATGTGCGACCGGATAAGCCGGGCTGCCGATCACCTGCATGGTATGCACGAAATGATTGATCACGCCCTGCGGATCGTTGGCCGCAGGCGGACGACTGAACAAAACTTTGCGTGCCGCCTTGGTCGGACCCGGCAAACCACGTCTGCCACTGGTGGACATGATGGAGGTCAGGCTGATGGTATGTTCCGGATATTTGGCAGCAATGATTTGCGCAATCATGCCACCCATAGAAGCACCGACGATGTGCGCACGTTCAATTTCCAATGCCTGCAGCAAAGCAATCGCATCCGCCGCCATGTCATCGAGCGTGTAACCAGCCTTCAACGGTATGTGGAAAGCCATCTTGATCAAGGCCAGCAGCGTGTTTGGTTTGCCCAGATGATGCAGTTTGCTGGACAGGCCGCTATCGCGATTGTCGAAGCGGATGACATAAAAACCCTGGCGTTCCAGGCCATCACAGAACGCAGCAGGCCATGAGATGAGCTGCATGCCCAATCCCATGATCAACAGGATGGTCGGATTGCGTGGGTCGCCCTGGGTTTCGTATGCAATGTCTACATTGTTTACATGGATGGTCGGCAAGGCGGCGCTTTCAAATAAAAACTGATGCAATCAGGTATGCACTAAGTGCGTTGCGGATCACGATAAATGATTTTTTTAACACCTTGATGACCACGGTGATCAAAACGTTGCCATTGACCTTCGGGCTGCGCCAGCCGGTCGGCCAATGCGTACAAGACGGTCGGATTGGCAACCATGCCGGTATGACTGCCGTGCACTTCGATATTTTCCGATAAATCGGTCTCCTGCTCTACGCAGCATTGCCACGACACAATACCATCGGTACGACTGAAAATCGAGGTAGTCGGCACGGGCGGTGTTTTCTTCAGTTCGGCGATTTGCACTTCATCGATCGCTGGTTTGCCGCTGACCATTTGATACAAGCGCCAGGCATTGGTCGCAGTTGGATGACCGGTGAATGGCGAACCTAGTGTGATCACGCAGCGCACATGATCCGGCAAGGCCTTGGCGATTTCACGCGCATAGATGCCACCGAGACTCCAGCCTATCAGGCTGACTTTTTGTCCGTGCTTCTCGCTCAACTCCCGGGTACGGGCTATGCAGCGCTCAAGCAAGCCATCACGCGGACCCAGGTTCAAGCCCTGCTTCCAGGCATAAGCCTGATAGCCGCATTTGTCGAGGAATCTGCGCAGGAAGAAGGTCAAGGTATCGCCCGCCATCAAACCCGGCAATACCATGACCGGGTGGCCGTCCCCGGCCGGTACATCCTTTAGCATAGGCGCTGCCAGCAAAGCCGCGCCCAGTTCCCACGGGGCCCGCCCCTCCAGCGCCAGCAACAACATACTCGGCGGTTTCAGCGTATTGCCCTCATTGCTTGCTTCAGTGTAACGATTTGCTTCCATCATGCGCACTCCTCAGCTAGGGTTCAAGGATAGGATTGCAGAGCAGGCCTATGGTTCCACCCTTGCCCCCGGCAAGCCTGGCAAATCCTATTTATCCCTGGGGCACAAGGCGCGCAGCACCTGCGCCAGTTTCTTGACAGCGATTTCCAGCTCATGTGGTGCATGCGCGGCAAAACCCATTAGCAAACCGGCCTTGTGCCGTTTGGATGCATGTAGCTCGGTCAAACCCAGCACGTCGATACCAGCCTTGCGCGCCGCATCTACCGCTGCACGCTCCGGAATGTCACGGATGAAAACACAGGGCATTTGCATGCCGCCTGTCGGTACCCGCGCCTCCACGAAATCAGACAAATGCAGCCCTACCAGACGCACCAGCACATCACGACGCTCGGCATAGACTGCGCGCATGGTGCGGATATGGGCACCAAAATGGCCGCCTTCAATGAAGCGCGCCAGTGTGAGTTGCGGTATCGGTGCGCTATGCCCGTCCAGCAAAGTGCGCGCCACGGTCATAGGTGCCACCAGTTGCGACGGCAGCACCATATAGCCTATGCGCAAACCCGGGAACAGGGATTTGGTAAAGGTGCCGATATAGATCGTACGCTCATACGGATCCAGTCCCTGCACACAGGCGGTCGGTTTGCCTGCGTAATGGAATTCGCTGTCGTAATCGTCTTCGATGATCCAGCCCTGCTGTTGCCGCGCCCATTCGATGACGGCCAGGCGTCGGTCCAGCGCCAGCGTCGCGCCGGTAGGAAACTGATGTGAAGGCGTCAGGAACACGGCCCGCGCTGCCTCCTCTGTCGTCTGCGCCAGCTCCAGCATGCGCTCCACTCGTAAGCCATCCGCATCCAGCGGCACTGGCACACACTCCAGCCCGGCCGCATCAAAGGCCTTGCGCGCGCCGTGGTAGACCGGGTCTTCGATGAAGATGCGTTCACCCGCATCCAGCAGCACCGTCGCACACAAGGTCAGCGCCTGCTGTGAACTGGTCAGCACCAGCACGCGCTCGGGCGTGGCGCGTGCACCGCGTTCGAGATTGACGTAATCGGCGATAGCGCGCCGCAACTGCTCCATACCCTGTGGCGGACTGTGCAGCAATGCTTGCGTGCCGTATTCCTTCAAGACCTGCCGCTGCAAACGTTCCCAGGTCTGGAGCGGAAAGCTGCGCGTTTCCGGCACACCCGGGGCAAACGGGCGCGGCGTAAAAAAATCACGCACACCACCGCCCTGCAACATCGCCTTGCCGCGCTGACTGAGACGCGCAGTCGTGCCGCGCTCGACTACCGTGCGTCGTGGCCTGCCCCGCCCCGGCAAGCGTTGCATGCGCTCGGACACATAGCTGCCACTACCGACGCGTCGCTCGATAAAGCCTTCTGCATGCAACTGCCCATAAGCCGACTCCACCGTATCCCGCGACACGCCCAATGACTGCGCCAGCGCACGTGTGGCAGGCAATGGTCTGCCCACATCAAGGACGCCGTCCAGGATTAGCTGTCGTATCGCACGCTGTACCCGCGCATGCAGCGGCAAACCTGCGTGCGCCGGGTCTATCAGCCAGGTTTTGACGGATTCAAGTTGTGCATGCTTAAACAATTGGTCTGTATTTCATCGAAAAAATGGTGGGGAATATACGGCCATTTTAAAGCTATAACTACGGTCCTTCATACACTCTCCGAAATCAGTAAGCAGACATGTCATCCATCCCTACCCGCTCATCCTTCAGCTGGAACGATCTCAGCCACCCTATCGTCGCCGGACTGATATCCGTCATCGTCAATTACGGCGGCACCTTCATCCTGGTGTTTCAGGCAGCGAAGGCGGCCAACCTCAGTCCGGAACTGACAGCGTCCTGGGTATGGTCGATTTCGATAGGTGTGGGCGTAACCGGACTCATCCTCAGCTGGATGTCGCGCGAACCCATCATCACTGCCTGGTCTACCCCGGCGGCCGCATTTCTGGTCACCGCACTGGCAACCACTCCCTATGCTGAAGCGGTAGGTGCATACATGATTTCTGCCGCAGCATTCGTGTTGCTGGGACTGTCTGGCTGGTTCGAGCGCGTCATCCGCCTGATCCCTCCCGGCGTAGCGGCCGGGCTGCTGGCTGGCATCCTGCTGCAATTCGGCATAGGCGCGTTCGGCGGTATGAGCGTGGACCCGCTGCTGACTGGCTTGCTGATCGTGGCTTATCTGCTGTTCAAACGCTGTGCTGCGCGCTATGCAGTCGTCGCCATCCTGCTGCTGGGACTGGCCTTCCTGCTGCTGCAGGATCGTGTTGATTTGTCAGACCTGAGCCTGAAGCTGGCAGCACCGGTTTTCACGATGCCGATGTTCTCGCTCAATGCCTTATTGAGCGTGGCATTGCCACTGTTTCTGATCACGCTGACTGGCCAATACATGCCGGGCATGCTGGTACTGCGCAACGATGGCTACCGCACCAGTGCCAATCCCATTGTGACCATGACCGGTCTCGGTTCATTGCTG
This sequence comes from Herminiimonas contaminans, assembly GCF_015645465.1. GTDB lineage: Bacteria > Pseudomonadota > Gammaproteobacteria > Burkholderiales > Burkholderiaceae_D > Oxalicibacterium > Oxalicibacterium contaminans. The sequence continues at coordinate 29,280 of NZ_JADOEL010000013.1, read as the reverse complement.
ATGGCACCGTTTGGCTCCCATGCATTCAACATTGCCGCGATTACCGCCGCCATCTGTACCGGTCGCGAAGCGCATGAAGATCCGTCGCGGCGCTGGATCGCGGGCATTGCTGCTGGTGTGTGCTACATCCTGGTCGGTGTATTCGGTCTGACGCTGGCCGCGGTCTTCATGGCCTTTCCAGCCAGCTTCATCACCACACTGGCGGGACTCGCGCTGCTCGGCACCATAGGCAGCAGCCTCGCCAGCGCGATGGCCGATGCCCAAACGCGTGAAGCTGCGCTGATCACCTTCCTCGCTGCCGCGGCCAACATCAACCTGCTCGGCATAGGCGGTGCGTTCTGGGGACTGGTCATCGGGCTGCTCGCGTATGCGATATTGAATGGCCGCATGCCGCAAAAAATATACAGTTCCGCTTTCACTGCTACATCTGTCAACAAGAGGAGCAAATGATGTCCGGTTCAGTCGACACACTCACAAATCACGACCAGCACGGACGCTATCCGGAAGCCACCACGGTAGAAGATTTTGCACACAAGCTGACGGCGGTGCAGCAGCGTATAGCGGAGGCCTGCCGTCGTGTCGGACGTGATCCTGCCGAAGTACGTCTCCTCCCCGTCAGCAAGACCAAGCCGGAAGCCAGCCTGCGCCTGGCCTACGCTGCCGGTTGCCGCACATTGGGCGAGAACAAGGTGCAGGAAGCGCATCACAAATGGGAAGCGATGCAGGACCTGACAGACCTGCACTGGTCAGTGATAGGCCATCTGCAGACCAATAAGGCCAAACTGGTCGCGCGCTTCGCTACCGAGTTCCAGGCACTGGATAGCTTGCGGCTGGCGGAGGCATTGGATAGACGCCTGCAAATCGAAGGCCGCTCACTGGACGTGTTCGTACAGGTCAACACTTCCGGTGAAGCCAGCAAATACGGCCTGGCTCCGGCCGACGTCGCTGCCTTTCTGCAGGCATTGCCAAACTACAGCGCATTGCGCGTACGCGGCCTGATGACACTGGCACTGTTCTCCAGTGAAGCAGAACGGGTACGTCAGTGCTTCATCCTGCTACGTACGCTGCGCGAGCAACTGCGACAAAGCGTACCCGTAGGCATCAGTCTGGATGAACTATCCATGGGTATGTCTGGTGATTACGAGATTGCGATCGAGGAAGGCGCTACGGTGGTACGTGTCGGCCAGGCTATCTTTGGCGCGCGGCCTATGCCGGATAGTTACTACTGGCCGGGAGAAGTCAGTCTGACTCGGCAGGAATAGATTTGGCTGCCTTGCGGCGTTCGGCAAAGAATTCTTTCAGCAAGCTGCTGCATTCTTCGGCTAGTACGCCGCCAGTGATCTGCGTGTGATGGTTGAGCTGGTTTTGTTCAAACAGGTTGAGGACGGAACCGCAGGCACCGGTCTTGGGATCCGGCGCACCAAACACTACCCGTGCCAGGCGCGCATGCATCATCGCACCGGAACACATCACGCAAGGTTCCAGCGTGACGTAGAGTTCGCACCCCGGCAAACGGTAGTTACCAAGGACAGTAGCTGCCGCACGCAAGGCCATGATCTCTGCATGCGCAGTCGGATCGTGCTTGCCGATAGGCTGGTTATAGCCGGTTGCGATGACAACGCCATCCTTGACCACCACAGCACCGACCGGAACTTCACCCAGCGCCCATGCATGGCGCGCCTGTTCCAGCGCCTGTTGCATGTAGAGTGCGTCTTGCATGGTCGGGATCAGCCTTCAGCCGTGATTTCAGCCCAGCAGTTTGGTGTTTCGTGCAACACCAGTTTATGCAGGCGCAAGCCGGTACCGTAGCGATCCTTGTACGCCGCGTTCAAGATGTTGAAGGCGGTCTGTGCCAGGTTTTCCACGGTAGGAATACGGTCAATGATGACGGTCTTGTGACCCGGTATGCTTTCGAGGAACTCCCGCACCTTGGCATCTTTTTCATACACCAGGAAAGCGTGATCCCAGACATCGACCAGATGCTCTTTCGCCAGCGCCTTGATATCGGAAAAGTCCATGATCATGCCGTTATCGGAGCTACCCTCGACATCGATCACCTCGCCCAGCAGCGTGATTTCCAGCGTATAGCGGTGGCCGTGCAGATTGCGGCACTGGCTTTTGTGATCGGGAATGCGGTGACCGGCATCGAATTCCAGCTTGCGTGTAATAGTCAACATAAGGGCTTACGGTATCTGTAAAAGTTTATGGGTCTGCAAACTCAGCTTCCATTTCGGATTGCGTTTGCAGACATCAATCGCGAGCTTGGTATTTTGTTCGGCCAGCGGGCCATCCATCGGTTGCACAAAGAAGTGCTCGAAATCCAGTCCTTCATAGGCCGCCAGCGATTGCTCTGCCTGCGGGATCACGACCTTCAATTCACTGCCTTTGCGCACCACCAGTTGCGAACCCATTTTTGGGCTGACGCAGATCCAGTCGACACCTGTCGGCACCGGCAAGGTGCCATTGGTTTCGATGGCAATCTCGAAGCCGACTGCATGCATGGCATCGATCAGCTCGGTATCCAGCTGCAACAAAGGCTCGCCACCGGTAAAGACGACATACTTGCTCGCCGCATACGACTCCGGCCACAAGGCGTTGATCGTGTTTGCCAGCGTGGCGCCGTTGGCAAACTTGCCACCACCTTCACCATCGGTGCCGACAAAGTCGGTATCGCAGAACTGGCACACCGCAGTCGCGCGGTCGCTTTCACGTCCGGTCCACAGATTACAACCGGAAAAGCGGCAAAACACCGCAGGCCGTCCGGCGTGCGCGCCCTCGCCCTGTAGTGTATAAAAAATCTCTTTTACGCTGTAAGTCACTGTGTGTGCCGATGTAATTAAATATGCGGCAGAAGCCAGCATAGTTCGCGAAAATGAAGGACTTGCTGCCACCGTCACGATGGCTGAACCGGACTATCCGGACAGCTCAATTGGCTGTCAGATGTGGTTTTAATGGCATGGTCGAAGGCCGCTATTATAGACCAGCCGACCTTTTCACGCCTTATGCCAGACAAATACCGGACTTAGTCCGCGCGTGATAATGCACCCTCGATCAGGTCCAGTTCGCGCAACAGGTGCTGATGCACCGAATCGTCCAGCTTGTCATTCAGCCACATCTGGAACAATTCATCCCGTTCCGCCCGTATCGCTTCCAGCCGCAGACTACGCTCCGCTTCTGCTTGCGCCTGAAAACGCGCTGCTTCGTCGCCCTCATTGCCGTAATCGAGACGGCGCTGATACAGCTCAGTAATGCGTGCTGCTGCCTCCGAATAGGCATCATTCGCGCTCATGGTTTGCGTCAATTGCTCGATACGGCGTATCGCCGCCTCTGCTGCCGCTGCCCGCGCCTGTCCTTCGGCCGCCCCCACCAGCGGTTCTGGTGAAAATTCAAGGTCACTGGTCAGCAAAGGCAAGGCGATACTGGCCGTTAGCAGGGACAGCAGGATCACACCCTTGGCCAGGAAAATCAGCAAATCGCGCGCCGGGAATTCCGCGCCGTTCGGCAACAGAAAAGGCAAAGTCAAAATACCGGCCAGCGTAATCGCCCCGCGTACCCCGGCAAATGCCGTCACCAGCAACAGTTTGAACGGCGGTTTGACGATTTCTTCGTCTTCATTGCGCTTGCCTTTGAACACGGTAAATTTCAGCGAGCCCCAGACCCACAGGAAGCGCAGCACCGCCAATACCACGGTAATCGCCAGCACATAGAAAGCCAGCCACCATGCAGTGCTCAAACCCATTTCTATCGCGATCCCCGGCAAGCCTTCAACCGTCGCGCGCAGCTGCGCACCCAGAATCACAAAGATCACGCCGTTCAAGGCCATTTGTATGGTGTCCCACACCGCACGCCGCTGCATGCGGGTAGCCGCGAGGCGACGCCCGACCAGATCGGCATAGTGCATGGTGATACCGGCGGCAGCAGCGGCCAGGATGCCGGAACTGCCGATATGCTCGGCACCCAGATAAGCGGCGAACGGCACCAGCAAGCTGATCAGGATTTGTGTGCCCGGATCTTCGCCCACGGCCGCCACCAGCCAGCGATTCAGGATACCAATCAGCCAGGCCACAGCAATACCAACCAGCAAACCACCGCCAGCCGCCTGCAGGAATTCCAGCGAAGCATCGAGCAAGGAAAAGCTACCGGTAATCACCGCCGCCACCGCAAAGCGGAAACACACCAGGCCGGACGCATCATTCAGCAGCGACTCGCCTTCCAGGATATGCATCAGGCGCGAAGGGATAGGACTCTGCGATGCGATCGCAGAGACAGCAACCGGATCGGTCGGCGACAGGATGGCGGCCAGGGCAAACGCGGCAGCCAGCGGTATCGCCGGTATCATCCAGTGGATGAAGTAACCCATGCCAACGACCGTGAACAGCACCAGGCCGATCGCCAGCGTCACGATAGGACGCGCGTCACGGAAGAACGCACTTTTGGGGATGCGCCAGCCATCGAGGAAGAGCAATGGCGGAATGAAGAACAGGAAAAAGAATTCCGGATCCAGCGGCACGCTGATGCCAAAACCGTAGGACAACACGATGCCGGTGGCAATCTGGACCAGCGGCAATGGGACTTTAATCGGCAGCAGGCGGGCTACGAAGGCGCTCGCCACCACGGCAAGAAGCAAAATGAGGATGATCGTGACGGTGTGCATCTAACCCTGGTTTCAAGAATAGCCAAATCAGCTAAAGCGCTGCCGCATATCATGCAACGCCTGAGTATGAGCGCCTATCCGTGTCGGACGAAGACCGATCTGAACGGATACGCGAGGGTATCGATTTTACGCCGTCTGGCGGAAATGGACATCAATTGCCGCGTGATAAGCGCGTAATTCATGTCCATTCGTGTACTGCAAATCAGGACGGCTTGTTCAGCTTCTCTTTACGAATCGCCTCATCGTCCATCAGTTCGTACCACATCGCATTCAATACTGCGAAAGCGGCCGCCAGCGGCAAGCCCAGCATCCATGAGAAATACCACATAATATTTTTCCTTATCGTTAATTCGTCTGTGCTGCCACCCGCAGGTGGCAGCAACGATGAAATGCCCGCGCTTTAATAAGCGTGTCCGGTTTCCTCGCGTATCTCTTTTTCATCCACCTTGCCCCACAGCACGTGATACACCCAGGTGGTGTAAGCGACGATCAGCGGGATAAAGACTGCGGTTACCACCAGCATGATGAACAGCGTCAGATGGCTGGATGATGAATCCCATACCGTCAGGCTGGCGCGCGGATCGATCGATGAAGGCAGGATGAACGGGAACATCGAAGCGCCTACGCTGAGGATGATGCCGCTGATGCTCAGGCTGCTGCACAACAAGGCAAAGATTTCACGACGGAAACGCAAGCCAAAGAAAGCACCCAGCGCACCGGTAAAGCCAGCGGCTGGTGCCGCCATCGTCCACGGATGCGCGGCGTAATTGGCGAACCAGGCACCGGCATGACCTTCGACGGTTTTCAGCAATGGATTCGATGGTCCGAACGGATCGATCTCGCTAGTGATGCGATAACCATTGATGTACTTCCACAACAGCAAGCCAGCCACTGCATAGAACAGGATGGTAGCGAGTGCTGCTGCGCTGCCATAGTTACGAGCACGCCCTGCTACTGCGCCGTCTGTTTTCAGTTGCAACCATGCAGCACCATGCATGACCAGCATCGCGATAGAGACCAGCCCGCACAGCACGGCAAACGGATTCAGCAAACCAAAGAAGCTGCCGTCATAAAAAATATGCATGCTGGGTTCAAGCCGGAACGGCACGCCCTGCAGCACATTGCCGAGTGCTACACCAAAGATCAGCGTCGGCACAAAGCCACTGAAGAACAAGACCCAGTCCCAGCGGGCACGCCATGACGGATCTTCGCGCTTGCTGCGGAACTTGAACGCAACCGGACGCAGGATCAGCCCGGTCAGGATGGCAAACATCGCCAGATAAAAGCCGGAGAAAGCGACCGCATATAGCTGCGGCCAGGCAGCGAAAATCGCACCGCCACCCAGGATCAGCCAGACTTGATTGCCTTCCCACACTGGTCCCACGCTATTGATGACGACGCGTCGCTCCAGATCGGTTTGTCCAACGAAAGGCAGCAAAATACCGCTGCCCAGATCAAAGCCGTCAGTCACGGCAAAGCCGACCAGCAGTACCCCGATCAGGACCCACCAGATCAGACGCAAAATGTCATAGTCGATAAGTGTATGCAAAATCATGATGGCTCCACGACAGAAGTTGGTGCGGATGGCGGATTGGCGCGAACAATATTGACGCCTTCATCAGGCACATGCTCATCTACGGGCCCCTTGCGGATGATCTTGAACAGCAGTTTCAACTCGATGATCAGCAACACCGTGTATATCGCGACGAAACCGGCGAGCGTGATCAGCAGCGTTTTGATACCCAGATTGGATACCGCTACTGCGGTCGGCAATACGCCTTCAATCACCCACGGCTGCCTGCCAAACTCTGCAACCAGCCAGCCTGCTTCAATCGCAATCCACGGTAGCGGTATCGCCCATACAGCGACCTTCAGCAACCAGCGATGACGATCCAGCTGACGACGTGCCGACAACACGAAGAAAGTTGCGGTCAGCGCGATCATAAACATGCCGATCGCCACCATGATGCGGAAGCTCCAGAACAGCGGCCACACATGCGGCACCGTATCCCAGGCCGCCTTCTCGATCTGCTCCGGCGTCGCCTTCAGCGGATCGTCGACATAGCGCCGCAGCAGCAAGGCATAACCAAGATCGCCGCCGTTGTCTTCGAACTGCGCACGCAGCTCATGCGAGATGTTTTTTGTCCCGCCCTGTGCGCGTATCTGTTGCAAGGCGTCGTAGGCTTTCAGGCCGTTCGAAATACGACCTTCGGCGCGCTCGACCAATTCAATGATGCCGGGGATAGTGGTATCCAGCGAACGGGTACCGATCAGGCCCATGATGAATGGAATATGAATCGCGTAATGATTTTCACGCGCTTCCTGATCCGGGAATCCAATCAGGGTGAAAGACGCCGGTGCATCCTGTGTCTCCCACATGCCCTCGATCGCAGCCAGTTTCATCTTTTGATGTTCAGTCGACAGATAACCGCTCTCGTCGCCCAGCACCACGACCGACAGCGATGCAGCCAGGCCGAATGAAGCAGCAACCGTCATCGAACGTTTGGCGATATCGAGGTGACGTCCCTTCAACACATACCAGGCCGAGATACCGAGCACAAAAATCGACGCTGCGACATAGCCAGCCGATACGGTGTGCACAAACTTGGCCTGTGCCACCGGATTGGTCAGCACTGCGAAGAAGTCGCTGACTTCCATACGCATGGTGTCGGGATTGAAGACGGCACCGACCGGATTTTGCATCCAGCCATTCGCAATCAGAATCCATAATGCAGAGAAGTTGGAACCGATGGCAACCGCCCAGGTCGTGATCAGATGTCCGACCTTGGATAGCTTGTCCCAGCCGAAGAAGAACAGACCAACAAAGGTAGCTTCCATGAAGAAGGCCATCAAACCTTCAATCGCCAGCGGTGCACCGAAGATATCGCCGACGTAGTGGCTGTAGTAGCTCCAGTTCATGCCGAACTGGAACTCCATCACGATACCGGTGGCAACACCCATCGCAAAGTTAATCCCGAACAGCGTGCCCCAGAATTTGGTCATGTCGCGCCAGATGACGCGGCCGGTCATGACATAGACCGTCTCCATGATAGCCAGCAGGATGGACAGCCCCAGGGTAAGGGGCACGAAGAGAAAGTGATACAGCGCCGTGGCGGCGAACTGTAGCCGTGATAAAGAAACAATATCGAGTTCCATGTAGCTCCCTTTAATGACTTGAATTCTTCGTCGTATTCAACTGTTTACTCACCGTGTTTAATCCGGCCGCAAACTGTTCAACACACCTACAAAATCTGCATCGCTACGCTTCACTTCGGCAACAATACGCCCATGTTGCAAACAAACCAAGCGGTCCGCGAGCTCAGCTTCACGCCGGACATGGGTTGCCAAAAGGAAAGCGCGCCCTGCGGCTTGCGTATCCAGACCTAGTAAAACATCGTGCGCCGTGGCCTGATCCAGCCCTTCGGTAGGCTCGTCCAGCAGCCACAGCGATACATCTCTCAGTAACAGGCGCGCCAGCGCCAGGCGACGCAACTGGCCACCAGACAAGCCGAGGCCACCCTCGCCCAGGCGCGTATCCAGCCCGTTTGGCATATTTACAACATCGTCGGCCAGCCCGGCGCTGTGCAGCACCTTCCACAGCCGCGCATCGTCTGCATCCGGAGCTGCCACGCGCAAGTTGTCGCGCAAGCTGTCCTGGAATAATTCGGTGCGCTGCGTCAACAAGCTATGTGGGGCGACGCAAACGTTGCCGGAGCGTGCCGACAGTTCGCCAGCGATCAGGGCCAGCAAAGTGGATTTACCGGCACCGCTGGCACCGATCAGCGCCACCCGCTCATGAGCTGACAATGCCAGCGAAATATTCTTCAGGATATTGGCCTCTTGGGCATCGGCGTCTGCACCAGCAGGATGGGCGCTGACATTCGTCAACTGCAGTACCAGGCCAGCAGGCGGCTGCGGCGCAACAGCAGTTTTTTCGTCGGCAGCCTGTATGCGTGCACCCAGGCGGCGCGCTGCCAATACGGTACGCCCCAGCTCCAGTGCACCACGTCGTAGCGCCGAAAAAGGCTCGGTCGCGGTCAGCACCAGTAACAAGGCCAGCGCCGCCAGCGGCACATTCAGCACACCCTTACTGACCAGCGCTGCCGTCAGCAGCAAGGTGGCGGTCAGCGTGATGGTGCCGACTATGCTGTAAGCCATACCAGCCTGCGCCTCAAGTCGGTTCAAGGCATCATCCGCGCGTGCCAGGTGCTGATCGGCGATGGCCAATGCCTGCTTCTGCGCATCCAGTTGCCCGGCCATGATTAATTCGGTCTGCCCTGCAACCAGATCGATGCTGCGTGCGCGCAAGGCTTCCAGTGCGTAGCTGCGACGACGTGCATCCGGCTTCGCCCTCTGCGCCACCCGCAGTGCAATCGACAAACCAGTGACAATCAGCCACGCTGCAAGTGCCAGGCCCAGCCACCATTGCAACAAGCCCAGCGCCACGCCGAGCGCGAGCGCCGCACACAATGCGGACGCGAGCGGCACCAGTACGCGCAGGTACAAGGAATCCAGTGCATCGATATCGCCTGTCAGGCGAAACAACAACTGCGCTGGTCGCGCCAGCAAACGACGCGCTGCCTGCGGCCTGGCCCAGGCGCGAAACAGACGCACGCGCAAACTCGCCAGCACTTCCAGCGTCGCATCATGCGTCACCAGTCGCTCGCCATAGCGTGCTGCAGTGCGCCCGAGTGCCAACAGACGTATACCAGCCGATGGCATGAAAACATCAAAGGTAAATGCCAGTGTCGTATTCAAACCAGCGATCGCAGTCGCTGTAATAAACCAGCCCGACAAACCCAGCAAAGCCATGCCGGACAATACGGTGGTCGCTGCCAGCAGCGCACCCAATAGCAATTTATTGCGACAGGCGTCAGCAAACAAACGCAGCACCGGAGCGAGATCACGCCAGATCGTCATGCTTGCTCCTCAGCCTGCAGCAGGATCACGCGATCCATGCGCGCTGCCAGTACCGGATCATGCGTCGCCACGATCATGGTTTTACCCTGCGCGAGTTGCAGCAAAGCTTCCGTCACCTGTTGTGCCGTTGCCTGATCCAGATGCGCAGTTGGTTCATCGACCAGCAATAAATCCGCATGTGCATCCGCTGCTGCACGCGCCAGTGCCAGGCGCACTGCTTCGCCACCGGACAAACCGCCACCACCCTCGCCCAGTGCGATACCGGGACGTGCCTGTGCAACACCTTCAAGCTCCGCAAACTTCAACGCAGCAGCAACATCAGTTGCGCTTACACCATCCCGACGCAATGCCACGTTGGCATGCACCGAACCAGCAAAGATGTGTGGCTTCTGCCCTATCCATGCCATGCGCTTGCGCAGGCCACGCACACTGCTTGCCGACAAAGGCACATCATCAATAGTGATGCTTCCGTGTGCTAGCGGTAACAGACCAGCGATCAGCGCCAGCAAACTGGATTTACCGCCACCACTGGCGGCCATGATGGCAACGCGCTCCCCGGCAGCAATCTGCAAATCCAAGCGATCAAACACAGATGTACTGCTGCCCTGATGTGCAAAGGACAGTTGCTGAATAAGGACTGTCGGCGCAGCTCGCGCTGTCGCTGCTGCAGTATTTGAAGCTGTTGCTGCATCCGGCAATAGCAAACCGTCTGCAGTTAAATTGTCGAGAGCATCCAGCGCAGCTTCACCTGCTGCACGGTCATGCCAGACCGCAGACAACTCACGCAAAGGTTCAAAGAAAGCGGGTGACAACAAGAGGATGAACACCCCTTGCCCCAGGGTCAGGCGTGTACCCCAGGCACCATATTCGAGCTGTCCGAGCAAATGGAATCCGATGTACACCGCCACCATGGCAACACCGAGTGCGGCAAACAATTCGAGCACCGCTGACGACAGGAAGGCAATGCGCAGCACGGCCATCGTCCGCATGCGCAACGCCTGTGCTGACGCATGCAAACGCAAGGCGGTCGCTTCGATCGCACCCAATGTGCGCAAGGTCGCCAGGCCGCGCAGGCGATCCAGCAAGAAGGCATTCATGCCACCCATCTCCACCATCTGCGCTTCGCTCGCCGCTTTGGCGCGCCAGCCGACCAGTGCCATGAAAACAGGAATCAGCGGTGCCGCGACCAGCAGAACCAGTGCCGCGATCCAGGACAAAGGAGTCACGACGATGAGGATGGCGAGCGGCACGATCATAGTGCGCAAGCGGGCCGGACGATAACGGGTGAGATAAGGGATGACAGCTTCCGCCTGCTCTGCCATCACACTGGCAGCCAGGCCGGATGCAGGCCTGGCGGCATCCAGTGGTGAGCGTGCCGCGAGTGATGCAGCGACTTGCTCGCGCATGAGGGACAGTTCAGCACGTGCGGTTTTGAATATGCGACGCACACCTACGGCATCACAAACAGAACGGATTAAACCAAGGATAAAAATCAGGGCGGCGGGAAGATAGACAGCGGCAATACCAGCACCATCCATCAATCGCTGCAGTGCATAGGCCAACAGACCGGCTTGTGGCAACCACAGCAAGGATGCAAAGACTTGCAGCAAACTTCCGACCTCGAATCCTGTACCGGATCGCAATCGCTGGAAAGCGGCTGGTTTGGTATGCATAGTGCTTTGCATTATTACGCATTGCCACACTCTTGTGTGACACTACTTCTTTCGTTACATCGTATTCGATGGGGTGGAACACAGCATACGCCCGGCCTTCCTGCATAAACAGGATCAGATGGGGATGGTTTAGCCATATCAGTTCTGCGTCATGCACAGCCGTTGACGGCGTCACAACATGGCAAGCATTATGGCGCGCCAAAAATTTCAACATTTGCGCCACATCAAATTTATGTGCTTTACCACATATTCATTTCAGGAATGAGAGACATAAAAAAAACATCGCCTCCGACAGGAAGCGATGTTTTTCATCTTCACGTTTTGTTTAGCGTCGCACGCAGATCGTGAATAACTCCGCAGCACTGATCCGGCGATTACAACTTCATGCCAGGCCACCATTCGCACGCAAGACCTGACCGTTAATCCAGCCACCATCAGGCCCTACCAGAAAGGACACAGCCGCCGCGATATCATCCGGCTGTCCCAGTCTTTGCAGCGGTGGCATGTTGGCGAGCTGCTGTATCTGCGCTTCGGTTTTGCCATTGAAGAACAGATCAGTCGCAACCGGTCCCGGTGCCACTGCATTGACGGTGATATTACGACCGCGCATTTCCTTCGCGAAGATAGGAGTCAACACTTCGACCGCTGCCTTGCTGCCGGTATACACCGAATAGTTAGGCAAACTCATCGCCACCGTCGTGCTGGAAAAATTCACCACACGGCCACCATCGTTCAGACGCGTCGCTGCTTCGCGCAAGGTATTGAAGGTGCCGCGCACATTAATACTGAACGTACGCTCAAACAATTCGTCGCTGGTATCGGCCAATGCAGCCATCTGCAAAATCCCGGCGTTATTGATCAGCACATCGACCTTGCCCAGCTTCTGTTCTGTTTCATCAAACAGGCGGCGCACATCGGCCGAGTTCGCGACGTCTGCTTTCACTGCGATCGCCTCATGTTGCGCTGCCTGCAATTTGGCGACCAGGGCATCGGCCTCGCCTGCGCTGCTTGCGTAGTTAATGACAACCGCAAACCCGTCATTCGCCAGGCGCTCTGCTATCGCTGCACCTATGCCACGTGATGCGCCGGTGATGATGGCTACTTTTTTTGCTTGCTTGCTCATGGTCTTCTTCCTTAATGAGTGGGAGTGACGAGAGTGTGCAACAAAGCAAACAAAAGATAATCCGGCTAGAATCGACATCATTATTCGATATTTATCAACAATAAGGCCGTAAATCATGGATAGATTCCAGGAAATGCAGATTTTCGTGCGCATCATGGAGCGCCGCAGCTTTACCAAGGCTGCCGAAGACTTGCAGCTGCCACGCGCCACCGTCACTAATGCAATGACACGCCTGGAAGAACGCCTGGGCTCACGCCTGCTGAATCGCACGACACGGCTGGTAACGCCGACGCTGGATGGCGACGCCTATTACACCCGCTGCGTACGCCTGTTAACCGATATCGAAGAAGCGGATGGCGCGTTCCGTAATACGGCGCCTAAAGGTTTGTTGCGCGTCGGCGTGCAGGGCACGGTGGCAGCCCACTTTCTGGTGCCTACCCTGCCCGCCTTCTTCGCCCGCTACCCGGGTATAGAGCTGCATATGGATGAAAGCGACCGCTTGGTCGACTTGGTGCGCGAAGGCATAGATTGCGTACTGCGCGGCGGCACACCACAGGATTCATCGCTGATCGCACGTCGCATCGCCATGCTGGAACAAGTGACCTGTGCCAGCCCGGCTTACTTGGCCCGCTACGGCCAGCCGCGCAGCATCGAAGATCTGGCACAACACAAGGCAGTCAACTACATCTCCAGCGCCAGCGGCAAACCCTTTCCGCTGGAATTCATGGTGGACGGCCGCATGCAATCCATCGTACTGCCGACCGCCATCTCGGTGACCGGCACCAAGGTCTACACCGGTTGCGCGCTGGCCGGCATAGGTATTGTGCAAATGCCGCGTTATCACATCGAACAGGAAATACAGGATGGTCGCCTGCAACTGATCCTGCCTGAGACGCCACCTCCCGGCATGCCACTCTCGGTGCTTTATCCGCAAAACCGCCAGTTATCAGCCCGTATACGCGTGTTTACCGAATGGATGCAGGACATATTCAAAGCTGCCGGTCAGACATAAAAGTTTGCGCCAGATCAATTCCAACCGCGTCCGACTGAGCGTTAATAGAGTACGCGGTCTATCATATCTAACCATCACCCATCTGGAGAATAAAGTGCCTGCAGAAGATCTATGCACTGACGACGAGGTCGCAACACTGGTACACGCTTTTTACGCCAAAGTCCGGCGCGATGAAGTACTCGGCCCCATCTTCAATGGCCTGGTCGATGACTGGGATCATCATTTGAGCAAACTGGTGGATTTCTGGTCATCCATACTTCGCGGTACCGGGCGCTACAGCGGTACACCTATGCAAAAACACATCGCCTTGCCGCATCTGGACGAAGCATTGTTCCAGCGCTGGCTGGCCTTATTTCTGGAAACTACAAAAGAACAGCCGAATCAGGCCATGGGTGAGCGCGCGTATGCTTCGGCACAAAGAATCGCGCAGAGTCTCTGGTATAGCTACCAAATGTCGCGCAGCCCGAACAGCATACCGGCCGACCTGACGTTTAACTGAGTGGATTTGCTTTTGAAATAAAGCGGGATGATATGTCGCTGACAAATTTGTATTCGTCAGCGACCTGTAAAGACTAACTTACTTCGTTACCTGTACTGTGCCTTTCATGATGCCCGAATGACCAGGGAAGGAGCAGAAGAAGGAGTAAGCCTCACCTGCTTTCAGCTTGGATGGAGCGAAGCTGATCGTATCGCTCTCGCCGCCACCGATCACCTTGGTATGCGCGATCACACGTGCATCACCCGCCTTCAGGTAACTCTTGTCCAGTCCTGCCGCGATACCGTCGCTGGCCACACCTTGCATATCGGCTGTCTTGGTCAACACCCAGTTATGGCCCATGATGTTTTTAGCCATCTTGCCGCTGTGTTTGAGCTTGACGGTAAATTGTTTGCAGCTTTGCGGCACCGAAATGCTGGTCTTATCGAACTGCATAGCATCATTGCTGCTGATCTCGACGGAACAATCTGCCGCCATTACATGGCTGCTCAAGCCTGCCATCATCAATACGAGTGCTGGTTTCCATACTTTCATTCTCTTCTCCTTCAATTATTGGTTCATCGCATCGGAGCTGTGACCTTCCTCAGGCTTCCGATTCTCACATTGCAGGCCGATATACACATATGCGATTCCTTATGTCGGACATATGCAATCTGATATGGATTGTGCCGAATATAGGCAACGGGTGGTTTGCGCCATATCAAATAAATCCCAAAGGTTCACAAAATACGCATGCGGACGATTAGCAACACTTTCAGTCAGATGTCCTGATCAGACCATCCAGATATTGAGCCCAAGCGCCATCCCGTGCAATAATAATCATTCTCATTTACAGACTTTATTCAGACAGATCTGCCATTCCGCACCCGGATCCCGTTGTGACCCATCTACTTCCGCCCACTTCCATCGTCGAGAAGCTCTACATCGAACATCAGCCCTGGTTATTCGCCCGGCTGCAGCGTCGCTTGTCCAGCCGTGCCGATGCGGAAGATGCGACGGCGGAGACCTTCGCCCAGGTAGTGGAAAGCAAACACCCTGAAGCCATAGCAGAGCCCCGTGCTTTTCTCACGACCATCGCCAAACGCGTGCTGTTTCATCTGTGGCGGCGACAGGATCTGGAAAAGACCTATCTGCAATCGCTGATGCTGCAACCTGAAGCGGTCGCCCTGTCGCCCGAAGAACGCACTCTACTGATAGAAGCCATAGAACAAATCGATCGTGCGCTGGACGCCCTCCCGCTGCCGGTTAAAACCGCATTTCTGTATAGCCGCCTGGATAGACTGACTTATCCGGAAATCGCCGAACGCATGGGCATCTCCCTCGCGACGGTCGAACGCCATATGAAACGCGCCATATTGGAATGCTTGCAATGGGCACCATGAATACGGCCAGCAGCACCTATCCATCCAACGACCGCATCGTCCATGCAGCTGTCGACTGGCTGATACGGTTTGAATCCAACACCATCACCGAGGCCGAGCAACGTGCCTTTGAATTATGGAAAGCTGCTGATCCGGCACATGAGCAGGCATGGAAACGCGTCGCTGGTTTGCTGAATGATTCATTTGCCGTGGTGCGCGATGCCGGTTTGCGTGCGCCGGGGCAAATGCAGGCTGCACAACGCACCCTGCTCAGTACACGCCGCCGCAAACTGCTGCGCGGCGCACTCGTATTCGCAGGCGTAAGTGGTGGTAGCGCTTTACTAGCGGAGCGTCAGTTCGCCATAGGCCAACTCATGGCCGACCTGCAAACCGGTACCGGACAAAGGCAGACATTTGCACTGGCAGACGGCAGTAGCGTGCAACTGAACGCTCGTTCAGCCGTCGACGTCGATTTCAATCAGCATACCCGCCAGCTGCGTTTGCGCGCCGGTGAATTGATCGCCAGCGTCGCACCTGACAGCAACCGCCCTTTCATCGTCGAGACTGCACACGGCATGATGCGTGCACTCGGTACCCGCTTCCTGGTCCAGCAACGCGATACCCTGTCGCAGGTAGTCGTACTGGAACACAGCGTAGACCTGCGCACGCGCGACGGCCAGCAACTGCGCCTGCGCGAGGGTGAAGGTGCGGTCTTCGATGCAGCGACCGTCAATCGCATCGACGGCAATGCCAGCGCCCTGGCCGCCTGGTCCGACGGCATGCTGGCCGTGGAAAATGCCAGCCTTGCAGAAATCATTACGGCGCTCAAACCGTATTACAGCGGCTACATCCGCATCTCACCGCAAGCCGCCGCCTTACGTACCTTTGGCGTCTTCCCGCTCGACAATCCAGCCCACACTTTGCGCACGCTGGTACATGCCTTGCCGTTACAAATGCAGCAGTACGGCAACTGGCTGATCACCATCGATCTCATGCCTGCCTGACCCGAGCAAAAATTTATTTTAAAAAACATGAGGGGTTTTTCTGCTTCGTTCCACATGGTTAGTGAAAACCAACCTTAAGGGACTTACACATGCAGCATCTACACCTTCCTCGCTTAAAGCTGAGCCGCATCGCCTTTGCCGTTGCTATCGCCTGCACCCAATCCGGTGCCTGGGCTCAAGCCGCCGAGACAACTGCCGCGACTAGCGCGGTACAGCTCAACATCCCGGCAGGACCACTCAGTACCACCCTTACCCGTATAGGCCAGCTCAGCGGCCGCACCATCATTGCCGACCCTGCTCTAATCAGCGGACGCCAGGCGCCAGCCATCAATGGCCGCATCTCTTCCGGCGAAGCAGTACGACAAGCACTGGCGGGTAGTGACCTGACGACCGAAACGACCCCTGGCGGTGCGCTTAGCATCCGCCGTAAAAGCGCAAGCGAAATCAGCGATGCCAACACATCTGAAAACGCTACCGTGATGCCCACCGTCGTCGTCACCGACGAGCGCATGAGCGGCGGCAGCCTGGCGCAACCGGCGCGCCAGATCACCGTCATCGAAGGCCAGGAATTGAACGACCTGCGCGCGATTTCCCCCAACAGCATAGGCAGCATGCTCACCAAGGCGGTGCCGGGCTTGTCGGATTCCAGTCGCTCGCTGACCGACTACGGTCAAACGCTGCGTGGTCGTAACGCCCTGATACTGGTAGACGGCATCCCGCTCAATACCAATCGCGACTCATCACGCAACCTGGTCAATATTGATCCCGCACGTATCAACCGCATCGAAGTATTGCGCGGCAGCAGCTCCATCTACGGCAGTGGCGCCAGCGGCGGCATCATCTCGGTCACCACACGTCCACCGGGTGGCGAGCCTGTTGCAGAAACTACGATATCGATGAACGGTTCACTGTCCAGACTCAGCAAAGACGGTTTGGGCGCTCAAGTACAGCATTACTTCTCCGGTAAAGGTGATGTGGTCGACTATGAAGTCGATGCGTCCTACCGTCGTATAGGCGGCTCCTACGACGCACATGGTGACCGCATTGCACCGGATGCCAGCCAGGGCGACCTGTTTGACTCGAATACCTACAGCCTCGGCGGCAAACTGGGTTTCCGTATCGATGCGAATCAACGCCTGCAACTTTCGGCCAGCTACCTGCGCGCAAAACAGAAAACCGACTACGCCACTGATCCGAAGATCGCCAGCACACCGATAGGAACGGCGACCGCGCGTGCCATACAAGGATTGAATCTGGCAAATCAGAACGAAGTGGAAAACACACTGCTGAGCGCCAACTACGAGCACAAGGACATCCTGGGCAGCTCGCTCACGGCCTTGCTGTATGGCCGCGACAACTTCACGCGCTTCACACCGTTCGACGCGCGCGCCAATGTTAACCGTGGCAACAATATCGACCAGGTCATGCAAAATAACAAAGTCTTTGGCGGTCGCCTGACCATGGACACGCCTTTGGGCAGCGACCAAAAAGCCAAGCTGTTGTGGGGTGCCGACTTCATCCAGGAGCGCAGCAACATGCCGCTGGATGTGTTTGATCCAGCCGCTTACGATGCCAGCGGCGGCCTGGTCTTCCGCAAGACCGGCCAACGCACCTACATGCCGTGGCTAACCACACGCAGCATCGGTGCCTTCGCGCAACTGCAATACAAATTCAATGAACAATGGTCGGCCGAAGGCGGCTTGCGCTACGAAAAGGCCAGCGCTTCCTTCAATGACTTCCAGCCCCTGTCCCAGTCCAAACTGGCAACACCGGCAACCATCAAAGGTGGCAAGGTCAGCTATGACGCAGTCGTACACAATGCAGGAGTGACGTTCAAACCTGTCAAAGGTCAGGAGTTCTACGCGTCCGTCAGTCAAGGTTTTGATTTGCCTGATATCGGTGTGATCCTGCGCAATGCAAATGCCAGCTTCAACATCAACTCATCGCAACTGGAACCGGTAAAAACCGATAGTTATGAACTGGGTTGGCGCGGTCGTTTCAGCAACACCGTAGCCACCTTCGCACTATTCCGCTCCAGCTCGGATCTGGGCGCAGTGCAATCATTCAACAATGGACTCGTACTCGCGCGCACCAGTGAAAAAATCAATGGCGTGGAAGCTACCGTCGATTACTACAGCGACAACGAAAAATGGGTGAGCGGTGGCACATTTACCTGGATGCAGGGACGTGAATTGCCGCAAGGAGCAAAGCAGGATCAGCAAATGACCGGCTATCGCATCCCACCGGTCAAAGTGACAGCCTATGTGCAATATCAGCCCAACGAACGCTGGAGCAATCGCGCACAATTCACATGGTTCGCGTCGAAAGACTATCGCCTGGCCGATGGCAAAACGCAATTCGCACGTGCTGATGTAGACGGCTACTACACCGTGGATCTGGTTTCACGCTACAAGCTGAACAAAAACGATGCCGTCACATTGGGCATAGAAAACCTGTTCAACAAATACTACTTGCCGCTCTATAGCCAATTGATGCGCAGTGGCAATAACAACAGCCGACTGCCCGCAACTGGTGCGACATTTGCGATTAGCTATACGCATCGCTGGTAAACAAGCAACGACATAAAAAGCCCCAATGACATCTGGTCATTGGGGCTTTTTTTATGGGCTTGCGTCAAGCTCAGCACCACTACGCCAGATCACCATACATACCTCGCCGCTCTTTACGGAAATATCTCAAGCACGCCGGCTACCCATCCAAGATATATTTCCAACTCAGTTATTAATAATGATTCTCATTATTAATAACTCGATTTAATCAGCAAAAAGCGAACTGCCACTCCTCCCAGGATACAGGCCCCGCCCCGCTAAAGAACGATCCGAGAAAACCTTATGCATCCTATTCATTTACATCTAAAAACCAGGCGCATCGTACTGGCAGTTACCTTGGCTTGCGTACACATTGCAGCGACAGCACAAAGCTCAACACCACCTTCCTCTGATAAGGAAGCGGAGGAAAAAAACAAGGTGCCACACCAAATCCTTCCTAGCGTAAATGTCTCGCCGGACGTGCTTGATCACGACGATGCACGCATCAAGACAGTGAGTACCGCGACCAAAACTGCGATGAAGATTAAAGATATTCCGCAGACAATAGACACCCTGGAAATGAGCAAATCCAAGGTGTATGGTCAAAACGATTTAAGTGTTTTGCTGGATGGCACACCGGGCATCGATACGTCTTACGACACGCGTGGCGATGGCATTACGATACGTGGCTTCGAAGCAAGCTCTGGCGATATCTATCGGGATGGCACGCGTGCCAGCGGACAGATCCGACGTAGCACTGCCAACGTAGAACGCATAGAAATATTGAAAGGCCCTGCTTCTGTTTTGTATGGACGTGGACAAGGGGGCGGTGTCGTCAATCTCGTCAGCAAACAGGCCAACTTCGACAGTCCAAGCAGCGTCGGCCTGCGCGGTGGATCATGGAAAAATCGCGGCACCACCATCGACCTCAATCGCATCATCACACCAAATCTGGCCGCTCGCCTTACCGTCGATTACGAAGAAGCCAACAGCTTCCGCCGCGGTATCGCCAATCAGAACAAAATGATTTCTCCCAGCATCCTGTACGACAACAAGCGCGGCTTCACCTGGCTGGCACAGTACACCTACGACAAAGTATGGCGTCGACCAGACCGGGGACCGTCGTTCGACAGACTGCCACCAGGCGTAGACTTCCGCACCGCCTATGCCCATCCACAAGACTATATCGAAGATGAAATGCAAATGCTGCGCTCGGTACTGAGCTATGACTTCGGTAACGACTGGTCGCTTAAATGGACTTCAGCATTGCATGAGGCCAGCCAGAATTTCGATAACTTGTATGCAGGCACCTATAATGCAGGAACGCGCCAGCTAACCTTTACCCGCGTCTGGCAAGAAGCAGACAACACCTCACTGACCAACTCCTTTGATCTCGCAGGCAAATTCCGGACCGGCGGTATCAAACATGATGTGTTGCTCGGTCTGGAATTCACCAAAGAGAACCGCAATCCAAGTTTTACAACGGCTCCTGCCAGCGGCTCCAATCCATCCCGCTACCCTTACGGAGTTGATCCCTACAATCCTGTCTGGACACATGACAAGACTGCAACCGGCCCTTATACAACAGCGAACCGCCACAAAGCAGATGCATCTGCGCTCTATCTGCAGGACCTGATCGAAATCACACCGCAATGGAAAGTTCTGGCTGGCCTGCGCTTCGATCGCTTTACGTTTAATTCACTCAACCTGATCAAGAACGAACAACGCGAATACAGCGGCAACACCGTAAGTCCGCGCGTAGGTTTGATCTGGCAACCTGTAGAAGCACATAGCATTTACCTGTCGTATAGCAAAAACTTTGCGCCGTATGGTGGCCGTGGAATGATATCTGTCGCAACTGGCAGCAGCGCCATTTACGATAGCGAACCGCAATACTCGCGTCAGATAGAAACCGGTATCAAGAGTGACTGGTTAAACGGCAACCTCTCCAGCCAACTTGCCGTTTACAGCATGGAAAAATACAACATCCGTTATCAACCCGATGCCATCAATGATCCTTACACATGGGCGACCGGTCGCCAGGAGCGTTCGCGCGGCATAGAAGCCAGCCTGACGGGCAAGCTGGCGCAGACCTGGTACATCCGTAGCGGCATAGGTTTGCAAGAAGCCGAAATCACCAAGAATCTTGCAGATCCTACTCTGGTTGGCAATCAAAAAAGCGGTATAGCACGCAAGAACGGCAACGCCTTCCTGCGCTACGTACCCACTGCCAACTGGTATGGTGAAACCGGCGTCACTTATCGTGGTCCGACCTATGCCAACGATGACAATAAAGTGCGACGTTCCGGCTATACACGCTGGGATGCATCGGTCGGCTACCGTGCGCTACCCTGGACAGTTACCCTTGCCGTCACCAACCTGACGGACAAACGTTACTGGCGCTCTACCAGCATGCCAGGTGCACCGCGGAACTTCTTGTTGAGTGTGAATCGTTTGTTCTGAATCAATTCAACTGCATGAGTATAAAAAAGCCCCGATGACTTTCGTCATTGGGGCTTTTTTATACGTCTAAGAGACTTAGAATTTCAACGAAGCGCAAGGTATGCACGAACATGCGATGCGTCGCATCGACATTCAACGATGTGTAAACAAGACACCTTAGAATCGGTAACGCGCAGTCAGCAATATGCTGCGCTCCATTCCCCGGTAGTAACTACGGCCGCCGTTGAAGTACTGCTTGTCAAACAAATTGCTGGCGTTGAGAGCAAAACGCCATGGCCCGGTGTCATACCGCACGGCCGCATCGACCAGTGTATAGGATGGCTCGGACGTTACGTTCGTTTCTTCATTCCAGCGCTTGCCGATGTAGCGCAAGCCGGAACCAAAGCTGAGTCCACGCAAGCTGCTATCTGCCACCACATAGTCCAGCCACAACGAGCCGGTCACTTCAGGCGTTAATACCGGTGTCTTGCCGATTTCATCCGGATTGGCGCTTTCACGTACGCTCAGGTCCAGCGCTGTAAATGATGCGGTCAAACGCAATTGTCGCGACAAGGCTGCCTTCGCCTCCAGTTCCAGTCCACGCGAACGGATTTTGCCGATCTGACGTGTTTCATCGGCGGCAGGATCGTAGCTCAGGACATTCGTCTTTTCGAGATTGAACAAGGCTGCCGCAAATGAAATCGGCGAGCCTTCCGGCATGTACTTGATACCCATTTCCACCTGGCGGCCATTGCTGGATTTGTAGTTATTGCCAGCCGTGTCTATACCGACGTTGGGCACAAACGATGTTGCGTAGCTGATGTACGGTGCCCAGCCGTTACCTACTAGGTAATTGAGGCCTATGCGACCCGTCGTTGCCTTGTCGGATTGTGCTGCTTTTTCTGCGTTCAGATAATCCGAAGTGTCGGTCTTGACGTGGTCGCGACGCAAACCAAATGTCAGTCCCCAGTGTTTATCAAACTTGATTTGATCCTGCACATACAAACCTAACTGCGTAGTTTTGATTTGCACATCGGTATTCTGGTTGGTCGGCTCAGGAATGTAGACACCATATACAGGATTACGAATGTCCAGACTGGGTGCCGAACCGCTGTATCGTTGCGAATCAGCGCGACTGTTATCCCAGTCCAGTCCGAACAAGAGCTTATGCGATACCGAACCGGTCTGCACCGTACCTTGCAATGAGGTGTCTATCGTCAGCTCATTGACTGATTCCACATCACGACGCGCTGTGCGCCTTAATGTAACGCCATCAGGATCCAGTACCCAGGAAACATGATGCTTGTCCATAGTACGACGCGCATAACGCATTTTTTGTTGCACCATCCATCCGTCGTCCAGTTTATGTTCAAACTGGTAACCGACCGCATCGGTCCCGCTCTTGATGCGACTGTAGTTGGGATCACCCTCCTTCACATTCGTTCGTACGCCATTCGCCGTCACAAACTGCACGTCATCAGATGAGTCATCACGCAAGTACTCGGCTTGCATCACCAGCGAAGTCCTCGGCGAGATCTGCCAGCGTAATGATGGCGCCAGATACTGACGCTGCTGATCCATACGTTCACCGTTAGGATATTTTTCCTGGGTCCCGGTATCGAGTCCCACGCCGACCACCCGATACAGAAACTTTCCCTCGTCATCCAGTGCGCCACCAAAGTCGGCAGCGACTTGCTTGCGGCCAAAGCTGCCAGTCTGCACAACGACCTCGCACGGTGCATCTACACTCGGCAGTTTGCTGACACGATTCACGACACCACCGACATCGCCTTTGCCAAACAGCACCGATGAAGGTCCGCGCAAGACTTCCAGTCGTTCCAGCCCGTAGACTTCGGTCTGCACGCCGAGGAAGTTGATCCCTACGTTCTGTATCAAACCGTCGCGATAATTACTTGTGTACCAGCCATCAAAACCTCGCAAGACCACCCAATCCAGCGCGCGGGAATCAAAGCCATACGGGTTCACTGTCACACCCGGTGTTTGCGCGAGCGCATCCGTCAACGTGGTAATGCCTTTATCCGATATCTCGTCAGCGGTAATAACGGAAATGGATTGCGGAATCTCTATGATGGCAGTGTCTGTCTTACTGCCGGTCGTCGTACGTTTGGCTACATAACCGAGCAAGGGGCCGGTGCTGGTTTCCTGCCCTCCATTTGCCGTCACCTTCACTTCGGGCAAAGTAGTGGTTCCTGCCGCCGGTGCCGGGCGCAGGTTTAACGCACCACTCCCCGTCACAAACAACTCAAGGCCGCTGCCTTGCAAGGCCTGGCGATATGCTTGCTCTGCATTCATTTCACCCTTGATAGCCGCCGCTGTGCGGCCTTGCAATTGCTCGGGCTGGATGGAAATAATCTGCCCGCTTTGCCGTGCGATCCGGGTCAAAGTTACGTCCAGCGGTCCCGCAGGTATATCAAATACCTGCGTTGCGGATTTGCTGCTTTGTGCCCATGCGCTATGCATGAGCAAAGGGGAGCTCAAGGCAAGGCAGACCGCCAGGACTGACGGACGCAATGAAGGGAGCTTAGAAAATGGATTCAAGGTAATTCTCCGCTAATACAAACGAGATAAACGAGGGTTTCATCTGGTTTGTGCAACGAAGATCAAAAAGTGACAGGGCTGAACGCCATTATTTTGAAAATATTTTTTGCGGGTGGAAGACAGGATGGTCAAGACGACTTGGCAGGCTCCCGCAACTCTATGCTGACCCAGTAATCGGTACGACTGCGGATGGTAATCGGCAAGGTTTCCGCCAACGCTGCCAGCGCCCTGCCACTATCATCGAGCGGGAACGCGCCCGTCACTCGCAAGGCTCCGGCCTGTGGCGTCACACGCAAGAATCCGGAACGATAAGGACGCAAGGCCGCAATCACTTCACTGAGCGGTCTGTCATGTACTTCTATGAAACCATCGACCCAGGCAGCGCTATCGCCAGATGCAATATCAATCGCTTCTATCTGCTTCTGATCGAAGCGTGCACTCTGGCCAGCAACCAAGGTACTGCTGGCACCACTCGCCACGTCTATACGCACCGAAGAATGCAATACGGCGAGGACCGTGCTGCCCTCTTCCTGCCGCACCAGGAAACGCGTACCCAGTGCGCGCATGCCTCCTTGCGCACTCTGAACCACGAATGGACGCTGCGCGTCTGGCGCAACGTCGACGATGATCTCGCCGCTACGCAGATGGATGCGACGCGTCGCTTCGTCAAAATCGATATCCGCTGCACTGCGTGCATTCAGCCAAATCTGACTGCCATCCGCGAGGTGTATGTGTTTGCGCTGTCCCGTCGCGGTACGCAAGTCGGCGGTCATGGTATCCAGCGGTGTAACACGCTGCACGAGCAAACCCGTTCCCGATCCGAGCAGCAACATGGCTAATGTATTGCGCAATAATTTCCGGCGATCCGGTGAGTTCAGCAAAGCACGCCGTGCAGTACTGCGCACCTGGGGAGCAACCGGCAAGGTATCGAAAGTGCCCAGCACCTGCTCAAGATGGCGGATAGCGGCATCATGCCGTGTATCGAGCAAGCGCCAACGTTTGAAAGCATCATGCTCGGCCTGACTCGCATCACCCGAACGCAGGCAAATAATCCAGTCTATGGCAGCTTCGACTATAGGGTCGTTCGCAGCAGGAGCAGTAGTAGCGACCATGGCACTCATGCAGGCAATGCCGCTGCATAACAGCAGGTCAGCGCCTGTGCCATGTATTGCCGGACGCGGCTGGCAGAAACGTTCAGCTCGGTCGCAATCTCCTGATAAGTCATCCCGTCCAGCTGGCTCATAAGGAAGGCAGTACGTGCCTTGACAGACAAGCCATCCAGCAAACGATCGATCGTCAGCAAAGTCTCCAACACCAGCGCCTGGTCTTCCGGCGAAGGCGCAAGGTCTTCGGGTAATGCTGCCAGCTCGGCCAGATAGGCCTGCTCCAGATCACGCCGACGCCAGCTTTCAAACACCAGCCGACGCGCAATCGTTGTCAGATAGGCTCGTGGTTCACGTACTTCGGTCAATGCTTCCGGACGCCCGAGGATTTGCAGGAATGCATCCTGTGCCAGATCAGCCGCCTGATGCGTGCAGCCCATTTTTTTGCGCAGCCAGCCGAACAGCCAACCGTGGTGGTCGCTATAGAGGAGATGAACCTGCTGTTGCAGGTTGGATTCAAGGGCCGGCATCGGATTTCCCGCTTGCCGCACTCTTAAATCGGCGGCATTCAAATAATAATGATTCTCATTATATTCAACGCCAGACCTTGAAGCAATTTATACCTGATGCGCATGATGCAAAGATGCGACGAAAAAAAACGGCTGCCGTGACAACCGTTTTCAAGTTCAAACCGTCCTGAGAGAGACTTAACTCTTACGCAGCTTCTCCGCCTGGGCCTCATATTGTTCTGCCAGCGCAGAGTTCTTCTTTGTACGGAAATGCTGCGCATACTGACTCAGCACTTCGACGATATATGCACGCTCAAAACCAGAAAATTGCCCTGCCAACGGCAATACGCGTTGTAAATACTGCGTTCCTTCATCCCACTTATTCTGACCAGCGAGATTGACGGATAATTCAACGAGACGTCTTCCTATACGTTGATCCGAAACGGGGGTCTGTTTCTCTTCTATCAGCAGCGATTCCTTCAGCAATTGCTCCGCCTCTGCGAATTTTGCCAATTGCCGCTTGATGCGCGCCAGATTGTAAAGTCTTTGCGACTTCAGCTCTTGTCCGAGATTACCAATATCAACATTGACCAAAGCGCGGTAGCAGGCCTCCTCTGCAACCTTCAATTGCCCCCTGCTCTCCGCCGTACTGCAATCTCTTGCATAGTTATCAGACGTTACCCGGTTAAGCGGATTAGCGCAGCCAGCCAGTACCAACATAGCCACAAACACGGAAGATAAAGCCAGTTTCATGATTACCCTTTTTGAAGGTTTATTATTAAAATTTTCTGATAGCTCACAAATCATGCTTCAGACTACAACACTCTCAAGAGTGTAAATCATCTAACCAGGCTATCCGTACCCAATCCTGACAAAAAGAAACCCGCAAGATCACAAGCTTTTATCTTACCGTCGCTACCGTCGTTTGTGGGGCATCAACGCTGCACCGCAATCGCATCTATCTCCACCTTCACATCCGGCCGATACAAAGCCTGCACCCCAATCAACGCACTCGCTGGCGCATGCCCCTTTAACCAGCGATCACGAGCGGTTCGTATGGCCTCCAACTGTTCAGGCCTATAGTCACTTACATAAAAAGTCATACGTGCGATCTGTTGTGGACTACTACCCGCATGGCGCAAGGTCGCATCCAGATTCTGGAAGGTCTGCTCAAGCTGCCCTTCCAGGGTGGCAGACACACTTCCATCTGCTGCAACAGGCACGTGCCCACTGAGCAAGAGCAAACCATCTTGCACCACCACCGCGCCGGATATGCCCGGGATTTCCTGTCCTGGTACCGTCAAAGTGCGCAATTGTGCACTCGGCGTCACCAATTGATGCGATTGTGATCTGGCTGGCGTGGCGCAGGCGCAGCATGTGTTTGGTGTAGTCGCGGCGGTCGTCGTGGCGCACACGGGTTTGCGCTGCCATGAAGGGTTCAAACCCTTCCTTGCGCAGTTCTACCAGCACGGCGGCGGTAGGGATGTAGGCGTACCGTTCGGAGCGGCTTTCGTGCGGGGCGTCCGCGAAGATAGACGGGGCCACGCGGCGGATTGGGTCGTCGGACAGCGGGTAATCGCTGCGCAGCGTCGGGGAATGGGAAGCGAAACGGGATGCGAGTTGCATGGTCTTTCTCCTGGCAAAGAAGGGTTGGCTGTTCACACCGCACACCGGGTTCCAAGATTCGGAGCCCAGCCTTTCGGCTGTTCGGTGCGGTCGGCACGAAGAACCCGGTTGGCCTCGTTGCCACCGTCTTTCCTGAGTTCATCGCCCGCGACGGAAGGGAGCCCGTGGACGGGGGCCGTCAAGGAGACAAGCGCAGGGTTGGTGCGGCCCGTAGGCGTAGCCGAGGACACGGCCCTGCGCGCCTTGACGGCACACGGCCGCGGGCTACAGTCGCGAGCAAGGTGATGGAGTCAGGGGAGACGGCTGGACAGGCAACGGCCCTCCCTGTGTGCCGACCGCACGCAAGCGAAGCGCGCAGGCCCGGATCGAGAATCCGGGCCGTAGGCATCAGGGATGGGGAAGGCTGGCGCTAGCCAGTGCCGTCAGGGATAAGCGAATAGCGAACCTGGAGCAGCGCGGTCCGTTCAGGAGACGCACAACGCAGTGGGCCGATAGCGTCGAGGTTACTTGTTAGGAAGCATGCCTTCCAGATTCGGCGTCATGGCGTGGCGCAACAAATTTCAGGCGTGCAGGTGCGCCGCAAGCTGAATGACTACGAATAGGGTACTGGGGCATTACCGATCAACGGCACGATCATTAATCTCGATCTCAATTTCGAGCGCAAAGACCCAATCCAAGCCAACTGGAAGAATTTCTCGCACATCGTTGAACACGACTTAAGCGCCCGGCGAACCGGTCTTGAATAAGCAGATGTGCAAAGCGGTAGCGTATGCCAGGTGGGATGTTACCGTGTTTGCCGATCGAATCGAAAAAGAACTGGCCAACTTAACATTTTATTGTCTTCACAAAAGCGAGGCTTAACTGCGGAGTAGATCGTCCAGCATATTGTCATATTCTGCGAAGTCTTCGAAGAATAGTTTTTCAGGGCATCTTGTTTCGCTCTCGTGCTCGTCAAAGAAATAACGGGGATACCAGTCGTCCGCAAGGAAAGTTAAAGGCCGATGTTCTAAATGTGAGCGCAATAAGGGAAAGCGCTGATCAAAATATTCCTTGTGAGTCGCAGTTACCATATCGTACACCGTGATAAGGTAGTCTCGATAATCACTCAACATCTCATTGAACATGGCAGACACGGTATGGAAGTAAAGGGTATATGACTCCGGAAGTCTATTCGCTTTGGCATAGCGAGAGTTCTCCTTATACCAATGGGAAAGATCGGCTTGTGACTGGCCCTTCAGGTACATGTGGAGAGTCTGGAACGTCTCCCAATAGCTGTTAATGAGGTATTGCAGCGTGGTCGAACAATGTTTCATCGGATCGCGACGCTTACACATGAGTACCAACGGACCGAGCGAAGTGTATGTCGTCAGGCCCTTCTCGATAGCAACCTCGATCTCCGGCCAACGGCGCTCAACCTCATAAGATCTCTGGAAGCGACTTAAGTGGCTTGCCTTGAAGATATCGACCGCTTCGATTCGAATGATGGGATTAGGCGCCTCGGTCGGTTTCTGCCTTGTTCGGGGACGCGTTGTTTTGGAATAGGCGCCCTCGCGGTTTCGCCGCTTGATATTCACCCAATAACAGCGCTCGGTGGATAGACATACTAAACATAGGAACACTGGTATTGGCATACCCAACCAATAATTCAGCGTGGTGCGTTTGACCGTATGGAGCGTCGTATATTTTCTGGGAGACGGTTTGGAGAATTTTACTTCGGTTTGGCTTTTTAGCTGAATAGCGACGAGATCGCCGCGTAGACGCTTATCCGCTCCGACAATTTCAACATACACGTCCAGGCCATAGTCGCGTTCACCTACCTCGCGTATTACCCAGTGGCTCGGCAGGGATTGCCGTAGCAGCGCAAGCGATTTCGACTCGGAGATGTGCGTGTCGGCACGAATGGGGTATTCGTTGGGCATTTGTTCCTTCTTCCTTATTGCTCTTTCACCTGGGCTCATAATAGTAAATTCATATTTCTCGGATTGGATAAGTATCAAGGGCCGTGCCATCAGGATAGTCATTGGCACAGATCTTGGGGCCAGTAAAACTGGCTAGACTATTGATCGTGTAAATGTATCAGCCACCACCAATTTACTAGTACGAACAAGCTAAATGAACGTAACCTGAATCGCCCCGAGTTTCTTAGACACTCGCAAGCCTCTCGAAGTACTGCTTTTCATAGTTGACGGGCGAAAGCCGGTCAGCATGATTATGACGTCGTTTGACGTTGTAGAACATCTCGATGTAAT
>NZ_JADOEL010000012.1 GCF_015645465.1 Herminiimonas contaminans | reverse complement strand
GGTGGCGGCGGAGGTGGCGGTGGTGGTGCCGGTACCTTCAATATTCGTACACTTAATTTCAATCAGCAGACTCATGTCGATACCTTCAGCGCTGAAGCGGCATACAAGATCAATGACATCAGCGGTATCACTGCGGGTGCAGGCTGGGTCAGCCAGCGTCGTGACGATGGCGG
This sequence comes from Herminiimonas contaminans, assembly GCF_015645465.1. Lineage (GTDB taxonomy): Bacteria > Pseudomonadota > Gammaproteobacteria > Burkholderiales > Burkholderiaceae_D > Oxalicibacterium > Oxalicibacterium contaminans. The sequence continues at coordinate 130,539 of NZ_JADOEL010000012.1, read as the reverse complement.
CAGTGACCAGTCGACTCCTATCGCTGCCTTGAGCGGCTACATCGATGTAGATCCGGCCTGGCGTCTGAAGGGTGGCCTATCACGCAAGGCGCGCGCACCGAGCCTGACGCAGCTGTATGAAAGCGCGCGTGGCAACCCTAACCTGAAGATGGAAGAATCGACCACCGCTGAAGTCGGTGTGGTCTGGAAAGCCGGTACGCAGACTACGGTGGATGCGACAGTATTCAACTCGGCGATTCGTAACTTCATCCAGCCAGACAGCAACAGCATTCAGCAAAATCAGGATCGCTTCCGCAATACCGGCCTGGAACTGCTGGCGCGTACGGCAGTGGGCAAGGGGACGATCAGCGCAGGCTATACCTACCTGAGTGCGAAGAACCTGGTGAATGCCGAGTCGCGCACATTGCAATACCTGCCGCGTCATCGCCTGACACTGGATGCATGGCAACCGCTGACCGATAAATTATCTTTGTTCGGTAGTTTGCTCTACGTAACTGACCAGACTTACTATTCACGTACCGGCACACTGCGCTCTGCGGAGTTGCCATCGTATGTATTGGCCAATACTCGCATGAGCTATGACGTCGACAAAAAAACGCAATTGTATGTAGGCATAGACAATTTGTTTGACCGTGATTACGCCACTGCCTATGGCTTCCCGCAACCGGGACGCTCGGCATACGCTGGGCTGCGCGTGCGCTTCTGACGAGGTAGTTACGCATGGTAAAAAGGCGAGCCTGGTGCTCGCCTTTTTTATTTACATCCTTGTTTTGATTTGCGATTTACCATTTGATACGCATACCTATCTTCCCTCCGTATCCATATGAGTCACTACTAGCCAGGCTGGAGTTGTAGCTGACTTCTCCGTAGACGGAGTATTTGTCATTATTCCAGTTGTGCGAGCCGCCGAATCCGAGTCCCGCCCACAAGCGGTCATTGCGGCTGGCGAAGTTCCTATCCGCGACTGTGACTGAGGTGCCGTCAAAGAATTCGTTGTACAAATTGGCGATGCCGTAGAGGCGAGTGCGGTTTTCCTGGTAATCAAGACTGAGGCCAAGGCGACCTTGCAAGCTGTCGTCACGTCCCTGTCTGACCGATGCACCAAAGACGTCGGTGAAGTCATTAAAGCTGGCTTTGGAATAAGTCAGTTGAGCTTGTGGTGTCACCGACCAGTTGCCATTCATCTTGACGCGCTTGCCGCTCTCGACCGACCAGGCCTGGCCGAAGGCGTGGTTGCCGCTTTTAAGGCTGTGTATTGAGTTGGCAGACAGATTGCTGCTGTACCAGGTCAGCTGCGCCATGCCATCGACATAGAAACCGTTGGCACCATACCAGGTCAACGCGCCACCTACACCGTAACCGTTAGTGGAGATATTGCCGGAGCCATAGTTGTTGACGCCGTAACGCCACGATGTTTTAGCGCTGCCATGCACGTAGTGGAGGAGGGCGCTGCCGACGAGTTTGCCGTTGTTGTTCTCCGTCAGCATGGCATCGATGCCGCCCTGCATTTTGTAGGTGTCGTACTGATAGTCACTGCCGGAAGTCGACTCTTTAGGCGTCATCCGGTTATGCCCGCCTTCCACCCGTACCCACATACCATTCGTTTCGGTAAATGCACCCGTTACACCGCGTCCATTGTCTTTGGCAGACGCACTGCTGCCATCATTCCAAAAACGATTGCCTACCCGTTGCTGCAGTGTAGGCAGACCATTGAGGCCTAACAGAATTTGCGGATAGGCTTCGTAACTCGGCACGCCAGGTTGGTAGAGCGGTGTACTCGCCACGTTCATTAACGCTGAACGCAGGTACCAGCTGCCATCTGCGGGTGTGGATGCGCCACCTGCATAGAGGCGATAGGCATATGCGCCAGCTACCACCGCTTGCTGTCCTTCAAAGGTGGTATTGCCTACCAGCGAGAAGGTGCCGTTAGACGCGCCCTGTACTTCAATAATCCTGATGCCTTCGGTCGTTTGTGCACCAGCGCCGCCGAAGTTAGTGACTTTGACCGGTGTGGCACCTGAAGTGCTGCCGGTGATGACCAAGCGATCAGTGGCGGAGCTGTCGTCGCCCAGTTGCGTCCTGATTTCGATACTGCCGCCTGCCGGGGTGTAGTTACCGGCGACGGTGAGTGTGCCGAGGGTGCTGCTGTGACCAGGAGCGATAACGCCACGATTGGTGGTGATGCCGACCTGGCCGATACCGGTCAGGCGCGCGCCGGATTGCACATCGATAGCGCCGGCGAGGATGCCATCCATTTGCAGCGTACCCGCACTGACTGCGGAGTTGCCGGTAAAGGTCGAACTATCGCCGGTCAGTATCAGCGTGCCGGTACCCAGTTTGTTAAAGGTGGAGTTGCCGGTAAATGCGGTGCTGATGGCGATGGTGTGTCCATTGGTATCGAACCATGCGCCTTCGGTTCCGACGGTGAGTCCCGTGAATCCATTCAGGAAATTGGTTTCATTGCGGTTGGCGCGCAGTATGCCGCCGTTGAGGTCGAGGTTGATGGTGCCGGCTCCTGCAACTACGGAGCCAGTTTCGACGATACCGCGCCCGCTGGCATCGCCATTGAGATGCAATGTGCCGTTACCGGTGGCGTTATTACCGATCTGAACATCATCACCTACCGTTATCAAGCCGCCTTTGTCGACATTCACGGTGCCCAAGCCGTCAACGCCGATGGCCAGATCATCAGTAACACTTAAGGTCGACGTATTGCCGGTGCTGCTGGAGACGTTGACTGTGCCCTGGCCGCCATTTGCGTAGCCCACATAGATCGTTGCAGCACCACCGCCATTTTGCATGGTGCTTACCGTTGCTCCCTCCAGTACGTTCAGTTCGCCTGTACCTACGAATCCCACATAAATGTTATCAACTGGATCCCAGAGCGAACCAAGACCTGTAACGGTAACGTGTCCGTTGCTACCGCCACCGAAGCCGATAATTGCCTGACCGCTATGTACCGTACCGCCGTTGTTGATCAGTAGTGTGCCGTTGCCGCTAGTCCCGATTTGAAACGATTGCGTGAGAGGATTTTCCCAGGTTGATCCGGCTCCGGAGACAAGCACAGTACCTGTGCTACCGCCATCGTAGCCGATGACGGCTGATCCGCTGTTCCTCACTACGCCGCCATTCAGAATATTGAGCGCACCGATACTGCTTGCGCTAACACCGACTAACACACGGCCGGAACTGGTCCAGGTCGAGGCATTTCCCATGCCGTCTGTACCCTGCACGGTAATGGTTCCATTACCAGTACCTGTGTTACCTATGTAGGCCCAGTCGTTGGTGACGGTACCGCCAGCGTCGATCAGCAAGGTTCCGATACCGGTATCTCCAACGGCCAGATCGCCACCGACATCCCAGTTCTGTGCACCTCCAGGGGGTAGAGAGCTCAAGTCACCAGTGGAGCTTACTGATTGCGCACGCGCCTGCTGCATACCGACACCTGCATATAGCAATGCAGCGAGCGGGGTCGACAGGATAAACGCGTGACGATAAGGGAGGGGTGTGCTTCGATGCGCGGACTGCCGATGGTGACGGTAAGCCGCGCACCACGCTGGCATGTCGTCTTTGGAAGCAGTTACAGAATTTGCACAATGCAAAGCATCAGTATTGGAGTTAGTCATTCATGGTTCCCTATTGATTCAGTATGCAGATGTCAATTTCTGCATAGTCGAGTCAAGGCCGATTAAGGAATCGATATAGATTGCATATCCCTGTATGTAATCTCGGCAGGGACGGCTGAATACTGAATGAAAAATTTCCTTATTGCAACAAAATAACAATTGTTAACTAATTCAGGTAGGGACCCAACAGTTCGTTCATCCAGTTGCTGAACACTTGCGCACGCGGTGACAGGCTGCGTCGGTGCGGATAGACGATTTGCACCGGCATTGATGGTGCGCGCCAGTCCGCCAACACTTCGACCAGCTCACCTGCCATTAAATGATCGCGTACATCAAACGCTGGAATCTGGATCAGTCCCATTCCGGCCAGGCAGCAAGCGATATACGTTTCAGCAGTGTTGGCCGAGACCTGCGCATTCATCACCACGGTTTGCAACTGGCCGTCTTCCTCCCATTCCCATTGCACGGCGCGCCCACCGTTCGGCAAGGCGTAATGTACCGTCAGGTGCTGGGACAGATCAGCCGGGCTTAGTGGTGTTCCATGACGGCGGAGATAGGCGGGACTGGCGCAATTAATCATATGGAAGCTGCCCAGGGGGCGGGCAACCAGACTGTCGGACACAACCTGGCCGACGCGTAGCGCAAAATCGATGCCTTCATGTACCAGGTCTATCGGGAGGTCACTGGAACCCAGGTCTATTTCTATATCCGGAAATCGATCAAAGAACTTCGGCAGCGCAGGTGCGACGTGGCGGCGTGCAATCCTGCTCGGCAAATCCACTTTCAAGCGGCCTGCCATTCCGCGCGTACGCAGCTTGAATTGCTGTTCCAACGTTTCACTGTCAGCCACCAGATTGATCGCGCGCTCCAGCAGCATCTCACCTTCGCGGGTCAGGCTGACGCGACGCGTGGTGCGATGAAATAAACGCGTATCCAGTCGGGTTTCCAATTGCTGGATCGCCAGCGAAACCGTGGGGCGTGGCAGTCCGAGCTGATCTGCGGCTGCAGTGAAGCCGCCGCTATGTGCGACTCGGATGAAGATGCTGAGTTGGTCTATGCGATCCATGGCGCTTTATTGGTAATGAATTCTGAATAGTTTATACATAAATGAGCTGTTTATTAACAAGTGTCTTCGACCGTAAAGTGGACAGGCCTACCATCCATACAACGGAGTTGACATGAGCAAACACACTATCAAAGGTAAAGTCGTACTCATCGCCGGCGGAGCCAAGAACCTCGGCGGCCTGATTGCGCGCGATCTGGCGGCACAAGGTGCGAAAGCCGTCGCCATCCATTACAACAGTGCAGCCAGCGCCGCTGAGGCGAAAGAGACTGCCGCCGCGATTGAGCGCGCCGGTGCCAAGGCTGTCACGCTGCAGGGCGACCTGACCTCTGCCGCTGCTGTTGAAAAACTGTTCGCCGACACGATTGCAGCAGTGGGGCGACCAGACATCGCCATCAACACCGTTGGCAAGGTGCTCAAGAAACCGATGACCGAAATTAGCGAAGCCGAGTATGACGACATGACAGCTGTGAATAGCAAGTCGGCTTTCTTCTTCCTGAAAGAAGCAGGCAAACACGTCAATGACGATGGCAAGGTCTGCACGCTGGTGACTTCCTTGCTCGGTGCGTTCACGCCTTTCTATGCCGCGTATGCAGGTACCAAGGCACCAGTGGAACACTACACGCGCGCTGCGGCCAAAGAGTTCGGTGCACGCGGTATCTCGGTGACAGCTGTTGGCCCGGGCCCTATGGATACATCTTTCTTCTATCCGGCTGAAGGTGCAGATGCTGTGGCTTATCACAAGACAGCGGCTGCGCTGTCCGGCTACAGCAAGACCGGCCTGACCGATATCGAAGACGTGGTTCCTTTCATCCGGCACCTGGTCAGTGATGGCTGGTGGATCACTGGCCAGACCATCCTGATCAACGGCGGCTATACCACCAAATAGGTTGCGCCGATAAGTTCAACTGACGTAGCGCTTTAAATCCCGCGAGCAATTTGTTTCATACCGCGTCTCTTCCGTGTTGAAAGCGGAAGGGCGCGCTAGCCTGCGCGCAGCACCGAGTTTGAGTACTGGCCATCAACGTTAAACACTTTAAAAAATGAGAATAGCGACGCTGGAGGCTGATCAGCTGGAGTCCAACGTCCTGCAGCGCATAGTTGTCGATGCAGGCCATGAATGCACGGCGTTTTTTAATGGGCTATCCCTGATAAACGCCTTGCATTACAAGCGATTTGATTTACTGATACTGGAGTCGCTGTTGCCGGATATGGAAGGTAGTGATGTCATCCGTATGGTCAGAAATAGCGCGAGTAAAAATATGATGGTGATGTTCCTTACGCATCGTATCTCGGACGCAGATGTAGTCCAGGGCATCAGGGCAGGTGCAAACGACTATGTGAGCAAACCTGTCAGTGCATCAGAGTTAACGTTCCGCATCCAGGCACTGCTGAAAATTTCTCCACTACCTGTTTCTGAAGAAAGGACGGTAACGCGACACATTCCTGATTTACTGGGAGTTGGTTTTTATTGTTTTGATTTGAAACAGGGAATTGCCACTGTACACGGGCAGCCGGTAGCTTTGGAGCCCAAGGAGTTTGAGATTGCGGTACTGCTTTTTTCCCATGCCGGCCAGGTGGTTTCCAAAGAAAAAATTATGAATGCAATTTGGGGGCGTACATCGGTAGTCGGCTCTCGCGCACTGAGCACGCATATGTCGCGTATGAGGAGCAAGTTACGCCTGGGCCCGGACAACAATGTAAAGTTGGTGACGGTCTATACCAGGGGGTATCGGCTGGATGTTTTCTAATCGCTCTTACCAAACCTCTTTACTCCGGCCGAACCAGCGCGCGCGTTTTTCCGACAAACAGGATATGGTCAGCAGTGATCGCTTGTCGTTCTAATTCATTGCGATCGACCACGACCAATTCATTATGGGTATTCTTGCTCAGGGATGCGTCCGGTTCATAGTGCAAGGTATTGCGTGCATAGTAATCGGACGAATACTCGGGGCGTACCTTATACGCGAGTTGCATGCCTGGTGTAGCCGCACGATGGAAGGCCTGTATCAAATCGCGGTCGGAATTGGCGCTGGCTTTGCTGACGATATATGGACCGCACATGATAGCCAATATGGCCAGCATTGCGAGTGAGATGCCAGTGCGCGTCTGCATGCTAGCCGACGCGTTTTCCAGCCATCTCGCCACCAGTACGCTGAAAGGCAGGGCAGCGGTCAGGCCATAGGTCCAGATGATGTTGCGGCTGAAGCTGAAGAATAGCAATGGTGCCAGCGTCGCACACCAGAGAAAGCGTTCTATCGCCAGCAATTGCTTAGGGCGCTTGCCAAAGAAACGCAGCAACTCACTAACAAAGATGCCTAGCCACGGCAATATGCCTATGCTCCAGAACACCCAGATCGCACCCATAGGTTGCTGTTGCGCGATGCCGTAGTGATCGCCTTTCCAGCCGGGTACCAGGAAGCGTGAGAAGTGTTCGCCGATGATGAAGTAGTTGAGAAAGCCCGGATTGGTGTACTCAGCCGCGATATACCAAGGCATGAAGATACCCAGCGCCAGTGCCAGTCCACCCCAGCTGAATACCTGGCGGAACAACTGCCATGGACGGCGTTCCACCAATGCGTATGCGATCAATGGCAAACCGATCAGCGCCCAGGTCGCCAGGCCTTTGCACAAGGCACCGAGTCCTATCATGCTCCAGAATGCAAGCCGCCATTTGAAGGCATCATCGCCACTACTATTTAAGGTACGCCATGCAAAGTAGAGCGCAGCAACGATGATCACCATCTGCAAGGCATCGGTCATGACAGCACCAGCGCACAGGAAGAACAGCGGCGACGCAGCCAGCACCGGCGCGACCAGCCAGCTACGGCGCAGCTTCATTTCCTTCGCAAAACCCATCGCGACCACGATAGCCAGCAAGGATGCGAGTAATGCGGGCAGGCGTGCAGCAAATTCATTGATGCCGAATATTCCCATCGAAACAGCACTAGCCCAGGTGGAGAGTGGTGGCTTGGCGAAGAACGGTGTTTGCGGGTCGATGTGCGGCATCAGCCAGTAACCGTTGCTCACTGCTTGTCGCGCGATTTCGCCATATCTTGCTTCGGTGGTATCCGCCAAGGGCAGCAATGCCATCAGGCCTATGCGATAAGCCAACAATAATAAGGTAGCGGCCAGCAAGTACCAGAGATAGGAAGGTACTTTTCTATGCTTGGTAGGTGACGGAGTTTCTGCAAATGAAATGGATTCAGAAAATGTTTGGGGATTCATGCTGCTCTCTGAGAGGGAAGGCCGGCCGGGCGTTGATCCATGCGTGGTGTGGCTTCGACGCTGACTTGTTTGATGCGTATGGTGGCGTGCAAGCCTTTGCCATCGGTGCCACTGTCCAGTGCAATGCTGGCGTCGTGCTGGGCAGCGATGGTTTTGGCGATGAAGAGACCGAGACCGCTGCCGGACTCGCCGCTGCCTTCGCGACGGTAAAAGCGATCGAAGACGCGTTCGCGGTCGGAGACAGGTATGCCGGGGCCGTTATCGGCAACCTGCAACAAGGCGTGACCATCAACACTCGATACACTGACATCGACCCGACCATGCGCTGGTGTATAGCGCACTGCGTTATCGACCAGGTTGCCGAGCAGCACGCGCAGGTTTTCTTCATCGCCGTACGCGTAGATATGGTTACCGCTGTTGCTGCCGTCAGCGGGTACGACTACGCCCAGATCGACGTGTTTGTTTTCTGCCTGTGGTGCGAGGTCGGATACGACACCGGACACCAGTTGTTGCAGGTCGACTCGTCGATAATGTCGATCCGGCACGCGTCCTTCATGTCGGGCCAGCATCAACAGTTGTTGCACCAGATGGGTGGCGCGATTCAGGCGTTCGTGCAATCTGGCCAGGCCAGTCTGTAGCTTGGGATCTTCGTTGTCGCGCTCCACGAGTTGCAGCTGCAGCTTGAGCGCCGCCAATGGCGTACGCAATTCATGCGCGGCATCGGAGACGAAGGCACGCTGCGTGGTGCGGGCTTGTTCGAGACGTGTCAGCAAACCGTTCAACGCCAGCAGCATGGGCTGCAATTCCGGTGGATAGGCTTCGTCGCTGATGGTTTCCAGTGCTTCCGGCGTACGCTGGTTGATGGAGGCGGCGAGACGTCCTATCGGCTGCAGTGCGCGCCCGACCACGATCCAGATCAGCAGGCCGAGCAATGGAATCAGCACCACAAATGGGATCAGCGAACGCAAAGCCATGGATGCCGCCATGCGGTTACGGATGGCAGTCGGCTGCGGTACCTGGATGAAGCGCCCCTGATCCAGCTGGCTATAGACGCGCCAGTTTTGCTGGTTTAGTTTGGTCTTGCTGAAGCCTGTGGTGCTGACACGGCGCAGACTGATGGTCGGCGCCGAGGTAAACAGCAGTTGATTATCTTTGTCCCAGATCTGCAGCATGACTTCGTCTTCCGAGTCATCGCCGACCTGTAGCGTATGACCGGTCGATAATTCTGTAGGGAAGGCCGTCGCGATCTGCTGCAACTGGTAGTCGAACATTTCATTCATCTCATGCCGTACTTGCACATAAGTGGCAAAGCCAGCCAGTAAGGTGGCAGAGATCATGCCGCCAAACAAATACATGAGCAATTTGCGTCGTATGCTGATCATGCTGCCAATCCCAGCTTGTAGCCTATGCCACGCACGTTCTTGATGAAATCCGTTCCGAGCTTTTTGCGCAAGCCGTGTACGTATACTTCAATTGCATTGCTGCCTATTTCTTCATTCCAGCCATACAAACGTTCTTCCAGCTGTGCGCGTGACATGACGCGATCGGGCTGGTCGACCAGCGCCAGCAGCAGTGCGAATTCGCGTGCGGATAAATGCAGTGGTACACCTTTGTAGGTAATGGTGCGGGTCGCCGGGTTGATACTTAAGTCTGCATAAGTGAGTTCCGGATTGCTGCGTCCGGCACGGCGTCGGATCAGCGCGCGCATGCGGGCGAACAATTCATCGAGGTCAAATGGTTTGATCAGGTAATCATCGGCACCTGCATCGAGACCTTGTATGCGGGCGCTGGTAGCGTCGCGAGCCGACAGGATGAGTACGGCGGCATCGCCTTGCTTGCGGCGATAGTCATCCAGTACGCAGATGCCATCTTTGCGCGGTAAACCGATATCGAGCAGGATGAGGTCGTAAGTGTGATTGCATAGCGCCAGCTCAGCCGCATGACCATCCTGCACCCAGTCGACTGCGTAGTTTTCCTTGCGCAATCCTTCTTCCAGGCTCTCGCCTATCATCGTATCGTCTTCTACCAGTAATACCCGCATGCTTGCTCCATTCATGGCAAAACCGCCCCCGTCGGGGCTAGCCTGTGCGAGCAGGCTAGCGCTGCCGACGTTAAGAGCGGGTTAAGCATGCGATTGCTTGCCCGCAGGAAATTTATTGCTTGTAAACAGGAGCAAACGCCGCTGGTCAAACAGCATGGTGACGCTGGTGACCCATGCCAACGAAAGCAGCAGGCTGGCGGCGATATCGGATGGATAGTGCAAGCCGAGGTACATGCGGCAGAAGCCAACCAGCAGCACGAATGCGCCTGCTGCTATCACTATGACGCGCAGATGGCGTGAAGCACGTAGCAGGAAAACCAGTGCCAGCGCGAGCGTCATCGCTTGCATCGCATGACCACTCGGGAAGCTGAAGGTGTTTTCCGGTGCGGCCAGCGCCCACAAGGCAGGGCGGTGCCGTTCGACTATGTGCTTGACGGTCACGTTCAGGATGGCGGAGCCACCGACTGCGGTCAGCCAGAACAGCAGCGCATGCCATTCTCGCTTGAGTACCAGCACCGCCAGTACCAACAAGCTGAACACGGTAACGGCGGCCGATATTTTCAGCGCCAGCTTATCCAGCAAAGGCGTCGCGTATGCATGCAGCGCGAGCAGGAAGGATGAATCGAAGGCATAGCCGACGTCGTTCTTGATGTCGATTGCGAGTGCGCAGAACAACAATGCCGGCAGGAATACGCCGAGCATGGGCATCATGCTCTTGATGGAGAGTTTTTGCGTCCGCGTGGCCGCGACTAGGGATGTGTAAGGTGGGGCTTTATCGGTCTGGTTCATGCCTGCTTCCCGTTGTTAACTGGTACGGGAGGCAGATTAGGCGGCAATACTTAAGGACAACTTAAGGCAGTTTGCATACTGCCAAGTGTATTGTCAGCCGTTGAGTTTCTGTACCCGGGTGTTGCTGGCATTTAATTTGCGACCGTTGGCTGAGCGTGCTTCCATTTTGGGTATGACCTTGCCGCTTTGTTTTTCCAGCAGCAACGAACGTGGTTCATCTTTATCAAACAAATATTCTTCACCCCATTGCCGCAAGCTGACGATGAGCGTGAAGAGTGCTTCGCCTTTCACGGTCAGTACATAGTCCTGATAAGCGCTGCCGTCGGTTGCGGGTATCGCTTCCAATATGCCTTGCTCTATCAGCTTGTGCAGGCGATCGGACAGGATGTTCTTGGCGATACCCAGGTCCTTTTGAAAGTCACCGAAGCGTCCCATGCCGTCGAAGGCATTGCGTACGATCAGCAGCGACCATCTGTCGCCGATGACATCGAGCGCGCGGGCGACCGGGCAGGGCTCTGCTTGCTGGCTTGCTTTTCTGGACATGGATGCTTCCTCTGCAATGAAAATATCTGGTTGCATTTTAAAACCATATTCGATATGCTTCAACTGGTTTTAAATTGCAACCAGATTGGAGTGTCCTATGTCTTGCCAGCAAGTTTCAACAACCTCACTAAATTCCTGCGCAGAATCCGACACGGACGCCAGCGTCCCGGACTGGATGGTATGGCTGTTTGCCATCGCCTGTGGTTTGAGCGTGGCCAATGTCTACTATGCACAGCCCTTGCTGGATGCGCTGGCAGCCGACTTCAAGCTGGCAACAGGTGTCATCGGCATAGTCGTGACCGTGACACAGCTGGGTAGCGCAGTTGCTTTGCTGTTGCTGGTGCCGCTCGGAGATATGTTGAATCGCCGTCGCCTGCTGCTGGTGCAGCTGGGCGCACTGGCGCTGGCACTGTTGCTGGTGGCTGCTGCAGCGACGCCGGTTTATTTATTGATAGGGATGCTGTTCGTCGGCATGCTGGGGACGGCGATGACGCAAGGCTTGATTGCGTATGCGGCGACGATCGCTGCACCAACCGAACGTGGTCGTGTGGTTGGCACGACGCAGGCTGGTGTATTGGTCGGCTTGCTGTCGGCGCGCGTACTGGCAGGAGCAATTGCGGACCTCTCAGGCTGGCGCATGGTGTACATGGTGTCGGCAGGGTTGATGGTGATGCTGGCTTTGGTTTTGCTGCGCGTGTTGCCGCAACGTACAAGCCATCCTTCCGGTTTGTCTTACCCGCAATTGCTGGCTTCGATGGGACAGTTGATGTGGCGTGAACGTGTGCTGCAAGTGCGCGGTGTGATTGCGCTACTGATGTTTGCTGCGTTGAGTATTTTCTGGAGTGCGATAGTGTTGCCGCTCAGTGCCGCACCCTATAACTATTCAAAGACAACGATAGGTGCGCTCGGCCTGATTGGTGTGCTCGGTGCGCTGGCTGCGAGCCGGACCGGACGTTGGGCGGACCAGGGCTGGGGACAAAGAACCAGTGCGCTTGCCTTGATACTGTTAGTTATGTCGTGGTTGCCGCTGGCACTGATGCAGCATGGTTGGGTGTTCCTGGTTGTTGGCATTATTGCTTTGGATCTGGCCGGGCAGGCGATACATGTGACGAATCAAAGCATGATTTTCAATGTACAGGAAGGCTCATCGAGCCGTTTGGTCGGTTGCTATATGCTGTTTTATGCAGCGGGTAGTGGTCTGGGTGCGATCGCCGCGACCAGGGCTTTTGCTTACGGCGGCTGGTCGGCGGTGTGTATGCTGGGCGCTGCCGTCAGCGGACTGGCTTTGCTGTTCTGGTGGTTCAGCCGTCCGTCATCAACTGAAAACAGTGCTTGAGAAACTGTCACGTTGCAGCATGCGGGTGCGCAGGGCGGACAGCGCCGGATACTTGCCTTGCCATTCGACTTCCGGCAAACGGAAGGAGATGTAGTCGAGTGCCACGGCGATGACGATATCTGCCAGCGTCACGGAATCAGATGATGGCAAGGACGCTGTATAGGCAGTGTTCAACGCGGGCAAGGTACGTTCTATCGCTTGCCGGCGACGCTGGCCGAGCACGCTGTCATCGATTTCCTTGCCGTGGTGCTTGCGCGTGATCATGGTGGTGAACGCCGCATCAATCAAGCCTTGCGCCCAGCCTGTCAGTTGCAGGATTTCTGCATAGCGCGCGGGCGGCAGCAGCGTGTCGCCAGTGCCGACCTGATCCAGATATAAAGCGATCAGCAGCGATTCCGTAATGCTGTGACCGTCATCTGTGACCAGTACCGGTACGCGGCGCACCGGATTGTGTTGCAGCAGCTTGGCATCTTCATTCCATGGATCGCTCCAGACTAATACCAGCTTGTCGGCGCAGCCTTTTTCCAGCGCAACTACGCGTGCGATGCGGGCATAAGGCGAGGTGCGATTGAGCAGGAGTTCCATATCAGTGTCCGTTCTTGCAGAGGTTGATCGTAACGGCGGGTGTAGTTTGCGTCCTGGGTGTGAGCATGAGCAAAAGGCAGGCACTCAGCATGACCAGGCTGCCGATCGCAAACAGCGGCAGGTAAGTGCCGAGTACGCCATATAGTGCCGACATGCCGTAACCGGACAAAGCTTGTGCGCTGGAGAATGATACTGCGCCTATACCCCATACCCGTTTATAAGCGGCAGGGCCGACCAGTTCCATCACGCGTCCCGAGGTGAGGGTCACCATGCCGGTCACCATGATGCCGACGATGAGCGATGAAGCCGAGCGCCAGAAGAGTGTAATCGACAGCAACGGAATCGCAATTGCGGCGGCCTTGATAAAAAAGCCCAAAGCCAGGCTACGGTGCCAGCCCAAGCGCTTGCCGAGATAGCCGGCCAACAAGGGGCCGATGATTGCGCCTATGCCAAATAGCAGCCACTGCATGGATGCTGCGTTGGTGCCCAGTGCGTTTTCCCTATCGAGGAAGTCGACCCAGAATACGGTGTGCGGGATGAAACCGATCGCGTCCAGGCCGTAAGCCAGTACGACCAGCAATGCAGCAAGACTGAGTGCCGGAACGGGCAATGCGACATCCGGCTGAGTGGACGTCAGTGCTTTGTTGAGTGTGAGGCGACGCAAGCCCCAGTCTGCCAGCAAGCCTGCGCCCAGCGATAAGAGCCCGAGTACCAGCCAGGCTGCGCTCAGGTTCAGGCGTAGCAACATGGGTATCAGGCTGGCCGACAATATTGCGCCCATGCCGATGCCGGTGAACACGAATGAAGCAACAAGGCCCCGACGCTCCGGCGGGATCGCGGTCAGCGCGACTGAAGGACCAAGCACCATCAACAAGCCGCCCGCCAGCCCCGAGATAAAGCGCCAGACGAAAAACCAGCTAAACGCCGCCGGCAGTGCGCACAGTACGAAGCTCAGTACGATGCTGGCAAAGGAGATGCCCAATAGTTTGCGCGTGTCAAAACGTTCGGATAAACGAACCGCCAGCAAGGCGCCCAGCAAATAGCCGAGCAGGTTGGCGGCCCCGAGGTAAACCGCCTGCGAACTGTGGAACCAGCCCTGATGGATGACAGCTGGCAACAATGGCGTGTAGGCGAGGCGTGCCAGGCCGACCGCAGCCAGGGTGGCGGTGGTTCCAACTGCGATGGCGGGCAAGTCGCTACGTGAGGGCATATGGTTTCCTGTGGCACAAGAACGCGTTTTGTAGATACATCATAGGCTGAGCCTGCTAACACTACAAACGATTAGTAATGATATGCTGTATCACGTTTAGAGATGCAGCATGAGGTGGAATCATGGATCTGAAGTCACTACGTTTGTTTCTGGCGGTTGCTGAAACCGGCAGTTTTGTCGCGGCTGCCGAGCGTCATCACACGGTGCAGTCGAATGTGACCGCGCATATCAAGAAGCTGGAAGATGAAGTCGGCGCGCAACTGATAGAGCGCGGCGTACGCGCACGTCCGAGCTCGGCTGGCTTTACCTTGATGGCTTATGCTGAACGCATGTTGCAGGCGCATGACGAAGCGCTGGCCTTGTTCAAGGGTGGAAATGTCAGTGGCAGCCTGCGGGTAGGCGCGATGGAAACGACGACTGCGCTGCGCCTGCCACCATTGCTGACGCAATTTCACGCCGACCATCCGGAAGTTGACCTGAAGCTCACCACCGGGCCGACCGCCAAACTGGTGGCCGGTCTGAATGAAGGGCGCTTCGATTGTGTCTTCATCGCTGGCAAGCTGGAGAATCCGCGCCTGTATCAGTCCAAAGCCTATCGTGAAGAGCTGGTGCTGGTGTCTGCTACTCCGATGAAGAGCATGCCGTCGGCCGATACATTACGGGCGTCAACATTCCTGGTATTTGGCCAGGGGTGCAGTTATCGTCAGCGCGTCGATGTGCTGCTGGCTGACAGTGGGGTGTTTTCTTCGCGCATGGTGGATTTCGGTTCGCTTGATGCGATCCTCGGTTGTGTCGGTGCCGGTATGGGCTATGCACTGATGCCCAAGGTGGTGTTCGATGCACATAAACACCGCTTTCCGATTTACAGCCTGAAACTGCCGCAGCGACTGGGCGTGGTGGATACCTATTTTGTCGCTGCCGAGCGTACCGGCTGGACGCCCGCCTTGACCTCGTTTGCCGACGCTTTACGTGCTTCGGTTACACCCAAGCAGCTTGAAGGAAAAATTGCAGTGCTGTAATGTGAGGCTATTGCTTGTGTTCTGATCGTCGGTCCACCCATCGAAAGGAAGCAGATGATTAGCCTGGACGTACTGGAAACGCTGGTTGCAGCATCGCTGGTATTGTTATTGGGACGCAAGCTGGTCGCGTCTTCCTCCTTCCTCAAAACCTATAGCATCCCCGAGCCGGTAGTCGGTGGTTTGCTGGTTGCATTGCTCCTGTTTGCGCTGCGTGGCGTATCCGACATGCGGGTACAGTTCGATGGCAGCCTGCAGGGGCCGCTAATGCTGACCTTCTTTGCCACCATAGGCTTGAATGCGAATCTTGCCAGCCTGAAAGCAGGCGGGCGTACGCTGGCCTTGTTCCTGCTCGTCGTGCTCGGTTTGCTGGTCGCGCAAAACATCATAGGCATCAGCATGGCCAAGCTGATGGGGCTGGACCCGCTGATCGGTTTGCTTGGTGCGTCAATTTCACTGTCTGGTGGTCATGGTACCGGTGCGGCCTGGGGCAAGGTGTTTGCCGAGCGGCATGGCCTGGCAGCAGCGACCGAGATTGCGATTGCCTGCGCCACCTTTGGTCTGGTTCTGGGTGGACTGGTCGGCGGCCCGGTGGCGGGGTTCCTGGTGCGGCGCTTCAAGTTGCAATCAACTGCAACCGAGCCGGAAGATGAGGACCAGATACTGCAGAGCTTCGAGCAGCCGAAGGCGGTGCAATTGATTACACCGCAGGCGTTCATAGAAGCGCTGGCCTTGATTGCGATCAGCCTTTCGGTCGGCACCATGTTTGCGAGCCAATTGAACGGCACCGCATTTGAATTACCGACGTTTGTCTGTGTACTGTTCGTCGGTGTGGTGCTGAGCAATAGTTTGTCGGCACTGGTGGGCTACAAGATTTTTGAACGGGCGATCCAGTTGCTGGGTAATGTCAGCTTGTCGCTATTCCTGGCCATGGCCTTGATGAGCTTGCGCTTGTGGGATCTGGCGACGCTGGCTTTGCCGGTCTTGCTGATACTGGCAGTGCAGGCAGTAGCGATGGCGGCTTATGCCGCGTTCGTCACTTTCAAGGTGATGGGTTCCAACTATGATGCTGCGGTGTTGGCGGCGGGGCATTGCGGCTTTGGCCTGGGCGCTACACCGACTGCGATTGCGAATATGCAGGCGGTGACTGAGCGCTTCGGGCCGTCACATGTGGCTTTTCTGGTGGTGCCCATGGTCAGCGCATTCTTTATCGACATCGCGAATGCGCTGGTGATCAAACTATTCCTGGCGCTGCCCATCTACAACTAGCAGATTCGATAAAACTATCAGGCCACCAGTTTTTTGAAGGTTGCGAGTACGGCATCGCCTTTGAATGGTTTGACGATCCAGCCCTTGATACCGGCAGCCTTGCCGCGTTCTTTCATCATCGGCGAGTTTTCGGTGGTCAGCATGATGATATTGACGCTGCTGTTGCCGAGTTCGCTGCGGATTTTTTCCGCCATGGTCAGGCCATCCATATTCGGCATGTTCACGTCTGAAATCACCAGCTTGATGGAGCTGTCGCTTTTCATCTTGGCAAGGCCGTCGCGGCCGTCGACTGCCAGCACCACATCCAGATCATTTTTCTTCAGGTAATCACCGACTTCATTACGGACGGTGGCGGAATCATCGACTACCAGTATTTTTGCCATGTTTTTCTTCTCAAGTAATTTCTAAAATAATTGGTTTAAAACAGTTCAAGTTCGCCGGTGCTGGCGCTTGCTTCATCTTCTGCTACTTCAAAATCGATATCGTCATAAGCACTGACGCACAGGCTGACGTGGAACAAAGGGCTGCCATCGACATCCACCGCGAAGTGCTGGATGTGGCTGCAATTGAGCATCTCTATATAGGACAGGCAGTGACCATCGAGGAAGTTGGGCGTGGACATGCCGATGTGCGGGAAGTAGCTGCCGAGTTCACGATTCAGGATGCCGCAGAACAAATTGCCGTACTCCGCTATCGCGTCATGGAAGGCTTGTTTGTCGTCACCTGTTTCCGACGTTTCATGCAGGCCAGCCATATAGGATCTGGTTTGTGCATCCTGCTTGAAGTGGATCATCACCATCAGGCGGAACAAATAGGAAGAAACGGTAAGGACGACCGCTTCCTGTTCGATCAGGCTGGTGACATCGGAAGTGATGCCGATGTCACTACGCTGCAGCGCCGACGGCAGGCTGGCTTTCAGTGAGCGTATGAGGAGGAGGTCGAAGCCTTCCTGGGCGTGTGGGCTGATCATGATGCTTAAACGGTGAGTGCTTCTTTGGTTTTGTCGTTGACGAGGTTGAGGCCGATGACGGCACCGACAATCATCTTGCCGCCTGCCTGCAGGTCCTGGAAGGTAGTGGTGGTGATGAGGTCGCTTTCGTGCAGATTGCTGCGATAGCTTTTCGAGAGTTTCTCTGCGCGTTGTGCCAGTGAACGTACTTCAGCGGCGACCACCGCGAAGCCGCGGCCATATTCACCGGCCCGTGCTGCTTCTATCGATGCATTCAGCGCAACGATGATGACCTGATTCACGATGAGGGCGAACTCGTCGTTCTTCACGCGCATTTCACGGTTGTGCTTGATCAACACGCCCATGTCGTCGTGCCAGCGTTCAAAGGTTTTGATCAGACCCATTAGACGGGCAATGGTATCGGCAGCGCGTTCGCAATTCTCTACCGCGACTGCATTGCTGTCAGCGTTACGCTCGGACAGACTTTGTATCAGTTGCTCATGCTCCTCTTGCAGCTGTGACAGTTGTTCCTGGTTCACCAGTTTTTCCTGTTCCAGCAATTGCTCATGCTGTTCCATCTTTTGCTGCATGTCGCGCATGACGTTTTGCAAATCCTGTTCCAGCGCTTGCGCTTGTGCGATGTCGACCATGCCGCTCAGGCGTTGTTGCAGCTTGCGGATACGCCATTGCTGCAACAGGCCACAGAGCAGGAAGCCGACGACGAAGAAAATAATAGAGTTAAGCATGATGAATGTGATTCTCGTTTCAGTAGTGCATGTGATGACGCTGCTTAAGCAACGCGGCTATCGTCTTGCACATCCTTGTTGCTGCTGTGTTCGGACAAAGGCGTTTGCAACAACTCGTGCAACAAGTTGTCATCAGCTTCATCGGCCTTGACGCCAAACGCAGCGGGCAGGGCCACAGTGAGGTGGAACTGACGGAAGTCGGCGCCGACTGCATCATCGTCAAACTGGATAGCTATCGTGCCACCTTCACGGCTGACGAAGGCCAGCACCGCATCCATGCCGACGCCACGACCGGACACTTCGCTGACTTTGTCTGCGGTGGAGAAGCCTGCCTGCAGGATCAGTTGTGCCGCAGCCAGGTCATCCAGTTGTTCCGGTGCTTCATGCAAACCTTTTTGCTGTGCGATCTGGCGTATGCGTTTCAATGCCAGGCCGCGACCATCGTCACGCAGGCTGATGTTCAGCATGTGTTCATCCATGCCCATGAGCAGGCTGATCTTGCCGGCTTCTGGCTTGCCGTTTGCGACGCGTACTTCCGGTGTTTCTATGCCGTGATCCATCGCGTTGCGGATCAGGTGCATAAAGACATCCTTGAGCAGGGCGCTGATCTGGTTATGCACGACGTAACCGCCATCCTTGATCTCGATGACAGGTGCTTGCTTACCCAGCTCTTCTGCCAGCGCTGGCATCGAAGCGATCACGCCGGACAGTGCTTCATCCAGGCGCTCGGTGCCGAGCAGGCGCAGCGTGCGACGTACTGCATTACGGACAGCTACCAGTTCATGCAGATTTGCAGTGTTGACGTTTTCCAGGCGATGCAGGCTTTCCTGGATGTGTTTTTTATCTATCATCAGATAGCTGTCGATCTTGCCGCCGCGGCCCGGGCCTTGACGGCTCAGGCTGACTTCATTGATGCGCGCATAGCGTTCAATCGCAGCGCGTACACCGGCCAGCTCATCCAGCAACAATTCCTGGTTCCATACACGGCCGCTGTCCGGTTTGCGCAATTCGTCGTAGTGCTGCTCCGCTTCGTGGACGATGTCGGCCAGGTGCAGCAAACCGTAGGTGCGGCCATTGCCCTTGATGGTGTGCATATTGCGGAATAATTTGGCGATGGTAAATTCGCCGGTGTCGGTGCTGTGCCGGATGATCAGCTCGTTTTCATCGATGAATTTCAGCGAGCTGATGATGAAGTCATGAAATTTATCCTGGCTGACCGCGAGGATTTCACCAATGATTTCGAGTTCGCGTTTTTGTTCGTTGGCTTCTGCTGCCAGTTGGCGCAGTTCAGTCACGTCGCGTACGCACAGCATCAGGCGCACGATTATGTCGTTTTCATCAATGATAGGCGACCAGCTCAGGTCCAGTACCTTGACGCGGCCATCGGCCATGCGTTTTTCGATTTCACCAACCATCAGGTGCTGGTTGAACTCGAAGTTCATTAAGTCTTCACCTATGCAGGCACCACCGATAGCTTCCATCTGCGCCAGTGCATCAGTGCCGAGATTGGTATCAGCAAACACAAAGTCCATGATGTTGCGACCGACGATGTCTTTGGTTTCGAACACGGTTTCCAGATAGGCCGAGTACTCCGGATGGATTTTGTTGCCGTCGACGATGGTCAGGATGCCTTGCGGGATGTTTTGCAGCATGGTCTGGATATCGGCTGTCTTCTGGCGTACCAGCGCTGATGCTTCTTCAATTTTTTCCAGCATGCCGTTAAAGGCTTTGATCGAGTGACCGACTTCATCCATGCGATCGATAGGGACGCGACGGGTGAAATCCTGGCTGGCTGCGATTTCGCTCATCATCTTTTGCATGCGGCTGATCGGGCCGGTGATCTGGCGATACAGCAGGAAACCGATAGTCGCCAGGAAGATCACGGCGAGGATGGTGACGACCGTAATCGCAGTAGTGGTGGTTGCCAGGTTCGCGTTCAAGGCGGCAATCGCGACGTCCTTGCTGCGGTTTTTCTCGATGCGCAGGGTGTCGATGATTTGTTCGAGTTCTTGCTGGAACTGTACGACGTTGCCGAACAATGAGGCCTTGGCGATTTCTTCCTTGCCTGCCAGCTTCAGCTGCATGGTGCTGTCTATCGCATCGAAGTAGTTGACCAGGCTTTCTTTCGCCTGCTCGACCAGACCGCGCTGTGCCTGGCTGTCGACTTGCGCCAGTTGCTTGTCGAGTGCTTTTTCGAGGATGGCTTTCTTGCCTACCAATTTTTCATTGTTCTGTATGGCGATCTGTTGATCCGGCTCGGACACGATGGCCATCGCCGAGAGCTGGACTTCTTTCAGCTGGGCCACCAGATCGGATGAGGCGAGGGTGCTTGGCACCACGCCTTCGGTAACGGTTTTTACTTCGACCGCGCTGCCGCGTGACTGGAATACCGCGTAGCCGCCAATCAGGGAGATGGCGATGAAGGTCAGTATGACGAGTAGGGTGATACGCAGGCGTATGGTCATGGCAGAAGGTCTTCCATTGGATGGTGGGCAAGTGCCGCAGGCGGAGCGCCTGGTGTAAGAGCCGTTTGGACTTGCTTGGATGTGTTTCCGTACGGCATTGTTGCACCGGAGCATGACAGGCTTATGACAAGGAATCAGGTGTTAACAAGGCTATCCACGGCTGTTAACTACTGCGCCATGAGCTGAAGTCCCGAGATTCTTGAGAGGCACCAGCGGAAAAAATGGCCGCTGCCAGCAAACATTTTTTATATATCGTAAAATTACGATATTAAATTCTGATGAAGGCGATATTTGTTTCGCCTTTTAACGAAAAGTAATGAACAGAGACATTTGGAAGGATCACCATCATGGACATAGATGCTATACACAAAGCGCTGGCTAACCCGGTACGCAGGCAAATCCTGCACTGGCTGAAATCGCCTGAAGAGTATTTCGCAGAGCAGGAGCACCCGCTGGATTTCGGTGTTTGCTGCGGCATGATCGACAAGCGTAGTGGCTTGTCGCAATCCACCATTTCCGCCCACTTGGCGACCTTGCAGGCGGCGGAGTTGATTACTCCGCGTCGTGTCGGTCAATGGGTGTTCTTCAAACGCAATGAAGCCACGATCCAGGCCTTTCTGGATTCGATACACGGCGATTTGTAATCCCATATTCAGAAAGACTGTATGCCCTTAGCTTTAGTCATCCTGGCGCTTAGCGCCTTTGCCATCGGTACCACCGAGTTCGTCATCATGGGCTTGCTGCCTGATGTGGCGCGTAGCTTGTCGGTGTCGATACCCAGCGCCGGCTGGTTGATCAGCGGTTATGCCCTGGGTGTCGCGATAGGCGCACCCATCATGGCAGTGGCCACAGCCTCGTTGCCGCGCAAACGTGCCTTGCTCTTATTGATGGGTATCTTCATCGTTGGCAATGTCTTGTGTGCGGTTGCAACCAATTACAACTTCCTGATGGTGGCGCGCATTATCACTGCGCTGTGTCATGGCGCTTTCTTTGGCATAGGCTCCATCGTCGCTGCCAGCCTGGTACCGGAAAACCGCAAGGCTTCCGCAGTTGCATTGATGTTTACAGGCCTGACGCTGGCGAACGTACTGGGCGTACCTTTGGGTACAGCACTGGGTCAAGTCGCTGGCTGGCAAATGCCGTTCTGGGCCGTGGCCATACTCGGCGTGCTGTCGCTGATCGGTTTGTGGCGCGTGATGCCGGTGAACCGTCATGAAGAAAAAACTGACCTGCGCGCCGAGATCGGTCAATTGCGCAATGCCGGTTTGTGGGCTGCATTGGCAACCACCATGCTGTTTTCTGCTGCAACCTTTGCGCTGTTTACATATGTCGCACCTTTGCTGGAAGACGTTACCCATCTGTCGCCGCGCGGTGTGACCTGGACGCTGTTTCTGATTGGCGTCGGCCTGACGGTCGGTAACTACATCGGTGGTCGTCTCGCCGACTGGCGTCTGGGTACGGCCCTGACCGGCATTTTCCTGGCGCTGGCAGTAGTCAGCTCCATCGTGCGCTGGACCAGTCCTGATTTAATTTCTGTAGAGATCAATTTATTCCTGTGGGCCATGGTGTCATTCGCCGCGGTTCCAGGTTTGCAGGTCAACGTGATGATCTTTGGCAAGGCAGCACCGAATCTGGTGGCGACGCTGAATATCGGCGCGTTCAATGTTGGTAATGCGCTGGGCGCGTGGGTCGGTGGCTCCGTGATCAGTGCTGGTTTTGGTTTGCAGGCAGTACCGTTGGCCGCAGGCGTACTTGCGCTGACCGCAGTGTTGGCAATGCGCGTATCGATGCGCCTGGCCGGTGATGAAGCGACAGCACCTGCTGTTGCAGTAGCTTAATCCTGAATAATTTTTTGAAAGAATATGATGACTAGCCATTTATTTACTCCTATCAAAGTCGGTGACCTGACTCTCGCTAACCGCGTCATCATGGCGCCACTGACACGCTCGCGCGCTATTGGCGGCGGCCGTGTACCGAATGACCTGATGGTCGAATACTATGCGCAGCGTGCATCGGCAGGCCTGATCCTGACCGAAGCGACTGCGGTGACGCCACAAGGCGTGGGCTATGCGGATACACCGGGCATCTGGTCGGATGAACAGGTTGCGGGCTGGAAGAAAGTGACCGATGCGGTGCATAAGGCAGGTGGCCTGATTTCGCTGCAGCTGTGGCACGTTGGTCGTATTTCGCATCCTATGTTCCTGAACGGTGATTTGCCGGTCGCACCTAGCGCGATCAAGCCTGCCGGTCACGTCAGCATCGTGCGCCCACAAGTTGAATATGTCACGCCACGTGCGCTGGAGCTCGATGAAATCCCTGGCATCGTTGCCGCTTATCGCAAAGGTGCAGAGAATGCCAAGCGTGCCGGTTTTGATGGTGTCGAAGTGCATGGTGCCAACGGCTACCTGCTGGATCAGTTCCTGCAAAGCAGCACCAATCAGCGTACCGATATCTACGGTGGCTCGATAGAAAACCGTGCACGCCTGATGCTGGAAGTAACCGATGCATGTATCGAAGTATGGGGCGCAGGACGCGTAGGTTTGCACCTGGCACCACGCGGTGATTCGCACGATCTGCACGACTCTGATCCGGCGGCTACCTTCGGTTATGTTGCTGCCGAAGTGGGCAAACGCGGTATCGCATTCATTTGCGCGCGTGAATCGCTGGGCGAAAACCGCCTCGGCCCGCAGCTGAAGAAGGCATTCGGTGGTGTGTATATCGCGAATGAAAAGATGACTAAGGAAATCGCCGAGAACGTTATCGCCACCGGCGAAGCCGATGCCGTCGCATTCGGTAAACTGTTTATCTCGAATCCTGATCTGCCACGTCGTCTGAAAGACGATGCGCCTTTGAATGCGCCGCGTCCGGAAACCTTCTACAGCGGTAACGCTGAAGGCTATACCGATTATCCTGCGCTGGGTTAATCATGGTAGCCAGCACCTGCGCCTGGACGGGCAGGTGTGACCGGCATTAACAGTTGTTACGGAAAGCCGATGCTGAAAATGCGTCGGCTTTCTGCTGATACGAGGGCGTGATGTTGCGGGTTCTTGCGCAGGTAGTTGATGAAAAAACCGCAGATAGGGACGATGCGCTTGCCCAGCGTCTGCACATGTTCGATCGCCCTGGCCGCCATGCGTGAGCCATAACCCTGGCCGCCGAGCTCGGGTGACACTTCGGTATGCATGATCATGCATACCTGATCAAAGACGTAATAGTCGATGAAGCCGATCAGACGATCTTCATCCCGCCATTCGTAGCGCTGCAGGATAGTGTCTTCGTTGAAGGGGACCAGTTTCATGCCTGCAGCATAAAGCAAATTACCCGGCTATGCGCCGCGCTGCAAAGGCAGCCATAGCTGGAATAGCGTTCCCGTGGCACTGGAGCGCCAGCTCACCTTGCCATCCAGCGCCTGTGCGCGCCTGTGCTGGTTACGCAAGCCACGTCCATTTGCATGTGCCAGTGCATGCTCTATATCAAAACCGTGGCCATTGTCTTCGATGCTGATGGTGACGCCATCCACGTCGCGTGCAGTCGCCACGCGTATCGCATCGGCGCGTGTGTGGCGCAGGATATTGGCGATACTCTCCTGCACAATGCGCAAGATATGCAGTGCGCTGGATGGATCGAGCCAGCTCATGGTGGGCAATTCCTGTACCTCCCAATGCAGCGCAATACCGGTGCCTTCCAGCCGTGGTTCGAGGCGGAAGCGCAGGGTGGCGAGCAGTAGCAATAGGTCGGCGTCTACTGGTTCCATCGAGTCTATGGTCAGCTTCAGGTCATCCAGACAATCCTTCAGTATTTGTGACACTTGCAGCTCGCTCATGCCACCGCTTTCCATCGAACGGATCGCGCTGATCAGTGAGGAGCCCAGGCCATCATGCATGTCTTGCATCAGGCGTTGACGTTCGTCGCTAATCGTTTGTCGCAGTTCTATTTCACGCAGGCGCTGATGACTCATTTCCAGTTCGGCTTCCCGCTGCTGCAGGCGCAGGGCGAGGCTGGCGTTGACTTCTTCTATTTCATTGATGGCGTTCACATAGCGACGGTACATCAGCACGCCGAACACGGTAAAGCAGACTGCATTCATGTAAGCACCCAGATACCAGCCTTCCGGGCTGATGAAATTATTCTGCAGCAGCCAGTCATCGACACCGAGCAAGGTGCAAATCAGTATGCCGACTGCGATCAGCCGACCTTCGCTTGAAACACGCCACGCATTGATGCCGCCTATCAGACCGGCAGTCGCACCCATAGTCGCTGCGACCACGTAGATGAGCGGCGTGATCTTGGGTGTATTCGGCAACAGGGTAAACAGCGGGAGGGTCAGTATGCCGACCAGCACGGTAGTGGCGACCAGCGCGCGCGTGAGCCATTTCAGCGGCCGTCCATGTAACTGGCGCAGGAAGAAATGCACCGAGGTGACCAGCCAGAACAGCGAGTTGACCGTCAGCCAGGCAAACCAGTCATTCGCTATCGGTATGCTGCTGTAGAAATGCAGTCCGCGCAGGAAGGCGGTGGCTGCCAGTTGGAAGAACAGCAGGTAAGCGATCTCATGCTTTCTTTGCGTCCAGACCAGCAACGCGAAAATGCCGACTGCGAGAAACGCCATGCTCAACATGGCGGGCAATTCCTGCTGCAGCCATAAGCGGACGTGGTAGCGACTGTAGAGAGATTCGGTCGAGCCTATCCATATCGACGACAGCGCGACCTGGCTTTTGGCGCTGTGTTCGAGGCGTATCAGGATCTCGCGCAGTGGCGGGCTGTCGTCGGTTTTGGCGAATTCTATCCAGAGCGGGGTGCGGCTGCTATTCCATAAAGTGCCGTTTTGCTGAGCGCGGTGCACCAGCTGACCATTCGCATAAATCGCGACAGTGCCACCGGTACGGACCCGGGCGGCGTATAGCGCGAGCGGTTTGTCACGGGTGGAGATATCCGGTAGTTGCAGCCTGAACCAGGTAGTCTGGGTTGCGTCGGGAGTACGCATGGTACTGGCCTGGCCCAGCAAGGCGATCGGCAAGGCAAACGGCAGGTCCACGGACTGCCACTCTGCAGGCAAGGTATGGCTATCGAAATTTGCAGGTGTCAGCGGGTCGTATCCGTTACTTTGCTGTACCTGCCATTCAATTTTCTGCGCGTGCAGGTCAACGCTGGAGTCGCTATAGCCACCGAAAGAAAAAGCCCCCACCAACATCAGCAACACCACCGAAAATATCAGCAGCATGGTCGAGATCAGGGATGGCCGTTGACTCATGCTGGCAGTAGTCCGAATTGGAATATCAAATTAAAGGTAGGCATCGGTGGCTACTAACTCGACAACAAGCCCTGGGTCCTGGCCTCATACAGTGCTTCGGCTTTGGATGTGACCTTGAGCTTGCTATAGATACGACGCACAAAAGTGCGTACGGTGAAATGTGACAGCTGCATCAACTTGGCGATTTCCTGCGTGGTGAAGCCTTTGCTGATGAAATCCAGCACTTCGCGTTCACGCGTGGAAAGCAGGGCGGAATTGTCTTCGGCGGGTGCCTGATCTTCGGTACTGACCGGTGCATTGCCGCGGAAACGCGCCAAGATCTGGCGCGCGATGATAGGGCTGATCGGGCTGCCGCCACTGGCGATGCTGCGGATTTCATCGATCATGCGGCTCGGCGAGCTGTCCTTCAACAGGTAACCGGCCGCACCTGATTCTATCGAGCGCATGACGTGCATTTCGTCGCCAAAATTGGTGCTCACCATGATGCTGCAGCTCGGCCACAGCTGTACTGCCGCCTTGATCACATCGATGCCCGAACCGTCAGGCAGGCCGAGGTCGACCAGTAAAACATCCGCCGGGGCGCCTTGCAATAAGGCCAGGCCTTCAGCACGGGTGCCGGCGGAACCGGCCAGGTGCGTATCGGGTGCGTCCTGCACTACCTTGCTTAAGGCCGAGCGAAAGCCGGGATCGTCCTCGACGATGGCGACGTGGATGGGCAGGGGCTCTGAGTTGTTGACGGGTGAATTCATGGGTCAGCCATTTTACGCCCGGTGTTTACAGTTGTGTGTAGCACATTTGCGCTACATACAAAGACCAGCGCACTCCCTATAGTCGTGGCACAAAAAAATACCATACAAGCGCACACAGTCCCGACGGGACGACAGCGCAGTTGGCCTGGCCGCTTGATGACTGAAACAAGCGCCTGTTGTCGTCTTATAGGGAAGAATATAAATGAACCATATCTATCGGCTGGTCTGGAGTGCCTTGGCACAAGCGTGGGTAGCTGTTGCAGAAAATGCAAGAGCGCATGGCAAAGCAACGCGGGCGGGTAGCTTGGCTGCGGCACTGGGAACGATGTTGATTGTGCCATCGGCCTATGCCGCGAATGCTGCCGATGCGACGGTCACACTGGGTAACGGCAGCGTCAGCACGGTAGGAAACACCACCACCATCAAACAGAATTCCCAAAACCTCGCCATCGACTGGGTCGGTTTGTCGACAGCAGCTAACGAAGCGCTGATCTTCAATCAGCCCAATTCTTCAGCCATCGCACTGAACCGCATTACTGGCTCCAGCCCGAGTACCTTACTCGGCAGCCTGACTGCGAATGGGCAAGTCTTCATCCTCAATCCGAATGGCGTGCTGTTTGGCGCAGGCGCGCAAGTCAACGTCGGTGGCCTGGTAGCCTCGGCGCTGGGCATGAGTAACGCGGATCTGGAAGCCGGGCGCATGGTATTTGCGCTGGGTGGCAATACGAACGGTAGCGTCATCAATAAAGGCAAGATTAATGCAGCTGACGGTGGTTACGTCGCGCTGATCGCAGGTACGGTACGTAACGAAGGTGAGATCAATGCGCAGTTGGGTACCGCCTTGCTGGCTGCGGGCAATAAAGTCACGCTGAATATCAATAACGGCAGCCTGCTCGGTTACAGCATAGACCAGGGCGCGCTGAATGCTTTAGCTGAGAACAAGCAGCTGATACAGGCAAACGGTGGTCAGGTTTTAATGTCTGCCAAGGCCCTGAATAATCTGACCACCGCAGTCGTCAATAACAGCGGCCTGATAGAAGCAAAGACGCTGGAGAACCGCAACGGTCGCATCATGCTGATGGGCGATATGGATGTCGGTACCGTCAATGTTGCAGGCACGCTGGATGCGAGTGCACCAACGACAGGTGACGGCGGTTTCATAGAAACCAGTGCCGCCCATGTCAAAATCGCTGA
Organism: Herminiimonas contaminans; assembly: GCF_015645465.1. Lineage (GTDB taxonomy): Bacteria > Pseudomonadota > Gammaproteobacteria > Burkholderiales > Burkholderiaceae_D > Oxalicibacterium > Oxalicibacterium contaminans. The sequence goes on along the minus strand of NZ_JADOEL010000012.1, from coordinate 102,479 downwards.
CGATGCACTCATCACCACCAAGGCCGGCAATGGCAACAGCGGCACCTGGCTAATCGATCCGGTTGACTTCACAGTAGCTGCCAACGGTGGCGACATCACCGGCAAGACGCTCTCGACGCAGCTCGCCAATAACGGCCTGGTCACCATTATGAATACGCAGGGGGCGAGCGGCACGGCCGGCGATATCAATGTCAATGATGCGGTCAGCTGGAGCAGCAATAGCGTTCTGGAACTGATCGCGCAGCGTAACATCAACTTCAATGCTGCCGTGACTGCTACCGGCAACACCGCTGGTTTGAAATTGACGTATGCCGGTGACTACAAGGTCAAAGCACCGATCACTTTGAGCGGCAGCAACTCCACGCTGAATATCAATGGCAATAATTACACCCTGATCCGCAGCATGTCGCAGCTGGATCTGCTGGATGGCTATAACGCGGTGACGAATACCGGGACGGTACGTCAGCTCAGCGGCTACTACGCGCTGGCACAAGACCTGGATGCAGCCGGTACGACCTATACCAGGAGTTTGCTGGGCAGTACCAGCAGTACAACCTTCCTTGGCACCTTTGCCGGCATGGGACACACCATCAGCAACCTCACTATCAATGGGACAGGTGGCGCAGGTTTGTTTGCGTTAATAGGCGCGGGGTCCGTGGTGCGTGACCTGGGTATGGTAGGCGGCAATATTTATGGGGCAAACGGCGATGTCGGCGCGATCGCCGGGCGCAACACTGGCGGCACCATCGATAATGTCTATGCCACTGGAGTGACGGTAGGCGGAACGACGCGCATAGGCGGCCTGCTGGGTTACCTGAACGGTGGCACGCTCAGCAATTCATACGCCAATGTGACTGTCGCCAGTGGCAATAGCAGCAGCGGTGGGCTGGTGGGTACCAATAGCGGCAGCATATCCAATTCTTATGCCGAGGGCGAGGTAAACGGCGCCGGGCTGGTCGGTGGTCTGGTTGGCACCAATAATGCAGGCGCGTCGATTACCCAATCCTATGCGAGCGGCAATGTCATCGGTAGTTTTGGCGGCAGTCGTGCCGGTGGATTGGTCGGCTTGAATTCCGGCTCTATCAGCTACGCGTATGCAACCGGTGCGGTGTCGGCGGATAGTCTGGCAGGCGGGCTGGTAGCGTGGAACTACCCTGGCGGATCAATCAGCAATGCATACGCCAGCGGCAATGTCACACTTGTTGCCAATCCGGCTCTTTCCGGTACCTATGCCGGCGGTTTGGTAGGTTTTGATAGCGCACCGACTAACAATGCAGTCTGGGATAGCGGTAGCTCTGGGCAGGTTGCTTATGCAGCGCCTAACGGTAGTGCCACTAATACTACTGAAGTCACTTCAGCCAACCGCTACCAGCACAGTGCTTATAACGTGCTGGGCACATGGCGTGAAACCGCGGCCGGTTCTGGCGTCTGGGTAGCCTATGACGGCAGCAACAATCCGCAATGGGTGATGGTCGAAGGCTCGACCCGTCCCTTCCTCTACAGCGAATGGTCGACCACGGTAGGCAACGCACATCAGTTGCAACTGATGGCCGCGAATCTTTCGGCAAATTACACCCTCGCTAAAAACATAGACCTCAGTACTGCGACCGGTAGCAATGCCAGTGGCATGTGGAGTACGGCTGGTTTTGCGTCCATCGGAAATTCGCAGGCCGCTTTCAGTGGAACGCTGGACGGGAAAAATCACAAGATCAGCAATTTGCGCATCATAAAACCTACGTCTGATAACGTCGGCATGTTTGGTGTGACGGCAATCGGCAGCAAGGTACAGAATGTCAGCCTGGTGTCCGCTGCTATCAGCGGGCAGGACCAGGTTGGTGGCTTGATCGGATATAACCGGGGCGAAGTAAGCAATGTTTCGGTGCAAGGGCAGGTTACAGGAGGAATAAGCGTCGGTGGCCTGGCCGGCCTCAACATGGGTACCATCAATGCCGCTTATGGCAACGTGACAGTTAGTTCACTGGCGGGCTTTGTTGGAGGTCTGGTGGGAGCTAATGGGGGAAGGATCAGCAATTCATATGCCGATGGCATTGTGAGCGGTGATCGGGATGTGGGTGGCCTGGTTGGCAGTAACTATACAGATGGCATTATCGACGGTAGCTATGCGGCAGGTCAGGTAAGCGTCTATCAAGGAGGCGGTGGCCTGGCCGGATCGAACAGGGGCAGCATTTCGAACAGCTATGCCGTAGCAAGTGTCAACGGTGTGGCTGTTACGGGTGGTCTGGTCGGGGTGAATGACGGCACCATTTCGAATAGCTATGCTAACGGCGCTGTGGCGGCTGGAGCTGCGACAGGTGGTTTCATCGGCATCAACAATGGCACCGTCAACAACTCGTTCTGGAATAGCGACACGAACAGCACAGGTGTGGTAGTAGGAACTAACAATGGCTTGACAGGCATCAGCAGCGCCCAGGCACAGCAGGCATCCACCTTCGTGAATGCCGGTTGGGACATGGGCACAACTGGCGGTAGCTCAACCATTTGGCGTATCTATGACGGTCTGAGCGGACCTTTGCTGCGTTCTTTCCTTACACCTATTACGGTCAGCGCTACCACTCTCAGCAAGACTTACGACGGCAGCGCAACTACCGCCAGCAGTTACACTCCCATCGCCGGAGTGACCCTCAACGGCAGCCTGGTTTTCACCAGCTCGAAAAATGCCGGCAGCTATAGCAGCAGCGCCGGTACCTTGCAGCAAGGCGGTTTGTATTCGACCCAGCAGGGTTACGACATCAGCTACGCCGATGCCAGCCTGACCATTAATAAAGCGAACCTGACCGTCACCGCGGGTAGTGCAAGCAAAACCTATGACGGCACTACCACCGCATCCGGCACGATAAACGTGGGCACATTGGCCGGTGCCGGTGATCTGGTTAATTCCGGTGGGTCGCTGGCTTTTGACGATAAAAATGCAGGCAACGGCAAGACCGTCATCGCCAGCGGCGTCACCATCAAGGATGGCGCCAACAATGATGTCACCGATAACTACAACATCAGCTACGTCAACAACAGCACCGGTTCCATCGCGCAAGCGAACCTTACCCTGCATGTGACGGACGTCACCAAAACCTACGATGGCACGAACAATGCAGTGGCGGCACTGGCAGTGCAGAGCGGGCAATTGTACGGTCAAGATGAAGTGACGGCCAGCGGCTTTAGTTTCAACAACAAGGATGCCGGCAATAACAAAACGGTGAGCGCGTCCGGCGTCACAGTGAACGACGGCAATAACGGCAACAACTACAACGTGACGGTAGTCGACAGCAGCAATAGCACGATCAACCGCGCCGCGCTCACGGTGACGGCGAACGATGCCAGCAAATTGTTTAACAACCTGGCTTACGTTGGCGGCAACGGTGTGACACTGAACGGGCTGGTACATGGTGAAACCATAGCCGATCTTCAAGGCGCGTTGACTTATGGTGGCAGTGCGCAAGGTGCGACCGGCGCCGGCAGCTACATCATCTCGGCCAACGGATTAAGCAGTTCCAACTACGCAGTCACTTTTGTTGACGGTGCGCTCGTCATACGTCCGGTCGTATCCGCTCCGAGCGGCGCTGTTCCTGGTGAACTGCTTGCAGCCTACAACACGGCCATACGTAACAACAGCAATGATCTGCCTCAGGGTACAGACGGCAAGGACGAGGACTTGCAAATCGCAGCCATCACGCCACCCAAACCGAATGCTGCAGATCCTTCGCAAGCTACGCCGCGCCTGAGCATTTCTGCGTGCGGCATGACCTTGCCGCCGGCCGCGAACAATGGCGGTTGCTGATGACTACTTTATTCAAGTTCAGGTTTCCCATGTATAGCCATATCCGTAGCAAGAAAGCGCCGTTCCTGTGTGCGCTGACATTGACACTGCTGCATAGCGCAAACAGCGCCGCGCAAATGCTGCCGAATGCCGGCCAGATCCTGCGCGAGTTGCAGCAACAACCCGAGCTGACCGCACCCAAAGCCGGGCCGACGCTGGAAGTGGAAGAACGGGCCCTGAATGCAAGTACCGACCAGGGCAGCAGTTTCGTCCTGAAAACAATCGCGATCACCGGCAACACGACATTTACGCAAGCGGAGCTGCATGCATTGGTAAGTGAGCTGGAAGGTGGCACCCGCAGCCTGAAAGATTTGAACCTTGCGGCTGAACGCATTACTTCGTACTACCGCGAGCAAGGTTACCCGGTGGCGCGTGCGTATTTGCCAGCGCAGGAAATCAAGGATGGTGCGGTAACGATAGCAGTCGTAGAAGGACGCATTGCCGCGCAACAGCTGAATAACAAATCACGCCTGTCCGATGAACGCGCGGCGGCCTATCTGGAGCGCTCCGGCAAAGGTGGCGTGATACGTAGCGACAGCATAGATCGTGGCTTGTTGCTGCTCAACGATACGCCTGGTGTAACGAATGCGCGCGCAACGCTGCAACCGGGTGCCAGCGTCGGCACTTCCGATCTGGTGGTGCAATTGGAGCCGGGCGCAGTCTACAGTGGCAACATCGATTTTGATAACTACGGTAATCGTTATGTCGGCGCTTATCGCCTCGGCGGGACGCTGAATATCAACAGCCCCTTGCAGATAGGCGATGTGTTAACTGCCAATGTGCTGACCAGCGGCAGCGGCCTCAACTACGGTCGCGTGGCTTATCAGTTGCCACTGGGTAGCGATGGTTTGCGCGTGGGTGCGGCTTATTTTGAAACACATTACGAACTGGCGAAGGAATTCAAAATGCTGAACGCGCACGGTAGCGCCAGCAGCGCTAGCGTGTTCGCGACTTATCCATTCATACGCAGCCAGTTCAGCAACCTGAACGGTACCCTGAGCTGGGAGCAAAAGAAGTTAAGCGATAGCGTGGATGCGACCGCTACCGTTACCGACAAGAGCGCCAGACTGGTGACGGCTGGTATCTTCGGTACGCGCCAGGATGCATGGGGTGGCGGTGGTATCAATAGCCTGAGTTTGTCTGCGATATTCGGCCAGCTTGATATCAAATCGCCGTCGGCACTGGTCATCGACAATGCGTCGGCCAAAACCAACGGCAATTACGCGCGCTGGTCATACAACCTGGCACGCCTGCAACGCATTACAGATAGCAATAATGTGTATGTATCCGTCTCCGGACAGGAAGCCAGCAAGAATCTGGATTCATCCGAGAAGTTTGCACTGGGTGGTGCCACCGGCGTCCGTGCATATCCGCAAGGTGAGGGTATAGGGGACGAGGGCGTGCTGGCGACCATCGAGTGGCGTCATAGCTTCACACCCGCTTTGCAAGGCACGCTGTTCTACGATACCGGCTCGGTCAAGATCAACCACACACCGTTCGGCACAGCTGCATCGAATACGCGTACCTTGTCCGGCGCCGGTTTCGGTGTGAACGCTTTTTATGCGAATGTGCAAATCAAGGCCTCACTGGCCTGGCGTACCTATGGCGGCGCGCCAACCTCGGTACCGGAGTGGAGCAGCCGTGGCCCGACTGCATGGTTGCAGGCCAGCCTGGGCTTTTAATACGGTGGAAATGCCGGTCGGCATCTAGTGACAAAACGGAGAGCGGCAAGTACCCTGTACTTGCCGTTTATTTTTTCCGGGAATGATGATGCCGAACACAAGCAATGATTTGAGCGCACGTACGCGTCAACCTGATGACGTCAGCCGTGTGCTGGTGCAGGCGCTGGAGACAGGTGATATCGAAACCTCGCTGGCGGTGTATGAGCCGAGTGCCGTACTGTTTTCCAAATCAGGTCGTACCATGACAGGGCTAGCTGAAATACGTAAAAACAATGCCGCGCTGATTGCACTAAAGCCGAAGTTCGAGATTGCCTTCATCAAATTCACGCTGAGTGGCGATGGCACATTGGCGACCAATCGCATGAAAGCGGATCTGTCGTGGAAGGATGCGGAAGGGAAGTTGGTGCAGGCCAGCGTGGACACACTGGAAGTCTTGCGCAAGCAGGAGGACGGCTCGTGGCGTTACATCATAGACGACCCGTATGGCAGTATGCGAGCCAACCTGAAAGAACGTTGATCGTGTTCAGGCCAGCCCGCCAGGTATAACGATGATTATGATTTAGCCTTGCTGCGACGGCTCAGGAAACGCTCGAGGTCCGAAGTGCGTTGTTCTGCGTGCAGGCGGGTGCAGCTGTAGTATTCGATATCTTTCAGGATGCTGCCCTTGTTGTAGATGCTGATGGTTTTGCAATCCTGCTCTACGAACTGGCTCCAGTCCTTTTGCGCGATACGCAATTGTTTCTTGGTCGCGGTGTAAGGAATGCCTTCCTGGTCCTGGTTAGGGATTTGTTTCAGCAATGCCTTGTAGACGGTATCCAGCTTCTCTTGCGCCTTTTGGCTCGCTTCCTTGGCGCAGGCTGTCATTTCTTGCGGTGTGCCTTTGGAGAGACAAGGATCAACTTGTTGTGCAAAAGCGGTTACCGGGAGCAAGGTCAAAAAAGCCAGTGTAATTTTATTCATCGTATCCCTGTCGAAAAGAAGTTGGTGCGTATATGTAGCTAGGTGTCGCGGACTCTAGGTCTGTAGATTACCGCGACAGCTTGCTTGATATTTTGATTAACGTCAATAAAACTGCTGCCCGGATCAGGTTTTCAGGCGATAACCGGTCTTGAAGATATACCAGACCGCTGCCATACAGGCGCTCAGGAATACCAGCGTCATCACGATGCTGACTGCCACACTGACATCCGATACGCCGTAAAAACTCCAGCGGAAGCCACTGATCAGGTACACCACCGGATTCACCAGCGCGATCTTTTGCCAGACATCCGGCAACATGCTGATCGAGTAAAAGCTGCCGCCGAGGAAGGCCAGCGGTGTGACGATTAGCATAGGAATGATTTGCAGCTTCTCAAAGCCGGTCGCCCAGATGCCGATGATGAAGCCAAACATGCTGAAAGTGACCGAAGTCAGGATCAGGAAGGTAATCATCCACAACGGATGTGCGATTTCAAAGCTGACAAACAGGCGCGCCGTGACCAGTATCAGTACGCCGAGGATGATGGACTTGGTCGCCGCTGCGCCGACATAGCCGATTACAATCTCAACATAGGACACCGGTGCCGACAAGATCTCGTAGATAGTGCCGGCGTACTTGGGCATGAAGATACCGAACGACGCATTGGAAATACTCTCCGTCATCAGAGCCATCATGATCAGGCCCGGTACGATGAAGGCACCGTAGCTGACGCCGTTGACTTCAACCATGCGCGAACCGATGGCCGCGCCGAATACGACGAAGTAGAGCGAAGTGGAGATAACCGGCGACGCGATGCTTTGCATCAGGGTGCGCCAGGTGCGCGCCAGTTCGAATTTATAGATGGCGCGGATTGCGTAGATATTCATGCTGGCGCCTTTACCAAATTAACGAAGATTTCTTCCAGCGAGCTCTGGCTGGATTGCAGGTCCTTGAAGTCAATGCCGTGTTCGCCCAGCTTCTTCAGCAATTCGGCGATACCGGTTTGCTCACTCTGCGCATCGAAGGTGTAGACCAGCTCATTGCCATCGGTGGACAGTTCCAGCTGCCAGTTCGACAGCTCGGACGGTATGGTTTGCAGCGGTTGTTGCAGGTGTAAACGCAACTGCTTCTTGCCTAGTTGCGCCATCAGCGCGGCCTTGTCTTCGACCAGGATCAGCTCGCCTTTGCGGATCACGCCGATACGGTCCGCCATTTCCTCGGCTTCTTCAATATAGTGGGTGGTGAGGATGATGGTCACACCACTTTCGCGCAGGCCACGCACCATTTCCCACATGTCGCGGCGCAATTCAACGTCGACACCGGCAGTCGGTTCATCGAGGAACAGGATTTGCGGTTCATGCGACAGTGCCTTGGCGATCATCACGCGACGCTTCATGCCGCCCGACAGTGCAAAGATCTTGGAATCACGTTTGTCCCACAGCGACAGCGAACGCAGGACTTTCTCTATATGGGCATGGTCTTTCGGTTTGCCGAAAATGCCACGGCTGAAATTAACAGTGGCCCAGACGGTTTCAAATGCATCGGTCGACAGTTCCTGCGGTACCAGACCTATCTTGGTACGTGCGGCGCGGTAATCCTGCACGATGTCATGGCCATCGGCCAGCACGGTACCGCTACTCGGATTGACGATGCCGCAGATGATGCTGATCAGCGTGGTTTTGCCGGCGCCGTTCGGGCCGAGCAGCGCGAAGATTTCGCCGCGCCGGATTTCGAGGTCTATGCCCTTGAGTGCCTGGAAGCCGGACGCATACTGCTTGGTCAGGCCCTGGACGGAAATGATGGATTGCAAACTGCCTCCGTAATAGTGAACGGCGGCGCCAGGCGGGATACGCGGGCGCTGTCGTTTTGAATGTGTGTTGCTGATGCTGCGGTTGGCTGCAAATATACCGCTGCAAACTGACTAGTGCGTCATTATCGCAGTGTCACGATATCTTTGCTTTCGAGCAGTTTTTTATCGCTGCCGCGCCGGGCGACGATGAGCATGGCCTTGCCGACCTGTTCAGTGGTGGTGATTTGATGCGGGAAGATGGCGCGGAAGATGGGGAAGAGTGGCGCAGCCAGCGTGTAAAAGAACTGATAAAGCCGGGTTTTGGAGCGCACGCCGTGTAGCGGCTGGATGATACCGGGACGGAACATATAAGCGCGCAAGGGCAGGCGCAGCAGTGCGTTTTCTGTTTTGCCTTTGACCCGTGCCCACATGACCGCACCTTTTTCCGTGCTGTCGGTACCGGCACCGGAGACATACGTAAACACCATATTCGGATTCAGTCGGGCCAGTACCTGGGCGGCTGCCAGGGTCATGTCGTAGCTGATGCGGGCATAGTCAGCTTCTTTCATGCCGACAGAAGATACTCCAAGGCAATAAAAACAAGCGTCTACACCTGTTAATTCGGATTCGATGTTGCTGTAATCGTACAGATCGGTATGGATGATTTCACGCAGTTTCGGATGCTGTATTCCAGTCGGCCTACGTCCGAGACTGAGCACCTGCGTCACTTCCGGATCAAGCAAAGATTCACGCAGCACACCTTGTCCGACCATGCCGGTCGCGCCAAAAATCAGTACTTTCATTTATTCCCCCGAATTCTTTCCCGATGGTATTTATTATCTGTGGCAATAGGTAGATACTTGTGTGTACGCAATACTCTTTTGCTAAAGATCCTTTACTAAAGACCGCTATTAAATAGGTACGGTTTTCTGATACGCAAGATGAATAGGGCCCCAGCGGCATGACATGTGTATGTTAGTGACTAAACGGATCTTATTATTAGTGACCCTGGTCATGCTCGCATGCGCCGGATGGGCACATGCCGGTACGATTGCGCTGGAGCCCGGACGCCACAGCTACCTGGTGCACGATGTCGTCGATGTGGTGGAAGATCCGCACGCCCAACTGAACTTTGCCGATATCAGTAAAGGCAATGTTGCCTTCAAGGAATATCACACCGGGGTATTCAGTTTCGGTTTCACCAAATCGGCTTACTGGTTCCGCTTCGAAGTCGATAATCCGTCAGCGCAGGCACGCAATATGATGCTGGTCTTGCGTACCGCCTGGCTCGACGACATCAGCGTATACATACCGGAAGCTGCGGGCGGCTATCAGGTGGTACAGCTTGGGGACAGCTTGCCCTTCGCTGAGCGACTGCATCCGAATCCGCAGTTCCTGGCAGACCTGCAAGTGCAGCCTGGCAAGCAAACCTATTACCTGCGCATCCGCAGTACCCAGGCTTTGCTGTCGCCGATAGAGCTGTGGGACGCACAGGCTTTCCATGACAATGACCGTTTACTGCTCGGTTACTTCGGCATGTTCTACGGTGTGGTTTTGGTCATGCTGTTGTACAACGCCTTCATCTGGATTTCGACCTGGGATCGCAGTTACCTGTATTACTGCCTGTACCTGGCGGCGTTCTTCATCATGAATTTTTCGTATAACGGCTTTTCTTTCCAGTACTTGTGGCCGGATGCACCGCGCTGGGCAAACTGGACCTACACCAGCTGGGTGTTCCTGTACCAATTGATGGCCATCATCTTTGCGATGGTGTTCCTGGAAACGGCCAAGCGCCTGCCGCGCATGCATCGCGTGCTGTGCCTGTTCCTGTATGCGATGGTGGCCGCATGGTTGCTCACCCTGGCTTTTGCCGACCCGGTCGTGCATAACGCGACCGGTGTGTACTTCGTATTCCTGTATTCGCCTTTGACTGCGGTGGCAGGCTTCCTGGTATGGCGTTCAGGCTTTCCTGCCGCACGTTTCTTTGTCATTGCGTCTATGGGTAACCTGGTCGGCGCGTTTATCACAGCAATGACGGTCAGCGGTTTCATGCCGTACAGCTTTATCAGTTTCCACGCGGTGGAGTTCGGCATCTTGCTGGACGTGATCCTGCTGTCGCTGGCGCTGGCGGACCGTATCAAATTCCTGCGCCTGCAAAATGAAGTCGCAGAAAAAGCCATCATCGAACAAAAACTGGAATCCAATGCCTTGTTGCAGCAGGCCAAGGATGACCTCGAGCGTATCGTTTCGGAGCGCACAGCCGAGCTATGCAAGGCGCGGGATGAGGCAGAACGCCTGTCGCGGATAGATGCGCTGACTGGTGCTTACAACCGCAGGTACTTCAATGAAGTGGCGACACTTGAGTTTGCCAAGGTGCGGCGTAATCATCATCCCTTGTCCATGATTTCCTTCGATATCGATATGTTCAAGCTGATCAATGACAACTACGGGCATGCGGCAGGCGATGAAGTAATCAAGGCCGCCGCCAGCGTCAGCAAGAATGCGGTACGCGAGATTGATTTTGTCGCCCGGATAGGGGGCGAAGAGTTCGCCATCCTGCTGCCGGGATCAACTCTCGAGCAGGCTGCGGCGACTGCCGAACGCTTGCGCGAACTGGTAAACACGACCGAAATCTATTACCAGGGCAAAAAACTGGCGTTCACTGCCAGCTTTGGCGTCGCCCAGCTCAAGGATAGTGACCAGAGCTTCGAAGCGCTGCTGCAGAGCGCGGATGAAATGATGTATAGGGCGAAGAACCTGGGACGCAACCGGGTGGCAGCCTGAACTGTCCTCTATGAGCAATAAAAAACGCCCGGTAGTTGCCGGGCGTTTTTACTCTACAGACTGCTTATTCAGACGCCGGGATTAACGGTCGAAAACTTCCTGCAGGCCTTTTTGTGTGCTGATGCCATGTTGCAGCGCCAGCATCAGCAGTATGCGTGCCTTCGCCGGTTTCAAATCATCCGCCATCACTGCGCCAGCCTCGAACGAGGTCTTGCCGCCACCCTGGAAGCCGTAGCTAGGCAGCACGCGGCCGTTATGGACGCGGGTCGACACCACGACGGCGACGTTTTTCGAGATCGCATACTTCACTGCTTCCAGCATGGCGACGTTCATATTGCCCATGCCCAGTGCCTGTACCACGATGCCGCGCACGCCGCGATCAACCGCGTTGCGCAAGGCTGCGCCATCGGCACCACCGTACATCGCAATGATTTCAACTTCCGGCATTTTGTCAGTGCGGATAGGGATATGCATGCGACGTAGCTGGGTGTAGGAGAAGGTCACGCGATCCGGATAGACTTCACCGAGGAAGCCATAGTCGCCGGACTTGAAGGTTTCAACGTTGGCGGTATGCGTCTTGGTGACGTAGCGAGCGGCATTGATCTGGTTATTCATGGCCAGCATTGCGCCTTTGTCCTTGGCTTGCGGATCAACTGCGATGCGCACCGCATTCAGCAGGTTGCGTGGGCCGTCAAAGTCGGACACCGACGCGTTGCGCTGCGCGCCGATCAGCACGATAGGCTTGTTCGACTTGACCGTCAGGTCCAGCCAGTAAGCGGTTTCTTCCAGCGTATCGGTGCCGTGCGACACGATTACGCCGGAGACATCGCTGCGATCCAGCGCGGTTTGTACCGCCTTGGTCAGGCCAATCCAGCGTGGCGGATCCATATAGTCGGACGGCACGTTCGACAGATTGTTGACTTCGATGGTCGCGTACTTGGCGACATCCGGTACGGTCGCCAGCAAATCATCACCGGAAATGGCGGGGACCGGTGCATTCTTGACCGGGTCTATCTTCATCGCAATCGTGCCGCCGGTAGCGATGAATTGCACGACGGGCTTGTTTTGCGCGAACGCAGGCAGGGCAGCCAGGAATAGCAGGCTAATTGCGGTTTTCTTGAATGTATTCATCTGTCTCTTGCTCCATTATTTTTAGTGTTAGCCTCATCCAACGACCTTTAATGACGTTGCCATCATTACTTGCTTATGAAAATCCAAGCCCTTCATTAATACCATAATCTGACATATCAGAAACTCCCGTCGCGTTGAAAAATGCAGAAATATTTTGTGTGCTGACGCGACATCTTCGAAGCTCAGTTGCTGTCGTATTTAATCCAGAGGTCTTCTGCCGAGCGCATCACGTAGCCATCGTTGCGGCGCATGATGACGATGTTTTCATTCTCGCTGACGAAGCTGGTTTCCGGTAGCAGCGCCAGGCGTTCAGCCCATGATTTGCCGGTTTGTTGGTACGGATTATCCGCCATCAGGTCGGCCAGCAAGCTGAATAAGCCGAAGTAGCTGATAGGGTGCTTCACTTCCAGCGGCGGCCCTGCTTCCTTGTCGCGTTGCAGCCCGACCAGTTTGATGGCGACTGGTACCAGCGTCAGCCTGGGGCTGGGTATCTCACGTACTCCGGCCGCCTGCAGCGTATCGCCACGCATCGCTACACCGTGCGCCGGGATTAAGATGACGACGGTAGGGCGGCCGCTATGTTCGACTTGTTCGATAAAGTGTTCAAAGTCCTGCAGCAGCTTATCCAGCCGCGGCTTGTAACTTTGTACGCTGTTGACAGGACGGGCGTGGTCTATAGTGGTGCCGTCGTGCAGGGTGATGCTGTTGTAGTACAGCGCAACCGGCTTGGTGCCAGGATGCGCATGGTGCTTGCTCCACCATTTGGATAGCACCGAAAAATCGTCATAGACCGGGGTGCCATCGAAGCCGTGCATGGTGACTGCGCCCCACTTGCCTTCAAGCGCGCGGGTACCGGCATAGGCGCTGAGGGTAGTGCCGAAATCGTTGTAACGGCCGTTGTGATTCATCACTGCGGCGGTGTCGTAACCAGCCTGTTTCAAGCCGGGGAAGAGCGCGCATCCGGGGGCTGCCGCTTCAGCCAGCACGCTATCGCTGGTTTGGCCACAGCTACCGCGCATCAGGCGCTTGGCCGCTGGCGTGCTATGGCTGGTCACGGAGTTGAAATTGAGCATTACCGCATCGAAGCGATTCAGGAATTTGGGATACGGTGCATCGACAAATGCCAGGTCATCCCAGCTCAGTTCGCCCGGCTGCAGGATCACGATATCGAACGGGTGTTTGGCGTGGGCGATGGACGGCAGGCTGAGTTGGCGGCTTTTTTCTGCAGTATAGAAGTTCTGCAACATGACAGTCGGGTCGCGCTCGCTGCCTTTTTCAGCGCTACCGGCCACGACCTCGATATTCGGGTTGGGCAAGCCGAAGTGCGCTAGTACAGGAATGCACAGGATGCCGACAAAGACGAAGCTGCTGAAGCGCAAACGGTTGGCCAGCAACGCATACAGGGCCACCATCGCTGCAAAGATGAGGACATACCAAAGATTGATAAAGCGGGCCAGCAATTCCAGCAGGTAGTCAAAACTGTAGCTGCTCATGCGCGCAAGCTCTGCCAGCAGGCGTGCTGGTGGGGGCAGGCTGGATTCGTAATACAGCAGGGCGACGGCAGCGATGACGGCGATGCTTTGCTGGGCGATGCGCCAGCGCGGATGACGGAAGCTGAAGGTGACAAAAATCGCGAGCAGGAGATTCAGGAACCAGTTGAATTTAATCGCGTGGTTGAAATACAAGGCGAACTTGGCAAAAAAGTACAAGCTCCAGTATTGCATCTCAGGGCCCTGACTTGGATAGGTTGAATTGTGCTTAGCTAAAGGCGCGAAATCCAGGTGCTGCCAAAATCAGTCTAACTACTGCTGAAGCCGCGGGTGATGCAAGGCTCCGCTTAAAGAGTATATTTTTTATCAACTTTCGTTAGCATACCCTTAGTTGCGCTGCTGGTGGAAGTATTTGCAAATTGATATTTGCATGCGCAACGCGGCTTCTATATAGAAGCCGCGTTGGACGGGAGGGAAGCTGGCGGGAGTAGTTCAGGCAGCGTAGCGCTGCTGGTTTTCGGTCTTTTGCGGTGCTGGTGCGGCGTTGTCGGCATCTGTCGACAAACGCAGTTCTTGCGCTGCTGCCGGTTTGGATGCAAGGACGAAGGTGCGCAGCAGCCATTCACGTAACGAACGCTGGTTCTTCACATCCAGGCGGGCGGCGAGTAGATGGAGTGGATCGGGGACTTGTTGCAGCGTCAGGTTGACCGCTTTCTTTGGACGGATGAAAACACGCAGCAACCACAAGCCTGCATCATGCGGCCGCTCGACGCCCAATTGCGTTGCCAGCCAATGCGTCATGCGACGCGCACGACTTGCCAGCAGCGGATGAATCACACGCAAAGTGCCGTCGTCGTTGTTGACGGCGATGGGCTTGATGGAGAGAGGGCGGTGATTGGGTTTCATATCATTCTTTCCGTGGTCGATATGTTTACGGCTGTTACTGGCCTGCTTTCACCTTAGCAAAGCGTTTTGGCACTCACGAGTAAACGTTTGTTAATACGGGTGCAGAGTTGTGCAAAGCTAAACTTAACTTGTGTATTCAATAATGATCTCGGTCTTTGCGCGTGGTTTTCAGTACACGCCTGACTACCGCGCATGCCTCTCTATCGTTTTTGATATATGTCAAAGCGACTACGTCTGACCCTGCTTACACTCTGAACTCATCTGGATGCATCCATGTCGGACGCGCCCGGCAACAGGAGTGAGGTATGGAAGGAACGGTAGGATCGGCAGCACTGCTACCCGTAACGCAAACGGTGGAATTCGATACTGCGCTGATCAGGAAACTGAGCCAGCTCGGGCCGCGCTATACCTCGTATCCGACCGCAGACAGGTTCAATGCCGAGTTCGGTTACCGCGATTACCTGCAGGCGGTGACCGGTGCCACCGCGCGCGGCAATATGCATCCGTTGTCGCTCTACATCCATATCCCGTTTTGTGAATCGATTTGCTACTACTGTGGTTGCAACAAGATAGTCACCAAGGACAGGAGCAAGGCCGCCAACTACCTGATCTACCTGAAACGCGAAATTGAAATGCAAGGCAAGCTGCTGGCAGGTGCCAACCAGGTCGAGCAACTGCATTTCGGTGGCGGTACACCGACCTACCTCAGCGATGCGCAGATGGGCGAGCTGATGCAACACCTGCGTCGCTGGTTCAACTTTGCGCCGGATGCTGAGGGCGAATACTCGATAGAGGTCGATCCGCGTACTGTCACGCCAGAGCGCGTGCACAGCCTGCGGCGCCAGGGTTTCAATCGCATTAGCCTAGGCGTGCAGGACTTCGACGCTGAAGTGCAGAAGGCGGTGAACCGCATCCAGCCGGAAAGTGAAACCGTCGCGATTATCGATGCTGCGCGCGCTGCCGGTTTCCGCTCGGTCAGCGTAGACCTGATCTACGGCCTGCCGAAACAAAACCTGCAGACGATGGAGCAGACGCTGGAGAAGGTGATTGCAGCCGATCCGGATCGTATCGCCATCTACAACTATGCGCATATGCCGCATCTGTTCAAGCCGCAACGACGGATCGCGGAAGCCGACCTGCCATCCGCCGAAACCAAGCTGGACATGCTGGCGCTGTGTATCAAGCGCCTGAATGATGCGGGCTACATCTATATAGGCATGGATCACTTTGCCAAACCGACTGACGATCTCGCAATCGCGCAGCGTCAGGGCAGGTTGCATCGCAACTTCCAGGGTTACTCGACGCATGTCGGTGCGGATCTGGTTTCCTGCGGCGTCTCCGCCATCAGTGCGATTGGTGCGACCTACAGCCAGAATGTCAAAACGCTGGATGAATATTACGAACACATAGAGCAAAACGAGCTGCCGATCGCACGCGGCATCAAGCTGAATATGGATGATTTGCTCAGACGCATCATCATCCAGATGCTGATGTGTAATTTCGAACTGTCGATTGCATCGATAGAGCTGGCGTACCCGATCACCTTCAACAGCTACTTCGCGACGGAGTTGCTGAAGCTGCGTGAGCTGGAGCAGAGTGGCTTGCTCACCATAGACGAAGAGTGGATCACGGTCACGCCGAAAGGTCGGCTCCTGATACGCAATATCTGCATGGTGTTTGATCGCTACCTGGCTTCTGCGCAGGCCGCAAAAGCTGACGATGGCGCGACGCAACCATTGCGTTACTCGAAAACGATTTAAAGACCGATCAATGACAGCTGTGGCACTCATACCCATCTTCATGTTAGGCCTGCTCGGCAGCCTGCATTGCATAGGCATGTGCGGTGGCATCGTGAGTGCGTTCTCGGCTGCGACAGGGCCCGCGAAGCCGCGACCCACTCGTCCATT
Organism: Herminiimonas contaminans; assembly: GCF_015645465.1. Lineage (GTDB taxonomy): Bacteria > Pseudomonadota > Gammaproteobacteria > Burkholderiales > Burkholderiaceae_D > Oxalicibacterium > Oxalicibacterium contaminans. Next base: position 86,000 of record NZ_JADOEL010000012.1, on the reverse strand, counting down.
TCCGGCTGTGGTCGTCACTATCCCTACCGTGCGTTATCAGGCATTAACAGCTGCGACACACGTACTTGCTTATAACGCCGGGCGCATAGGCAGCTATGCCGTCGCCGGTGCTATCGTCGGCGGGCTGGCCGGTGGCGTACACAGCCTGACCAATATTTCAGCGATACAGGTGGCCGGCTACTGGCTGGCGAACCTGATGCTGGTGGCGCTGGGTTTGTATCTGATGGATGCGTGGCATGGTCTGACACGGCTGGAAGCATGGGGGCAGATACTGTGGTCGCGTTTGCGTCCGTTGATACAACCCTTATTGCCGATGGATAGCATGGGCAAAGCATTTGCCCTTGGTGGCATCTGGGGCTGGCTGCCGTGCGGCATGGTGTATAGCGTGTTGCTGACGGCAATGTTTTCCGGTTCAGCTTTATCGGGTGCCAGCGTGATGCTGGCTTTTGGCCTTGGTACTTTGCCTGCGCTGCTTGGCCTCGGCATGCTGGGCAGTCGCTTGTGTGTACTGGCGCAGCAGCGCAGTGTGCGCATCGCTTGCGGACTGATCGTGCTGGCTTTCGGCGTGCTGGGTTTGCTGCGCGCTAGTGGCATGGTCGCCAATGGCTGGCTGGATATCCTGTGCCTGACGCCACAGATCGGAGGGCATTGATGGACATGCTTGCTCAAGTTCACGACTGCTACCACTGTGGCTTGCCGTTACCGGCGGCGGGTGCGTGGAAGGTACAGATAGGCGGGGTCGCACGCGCGATGTGTTGTCCTGGCTGTGAGGCGGCGGCGCAAGCCATCGTCGACATGGGACTGGAAGATTACTACCGCACGCGTTCGGCCTTCGCTTCTACAGTAGACAGGCAAACATTGTTACCGCCTGAATTGCTGCTCTATGACTTGCCGGATGCGCAGCAGCAATTCGATCTGGATGCGGAAAGTGCCGAAGCAACGCTCACGGTGGAAGGCATACGCTGTGCTGCCTGCGTCTGGCTGATAGAGCGACGACTGGCACGTGTACCCGGTGTGCTGGCCGTCAATCTGAACGTGGCGACTGAACGTCTGTATGTGCGCTGGAGTAAAAGCAGCTGCAAGCCCAGCACAGTGCTGCAGGCTGTGCGCGATATCGGTTACGCCGCCTATCCCTACGATGCCGAGCGGCATGAAGCTCAATTGCGTCGTGCCGGTAAAACCCTGTTCCGCCAATTATTTGTCGCCGGTTTGTCGATGATGCAAGTCATGATGTATGCGGTACCGGCTTACATCGCCGACGACGGCACGCTGGATGCGGATATGGCGGGTTTGATGCGCTGGGCCAGCTTGCTGCTGACGATACCTGCGGTCTGCTATTCAGCCTTGCCATTCTTTCGTGGTGCATATGGCTATCTGCGTCAGCGCACGCTGGGCATGGATGTGCCGGTTGCACTCGGCATAGCCGCCGCCTTCGGTGCCAGTGTGTTGGCGGTGTGGCGTGGCAGCGGTGAAGTGTATTTCGATTCGGTGACCATGTTCATCTTCCTCCTGCTATGCAGCCGCTATCTGGAACTGGTGGCACGACGCAAGGCAGCAGGTGCAGTGGAAAAACTGCAGCATGCCTTACCCGCATCGGCAGCGCGCATGCCTGCTTATCCCGGCAACCACCAGGTGGATGTGGTGGCCGCGGCACAGTTGCGCGAAGGCGATTATATCCTGGTCAAGCCGGGTGAGGCGATACCGGCCGATGGTGAAATCGTGGCTGGTGAAAGTTCGTTGGATATGTCCTTGCTGACAGGTGAGAGCGCTGCGATGCGCAAAGGTCAGGGCGATCAGGTGCCAGGCGGTGCGATCAATATTGCGCAAGTGATCGTGCTGCGTGTCAGCAAGCTGGCAGCTGACAGTACACTGGCTTCCTTGCTCAAACTCATAGAGCGCGCAGGCAATGGCAAGCCACGTATTGCACTATGGGCAGATAGTGTGGCGAGCTGGTTCGTGGCGGCCCTGCTATTGTTTGCCATCGCAGTATTCGCATTCTGGCAATGGCATGATCCGGCACGCGCATGGCCGATCGCGATTGCGGTGCTGGTGGTGTCATGTCCTTGCGCCTTGTCGCTGGCAACACCGACCGCGCTGGCGGCGGCGACCGACCGGCTGGTGCGGCAAGGCGTACTCCTCGTGCAGCCGCATGTACTCGAAGTCCTGCATCGCACTACACATATCGTGTTCGATAAAACCGGCACGCTGACAGTCGGTAAGCCAGCTTTGCAAAAAGTGCTTACTTTCGATGAAATGGAAAGTGCCGCCTGCCTGCAATTTGCAGCTGCCCTGGAGGCGAATAGCGCACATCCACTGGCGCAGGCCATCGTTGCGGCGGCTGACCTTACCTTGCTGCCGGAAGTGATCGCAGATGAAGTTGTCACGCAAGCAGGGCAGGGCTTGGAAGGACTGGTTGATGGCATCCCGTATCGTCTCGGCAATGCGGCCTATGTCGCAGAACTGACCGGCTCATCCATACAAGACCAGGTGCCAGCCGGAATGACGCCTGTGTACCTGGGTTGCAGCGGCACCTGGCTGGCACGTTTCGATCTGGCCGATGCTATCCGCAGCGATGCACAGCAAGTGGTACAGCACTTCCAGAAACTGGGCAAGCAAGTCATCCTGCTGAGCGGCGATCAGCAAGCGGTCGCGCAGTATGTGGCGGACCGGTTAGGCATACGTGTAGCGCATGGCGGCTGCCTGCCGGAGCAAAAGCTGGCCTACGTTCAGCAGTTGCAACAGCAGGGCGCTATGGTGGCGATGGTAGGCGACGGCATCAATGATGCAGCCGTGCTGCGTGCGGCCGATGTGTCATTCGCGATGGGCAGCGGCGCCGAGCTGGCGCAAACACATGCGGATACCGTCCTGCTGTCGCCAAGGTTGTCGGCTATAGCTGATACCGCCGAGCTGGCAGCGCGTACCATGCGCGTGATCCGGCAGAATCTGGGCTGGGCCACGGCCTATAACCTGATTGCGATCCCGGCTGCTGCGATAGGCTGGATCAATCCGTGGATGTCCGGCGTAGGCATGTCGCTGAGTTCGGCGCTGGTGGTACTGAATGCCTTGCGCCTGCGTCGCGTATCACGACTCAGATTCAAACCTGAACCGGCACGCCTGGCGCGTCCGCTGCGCGTGTAGGAGGGCAGATGGAAGCGCTTTATCTTTTGATACCGCTCAGTACTGGCCTGGTTTTCTTCGCGATCTGGCTTTTCTTCAAGGCGTCCGATGGCGGGCAGTTTGAAGATCTGCAGGGACCGGCCGAACGCATACTGCAGGACGACGACAGCACTGCAGGCTGATTCCATAATCATATTTGCTTTGATTAAACGACACTTGCTATCAGCATTGCTGATACAAGCGCATGTCGGATAAAAGCCGCGCCACGCCTGCTGTTTCACTTCCGTTTGATGCAAATCAAAACGCCAACACGCACTCGCACTTACTCTCTGATCATCATAGTGAGCTCTAAGGGGAGTGGTCAGTGGATACAGCACTTAATTACAACTACAAGGTCGTCAAGCAGTTCGCGATCGCGACAGTTGTGTGGGGCGTGATCGGCATGCTGGTCGGCGTCTTCATCGCGGCGCAACTGGCATGGCCAGCGCTGAATTTCGATATTGCGTGGTTGAGTTATGGACGATTACGTCCTTTGCATACGAATGGCGTAATCTTCGCTTTCGGTATCTGTGGCCTGTTTGCCACTTCGTATTACGTGGTGCAGCGTACCTGCCAGGTACGACTGTTTTCGGACAAGCTGGCGGCTTTCACATTCTGGGGCTGGCAACTGGTGCTGGTGCTCGCGGTGATTACGCTGCCTATGGGCTGGACCCGCGGCAAGGAATACGCTGAGCTGGAATGGCCTATCGCCATCCTGATCACCATCGTCTGGGTGGCGTATGCAGTGGTGTTCTTCGGCACCCTGATCAAGCGCAAGGTGCAGCATATCTACGTCGCCAACTGGTTCTTCGGCGCATACATCATCGCGGTCGCCTTGCTACACATCGTCAACGGTGCGGTGAGTCCTGCGTCATTGGGCAAGTCTTACTCGGCCTATGCCGGGGTACAGGATGCAATGATCCAGTGGTGGTACGGCCATAACGCGGTGGGCTTCATCCTCACCGCCGGTTATCTCGGCATGGTGTACTACTTCATTCCGAAGCAGGCAGAGCGTCCGGTGTATTCGTATCGTCTGTCCATCGTCCACTTCTGGGCGCTGATCTTCACCTATATGTGGGCAGGTCCGCATCACTTGCACTACACCGCATTGCCGGACTGGACCCAGTCCATCGGTATGGTGTTCTCGCTGATCCTGCTGGCACCGTCGTGGGGCGGCATGATCAACGGCATGATGACCCTGTCTGGCGCATGGCATAAATTGCGCTCGGATCCTATCCTCAAATTCCTCATCGTTTCTTTGTCCTTCTACGGTATCGCTACCTTCGAAGGTCCGATGATGTCGATCAAAACCGTGAATGCCTTGTCGCATTACACCGACTGGACCATCGGCCACGTGCACGCTGGTGCGCTCGGCTGGGTCGGCTTCATCACCATGGGCTCGATCTACTACCTGATTCCACGCCTTTCGGGCAAGAAGCAAATGTGGAGTACCAACCTGATCGAGTTGCACTTCTGGGTCGCGACCATCGGCATCGTGCTGTACATCGCCTCGATGTGGATCGCCGGTGTGATGCAGGGCCTGATGTGGCGTGCGGTGAATCCGGACGGCACCTTGACCTACACCTTTGTGGAAAGCGTGAAAGCGACTTATCCGTACTACGTGATCCGCTTTACCGGTGGCGCGCTGTACCTGGGTGGCATGTTGCTGATGGCTTACAACACCTTCATGACCATGCGTGACGGCGAAGCAGTAGCTGCCCGCATCCCGGTCGTCACGGCTCACGCCTGAACATCGCATATCGAATAGTTGCAAGGAGCAAGTATGAAATTTTCCCATGAGTGGATAGAAAAAAATCCGTGGCTGCTGATCGCGCTGGTGACACTGGTGGTCAGCGTCGGTGGTGCGGTAGAGATCGTGCCGCTGTTCTTCCAGAAATCGACCACCGAACCAGTGGCCGGACTGAAACCGTATTCGCCGCTGCGCCTGGCCGGACGCGATGTGTACACCCGCGAAGGTTGCTACAACTGTCACTCGCAAATGATACGTCCGTTCCGCGCCGAGACCGAGCGCTATGGCCATTACTCGGTGGCCGGTGAGTTTGTCTATGACCATCCGTTCCAGTGGGGCTCGAAGCGTACCGGTCCCGACCTGGCGCGGGTAGGTGGTCGTTACAACGATGAATGGCATCGCGCGCATCTGGATAGGCCGCGTGACCTGGTGCCGGAATCGAATATGCCGGGTTATCCGTGGCTGGCAAAAACCAAACTGGTACCGAACGAAATCATGCCGCGCATGCGCGCCTTGCAACGTCTCGGCGTGCCGTACACGGATGAAGAAATCAAAGCCGCACCAGCCGAGCTGGAAGGCAAGACGGAGCAGGACGCGCTGGTCGCATACCTGCAGGGATTGGGCACTTTGATCAAAGCGAGACGCTAATCATGACACTAGACCATATCAGCATAGATGCCAGCAGCATCGTTACCGTAGTGAGTTTCCTGACCTTCCTCGGCATCCTGGCCTGGACCTTCGTCCTGCATCGTGACACCGACTTCGCCGTCGCGGCGCGGGCACCGTTTGCCGATGAAGAAGATATGGAGCAGCAGGAGAACAAGCATGGCTGATTTCACCAACGGGTTCTGGGACCTTTACATCAGCGTCCTGACACTGCTCGGTATCTTTGGCTGCGGCATCCTGCTGTGGTCGCAATCGAAGGTGAAGGTCAAGATCGATAAGGAAACCGGACGTGCAGCGGAAACCACCGGCCATGTATGGGATGAAAATCTGACCGAGCTGAATACACCGATGCCGCGCTGGTGGATGTGGTTGTTTTACCTGACCATCGCCTTCAGCCTGGCATATCTGGTGCTGTTCCCCGGACTGGGTAGCTACGCAGGCAAGCTCGGCTGGAAGTCGACAGGTGCGTACGAAACCGAATTGAAGAAAGCCGATGCTGAATACGGCCCGCTGTTTGCCAAATATCAGCAGCAGGACTTGAAGGAAGTAGCGGCTGATCCGCAGGCACAGGCCATCGGTGAACGTTTGTTTCTCAATTACTGCGCGCAATGCCACGGTTCGGACGCACGCGGCAACAAGGGCTTCCCGAACCTGACCGACAGGGACTGGTTGTATGGCGGCGAGCCGGAAACCATCAAGACCACCATCCTGCACGGACGGCATGGCGTAATGCCACCGATGGCTGCCGCGCTCGGTTCGGACAAGGATGTGGAAAACGTCGCGCACTATGTGCTCAGTCTGTCCGGCAGTACTGCGGACCCGATCAAGGTGGTATTCGGCAAGCCTAAATTCATGGCTGCCTGTGCTGCCTGCCATGGTGCGGACGGCAAGGGTAACCAGGCGCTGGGCGCACCCAACCTGAGCGACAAGGTCTGGCTGTATGGCGGCGGTGTGAACACCATCATGGAAACCATACGCAAAGGGCGCGACAACAATATGCCGCCGTTTGAAGACTTCCTCGGTGACGCCAAAATACAGGTGCTGGCCGCTTATGTCTGGAGCCTGTCGAACGCTGAAAAGAAAGAAGCAGCTGCTAAGCAATGAGTATGGACAACAGCAAGCCTGAAATCTCCGTCATCAAGATGTATGCGGCGCGGGAAGAGATTTACCCGCGCGAGATCAAGGGACGTTACGCCAGCATACGCTGGCTATGCGTGTGGCTGACGCAGCTGGCTTTCTACGGTTTGCCGTGGCTGAGCTGGAACGGTCGGCAGGCTTTGCTGTTTGACCTGGCGGCGCGCAAGTTCTACATCTTTGGCATCGTCTTGTGGCCGCAGGATTTCATCTACCTGGCAGCTTTGCTCATCATCTGCGCCTACTTGCTATTCCTTGCAACGGCGATCGCAGGACGGGTCTGGTGCGGCTTCACCTGTCCGCAAACGGTCTACACCGAAATATTCCTGTGGATAGAGCGCGTCATAGAAGGCAAGCGTAGCGCGCGCATCCGCCTGGACAAGCAGCCAGCCTCGCTCAGCAAATACGCGAAAAAAACCGCCAAGCATCTGGCCTGGGGCAGCGTGGCACTCTGGACCGGCTTCACCTTTGTCGGCTACTTCACGCCGATACGCGAACTGGCGCTGCAAGTTACCGCGATGACGCTGGGGCCGTGGCAAACCTTTTGGGTACTGTTCTACTCATTCGCCACCTACGGCAATGCCGGCTGGTTGCGCGAACAGGTCTGTAAATACATGTGCCCGTACGCGCGCTTCCAAAGCTCGATGTTTGACAAGGATTCGCTCATCATCAGTTACGACCGCAAGCGTGGCGAGCCGCGCGGCATGCCGAATAAACACAGCGAGGCGCAGGGCAAGCAGTTCGGCTCCTGCATAGATTGCTCGATGTGCGTGCAAGTGTGTCCGGTCGGCATCGACATCCGCGATGGTTTGCAATACGAATGCATAGGCTGTGCCGCCTGCGTCGACGCCTGTAACTCGGTGATGGACAAAACCGGAGATGCACGTGGGCTCATACGCTATACAACCGACAACGCGCTGGCGAACAATCTGTCAGTCAAGGAAATCAAGCGACGCGCATTGCGGCCACGCGTGCTGATCTATGGCGCGATCCTGAGCATGATAGTCATCGCCTTCTTCACCGCGCTGACCATGCGTACGCCATTGAAGCTGGACGTCATTCGTGATCGTGGTGCATTGGGGCGCGAGGTCGAGGACGGCATGATAGAAAACGTCTACCGGCTGCAAATCATGAACACCTCGGAAACAGCCCATTTATACAAAATCACTGTCGATGGCATAGACACATTGAAGTTGGTCAACTCGGACGAAGTCCAGCTGGACGGTACCGAAACACGCGCTGTACCGGTCCGGGTGCAGGCAGAAGCAGGGCAGGGTGCGCCGGGCTCGAATGACATTAGCTTCAGCCTGCAGGCCGTGGATGATGAGAGCCTGCGCGTCACCGAAAAGGCGGTCTTTTTTGTACCACGCTGATAGCAATAACAAGGAGAACATCATGGCAACGACATCACCAGTTCTAAACCGCCTGCCTGAAGAAGCGCCATGGTACAAGCATCGCTGGCCGTGGCTACTGATGCTGGGGCCGTTCATAGTCGTCATCGCCGGTATCTTCACGATATGGATAGCGGTCAAGCAACAGGATGCGCTGGTGGTAGACGACTACTACAAGCAAGGTAAGGCGATTAACCAGGATCTGCGTCGCGACCGTGTCGCCAGCAACCTGGGCATGCATTTCAAGGTTTACTACGACACCGACAAACAGAAGCTGGTCGGTAATGTTTCCAGCGATGCGCGCCAGCAAGCAGGTGAAATCCAGTTACGCCTGATCCACGCCACCTTGCCGGAGAAAGACATCGTGCTCTACGCGAAGACCGATGCCGTCGGACGGTTTGAAATCAGCTTGCCAGATCTGGAGGCCGGACGCTGGCAGATACTGGTTGAGAACAAGCAGCGCGATTGGCGCCTGGGCGGCGTGTGGTTGTGGCCGACACAGGAAAACTTCGCCGTCGACGCCGATGAGAAACTATGAGATAGACAAAGACTCTACCCAGCGTTCCGAGATCCATAGCGCCGCCATACTTGCTCTGCATCCAGGCAGCGCGAGCTGACGGATGTTGATGTGCCGGCCGACCGGTAGCCTGGCGATGTATAGCTATGACCGTCACAGAAAACTCTCATAACTGGCGGCGCTAATTGATCTTTCCCGTGCAAGCCGGTCTTGCGCAGCTGACTTTTGTCCGCTCATGAAGTAACGGCGGCCGACGACCTTTTGCTTCTGGTCGTTTTCTACTATTCATTCCTGTATCGCTACTCTGCGAACACCACCAGCAATTTCCGATGCATCGGCTCTCTTGATAGCTGCGAAGAGGTCGGGGGAGAATTGTTTTTTTACCTGAGTCTGCGTGCGTAATCGCATAAAAGCGATGCGGATAGGATTGTTCTTGAAGCTCGGGGCGCGATGAAATTGCGGGCCTTCTCTCCATTACAGTACTCCCATATCAAAAAACGAATGATTGTTCTAAGGAGTCTGGAACACATTCAACACGCGATTTTGGGTGTGCAAATTATGGTGAGGTTTGTATATGAATTTCTTTGTCAGTGAACAAATTGAGTCTCAGGAAAAGATGACTGTCTCTGCGCAGTACGTCTGTGCCACTGCTGTTCCAGTGCACAAGCGCGTGCCCCTGTCCAATGCGCAAATGGATAAGGTGTGTGCTTATCTTGCAGCGCATTTGAATGGCCGTATGCAGGTCGCCGGACTGGCGGCGCTGATAGGAATGGGACGCACCAGCTTCTTCGAACGCTTCACGATGACGGCAAACATGACGCCGAATCAGTATCTGCAATTTTTGCGCATAGAAAAAGCCAAGGAGCTGATGTGTGATCCTCAGTTCACGTTGCTGGACATTGCGTTTGCCTGTGGTTATTCCGATCAGTCACACCTGACGCGTTTCTTCAAGCGTTATGTCGGCGTATCACCCGGACACTATCGACGTGAGGCCCTGTCGCAGCAATATTCTGCGCAATAAATGTATGGAATAGATACGTCGAGCCGTGCGCAATGCACATGAAAAAATAATTGGATGATCGTGCAAGTTAGAACGATAGTGCAATCATTGCCGTATGGGATTGCGCACAATGGGCTTTCATCCAGGCTCTTGCTTTACCCTATGCTTAGCACCAACCCCTTGCCGTATATATCCCCGCATCATTCAGAAATCAGGATGCATTAGCCGACTGGTTCGCCTGACGAACAACGATGAGTAGTTGCTTAGGTCGGTCTTCAACACTGGATAGTGTTGATCCAGAACTGCATATTTTAATTCAAGCCTAGCAAACAAGAGATGCCGCCTGGTCGGTGTCCGGTTCCGTACGTTTAGCAATAAATGTGCGGGGCAGTCCTTTGGTCTTTTAAAAAATCATGAATGTAAAGTCTGCGTATCTATCCTGGTCACGACCTTTATATTTCTTTGCGACTTTGGGGGCGGCGGCATTGGATGCCGAGAGCCAGAACACCAGTGCGAGTTTCACCACCGTTGGTTTGCGTGCTGCCAATCAGCTCGCCTTGGGTGGTAAAAGCGCGACCGTGCGCGGCGCGTTGGGCTGGCGTCATGCGTTTGGCGATAGCGCACCATTATCGACGCAGGCGTTTTCGGCGGGTAATGTTTTCACGGTGGCAGGCGTGCCTATCTTCAAAAATAGCGCGCTGGTCGAAACCAGTCTTGACTTGCGTTTGTCGTCATCGAGCACGCTCACCTTTGCCTATCAAGGCCAGCTTGGCCTGGATGCGAAGCAGCATTCAGTCAAAGCCAATTTACTGGTGAAGTTTTGAGCAGGGGGAAGCTGTTCGCGTACCTGCCGGTTTAGCTGCAGGTTTCGGTGCCGGCTGCCATCGCCTTCAACAGTGTGAGGTCGAGCAATTCGATTTCACGGTTGTTGACTTTCAGCAGTCCCTGTTTCTTGAACTTGGAGAGCAGGCGGCTGATGCTTTCTATGGTGAGGCCGAGGTAGTTGCCTATGTCTTCACGCGACATGCGCAACTGGAAGTTGGTCGATGAGTAGCCACGTGTGGTGTAACGCGAGGCGAGGTTGACCAGGAAAGCAGCGAAGCGCTGCTCGGCGCGCATATTGCCCAGCAAGAGCATGACGCTTTGTTCACGCGTGATTTCCTGGCTCATCATGCGGTGGAAATGACGCAGCAGCGTCGGCATGGTGCTGAACAATTCTTCCAGGCGCGGGAATGGAATTTCGCAGACTTCGCTATCTTCGAGTGCGACTGCATTGCAGTGGTGGCGATCGGTGCTGATCGCATCCATGCCGAGCAATTCACCTGTCATCTGGAAACCGGTAATTTGTTGTTCGCCGCCGGCATTGATCTGGCAGGTTTTGAAATGCCCGACGCGTACCGCATACAGATTGGTAAAGGCATCGCCCATCCGGTACAGATAATCATCACGCGCCACCTTGCGGCGGCGACCGATGATCTTGTCCAGCCTGTCCATATCGTTTTCACCCAGTCCCATCGGCAGGCACAACTGATGCATGCTGCAGGTGGAGCAACTGGCGCGCAGCGCGTTGACGGTCAAGGCGGGATCAGTGCTGGATGGGAAAGGCTGGCTCATATTCCTGGCTCGTATTCTTTACTCATGTGGACCGCGATGCGAAGCAAGGCGGTAATTGGTTTATCAGGACGGCTGTTATTTCATGTGATCTTGTCATCAATCAGTAGCAAGGGCAACTTGTCTTTGACCTGTGCCCATTTCTCATGCTCGGGCATAGGTTCCTTTTGCTTGCTGATGCGCTTCCACTCAGGATGCTGCGACAGTTCACGATTCAGGGCGACGAAATGCAGCTGTTCCGGTGGCACCTCAGTCGCCCCTATGATGGCATTCACCGGGCATTCCGGTACGCACACCGAGCAATCTATGCATTCATCCGGATTGATGGCCAGGAAGTTGGGACCTTCAAAAAAACAGTCCATCGGGCAAACGACCACGCAATCGGTGTATTTACATTGAATACATGCTTCGGTGACGACAAACGGCATTTCCTGCTTTCATTTCTACGCTCAGATACGACATTGTAAACGGTCATGGCAGATTTGCCCCCGAAGCGGGAAATTGGAGTGGTAATTGAGCAGGTTTTATAGCGTCAGTTTTATTTTTGTCCCCATCTGGCGATGACACGGACATAAACGAGTTCACTGATTAATTCCACTAGCGTTTGCGCCACGATGATGGCCGGCAGGACTGGTATCGCACCGGGAATGGCCAGTGCCAGCGGCAGTATCACCAGTGAATTGCGTGTCGCCGAGCTAAAGGCTATCGCGCGGGAGGATGCTGCTTCCAGCCCGGCCTTGCGGGCGATCCACCAGCCGCAAAGCGGAGCCAGTACCGCATAAGCGACATACAGCGGCAGCACTTGTTGTACCGATGTCAGTGCCGTACCCAGTTGCGGTAGCACCGAGATGATGACGATGATGAGTACCAGTGCAGTGGCCGGAACCGGAGCCAGGCCGAGGTAGTTGCTGATGCTGGTGCCGGTCGCACTGCGCTTGGCGAACAATTGCATGATCGCGGCCAGGAACAGCGGTACTGCGATCAGCCAGGTAAAGGCATGGATGAAGGGAGCCACTTCTATATAGTTGGCGACTTCTGCGCCCAGCATCAGGCGCAGGTAGAGCGGCAGCATCAGCATCTGCGCGATGAGCAGTATCGGTGTGGCTGCGAGCAAGAGTCTGGCATCGGCACGGCCGAGGTGCGCGAAGGTGACGACGTAATCTATGCACGGAGCCAGCAAGACCAGCATCACGCCCAGGCGCAGCATAGTATCTTCAAGAAAGAATCCCACCAGCGCGAAAACCAGTAGAGGAATAACAATAAAGTTGGCGATTAGCAGTGCAGCCATAAAGCGCAATTGTTTAAGGGCCTGGCCCAGTTTGACCAGCGGCACTTGCAGGAAGGTGACAAACAGCATGAATGCCAGCGCAGGATTAATCGCACTCTCGGCCGCGGTGGTGCCAGGTATCAGCAATGCGGTAATGGCGGCGATCACTACTGCCGCAAAGTAGATCGCGACCTGCTTTTCTTCGAGCTGCGATCTTATATTTTCGATATTCATTCGTGCTATCTATCTTTAAAGAATGGCAATTTTCAACGGGATAGTCATTCTGTGCAATGTCGGATTTGCATGAGGCCGGCAGGACATGCCTAGCTGTCTGGTATGACTGCTCGTGTTAAAGTGTCGCCGCCAGCGCGCCTAGCGCTTCAAATCAAGCATCATTTTTGGAATTCCCCCATGGAAATTAAGGTCAACTTTCTCGACAAGCTTCGCCTGGAAGCCAAGTTCGATGATTTCACGGTGATCGCCGATCAGCCTATACGTTACAAAGGCGACGGTTCCGCGCCCGGCCCATTCGATTACTTCCTTGCGTCGTCAGCCTTGTGTGCGGCTTATTTCGTGAAGCTGTACTGCAATACGCGCAACATCCCGACCGAAAACATCCGCCTGTCGCAAAACAATATCGTTGACCCGGAAGATCGCTACAAACAAATCTTCAAGATCCAGGTTGAACTGCCAGCCGACCTGCCGGATGTAGACAGGCGCGGCATCTTGCGTTCGATCGAACGCTGCACGGTGAAAAAAGTCGTGCAGGCCGGCCCGGATTTCGTGATTGAAGAAGTCGACAACCTGGACGCTGATGCGCAGGCACTACTGACCCTGGCACCAACTGCGGATGCGCACACTTATATAGCGGGCAAGGATTTGCCGCTGGAGCAAACCATCGCGAATATGTCGACCTTGCTGGCCGGACTGGGCATCAAGATAGAAATTGCGTCATGGCGCAACATCGTGCCGAATGTCTGGTCGCTGCATATCCGCGATGCGCATTCGCCCATGTGCTTCACCAATGGCAAAGGCGCGACCAAGGAAAGTGCGCTGGCTTCGGCGCTTGGCGAGTACATCGAGCGCCTGAGCAACAACCATTTCTATGCTGGTATCTACTGGGGTGAAGAGTTTGCGAATGCGGAGTTCGTCCATTACCCGAACGAGCGCTGGTTCAAACCAGGCCGCAAAGATGCGCTGCCTGTCGACATCCTCGATGAATACTGCCGTGAGGTATACGATCCTGATGGCGAGCTGCGCGGCTCACATCTGATCGATACCAACTCCGGCAATGTGGAGCGCGGCATCTGTTCCTTGCCATTTGTGCGGCAATCGGATGGCGAGACCGTGTACTTCCCATCTAACCTGGTGGAAAACCTGTACGCCAGCAATGGCATGAGTGCAGGCAACACGCTGGTTGAAGCGCAGGTGCAATGTTTATCTGAAATCTTTGAGCGCGCGGTCAAACGCGAAATCCTCGAAGGCGAAATTGCCTTGCCGGACGTGCCGCAAGAAGTGCTGGCGAAATATCCTGGCATCGTGGCCGGGATTAAAGGTCTGGAAGAGCAGGGCTTTCCGGTACTGGTGAAAGATGCATCGCTGGGCGGTACTTATCCGGTCATGTGCGTGACCCTGATGAATCCGCGCACCGGTGGCGTGTTCGCTTCCTTCGGTGCACATCCTAGCCTGGAAGTCGCGCTGGAGCGCAGCCTGACGGAATTGATGCAGGGGCGCAGCTTTGAAGGTTTGAACGACTTGCCGCGTCCTACCTTCGCCAGCAATGCCGTGACCGAGCCATACAACTTCGTTGAACACTTCATTGATTCCAGCGGCGTGGTGTCTTGGCGCTTCTTCAGCGCCAAGGCTGACTATGAATTCGTCGAATGGGATTTCTCAGGGCAGGGCGAGAACTCAAATGCGGAAGAAGCAGCGATGCTGTTCGGCATACTCGAAGGCATGGGTAAGGAGGTTTATACAGCCGTATACGACCAGCTGGGCGCGACTGCATGCCGCATCCTGGTGCCTGGTTACTCCGAGGTCTACCCGGTAGAAGATTTGATCTGGGATAACACCAACAAATCGCTGCTGTTCCGCGCTGACATCCTGAACCTGCATACACTCGACAAGAAGAAGCTGGCAGCATTGCTGGATCGCCTGGAAAACAATGAGCTGGATGAGTACTCGGATATCGCCACCCTGATCGGCGTCGAGTTTGACGAAAACACAGACTGGGGTCAGCTGACCGTGCTTGAATTGAAACTGCTGATCAATCTCGCGTTAAAGAAATTCGAAGACGCGCATGACCTGGTTGGCGCCTTCCTGCAATACAACGACAACACAGTAGAGCGCGGCTTGTTCTATCAGGCGTTGAATGTGGTGCTGGAAGTCGTGTTGGATGATGATTTGGAGCTGGAAGACTACGAGGTTAACTTCCGTCGCATGTTTGGCAATGCGCGCATGGATGCGGTGCTGGGCTCGGTCGATGGCAGCGTGCGCTTCTATGGATTGACACCTACCAATATGCAACTGGACGGGCTGGATAGACACCATCGCCTGATGGATAGCTACCGGAAACTGCATCAGGCACGGGCCAGGGCAGCCGCTGCCAGCTAAAGCTCGCTATATATACATGGCTACAAAGCACCCGTATCGGGTGCTTTTTTATTGCCTGTCGCCTGTGCAAATACCCATACTTCATTACTGTATGTAATCGCTTGATAAGCAGAAGTTATCAAGCGATGCTCATTCTCATATTTCTTCGTTTTTGCGCATCAATTTCTTGCGTAGTGACGATCAACGCTATATCCTTCCGTGCATATCGAAAGTGCGGGCTTAAATGCATGTTTCGTTACCACCGAAAATTGATAGCTTAAAGAATGAACAACATGAAAGAACTTCGTATTCTTGCCGATGCTTGTTTCTCGGCGCAGGTAGGTCAGGCAGTGAAGCGTTTCAACGCAAGCCACCCGGAAATAAAGGCAGTAGTCAGCATCGCAGGCGCAAAAGATAGTCTGCAACAACTGAAAACCGGCGATGTATACGATCTGGCTATTCTGGCAGACAGCGGCGTGGCCGCTGCGATGATGCCGGAGCATACCGACGGCTATTACGTCTTTGCCGGTAACAGCATGGTGCTGGCCTATGCACCGGGAAAAATCCTGAATGCGAAAAACTGGCGTGAAAAACTGAGCGATCCGAAAGCATCGATCGCCCACTTCGAACCAAATGCACACTCGGTAGGTTATGCGGCCGTGATGGCATGCATGTTGGCGGATAGCGTAGCGCCCGGCATGTCGCGCACCTTGTTGAACCATCCTGGCCGCAAGGTAGTGGCAGCCGACACGGAAGTGACTGACTATGCATTCGCTTACCGCACGGAGTGCATCGCAAAAAAGATATCGTACGCATCCTTGCCAGACACGATGGATCTTTCTAATCCGGCATTCAATGCGCATTATTCCTCAGCAAAGCATGACCTGACTGGCGATGGAAAAAACATCGTGCAAGCTTCCGCCATCTCGCATGCAGTAACGATTCCGCTGGCAGCCAAGCAGCCGGAAGCGGCACGTGATTTCATCGAAATCTTCCTGGAACACAATTTCACTGCACAAGGCTTCATTGCGCGCAGCGAGATAGTCGGCAAATCGCCACGCAAAATACATGCGGCGCTCGAGGTCCGCAAGCCGCCACGTGTAGAAAGCGCCAACTACGAAGATGAAGCGGACGTCCATCTGCTGCAAAGAGCGCGTTTGCTGCATCGCCCGTCTCCGGCACCAGCAGTACAGGCAGGTTAAAATTCTGGCTTTCGGGCCAGCAATTTCTTTGTAATGATTATTCGTCGTGCGATAGCAGCAGATTTCGGTGCCATGTGGCCTATTTTTCAAAAGGTCGTAGCGCCGGGTGTGAGTTATGTCTTCGCTGCAGATACCAGTTATGAAGATGCATACGCATACTGGTTTGCGCCTGGCGTGACTTCATATGTTGCAGAAGACGACGGACGTATCGTTGGTATGTACAAACTGATCGCCAATCAGCGTGATCTCGGTTCGCACGTCGCGAATGCTTCCTTCATGGTTGATCCGGATTGCAGCGGCAAGGGCGCAGGCAAGCTGATGGGGCAGCATTGCCTGCAAACCGCCAAAGCCGCCGGCTTCAGCGCCATTCAATTCAACTTCGTCGTCAGCAGCAATGAAGCAGCCGTCGCCTTGTGGAAGAAACTGGGCTTCGCCATCGTTGGCATCGTACCCAAGGCTTACCTGCATAGCGAGCTGGGCTATGTCGATGCCTATGTGATGCATCGTTTCCTTGACGATATCAGCGCCTGAGTACGCGCTGTTGTTCACTGACCACAGCTGCAAACTTCTGATTCCTCCTCTGTAGCGCTGCCGCTGCCTGCATATAGGCAGCGGGAAAACGTACGTCTGCCCAAAGATCAATTGCGGCGCTTTTATGCAAAATTTATAATGAGAATCATTTCTATTATTGTTTGCAACTGTTTCCAGTGGTCAACAACTGTCTATCTACTCCCAGAACAAAGGAAACATCGATGGCTGCCCATCTCAATCTTCCGGCTTTTATCAAACCAACTTTGTTAGTGTGCGCTTTGCAGGCAGCGCTCCCGTTTCTCATAAGTACAGCGCATGCACAGACTACCCAGGCGCCGACTACCACGCAGCTGGAAGCGATTACGGTGACATCGAGTGCCGATGCATCAGCTGAAGGTTTGTCGAAGGCATATGCCGGTGGGCAGGTGGCGCGCGGCGGACGTGCTGGTATTTTAGGTACGCAGGACAATATGGATACGCCGTTTTCCATTACCAGCTATACCAATGAACTGATACAGAATCAACAGGCGCGCAGCGTTGGTGATGTTTTACAAAATGATCCATCGATACGTGTAGCGCGTGGCTTTGGTAATTTCCAGGAATCGTACTTTGTACGTGGCTTCCTTTTGAGTTCCGACAACATTGCTTACAACGGCCTCTACAGTTTGTTGCCACGTCAGTACATTTCTTCCGAACTGTTTGAACGCGTCGAAGTACTGCACGGTGCGAGCACCTTCCTGACTGGTATCACACCTAGTGGTGATGGCATAGGCGGCACGATTAACCTTTTGCCTAAACGCGCTGGTAACGATCCGTTGACACAAGTCACTGCAGGTACAGCCAGTGGATCGCAAGCGTATGTCGCGGCAGATCTTTCGCGTCGCTTTGGCCCGAACGACAGCACAGGTATACGCATCAATGCTGCGCACAGGGATGGCGGCACTGGTGTTAGCCGTGAAAATGTAAATCTGAATGTGGTCTCGGTCGGTGTCGACTGGCGTAGCAGCAATGCGCGACTGTCCGCCGATATCGGTCATCAGAATCATCGCCTGAATGAAACACGCACTAACGTGGATGTCAGTGGCGTCACTTCGGTGCCGCGTACACCGGACGCTTCCAGCAACTGGGCGCAGCCGGGCAGCTACTCGGATGAGCGCGATACCTTTGGCACTGTGCGCGGTGAATATGACATCAATTCGAATGTGACGACCTGGTTTGCCGCTGGCATGCGTCGCGGCAAGGAAGCCAACTCGCTCGGAAATATCAGATTGAGCGATGCGCTCAGCGGTGCCGGCACCACGTATCGCTTCGATAATACGGCGATAGAAACAGTGAAGGCAGGGGAGCTCGGTATCCGCGGCAAGCTGGTGACCGGTTCAGTCAAACATACGCTGGTAGCGTCATATGCCTACTTTGATTCAGAGCGGAAAAATGCCTACACATATGATGCGGGCAATACGCAAAATACGAATTTGTACAATCCAGTGTTAACCACACTCCCGGCGTTCAGTGCTGGCGCAATAGGTGGTGGCAGTCTGGCAAATCCGACATTAACTGCAAAAAATCAGCTCACCAGCTATGCAATCGGCGACACGATGTCTTTCCTCGACGACAAAGTCTTGCTCACGGTTGGCGCCCGTCACCAAACAGTGGATACCAGGGGTTACGCCTACGGTAGCGCCATCCAAACCAGCGCATATAAAGCAAGTCGTGTGAGTCCGGCCGCTGGCATAGTCTATAAGCCTGCAAAAGAAGTTTCCATTTATGCCAACTACATAGAGAGTCTCAGCCCGGGCAAAGTAGCACCTACGCTGGACGGCACGCGTCCGGTGGCAAATGCCGGGGAAATACTCTCGCCTTATGTCGCGAAGCAAAAAGAAGTGGGCGTGAAATATGATGGCGGCAGACTGGGTGCATCTGCGGTTGTGTTCACAACTGATAAACCTCGCGTATTCACCAATGCGGCCGGTATCTATGGCGCGCAGGGAACGGATAACCATAAAGGCCTGGAGCTGACAGCCTTCGGTGAAATTACGCGCGGCCTGAAGATTTTGGGCGGCGTCACTTTCCTGGATGCGAAACAGGAATCCAGCGGTAGTGCCACGACTGATGGCAAGCGTGTGATCGGTGTGCCTAAAGTGCAGGGTAGCCTGGGCGCCGAGTGGGATGTCGCGAGCGTGCAAGGATTCTCGGTGAATGGCCGTGTAACAGCGACTGGCAGCAGCTACGCAGACGCGGTCAATACCTTGAAAGTGCCGGGCTGGGCACGTCTGGATATAGGTGCACGTTATCTGACCGAAGTGCAGGGCAAGCTGGTTACCTTCCGTGCCCGCGTGGATAACGTCACCGATCGCAACTACTGGGCTTCCGTTGGTGGCTCCGAAGGCAGCGGCTATCTGGTTCTGGGCAATCCACGCACCTTCAGCCTGACCGCTTCCGTCGACTTCTGATGACAGGTACCAAACTCAGGCGCTGGGCCTGGATCCATAAGTGGTCCAGCCTGGTGTGTACAGTGTTCATGCTGCTGCTATGCGTGACCGGCTTGCCACTGATCTTCCATCACGAGATCGGGCATTTGCTCGGCACCGAGATAGAGGCGAAGGAAATGCCTGCGCATACGCCGCGCATCAGCATGGATCGCGTGATGGAGATTGCGCTGGCGCAGCATCCGGACAAGGTCGGCATGTTTGCTTCGCAGGAGCCGGACGATGATCGCATCTGGTTCGTGACACTGGCGACGACGCCGACTTCTGAAGTGGATATGAAGCAGGTAGCGGTAGATGCGCGTACTGGCGAGGTACTCGGCCAGCCGCCGTTAAGCAGCGGCTTTATGTACATCATGTTTTCGCTGCATGTGAATCTGTTTGCCGGTCTGGCGGGCATGCTGTTCCTCGGCTTCATGGGCATCTTGCTGCTGGTGGCCATCGTGTCTGGTGTGGTGTTGTACGGGCCATTCATGAAGAAGCTGGAGTTCGGTACGGTACGTGCGGAACGATCGAATCGCCTGAAGTGGCTGGACCTGCACAATCTGCTCGGCATCGTGACGCTGTCCTGGTTATTGGTGGTCGGTGCGACAGGTGTCATCAATACCTGGGCCGATCTGCTGGTGAAGTACTGGCAGTTCGATCAGATGGCAGAGATGGTTGCGCCATACAAGGGCAAGCCGGCGCTGACCGAATTGGGTTCACTGCAAAAAGCGGTTGATGCCGCGATCACACTGGAGCCTGATATGAAGATGGGCTTTATCGCATTCCCCGGCACCAGCTTTACCAGTCCACATCATTACGGCATTTTCATGCGTGGTACCGAAGCATTGACTTCGCGCTTGTTCAAGCCGGTGCTGGTGGATGCGACGACGGGTGAGGTAACGGATAGCCGTACCTTGCCGTGGTACCTGACGGGCTTGTTGTTGTCGCAGCCTTTGCATTTCGGTGATTACGGCGGACGTCCTATGCAAATCATGTGGGCGATACTCGACCTGATTTCCATCGTGGTACTGGGGAGTGGTTTGTATTTGTGGATAGTGCGACGCAAGACGAATGAAGCGCGCATGGAGAAACTGATACAGGCGCATCAGCTTGAAACTTGAAAGAATATGAAAGCTACTCATACTGCAAAACGCAGTCACTTCTGGTTCGTCTGGCGCATGCCCATATTGCTGGCTGCACTGACTTTGTTCGGCCTGATCATCGCGCTGGTCAAGACTGGTGTCTGGCACTGGTTTGCATGGGGCGCTTTGGCTGCGCCCATCGCAGTAGGGTTGTGGTATAGCTTCGCGCGTACGCGCAAATAACTCCTCTGAAGATTGCAAGGCGAGAGCCGCTTGGCTCTCGCTTGCTGCAGTAAGGTTTCCTGTTATTCAGGAATAATCGCAGTCACGCGTATCTCTATACGCATCTGTGGCAGTCCGAGTGCAGCAACGCCAAGCTGGGTCCAGATAGGTGAGTGCTGTGGCATGTACCGCCGGAACAGCTTGACCATAGTTGCATTCACTTCCGGCGGAAAACCACCGACATGGTAAGAGTTAACGTGGATCACATGCTCCCAGCTTGCACCTGCAGTAGCCAGCGTGCGTGTGATGTTGTCGAACGCTTTAGCGATTTCATCTTCTACGGATGCCGGAAAGTTAAACGCGTCATCCCAGCCACCTTGTCCTGACGTTTCGACACGATTGCCTATCTTGACTGCCTGCGAGTAGTGCAACTCCTTGAGCATGAAATCGCCATAGCCGGGAGTGATAAAAAATTCTGGCTTACCCATTGCGTTCCTCCAGTAGTTTCAGGTGGTACGCGACAGCCTGCCGCGTACCTGTTGCTGACTAGTGATTAATAGCGTTCCAGCCAGTGCGCGTAAGGCGCAGGCAATACCCATGACGCGCGTTCGACCTTGAGTTCTTTCGCTGCCTGGTAAGGCCAGTGTGGATTGGCCAGGTGCGAGCGGCCGACCATGACGATGTCCAGTTGCTGGTCAGCGACCACACGTTCAGCGATCTCTGGAGTACCAAAGCCCCATGCCGATGAAACCGGTACATCAGCTTCACGACGTACACGTTCAGCGATGGGGCCGAGGAAGGCCGGACCCCATGGAATCGAAGTTTCCGGAATGGTGAAGCCGATGCTGACACTGATCATGTCCATGCCGGATTTTTTGAATTCGCGCACCAGCTTGATGGATTCGATCAATGTTTCTTCATCGCGGCCATCGTATTCGAGCACACCGAAACGCACGGTCAGCGGCAGGTTCTCTGGCCACACGGCACGGACTGCACGCAAGGTTTCGAGCAGGAAGCGCGCGCGGTTTTCTGCGCTGCCACCATAGATGTCGTCACGCTGGTTGGAGTGGGCGGAGAAGAAGCTTTGCGCCAGATAGCCGTGTGCGAAGTGCAGTTCCAGCCATTCGAAGCCGACGTCACGTGCGCGGATAGCGGCGTCGACGAAGTTTTGGCGGACACGGGCGATGTCATCCAGCGTCATTGCTTGCGGTACCTTCGGCAAACCTTTGCCGTAGGCGAGGGCGGATGGAGCGATTGTTTGCCAGCCGCGTGCGTCGCCGTCCGCAATGTGGTCGTCGCCTTCCCATGGACGGTTGGCGCTGGCCTTGCGTCCGGCATGTGCGATCTGGATGCCGGGTACCGAACCTGCAGCCTTGATGGCTTGCACGATAGGGACGAATGCTTGTGCCTGCGCTTCATTCCAGATGCCGGTGCAGGCTGGTGTGATGCGACCTTCCGGGGCGACCGCAGTTGCTTCGACGATCACCAGACCGGCACCGCCACGTGCCAGGCTGGCGTAGTGGGTCTGGTGCCATTCGTTGACGACGCCGTCAACGGCCATGTATTGGCACATGGGCGGGATGGCTATGCGGTTGCGGAGGGTGACGTCTTTGAGGGTGTAAGGCTGAAATAGAGCGGACATGATGGCTTTCAGTAAGTTGTTTATAAGTAATTGATCGGTATTGCGTGCTAATTGCTTCGTTAGTTCGTAAATATACGAACAATGGAAGAAGTATAGCGCAACGCGTATAATGTTGCTCATGCGTCCTTTTAAACATCCTGCTGCCAGTGAGTTTTCGCTCGAACGTGTGCTGTATGCATTGAGCGATTCGATACGTCTGGACATCGTGCGCCACCTGGCGCGCGTTGATGCTGCTACCTGCGGTGAGCTCGATGGCGGGCGTCCCAAATCCACCGTCTCCCATCACTTCAAGGTCTTGCGCGAGTCCGGCCTGGTGCATACGGAAAACAGCGGCACCATCCACATGAACACGCTGCGACGGGCCGATATTGAAAGCCGTTTCCCCGGCTTGCTGAACGCCATCCTGACGCAGCACAATTCCTGAATAGAGAACTGCGCCGCGCTTAGCGATCGCTTATCAGGCGGCACTAGCCGCTGTTTTGGTATTCGGCTTCAGTGCCGGAGTCATGACAAGCAGGAGCACACTTGCTGCTGTTAACAAGCCATACGAAGCAGCGTAACCATGCGTCAGGTCACGCAGCAAACCAAAGCTCACCGGGCCGAGTGCAGCAATCAGATAACCGATGAAGAGCATGAACACGGTCCATAAATTGGCGTCGTTGGCACTCGCGGTATTGTCCAGCGGCAGCGTCATCACCAGCGGGAAGCAGATGCCTTGTCCTATTGCGACGAGGATGATGTCAGCCATCGCATAAGATGTCGGCCAGAAGCAGAGACCCGCGAAGCCAACAATCGTCAACAACATGGCAAGCAGCAGCCAGCCGCGTCTGTCAGTCGAATGACGTGCGATATACCCGGCCGCAAAGCTGGCAATCGCGAAGGTCAGAGTGAACAGCGCCAGCAATACACCAGCACTGATGTGCGGAAGATTCATTTCCGTGCTGCTGGGTGCGATCCACGCGAAGCAGGCGTAGACCATGAATTGGCTGATGCCGAAGTAGAGTGCGATAAGCCAGGCTTTGCCATTGCGGAACGGCAGGACGATGGAAGTCGCTTGTTGCGTCACTGATTTATTTGCGTCTGTAGACGGGAATTTCCTGGTCAATGTGCGCCAGCTCAGGATGGCTGTCACACACAGCAAGGACCACATGGCAGCAGCCCAGCGCCAGTCCTGGTTGATCTGCGCGACTACATCTGTTAACACCGCTGCTGCGGTCGCGCCTACGCTCAGGCCTGCCGCATAAATCCCCATAAAGAACGACGCCTCACGCGGGAAGTGGGTTTTGATCCAGCCGCCTACTAGCGAACCCGAAACCGCTATGCCTATGCCAACAAAGAGCGTGGATAACAGCAGGGTGGAAACTGAGCCGGACAGTCCGCGCAGCAAGGTGGCAGCTGCCAACAAAAACAATGCAGTGATGACGGCGCGGTCGCTACCCAGCGAGCGGGCTATCCGCGGGACGAACAGGGCAAACACACCCATGCAGATATCCGGAATGGCGATCAGCAACGACGATTTGGTATAGCTGAGTGCGAACTCATGCTGGATCTGCAGCAGGATAGGCCCGATGGAAACGATGCCGGGTCGCAGTGCGAGTGACAGGATGAGCAAGCCGATGATGGCGGTGATGCGGTGTGTATGCGCGACTGTGGTCGCCGCGGTCGATGAATGCGTGTTGTGATGCATGATGGTATTTCCCTTCGTCCGATAACAATGTTTGCTACATGCTGTATGGGCAAACTATAATTTTTGCCATCGTGAGGGTAAATATCAATGAATGCCAAAAATCGTCGAAAAAGTGACAGTTACGCTAAAGGGCGCAGCGAGAATGCCGACGATTATCAATTATGTGCGTCAGCCGATCACTGCGCTGGCGCGTGACCAGGAGACTGGCAGCTACAACACGCCGCATCAGCATGCGCGTGGACAATTGCTGTACGCGACCAAAGGATTGATGCGCGTCGCCAGCAACAATGGCATCTGGTTCATCCCGCCGACACGCGGCTTGTGGATACCGGCAGGTATCGTGCATGACCAGTTGATACTCAGTGCAGTACAAATGCGCACACTGTATATAGATGAAAATCATGCTGCACACCTGGGTGACAAGGTACGCGTGATCGAAGTCAGTCCCATGCTGCGCGAACTGATACTGACGCTGGTCGAAGAGCCTGTCGAATACGAAGACAATGAAAAGAATCGCGCGGTCGTGACGCTGATCCTGCATCAGCTACAGCATTCCAAAACCATCCCGCTCGCCATACCTTGGCCGACCGATCGGCGTTTGCTTGCGGTGTGCCAGACGATACTGGATGCGCCCGAGCATGCGATGAGTATTGAGTACTGGGCAGAGCAGGTCGGGGCGAGTAGTCGTACCCTGATCCGCTTGTTTCTCAAGGAAACCGATCTCACTTTCCGTCAGTGGGTGCAGCAAGTAAAGCTGGCGAGTGCCTTGAGTCGCCTGGAAGATGGCGTGCCGATAGCAACGCTGGCAGATGAACTAGGCTATGCCAGTCCCAGTGCTTTTTCAGCGATGTTCAAACGTGTACTTGGCGAATCACCGAGCAGCTATCTGAACAAAAGATAAGCGTTGACTGGATATGAACTGCTGGGAGTGCTGAAACAGTAGAGATGCATGTGTTTCAGTCAGGAATTGGTACCGGTATATTTTCGAACCGCCGGCTCCGGTGTGATGGGAAACATCATATCGAAAGATAAAAAATTGCGATGTCAGCGTAGCTTGTGACCTGTTGTAAGAATGCAGGAAGTGAAGTGAGGCAATTATGAGTTTTCCATATCGGAACGTTGCATCATTTCACTCGGCGTCATCCCCATGATTTGGCGGAACGCGTGACCAAAGGCGGCGACGCTGCTAAAGCCCAGTTGCGCTGCCAGTTGCTTGATGGAAGTCTGGCCATTGCCCAGCACTTCGACCGCCGCCATGATGCGCGCGCGTTGTCGCCATTCCTTGAACGTCAGATTGGTTTCAGCCGGAAACAAACGCGTGATGGTGCGTGCTGATGCGCCTGCAGTGTGTGCCAGTAATTCGAGTTCACTGTCATTCGCCGGATCGGCCAGGATGATGTCTGCGACGCGGCGCGCACGTACGTCGGTAGGCATGGGCATGAAGGTCGCTGCATCTTCATCTTCGGCCAGTTCGAACAAGGCCAGCTCAACCAGCAGGGCGATGCGGCGCGGATGCTGGGCTGAATGTAAACCTGGTTTGAACGCGCCGAGTATGGTTTCGCGCAGCAGCGGACCGACGGCGACGACAAACTCTTTTTCCAGACGCGGCGCCTCCGGATGCTGGGCCAGCATTTCGGACGGAATCAGCAGGGCGCGCATTTCTATATCGGCCAGCATATCGACTGCATGTTCGATACCAGGTGGCAGCCAGACCGCACGTGCAGGCGGCACCAGCCAGCGGCCTTTCGGCGTCGTCACTTGCATCACGCCGCTGGACGCGAATAGCAATTGCGCTTCGCGATGTACATGCAAGCCGAGGTGTGTACCACGCGGATAAGACCGGGCGACTATGTTCATTGCACTTCCTGAGGTGGGAGCTGTAGGAAAGACCTGCAACTTGGCGCATCGGCGATGTTGCTTGTCTTCTTATCGATGACTGGTCATATTAACCTAGTGGCTGTTTTAAAGGAAAGCAACTCATGGATCAGCTACGGAACGAACCCCGCACCGTCATCGCCTACATCAACATCGCCCACTTTATCGACCACTACGCCATGCTGGTATTCGCAGCGGCGGTGATCGTGATCGCGCCGGTATTTGGCATGAGCTATGGCGAGTTGTTGCCGTACGCGACGCCGGGCTTTGTTGCCTTTGGTGCCGGTGCACTGGTCACCGGCTGGCTGGGTGATCGCTGGAGCCGGCGGCACATGATGGTGGTGTTCTTCCTCGGCATCGGTGCTGCCATGATGGCAGTCGGCCTGACGCAGACACCGCTGCAACTGGGCATTGCCTTGCTGGCGGTTGGTTTGTTCGCCGCGATCTATCATCCGGTCGGCACCGCGATGCTGGTTGCACATGCCGAGAAACTGGGGCGTGAAGTCGGTATCAACGGTGTGTGGGGCAATCTGGGCGTGGCGTCGTCGGCTTTGATTACCGGCATCGTTTGCCAGTATCTGGGTTGGCGCTGGGCTTTCCTGTTGCCTGGCCTGGCTACGATAGTCATAGGCATCATGTTTGCCATTAGCGTCCGGCATGAAGTACGCGCCGTACGTAAAGGAGGGCAGCCGGGTTCGGTGCGCGTCTCCAAGGATGCGATGTGGCGCGTGATCGTCGCACTGGTCATCACCATCATTGCCAGCTCGACGACCTTCAATGCTTTCACTGTCGCCATGCCTAAATTGTTTGCCGAACGTTTGTCAGGGATCACAGTGAATGCCGCATTGCTCGGTGTGATCGTCGCCGGGACGTATGTGTTCGGTGCATTGGCGCAGTATGTTATCGGTCATTTGCTGGATAAGCACTCACTGAAAACCCTGTTCCTGCCACTGGCATTCACGCTGGCACCACTGCTGTACTTCAGTGCCAGCCTGTCCGGTTTGCCGCTGATATTGATCTGCATAGGCATCGTGATCTGCATCTTCGGCCAGGTCACGGTGAATGACGCGATGATAGGCAAGTACACCAGCGACGAATGGCGCGCCCGTGCATACTCAGTGCGCTACTTCCTGGGTTTCACTGCGGCTGGCGTATCGGTCGGTGTGGTGGCGAGCTTGCATGAACGCGGTGGCTTTGGCTTGATGCTGCAGGCGCTGGGTGCTTTGTGCGTGCTGGTGATCGTAGGTGCGATTTGTTTTCCGCAAGAGCAGCGCGTACCGGCTTAAGGGTGCAGGTATCGATCTGCCTATAGAAGTTTTTTGCTGTAAACCAAGAATCGCATATCCGCTGGCGGAGGCTCTGGCTTGGTGGTAAAGTGCGTCGATTATTTTGTTATGGGGTTCCAGCATGGGCTGTTCCAGTTGTAGTTCTCACACAGGCAGGACACTGGCAAGGTAGCCCATCTCCTCATCGCTACCTTGCCGCAATGGCGGGTAGTGGTATACCGGACTGACGGTTCTCGTTGGTTCTTTATCTACTCCCTTCTTATCGTTTATCTGTTTCGCCCTGCGTTGCCCGTGTGCACCGAGCAGGGCGCGACCGCGTTGTATCTGGCTACTGAGGTGGCGGCATGCATGGCCGCACCGGATGATGGTTGGCGGACGTAAGCATGTTGTCACATGCAGCTGTCATCCTGTCTGGCTGGGGAAATCCATACATTTTCCCCAGCTGGCCCAAGCCGATACCCTGAATACAAGGTTTTACTAATATGTTTGAGGCTATCGTTCCTCGCAAGACAGAGCGCTCCCTGCTCGCGGTCACACCCAATCGCTGGGATTGGGCTTTGCTGCCGCTGGTGCTGTCGGTACTGGTCGCCGTCGGTTTCGGCGCGATGCAGATGACGCGACCATTCGTGGTCGGTGAAGTCACGCCTATCTCGCTGGACCCATCCAATCTTCCTTATTACCTGCTGCGTACCATCTTGCGCATGTTTATCGCACTGGGCTGTGCCTTGTTGTTCAGCTTTGTCTTTGCTGCGATTGCGGCCAAGTATCGTGCTGCCGAAAAGGTGATGATCCCGACGCTGGATATTTTGCAGTCGGTGCCTATCCTTGGTTTCCAGGCGATCGCCATTGCGCCGTTCATTGCTTTCTTTCCTGGCAGCCTGTTAGGTGTCGAGTGCGCGGCGATTTTTGCGATCTTTTCTTCGCAGGCCTGGAATATGGCGTTCAGCCTGTATCAGTCGATACGTACGGTACCGTCAGAGTTGAATGAAGCGGCGCGCGTGTTCCGTTTGTCTGGCTGGCAGCGCTTCTGGCGGCTGGAGTTGCCGTTTGCGATGCCGGGCTTGTTGTGGAACATGATGATGTCCATGTCCGGCGGCTGGTTCTTCCTGGTTGCGGCCGAGGCGATTTCAGTCGCCAATCAGGATATTAAATTGCCCGGCATCGGTGCTTATATTGCAGTGGCGATCGAAGAGAAGAATTTGCACGCGATCTTGTGGGCTATCGGTGCGATGTTGGCCGGTATCATCTTGTATGACCAATTGTTTTTCCGTCCCTTGTTGGCCTGGGCCGATAAATTCCGTTTCGAAGAGTCGCAGGGCGAAACCGGGCAGCGTTCGTGGCTGCTGAACTGGGGACGGCGCAGCCGCTGGATGCGTGCCGGTACCGACCGCATGTGGGCGATGCTGCGCAGGACCTTGGGCTGGTTCAGTGTGTCGTACGACGGCACGGCACCACGTGCGAGCGCACGCGCTATCCATCCGATGTGGATGCAGGCGTGGAACATTTTCCTGCTGATCGCCGCCTGTCTGGCTTTGTATCGCCTGGTGATTTTTGTCCATAGCGATGTCGGCTGGGCCGAGGTCGGGCATGTGGTGTGGCTGGGGCTGATTACGTTGACGCGTGTTTTATTGCTGATCGCACTGGCATCGCTGGTGTGGATGCCGATAGCAGTGTGGATAGGTCTGCGTCCCAGGTATTCACAACGCGTGCAGGGACTGGCGCAATTCCTCGCGGCCTTCCCGGTGAACCTGATGTTCCCGCTGGTGGTGTATGTACTGCTGACTTTGCAGCTGAATCCGAATATCTGGCTCAGTCCCCTGATGGTGTTCGGTACACAGTGGTACATCCTGTTCAATGTGGTGGCAGGTGCATCGACCATCCCGAATGAATTGCGCCTGGCTGCGGACAACCTGGGCTTGAAAGGCTGGTTGAAGTGGAAGCGGGTTTATTTGCCTGCAGTGTTCCCCAGCTATATCACCGGTGCGATTACCGCAAGCGGCGGTTCGTGGAATGCCAGCATCGTCGCCGAGTATGTGACATGGGGCAAGACGACACTGATCGCTGACGGCCTCGGCAGTTACATCAAACAGATGACGGATGCCGGTGATTTTCATCGCATCGCGCTTGGCATAGGCGTGATGTGCATATTTGTAATGTTGTTGAACCGATTTTTCTGGCGCAAGCTGTACCTGCTGGCAGAAGACCGCAGTCGTTGAGGAGGCATGATGAGCCAGAATGTATTGATCAATTTGAAGGGCGTCGATAAATCCTTCCAGACCGCAGACGGCACGCCTTCGAGTGTGCTGGAGCAGGTGGATTTCACGCTGGCCGAAGGTGAGATCGTCGCCTTGCTGGGTAAGTCCGGCTCCGGTAAATCGACGCTGTTGCGCATCATGGCTGGTTTGATTCCGGCCGATAGTGGTAGCGCTACCTATCGTGGCCAGACTATTTATGGCCCGGTCGCAGGGATCGCGATGGTCTTCCAGTCGTTTGCCTTGTTTCCGTGGCTGACAGTGCAGCAAAACGTGGAGCTCGGACTGGAGGCGCAAGGTGTGCCACCGGAGGAGCGTGAAAAACGCGCCGATGCAATGCTGGACCTGATCGGACTCGCTGGTTTTGGCGGCGCGTTGCCGCGTGAATTATCGGGTGGCATGAAGCAGCGCGTCGGTATCGCGCGTGGCCTGGTGACCGGGCCGGATGTGCTGTTGATGGATGAGGCGTTCTCGGCGCTCGACGTGTTGACGGGCGAAACCTTGCGCGATGACATCCTTGAGATGTGGGAAGAAAAGCGTATCCCGACCAAGGGCATATTGATCGTTTCGCACAATATCGAAGAAGCGGTGATGATGTCGGATCGCATCCTGGTGCTGTCGAGCAGCCCAGGACGGATACGCAGCGAGATCAAAATCAGTTTGCCGCGTCCGCGTAATCCGGATTCGGCTGAAGTGCGTGCACTGATCGATGAAGTCTATGCACTGATGACCATGCGTACCCCGCAGGAAGCGACGACCGGTGTGGCCGTGCAGGCGCACCTCAGCTATCGCTTGCCGGAAACCGACGTTGCGCATATCGAAGGCGTACTCGATTTGCTGGCGGCACCGCCGTTCAACGGTCGCGCCGACTTGCCGGAGCTGACCGAAGAAGCGAAGCTGCCGGATGAAGAATTGTTCCCGACATATGAAGCGCTCGGCTTGCTGGGCCTGGCGCAGGTAGAGAAGGGTGACATTACGCTGACCGCCCTCGGTCATGGCTATGCACAGGCAGCACATATCCGGCGCAAGGAAATCTTTGGCCAGCAGTTGCTGACGCATGTGCCGCTGGCAACCCATATCCGTCAAAGCCTGGAGCGCGAACCGAATGGCTCGCTGTCGGAGAAACGTTTCCTCGATACGCTGGAAGAATTCCTCAAGGAAGAAGAAGCCAAGCGTGTGCTGGAAGTGGTGGTGGAGTGGGGACGTTATGGTGAAGTCTATGAATATGACTATCACACCGGTCAGCTCAAATTACCGGAAAACGAAGCGGAGTAATACGCCAGGCCATGTTTACCGTCCTGCGCTGACACCTGAAAACGCAGCGCCAGCAAAAAAATCGCAACGGCTGCACAATACTGTTTTAATTAGTACTAATTTGAAACAGCAGAACAGGATATAGCCATGGCCGATTCCAAGCGCGTCCCAACCTTTTTCATTCCCCACGGCGGTGGTCCATGCTTTTTCATGGACTGGCCGGGTGATCCGCATATGTGGGACAAGATGGCGGACTTCCTGCGCAATATGCATAAGGAAGTCGGCAGCAAACCCAAAGCCATCCTGATCATTTCCGGGCACTGGATGGAGGATGAGTTTACCGTGATGAGCACGGCACAGCCGTCGCTGATTTACGATTACTACGGTTTTCCTCCGCATACCTATGAGCTGAACTATCCGGCGCCGGGCGCGCCTGATGTGGCGCAGCGCGTCGTCGAATTGCTGACGGCTGCAAATATCCCGGTGCATACCGATAATCAGCGCGGCTATGATCACGGCGTGTTTATTCCGTTCAAGCTGATCTATCCGGATGCGGATATCCCGGTGCTGCAATTGTCGATGAAGAAAACACTGGACCCGGCCGAGCACCTCAAGGCAGGTGCCGCCTTGCAGCAGCTACGCGATGAAGGCGTGCTGATCGTCGGCAGTGGCATGAGTTTCCACAATATGCGCGGCTTCAGCCCGGCGTTCACCGAACCATCGAAACGCTTTGATACCTGGCTCAGCGATAGCATCGCTGCACCCAGCGCACAGGAACGTGATGCCTTGCTGACAGAGTGGGAAAAAGCGCCGGATGCAAAACTGACGCAGCCACATCCGGATCACTTGCTACCGTTGATGGTCGCAGCAGGTGCCGCCGGTGACGATACCGGACGCAAGATTTTTGAAGACAAGGTAATGAATGTAGTCGTGTCCGGCTATGTATTCGGCGGACAGACAGCCTGACGAGTGTCAGGCCTGGCTGGTTTGCTGACGGCTGGCGTCTTAAGCGTGGGCTGGGGCCGCTGCTTTGAAGTTGCCCTGGCCGAGATCGATGGACATCAGCGCCTGGATTTCAGGGCTTTTGGATTGATCTGCAGGTTCTTTGCTGTAGGTTGCTGCAAAAGCAGCTTCTGCGGCGCTACGGTCCATGCCGGTTTTTACCAATGCCTTGATCCAGCGCTCACGCCAATAGTTCGAACTCATGCTTGCTTCCCTTATTTAAATAATGTCCCAAATGTACTTCTTGCCGGGCTCCGACAACAATATCGCCCGCATTCTAGCAAAAGATGGGGAAACTGCTAACCGCGCCGGTCAATAAAATCGCGCGCGATCATCATGCCGCCTTGTAAACACTGCGCTGGCGTCATAAAACAGTGCTCGGTGGCGACATCCAGCTCACGAAAGCCGATGGAAAGCTGTTCGGTGACGACGATGCGCGGCGCGTACATGCAGACGGTGGCATCTTCATAACGGGAGGCACCGGAGATTTCAACCAGGATCTTCCAGCCTTTGTAGACTTCGCGGCGCGATTCCATGATCGTCTGGTCGGCGGGTGCCAAATACTGTGTAGTGCTCATCATGCAGCCTGAATACGGTAATGAGGTTTGATTATAGCTAGCTATGTCCAAACGTATATAGCGAATCCGGCCAAATGCGAATTATTTTCATCAGTTTTGCAAAAGTAGCGGATGCCGGGCGTCGTTAAAAACGGGTTCCTTCCCGTATTCCTACAGCAAGTAGCTGCATTGTCTGATGGCTAACTTGGGCAGATTTTTTTACGATGGCGCCGCTGTCGCAGTTTTCGTCCTGAGCTGTCACTCCATATTTTGTTGGGTGCCGGCAAGATTGAAAATTTGCTGCGACGGGCAGGGAATCTTTCCGCTGCCTTTGCTGTCAGTGACAGGTAATTAACTTTTCTATTTACCTGTCTTAACACTCTGTCTTGAGGTCTTCGATGAAAATGATGCAAAAAATTGCCAGTACTGCCGTGATTGCTGTTGTGGTGCTTACCGTTGCAGGTTGTAGTGGTATGTCGCGCCGCGACCGGAATATGGTGACCGGTGCCAGTATCGGTGCCGTCGGCGGTGCGATCCTGACAGGTGGCAGCACGCTGGGTACCGTTGGTGGTGCTGCGGTTGGCGGCGTGATCGGTAATGAAATCGGTCGCAGATAACTAGCAGACCAGATACTGAGTATCCGGCTTACAGCCGTATACATTCCAAAATGGCCCGCTGTGATGCGGGCCATTGCTATATGCGCCCGGTAAACAGCTGTTGAAATGACAAATGCAAGACAAATGTATTTCTAACAAGATAACAATTGGTTTCAACTTAAATGGCCAATGCCTGCTAAAGTTGCGACGCTAAGACTTAATAGGGGATCGCGTTGCGGTTTTTCTCGTACATTTCATCACAGTTTGTTGCCTGGTCCGAACGACCAACCAATATCAAGCTCCGTCAAGCAGCCATCGCTGCCTTCATCGCTTCCATCTTCGTTGCCATCCTGGGTGTCGCTTACACGCTGCTCTTTATCGTGCCGAACCTGCCATCCATTGATGCGCTGACTGATTACAAACCCAAGATTCCACTGCGTGTGTACACCGCAGATAACGTCCTCATCGGCGAATACGGCGAAGAGCGCCGTGACTTCGTATCGGTCGCGAATATTCCGGCCAGCATGAAGAATGCGATCATCGCGATTGAAGACAATAACTTCTATGAGCATGGCGGCGTCGATGTGCTGGGTGTGGTGCGTGCCGGTCTGGCTAATCTGGTGCGTAGCCGTTCGCAGGGTGCGTCGACCATCACCATGCAGGTGGCACGTACCTTCCTGCTGACGCGCAAGAAAACTTACAGTCGTAAACTGCAGGAAGTCATCCTCGCTTACCGGATAGAAAAGAACCTGAGCAAAGACCAGATTCTTGAGCTGTATATGAATCAGATCTACCTGGGTGAACGTGCCTACGGCTTCGGCAGTGCGGCGCGGATTTATTTCGGCAAGCCGATCAAGGATCTGACGATAGCCGAGTCGGCGATGCTGGCGGGTATCCCGAAAGCGCCCGCCAGCGCGAATCCGGTCGTCAATCCGAAGCGTGCGACCGAGCGCCAGCAGTACATCCTCAAGCGCATGCATGAGTTGAAGTTCATCACGGATGAGCAGTACAAGCAGGCCGCGGCAGAGAAACTGAACGTGCTGCCGAACGGCAATCGTTTCCGCACCCACGCAGAACACGCGGCTGAAACCGTGCGCCAGTTCATGTACGCACAATATAAAGACGAGATTTATACCAGCGGTTTCACCGTCTACACCACGCTGACCAAGGCGGATCAGGACGCAGCTTATGATGCAGTGCGCCGTGGCGTGCTGGACTATGATCGTCGTCATGGCTATCGCGGACCGGAAGGCTCTATCGATCTGCCCAAGGATGAAGAAGACAGACAGCAAGCCATCGATGACGTGCTGGCCAAATACCCGGATAGCGACGATCTGCGCGCCGCCGTGGTGACAGAGGCGAATTCCAAACTGATACGCGCCGAGTTGTTGTCGGGTGAAACGGTAGAGATCACCGGCGAAGGCTTGCGCTTTGCTGCTGCTTATCTGTCCGACAAGGCGACCGCACAGAAGAAGCTGGTGCCGGGCTCCGTCATCCGCGTGGTACAGGATGCGAAGAAAAAATGGATGATCTCGCAGTTGCCTGAAGTGGCGGCGGCCTTTGTCGCAGTCAATGGCCAGGATGGTTCCATCCGTGCGCTGGTTGGTGGTTTCGACTTCGCATTGAATCAGTTCGATCACGTCACGCAAGCCTGGCGTCAGCCGGGTTCGACCATCAAGCCTTTCATTTACTCGGCAGCGCTGGAAAAAGGCTTCTCGCCAGGCACGCTGATTAATGATGCGCCGCTGGCAGAAGACAGCGACGGCGAGCAGGGTAGCAAAGCCTGGAATCCGGGTAATGACAATGGCAAATACGACGGTCCAGTGACCATGCGTACCGGCTTGAAGCGTTCGAAGAACCTGGTTTCGATCCGCATCCTGCGCAAGATCACGCCTGCATACGCGATTGAGCATCTCGGCCATTTTGGCTTCGAAGCAGACAAGCAACCGGCCAACCTGACATTGACGCTGGGTACCGGTTCGGTCACGCCGCTGCAAATGGCAGGCGCGTATTCAGTATTTGCCAACGGTGGTTTCAAGGTTGCACCGTATCTGATCGAGAAAGTGGTCGATGCGCGCGGCAAGGTCTTGCTGGAAGCGCAGCATCCGCAGGCCGGTGATGAAACCGCACGCGCCATCGATCCGCGCAATGCCTTTATTACCGATTCCATGATGCGTGACGTCGTGCGTTCCGGTACCGGCTATCTGGCCAGCCAGCGCCTGGGTCGTAGTGACCTGGCAGGTAAAACAGGTACTACCGATAATGCGATGGATGGCTGGTTTGCCGGTTATGGTCGCGATATCGTCGCGGTCGCATGGATGGGTTACGACAAGCCACGCTCACTCGGTACGCGTGAGTTCGGCGGCACGCTGGCCTTGCCGATCTGGATCGACTATATGCGTACCGCCTTGCGCGGCAAACCGGAAATGGCCAAGATCGCGCCGCCGGGTGTCACGCAGGTGGACGGCGACTGGATGTACGATGAGTACGCGAATGGCGATTCAGTCAAATCGCTGGATGTGGATGAACAGAAGAGTTTCTGGGAGCGTATGTTCAATACCGATCCGAACACGACGCCACAGCTGCAAACACCGGCAGCACCAGCGCCAGGCTCACCTGAAGAGCGGGAGAAGAAACGCCTCGACGATTTGTATCGTGGCTAATCTGACCTGACACTCAAATCAAAACAGCCACTGCAGTTTTGCAGTGGCTGTTTTTCTTTCTGAATTTACTTTAAATAATCGGCGTAAACCAGCGCTTGCAAGTCCTTGATCTTGCAGTGCTTCAATGTGTGTTTTACGGCAGGAACGGTACGGACAACAGGCGCAAACCGATCGAGATCCAGCGTTCTTCGCTGCCGCTGCCAAAGCGATTGCCGTAAGTGGTGTCGATCTGCACATGGTCAGGCACCAGCCAGTGACGCACACCAAGCTGATAGAAAGGACGGCCTGCGCTTTGATCGAAGGTTTCTGCGATCAGCCAGGTACGTTCCGACAGCTGGGTTTCTGAACCCAGGCCCCAGGTGGCGCGATTGCGGTTGTTGGGCTTGTCATGCAGCCAGCCGACGTTGGTATGCAGCACGAAGCGATCATCGGCAAACGAGAAACTGGCTGGTACATAAGCGTAGGGCGAGCTGAGCAGATGGCGCAGGGTATCCGAGCGCGGCTGCATGGAGTTGCCGAAGGCCAGGCCTATGCCCCAGCCGTTTTTCTCCAGCGTCTTGAACAGGGTCTTGCCCTGCATGACGTAGCCGTGGTTTTGCGTATGGCCGTATTCATTGATGGCGGTAGCGCCCAGGCTGACTTCGAGGTTGCCGGTGAAGTTGCAGGCCGGGATGGCCCAGTATTCGGTGCTGTTCTTGTTGCCCTTGACCCAGCTTTCGACCTGGCAGGCTTTGGCATCTACGATGCGCGCATCGTCGGTAATCATCGGCCGTGCCGCGTGGAGGTTCAGGCTGGTCGCTGCGGCCGTGATGACCAGTGCGCTACGCAGCAGCGGGAGAGTGTGGGGGGGTAAAACGCATGCTCAGTCTTTCTTGATTCTTTTACCCTCGGGTAAATAAGGAGGTGCCCGCGCTAATGCGAGGTGGCAAGTGCAACCCGTCGTCGTCCCAGGTTCTTCGCCTTGTACATGGCACCGTCAGCGCGATGCAGCAAGCCTTCGCTGGTGGTGCCGGATTCCGGATACGTCGCGACGCCTATACTGGCAGAGATATGTGACGTGAGCGTGTCGTCCAGCACATAAGGTGCAGAAATGGCTTCCACCATCTTTTCAGCAACAAAACGGGCATTGTCCATGGTGGCGCCAACCATCACCATCGCGAATTCATCGCCACCCAGTCGCGCCACTACGTCGGAATGACGGCTGTTTGTTTTCAGCCGTGTGGCGACGGCGCGCAGCAATTTATCACCCGCTTCATGGCCGTACTTGTCATTGACTGCCTTGAAGCCGTCGAGGTCGATATAGAGTATCGACAGCACCGTCTTGTTGCGTTCGCATAGCGCCAGTTGCTGGCTGACGATTTCATGGAATAGCGCGCGATTCGCCAAACCTGTGAGGACGTCGTGATTCGCCTGGTGCTGCGCCTGATGCAGCATTTCCGAAGCACGTGCCAGCGAAGTGCCGACTTCATCCGCTTCGCGCAGATGCAGCGGCGGCACGTTGACCAGCTTGCCCGCAC
Source organism: Herminiimonas contaminans (assembly GCF_015645465.1). Taxonomy (GTDB): domain Bacteria; phylum Pseudomonadota; class Gammaproteobacteria; order Burkholderiales; family Burkholderiaceae_D; genus Oxalicibacterium; species Oxalicibacterium contaminans. The sequence goes on along the minus strand of NZ_JADOEL010000012.1, from coordinate 49,080 downwards.
CCAGCGCCAGCGCCGGGCCGGTCAGGCCATGGATGGAATCGGCGATGCGGCCGCCGATCAGCCAGGCTGCGGCGACGCTGCAAGCCAGCAGGATGATGGTGGCGAGGATGAGCAGGAACAGGGTATTGCGCAGCTCATGCATGATGTCCTGGGTCGGGATGCCGATTGCCAGCGCCCAGTTCGACAATTTGGAACGGCTGAAAACGGTTTGTACCGCGGTGCCGTCATAGGTCACGCTTTCAAACATGTCTTCATCAGTGCTGCGCATGCGGCGCACGATTTCAGGCACCCCTTTTTTGCCTATCAGCTCCGGCTTGTTGCCAGTGCGGGCAACGATGGTGCCGGTGCTGTCAAAGATGGCGGCGATCCAGCCGTCCGGTACGTGCTGCTGTTGAAGCAGCTTATCCATGCGTGCGGGCAAGACCCCGGCACTCAGGCTATAGCGTATATCGCGCTTGCCAGGCACAGGCACGGTAATGGCAAACAGGTTTTGTTTGGACACGGTACCAAAAAACAGGTCGGAAATTACCGGCTGCTCATCCTTGAATAACTCTTCCAGGCGGATGATTTCAGTATGCGGTGGCAGCGCGGAACCGTAAGGCTGATGCGTGTTCAGATACTGGTTGCCCTGACTGTCTGACAGCACGATGTTGATGCCGTCCTGGTCGCGCTGGTTTTTCAGGACTTCCTGCGCCTGGTTATAGAAGGCGCGTAAATCGTTATTCGCGAGGTAGGGTGAGGTCGCCAGGGTAATCAGCGAAGATTCGATACTGGCGAAATCGCGGTCAACAACTGAAATCATTGCGCGGGCAGTGCTCAGTGAATTGAGCAGCAACTGATCGCGGGCGCGCTGGTAATCGTGGGTGATGAGGAGGACGGCCATCAGGGCCGCAGGCACCACGCATGCCATGACGAGTAAAACCAGCTTGGAGCGGATAGTTGGCGCGAGCTTGGTTTTCATTCTCTACGGCGGCTAAGTGGCGGTAAAAGAAGCGGGGAAGGCGGAATTTTATCTCAAGTCGTCTCGCGCTCCGCGAATTTATTGCCAAAAGAGAATTTGCAGCTCATTAATTTTGTTAAAGCGCAACGAAGCGCAGATAATAAGCGCTTTAAGACGCAGATAATATTTCCATGTGGAAATTAAAACAGAGTTCGTATGAAAACAAGAATAGAAATTAGCGGCTGCTTTCCGGTTTTGAATTCACTGAATGAGCAGCAATTTATCAATGCGATAGAGCCGCGTTTCATCGATATCCGCAATCCGGTAAGCGGATTGCAAATCGATTTGTTTGGCAAAGTCAGCGGGCTGGAGATACTGCGGGAGCAGGGCCTGGTGATCGCCGAGATAGAAATTCCGGATGATTATCTGACGCGACATAAGCTGCAGCAGGATCAGCTGGAGCAGGTATTGGTGGCGCGTGTCAGCAAGTTAAGGCATCCGGCGACCGGGGCTATGGCACCGGTAGAGGCGCGTCTGGCGGCAAAATGAACTGGTTAAATAAGCTAATATTTTAAATTCAAATACTTATTTAAGTATTTGAATTTAAATTAAATAAAATTATTTAACAATTTCCTGCTGGATTCATTTTTCGCGACGTTTCGGGATCGCATGTCCGACATAGCGCTGGAAGGTTTCGATCTGCATGAAGCTATCCGCCATCAGGTCCACCAGTGCCCTTAGCTTTCTTCCCATATAACGTTGCTGCTGATAAACGCAGTACACCGGCACTTTGTCCGCATGCCAGTCCGGCAGCAGCGGGATTAAAATGCCTGCGTCGATTTCCGGGCGGGTAAAAAAATCCGGCAGCAAAACAATACCGTATCCATCTATCGCAAAGGTTTTGGTGACCCAATAATCGTTGGTCGTCACTATGGTCCGGGGCTGGCTATGGAAGGATGCATCTTGCGAACGCAAATGCCAACCACCTGCGCGCGGCGAAGTCGTGAGTACGATACGCGGGTGTTGCTCCAGGTCTTCCGGGCGTGTAGGCGTGCCGTTGCGACGTAAATATTCCGGGCTGGCATACAGCCGGTAAGTGAGGTTCCCCAGTAACTTGGCGACCAGGTTTGGCTGGTTCGGCGGTTGCGAGCAAACATAGCAATCCACATTGTCCGGGATGCTGGTGATTTCCTCACCGACCAGATCCAGATGGCAGGTTACCCCCGGATAGCTATCCAGGTATAAGCCGAGGACGCGGGAAACAAAGCTGGTACTCAGGTGGTTATTGGTCAGCAGATAGAGATCGCCGCGTAATCCTTCGGACAGGTTTTGTACATCCGTCTGGGCGGTGGCCAGACCGGCGTTCAAGTCCGCAATAATCCTTTCGCAATGCGCATAAAAAGCAGTGCCTGCTTCCGTCGGTGCGATGCGACGCGTCGAGCGCAGGAATAATTGCACCCCCAGTATTTCTTCCAGTTTGGCGATCTGGCGGCTGATGGTGGTCTTGGGTATGCCGCCTTCATTTTCAGCGCGCCCCAGGCTGCCGTTGCGCATCAGGAGCACGAAAGACTCAATCAGTTTGATGTCAATCATAGTGTTCCCGGTATTGCAAAAACCACTGTGCCACAAATGAAATAGACATTCCCATGAATCCCCTTATGCAGCGCTTCGAGAAAAACTATAGTGCCCCACATCTGCAAGATTGTTCTGGCACCAAAGGCATTGAAATCATAACAGAGCCGGTGTGAAGTCCAGAGGTCCAAGCTTGCAATAAAAGGGATCAAAAGATGCGGCTTGATCTGCACTGAGCCCGCGATTGAACGATAGTTCACGGAGGAGACGATGCATATTACCAAGGACCCGGTCGTACTGAACGACTGGTTTGTGGTTGCGGCGGCGCGCACCCTGCAGCCTGACGGAATCATCTACACGCGCTTGCTCGGACAAGACCTCAAGGTGTGGCGTGATGCTGCCGGTAAGCCGCATGCGGCACCACATGGCAGTGCAGCCCCGGCCGATGCTGGTGAGTATCGGGTAAAGGAGCGCTACGACAGTATCTGGGTTTCGCTGGGCGAGCCGCAAAGCGACTTGTTCGATGTTCCGGAGTTTAGCCAGCCCGGGCGTCGCATCATCAACTGCGGTGCAATCGGGGTGCACACTTCCGGTTTGCGCATCGTCGAAAACTTCCTGGATATGGCGCATTTTCCCTTTGTCCACACCGACTGGCTGGGCAAGGAGCCGTACACCGAAGTCAAGGATTACAAGGTGGATGTACGTGCCGACACCGGGGAAATCTGGGCCACCGAGTGCAAATTCTGGCAACCCAAGGCGGCACCTACTGCCAGCGGCGGCATGGAAGTCGAATACACCTACCGCGTCATGCAGCCATTTACCACCATGCTCTACAAGAGTTGCCCGACCAGGCCGGGTGAGTTCGACATCATCTTCTTGCTAATCCAGCCACTGGACGAAGACCGCTGCCTGGCGCATGCGATCTTTGCCTATTTCGATACCGAGAGTGATGACGCCGAACTGATTTCATTCATGCATCTCATCTTCGGGCAGGACAAACCCATCCTGGAAAACCAGCTACCCAAACTGATCCCGCTCGATCCGCGTTCGGAAATCCCGACCCGGGCCGATGCCATGTCGATTGCCTATAGACGCTGGTTGCGTGAGAAAGGAATGCAGTACGGCGTGCAAAAGGCGGCCTGAAGACCGCGCACGATACACATACGTCAGAGCCATTGTCCAGGCATCGTTCCATAGAAGAAACGGGCCTGGCCAGGTATAAAACTTACAAAATTGGAGACATATCATGTTGAGAGATACCCGCCGTGATTTCCTGAAACAGCTTTCGGCCCTCGGTTTGACCACCGCAATAGGTGGGCGCGCCATGGATGCTTTTGCTGATGAGGTATTGAAGGTTGCCGTTGCCTATGTGTCACCGATAGGTGATGTCGGCTGGACCAAGCAGCATGACCTGGCAAGGCAGGCGATGGAAGCCGCATTCCCCGGCAAGATCAAGGTAGTCAAGGTGGAAGGCGTGTCGCAGGCGCAGGATGCGGAGCGGGTATTTCGTGACCTGGCTAACCAGGGTAACAAACTGGTCATCGGCACCAGCTTTTCGCATATGACGCCGATGATGAAAGTTGCGCAGTCGATGCCGAAAACGACATTCGAATTATGTTCCGGTATCAAGACACTGAAAAACATGGGGGCTTTCGAAGCACGCTATTACGAAGGCACCTACCTGGCCGGCATCGTGGCCGGCAAAATGAGCAAGAGCAATGTGTTGGGTTTCATCGGTGGTTTCCCGGTGCCAGATATATTGGGACCGGCGAATGCTTTCCTGCTCGGTGCGCGCAGCGTCAATCCGAAAGCGACTTGCAAGGTGATCTGGCTGTCATCCTGGTATGACCCGGCGAAAGAGCGGGATGCTGCAAATGCGTTGATTTCCGAAGGGGCGGACGTCGTGATGTCGATGACGGATACGCCGACCACGGTACAGGTGGGCGAAGAAAAAGGCGTATGGACAGTAGGCTATGCCAGCGATATGTCCAAATACGGCCCGAAAAAGCACCTGACTTCCTTTGTCGTCGACTGGAGCAGTGAATACATCAATGCCGCGCGCACCGTCATGGACGGCACCTGGAAATCCAGCCATCGCTGGGATGGGCTGAAAACCGGCGTGGTGAAAATGAGTCCTTACAAGCCGGCAATCCCGAAGGATGTGCTGGCTTATGTGGCGCAGCAGGAGCAAGCCATTATCGCCGGCAAGCTGCACCCGTTCGCCGGACCGCTCAGGGACCAAAGCGGCAAGGAGCGGGTGGCCGCCGGGTCCGCCTTGCCTGACGACCAGCTCAAGGGCATCAATTGGTTCGTCGAAGGCATGCAAGGCAATTTGCCGAGAAGCTAGCGACCTTTTTCATTCCCTTTTATTTAACTAGTTGCAACAGACCGCCGCCGCGAGGCCGGGTGGCGGGTCTCGCTGAAAGCGCAGAAAGCAGCATATGACTACTCTTACTGTCCGCGTTGACAAAATTACGCAAGAGGCTTGCGATATCAAGTCGTTCGAATTGCGCAGCGTATCCGGTGAAGCTTTGCCTGCCTTTACGCCGGGCTCCCACATTGATGTGCATATGGGGGAGGGGCTGATACGCCAGTATTCGCTATGCAACGGGCCGGACGACATCGACCGCTACCTGATTGCCGTGAAGAAGGAAGTGACTTCCCGTGGTGGTTCACAAACCATGCATGAAGGCATCAGCGTAGGCGACCTGATCAAGATCAGCGCACCGCGCAATAATTTCCCGCTAGAGCAATCACAGGGGCCTTATCTGCTGCTGGCGGGCGGGATAGGTGTGACGCCGGTCCTGTCGATGGCGCGACACCTGCTGGCGCAGGGAGTTGAGTTCGAGCTGCAATACTTTACGCGTTCGATTGCGCATACCGCTTTCCATAAACTCCTGTCCGGTCCGGAATTCCAGGGCCGCGTCAAATTCCATTATGCGTTGGAGCCCGAGGGATTGCGTGCCTACTTGCGCAAATTGTTATGGAATTACCCGGAAAACGGCGCGCTCTATCTATGTGGTCCACGTGTATTCATGGACCTGGTGGAAACCACGGCCGCCGCGACCTGGCCACCGCAAGCGGTACATCTCGAATACTTCAGCGCCGATCCCTTGTCGCTGGCCGGTGAGCAAGAGTCATTCGAAGTCAGGCTGGCGCGCACAGGCGGCACCTATGCGATTCCCGCGGGCATGCCGATTACCGAAGCATTGGCGGCGCATGGCATCCACATCGATACCTCATGCGAACAGGGTGTCTGCGGTACTTGCCTGACCGGCGTGCTGGAGGGGACGCCGGATCACCGTGATGTCTATCTGTCCGATGCCGAGAAAAAATCCTGCGACAAGATCATGCCTTGCGTATCAAGGGCAAAGAGTCCCTTGCTGGTACTCGATTTGTAAAGAAAACAAGGCACTACCAAGCAATTTGCATCCAACACATAAAACAACAGGAGAACTGAATATGACTCTCAACGCAAATACAGCAAACAACTGGTCAGTGGTCGCGGCTTCGGTCGAAGTAGCGGCCGGCGAAATCGTGCAGGCTTTTTTGCACGGCCAGGAATTGGCGCTCTGGCGCAATGCTGCAGGGGAGATACAGGTATGGGCCAATCGTTGTCCGCATCGCGGCACCCGCTTTACGATGGGACGCATCGTCGATGACCAGCTGTCCTGTGGCTACCATGGCTGGCGCTTTGGCAGCGGCGGTCAATGTACCTACATCCCGGCACATCCCAAATTGCCGCCACCGAAAACCGTATGTGCGAAAACTTTCCAGGCGGTGGAACGCTACGGGATGATCTGGACCAGCCTGGGTGCGCCGGAAGCGGAAGTGCCACAGCTGCAAGCGCTGGCCGATCCGGAACAGCAGTCCTTGTTTTGCCGCAGCTTTGTCGTGTACCAGCCTGCCGACAAGGTAGTGCAAGCGCTGCAGCAAACTTCCGCTCATCACTATGAGTCACCGCAGGCGAATGTATTGACCGGCAGGGATGAAGCCGGTGCCGCATTGACCCTGCTGATCCAACCTATGGCGGCAGGCAAATCCACGGTTTATCTGTGGGCCAGCGCCAAACATGCGGCTGGTGATGCCAAGGGCATACGTCAGCGCCATAACGCCTGGTTCAAGCAGCAGCGGCAGCAACTGGAAGCCGGTGCCTGACTTCCGGCCATCACATACCCATCAATCATCCTGGAGAAGCAAATGTCTGTCCAATTGGATCCCGTCGTATTGAATGACTGGTTTGTCGTATCGGCCGTGAGCAAGATCTTGCCCGGCGAACGTTTCCTGACGCAGTTGCTGAGTGTGCCTATCGCCGTCTGGCGTGCGGCTGATGGTAGCTGGCATGCGGCCCGACAAGGCGCTGACGATGTCACCGGAAATGAGTACAAAATCTGTGAGCGCTATGGTTTTGTCTGGGTCTCCCTCGGCAATCCGACCAAGGAAGTTTACGCACTGCCCGAATTCACCCAAGCCGGACGTCGCTTCATCGACTGCGGCACTTTTGGCGTCAAGACTTCGGGCCTGAGGATCATTGAAAACTTCCTCGATATGGGGCATTTCCCTTTTGTGCATACCGACATCCTGGGCAAGGAGCCGCATACGGAGGTCAAGGAATACAAGGTGGAAATGCACCCCGAAACCGAGGAACTGTGGGCGACCGATTGTCAATTCTGGCAACCCAAGGCGGCCGCATCGGCGACCGACGGCCTGGATGTCGACTACACCTATCGCGTGATGCAACCGTTCACTGCGGCCTTGTACAAGACTTGCCCGACACGCGATGGCGATATGGATGTCATCGGCGTCTATGTACAACCGGTCAATGAAGATGAATGCCGGGCCACGCTGTGGCTGCTGATATTTGACGACATCCATACCGATAGCGAGGTAATCGGTTTCCAGCAAACGATATTCGGCCAGGACCGTCCGATCCTGGAGAACCAGGTGCCCAAGCTGATCCCGCTTGATCCAAAAACGGAGATACCGACCCGCGCGGATGCTTCATCCATCGCTTATCGCCGCTGGTTGCGCCAGATCGGCTTGCAATATGGCGTGCTGAAGGCCGCATAAAACCTGTTGCCTTTGGTATTCAAGCATACCCCTGAACTGATAGAAGGAATTTGCATGATCAAGCTCTACAACTATGAACTGTCCGGTAACTGCTACAAGCTGCGACTGTTGATGAACATACTCAATGTGCCATACGAAACGGTCGCGATCGACTTTTACCCGGGACGGGAACACAAATCCAAACGCTTCCTGGAAATCAATCCATTCGGCCAACTGCCGGTACTGGAAGATGGTGAATTGCGGCTGCGCGATGCGCAGGCCATCCTGGTCTACCTCGCTGCGAAATACGACGCGGAGCGCACATGGTATCCAAACGATCCCGCCGCGATGGGCAAGATCGCGATGTGGCTATCGGTCGCCGATGACATTACGCGTACCGCTTCCGCTGCGCGTTTGCACGATGCACTGGGCTATGTGATGGATATCGACAAGACACGTGCGGATGCGCATGCCTTATTCCGGATCATTGATGAGCATCTGGCCGATATGGAAGTGATAGGCCAGCAGTGGCTGGCGCTGGACCGGCCGACCATTGCCGACATTGCCTGCTTCCCCTATATCGCGATGTCACACGAGGGCGACATCATGCGCGATGATTATCCGGCGATCCGCCGCTGGATAGAGCGGATCAGGCGCTTGCCGGGTTTTGTCGGCATGTCGGGCATCTTTGCGCCGACCATCTGAGGCTGGACGCTATAAGGGAAAAGTAATAAAACCTATACGCGCAGGCAGATACCTTGACAGCTTGTCGGCGCGAATATGTGTCATTGATATGAAAGGTGAGAACGGATTTACATCGTTGTAGGGCAGCTGAAGAATGAGTTGTTTTTATATAAGAAGAAAAGATATTTTTAATATAAAACGAGACAAATGATAAATCGCCTGGAACTTCATAGTATTAGCAAGCGCTATCCTTCGGTGGTTGCGAATGATGGCATCAACTTAAGCGTCAAACCCGGTGAGATCCACGCCGTGCTGGGAGAAAACGGCGCAGGCAAATCCACCTTGATGAAAATCATCTACGGCTCGGTCAAACCCGATGCCGGCAAGGTGCTGTGGAATGGCAAGGAAGTGCATATCGCGAATCCGGCGATGGCGCGCGAGCTGGGTATCGCAATGGTGTTTCAGCACTTTTCGCTGTTCGATACGCTGACCGTGGTGGAAAACATCGCGCTTGGTTTGCCAAGTGATACCAGGCTGGATGAGCTGGCCAGGCGTATTTCAGATACGGCCGAACAATATGGCCTTGAGCTGGAGCCACAGCGCCATGTCCATACGCTATCAGTGGGCGAGTGCCAGCGGGTTGAAATCGTACGGGCCCTGCTGGCAAAACCGCAATTGCTAATCCTTGATGAGCCAACTTCGGTATTGACGCCGCAAGCGGTCGAAAAGCTGTTTGCAACCTTGCGCAAACTGGCAGCGGAAGGCTGCAGCATCCTCTACATTAGCCACAAGCTCGATGAAATCCGTGCCTTATGCGACACCTGTACGGTCGTGCGCGCCGGTAAAAATACCGGCATCTGCGACCCACGCGAAGAGAGCGCGGCCAGCCTGTCGCGCTTGATGATAGGTTGCGAACCGCCGCCGATCAAGCATGTGCTGCGCGCGCCGGGCCAGACCTTGCTGGCGGTAAAAAACCTGTCGTTGAAGAAGAACCATCCGTTTGCGACCGAGCTGGCGGATATCAATTTTGAATTGCGGGCAGGGGAGATACTCGGCATTGCCGGCGTCTCCGGCAACGGACAGCAGGAACTGCTGGCCGCCTTGTCCGGCGAAGATCCACGTGCCGAAGCGCAGATGATCTTGCTGCAGGGCGAGCGGGTCGGGCATTTCAATCCGGCTCAGCGGCGGGAACGTGGTTTGGGCTTCGTGCCGGAAGAGCGGCTGGGACGCGGCGCGGTGCCGGACATGTCGCTGGCCGACAATATCCTGCTGTCACACCAGACCGGTGCGACCATCAGCAGCGGTTTCATCCGCAAGCATGCGATAGTCAAAATGGCGACCGATGTCATCGAGCGCTTCGTCGTGAAGGCCGGTGGGCCGCATGCGGCCGCACGCAGCCTGTCCGGCGGTAATTTGCAAAAGTACATCGTCGGTCGCGAAGTCATGCGCAATCCCAAGGTGTTGATCGTGGCGCAACCTACCTGGGGCGTCGATGTCGGTGCAGCCGCACAGATCCGTGCCGAACTGGTCGCGCTGCGTGACGCCGGTTGCGCCTTGCTGGTCATCTCCGAAGAACTGGACGAGCTGTTTGAAATTTCAGATCGTTTGATGGTCATCGCCAAAGGGCGGCTTTCACCTTCCATCGCTAGCTCCGCTGCGACCATAGACCTGATCGGTCAGTGGATGAGCGGCATGTGGGGGGATACCGTGGTCACGCCACTTAAGGAGGTGGTCTATGCTTAAGCTAGAGGCGCGTGCCCGGCCGTCCAGGCTCATATCGTGGATGTCGCCGGTATTGGCAGTGCTGCTGACCGCACTGTGTGGCGCCATCCTGTTTGCGCTGTTGGGCAAGGACCCGTTGGCTGGATTGGCAGTATTTTTCCTGGAACCGCTGAAGGATTTGCATGGCTGGTCCGAAGTCGGCGTGAAGGTTGCGCCGCTATTGATGATTTCGGCCGGACTGGCGATTTGCTTTCGCGCCAATGTCTTCAATATCGGTGCGGAAGGACAGCTGGTCTTCGGTGCGATTGCCGGTGGCGCGGTTGGCCTGTATTTCGACAAGGGCAGCGGTGGTGGTCCCCTCATGATCACAGTCGTGCTGATAGCAGGCATGCTGGGCGGCATGGCGTGGGCGGCGATCACGGCTTTCCTGCGCGACCGTTTCAACGCCAACGAGATTTTGGTGTCGCTCATGCTGGTGTATGTCGCGCAACTGTTGCTGAGTTACTTGGTGCAGGGTGTCTTCAAGGATCCGGACGGGTTCAATTTTCCGCAATCGCGGATGTTTTCCGAAGGATTCGTGCTGCCTATTGTCATGGAGGGAACGCGCCTGCATCTCGGCATCGTGCTGGCCTTGATTGCTGCTCTGGCGGCCTGGCTATTCCTGTCGAAAAGCTATGCCGGTTTTCGCCTGCAAACCGGCGGCATGGCACCACGGGCCGCGCTGTACGCTGGTTTTTCTTCGCGCAAGGCGCTGTGGACTTCATTGATGATTTGCGGTGCTCTGTCCGGCCTGGCCGGTGTGTGTGAAGTGCTGGGGCCTATCGGACAATTGACGCCTTCGGTTTCGCCCGGCTATGGCTTTGCCGCCATTATCGTGGCTTATGTCGGCCGCCTGAATCCGATCGGTGTCATCTTTTCCAGCTTCATCATGGCGCTGTTTTATATCGGTGGCGAGCTGTCGCAATCCCGTCTCGGCATCCCGAATGCCATCACCGGCGTGTTCCAGGGGATTCTGCTATTTTCCTTGCTGGCCTGCGATGTCCTGATCAATTACAAACTGCGCTGGGATAACTCCAGCCTGCATGCGCGACTCGCGGGGAGCAAATAATGGAAACCCTGGCATTACTGATAGCGGCATCGATTAATGCCGGCACCCCTTTGCTGTTGGCGGCGCTGGGTTTGCTGATCAACGAGAAATCCGGTGTCGTGAATCTCGGCACCGAGGGCATGATGCTGGTCGCCGCGATTGTCGGTTTCGCTACGACCGTGCATACCGGTAGCATGACGGTGGGCCTGATGGCGGGAGCAGGGTCAGGGATATTACTGGCAGCCTTGTTCGCCTGGTTGACGGTATGGCTGGGAGCGAACCAGGTGGCGACCGGTTTGGCGCTGTCCCTGTTTGGTACCGGTGTGTCGGCCTATATCGGCATCAATTACGTCAGCAAGACCTTGCAAAACAGCAAGTTCAGCATTCCTTTTCTGCAGGATATTCCGTTTGTCGGGACAGCCTTATTCAAGCAGCATCCCATGGTGTATTTCTCGATGTTGCTATGCGCAGCGATTGTGTGGTTCCTGTATCGCAGTCGTGCCGGGCTGATATTGCGCGCAGTGGGAGAGTCGCCATCGTCGGCGCATTCACTCGGATATAACGTGCGCCTGATACGCTCGGCCGCAGTTTTGTTCGGTGGTGCATGTTGTGGCCTGGCTGGCGCCTTTCTGTCGCTGGTGTATACCTCGCAATGGCTCGAAGGAATGGTGGCAGGGCGGGGCTGGATTGCACTGGCGCTGGTGACGTTTGCCAGTTGGCGTCCGACTCGCATATTGGCCGGGGCCTATCTGTTCAGTAGCGTGACTATCCTGACTTTCTATATGCAGAGCAAAGGTGTGCCGGTTGCTTCACAGCTACTGTCGATGCTGCCTTACATCGCAACCATCGTTGTGCTGGTGTTGATTTCCCGTAATGCGAACTGGATCAAACTCAATATGCCAGCGTCGCTTGGAAAAAATTTCAACCCGAGTAGTTAATGTCGGCAGTGGGTCCATCATCATAGCGACCTGATTGCTCGCGCCGTTAAGCAATCAGGATGCATTTTGATGTAAACAGGTCAGGTTCAAAAATACTGTTCCAAGCATTTGATTTTCTTGACATGGTTTTACTTAGCAAACGCGCGGCTGTTCCTCCGCCTGCCTTGTTTGCTTAATGACGCGAGGATGCGGCGCTGGTTGGTCGGCGACAGGTGTTCGACGAATACCATGCCCTGCAAGTGATCCATTTCATGCTGGATGCACATTGCTTTCAAGCCTTCGGCCTGCACGTCTATGGTCTTGCCATTCAAGTCCAGTGCGCGCACATGCACCCACCTTGCACGTCGCACACTTTCATACACATCCGGTACCGACAAACAGCCTTCCTCGAATTCAGCCTTGCCACCCATTTTGATGATGACGGGGTTGATCAGCACCTGCGGGCGGTTTCCTTTTTCTGATACATCCAGCACGATGATTTGCAGATGCACATCGACCTGGGTTGCGGCCAAGCCTATGCCGTCGAGTGCATACATGGTTTGCGTCATGTCTGCGACCAGGCGACGGATATCCGGCGTGATCTGCTGCACCGGTTCTGCAACCGTATGCAGGCGAGGATCTGGGTATTGCAGTACGGATAATCTGGTCATAATTTACTTCAGCTAATCGAGATTCAGATATTGTTGCAAGTATCTGAATTTATTCAACTTTTGTTTCCTGCTTCGTTTTGGCAGCATCCGGATTATCAGGTTCCCAACGTCCGGCAATGTTCTTCAGCAGAATGTTCACGGCTGCCAATTGACGGTTCTGTGTACTGAGCAAACTGTTTTCGCTGGTCAACGCAGTGTTCTGCGCGATCACTACATTCAGGTAGCTGACGGTACCAGCACGATATTGATCCAGCGTAATTTCCAGCGTTCTTTGCGCGGCTTCCAGGCTTTCGCGCTGCAGCTGCGCTTCTTGCTGCAGTTGTGCGGCGAGGATGAGATTGTCTTCTACTTCCTGCAGGGCTGTCAGCACTGTTTGGCGGTAAGTCGAAGTAGCCTGGTCCGCGGCGCTTTGTGCCTGCGCGCTGGCCAGTTGTCTTTGGCCGCCGTCGAAGATAGCTTGCGCTACTGATGCACCCAGCGACCAGAACAGATTCGGCGCACTGATCAGGTTATTCAGCGAACTGTTTTGATAACCGCCACCCGCTGATAGCACCAGAGATGGAAAGTAGGCGGCGTGGGCCACGCCGATTTGCGCGTAGGCTGCGGCGACCCGTCTTTGCGCCGCGGCAATGTCAGGCCGACGTTCGAGCAGGGTGGCTGGCAGCAGTTGCGGTACCAGCGGTGCCTGCGGCAAGGCGGTATTGCGCTCCAGCGCCAGTGCGGAGGGCGGCACGCCCAGCAATACGGCGATTGCATGCTCCAGTATCTGCCGTTGCGCGACAGCTTCAGCCAATTGCGCCTGTGCCGCTTTGAGCTGGGTTTGCGCCTGCAATACATCTACGCGTGCTGCCACACCACCGCCATAACGGAACTGTGTCAGGTCGAGCGAGCGTTGGTAAGCGGCGACGCTGCGTTCGAGTACCACCATTTGCGCATCGGCGGTGCGCAGCGAGAAATAGGTTTGCGCCAACGTGGCCTGGGCTGATAAGCGCGCTGCAGCGAGGTCGTCTACGCTGGCTTGCAGGCTGGCTTGTGCGCCAGTCGTTGCTTGTGCCAGGCGACCCCACAGGTCTATCTCCCAGCTTGCATTGCCGGATAGCGAAACGTTGTTGTTGGGATCCCGCACTGCAGTCGAGCGATTGGTGCTGGTCGCACTGCTGCTGCGCGTGCCGTCCAGCCCGACCGACAAGGTGGGCAGGCGGGCGCTATAGCTGGCGGCAACGGCGGCGCGCGCTGCAGCGACCTGGGCTACCAGCGACTTCAGGTTTTCATTGCCGACGACGAGGCGGCCCTCCAGATCGTTCAGGATCGGATCATTGAACAGCGTCCACCAGTCGTCCGGGACGGTCGCGGCGTTAGCCGCTGTGCCTTCCTGCCACAAGCCAGCTTCCTTGAACTGGGTCGGCGCGGCGGCCGGTGGCGGTGGGGTCGGCGTACTGGCGCAAGCTGCCAGCAGCAGGGTAGGCGCAAGGATCAATAAATAAGGGCGCATAAAATTCCTCTAAAACTCAGGCCGTAGCCAATTGTGGAGCCGGGCTGGGCTTATGTTTGTCACGGCGCAGCTTGTCCATCAAGACAAAGACCACAGGTGTGGTGTACAGCGTCAGCAATTGGCTCAGGATCAGGCCGCCGACAATGGCGATACCCAGCGGCTGGCGCAACTCTGCGCCGTCGCCGCTGCCCAGCGCCAATGGCAAGGCACCAAAGATGGCGGCAAAGGTCGTCATCAGGATAGGGCGCACGCGTAACAGCGCTGCACGATAAATCGCCGGGCCGGCACTGATGCTGCCGTGGCGCTGCCGGGTAATCGCAAAGTCGATCATCATGATGGCGTTCTTCTTGACGATACCTATCAGCAGGATCACACCGATCAGCGCGATGATGGAGAACTCGGTATTGAACATTTTCAAAGCCAGCAGCGCACCGACACCAGCCGATGGCAAGGTAGACAGGATGGTGATCGGGTGGATCAGGCTTTCATACAATATACCCAGCACCAGATAAATCACGATAATCGCCGCGCCTATCAGCAAGGGTTGTGAAGACAACGATTGCTGGAACGCATTCGCGGTGCCCTGGAAGCCGCCGCGTACCGACACCGGCACACCCAGCTTGCTGATCGCAGTATTGATGGCGACCGTTGCATCCGACAAGGACACACCCAGCGGCAAGTTGAAGCTGATGGTCGAAGCGGGGGTGCCGCTTTGGTGGCTGACCGCCAGCGGCGTGTTGGTGGTTTCGACCCGCGTGAAAGCAGACAGCGGCACTTGCGCGCCGCTACTGCTGGTAACGTACAGGCGCTTCAGGGTTTCCGGCCCTTGCAGGAATTCAGGGGCCAGTTCCATCACGACCCGGTATTGATTCAGCGGGTTGTAGATGACGCCGACCTGCCGTTGGCCGAAGGCGTTATTGAGCGTGCTGTCTATGGTAGCAACACTGATGCCTAGGCGTGCCGCTGCCTCGCGGTCTATTATCAGCGAGGTTTGCATGCCTTTGTCCTGCTGATCGGAATTGACGTCTGTCAGCTCAGGGATTTGCGCCAGCGCATTGCGGATCAATGGATCCCAGGTGCGCAAGTCTTCTATTGTGTCGGCTTGCAGTGTGTACTGGTACTGCGCGTTCGACTGGCGGCCACCGATACGGATATCCTGCACCGGCACCATAAAGAGGTTGGCACCCGGTTCATGCGCCAGTTGCTTGCGCAGGCGGGCAATCACGACATCGGCCGGAACTTTGCGTTCGGCCAGTGGTTTGAGCGTGATGTAAAACATCGCCGAGTTGCTTTGACCACCGCCGGTATTGCCGCTGACGTTGGCAACTGCAGGATCGGAGCGGATGATGTCGGAGAAGGTATCCAGCCGCTTTTGCATCATCTGGAAGGAGCTGCCCTGGTCGGCTTGCACACCACCTATCAACACGCCGGTGTCCTGTTGCGGGAAGAAGGTCTTGGGAATGGCCACGTAGAGATGGACATTCAGCGCGACCACTGCGAGCAAGGCAATGATGGCCAGCGGTTGGTGGCGCAAAGTCCAGATCAGGGTATGACGATAGCCGCGCATGACGGCGCGATTGAAGCGAGCAAACAGGATGGCGATGCGTCCCGGCTTGCCGGTTTCACGCTTAGGCTGCAGCAGGGTAGCGGCCATCATAGGCGTAGTCGTCAACGACACCACCATGGATACCAGGATGGCCGCCGTCAGCACCACGGCAAATTCGCGAAACAGACGACCGACCACGCCACCCATCATCAGCAGGGGGATGAAGACGGCGATCAGCGACAGGCTGATCGAGACCACGGTAAAGCCGATCTCACGTGCGCCTTTGAGTGCCGCTTCACGCGGACTCAGGCCTTGTTCCAGATAGCGCGTGATGTTTTCCAGTACGACAATCGCATCATCGACCACGAAGCCGGTCGCCACCGTGAGTGCCATAGCCGATAGATTATCCAGGCTATAACCACACAGATACATGACGCCGAAGGTGCCCGCCAGTGAAACCGGTACTGCGACCGCAGGGATCAGCGTAGCGCGCCAGTTACGCAGGAACAGCAATACGACCAGGATCACCAGTCCCACCGCGATGCCCATAGAACGTTCAACTTCACGCAATGAGGCCTTGATGGTCGGCGTGCGGTCGGTGATGACGTTCATCTGTATTGCCTGCGGGATGGATGCCTGCAGGTGCGGCAGGATCTCGCGCACGTTTTCTACGGTTTTGATGATGTTGGCGCCCGGTTCCTTGAGCAGGAACAGCACGATCGCAGGCTTGCCGTTGGCCAGGCCATAGTTGCGCACATCCTGTACCGAATCGACGACTTCGGCTACATCACGCAGGCGTACTGCTGCGCCGTTGCGATAGTTGATGACGACCGGTGCGTATTCGGCAGCGGTGCGGGCCTGGTCATTCGCACCTATCTGCCAGTACAGATCATCCAGCTCGACTGAACCCTTGGGACGGTTGGCATTGGTATTGGTGATAGCGGTGCGTACGTTGTCGAGCGAGATGCCGATGTTGGCAAGCTTGTCCGGGTTCAACTGCACGCGCACCGCGGGCAAGGCGCCACCACCGACGTTGACCTGGCCGACGCCATCGACCTGCGACAAACGTTGCGCCAGCACGGTGGAGGCAGCGTCATACATTTGGCCGCGTGTCAGCGTATCCGAGGTCAGCGCAATGATCATGATAGGCGCGGCGGCCGGATTGACCTTGCGGTAGGTCGGGTTGCTCGGCATTCCGGTCGGCAATAGCGTACGGGCCGCATTGATTGCCGCCTGCACGTCGCGTGCCGCACCGTCGATATCGCGATCGAGGTCGAATTGCAGCACGACGTTGGTCGAACCTAATGAAGAGCGCGAGGTGATTTCATTGACGCCGGCGATGCTGCCGAGTGCACGTTCCAGTGGCGTGGCGACGGTGGCCGCCATGGTATCCGGGCTGGCGCCAGGCAGCGATGCACTGACCGAGATGGTCGGAAAGTCCACCTGCGGCAGCGGCGCGATAGGCAGCAGGTTGAAACCCAGCACACCAGCCAGCGCGATACCTATCGTGATCAGCGTGGTCGCAACTGGCCGCGCAATAAATGGCGCAGAGATGTTCACGTTGCGCTTCCACCCTGGGCGCGGGCAGCGGCACGGCGTTCCTGCCACTCTTTCAGGCGTTGTGCCTGTTTGGCAAAGCCGAGGTAAATCACCGGAGTGGTGAACAAGGTCAGCAACTGACTGACGATCAGGCCACCGACCATGGTGACGCCGAGCGGATGACGCAGCTCATGTCCGGCACCGGTACCCAGCATCAACGGCAAGGCACCCAGCAAAGCGGCCATGGTGGTCATCAGGATAGGACGGAAGCGCAGCAGGCAGGCTTTGTAAATCGCTTCGCGTGGTGCCAGGTGTTCTTCCCGTTCCGCATACAGCGCAAAGTCGATCATCATGATCGCGTTCTTCTTCACGATACCGATCAGCAGCACGATACCGATGATGCCGACGATGCCCAGATCGAGTCCGGCGACCAGCAGTGCCAACAAGGCACCGAGACCAGCCGAAGGCAGGGTGGAGAGGATGGTGACTGGATGGATGTAGCTTTCATACAGCACGCCAAGCACGATATACATGGTGACGACCGCCGCCAGGATCAGCAGCAAAGTACTGCTGAGCGAAGCGCGGAAGGCTTCGGCCGCGCCCTGGAAACTGGTTTCCACGCTAGGCGGCAGGTTCAGCTTGGCTTCTTCGGCCTTGATCGCATCGACCGCCTTGCCGAGTGAGGCACCCGGTGCGAGGTTGAATGAGATTGTCGCCGACGGGAATTGCGCCACATGGTTGATCGCCAGCGCAGTAGGACGCTCGATGATTTGTGCGACCGAAGTTAGCGGTACCTGTCCGGTGGCCGGGAAGACCAGTGTCGAGCTGGTGCCACCAGTACCGTTGGTGGTGTTGGTATTGTTGTTGGTCACCGGCACATACAAACCTTCCAGTGACACCGGGCCGCGTCTGCGTCCGGCTTCTGCTTCCAGCACCACGCGGTACTGGCTGGATTGCGTATAGATGGTAGAGATCAGTCGCTGGCCAAAGGCGTTATACAGCGCATTATCAATGGCGGCGACGGTGACGCCGAGACGACCGGCAGTTTCGCGGTCTATCTGGACATAGGTTTGCAAGCCCTGGTTTTGCAGATCGCTGGCGACGTCTACCAGTTCCGGTATCTCTTTCAGGCGTGCCAGCAGCAATTCATTCGACTTCGCGAGGTCAGTCGAATCCGGCGAGCTGAGCAGGAATTGATACTGGGTTTTGGAGACGCGGTCTTCGATGGTCAAATCCTGCACCGGTTGCATATATGCAGTGATGCCGGGCAGGCGCGAGGTAGCTTCGTTCAGGCGACGGATGATCTCGCTGGCGGAAGCGTCACGTTCGGCAAACGGCTTCAGCGTGATTTGCATGCGCCCGGTACTGAGGGTCGGGTTCGCACCGTCGACGCCGATGAAGGATGCAAGATGATCGACATCCTTATCCTTGAGGATGATGTCGGCCAGTGCCTGTTGACGCCGTGACATCGCTTCAAAGGAGCTGGTTTGCGTCGCTTCGGTAATGACCTGGATCAGCCCGGTATCCTGTACCGGGAAAAAGCCTTTAGGCACGATGACGTAGAGCAGTGCGGTCAGCGCCAGCGTCAGGCCGAATACGCCCAGCGTCGCACGTGGCCGGTCCAGCACCCACACCAGTGCACGACCGTAAGCGGCAACCATGCGGTTGAACTGCTCTTCGCTCCATTTGCCGAGGCGGGTTGGTTTGTTTTCGTGCTCAGGACGCAGCAGACGGGCGCTCATCATAGGCGTCAGCGTCAGCGATACGAAGGCTGAGATCAGGATGGCGACTGCCATGGTGATCGCGAATTCATGGAACAAACGACCGACTACATCACCCATGAACAGCAGCGGGATCAAGACCGCGATCAGCGATACGGTCAGCGAAATAATGGTGAAGCCGATCTGCTTGGAGCCCTTGAGCGCGGCTTCCATTGGTGAGTCACCTTCTTCGACGAAGCGCGCAATGTTCTCGATCATGACAATCGCATCATCGACCACGAAGCCGGTTGAGATGGTCAGCGCCATCAGCGTCAGGTTATTGATGGAGAATCCGGCCAGGTATATCACACCAAAGGTGCCGACCAGCGACAAAGGTACGGCGACGCTAGGAATGATGGTGGCGGAGGCGCTGCGCAGGAACAGGAAGATCACCATCACCACCAGCGCAATCGCCAGCAGCAATTCAAATTGCGTGTCATCGACCGAGGCACGGATGGTGGTCGTACGATCAGCGATCACCTGTACATCGACCGAACCCGGTAATGAGGCTTGCAGCTTGGGCAGCAAGGCTTTGACCCGGTCCACGGTCTGGATCACGTTCGCACCTGGTTGACGCTGCACGTTCAGGATCACGCCTGGCGTGCGATCGACCCAGGCCGCGAGGCGTAGGTTTTCGGCATCATCAACGATTTGCGCGACATCGCTCAGGCGTAAGGGATTACCGTTTTTCCACGCGATGATGAGGTTTTGATATTCGGCGGCGGATTTCAGCTGGTCGTTGGCATCAATGGTGGATGCGCGTTGCGCACCGTCGAAGCTGCCTTTGGCCTGATTGACGTTGGCTGCCACGATGGCAGTACGGATGTCATCCAGTGACAGGCCGAGCGAAGCCAAAGCTTGCGGATTGCCTTGGATGCGTACTGCAGGGCGCTGGCCGCCCGCAATGCTGACCAGGCCGACCCCGTCAACTTGCGATAATTTCGGCGCAAGGCGGTTTTCCACCAGGTCATGCACTTTGATAATCGGTAATGTCGGCGAGGTAATCGCGATCGTCAGCACCGGTGCATCGGCCGGATTCACCTTGCTATAGATAGGCGGCATAGGTAGATCGCCCGGCAGCAGATTGCTACCGGCATTGATCGCGGCCTGTACTTCCTGTTCGGCGACGTCCAGCGACAGCCCCAGCGAGAAGCGCAGGGTGATGACCGAAGCGCCACCCGAGCTGGTCGAGGTCATTTGATTCAGGCCCGGCATTTGGCCGAACTGGCGTTCCAGCGGCGCAGTCACCGTGGTTGAGATGACGTCCGGGCTGGCGCCCGGGTACAGCGTGGTGACCTGGATGGTCGGGTAATCAACTTCCGGCAAGGCAGACAGCGGTAGCAGGCGATACGCCAG
Organism: Herminiimonas contaminans; assembly: GCF_015645465.1. GTDB lineage: Bacteria > Pseudomonadota > Gammaproteobacteria > Burkholderiales > Burkholderiaceae_D > Oxalicibacterium > Oxalicibacterium contaminans. The sequence goes on along the minus strand of NZ_JADOEL010000012.1, from coordinate 28,745 downwards.
CAAGCCTGCCAGCAGGATGGCGAGCATCAAGAGCGAAGTGGCAACCGGACGCTCAATAAAGATGCGTGATGGATTCATGGTGCAGGCTTTTTAAAACAACTTCAGTTGGACGGAGCGGCTGGTTTGTCCTGCTTATCTTTCTTGCCGCCACCGTTTTGCTGGAACCATGCGCGACGTTCTTCCGGGCTCATATTCTTCAGTTTCTCTGCCATTTCCGGCGGGATATTGCGCCGCTTGCTGTCCGCTGGTGGTGGGCTCGCACCGGCACGTTGTTTCGGATCGGCGGCGATGACCTCGACTTTGCCGCCTTCGCGCAGGCGGTCGGTACCGTCGATTACGACTTTTTCACCAGCTTCCAGCTTGGCTTCGACGGCCATCCAGCCACTGTCGATCGCGCCGGGTTTGACGACACGGGTGCTGACGGTGCTGTCAGCATTGACGACGTATACATAGAAGCCTTGCGCACCGCGCAGGACGGCTGCTTGCGGCACGGCCAGCACATCTTTCAAGGTATTGAGCTGCATCACGACGCTGACCGCCTGGTTAGGGAAGAGCGCATCGTCCAGGTTGGGGAACATCGCTTTCACCTTGATTGTGTCGGTGGTCACATCTATCGTGTTGTCGACTGTAGACAGCTGGCCGGTCGCCAGCTTGGTTTTGCCAGTGCGATCCCAGGCTTCCACGGCCATGCTTTCATTCGCACGCAGGCGAGTGGTGATGGCAGGGACGTTGGCCGATGGCACCGAGAACACCAGTGCGATAGGGCGGGTTTGCGTAATGATGACGACACCGTTGGTGTCTGAAGGCTGTACCACATTGCCGAGATCAGCCTGCTTGAGACCGACGCGACCAGCGATAGGTGCGGTGACGCGGGTGTAGGACAGCTGCAGTTTGGCGCTGTCTACCGTGCCCTGGTCGGATTTGACGGTGCCTTCAAGCTGGCGTACCAGTGCTTCCTGGGTATCGAGTTGCTGTTTAGGGATGGCGTCTTTGGACAGCAAATCCTTGTAACGGGCGAGGTCGATGCGGGCATTGTCGAGTTGCGCCTTGTCGCGCGCCAATACGCCTTCAGCCTGGCCCAGCGTGGCCTGGAACGCACGCGGATCGATTTGTGCGAGCAATTGACCGGCCTGGACTTGCTGGCCTTCCTTGAAATTGATTTGCTGCAGTACGCCGCTGACTTGCACCCGCACGATGGCGGTATTGGCGGCATTGATGCTGCCGATGGCGTTCACGGTGACGCGTATATCCTGCCGCCGCGCTTCCGCCACTGATACCGGTTGCACCATATTCGGTCCGCCGAAACGGCCGCCACCACCGCCTTGCGCCGCCTTGTTTTCGCTGGACGGGCTTTTCCACCACCAGAAGCCGAGTCCGGCGGCTATCAGTATGACGAGTATCCAGATCAGGGTGCGGCGGGTTTTGCCAGGGCGCGTACGGTTAGGGCGGGGTGCTGCTGGGGGAGTGTTGCTGTCGGTATGGTCGGTCATTTGCGGCGAGTGATATCTGCGCGATTTGGGAGATTGATTATATGGCGCATTTGCATAAAAAGCCTGAGCGTTTCATTACTTTACAAAAGCGCGTAAAAGCCAGGGAATAACTTTACATTTGCATGCTTAAAATATGCTGAAACCATAGGAATCTCCGGACAGCCAGGCTGTCTGATAGCCGAACGGTAGTGATGAGGGCTGGAAATGAATAATTCCGTGTTTGTAGAGATTCAGTTTTTCATGCTGATAGCCTGCACCTTCGTGCTCCCGATCGGCATATACAGTTACATGATGTGGAAGCGCTCGATCTCGCGCAAAGTCGTGCTGCTGTTTGGCGTGCTCCTGATTGCGGTGTCAGGCGGGAATATTTTCCTCCTGCACTTGCTGCGGATACTGGCGCGGGATACGCCATCCTTGCTGGATGACAGCATCTTTGCTTCGGAAATGTCGGTGGCTTTGTACTTGATCCCGGCGATCTTTGCCGGTATAGGCGTGAATATCATTTCACATATATTGATCAGCCATCTGGCGGAGGCCGAGAAAAAATTCGATAAGGAACATAAAGAACGCCGGTAAAAAACTGCGAGTACCGGCGTCCGAGTTGTTAGTTAATCAGATCAGGCCTTGTGCGCCTGACGTGAATCATCCGGCGCTTCGGCTCTCTCATTCAAGCCGTAATCGCGCAGCACATGCGCCACCCGCAAACGGTAATCAGCAAAGATATGGTCGCGGCCAGCGGCTTGCGCCTTGCGGTGCACCTCCAGGTTGCGCCAGTTTTGTACCGCCGCTTCATCGCGCCAGTAGGACAGCGACAGGACTTTATCGGGATTGGTCAGGCTCTGGAAGCGTTCGACAGATATAAACCCATCCATTTTTTCCAGGTGCGGACGCAGTGCCGCTGCGGTATCCAGGTAGTTCTGCTTCAACTCCGGATGTGGAATGACTTCAAATATGATGGCTATCATTGTGATGCCTTTGGGGTAGACAAGACGCCCATACAATTCTCCTCTTATGTTTGTCAGTTGAACTGACATATGGGTGCTATCTTAGCTGAAAATCCGCATCTCTTGTGGTGCAGGAATAAATATATGTCGATCTGAACAAACGCATGGAGATGGAGTCAGAAGTTGACACCTGTAGTAGGTGTTCAAGGAGACTACCATGCAAAAGATTTGTCCTTGCCTGTGGTTCAACGGACAGGCAGAAGCAGCAGTCGCTTTCTATACATCAACATTCAAAAACACCGAGGTACTGGAAACCACCTATTACCTGGATCACATGCCGATGCCGAAAGGCAAGGTGATGACGATACGCTTTGTACTGGATGGACAGGAATTCCTCGCCCTGAACGGCGGCGCCGATTTCAGTTTTACACCTGCAACTTCTTTCATCGTCTACTGCGAAGACCAGCAGGAAGTCGATGATATGTGGGAGAAACTGCTGGTCGGTGGACAGGAGAGTCAATGCGGCTGGCTCAGCGATCGTTACGGTTTGTCGTGGCAAATCGTGCCCAGGCCATTGATCGAGATGCTGCAAGGTGGTGATTCCGCCGGCGCGCAACGTGCGGTGGCGGCGATGCTGCAAATGAAAAAGCTAGATATCGCGACGCTGGAACGCGCATACAAAAATGCCTGAGCGGGAAAACCGGCTCAGGCATTTTTTTCAGATCAGCGTATTCAGGCTTCGCCGCCATACAACTGTGCTGCGGTGACGCCAACATCGAGTCGCGTCAACGGCAATGGTTGCGGCTGTAAAGTTACGCCCAGTTTTTGATACACGGCTTCGCTGGACAGGCCATACGGTGCAGCGTCGTTGTTATCGAACGCGTAGTAGACCTCGTCGACACCAGTCAACAACATCGCTGCCAGACACATAGGGCAGGGATGGCCGCTGGCGTAAATCACACTGCCTTTCAAGTTCGGGCGTCCCAGCTTCTGGCTGGCGACACGGATCGCTTCCATTTCTGCATGCGTGGTCGGGTCGTTGCTATGGACAATGTTGTTGACGCCTATCGCTATCGATTCACCGCCGACGGCCAGCACCGCGCCGAAAGGACGGCCGCCGCGTGTCTTGTTGTCTTTCGCCAGATTGACCGCCTGACGTAGGAATTTCTCGTGATTGGATGACATAAGCAAGCTCCTTTTGTGATTGTTTTGTGATTTTTGAATTTCAATAATCAGCGTGCTCCGGCAGCGCGTAACTGCGCCACCATCGCTGTGTAGTTGCGTCGCTGTGCATGCTGTAGTGGTGTGACGCCGTCTTTGTCCGCAAGATTCACATTCGCGCCGGCGGCGATCAGCAGATGCACGATTTCCTGGTGCCGTGTACCACCATCAGAAAGAATGATCGCTTCCAGTAAAGCGGTCCAGCCGAGGCGATTAATGTGGTCTACCTTCACGCCCGCATCGATCAGGGTGCGCACGACCGCAACATGGCCGCGCTCGGCAGCTGGAATCAAGGCGGTGCCGCCATAACGATTGGTGCTGCCGAGGTCGGCACCATGTGCCAGTGTCATCTTCAGTATTTCCAGCCGACCCTGGGCACCGGCCAGCAGGTAAGGGCTGTCTTGCCGTGCATCCTTGGCATTCACGTCAGCTCCAGCCGCGATCAGTTCACGCGCGATGGCAATCCGGTTGTGGTCAGTCGCCATTAACAAAGGCGTACGGCCCAATTCATCACGTGTTTCCAGCTGATTACGGTTGGTGCTTTGCTGCAGGATGGACTGAACGGCAGTTAAATCATTGTTGGCAACGGCATTGAGCAAAGGCGTTGCATGGACAGGAAGCAAGAGCATGAGGCAGGAAAAAACGATGAGCGAGCAGAGGCGTTTCAACATGGAACGTTTCAACTTGGCAAGTGGGGCAATCTGTATGTGCTTCATTCTAGGCAGACGCTTGTGGATTTAAAAATTAAATGTTTGAATAATGCTCAGTGTATTTACCCATACCTAAGGTATTACATTAAGTATTCAGCCACGCAGACGAACAGCATGGCTGAAAGCATACCTAATACTAGCCTTGAATATGTCAGCCTCGAAAATACTGGACCCGATACTTTTACGCAGTTTCGTCGCGGTTGCCGACACCGGCAGTTTCACACGCGCGGCAGATAGCGTACATCTGACGCAATCGACAGTGAGTCAGCAAATCCGGCGTCTCGAAATCCAGTTCGGTTGTGATTTGCTTAATCGTAACGGGCGCTACGTCGCCACTACGCCCGAAGGCGAACGCCTGCTCGGTTACGCACGACGCATCATGCAATTGATGGATGAGGCGGTCGAGCAGGTCACGCAAAGCGTGGAGCAAGGCGAAATCCAGCTTGGTGTGCCGGAGGATTTCGCTGCACATGCGCTGACGCCGATACTTGCCACATTCGCAGAAAACTATCCGGGCATACGCCTCGAAATTACCAGCGGTTTGAGTCATGAGTTGTGGCGCTTATTCCAGCAAGGCAAGCTGGACATGGCGCTGGTGAAACAGCGCAAGGATAGCGCGCCCGGTATTGCGAGCTGGCCCGAGCCACTGTGCTGGGTCGATAGTCGTGAGCATCCTGCCGCCGGACGCAATCCGGTACCACTGGTGGCTTTTCCTATTGGTGGCTTGTATCGTAATGAAATGACGCACGCGCTGGATGCGACCGGGCAGCGCTGGCGCATCGGTTTCGTGAGTACCAGCCTGGCCAGTGTCAGTGCAGCAGTCCAGGATGGACTAGGAATCAGCCTGTTGCCACGGCGCATGGCGGCGCAGCACAAGGTGCTGGAGGAGGTCGACGGTTTTGCTGCCGTGCCAGATCTGGAGGTAACCTTACATATGCAAAGTGATGCCTCTACGCATACTAAAACGCTGGCAGCGGAACTAGTCGCCGCCTGTGACGTCATTATGAAGGTGTAGAAGTATTGCTAATAAAAATTGGCATTTGCTGCGGCTGCGTGTACAACGGAGTTAGCCAGCAGTGATCCAGCAGCAGGAATGTGTAATCCAGGTATTTTTGTTGATCGCAATATCCACATTAAAAGAGGAGCTCACGCATGAAAACCCTTCCAGTCCTTACACTATTGACAGCTGCCATCGTTGCTACCGGTTGTGCCAGCTATGGTTCTGGCCCGACTGCAGAAGCCGTGATGCAGCCAACTGCAGGCAATACCACCAACGGCGTCGTCTCATTCAAGCAAAGCGGTGACAAGGTTCTGGTCAGCGCACGCATCACCGGTTTGTCGCCTGGCCTGCATGGTTTCCACATCCATGAAAAAGGTGATTGCAGTGCGCCGGATGGCATGAGCACCGGCGGCCACTTCAATCCTGATGGCAAGAAGCACGGCGCACCCGGCCATTCTGAACACCACGGTGGCGACTTCGGCAACCTGTCGGCCGACTCCAACGGCAATGCTACACTCAACCTCACCACCAGCCAGATCACACTTGATCCGAATGCGGCGAATAGCATCATAGGCAAAGGCCTGATCGTGCATGCCGACCCGGATGATTTCGTGACACAGCCAACTGGCAACTCGGGCAAGCGCCTGTCATGCGGCGTGATCAGATTAAAATAACAGACCTGCAGTAAACAACAAACACAACAAAAACAGAGTCCTTGCGTCATTCGTTTGACGCAAGGCTATTCTCTTGGGACGGGTATATGTTGCGCAAATACACAAAGATAATTTTGATAGGCTGTGCCTTACTTGGTGCAGCAGGCGTGGCCACGGCAGAAGACAGCATACCGGTCTATGCGATCGCGCTGCGCGGCGCCGAGCCTGTGATCCTGAAAGGACGCTTGCAGGGGCCGGAAAAATCGACCAAGGATTTTATCGTGGGCGTCAAGCAAGGAGAAACACTCACGGTCAGCATGAAGGCCAGCAAAGCCAACTCGACGTATTTCAATATCCTGCCGCCGCATGACGCGACCGCCTTATTTGTCGGAGAAATGCAGGGTGCGAATGAATGGCGCCAGCGGCTGGATGTGTCGGGCAATTACACGATACGGATTTACATCAATCGTGCTGCTGCGCGCAAGGGTGTCAAATCCGACTACACCCTGAAGATCTCAGCTTCGTAAAGTGCCGCTCAGGCACCGGAAGCGAGCCGCTCCTTGTCATGAGCGGCTCGTGGCTTAACTTCACCCAAATTCTGTTTCAACGTGATTACACCTTATCAGGCATGATGGGTCTCTGATTATTACTCTCGTCGTTGCTCTTGCTGCACGGATGAATTTATATGGATAAACATATCGCGCCAGTCGCGCTGGAAAAGGCCTACAGATTGATCAACCACGGGCCGACCGTGCTGGTGTCGGCCAGTCATGCAGGTGTAAACAATGTGATGGCGGCAGCATGGTGTTGCGCGCTGGACTTTGCGCCGCCTAAGTTGACTGTCGTGATCGACAAGGCGACACGGACACGCGCGCTGGTGGAAAACAGCGGTCACTTTGTGATCCAGGTGCCGACCGTGGCACAGCTGCAGTTGACACACGATGTAGGCAGCAAGAGCCTGCTGCAGGAACCGAACAAACTGGAGCGTGCTGGCGTGGAGTTGTTTCAGATCGATGGCTATGAGACGCCATTTGTCGCAGGGTGCTCGGCCTGGCTGGCATGCCGCCTGATCCCGGAAGCACACAATCAAAATACCTATGATCTGTTCATCGGCGAAGTCGTCGGTGCCTGGTCAGATACCCGCGTGTTCAGGGATGGGCATTGGCATTTTGAAGATGCGAGCCCGGAACTGGGTAGCCTGCACTACATAGCGGGCGGTAATTTCTACGCGATAGGTAAAGCACTGCAAGCTGATACCGACAAGTAAACCGGAGATGGCAGGGATGCTGAGGCATTCCTTGCGGATCAGTTAGTGCTGCTGATCGCGTCGCGCCTTTTCATTCCTGCGCCATTCCCACGGTGCTACCGGATGCGCATCAGCCCATAAACCAGCGTGTTTGGCGCGTGCCTCAAATTCAGCGAATTCATATTGTCCACGCTCCTGCGGGCTTTGTTCATGCGCGTAAGCCTTGTACCACCAGCCGAGGCCGACGGTAATTAGTGCGAGACCACTATCCAGCGTCTTGGCGCCATTTGGCGCAGAGCCGGGCGCTACCATCACTTTGCATATGTGACGCTTGTACTGGTCGCGCGCATTGCACACCAGATTCGCTTGCTTGCCAAAGGTCAGGTCGCTCAAAGCCTTGCGTGCACGATTGCCATACGCTTGCTTGCGTTCCGGCGCATCTATGCCGCCCAGTCGCACGATCATTTTCTGGTATGAGCCCGGCTTGCCGCAGCGTGCTTTCAATGTGTCGCCATCGGTCACGCCGACTACCAGACAGTTTTTATAGGTGCGTTCATGCAGTGGCTTGGCGCGCGGTGCGGCTGATGCCGAAGCAGTGATCAGGAGCAGGCAAGACAGCACAAGGGTGGAGCGGAATAGGGTCTTCAAATTCATTTATTGCGAGCGGTTGAACTTTTAAGCAGTAACGATGATCTGCAATTCTGCATGATCTGCGATGCAGCCGGAGAGGCAGGACTATAGCAGCCAAATCGTGGTGCAAAGCCTGAAAAGCCAAGGAAGAGTAAAATTCCATCGGTCTGTTACAGAAAGCTTACTCGCCGGAAAGACAGTCTCAGGAGGGCCTCGTACCTCCGTATTGAATCTTCACCATATCAGCACTGCCGGGGACACACACTGTCCTTAGGTTTGTACATGTAGCAAGTACCGTTGCCTTACATGAAAGCGGATGTTAATCAATGAATCAAGGGATTCGATAATGTTTAAAAAAAACCACCTCGCCATATTTGGCTTTCTTTTTACCCTCGTAGTCACGCCTCTGCACGCTGCAGAAATTAAAAAAGTAGATGTCATGTTGATCGGTGGCGGCATCATGAGCGCCACACTCGGGATCTGGCTCAATGAACTGGAACCCGGCTGGAGCATGGAAATGGTCGAGCGTCTTGATGGCGTCGCCAAGGAAAGCTCAAATGGCTGGAACAACGCCGGTACTGGTCACTCGGCACTCGCCGAACTGAACTACACACCGGAAACCAAGGATGGCAAGATTGAGATTGTGAAAGCGATCGAAATCAATGAAGCCTTCCAGATCTCCCGTCAATTCTGGGCCTGGCAAGTCAAGAACGGCGTCCTGAAGAATCCGCGCTCCTTCATTAACTCGACCCCACATATGAGCTTCGTCTGGGGCGACGAGAATATCAAATACCTGAAGAAACGCTACGACGCATTGCAGGCCAGCCCTTTGTTCCGCGGCATGCAGTATTCGGAAGATCCAGAGCAAATCAAGAAATGGGTACCGCTGATGATGGAAGGCCGTCCTGCCAACCAGAAGATCGCAGCTACCTGGACGCCTATCGGTACCGACGTCAACTTTGGTGAGATCACCCGCCAGTTCGTCGCCAACCTGCAAAGCAAGCCTAACTTCTCCCTCAAGCTGTCCAGCGAAGTACAAGACATCAAGCGTAATGCGGATGGCACCTGGCGCATAGGCTACAAGAACGTCAAGGATGGCACTAAAACTGAAACCGATGCCAAGTTCGTCTTCATCGGTGCCGGTGGCGGCGCCTTGCACTTGCTGCAAAAGTCCGGCATACCAGAAGCCAATGAATATGCAGGCTTCCCGGTGGGCGGCTCCTTCCTGGTAACGGAGAATCCGGCAATTGCCGAACGTCATCTGGCAAAAGCGTATGGCAAGGCTTCGGTCGGTGCGCCACCGATGTCGGTGCCGCATCTGGATACCCGCGTGCTGGATGGCAAGCGCGTGATCCTGTTTGGACCATTTGCCACTTTCTCCACCAAGTTCCTGAAGGAAGGTTCTTACTTTGATTTGCTGACCAGCACGACCACACACAATGTCTGGCCTATGGTCAAAGTCGGCGTTGCCGAGTATCCGCTGGTGGAATACCTGGCCGGTCAGTTGATGCTGTCAGATGATGATCGCCTGAAAGCATTGCAGGAATACTTCCCGAATGCGAAGAAAGAAGACTGGCGCTTGTGGCAGGCTGGTCAACGCGTGCAAATCATCAAGCGTGATGCAGACAAGGGCGGCGTATTGAAGCTCGGCACCGAAGTGGTGGCATCGAAAGATGGCAGCATAGCGGGCTTGCTCGGCGCATCGCCAGGTGCATCGACTGCGGCACCTATCATGCTGGATGTGCTGAAGAAAGTGTTCAAGGACAAAGTTGCATCACCAGCGTGGCAAGGCAAAATCCGCCAGATCGTGCCGAGTTACGGCACCAAGCTGAACGACTCGCCGGATAAGGTTTATCAGGAATGGGTAAGCACTGGCCAGGTGTTGCAACTGACACCGCCGCCAGCAATCGATCGTACGGTCGTGCCGCAGGCAGCTCCTGCGCCTGCACCTAAACGTGAAACGGCAGACCTGGCACTTTGATGCATAGGTAAAAAACGGTACTGGGGCGAAATGTGTGCAAGCATGTTTCGCCCTTATTGTTTGCGGATTGGATTTACATTATTGGTTGGTATGGAAGGAGCCAGGAAATGAATTGGGCCACGCAGTACGCGAAGCAGTACACCACCTTTGAAGATGAGCGCACACGTCCGGTACGGGACTTGCTGAATGCAATCCCGCTGGCGCAGGTGCGCACGGCAGTCGATATAGGCTGCGGTCCGGGCAACTCGACCGAAGCGCTGATCGCGCGTTTCCCTGAGGCGCAAGTGTCGGCGCTGGATAGTTCGGAAGATATGCTGGACACGGCACGCAAGCGTCTGCCTGGCGTCCGGTTTGAACTTATGGGCGCGCAAGACTGGCACCCGACAGCAAAGGTTGATCTGATCTTCGCTAACGCGTCATTGCAATGGGTACCGGATCACGCGACGCTGTATCCGCGACTGGTCAGCAATCTGGAAGCGGGTGGTGTCCTGGCGGTGCAAACACCGGATAACCTGGGTGAGCCCGCACATCAACTCATGCGTAAGGTCGCAGATAACGGCCCGTGGGCCGAACGGCTGGTCGATGTCAGGCGTACCCCACGCAATAATGCGAACTGGTACCTCGAATTGTTGCGGCCACTATGCAAAAGCGTGGATGTCTGGCGCACCACCTACTATCACGCCTTGCCGGGCGGCGCGGCCGATGTGGTCGCATGGTTCAAGGGCAGTGGGCTCCGGCCTTACCTGGCACCGCTGACGGAAGAGGAGCAACAAGACTATCTGGCGCGTTATGAAGACGCGGTGCGCGTAGCGTATCCTGCCTTGTCAGATGGCACAGTATTACTGCCTTTCCCACGGCTATTCATCGTTGCAACCCGCTAAAAATAATAAGGGAGATTCCGACATGCACACCATCGCAAGTATTGCCACCGCATTGGTGGGTATTCTGCACATCTATATCCTGTATCTCGAAATGTTTTTATGGGATACGCCCAAGGGCAGGAAGGCGTTTGGTCTGACCGTTGAATTCTCCGCGGCATCGAAAGTGCTGGCTGCGAATCAGGGCTTGTATAACGGTTTTCTCGCCGCAGGCTTGTTGTGGAGTGTATGGCTGGGTGCTGCAGGCGACCACATCAAGATATTCTTCCTGCTCTGCGTACTGGTGGCAGGTGTCTACGGCGGACTGACTGCGGCGCGCAAGATACTGTATGCGCAAGCCTTGCCTGGCCTGATAGGGCTGCTACTGGTTTTGCTGGCGATGGGTAAAGGCTGACCTGGATCAGGCAGGTGCTAATGCGCGTGTGAAGTACAAGGCGGCTTCCCCGGCCTGTACCTGATGTGGATCGTAAAGATCGACATTGATGCCGCTCAGGCGGAAGCCTGCTTTCAGATAAAAATTGATGGCGGGGACGTTGGTATTCTGCGTCTCCAGCTGCAAACACCGTGCCGAAGTAGTGCGGGCAAACTTGTCTATCAATTCGAGCAGGCTGCGGCCTATGCCTTGCTGCTTGTATGCAGGAGCGACAAAGATTCCGGTAATCAGCACGCTGCGATTCCACTCCTGATATGCGGCGGTCGCAAAGCCGGCCACTTTGCCGGAGCTGTCTTCAGCAATCCAGGCGACGTCGGCATCCCGCGCGTCATCTGCGATGTCCTCCATCGGATAGCTTTTATGGAAAGGCTCTGCGCGCTCGACCTGGTGCAAAGAAAAGCCCAGCCCGTTCTGCCTGGTTTCATATGTGTACAAGCTGCTGTAGGACGCGTCCAGCGATGCGATCTTTTCTGCATCCTGTGGCCACTGGATAGGCCTTAAGGAGATGCCATCAGCTTGATGTGAAGACGAAGTGCCGTGCATGTAAGTGCTTCGCTCTCACTTAGCTTGGTGCAGGCGTTTGACGAAGACCGTCATTTCCTTGACCGCCTGCAGGTCGCCTTGTTCCTGTGCGACTTTTAAGCCGCTATTCCAGGCCTGTTCAGCCTCGTCCAGGCGTTCCAGCTTCCGCAAGGCAACACCCAGTAGTTTCCATGCCGCAGAGTAGGCAGGATTTTGCAGTGTCGCTTGCTGTAAATGAAGAACAGCGCTGGCAGCATCATCTTCCTGCAGGCAGGCGTTGCCGAGACCGAAACGGAGCAGGGCGTTGTCGCGCCCTTCAGCCAGCAGTTTCTCCAGACGTTCACGCATGGTTGACTATATCCAGGTGATATTAAAAAGGAAAAAGGCTAACAGTGCCCACAGCAGCAAACTGATGTGCGTCAGTTGCAGCTCGCCCTGGCGTATCCAGTACGCGAACCATATTCCGCCTAAATGCATGGCAAAGATGAAGGCGGCAAAGCTGCACAAGGCGAGGTTGAGTAATGGTCGTGCAGCATGCAGGTTGCCCGCGAGCGCTAATTGATAACAACCCATCCAGCAAGCTACCGCAGCAATGATTTGCAGAATGATCACGACGACAAGGGCAAGGCGATGCAGGGCCGGAGATGTGATTGCACGTGTTTGCAAGGGAATATCTATGCGCGGTTCTTCGCTTAATGGTGTCATGGCCATGGTATTGCCGACGGCCCAAACCGATGCGCGGAATGCGCGCAGATTATTGATCGCCGCGATTGAGAGCCAGTTGGCCAGGCCGATAGCGATGACGACCTGAAATAGCCAGATGGAAGTGGTGACAGACATGGAGATTCCTGAAGTAAGGCTTTAAATACCAAAGAAACGCCTTGGATAATAAGCGTTGCACTCTTTTTAAACAAGATGGAATTGCTATTCCCTGTCAGCCATTGCGGTTATTCTGGCTCTTCAATATACTGTTTTTATATCCAGTACTAAACCTGACCCGGCCATACGCTAACAGCTGTAACTCATCGAATATTCTGTCGCTGCACCCATGCCCATTACGCTTCCTGACCCGTTCTACTACCTGCAGAACTTCCAGCGCGTCCTTGACTGGATCGCGCAGCGTTACAGCGATTTGTTGGCCGATGACGAGCGTAACTTCATCGAACAATTCCCGACGCTGCCGCAGGCATCGCGTGCCTTGCTGGTACGCATGGTGATGCGTAAGGGTGAGGTCTTCCGCTCGGGTAAATTGCGTTATGCAGAAATAGGCTGCCCGGATGCTGCGGCCGCACCTTTGCTTGCGCTGGGATGGATAGTGCAAAACCCGTCCCTGGATGTAACGCAGCTATTTGCCTTGTTGCGCAAGGCCGAGCTGGCGCAAGCGTTTCGCTACTCTGCAGCCGCCAGCACGGCCAGGAAGCATGAAATGCTGGAAGAACTGGCGCAGGCTTTCCCCGACAGCCAGCCGATGACGCGCTGGGCACCGGAGTTGGCCGAATCCATTTATGCGGTGCAGGTCACAGCGCTGTGTGAACGTTTGCGCCTGATGTTCTTTGGCAATCTGTACCAGGACTGGTCAGAGTTCGTGCTGTCGGATCTGGGCATTTATCGCTATGAAGTGGTCGAATTCTCAGAAACCTCGCGCGGATTTCGTTCACGGCAGGATATAGACGATTATCTGCATCTGCATCATTGCCGTCAGCGCTTTGATGAAGGCGAGTATCTGGATGAGATATTGCCGGATATACCGACAGTGCCTTATGCAAATAGCTGGCTGGAAGGGCGGCGCAACAAACTGTTGTTTCGCTTTGCGCAAGAGTATGAACGCTGTAATGAACTGGACAGTGCACTCGCGCTTTATCGCAACTGCGACTACGCTGGAGCGCGTGTGCGTACCATACGCGTGCTGGAAAAGAGCGGTGCCGAGGCGGATGCATATGCACTGGCCATGACTGCATGGCAGCAAGCGGAAAGCGAAACCGAGCAGCAGGCTTTATTGCGCATGTTGCCGCGTTTGCGACGCAAGGCAGGGCATGCAAAGGTGCTGGCCGACAAAGCGCCTGCGATCGACGAACTAAGCCTGAGTTTGCCTTATCCGGCCTTGCCGGCATCTGTGGAGCAGGTGGTGCAAGCACATTATTCCAGCGCAGAGGCGCCAGTGTTCTATGTCGAGAATGCGCTGATCAATACCTTGTTTGGCTTGTTATGCTGGCCTGCGGTATTTGCTGCCTTGCCGGGTGCATTCTTCCATCCTTTCCATCAGGGGCCTGTCGATTTGCATCATCCTGACTTCGTGCAAAAACGGCAGGATTTGTTTGATGTGTGCCTGGCGCAGCTTGATGACGGGCGTTACCAGCAAGCCATCATGAACACCTTTCATGCGAAAACCAACATCCAGTCGCCGTTCGTATTCTGGAGCACGGTAGATGAAGAGTTGCTGAAGCTGGCCTTGCACTGCATCCCGGCGGCACATTTGAAAAAGTATTTCGAACGTATCTTGCGCGATATCCCGGCCAATCGATCCGGCTTGCCTGACCTGATTCAGTTCTGGCCGCAAGAGCAACGTTACCGCATGCTGGAAGTGAAAGGGCCAGGCGACCGCCTGCAGGATAACCAGATACGCTGGATCAATTACTGCATAGCGCACCAGATGCCGGTGGCGGTCACCTATGTGCAATGGTCGGAGCAGGCCGCGTGAGCTATGTCGTCGCCGTGCGCACCCTGTGCGAATTCGCGGCCAAGGTCGGGGACCTGGACTTGCGCTTCACGCCCGCACCGACCGCACAGCAAGGCATAGCCGGTCACGGCACGGTGGTGTCCCGACGTGGCAAACATTACGAAGCAGAGGTCAGCCTGAGCGGACTCTATAAGCAGTTGCGCGTACGTGGTCGCGCAGACGGCTATGATCCTGGCTACAACCGGGTTGAAGAAATCAAAACCTTCCGCGGCGATCTGCATGCGATGCCCGACAACCACCGCCAGCTGCATTGGGCGCAGGTCAAGGTATATGCATGGCTGCTGTGCCAGACGCGCGGCTTGAAAGAAATCAATGTCGCGCTGGTCTACTTTGATATCGGCACGCAAAAAGAAACCATGCTGGTCGAGAAGCACTCGGCCGATGCGCTGGAGCTGCATTTCGATCACTTGTGCGAGCGCTTCGTGGCATGGGCGGAACAAGAGACCCAGCACAGGCTGGCGCGCGATACGGCACTGACCGGACTGGCGTTCCCGCATGCGGAATTCCGTCCCGGGCAACGTCATCTGGCTGAATCAGTTTACAAGGCAGCACTGTCCGGTCGTCATCTGATGGCGCAGGCACCGACCGGCATAGGCAAGACAGTTGCGACCATCTTCCCCTTGCTGAAAGCCAGCCCGGGGCAAAAACTGGACAAGATATTCTTCCTGGCAGCGAAGACACCGGGCCGTGCTCTGGCGCTGGATGCGATGGAGTTGATCGGCAAGGGCAAGGACTCTGCCGTCTTGCCATTGCGCGTGTTGGAGTTGGTCGCACGTGACAAGGCATGTGAGCATCCGGATAAGGCCTGCCACGGTGAGTCCTGTCCATTGGCGCAGGGATTCTATGATCGCGTCGTGGCTGCACGCCAGGCTGCAGTCCGGGCAGCGGTACTGGATCAGCAAGCCTTGCGCGCCATCGCGCTCGCGCATCAGGTCTGCCCGTATTACCTGAGCCAGGAGTTGGTGCGGTGGAGTGATGTGGTGGTCGGGGATTACAACTACTACTTCGACATCAGCGCGATGCTGTATGGCCTGACCGTAGAGAATGACTGGCGTGTCGCCGTGCTGGTGGATGAAGCACACAATATGGTGGAGCGTGCGCGCAAGATGTATAGCGCCGAGCTGACGCAAAGCAGCTTCCGCTACGCGCGCAAGTCAGCGCCCAAATCATTGAAGACGGTACTGGATCGCGTCAATCGACAGTGGAATGACTTGTATCGCAATCAGGAAGCCGAGTACGCGGTGTATCACGCGATCGCGGAAAAATTCCTGTTTGCCTTGCAGCAGGCCGGTACCGATATCACCGATCTGATGACGGATGAGCCGGATAGCGTGAGTCCGGAGCTGCAACGCTTTTACTTCGATGCGATGCAGTTTTCCAAACTGGCTGAGGTGTTTGGCGAGCATTCGATGTTTGATATCACCACGGACATGTCCGGCAACAAGCCGCAAGCGACGCTGTGCATACGCAATATCGTGCCGGCACCTTTCCTCAAGCAACGCTTCGCCACTGCACATACTGTCACCTTATTCTCCGCCACGCTGGGGCCGCATCATTTCTATTCCGACATGCTGGGACTGCCGGACGACACGGCATGGATAGATGTGGAGTCACCATTCATGGCGCAGCAATTATCCGTACGCATAGCGCGCACCATCTCGACCCGCTACCAGCACCGGTCGCACTCGCTGGCACCTATCGCCAAGCTGATCGCTGCGCAGTACAGCCATACGCCGGGCAACTACCTGGCATTCTTCAGCAGCTTTGATTACCTGCAGCAGGTCCTTGATTTATTTGCTGAACTGTATCCGGATGTCACGATCTGGCAGCAGTCACGTGGCATGGGTGAAAGTGAAAAGCAGGACTTTCTCGCGCGTTTCACTGATGGCGGGCAGGGCATAGGCTTTGCCGTACTCGGTGGCGCGTTTGCTGAAGGCGTGGATTTGCCGGGTGAGCGCCTGATCGGTGCGTTCGTCGCTACCTTAGGCTTGCCGCAAATGAATCCGATCAATGAAGAAATGCGTGTGCGTATGGATCAGATTTTCGGCAAAGGCTATGACTACACCTATCTCTATCCGGGCATGCAGAAAGTGGTGCAGGCTGCCGGTCGCGTCATCCGCACGCAGGATGACCGTGGCTATATCCACCTGATTGATGATCGCTTTGCGCGGCCGGATGTGATGGACTTGCTGCCAGCGTGGTGGCAGGTGCAGTAGCCTTATCTTCCCTGGGCTTTTTCCCCACGCAAGGTCATGACAGAACTGATCACTGTCGCAGCCGCCTTGCCATCTTCACGCACTATCTCGCAGGTGTAGTGAGTGATGGTGCGCCCGCTTTGTATCGGCTTGGCGGTAGCGCGCAATCTGGTGGCCCAGACCGGACGGAAGAAATTAATCTTTAAATCAATGCTGGCGAATGATTCACCTTCTGCCATTAGCGTTGAATGCGCGGTTCCGATTGCCGCATCTGCCAGCTCACACATTAAGCCCCCGTGAACAGTTGCCTGCTGATTGCCGTGCAAATCCGGCGATGCATCTATCTCTACTGTGGCCGTACCGAGGCCAACTTCAACGATGCGTATCCCCAGTGTTTGCGAAATCGGAGTGGGGTACTGCATATGCGTGGTGTCGCCATCCTGCAGCGTGCCAGCCAGGGATTTTTGCAGGTATTCCAGTACGGGGAGTTTGTTAGCCATGGTCGTAGTATTTATCCAGGGAAATGCAATGCTGCCATATTACCCGGGTATGATTATTCCCATATTTTCATCCCGGAATGACTGTATGAGCGAGGAGATGAAGACAAAATGTCCAAGACTAAAGCCCAGACTTTAACTACTACCGAGCGCGACAAGCTGCTGGCAACACTCAAGCATCGTTTCGAAGAAAACATGCGCCGACACAAGGACATGAGTTGGCCTGCTGTCGTAGCCAGGCTGGATGTCGATCCGGGCAAGCTATGGTCGCTCAGCGAGATGGAAAGAACCGGCGGTGAACCGGATGTCATCAGCGATGGCAAAAAGAAGGATGAGTACGTCTTTTATGATTGCGCCGCTGAAACGCCTAAAGGACGCCGCAGCATATGCTATGACCGCGCAGCACTCGAAACCAGGAAGGAACATGTGCCGGCAGGCAGCGCAATGGATATGGCGGCGGATATGGGCATAGAGATGCTGTCCGAAGAGCAGTATCGCGAACTGCAAAAGTTCGTTACGATCGATGCCAAAACATCGAGCTGGATACAAACACCTGCCGACATACGCAAGCTTGGTGGTGCCTTATTCGCCGATTTTCGCTACGGGCACATCTTCATCTATCACAACGGTGCATCGTCCTACTATGCAGTGCGGGGATTTCGTGGGGCTCTGAAGGTCTGAACATCACGATTGATTACAGGTCCTGACCGTTTCAACACCAGCAGATTCTCCAGACTATCGTTAAGGCTCAATCGCCCCTATCAACAAGGTGAGTCCAGCACTGCCGCGCCGCACGGTCTGCACGATGCTGACAGGCTGGCCGGGTTGTCTCTGCGCGGTGCCGGAACGACTGATACGTGCTTCTATCATCAGTTCGTCGAAACGCGACAGCGGCATATCAGGCGTCATCGCATTCGTATCATCGAGTTTGAATTGCGCAGGCAATTGTGCTGCAGTCAGACGTAGTACCGCCACTGGCATGCGACCGGTTTCCGCTGCACGCGCCACGATGAATACGGTATCGCCTGGTTCAACCCTGTCCTGTAAAGCAGGATCCAAACGCACGGTTCCAGTCAGCCCAGCCAGGGATTTGATTTCGGCTGGTGCCTGGTCTTGCTTGCCAGGTTCCAGACGCGCGAGATCGTTTTGCACACGCAAGGCCATGTCGGAATCAGGCTCCAGTAATTTCAACAAGCGCTGCCAATATTGCCGCGCCCCGGCGAGGTCATCTTCACGCAAGGCTGCGGTACCGGCGAGTGCCAGTGCCTTGGGTTGCTCGGCATCCAGTTGCAACGCAGAGTTGAGTGCGGCTTGCACCGGCTTATCCAATGCACCGCCGCGCGCGGACGCCATCGCATCGGCCATGTCGGCATATAGACGCGCTTGCAATGCTGGTGGCGTTTTCTGCTGCACCGCCAGTTCCAGCGCGCGCTGATAGGCAGCGGTAGCTGCCGGAAAATCTTCCAGTACCTCACGTGAACGGGCGAGCACGATCCAGCCTTCGAGATTATCCGGCGTCTCGCGCAAGCGTTCTTCCAGTCGTCGCACCATGTCTTCTACATCGGCACCAGTATTGGCGTGGATATCCGGCGTCCCCATGGCTACCGTGGCCGCAGCACGCGGATCACCGACCTGAAGATACAGTACAAACGCAACAGCAGGTAGCAGCACACTCAGGAATGCCGCTGGCATGCGTTTACGCCATACACCTTCCTTTGCCAGCTGGACAGGGGCAGGAATGCCGTCCAGATCTTCCAGCAGGCGTCGCTCCAGTTCAACGACAGCTTGCGCATAGTCATCATCTGTCAATGACTTGCGCTGGTGTTCGCGTTCCAGTTCTGCGAGCTGGGTGCGATAGATCTGACGCAGGCGTACATCTGCCCCCGGATTGCCAGTAACCGTCTCACTGGACTCGCGCAATAGCGGCCACAGCAAGCCACCCAGAGTCAGCAGCAATAGTGCAAGCGCGCTTACCCATAAGGGCCACAATGCGTTCATGCCATGCTCCTCATGGTTGTGCATCCTCATGCAACAAACGACGAGCCTGTGCGCGTTGCTCTTCAGTCAGTGGCGTAGCATGCGGCTCACGGCTGCGGCGGCGCAGTACGCGGAACAACAGGAACAGTCCACACAGGCCAAACAGGAAAGGTGCTCCCCAGAGCAGCCAAGTGGCAGGACGGAATGGCGGGAGATAGTGCACGAAGCTGCCATAACGCTGCTCAAAAAAATCGATGACCTGCTGATCGCTACTGCCATTTTCCAATTGCTTGCGTATTTCGGTACGCATGTCGGCCGCCAGCGGTGCATTCGATTCCGCAACGGTCTGATTCTGGCACACTACGCAACGCAACTGCGCCGCCAAGCGTGCTTCGCGCGCATCGAGTTCAGCCTGGTCGACCGCATACAATGGCGTCACCAGCAGCAGGCTCAGGAGCAAAGTCAGCTTTCTCATTGCAAGGACCTCACCAGTGGCAGCAATTTTTCGCGCCATACTTCAGCCGTGACCGGACCCACATGGCGATAACGTATGCGTCCGCCAGCATCGATCACAAAGGTTTCGGGCACGCCTTGCACACCATAGTCCATACCAACGCGGCCTTTGCTGTCGACCGCCGATGCCAGATAAGGATTGCCAACCTGTTGCAGGAGCAAACGGGCTTCCTCGGTATCGTCCTTGTAATTCAAACCGTACAGCGGAACCTGGTCGCGACTTGCCAGCACTTTCAGTGCGGGTAATTCTTCACGGCAGGGACCGCACCATGAAGCCCATACATTGAGCAGCCAGACCTGCCCTTGCAATTTGCTGGAGTCAAACTGACGCTGTGCTTCATTCAATAACGGCAGCTCTATCATTGGAGCCGGTCTATCCAGCAAGGCCGAGGGCAGCGCGCGCGGATCACGTTGGAGACCGAGGCCGAGTACTACTGCCAGGATGAGGAATGCGACGAGGGGGAGGATGTAGCGCATCAGGCGATTCCTCCGGCTTTGAGCGGCGCGGTGGCGGTAGCCTGGTTTGCGCGACGCGCTGCGTAGATACGATAGCGACGATCAGCCAGCGCCAGGAAACCACCGAGCGCCATCAGCAGGCAGCCGCCCCAGATCCAGTTCATGAAAGGCTTGACCTGGATGCGCAGGGTCCAGGTTTTTTCATTCACTGCATCACCCAACGCGACGAACAGATCGCGCGTCAGCCCGCTATCGATGGCAGACTGGCTGAGTGGCATATTCTGCGCACGATACAGCCGTTTCTCCGGCTGCAACACGCCGACCAGTTTGCCATCGCGCTGTACGCTGATGGACGCACGTTGCGCATCATAGTTGGGACCTGCAACCAATTCCAGTTTGTCGAAGCGGAAGTCGTAGCCACCAACGCTGACATCCTGATGCATGGACAGGCTCAACTCGCGCTTTACTTCAAAGCTGGTCGCCAGCGTCGCGCCAAAGACGAATATGCCTATACCCAAATGCGCGGCCAACATGCCCCACCAGCTAAGCGGTTGCCGCGAGACGCGCGGTGCATTACCGCCATTGCCCCTCAGGCGCTGCCACGCATGTGCCAGCGTGCTGCAGACACACCAGGTTGCCAGCAATAATCCGAAAGCCGACATCGGTGTCCAGCCACTCGCACTGACCGGTAACAGCAAGCCCAGCAATAAGGCGCTGATGCCACTGGCGACCAATGCCCAGCGTAGCTGTCGTTTCAGGTCGGGCAGGGTGCTGCGTTTCCAGCGCGCGAGCGGGCCTACGCCCATCAGCATCAGCGCCGGTACCATCAACGGAACAAAAATAGCGTCAAAGTAGGGTGGGCCGACTGAGATCTTGTCACCGCCGAGCACATCCAGCAGCAATGGATAAAGTGTGCCAGTCAGTACCGCCAATGCTGCAGCAGTGAACAACACGTTATTGACCAGCAGCAGTGATTCACGTGAGAGGACAGAGAACCAGCCGCCTAATCCGATACGGGGCGCACGCCAGGCGAACAGCAGCAGTGAAGTACCAACCACAAACACCATGAAGCAGAGGATGTAAAGCCCGCGACCCGGATCGACGGCGAAGGCGTGCACCGAAGTCAGCACGCCGGAACGAACCAGGAAAGTGCCCAGCAGACTCAGCGAAAAAGCAGCAATCGCAAGCATCACAGTCCAGCTGCGGAAAGCACCGCGCTGGTCGGTAACAATCAGCGAATGGATGAGGGCAGTACCGACTAGCCAGGGCATGAAGGACGCATTTTCCACCGGATCCCAAAACCACCAGCCGCCCCAGCCCAGAACGTAATAAGCCCAGCCGCTACCCAGCAGGATGCCGAGCGTGAGAAAGCTCCATGCCGCCAGCGTCCAGGGACGCGACCAGCGTGCCCATGCAGCATTAAGTTCGCCCGATAGCAGCGCCGCAATCGCGAAGGCAAATGCGACCGAGAAGCCGACATAGCCCATGTAAAGCAGCGGCGGATGCACCACCATGCCGGGATCTTGTAGCAGCGGATTGAGATCGCGACCCTGGATCGCGACCGGAATCAGGCGTTCGAATGGATTGGACAATAGCAGCAGGAAAAGCAGCAAACCGACACTGAGCACACCCATGACACCAAGCACACGCGCGGCATATGCCTGCGGTAATTGCCGGCTGCGTAAAGCAACCGCCAGCGTCCAGGCTGAAAGCAATCCCTGCCACAGCAACATCGAACCTTCATGGCCACCCCATACCGCAGTAAAGCGGTAGATGGCTGGGAGGTCGGTATGCGAATTGGATGCGACATACAGGACAGAAAAATCATTCGTCAGAAAAGCATATGCCAGGATGGCCAGTGCCAGCCAGACCAGCAGACACTGTAGAGCAGCTGCAGGACGCGCAACGCGCATCCATGAAGCGATGCCCCAGTGCGCACCAGCCAGCGGCAGGATGGCCTGCACCACGGCGACCAGCAGTGCCAGTATCAGTGCGAATAGACCGGTTTCCGGCATCATTTCAGGTTCACTCCCTTGGCATCGTGTGCTTGCTTCAAGGCCGCGGCGGCTTCTGGCGGCATATAGTTTTCGTCGTGCTTGGCCAGCACTTCGGTGGCGGTGAATGCAGTGCCATCATGCATGTGGCCTGCGACCACCACGCCTTTGCCTTCACGGAACAGATCCGGCAGCAAACCACGATAGCTAACTGGAATACTGTAAGCACCATCGGTCACAACGAAATGCACATCCAGCCCATCCGCACCACGGCGCAAGGAACCGGTTTCGACCAGGCCACCCAATCTGAAACTGGTCTGGCGCGGCGCTTCACCAGCCTGTATCTGGCTTGGGCTATAAAAAAACATCACATTGCTATTCAAGGCATTGAGTACCAGTGCAATCGTGATCGATACCGCAGCGAGCCCGAGTGCAATGAAAGCAAGGCGTCGTTTGCGTGGTGTCATACTTGCTCGCCTTGCTGCAACTTGCGGGCACGACGGTAACGGCGACGCAATAAAATGATTTCAAGCAGCAGTAACACTGCGCCGACACCGTAGGCTAGGGACAGGTAGAAAGTATGGTTCATCACGTTCTCTCCAGTGCAGCGCGCTCAGTGATCAGGCAGCGTACCCGCGCCAGTGCAACGGCGACGCTATAGGCCCAGCAGGCTACGGCCATCAGCAGCATGGCAGCCAGCATCGCTTGAGTCATGCTGGGTGCTGCATCAAACCGTATGGTTGCTCCCTGATGCAGCGTACTCCACCACTGTACCGAGAAATAGATAATGGGGACGTTGACCACACCTGCTAACAGCACAATCGCACCGGCATTATCGGCTCTGCGTGGATCCTCGATCGCGGATACCAATCCGAGGTAACCCAAGTAAAGGAATAGCAAAATCAATTCTGAGGTGAGGCGTGCATCCCACACCCACCATGCACCCCAGGTCGGCTTGCCCCAGGCTGCACCGGTCCATAGTGCAATCACGGTGAACAGCGCACCGGTCGGTGCCAATGCACGCGCCATTAACGGTGACAGGCGTGTACCGAATACCAGGCCTATGCCTGCATGCGTGGCAGCCAGCAAGTACAGAAACATCGACATCCACGCTGCAGGCACGTGCAGGAAAATGATGCGGTAGACCTCACCTTGTTGATGATCCGTTGGCGCAACAAAGAAGCCTATCCATAAACCAGCTACGGAGGTGATCACGGCGATGGCGATAAACCATGGGATGAGCTTGCCAGCAAATGGATAAAAGATGCGGGGCGAAGCGAGGCTACGCCAGTTACGCGCGATATGTGGTGCAGTGGTAGGGGAGGCAGGTGAAATATTCATTTCATCATTCCAATGCCAGGCGCAAGGCCGCAGCGGTGGCCCATGGACAAAGAAAAGTCGCCAGCGACAGGCAGGCACCGAGCAAATTCAACGCAGGCCCGGCCGGTAAACCTTGCTGACTGGCGGACACTGCAGAGCAGGCAAACACCAGCGGCGGAATACTCATAGGCAGTACGATCAAGGCCTGCAAGACCTGGCCGCGCATGCCCAGTGTGAGCGCCGCACCGAGTGCGCCAAGCAAGGCCAGGGTCGGCGTGCCGAGCAGCAGGGTGATGAGCAAACAAAGTGTCGCGTCGTTGGAAAGCCCGTATTGCAAAGCCAGCAACGGTGCCACCAGGATCAGCGGCAAACAGGCAATCAGCCAATGTGCGGCTATCTTGGTTGCGACCAGACCGATCAGCGTACGCGGAACCAGTAGCCATTGCTCGAGGCTGCCGTCTGCCAGATCGTGTTCGAACAAGCGATGGAGAGAAATCAGCACGGCCACCCTCTCATTGGCCGAAGGCCGTAACGTATTTGGAGAAGCACCATGAAGCAACAACAACGTTTGCAGTTGGGCTGGCCGGTTGTCGTTAGTCTGACAGCAGTTACCGCAGCTCTGGGATTTGGCACTGCTAATTGGCTGGCCAAGCATGATGCGCCGACTGTTGCGCAAAGTAATGTAGAGACCGTGTCTGCACCTGTTGCCCCACCAGCTACCAGTGACAGTGGCGATGAGGTCAAAATTCCTGCCGAATATCTGTCCGTTTCCAAAATTACCGTTGAGGCGATCGGAAGTGGAGGTTTGGAAGCAGAAATCCTTACTGCTGGCACTGTAGTAGCAGCACCAAATAGTGAGGCCGTGATCATGGCGCGCGCTTCTGGCAATGTGACGCAGGTTAGTCGCCAGTTAGGCGACACCGTGCGTGCTGGCGAAACTTTGGCTCAGGTCAGTTCTCTCGAAGCGGCGGCCATGAACGCTGATCGTAATGTGGCGATTGCCAGAGTTGATCTAGCTCGCAAGAACTATGCACGCGAATATAGTTTGTTCGAGCAAGGTGTGACGCCGCGCCAAGAGATGGAGGCGGCACAATCGGCTCTGACTGTTGCAGAGAGCGAGGCGCTTCGCGCGACTTCCGTGGCTAAAGCTGCGCAAGTTACCGCTGACGGCAAGTCGGTCGCTGTAGTCAGTCCCATCAGCGGCAAAATTACAGCGCAGACAGTGACGCTAGGCATCTTCGTTCAGCCCCAGATGGAATTATTCCGCGTTGCTGGAAATGGAAAAGTACTGATAGAAGCTTCACTACCTGTTGCTGATGTCACACGTGTCGCATCTGGTGACAATGCCACAATTCTCGCTGCCAACGGTTCTTCTGTTGAAGCTACCGTGCGCTCGGTCACGCCGACAGTCAGTAGTAGCACGCGCACCGCGATTGTCGTTCTGACGCCTTCATCGTCTACACGGGAACTAATCGTTGGCGAAGGCGTGCAAGCGCGCCTTCATGTCAAGAATGGTGCTTCTGGCCTGGTGGTGTCGGAGGATGCCGTGCAAAACGTTAACGGACATGACGTACTGTTCGTGCGCACGAAGGAGGGCTTTCGCGTGCAGCCAGTTCTTGTTGGCACAAGGAGTGGCGGTGTGGCACAGATTATTTCTGGTGTTAGCGCCGGCGAAATGGTCGCCACTCGCAATGCTTTCCTAGTGAAGGCTGACATGATCAAGAGTGCTAAGGAAGAATGATGATGGAATCTCTCATTACCAGTTCGGTTCGGTCTCGTTGGCTAGTTCTATTCATCACTCTGGTTGTCGCAATGGCTGGCGCTTGGCAACTCAATTTGTTGCCGATTGATGTTACGCCGGATATCACGAATAAGCAGGTACAAATCAACACGCTGGTCCCAAGTTTGACTCCGGTCGAAATCGAAAAGCGTGTAACTTTCCCTATTGAGACGGCACTAGCAGGGCTAGACGGAGTGGAAAACGTGCGCTCCATCTCACGCAACGGCTTCAGCCAAGTCACCGCGATCTTTAAGGAGAGCGCGAACTTATACTTTATGCGTCAGCAGGTGACAGAGCGATTGGTAAGAGCACGACAAGATCTGCCTGAAGGTGTCACACCACAAATGGGGCCTGTTTCCACCGGCTTAGGCGAAGTGTTTCATTACAGTGTTGAGTACACCCATCCAGAAGGAAAAGGAGCGCCGGTCAAGGATGGTAAGCCTGGCTGGCAGTCCGACGGCAGTTTTCTTACCGAACAGGGAGAGCGTCTGCGAGATAACGTGGCCAAACAAGCGTATCTGCGTACGGTACAGGACTGGATTGTGCGACCGCAATTGCGCACTACGCCAGGAGTGGCAGATGTCGATTCGTTGGGTGGCTATGTCAAGCAATACGTCGTCGAAGCCGATCCTGCCAAGATGGCTGCTTACGGTATTTCATTTGCAGAGCTGGGTACTGCGCTTGAAGAAGCCAACGTTTCAGTAGGTGCCAATTATATTCGCCGGTCGGGCGAATCATATCTGGTGCGCGCTGATGGCCGTGTACGTACTCAAGACGAGTTGACTCGCGCTGTGGTCACATCCCGCAACGGCGTGCCAATCACGGTCGGACAAATTACTAAAGTCAACATCGGGGGCGAATTGCGTACAGGCGTGGCCAGCCGAGATGGTTATGAAACAGTGGTTGGTAGCGCATTGATGCTGGTAGGCGCAAACAGTCGTACTGTGGCCGCTGCAGTCGGTGACAAGCTCAAGGAGATTGGTCGAATCCTTCCGGCAGGAATCGCCGTGGTGCCGACCTTGGACCGCTCACAACTAGTGGGAGCGACCATAAACACCGTAGCAAAAAATCTTACTGAAGGCGCGCTATTGGTCGTCGTCGTCCTGTTCGCTTTGCTAGGTAATTGGCGAGCTGCGATGATTGCGGCGCTTGTGATCCCGCTATCGTTGTTGATGAGTGCTATCGGTATGAACTCGTTGCATATTTCCGGCAACCTGATGAGTTTGGGAGCGTTGGATTTTGGCCTGATCATCGATGGTGCGGTCATCATCGTCGAAAATTCGCTACGGCGGCTAGCAGAGCGACAGCATCGGGAAGGGCGCACCTTAGTACTGAAGGAGCGGCTTGAAGAAGTGGTCGCGTCGTCGCGTGAAATGCTGCGCCCCACCATATACGGTCAGTTAGTGATATTTCTCGTGTTCTTGCCATGCCTAACGTTCCAAGGTGTGGAAGGTAAGATGTTTTCGCCGATGGTCATAACGTTGATGTTAGCTTTAGTTTCTGCCTTCGTTTTGTCGCTTACGTTCGTGCCAGCTTTGATCGCGGTATTGATGAGTGGACCGGTCTCAGAGAAGGAAGTCAAAATCATCACCGTAACTAAGTCACGCTACGAGCCTTGGTTGCGACGAGCAGTTGCTCGTCCATGGCCATTTATCAATGCCGGGCTAGGCGTGCTGGTGCTCGCAGGTACCGGTGCTGAGGTACAAAAACCGCTAGCTACTGTGGTTATTGGTGGGCTGATTACTTCCACTATTTTGACATTGTTCGTTTTGCCTGCCATTACAGGGTTGGTACTGCGTCGGCGTCGTTTCAATGATAGCGCGAAATTAGAAACACGAATCGAATCACTATAGTGTTTTTTATTAAACTGGTGCTAGCTGATCGCTAGCGCCGGTTATCTCAAATTTTGAAGTATCGGCCTGATATTGCTATCAGTCACCATCCGTGATGAAATAAGGTAGCGGAATAGGTAGTAAGGTGGAGAACAGAATGCACAGAGGAGTTGTTTACGCGCTGTTGGCAGCCACATTGTTTGGTGCTAGTACACCTTTTTCCAAAATACTTGTCGGACAGATGGCGCCAGTCATGCTTGCGGGATTGCTTTATCTCGGAAGTGGACTTGGTTTGCTCACTTGGTACGCCTTGCGCTCCCTATTCTCAAGAGGGGAAAAGACTTCAGGGGATCGTCTTACTAAGTCTGATTTACCTTGGCTGGGCGGAGCAATTTTGACTGGTGGTATTGCTGGTCCAGTGCTTTTGATGATTGGTCTAACGCTCACTCCTGCATCGTCTGCATCGTTATTACTGAATATTGAAGGTGTGCTGACAGCCTTACTGGCATGGTTTGTCTTCAAAGAGAACTTCGATCGTCGTATTTTCGCCGGCATGGTATTAATCGTGATCGCTGGCATTTTGTTGTCGTGGGATGAGCGTCCAGAATTGGAAATTCCCTGGGGTGCTCTTGCTATCGTTGCAGCCTGCTTATGCTGGGCTATTGACAATAATCTAACCAGAAAAGTCTCGGCAAGCGATGCAGTACAAATCGCCGGAATTAAAGGTTTAGTTGCTGGGTCGGTAAATCTATCGATTGCATTGGCTTTGGGTTACTCCGTGCCAGCAATCACATCCATAGCAAGCGCAGGCCTTGTCGGATTTTGTGGCTACGGCTTGAGCTTGGTCATGTTTGTACTTTCGCTTAGACATCTCGGCACGGCTCGGACGGGGGCTTATTTTTCCGCTGCGCCGTTTGTAGGTGCAGTTGTTTCGTTATTAATTTTGGGTGAAACACCTAGTACGGTATTTTGGATTGCCTCAGCATTGATGGGAATGGGCATTTGGTTGCACTTAACTGAAACGCATGGCCATCAACACACCCATTTACCTTTGTCTCATGCACATTCGCATCGCCACGACGCGCATCATCAACATGAGCATAATTTTCCGTGGGATGATAATGAGCCACATGTTCATCCGCATGAGCACGAAGAATTAACTCACAGCCACGAACATTTCCCTGATATTCATCACAGGCATAAGCACTAGACTAGATGTGCTTAGGTGAGACGCACTATCGGACTGGTGGCAGCGATATCTGAGTCGTGAGCTCCTTGAGTCGCTGATCTTTCTCCTCTAGCTTACTCACAAGAGCATAGTGCTGCTGCTGGATAACTGGTAGTGCTTCCAGTTTTTGCTCTAGTTGCCGTCCATAAGTCTGTTGTTCATAGGCTGATTTTCGAGCATGTGACAAGTCTGCTACTAGGCGAACTCCGTCTTGATTTAAGCGAGTTACCTCGTCCTGCTTGACTACCAAACTTTGTTGCAGTTTGCGCATCTCTGCCTGCAACTGCTGGATCTGTTGCTCATGTCGACGTTGATCCTGGTCGCGTTGTTCTTTCACTGATTGCCGGTAATGTTCTAGTGCCTCACGCGCATGCTGATGTTTGGTCTGTCCCGGTCTAGGTGGACACTAACTTAAGGTGGATAATGCCACCCAGGAGTTATGTTTATGACCAAGACCAGACGTACTTATCCCGAATCATTCAAACGAGATGCTGTTGACCAAGTGCTT
>NZ_JADOEL010000011.1 GCF_015645465.1 Herminiimonas contaminans | reverse complement strand
GATGCCTCCGGTGACGTGGAAGCAGGCGGCCAATCAGTTTGCCATTCTGTTCGGCGAACGCTTCACCAACGCATTGCACTAGAATTTTTTAACCGACCTTCACACACAGAATTTCTGACACTACCTGCGCCACGGCCCTTTTGCGCCAACTCCGGTTTTTGTATCTACATTGACTTCTTCCACCACGATCTTGATTGACATGTTTCGCTCCTTAGTTGATTAGTCCTCAAACGAGGATTGAGCGAACCGTAATCCTCAAATGAGGTCATTGTCAAACGAGGTCGATGCTGTAAAGTGGCGAAAAAGGAGGTTTTATGGATCAAATCGGACTACTTGATGCAGCCAAGCAACAGCAGGGATTGACAAGTGACTATGCACTTGCTCAACGGCTTGGCGTAAAGGGCGGACGCATTTCCGACCTTCGTTCTGGCGCTCGGCCAGCTGACGAAGCGGAAATTATGATGCTCGCGGATATGGCAAAAATAGAGCCACATATTGCGTTTGCAGCTGTGCACAAAGACCGCGAAAAGAACCCCGCAAAACGGGCTTATTGGGAACGTATTTCGACGCAATTTGCTATTGCTTCGGCAGCGGCTGCAACGGTCGTTGTTGAGAAAATTTCAGGAAATTTTGAAAACCTCTTATCACGCTACAGCCCGCGCCCAGCTTAGTTCTTCAGGCGTGTGATAAGAGGTAAAGGGCTCTCTGCTTCACCCCTTTCCAAGTTATAAATTATACGAAGTTATTCCAATGTTTGGTAAACGCAGAGAATCGATGCGCGGCCCATTTACAGAATGCCAGTAGCAAACTGGCTAGCCCAACTTCTTACTCTCTTTATCTTCGAGGACTTTAATGCGTTATTCAAATACTCGGTATGGCAACCCCACAGAACTTCAATACTACACACAGGGTGTATCCACGAAAGAAATTGCCAGGCAGTTGAAACGATCAGAGAAAACCGTTGTTCAATGGCTCAATGGCAGCAGAAAAATACCGTTCTGGGCTCCAGAGCTGTTGCGACTACGGCGCATGGAGTTAGATTTAAGGATGCGTCAAATGGGATTCGGTAGGCAAAAGTTGAAACTAGGCATAGTTAAAGACAATGTCGTTCACTTCCAACAGATAAAGAAGTCGAAGTGCATATAAATACTCATTTAGTTAAATAAAATCAATGGCATACATATCAAAAGACATGTTAAACATTAAGATCGCGAAACGATAGCAATAGCCAGCATTTTGTGCTTAACTGTTATTCAGGGAACAAGTGTAAGTCTGCGTACTCAGCCAACCGGGGACCGCCATGAATATCTGCAAAGCAATCGTTTTTGTAGCCTCATCCGTCTCCTGCATCAGCGCCCTCGCGCAAATCCAGGAAATCAAATCATCGAATAATCAGATCGGGATACAAGGCATTTCCAGCTATGTTGACTACAGGGAAATCAACGACGGCCGCTTTGGCACCACTGTCGGCACCTTGAATACAGAAAAAGGCTGGGTCCCTGGCTTTGCGGTGTCGGCTTCTGTAATGAAGGATTGGCTGTTTGGGAATGACTATTTGCAGTTCCAATACAGCCGGAATAAAGGACATACCGACTATACCGGTTCACGCTTGACTGGTGGCGTATTCGGCTCGGCCGTACAGGAAAATGATGCGACCCTGACTGACTACAGTCTGCGCTGGGGCAAAGGCTTTAGCGTGAACCAAAGCAGCATGTTCACTCCCTTCCTTGAAGTCGGCCGTCATGAATGGAAACGTGGTGTCAATCAGGGTGAAACCTATACCAATAATTACTACGGTATCGGCGCCCTCGCCCAATACACACCTATGCCGCGCCTGGTGCTGAGTGCCAATGCTTTGATAGGTCGGACTTTCAGTTCAGACATTAGCGTGAACGGTCCGCTGGGCTTTTCTGGCGGATTGGGCAACTCGGGGCGAACAGGGAAAACGGAAAAAATCGGGCGCTAAGCCCTATCACCGCTCCTTGAAGTCCCGCAGCGGCCGGTATTTCCCCTCATCGACCTTCCGGTTCTGCCTCCAGACGTAATCCCCGGTCAGGTTGATGTGCTCCCAGCCCAAGGGCGACAAGAATTGCAGCAGGCGGGCATCGGGGAGCTTGCCCGACTCGCGCAAGGCCTGCGTTGCCCTCTCCAGATAGACCGTATCCCACAGCACGATGGCGGCTGTCACCAGGTTCAGGCCGCTGGCGCGGTACCGTTGTTGCTCGAATGTCCGGTCGCGGATTTCGCCCAACCGATGAATGAAGACCGCCCTGGCCAGCGCGTTGCGCGCCTCCCCTTTGTTCAAACCGGCGTGCACGCGGCGGCGCAGCTCGACGTTCTGGAGCCAGTCCAAGATGAACAACGTGCGTTCGATCCTGCCCAGCTCGCGCAGCGCGATCGCCAAGCCATTTTGCCGCGGGTAGCTGCCGAGCTTGCGCAGCATGAGGGAGGCCGTGACGGTCCCATGCTTGATCGAGGCGGCCAGGCGCAGCACGTCGTCCCAATGAGCGCGCAGGTGCTTGATGTTCAAACTACCGCCGATCATGGAGCGGAGTGCCGGGTGGTCCGCTACCTTGCCGGGCACGTACAGCTTGGTGTCGCCCAGGTCGCGGATGCGTGGCGCGAAGCGGAACCCGAGCAAGTGCATCAGCGCGAACACGTGGTCCGTGAACCCGGCAGTGTCAGTGTAGTGCTCCTCAATGCGCAGATCCGATTCATGGTACAGCAGGCCGTCCAGCACATAGGTTGAATCGCGAACGCCGACGTTGACCACCCTGGTGCTGAAAGGGGCGTATTGGTCCGAGATGTGGGTGTAGAACAGCTTGCCCGGCTCGGCGCCGTATTTCGGGTTGATGTGGCCCGTACTCTCCGCCCGTCCGCCGGCGCGGAAGCGCTGGCCGTCCGACGAGGACGTCGTGCCGTCGCCCCAGTTCTCAGCGAACGCATGCTTGAACTGGGCGTTGACGAGATCGGCCAGGCCCGCCGAATATGTCTCGTCCCGGATGTGCCAGGCCTGCAACCAGGACAGCTTCGCATAGGTCGCCCCCGGGCTGGATTCCGCCATCTTGGTCAGGCCGAGATTGATCGCGTCGGCCAGGATCGCCGACAACAGCAGCGTGCGGTCTTTGGCCTGTTCGCCGCTCTTGAGGTGGACGAAATGGCGGGTGAATCCGGTCCAGTCGTCCACGTCCATCAGCAGCTCCGTGATCTTGATACGAGGCAGCAGGCCGCCGGTGATGTCGATCAGCGCCTGGGCCTCTTCCGGAACCACGGCATCCTGCGGGCTGATCCGCAGTCCGGTTTCGGTGATAATCGCGTCGGGCAGTTCATTGGTCAGCGCCAGGTGGTTGACCTTGGCCAGTTGCTGTTCGAGCAGCAACAAGCGGTTATGCAGGTATTGGTCACAGTCCTGGTTGACCGCGATCGGCAGTTCGCACGCTGTCTTCATGGCGCCGAATTTCGCCGTCGGCAGCAGGTATTCCTCGAAGTCGCGGAACTGGCGCGATCCCTGGACCCAGATATCGCCGGACCGCAGCGAATTCTTCAACTCCGACAGCACGCAGATTTCGTAGAAACGGCGGTCAAGCCCCTCGTCGGTAATGACGAGCGGCTTCCAGCGCGCCTTGACGAAAGTGATTGGTGCGTCGTCGGGCACCTTGCGCGCGCCGGTCATATTCATTTCGCGCAGCACGTCGATTGCGTCGAGCACCGCTTGCGCGGCCGGCGCCGCCTTCAGCTTGAGCCCATCCAGGAACTCGGGTGTATAGCGGCGCAGCGTGCTGTATTGGTCGCCGACCAGCGACAGGTGGTCGAACGACTCGGGCTGCGCCAGCTGGCCGGCCTCGGTGACGCTCAGCGCGAACTCAGACCATGGAAGGATCGCCTCGATCGCGGCGTATGGGTCGCCGCCCGATTCCTTGGCTTCAACCAGTGCTCGGCCGACCTTCGAATACAGCCGCACCTTGTCGTTGATCGCCTTGCCCTGCTTCTGGAAGTCCTGCTGATGCTTGTTCTTGGCGGCGCTGAACAGCTTGATCATGATTCGGTCGTGCAGGTCGACCAGTTCGTCCGTCACGGTGGCCATGCCCTCGATGGCCAGCGCCGCCAGCGTCGCGTAGCGTCGCTCATCCTCGAACTTGGCCAGGTCGCGCGGCGTCATCTGCGCGCCTTCGCGGGCCATCTTCAGCAGCCGGTTCTGGTGGATTTGGCGGCCCAGCCCGTCCGGCAGGGCGAGCGACTGGAACACTTTGAGGCGTTCGATGTGCTCGCGCATGTAGCGGGAATTGGGCTTGAGCGGCGACTGGCGGAGCCACACGAGCCAGGTAATGCTCATGTCAGGCGCGACGTTGAGCAGGTTGTCCAGGGAGCGCTTGTGGTGGCGCTCCAGCGGCTCGATCAACGTGCGATAGAGCCGCCGGTTCGCCCTCGTCACGGCCTCGGCGCAGGCGCGCTCGATGACGGTCAACGCCGGCAGAATGATGCGCTTCTGGCGCAGCGTTTCGAGGGAATGCGCAGCCAGGATCATGGCCTTGTCGGTCTGCATGGCGAGGTCAGCCAGGCTGTGTACCAGCTTGCGGAAATCAGGCAGGCCAAACACGGACAGCCCGAGGTAAGCGCGCAGCTCGTGCAGGTGCTCGTTGCGCGTTTTCTCCCGTCCGCCATATTCCGGCCAGGCGCCGGCGTCGCCGCGCACCTGCTTGGCAACCCAATGGATCACAGGATCTGGCAGCATGGTGTCGCTGGCCAACGCGTAGCCAGGGTAGCGCAGCAGGCACATCTGCACGGCGAAGCCGAGGCGGTTTGCGGCGCCACGGCGTTGCCGGATCAACGCCAGGTCGGCGTCCGTGAAGCTATATTGTTGGATCAGATCATCCTGACTTTCGGGCAACACGAGCAGGCTGTCGCGTTCAGTATCGGAAAGCAGTGAGCGGCGTGGCATTTGTTCGATTTCTTGGAAATCTGATGAAAGAGAAGCACATGGAGCAGAGAATCCGGGCTCAGGGCTGTCCGATCATGAGTGCATGAACGTTCATACGGTGCGCGTTTTTAGGTACTGGTAGAGGGTTTCTCGACTGATGCCAAGGTCGCGGGCCACGACCGCTTTCGGCTCGCCGGCGGCGACCCGAGTGCGTAGCTCAGTCACACGCTCGGGCGCGAGCGCTTTTTTGCGGCCACGGTAGGCCCCACGTTGCTTGGCCAGCGCGATCCCCTCGCGCTGCCGTTCACGGATCAGGGCGCGCTCGAACTCGGCAAAGGCGCCCATGACCGACAGCATCAGGTTCGCCATTGGCGAGTCCTCACCGGTAAAGGCCAAACACTCCTTGGCGAACTCGATGCGTACGCCGCGCCTGGTCAGGCTCTGCACAAGGCGCCGGAGGTCATCCAGGTTGCGGGCCAAGCGGTCCATACTGTGCACGACCACGGTATCCCCCTCGCGCACGAAGCCCAGCAGCGCTTCCAGCTGCGGCCGTTGAGTGTCTTTGCCCGATGCCTTGTCGGTGAATACCCTGTCGACTTGTGCATGTTCGAGCTGCCGGTCCGGGTTCTGGTCGAAACTACTGACCCTGACGTAACCGATTCGTTGGCCCTTCAAGGAACCTCCTTGTTGTGAATGTCAGGCTGAAATCTATGAGCCTTCCGGTCAGGTGTCAATAAAATGTTTATATGACTCTATCCTGACGCATTTTGCAGGGCCCTCCTGACGCCTAATTGGGGTGTAGCCTAAGCTCACATGCTTAGGTGACGGCGAAAATGCGAACGGGGTTTCTTAATGCTGTTCTACGAACGAGTGATTCTCTGGCCAAGAGAGCCAGCAGGAGCATATGGGTTGTGTTATCGATCGTTTCCTCTACAGTGATTTAAAAGTCATCATTGCAGCGACCCCGAGACATATCACCCCGAAAGCAGCTTTCAGATACTTTTGCGGAAGCCGCGAGGTGAGCACACTGCCGACTCCCATCCCGACTATGCTTCCTGCTGCGAACGGGAGCGCGACACCAAGGGGAAATTTTCCTGTAGATAGGCTGGCCGCTACGCCAGTTAGCGAAACAAGTGCGATAACACCGAGCGAGGTAGCGACGACCGATTGCACCGCTAAATCCGTGAAACGCTGCAAGGCCGGCACCATGACGAACCCGCCGCCTACCCCGAGCAAACCGGACAGAATGCCCGCAATGGCACCTGCGATCGATAAGGCGCCGGCGCACTTGCTCGTCCAGATAAACCGTCCACTCATGTCGTCCCGAATGCAGGGTCGATCCAGAGTAAGAGAGGTGGACTCGACACTGCGGCCGACGATTTCACGGAAGGTTTTATATGCGACCCAGGCGAGAATAGCGGCAAACAACAGGCTGAGCAGTCGCGTGTCCAAACGGTGAGCCAACCATACACCGAGTGGCGCGAGCAGGATGCCAGTGCCGGCAATGAGCACGGTCGCGCGGTAGCGCACAATCCCAGCCTTTAAGCCCATCAAAGCACCTGCTGCGGCAGAAACACCGACGGCGAGCAGGCCAACGGGGCCGGCTTCGGCGATCGTTAAGTGCATGCCGAAGACAAGAAGTGGGACCGCGAGAATGCCTCCCCCAGCTCCTGTCAGACCCATGACAATACCTACCACCGCCCCCAAGAGAAGACCCGTAATCATCACAGCCCCGGTTACGCGGCCGGTGATGCGGCTTTGGCTTTTGCTCGTTCGAGCAGTTCAAACAACGCCATTCCGACCAGCATGGCGATGAAGAACAGCAAGGGTTTGGCGCCGCCTTGTGCGAGCGATGCGAGCGCAGGACCGGGACAATAGCCGGCCAGGCCCCAGCCGACGCCGAACGCGAGTCCGCCGAGCACGAGACGGCGGTCAATTTGCGTAGCCGTCGGCAAGCGCATGGCGTCGCCCAGGATCGATCTCGGACGTTTGGCCGCGAACGGAAACACCAGCGCGCCGACGACTACAGCGCCGCCCATCACGAACGCAAGCGACGGGTCCCAGTTTCCGGCCAGGTCCAAAAAGCCGAGCACCTTCGCGGGGTCGCTCATGCCGGACAAAATAAGCCCCAAGCCGAACAACAGGCCGACCAACAGCGACATGAAGATTTTCATTTTTGCTCCCTTAGCCGACAAGATGGCGAACAACGTAGACGGTCACGAATCCGGCGGACATAAAGGCTACGGTAGCCACCATCGAACGCGGGGAGCGACGCGACAGCCCGCACACGCCATGTCCGCTAGTGCAGCCCGAACCGTAACGGGTACCGATCCCTACCAGCAGTCCGGCCAGGATCAAGACCGGGTAACCGGCCTCGATGTGCACTTGGGGCAGGGGAGCGATGCTTGAAAACACGAGAGGAGAAAGCACTAGGCCGCCCACGAACGCAAGACGCCAGGCGATATCGCCCCTTGCGGGCGTTAACAGGCCACCCACGATGCCACTGATGCCCGCAATTCTTCCGTTAAATACCAAGAACAGTGCCGTGGCTATTCCGATCATCAGCCCACCCGCCAGCGACGTCCAGGGCGTGAAATTGTTCCAGTCAATCATCATTACAGCCTCCTATTACGTTGGGCAGTAAAGTTGGTACAACACCTGTAGCACTGCCAGTGCCTCACTACTGGAGATGCTGTAGAAGATCTGCTTGCCCTCACGGCGCGTATTCACTAGTCGCTCTTCGCGGAGCACGGTCAGCTGCTGTGAAAGCGTAGGCTGCAAGATCCCAGTGATGGTTTCCAGCTCTTTGACCGAGAACTCGCCCTGCGTCATCTGGCATAGCAAGAGCATACGGTCGGGGTTGGACAGTACCTTCAGAAGCTTGCTAGCCTCCCCAGCTGCGGCATGCAGTTTCACTAAATCAATTTGCTTTGGCATGGCCACGTAGATCCGTTTAAAAGTAACACTTTACACGAACATTATACCATAACATAATATATTAAACGTAGAGACGATGATCCATGTGTCGAACTCTGATCACGACGACTATTAAGGAGCGCCCATGATTTTTAGACAACTGTACGAACCCCTGTCGAGCACTTATACCTATCTGCTGGGGGACGAGGACACGGGACAGGCAGTCCTCATCGATCCCGTGATTGCGACCATGGATCGGGATCTGGCCGAGGTGCACAGGTTAGGTCTGACCTTGGCTTACACGGTCGATACCCATATCCATGCCGACCACATCACCGCAGCTTTGGAAATGAAGCGTGCCGTGGGTAGCAAGATTGCCGCGCCTGCCTACGATCAGTTGTCATGTGCCGATGTCGGCATCGAAGAAGGCAGGCCATTTCAGGTCGGGGGTATTACTTTGCAGCCCCTGCATACCCCCGGCCATACCGACGGGCACTTTGCCTATCTTTTAAATGACCGCGTATTCACAGGCGACGCCTTACTTATCGAGGGGTGTGGCAGGACTGACTTTCAAAACGGTGATGCCGATGCGCTCTACAAAAGCGTGCGAGAGAAGCTGTTTGCTTTGCCCGACGAAACCTTGGTCTACCCGGCGCACGACTACCAGCAGCGTTTTGTCTCCTCGATCGCGCAGGAAAAGAAGCGTAATCCCCGCCTGGGCGGGGAAAAGACGCTCGAAGAGTTCAGGGACATCATGGCCAAGCTGAACCTTCCATACCCTAAGTTCATTGACTACGCTGTCCCGGGGAATAAGCAATGTGGCGTCTGTCCCCCAGACCTGCCAGAGAACTTGGCCAGCTATTGCCGCCAGATGACCCAGAGCCCGCAGGGCTGACGTGCCGCTAACCAACGGAGAAATTGAAATGACAAACTTCAAGCAAATAGGGGATGGCCTGTTCATCGGTCCCCAGCCTTCGGGGCAGGATTTGGTGGAGGCGAAGCAGCAAGGCATTCACACCGTAATTGACATGCGTACGCCTGGGGAAACGGCCACCTCGAACGCCGAGTTGGTCAGGAACAGTGGACTGGATTACTTCAATGTACCAGTCAACAAGACAGCCCTGTCAGAGCAGCAGATTGACGAGTTAAGTCAAGTAATGCAGAGAACACAAGGGCCGCATTTACTGCATTGCGCCACTGGCACGAGGGCCGCGTTGCTGCTCGCGCTTAGTCGTGCAAAGCAGAATGGGTGGACAGCGGAACGCACGTTCGAGGAAGCGCAAACCATGGGGTTCAACCTTCAGGGTTCCGCTGATTTCGCCAGCTTCGTCAGGCAAGTCACGGCCAAATAGATGTTCATTCGCAACTAGAACTGCAAGTTAAAGTTCACAAATTTCGATTCAGGGAGCCACTTTTTGGATGCTGTACGATTTGGGCCGCTCGTCGT
The DNA here is from genome assembly GCF_015645465.1 of Herminiimonas contaminans. GTDB lineage: Bacteria > Pseudomonadota > Gammaproteobacteria > Burkholderiales > Burkholderiaceae_D > Oxalicibacterium > Oxalicibacterium contaminans. Next base: position 122,487 of record NZ_JADOEL010000011.1, on the reverse strand, counting down.
CCCTGTACAAGTAGCACTACTCTTAGCAGGCATAACGCTTGCCCATTCTGTTGCCGCGTGGTTCCGCACGAGGCGCGGTGTCGATCCGGGCCCCGTTCTTTGGAAGATGATCGTGTTCGGTTTCCTCGCCGGACGCTCGATCTTCGTATTAAGACATCATGAGATTTATTCCAATGCTCCATTGTCGATCATCGACTTTCGTGATGGAGGCTTCGACAACCTGGCCGGTTTCGCGACGGCCGTTTTGGTTGGCATGGAATTGTCACGGCGCTCGACGACACTACGTAGGCCGCTTCTGACTGCAACCTTGACGGGTTGCTTTGTCTTTTTCGGAGGAAGTGCGCTGAATCATGCCCTTACGCCGGTGGGTGTGCCTGTCCCGACAATTGAGGTACGCCGCCTCGACAACACAACTGTGCCGCTCAGTGCCTTTGTGGGCCGCCCCTTGATTATCAATCTTTGGGCAACTTGGTGTCCGCCGTGCCGACGTGAGATGCCTGTATTAAAGGCTGCACAGCTAGCCCATCCAGAAATCCACTTCGTGTTTGCGAATCAAGGAGAATCAGCAGCAACCGTACAAAGCTACCTCGACGCGAATGGGTTACAAATGCCAAATATCGTTCTCGATCCGGCCAAGCAGGTAAGTGCCCGAACTGGTTCGTCTGGTTACCCCACAACGCTGTTCTATGATGCTCAAGGCCGGCTATACAAGCGGCATATGGGTGAGCTTTCGCGCGCAACACTAACCGAGAAAATCGACAGCTTCTTCGGCTCTCGCTGAGCACTGGGATACCGCTGCTGTTTTATGTCAGCTCTGATGTTCGAGATGATGACATGGCCAGGCTGCCGCCGTTACTGCATGAGCACATCAACATGCTTGGCCAGTATTCCTACTCTGTGTTGGAAGCAGTAGCCAAGGGCTGGCTGCGGCCACTGCATAACCCAGCAAGCAACGAAAAAGTCAGGAGTGGCCTTAACCTGGTTTGCCGTTCCGCTGCACCTCGACCCCTCATTATGTCTTAGCGCCTGATTTTTTCCGTTTTCCCTCTTCACCCCAACTCCAACTTGTATAGAGCGGGCTTGTCGGCCGATTACGCGTTCACACAAAGATTCAGGGGAAATGTGGGCATCAATTACTCCGCCTTCAAATACGGAGCCAGCGCCAATTATCCGGTCGGTGGCACGGTTACCTGGGAACCGGATAGCCGGACGCGCTATACAACGATTAGCGCAGGCGTGGGTTACGCATTCTAGTAAGTCAGATGCAAAAAGCGGTTGATTGCACCTGCTAGTGCAATCAACCGTGTACTACTGTTACAGCACTACCGGATGCCACGTATCGCGGCACATCATTACTGGAATACTGCTTTACCCTGTTTGCGGGTGAAGTAAGACCAGATCGATTTCTTCCCTGATTTCTTCGCCCTGTCCGTCCCTGCTGCCATTAATACTTCGAGCGGATTATTCAGTTTCAATGCAACTGCAACCTTGAGACATGTATCTTCATCCATGATGCGTTGACCACTCTTGTACAAGCTGATCGCGCTGCGGGTGATCTTCAGTTTCTCGGCTAAGGCAGCATCATTTTTCAGGCCGTGCTTCTCCTGGACTTGAATCAAATATTTCACACTTTTCATATCAACACTCCTTTGAAGTTGTTATGAAACGGATTTTGCAAGATCGCCTATCCAAAGTATTTAATGATCATACGGTTCTGGAATAATCGTCCGGAATTTTGAAGTTAAACAGCTGTTACATGTCCATTGTCGAGCGGGTAAATCAGCTGCAAACATTACAGAAAAACGCTGCAAAGCAGCATAAAGCCTTGCTGTGCTGTCAGGTCCGTTGTCTGGGCGTAATTTAATCTTGCAGTCGTCTACACATGTAGGCACCATCAACAGCTGCAAATACATTAAAGATTAATCTCTGTCCGCTATCGCTATAGCTATAGCCATATATTTTTGCAGGGCATAAATCCGCCCGATATCGGCGCTTGCTCACCTCAAACAAAAAACCACTCCAAAATGGAGTGGTTTCGGGTGCAAACAGTCAGCCGCTCAGGTTTATCCGGCGTCGCCGCCGCTGACGAAATGTCTCTCCTTGTGCAGGTAATGCGCCAGCCATTGCAGTAGTGCCACTGCATCGCCAAACTCCATGAAGCCCTCTTGCTCGCCATCACCAAACAAAGGCTTGCCGTTCAGGCTGCTGTCTATGACCAGTCCGTCAAAGGTCGCCATCGGGATGTAACCTTGCGGAATTTTGAAGGTATTGGCATTCAGGATGGCGTCCATGACATGGTCGAGGAATTGAATCTCCGGCGTGCGCATTGAGCCGAGATCATGTTCCTTCAGGAACATCCCTATCGACAATAAAGCATTGCTGATCACCACGCGCAGATAAGTCGCTTTTTCCAAAGGACTTTCATGCAGGGTCTTGTTGGAAGTCTGGAAATCCAGGACGGTTGTCGCTTGCGCATTGTCCACCACGATATTTCCGGCGGAGCCTGTTTTTGCCTGTTTCTTCTTCCGGTGCAGCATGAGTACTGGTGCACCACCTGCGTCTGCAGCACCGGCTTTCGCTGGTTGCAGGATCATTGCGATTGATACAGGTAAAACCTTCAGTTGTTCTTCAATCAGGTGGATAGCTAATAGCGATCTGCTTTCTTTACACGCGTTGCTCATATCAACTCCTTCTGTGATGAATGGCCTGTTGAGAACGATAGTAAGTGCGGTACGACAATCAGACTGTACGCCAGCGCACGGCGAAATTCAATTACAGCAAAAATTTTTTGTGCAAAAAATGAAGCACCGTATCCTGCCCTGCCTGCAAGGTCAGGTAGTTTTGATTGAATATAATACGCAATGTCATTACCCAGCATAAAGCGACCATCCAGCCTGCAACAATATCGCTCGGATAGTGATAACCGAGATACATGCGACTCAGCCCTACCAGCGCGGCAAACAGAAATCCGCTCAGCAAGACCACCTTGTGCCAGCTGCTCAAGCGCAGCAATACCAGCAAGGTGATGACGATGGCCATCGAATGCGTCGCATGTCCACTCGGAAATCCAAACGATGTATCCGGCGCATCCAACCACAGTTCAGGACGGGCGCGCTGTATCGTACCCTTCATGATGTTGCACATCATCGCGGCACCGGAAACAGAGCATAACCAGAACAGTGCCGTGCGCCATTGCTGGCGATATAGCAAATAGCACAGTATGCAGACACTGATCACCGTGACCAGCATCGAGCACCACACTGCAAACTGGCTCAGCATGGATTCAGTCTCCACCCGCAGTGACCACAGCATGGTTCGTTCCAGAGCGATCCAGCTGCTATTGCTGATCGTGTCTGCCAAGGCGACAAACAAGATCAATGGCAAGAGGATGCCCAGCATACACATCAGTGCCCTGCTGCGTTCCTTGATCAGGCTTGTGCGGACATATGCAAACGCCGGTCCCAACCTATAAAAATTTCGTTGTATCGCGCTAATCATGTTCACTCATTTGCATTTCGCTGCACTCAGGCGTCGGCACAAGTCGGCACGACACATCTAAAAAACAGCGCAATGCTAAGCAAGCAGGATGACGGCACGATGACAGCAACAGCCGTTAACCGTATTTATTCATAACAACGTGGCTTAGACTGAAAACGACGACACAAAAAAACAAAGGCTGAATCAGTAATCAAACTGATCCAGCCTTATATCAACAAAAAGACAAGGAATTAACGCGCCGCAGCGTGCGACTCAAATAAGGGGATACCGCGCTGTATCCGCATTTGCATGTCTTCCAGAAAGGCCGCCGGACCGTAACCCAAGGTCTGGCCGTGCTGTTCGTAGAAGAAAGGACGATTGGTCTGCTGGCTGAACTTCATCATCCATTCCAGCTCACTCTTTTCCAGATCGCGTCCGCCGTAGGCCAGGCGATACGCCGGTTGTCCGCGCCAGGTGGTCTGCACGATGATGACACCGAGTTTGGTCGGCTTGAACTCATCCGGGAATGGACTGCCTTCGTCGACCCAGCCACAGATGAACTGACGGCAAGGCGAATCAGGGCGGGTTTCATAAATGGTGCAACCGCCATCTTTCACAAAGTGGCAACGCACACCAGGACGCATTTCGTGACCATAGATGGTCGACTTCAGCCAGCCGTCACAGCAGGCGGTGCAATCGCCGCATTCGCGACGTGCGCTGCTGTATGGTACGGGGCGTACTGGTGCTATTTGTATAACCTTGCCGCAGCATTTCTTGTATTTATTGCCGCTGCCACAAGGGCAAGGATCGTTTCTGCTCGGTTTCACTGCCTGAACTGCCTTTCATACGATGACCGGATGCTGCGGGGTACTCAACTTGCCTGCATGCATCCACGGTGTGACCTGTCGCGTAAAACGACTTGGATCCAGCCCTAGATTATGCACCACCCGACCATTTTCATGTGCGCGCTCAGCTATTTACCGTGCTTTCAGCCTCCTCTTCCTTGCGGTAAGCCATCCGATACAACAAAGGCAAGACCAGCAGCGTCAGTACAGTGGACGACAAAATGCCGCCTATCACCACGGTCGCCAGCGGACGCTGGACTTCTGCACCCGTTCCGGTCGCGATTGCCATAGGGACAAAACCGAGCGAAGCGACCAGCGCCGTCATCAGGACTGGCCTCAAGCGTGTCAACGCACCTTCACGCACAGCCGCCGCCAGCTTATGCCCGTCTTCGCGCAGGCTGCGGATGAAGGTAATCATCACCAGACCATTCAGTACCGCCACCCCGGACAGCGCAATGAAGCCAACTGCGGCGGATATCGATATCGGTATATCCCTTAGCCAGAGCGCGATGATGCCGCCAGTCAGCGCAAACGGTATGCCGCTAAAGACCAGCAAGCCATCCTTCATATTGCCGAACATGACGAACAGCAGTGTGAAGACCAAAGCCAGCGCGACCGGGATCACCAGTTGCAGGCGTTCGGTCGCGGATTGCAATTGCTCGAACTGACCACCCCAGCTGGTCCAGTAACCGGACGGGATTTTGACTTGCTGTGCGATCTGATCTTCGGCTTCCGAAACAAAGGAGCCGATATCCCGCCCTCGCACGTTGGCACTGACGACAATGCGACGCTTGCCGTTTTCGCGGCTGACCTGGTTCGGGCCTGGCGCCAGGTCCAGGGTCGCGACTTCAGACAGCGGAATAAAACTGGTACGCGTTGCGCCAGCCTGCTCACGTGGCAGCGGCAAAGGCAGGCGGCGTATCGCATCGAGGTCGTTACGCACGTTTTCAGGCAAACGCACCAGAATGTCGAAACGACGATCCCCCTGGAACAAGGTTCCCGCTTCCCGGCCCCCTATCGCAGTCGCTATCGTGTCCTGTACGTCAGCCACGTTCAAACCGTAACGTGCCGTCTTTTCACGATCGATGTTCACTGTCAGCATGGGCAAGCCGGTGGTTTGCTCGACCTTCACTTCTGCCGCTCCCGGTATCTTGCCCATGACGGTCGCAATCTTGGCCGCCGTATCGTTCAGCACATCCATATCATCGCCAAACAACTTGACCGCGACGTCACTACGCACGCCAGAGATCAATTCATTGAAACGCAATTGAATCGGTTGCGAGAATTCATAGTTATTGCCTGGAAGCTGGGCCGCAGTTTTTTGTATCGCCGCCAGCAATTCAGCGCGCGACTTCTTCGGTTCCGGCCATTCGCTTTCAGGCTTGATCATGACCAGGCCATCGGAAATGTTAGGCGGCATAGGATCAGATGCGATCTCAGCCGTACCTATGCGGGACACCACGCGCTGGATTTCCGGATGTGCTTTGGTCAATGCGGTTTCCAGTTGTTTCTGCATTTCTATCGACTGCGTCAGGCTGGTGCCAGGTATGCGTAGCGACTGGATCGCAATATCACCTTCATTCAGGTTAGGCACAAACTCGCTACCCATACGCGTGACCAGCAGCCCCGACAGCAAGACCAGCACAAAGGCAAAGGTCAGTACCACAGGTTTGTTACCCATCACGTAGTCGAGTGCCGGTGCATACCAGCGTTTGGCTGCATGCATCAGTGCGTTTTCCTTTTCCGCCACTTTGTCACCGATGAAGAGCGCCACCGCTGCAGGAATAAAGGTGATGGACAGTATCATCGCGCCGATCAGTGCAATGACGACCGTAAACGCCATCGGATGGAACATGCGACCTTCGACGCCACTGAGTGCAAAGATAGGCAGATACACCACCATGATGATCAGTTGACCGAAAATCAGCGGACGGCGCGCTTCCTTAGCTGCCGCAAAGACTTCAAGGAAGCGTTCGCTGCGATTCAATGAGCGCCCTGCTGCGGCCTGCGCATGTGCCAGCCGTCGCACACAGTTCTCGACAATCACGACCGCACCATCAACGATGATGCCGAAGTCCAGCGCACCCAGGCTCATCAGGTTGGCGCTGACCTTGTAGGTCACCATGCCGCTGAAGGTAAACAGCATCGACAACGGAATCACCATCGCCGTAATCAAAGCGGCGCGGAAGTTGCCAAGGAAGAGGAAGAGCACCACGATCACCAGGATCGCGCCTTCCAACAGGTTCTTCTTCACGGTATTGATGGCTTTATCAACCAGTACGGTGCGGTCGTAGACCGTCACTGCATGCACGCCTTCCGGTAGCGTGCGATTGATCTCCACCATCTTCTTGTCCACCGCTTGGGAGACGGTACGACTGTTCTGCCCGATCAGCATGAAGACCGTGCCCAGCACCACTTCCCTGCCATTCTCGGTGGCCGCGCCAGTACGCAGTTCGCGCCCTATCTCCACTTCGCCGACATCACGGATGCGGATAGGTACGCCCTGCACATTGCCGAGGATGATATTGCCGATGTCGGCTATCGACTGCACCTGACCTGGCGTACGTATCAGCAATTGCTCGCCACGCTTTTCGATATAGCCTGCGCCGACGTTGCCGTTATTGCGTTCCAGCGCGGTGATGATGTCCTGCAGGTTCAGGCCATATGAGGCCAGACGTTCAGCCACTGGTGCAACCTGGTACTCCTTGGCGTAACCACCGATGGAGTTGATTTCAGTAACACCCGGGACGTTGCGCAGTTGCGGTTTGATGATCCAGTCCTGGATCTCACGCAAGTCCATAGGTGTATAAGGCGAACCATCCGCTTTCTTTGCGCCTTCCTTGGCCTCTACCGTCCACAGGTAAATTTCGCCGAGGCCGGTCGAGATAGGACCCATGCGTGGTGTTACACCTGTCGGCAGATACTCGCGTGCTTCCTGTAGCCGCTCACTGATCATCTGGCGTGCGAAGTAGATATCAGTGCCGTCTTCAAAAATGACCGTGATTTGCGACAGGCCGTAGCGCGACAGCGAGCGTGTCTGCTTCAGGTGCGGCAAACCGGCCATCACTGTTTCCAGCGGATAGGTCACCCTTTGCTCGGTTTCCAGCGGTGAATAGCCGGATGCCTCGGTATTGATCTGTACCTGTACGTTGGTAATGTCAGGTACCGCATCGATAGGCAGCTTTTGATAGTTGTAGATGCCGAGCGCAGCCATACCTACCACAGCCAGCATGATCAGCCAGCGCTGCTCGATGGCAAAGCGTATTAAACGTTCAAACATGATGAAGGCTCCTTCGCATCAATGCGAGTGCTCGGCGCTGGCTTTACCCAGTTCCGATTTGATGACGAAGCTGCCGCTGGCGGCGTATTCGCTACCGGCTTTCAGGCCTTTGACTATTTCTATGCGCTTGCCGTCGCTGCGGCCGGTCGTGACGTCCTGAGCGACAAAGCCATCCGCAACCTTGACGAAGATCACCGATTTGTCGTTGATGGTTTGTATCGCGTCCGCCGCAACTGCTATCGGCACCTGTACTTCATTCGATACGATTTCCACATTCACAAACAGACCCGGACGCCAGGTGCCTTGCGGATTAGGCAGGGTTACACGTGCATTGGCAGTACGCGTCTGTACACCAAGCAAGGAGCCGACATAGGCGATGGTGCCGGTGGCGCTGGATTCAAATGCACTGGCTTTTACCGTGACTTTTTCACCGACACGTACGACGTTCAGGTCCTTGGCAGGCACAGCGATATCGGCCCATACAGTGCTCAGGTCAGACAAGGTAAACACGTTGGTATCTTCCTTCACCGCCTCACCCAGCGAGATGTGCTTTTCTACAACTATGCCGTCGAAGGGGGCGCGTATTTCATAACGATTGGATGCGCCTGCTGACCCGGCATCGGCACCGAGCGCGGCCAGTTTCTGACGTGCGTTTTGTACGGCGATTTCAGTTTCATGCAGTACTTGTTGCGCTTGCAGGTAATCCTGTTCGGCCGAGATTTTCTCTTGCCACAATTTCTTTTCACGCTCAAAAGTCAGCTTGGCCAGGCCCAGGCGCTTTTGTGCGGCAAACAGTTCACTGCGTTGTTCCGACAAACCGGTGCTGGCGATGACGGCCAATACCTGCCCTTTCTTGACTTGCTGGCCAAGGTTGGCTGGCACGCTTTGCACGACACCGGCGAGACGCGGCACGACGTGCGCGGTGCGGTCTTCATTGAACTGGATCTCACCTGGCAGGACCAGCGCAGTCTTGATGTGCGCGCCATCGGCTACCTGCAGGCTGATCCCGGCCGCCTTGATTTGCGCATCAGTCAGGACGATTTTATTTTCTTCGTCATGCCCTTTTGTCTCGGCTTTCGGCTTTTCCTCATGGTGCTCGCCATCAGCGTGCTTGTCTGCATCAGCATGGTCTTTCTTTTCGGCCTTGCCCTCGGCATGATGTTCGGTATCGCCATGACTGTCTGCATGACCGTGTCCGTCACCGCCAGCGCTGTTTTTACCCGGCCACAGTATCAGGCCAGCCAATAAGATACCGATGGCGACGATGATGGCGATAGCTGTGCTTTGTTTTTTGTTCAGATTGATTTTCATGATGTCGTCTTATGGCTTGTTAGCGTTCAGGGGCTCACCGATGATGCGATCGATCTCGGCGGCAGCGCTGTGGGCTTCTGATAAGGTGCGCAGGTATTGCGACCTGGCTTGCAACAATGTGCGTTGTGCATCCAGCACATCAAGGAAATTGAATTTACCGAATTCAAAACCAGTCGTCGCGGCATCGTAAGCGCTCTGCGCTCCTGGCAGGATGTCGCGCTGCAAGGTATCGGCTTCGGTACGCGTGGTATTCAGGCGTTCATAGGCTTGCGCCAATTCACCATCGAGGCGAATTTCGGTGGCGTTCAACTCATCTCGCGCCTTATCGACACGACGCAAGGCTTCCAGGATGTTGCCCTGGTTGCGGTCAAACATAGGGAAAGGGATCGATAAGCCGACCACTGCCTGGTTGCCCGCGTCACCATTTTTTTTCACCCCCATGCTGACGGTGACATCGGGTATGCGGCGGCTCTTCTCGACTTCGGCTACCGCCTGCAGGCGCTCCAGCTCATGCCGTGCGCGTGTCAGCAATGGCGACTGATTCAGGCGCGCATTCAATTCCGGCCACTGCGGCAAGGCAGGCAGGGTTTCCACATTGCCTTGTGCCTGCTGGAAGTGTGGCACAGGATTACCCCAGGTTGCCGCCAGGCGTTTGCGTGCAATTACCAGTTCGCTTTTGGCCTGGCTCAGCTCCAGCCGCACGTTGGCTTCCGCTACGCGCGCCTTGGTTTCTTCGACTGGCGACACTTTCCCGGCGGTGACCCGACGCGATGCGACCAAAGTGCCGCGTTGCGCCAGCTGCAGCGATGCCTCAGCCAGACGCAGGCGCTCTTGTGCATTCAGGACATTGAAGAAAGCGGTAATGACGACGGCGCGTATTTCCGCCCGCTTGCTATTCAGATCGGCATACGCGGTGTCATAGGCCCGGCTGGCCGCATTGATACGTGCCGCACGCTTGCCACCGAGCTCTATCGGCTGGTTCACCTGCCAGGTGGTGGTACGGGTGTCGCGCTGCGCGCCTTCCAGCTGCACCGAGACCTCGGGATTGGGGATCAGCCCGGCTTGTTTGATGGTCGCATCGATAGCAGCCGCTTCATTGCGTGCGGCTGATAAATCTGCATTGCCGTCCAGCGCCATGCGCAGCGCGGCTTCGAGGGTAATGCCTTCAGGTGGCTCCACGATACGGTTTGCGGTAATGCCGCTCGCAACCGGTTCGTAAATAGTGCTTTGTGCAAATGCGGGCAGCGATACAAACGCAGCTATGCCCAGCGGCAATAAATACCTGTACATCGAATTCTCCTGTGGATGGGAAAAGAATTCGACGGGACGTCAGTGTATGTGAAAACTAAGGATAGTCCCGTCGAGTCAGGCGACGGGATGCCGATCAGGCCTACGGGGCCCGTCCGGTATATGCGAGGAATAAAGCGGAGGATGCAACTCGGTATGCACGGTAGCTACCGGCGGCATGGCCGGCGGTAATTGCGACAGGAACAAGCCCTGGCTATCCGGATGATGGAAATCTTTGTGGACTTTCAGCGACTGCGGGTTGTCGCCTGGCAGTTCGGTATCTTCCTGATGCTTGTGATGACCGAAGTGCGCACCTGCTGTGGCATTCTCATGCTGGCAATAGGCAGCTGCCGCGGCCCAGGTGAACTGGAGCGGCAGAGCTAACAGCATCAGAATGATCAGCAGTTTTTTCACGGTCTGAATCATAACATCGTTTTATTTCAGAAATATACAGTGCCGCTTAAACCGCACGCAGCAGGCGCAAACCGTTGAAAACAACCAACAGGCTGGCACCCATATCGGCAAACACAGCCATCCACAAGGTCGCTTCGCCACCCAGTGCCAATGCCAGGAATACGGCTTTGATGCCCAGCGCCAGCGTGATGTTTTGCATCAGTACGCTATGTGTCTTTTTGCTGAGGGCAATGAAATCAGCCAGTTTGCCCAAGTTGTCATCCATCAGCGCGACGTCGGCGGTTTCCAGTGCAGTATCAGTACCGGCAGCTCCCATCGCAAAGCCTATATCCGCTTTGGCCAGGGCTGGCGCGTCATTGATACCGTCACCGACCATGCCGACATAAGCATAGCGATCACGCAATTCATTAATCGCCGCCAGCTTATCGTCAGGCAACTGATTGCCCCGCACATCACTGATACCGACCTTGCTGCCTATCGCTTCCGCAGTATGTGGATTGTCGCCGGTCAGCATCACGACTTGCACACCCATCTGCTGTAACTTGGCTACTGCCGCCTGGCTGCTATCCCGTATGGTGTCGGCTGCGGCCAATATCAATAAAGGTGAAGCACTGGAGCCCAACACCACCGCCGTTTTACCGGTTTGTTCAAATGCATCCAGCGCTGCCTCCAGTTCGGGACCACAAATGCCGAGTTCATGGATCAAACGATGGTTGCCGAGGTAATAGGCATCACCATTTATCATGCCGCGCACGCCACGTCCGGTCAGCGCTTCAAAGTCGCTGACTTCAAACAAGGAGATGCTGTTTTGCTGTTCCTGCCAGTGCGCCACGACCGCTGAAGACACTGGATGATCCGAACGTTGTGCCAGACTGGCTGCCAGGCGCAGCATCGCATGCAAATCACCTTCCTTGATCTGCTGGGTATCGGTGACGAGCGGCTTGCCGACTGTGATGGTACCGGTCTTATCCAGCGCCACCGCTTTCAGCTTGCGACCAAGCTCCAGATAAACGCCGCCCTTGATCAGGATGCCGTGACGTGCCGCAGCCGCCAGCCCGCTCACTACCGTGACCGGAGTCGAGATGACCAATGCACATGGACAGGCGATCACCAGCAGCACCAATGCTTTATACAACCACGGCTGGAATGGCTGCGCCAGCAGCAATGGCGGCAGCAACGCCACCAGTATTGCCAGCAGCACTACGATGGGGATGTAGTAACGCGCAAACTGATCGACGAAACGTTGCGTAGGTGCACGCTCGCCCTGCACTTGTTGCACGCTCTTAATGATGCGCGCCAAGGTCGAGTTCGATTGCAGCGCGGTCACACGATAATCAAAGGTGCCAAGTTCATTGATGGTTCCGGCAAATACGGTGTCACCACTTTGCTTGGCCACCGGCATGCTTTCACCTGTAATCGGCGCCTGATTCACTGTGCTTAGGCCATCCACGATGATGCCGTCCAGCGGCACGCGCTCACCCGGTTTGACGCGCACCAATGCATCCAGCTGTACCTGCGCGGCACTGATGGCTAGCCATTCGTTGCTTTCATTGCGCACGGTCGCCATTTCCGGCGCCATCGCCATCAGCCCCTGGATCGCATTGCGCGCACGATCCAGCGACAAGGCCTCTATCATCTCTGCCGCCGCGAACAGGAAGATGACGACTGCAGCTTCCGGCCACTGCCCTATCAGCACTGCACCTATTACGGCCAGCGACATCAGGAAGTTCATGTTCAGCGAAAAATGACGCAAGGCGATCCAGCCTTTTCTCAGCGTATCCAGGCCACCAGTCAAAATCGCTGTCAGCGCCAGTGCAATCACCAGCCACGAGGTTTCATTGCCAGACGTCCAAGCGACCACTTCAGAACCGATTGCCGTTACACCAGAGATCGCCATTAAGGTCCACTTCAATGGCGATATACGATAGTCGCCGGACAATTCGGTTTGGTCAGCCAGGCCCTCGCGCGTCAGGTTTTGTGTATCGGATTTAACGACCGGATCGAGATCGAGTTTTTTCAGGGCGGCAACGATTTCTGCTACCGAAGGCAGATTGTGATGCACGGTGAGTTCACGTTGCATCAGGTTGAATTCCATCGCAACGATGCCCGCCATCTTGCTAAAGCGATCACGGATCAGCTTTTCTTCGGTCGGGCAATCCATTTTCTGGATCAGCAGCACGGCCTGCGCTGCGCCGCTGGCGACGATTGCTGGGTGTACCGCAGCTGGCGCATGAGCGTGCTCATGTGTATTGCCGCCGTGCTTATGGTCATGGTCACAACAGTGCATAAATTCTCCTTGCAAAGCGCTAGATGCGTCACTATTGTATGCATTAGAAACCCTGTAGTGACTATAGGGTCAAGCACTTATTTGAATAAGCGTGACGATGCGGGAATATTTCTGTCGGAAGGTATGCAAATGACACAGCAAGCGATGAAAATCGGCGAATTGGCGCTGCAAACCGGTTCTTCGGTAGAAACCATACGGTATTACGAACAACAGAACCTGTTGCCGCAAGCCTTGCGCTCAGCCAGCAACTACCGCTTGTATGGCGATGCGCACGTCAAACGCCTGCAATTCATCCGTCATTGCCGTTCACTGGACATGACGCTGGATGAAATCCGCACCCTGCTCAGCTTCCGCGATACGCCGGAAGAAAACTGCGCAGGCGTCAACACTTTGCTGGATAAGCATATAGAACACGTTTCCCATCGCATCAAGGAATTGAAAGTCCTGCAAACGGAGTTAAAACAATTGCGCAGCCGCTGTATGACGATACAGACGGTAGAGGAATGCGGAATCTTGCAGGGATTGGCAAATGCGGAAGATAGTGAACCGAAAAACCTGGGTACACATGGTGGCGGATGCCATTGAAACTCCGTCCCGCTCGCATGATCGGGACGGATGACAACAATCAAATTATTTTGCTGCTTCGACCGACAAGGCTTCACCTTCGAGATAGGTGATTTCAACCTGGTCGCCGACTTTCACTTTGGACAGTACCTTAGGATCTTTCACCTTCAGTGTGCGGGTTTCGTTGACGCCCCGCAAAGTGATCTTGCCTTTCTTTTTATCGACAGCTGTCACATCAGCGACAACCTGCACCTGACGTGCGACGACCACACCTGGTTTTTCACCCGGCTTTGATACGCCTGCACCTTCGGTTTCGGTACGCTCACGTATGCCGTCACCTTTTTTCTTCAGCTCCAGCAGCACGGCTTCACCGACGCGATACACAACCTGATCACCAGCCTTGATCTGGTCGAAGTTTTTCACGCCTTTGCCGACCTGCACCACGACTGTTTCGCCATTCGCACGCTGCACCGTCATCAGGCGCGCAGCCTGATCGACAGAGGTAATCGTGCCGCGCGTAGTAAGGGTTTCACCAACGCCCAGGCTGCCCGGCTTTTTCACCACCCTGACTTCACCTGTAGCAGGTGCTGCTGCCTTGTCCTGCGCGATAGCCACATGGCCTACGCTGCTGGCTGCCAGCAATGTGATGCCGATTAAACGTTTCATCATAGAGTTCCCCTGAAGTTGAACGAATCAGACAGTTGCTTCGAGTGCTTACTGCTTACCTGCTTTATCCCACTTCCACTTGCCACCCACTTTACAAAAGACAACGTCGTGAGTGCTATGCAGGGTCAGGTGACGATTCTCGACTTTCGCCAGACGACAATCGGCACGTCCTTGCGGATCTTTGGCAGGCGTGATGCTGCCGCTATTTGATGCTTTAGGATTTTCCCAGGTGACGGTCTTGCCGTCTTCCGCTGTATCGAGTGCCTGATACAGGGTTTTGAACATCAGGTCGGTATCAGCCTTTTTGAACTTGCTGATAGGTGTGTCTTGCAGGAATCTCAGATTGGACTGCGCATAAACGGAAGATACAGCCGCAGTCATCAACATACCGGCAACCAGTAATCGCTTCATATTTGCTCCCTTTAGTAATGATGTTGTCGAAAAATAGCGATCTATCGTGCAAACACATAGCTGTACGGGTAGATAGTCCGTACGGCTACTATCTCAGTCTGGTGGGTCTATTCTACTCAAGTAATGATTTAATTGTTAAATAATAAATCACAACTGTTTACTCATCGTGCTTGAGCGCATTGATTTTTATACGGCATTTACGTTTCTGCTCCCATTTTTTTAGAAATTTTTTACATGTTGATGACTAAGCTGACGGTCAGGTTGACGGCTGCAATATGCACGCACATCAATTCACTGTATTCACCATCAAACTGAAAGGCAGCATGAAAAAATTAATCCTGGCCGCCGCCATCACAGCAAGCGTCAGCGGCAACATGGCACGCGCAGAAGACAGCAAACCGGACAACGAAGTCAGCTTCAACGCAGCAGTCGTTTCCGACTATCGCTATCGCGGCATTTCGCAGACCCGCTTACAAGCTGCACTACAAGGCGGTGCTGACTACGTACACAATCCCAGCGGCTTTTACGCAGGCACCTGGTTATCGACGATCAAATGGGTCAAGGATGGCGGCGGTAGCGGTGATGTAGAAGTCGATATCTATGGAGGCAAGCGTGGTGAACTGAGCAAGGACATTGCTTACGACCTCGGCGTGCTGACCTATGTCTATCCGTCGAATGGTTTGCGTCCGAACGCCAATACCACTGAAGTCTATGGCCAGCTTTCCTACGGTCCTGCATACATCAAGTACTCGCATGCGCTAACCAACCTGTTTGGTTTCGTCGACAGCAAAAACAGTGGCTACCTGGACATAGGTGCCAACATCGACATCAGCAATGGTTACATCCTCAACCTGCATGCCGGTCACCAAAAAGTTGCAGGTGATAACGCGGGCATCAGTAACGACAGACTTAGCTATACCGACTGGAAGCTGGGCGTCACCAAGGATTTCGGCATATTCACGGGTGCGTTCGCCGTAGTCGGCACCGATGCTGACAAATCGGCTTACGCCTCGCCAGTCAACTGCAAATTCATGGGCAAGAATGCTGTCCTGCTCTCCATCAGCAAAACCTTCTGATAAGCTAGCTTGCCGCCCATGCACAGCGGCAAGCCGCACCGACAGCAGGAACTGCCGACCGGCAAATGGAGTCTTAGTATTAGCTTGGTAATACTGACTTGCTACTCATTGCCGTGGTCGGCGCGCTTCCTCGCTCTGCAAGTGTCGTCAGCTGTTACAGTCGGTAACAAGACCGGGTCAACTGCCGCTTGTCGACAGCCGTTTTTGATCTATCAAGACTGAGTACGCACACGCCGAATACGCAAATGCGCCCCCAAATAGCTGACAGGTGCACAACATGAAAGCTGGCAAACCTACTTTTACTACCGTCGTCTCGTCTTCGCTGATCATCAGCCTGCTTACGCTGGCCGGTTGCAATAAAGCGCAAGACAACAAGGCCACAGATCCCGTCGCCACGACACCGCAAGCTCCGACCGCACCTGCGTACACACCGCCAACTGCCGAACAGCTTACGCAAATGGTGGCGCCGGTCGCCCTGTTCCCTGACAAATTACTCGCGCAAGTCCTCGCGGGAGCACAGTATCCGGATCAGATTACTGCTGCCAATCTATGGCTGACACAAAACCCGGCGCTGAAAGGCCAGGCGCTGCAGGATGCCGCCAATCAGCAACCGTGGGATGTCAGCGTTAAATCGCTGACCGCCTTCCCCGCTGTAATGAGCCAGATGGCCAACAACATCCAGTGGACGACTGCGCTCGGTATGGCCTACGCGAATGCACCGAATGACGTAATGAATGCGGTACAAACCATGCGCCAGCGCGCCCAGCAATCCGGTAATCTGAAAAATAATAGCCTGATGAAAGTGACTTCCAGCCCGCGTCTGGCACCACCACCTGAGTATGCTGATGACGCCCGTTACTATTCAGTACCGCCACCACCGCAAACCATCATCATCGAATCGGCACAAGCTGATGTCGTGTATGTGCCGGATTACAACCCTGCACTGGTCTATGGCGCGCCCATACCGGTTTATCCCAACTACGTCTATCATCCGGGCTATGGCGGCAACCTCATCGCTGGCAGCATCATCTCCTTCGGGGTCGGAGTCATCGTTGGCTCTGCTCTCAGCCATCAAGGCTGGGGCTGGCATTCCTGGGGTATGAACTGGGGTGGCCACGGCCCAGGTTATGGACCTGACTACGGCCCCAACCACGGCTGGGTACGTCCTGCAGTGACCTATAACAACACGGTCTATGCGCCCCGCTCCAGCATCACGATTAACCGCAACTACGATACGCGCATCACGACCAATCATTTCGGTGGCGTTAACCAACCACCACTGGGTGGCAACGTGCATAACAACGGTAATGACAATCGCCCGAATTTCGGCAATCCGAACGTCGCTGGCAATCAGAACCAACATCGTCCACCACCAAACAATGGTGTCATGACCATGCCGCACTTCTCCCCGGCTGACCAGCATTCTGGTGCACGCCCAGCCGCACCTGTACCACAATTCCATGCAGACCGCGCTGCTCCATCTGCCCCTGCAAGGGATGTGCAAGCACGACCAACTGAGCGCAAGCAGGACAATCGTCCTCGTTCGGAAAGAGGTGAACGAGTGACTTCCACCGGCATGGAGGATGCGTCGTCGCGCCACACCTTATCCAGCACAGGTAGGCCACAGAACATTCCAGAGCGTGCTCCGGATCGCATAGATAACCGTGCACCAAGCAGCTTGCGTTCCGGTGACGTGCAGCACAGCGGCATCAACCAGCGACATGAAGAATTCAGGCAGCAATCACGTCCTGAAACACGTTCCTATAATCAACCGGCTGCACCACAAATGCAGGCTCAGCCGCAAATGCATCAACAAATGCAGCAACAGCCGCAGCATTCGCAAGCACCACAGTTCCGCCCGACGCCACAACCGCAACTGGCACATCCACAAGAACCACGTCCGCCACAGCATGTGCAGCAACAGGAGCGGCCGCAACAACATGTACAAGAGCGCCCACGTTCATCTCCCAGACTGGAAGAACGCCACGAAGGCAGATAAGCATCCGCCGATGCCCAGGCCAGTCGACTATCGGCCTGGGTACACGGGACGGCTGTTATCATGATGGCTGTCGAATCACTGCCTGTATTTCCATATGAATCATCCATCTGCCAACTGGCAAACACACTTCATCCAATTGGCCACCGATGCTGCTGGTGATGATGGTGCGCACGACATCAATCATCTGCATCGCGTCTGGCACACCGCCGAAACGTTACTAAAAGATCATCCGGAGGCAGATGCGCTGGTGGTGCAGGCAGCATGCTATCTGCATGACCTGGTGAACCTGCCGAAGAACGATCCGCAACGTCATCTGGCATCGCGCCAGGCGGCTGAACTCGCGTGTCGTGAATTGACCGCGATGAACTTTCCTGCTGACAAACTTCCGGCACTGGCGCATGCGATAGAAGCGCATAGCTTCTCTGCTGCGATTACACCGACCACGATAGAAGCACGCATCGTGCAGGATGCGGACAGGCTGGACGCACTGGGTGCGGTTGGATTGGCGCGTTTGTTTTACATCGCTGGACGAATGGGGAGCGAGCTGGCGCATCCGGATGATGCTTTGGGTACGCAACGGGAGCTTGATGATAAGCGCTATGCGTTAGATCATATACAGGTGAAACTGGCTACGCTGCCTGCGAGTATGCAGACTGAGGCTGGGAAACGGCTGGGACAGCAGCGACTGGAATGGTTGTACGAGTTTCGGGGGACTTTTCTGCAGGAGTGGAGCGGGAGTTGATGCCAATGCATCAAAAGCAATAAGCCTATATGTCGGAGTGACTACCACGACTCATAAAGGCTGCAGCAAACGATACCCAACTGCGGTCTCAGTCAGCAAATATCTGGGCTGCGCCGGATCATCCTCCAGCTTCTGCCTTAAATGCCCCATGTATATCCGCAAGTAATGCCCGCTCTCCGAGTGCGAAGGCCCCCACACTTCCCGCAGTAACTGCGGATTCGTCACAACACGCCCGGCATTTGCCACCAGCACACTCAGCAAGCGATATTCAGTCGGCGTCAGATGTACCATCTGGCTTGCCTTGGTCACCAGTCGCGCATTCAGATCAACTTTGACGTCGCCGAAGGTGAAGCTACCCTGTGCATCGCCATCTACCCGTCTATGTCGCCGTATCGTCGAACGTACCCGCGCCAACAATTCACCAACGCCGAAAGGTTTAATCAGGTAATCATCAGCACCGGCATCCAGCGCCTTAATTTTGTCGCTTTCGCTGACACGTGCCGACAACACGATGATGGGTACCGGTGACCATGTGCGTATGTCCGCGATGAAGTCCATGCCGTCGCCATCCGGCAAGCCAAGGTCGAGGATGATGAGATTGGGCTTGCGGGTACCTGCATCGATGAGGCCGCGCTTCATGGTTTCTGCTTCATACACATGCCAGCCCTCTTCCTCCATCGCTGCGCGTACGAAGCGACGGATTTGCGGTTCGTCTTCTACCAGCAATGCTATCGGGACTGATTCGCTCATGGTCTTTGATTGGTGATTTCACCTTCATCCATGTCCGGCATGGCTGGAGGTGTGCCCAAAGGCAGTGTAAAGGTAATGGCAGCACCACCTTGCGGTGCATGCCCGCCTCGGATAGTACCCTGATGCGCTTCTATGATGGCACGACAAATCGCCAGACCGAGACCGACTCCAGGCGTTGCAGATTCGCGTTCACCGCGCGTGAATTTTTCAAAAATAACTTCTTCCTGTCCGGGTGGCAAGCCAGGGCCATTGTCATAGACAGCGACACTCAAGTACTGCCCGTTGGTTTCAGCGGCTATCGTAATCTGCGAACCGGGTGGCGTATATTTGCTGGCGTTTTCCAATAAATTACACAGCACACGTTCTATCAGCACAGCATCAAAATTCACCAAAGGCAGATCAGCCGCCAGTCTGGTCACTACCTGATGCTTGCCCAGTAAGGACTGCACGGCACGCAGTGAACTGCCGACCACTTCTTCAAACTGTTGCCACTGTAGATTCAGTTTGACCTCGCCGCTTTGGATGCGCGCCATGTCCAGCAGATTGGTGACCAGATTCCCCATACGCAACGCTTCTTCATGCAAGGCATGTGCCAGTTCCTGCTGTGCGTCGGCCAGTTCAGGCTTGGATCTGGTCAGCGATTCGGACAGGCCGACCAGTGCTGTCAAAGGAGTACGCAAGTCGTGCGATATCGCTGCCAGCAAGGAGTTGCGCAAGCGTTCGGACTCCATGCGCAGCAAGGCATCTTGCGCGACTTCGATGTAATGCACCCGCTCCAGTGCGATCGCAGCCAACGCGGCAAAGGTATCCAGCTGCCTGCGTTGCTCGGGAACCAGCATCCAGCGACGGTTGTCCGGTTTGATCGCCAGCACACCGCGTGTGCGCATAGGTGCAACCAGCGGCAGGTAAAAGTAGGCACTGGCCGGCAAGGTATCGGTGCCCATGCCTGCCGGTGTGGCGTGATCAAATGCCCATTGCGCGATACCAAGGTCTATTTCATGGTCTTGCGTTGTTTGCAGCCGTGCCTCGTCATTCGGCAGCAGCAATATCGCCCGGGCACGGAAGGTGCGCTGGATAAAATTTTGCGTGGTTTCAAAGACCTGCTCGGCCTGCAAGGCGCTCGATAACTCGCGGGCGAATTCATACAAAGCCCGCGCCCGCCCTTCGCGCTGCGCTGCTATCCTGGCCTGGAAGCGCAAGCCTGAAGTCAGTTGTCCGACGATCAGGCCGACCACCAGCAGGACGGAGAATGTGACCAGATACTGCACATCGCTGACAGCGAAGGAAAAACGCGGTGAAACGAAGAAGAAATCAAATACCGCCACGCTGAGGAAGGCCGCCAGCACCGCAGGTCCGCGCCCGAAGCGTACAGCAATCAAGACTTCCGCCAGCAGGAACAACATGACGATGTTCGCCAGATCCAGATGCGGCATCATAGGCGTCGTCACCAGCGCAGTCAGGATGCAGATCGCCACCGTCCATACATAAGGCAGGTACGGCGATTTTCCACTTGCTGCTGCCTCGTCATCCTGCGCGGTAGCTTTGGCAGTAGTTTTATCGGCAACGCTGGCACGTTCCTGCCGTTCACCGGTTTCTATCAGATCTATATCGGGGGCATAGTTGGCGATGCGTTGCGCATGCGGTTTGCGCCATGGCCAGCGGCTGTGATTGCGACCAAGGATGATGCGCGAGAAGTTGTGATTGCGCGCATAGCTGACTATCTCATGCGCGATATCGCTGCCTGGTAAAACCGCCGTGGTCGCACCCAGATCCTGCGCCAGCTTCAGCGTCTTCAGGATACGCTCGCGTTCTGTCGGTGCCAGTCGCTGTAATTCTGGTGTCTCTACATAGACTGCATGCCACTGCGCATTCAACTGGCTAGCCAGCTGTGCGGTACTGCGGATCACATGTTCGGCACCGGCACGCGGCCCTATGCAGGCGAGTAAATCGGAATCGGTTTTCCATACTGCATTGATGGATTTCTCAACGCGGTAAGCCTGTACATCATCTTCTATCCTATCCGCAGTGCGACGCAAGGCCAGTTCGCGCAAGGCAATCAGATTCCCTTTGCGGAAGAAGTTACGCGATGCGCGCTCGGCTTGCTGCGGCTGATAGACCTTGCCTTCCTTGAGTCGCGTCAGCAAGTCATCGGCCGGAATATCTACCAATACAATTTCATCTGCCTGGTCAAATACGGTATCCGGCAAGGTTTCCGCCACCCGTATGCCAGTTATCCCGCCTATGACGTCATTCAGGCTTTCCAGATGCTGGACATTGACCGCTGTGAACACGTCTATGCCTGCGCCAAGCAGTTCTTCTACATCCTGCCAACGTTTGGGATGGCGCGAACCCGGCGCATTGGAATGGGCCAGTTCATCAACCAGGATTAATGCTGGTTTGCGTGCCAGCGCTGCGTCGATATCGAATTCGGCTATGGTTTTGTCGCGATACGGAATCTCTTTGCGCGGCAGGACTTCCAGTCCATCCAGCAAGGCGGCGGTTTCCTTGCGCCCGTGGGTTTCCACCAAGCCGACCACGACATCGCGCTTTTCCGCCTGCATGCTGCGGGCGGCGTTCAACATTGAGTAGGTCTTGCCTACCCCGGCCGACGCACCGAAATAAATCCGTAGCTTGCCGCGCGAGGCGCGCCTGTCCTGCGCCTGCATTTGCGCGAGCAAGGTGTCAGGATCGGGGCGTTGGTGTTCGCTGGATGGCATGTAAGGTCGGGCTGTGATGTGACATCGATTGTGACACATTCGGATGCTGCTTACGCAACACCCGAACTATACTGAATTGCTAGTGACCATGCGTTTCAACGCTGATCCAGTGCCAGATTCAACGCCAACACGTTCACACGGTTCTCGCCAAAGAATCCCAGGTATTGCGGCTGGCTGATGCGATCAACGATGGCTTTGACTTCTTCCTGCGCCAGTTTGCGTGTCCGTGCTACACGCGGGATCTGATAGTAGGCGGCAGCGACGCTGATATCAGGATCAAGACCGCTGCCGGATGCGGTCACCAGGTCGACCGGAACCGCTGCGATGTTGTCCGGATCTGCCGCCTTCAATACATCTATCCGGCTTTTCACAGCATGGAGCAATGCAGGATTGGTCGGGCCCAGGTTGGAGCCGCCGGAAGCAGCTGCGTTATTCGGCATAGGTCCGGTTGCCGAAGGACGGCCCCAGAAGTACTGCGGCGAACTGAAGGCCTGCCCTATCAGGCTGGAGCCGACCGCAGCACCATTTTGAATAACGATGCTGCCTTCGGCCTGGCTGGAGAAGGCCAGCTTGCCTATGCCGGTTACGGCATACGGATAAATCACGCCGCAAATCAGCGTCAGTATCGCGAAGATGATCAATGCCGGACGAAAGGTGGATTTCATAATTTTATTTCCTTAAACGAGATGTAGCAGACTCAGAATCATGTCGATCAGCTTGATACCGGCAAACGGCACGATGATCCCGCCCAAACCATAGATCAACATATTGCGACGTAGTAGCGATGCCGCACCGACAGCGCGATACTTCACGCCCTTCAATGCCAGCGGTATCAAGACCACGATAATCAGTGCATTGAAAATCACCGCAGACATGATGGCCGATGACGGGCTGCTTAACTGCATCACATCCAGTGCTTTCAGCTGTGGATAGGTGCTCACAAAGGCGGCAGGAATGATGGCGAAGTACTTGGCGACGTCATTCGCAATCGAGAAAGTCGTAAGCGAGCCGCGCGTCATCAGCATTTGCTTGCCGATCTCGACGATCTCCAGCAACTTGGTCGGATTGGAATCCAGATCGACCATATTGCCCGCCTCTTTCGCCGCCTGCGTACCCGAGTTCATCGCCACCGCCACGTCAGCCTGCGCCAGCGCCGGCGCGTCATTGGTGCCGTCGCCGGTCATCGCGACCAGCCGCCCTTGCGACTGGTAATCGCGTATCAGTTTGAGTTTGTCTTCCGGTGTGGCTTCAGCGAGGAAATCATCAACGCCTGCTTCTGCGGCAATTGCCGCCGCTGTCAGTTTGTTGTCGCCTGTGATCATCACGGTTTTAATACCCATGCGGCGCAGCTCGGAGAAGCGCTCCTTGATACCGCCTTTGACGATATCCTTGAGCTCCACCGCACCCATCACACGGCCATCATCGACCACCACCAGCGGCGTGCTGCCGCGACGTGAAATGTCGTCAACCTGGCGTGATACCTCTTCCGGGAAGCTGCGACCCAACGCTTCCACATGCTTTTTCACTGCATCAACCGAACCTTTGCGAATGGCGCGGTCACCCAGGTCAACGCCGCTCATGCGGGTCTGCGCGCTGAAATGTACGAAACTCGCCTGCAAGGCCGCAATATCGCGTTCGCGCATATTGAACTTCTGCTTGGCCAGGATCACGATGCTGCGGCCTTCCGGTGTCTCATCTGCCAGCGAAGCCAGTTGTGCAACGTCAGCCAGTTGAATCTGCGTCACACCCGGTGCCGGATAAAACTCGGATGCCTGGCGATTACCCAAGGTAATGGTGCCGGTCTTGTCCAGCAGGAGCACATCCACATCGCCTGCTGCTTCCACTGCACGGCCGGAAGTCGCAATCACATTCGCCTGCATCATGCGGCTCATGCCAGCGACACCTATGGCGGATAACAAGCCACCTATGGTGGTCGGGATCAGACAGACCAGCAAAGCAATCAGCACGGTGATGGTGATAGGCGAGCTAGCGACACCTGCCGCCTTTGCCATCTCGACCGAGAACAGCGACATAGGCAACAAAGTTACGGTCACCACCAGGAACACGATGCTCAGAGCCACCAGCAATATCGTCAATGCGATTTCATTCGGAGTCTTTTGACGTTTTGCACCTTCAACCATCGCGATCATGCGATCGATGAAAGCTTCACCCGGATTCACCGCGATCCTGACCACCAGCCAGTCGGACAGGACGCGGGTACCACCAGTTACAGCTGAAAAGTCGCCGCCGGATTCGCGGATCACCGGTGCAGACTCGCCGGTAATCGCGCTCTCATCGACAGTAGCCACGCCTTCTATCACTTCGCCATCGACCGGGATCACATCACCGGCTTCGACCAGCACCGTATCGCCTTTGCGCAAATCGCCTGGCGATGCCGGCAGCCAGGTAGTGCCATGCTTCGGTGTTGCCAGCTTCTTGGCCAACACTGTTTGCTTCAAGGCGCGCAGCGATTCCGCCTGTGCCTTGCTGCGGCCTTCCGCCAGCGATTCTGCGAAGTTGGCGAACAATACGGTGAACCACAGCCATACCGATGCGGCAAGGATGAAGCCAGGGTTGGCTTCGCCCTGCCCGATAAGCGACTGGATGAACAATAGCGTGGTAATGATGCTGCCGACATATACGACAAACATCACCGGGCTGCGCAATTGCGAACGAGGATTCAGTTTTTTGAACGAATCGACGATGGCGGGACCTATCAGCTTGCTATCGAATAGCGACAGGTTCTTGCGCGTCATGCTGGCTGCCTTGGTTTCTGACATACGCATAATGGATTCTCTTTGCTTGTTATTTAAAAAGTTGCAGGTGCTCTACTACCGGTCCCAATGCCAATGCAGGCACATAGTTCAGGACACCGACCAACAGCACGGTGCCGACCAGCAAGGCGATGAATAGCGGGCCATGAGTAGGCATGGTTCCGGCATTGACCTCCAGTCGCTTCTTCGCTGCCAGCGAACCTGCTATCGCCAGCACCGGTACGATCACGGCAAAGCGACCGAACCACATCGCTATGGCCAGCATCACGTTATAGAAAGGCGTGTTGGCAGAAAGCCCGGCAAATGCACTGCCGTTGTTATTCGCTGCAGAGGTAAAGGCGTACAGGACTTCAGAGAATCCATGTGCACCCGGATTCAGGATGCCCGCCTTGCCCGGATCGACCACCACCGCGATCGCCGTGCCCAACAACACCAGGCAAGGTGTCACCAGGATTACCAGCGCAACCATTTTCATTTCGTAAGCCTGGATTTTTTTACCCAGATACTCAGGTGTGCGACCTATCATCAGGCCAGCGATGAATACCGCCAGGATGGCAAACACCAGCATCCCGTATAAACCAGTGCCGACGCCGCCAAACACCACCTCACCCAGTTGCATCAGGACGGTCGGGATCATGCCGCCCAAAGGTGTAAAGGAATCGTGCATGGCGTTCACCGCACCGCATGAAGCCGCTGTAGTGACAGCTGCGAACAAGGCGGAAGCACTGATGCCGAAACGGGTTTCCTTGCCCTCCATATTGCCGCCCGCCTGCAGCAGGCTTGCGCCCTGATCCACGCCCAGCGCTGCCATGCCCGGATGCGTCTGTTGCTCGGCACCCATCACGACAGCAGTCAGTACGACAAACAGCAAAGTCATCGCACCGAGGATGGCCCAGCCCTGGCGCATATCACCGACCATGCGACCAAAAGCAAAACACAGTGCGGCCGGGATCAGGAAGATGGCCAGCATCTCCACCAAGTTGCTAAATGCGGTCGGATTTTCGTAAGGATGAGCTGAGTTCGCATTGAAGAAGCCACCACCATTGGTACCCAGCATCTTGATTGCTTCCTGAGACGCCACAGGCCCCATTGCGATGGTCTGTGTTTTGGCGGTCAGGGTTTCCAATACCGGTGAGCCTTGCGCATCCAGCACGGGCTGGCCGTCGGCCTTCACTTGCGGCTGCTGGTAAGTAATCGGATCGATCAGCGCCACGTCCTTGTATGCCGAGAAATTCTGTATCACGCCCTGGCTCATCAGGATGACGGCCACGATCACCGACAAAGGCAGTAATACATATAAAGTGGAACGCGTCAGGTCGACCCAGAAGTTACCTATCGATTTGACGGAACGCTGGCTGAAGCCGCGTATCAATGCATAGATCACAGCGATGCCGGTCGCGGCAGAAAAAAAGTTCTGTCCGGTCAAGGCCAGCATTTGCGTCAGATAACTCATCGTCGATTCGCCGCCATAGCCCTGCCAGTTGGTATTGGCAACAAAGCTGATGGCGGTATTGAACGAAGAATCCGGGCTGACATTGGCGAATGCCTGCGGATTCAAAGGTAGCCAGGCTTGCAGGCGCTGCACCGCATAGACAAATAAAGTACCCAGCACGTTAAAGACCAGCAAGGCGATTGCGTAGCCTTTCCAGCTCATTTCTGTTTGCGCATTGCTACCCGCAAGGCGATACAGGAATTGCTCGAAACGTGCGAGCCAGCCGAGACCGCGGATAGGCGCGGTGCCACCGACTTTGGCTAAATAGGTGCCGAGCGGATACGCGAGTACCAGAAGTACCAGCAGGAACACTGCCAGCAAAATGATGGATTGCGTGCTCATTTACAGGTCCTCCGCATTCAGCAAGGCTGCCAGCAGATAAATCAGGAGGCCAACAGCAACCACTGCGCCTACGATATAAAACATATTCATAGACGCTCTCCCAACTTGTTGCAGCCGCTAGCGTAGGCGCAAGTAAGGCCAAACAGCACCGCAATCGCGGCGATAAATACTATGTCCATCCATCTTCCCCATACAGGTTGTTGATGGATAGAAGCGTATGCCTATCGATCTAAAAAATTCGTAAAGACTGATCGCGCCGGTGTAAACAAGATGTAAAAATTGCGTGCGAAAGAGAACTCTGTAGAGGGGTGCGCAGTGCCTCATAGCGGGAGACACTGCCGGAATACTGCGGATTTGCTGTTAATTGAAGTAATTGCGGCGGTTCTTTTCACCTACTTCGATCTTGCCGGCCATTCCCGCCTCAAAATGACCAGGCAGCAGGCAAGCAAAATCAAAATGGCCCGGGCGATTAAAGGTCCAGACAATCTCCTGGATACCGCCCGGCTTGACGTGTGCCATATACGGCGCGGTATGCGCCATGTCAGGAAATTTACGCATCGTGGCTGCATGTTGTTGCAGTGATGCGGTCGTCCCGAGGACGACTTCATGCATGATCTTGCCTTTGTTCTTGACGACCAGCTTGACGGTTTCGCCTTCCTTGACCTTGATCCGGGTCGGGGTAAAACGCATATCGTCATTCATCACCAGTTTGATGGTTCTGTGCACCTTGGTCGGGTCACCGGCTATGCCAAACTCTTTCTGCTCAGCCTTGCTCGCATCGAATACCGGCTTACCGTGTCCGTCATCATGAGCCAGTGCCACAGAGGAGGCAAACAGCAAAGCCGCCAACATCAGTTTCTTCAATTTCCATTCCTTACTATTGCTTTAATTCATAGTCTACTGAGCTGCTACAGAGCTTAATTTCCATCATTTCAGTAGCGCGCAGATGATACATGAAGGCAAGGAATCTGGCCGGGCGACAAGCGGCGTTTACTTCAGATACGAACGCAGGACGGTAAGGACCTGCTCCAGATCAGCCTGACGCTCCTCTTCAGAAACGACATGCGACCCCAGGTGTTCACGGATATGGCTTTCCAGTACCTCGTTCATCAAACCGTTGGCAGCACCGCGTACTGCCGCAATCTGCTGCAACACCGCACCACAATCACTGCCACCTTCCAGTGCCTTCTCGAGCGCCTCGACTTGCCCCTTCATGCGGCGCACACGCGCCAGCAGCTTCTTGTTTCCGTGGGTATGTGACATTTGTAAACATCCTTTCAGACTGCCTGCTAATATACTGGGGTATAGTATATTAAATTCACCGGAAAAGCATATGAACACCTCCGAAACCACGCTACAAGCCCCGGCCCATCTGGTGCACGAACACATCTTCAATCGTGGTAATCCGATAGCCGAAAAGAAAACCGCGTGGGCACTGCTGCTAACGACTGTCATGATGGTGGCCGAAATCATCAGCGGCTATGCCTACAACTCCATGGCCTTGCTGGCCGACGGCTGGCACATGAGTTCGCACTCGGTCGCCTTGGGCCTCGCCGTCATGGCCTACGTACTGGCCAGACGCTACGCCAACGACCACCGTTTTGCGTTCGGCACCTGGAAAATAGAAATCCTCGGCGCCTACACCAGCGCCCTGCTACTCCTGCTGGTTGCAGGCCTGATGCTGTATCAGTCGATAGAGCGCCTGATCAATCCGACCGCAGTGCACTACGACCAGGCCATCGCCATCGCTGCCATCGGCTTGCTGGTCAACCTGGTCTGCGCCTATCTTTTGAAAGACGATCACTCACATGGTCACGATCATCATCACGGCCATGACCACGGACACACGCATGATGACCATCATCACGACCTGAACCTGCGTTCGGCCTACATGCATGTAGTGGCGGATGCAGCCACATCAGTACTCGCCATCGTCGCCCTCTTTGGCGGCAAGCTATGGGGTGCAAGCTGGCTGGATCCGGTCATGGGGATAGTCGGTGCCGGACTGGTCGCGATCTGGGCTTATGGCCTGATACGGGATAGCGGTCGGGTACTGCTGGATGCAGAAATGAATGCGCCGGTGGTCGAGGAAATACGTGAAGTCATTGCGGATAGTCCGATAGCGGCGACTATTTGTGATCTGCATGTATGGCGAGTCGGCAAACAAACCTATGCCTGCATACTGACACTCGCAGTGCGAGAAGATGTAGCCCCAGACTACTTCAGACAACAGCTGGCAATACACGAAGAGCTAGCGCACATAACGGTAGAAATAGTACGCGTCTGAAAGACCTCACTACGATAAAGCCAAGAGGCTGTGGCCGCCGGGCCATTCCCGGCAACCCCAGTCTCTACGGAGTGAAAACTCCATCCGCAACAACTAAACGCAACCCACCAATAAAAAATGCCGCTCGGCAAAACCAAGCGGCATCTTCAAAAACAAACTAAACGTCAATTAATGACCGGTCGAATCAGCATTCCGCCCTGCTTCAAACAGGAACCATGTGCGCTGTTCAGTCTCATCAATCCAGACTTCGATCAGGCTGGTAGTGCCAATGTCATGATGCTCATCGCACACAGCATGCGCTGCACGCAGGCGTGAAGTCAGCAACTTGTTATCTTCACGCAGCTCCGCCAGCATGTCGTTAGGTTCGACGTAGTCTGCATCGTTATCCTTGATGCGCTGGGTACGTGCAATGTGACCGATGGAGCGCAAGGTCATGCCGCCTACTTTACGGATACGTTCCGCGATCAGATCCGTCATCGCATAAATCTGTACGGCTTGTTCGTCGAGCAGCAAGTGATAGTCACGGAAGTGAGGGCCGCTCATGTGCCAGTGGAAGTTTTTGGTTTTGAGGTAGAGCGCGAACACGTCTGCCAGTACGCCATTCATGGCAGCAGAGATGTCTTTCGTTGCCTTGGTACCCATGTCGCTAGGGGTGATCAAAGGTGCGCTTTGGCGGCGCTTGATGTCTGCTACCGAACTGGCTTTGCTAGACTTCACGGCTTTAGTAGCTTTAACAGGTTTTTTCATACATCGCTCCTCGGTTATTACTCAGTGATTGAGAATCACATGCATATGATTTGGCATGCTTGAAACTACGCTCTTGCATTCTGACCCAAGCTGCAACATGCAGCAAGTTCAGCAAACTTATAACTCAGATAGCGAAAAACGATTGGATAGCGGGTCGCATCATCAGTTCCGCATCATCGTTTAATTAGTAATGCGACCGCCCTGCTTTATTTCAAGTGTTTACTTCAAAAAGAAATCAACTGCCAGTGCCACGATAGGCGGCTGGATCGAGTGATTGCCATTGAATTCAACCAGCTCTACGTCATAACCGGCCGCTTTCAGCTTGGCGACATGCGGACGTGCACTGGTTTCTATCGGCAGTTGCTCATCGACCAAACCGTGCGAGATGAAGACCTTGGGTGCACCTTCCTGCATGAAGACCGACATGAAGCCGCCGGAAAATACAATGACGTGGCTGACCAGGTCACCGTTGGTGATGCCTGTTGACAGTGAATAGCTGCCGCCATCAGAGAACCCGGCGAAACCGAAATGTTCCTGGTCGATCAGGTAACGGGAAGCAACTTCTGTCAGCGCCTGACCCAGGCGCTGGATATCAGGGCCGTTGCCGCCGATCACGATATCCCAGGTCACGTACAGCGATTGCGGTACCAGCAGCAAGAATTTATTGCGCTCGGCATGCTCTTCGAGGAAGGGCAAAACTTTTTCTGCGCTGCCGCCTGCGCCATGAAACATGACCAGTAAAGGCACCTTGGTATTCGGTTCCAGGCCGGTTGGAACATACAGCACAGCGTCACGTTCCTCGAAGATCCCGAGGAATTGTCGACCTGGCTGCAACGGAGATTTGGTAGGCGACGCGTGTGTGAACGACAGGCGTCCCATTAATGAGAGATCAAACATGCCCTTATCTTACCTCTTCCCTCCGGAATTGAAAACCGCCTGCCCGGATGTCAGCGCCTGCTGACGGATAGATCATTCGCCAAGGTTGAACATCGTCATTTGCGCATCACGTTCGCGATCATTTCGGTCCGCTTCGCTCTCGTCCGGCTCTTCATCATCCTGCTTGGTACCCGGCCAGCTACTGCGTTCACCTATTTGCTGGCGCCACATCGCGTAGTACAAGCCCTTGCTTTCCAGTAAAGCGAGGTGGCTGCCGCTTTCTACGATGTGCCCTTTTTCCAGCACGAAGATGGTGTTGGCATGCATGATGGTTGATAGCCGATGCGCGATCAAGATGGTGATTTGGGTGCTGCGCGCAGAGATCATGCGCACCGTATCGGTGATCTGTTCTTCGGTCAGCGAATCCAGCGCCGAGGTCGCTTCGTCGAAGATCAGCAAACGCGGCTGGCGTATCAGTGCACGGGCGATCGATAGCCGCTGCTTTTCGCCGCCAGAGAGTTTGACGCCCATCTCCCCTATCATGGTGTCCAGCCCTTCCGGCGATTGCTCGAGCAAGTAAGCACACGACGCCTGCTCCATCGCAGCGATGATTTCCTCATCTGTCGCATCAGGCTTAGCGAATTGCAGGTTCTCCCGTATGGTTCCTGCGAATAAATGCGTTTCCTGCGTCACGAAACCGATCTGGCGACGCGCCCGGTTGTAGCGAAAGTCCTTGGTTGAAATATCGTTGTAATACACCTCGCCACTGGCTGGCGTGTACAGGCCCACCAACAGCTTCACCAGCGTCGACTTGCCGGAACCGGACGGCCCGACGAAAGCGATGGTGTCACCCAGACTGGCCGAGAACGAGACATGCTGCAAGGCCGGTTCGCTCGCGTGCTTGTGGCTAAAGCTGACATCCTCAAAACGCACATCGCTGACCGGTCCCAGATCGATAGGCGTCTCCGGCCCGCGTTCCACCGGTTTCTTCATCAATGCATCGAAATTCATCAGCGAAGCCTCTGCCTCGCGGTAAGCAATGATGATGTTGCCCAGCTCCTGCAAAGGCGCAAGGATGGCCACCGAGATGAATTGCATCGCGATCAGCTCACCGGTGCTCAGTACATCGCGGAAGATCAGCCACAACAAGGCAAACAGGATTGCATGCTTGAGCACCACCAGCGTGGTGCCCTGCAGAAAGGATAGCAAGCGTATGCGCCTGACCTTTTTCATTTCCAGTGCAAACAGCACCATGGTTTGCGCCTGTAAGCGACGTATCTCGGCAAAAGTCAGGCCCAGGCTTTTGATGAGTTCAATATTGCGCAGCGATTCGGCGATAAAGCCGGAGTTGCGATTGGTTTCACGCACAATGGAGCGCTGCTGGCTTTTGATTTCACGACTGAGCAAACCGGTCAGACCGCCCAGTACCAGCACACCTATCAGGAACACCGGCACCAGCATCCAGTGCTTGGTCACCGCATACCAGGTCAAGAAGCCCATACCGACGATGGCGGCAAACACGGTATTCACAAAGGAATTGATGAAGCGCTCGCTATCGGCACGTACTTTCTGCAGCAGGGACAGGGTTTCGCCGCTACGCAAGTCTTCGAATTCCTGGAAGCGCAGGCGCAGCAACTGGCGCAAGCCGTCATTGAAGATTTCAGTGCCCAGCTTTTGCACCACCAGTCGTGTCAGGTATTCCTGCAAAGCCTTGGCCAGGCGCGACAGCACGGCGATGACCAGCGCCAGCGCGAGCAGGGAAAGAACACCGGCAACCAGTTGCTGATCCGTCTTGCCTTCCGGCCGGATCGCGTACTCATCTATGATTTTGCCAAGAATGATGGGATCGATCAGCGCCAATACCTGGCTGATCGCCGCCAGGAACAAGGCCAATACGACCAGGCGATTGTGCGGCTTGAGGTAAGTCCAGAGGATGTGCATGGCTTGCGCTCCGTGCTTGACTATCACTGGCTGCGGATAGCCAGACGGAAGCGCTATCCGATGGTCAGGCCGCGGCGGATGTCAGGCTATCGAGGTTGTTGTGCTCGTCTACCAGTACCCGGTTACGGCCTTCATTCTTGGCAGTGTACAACGCACGATCGGCGCGTATGCTCAAACGGTCAAAACTTTCACCGTCACGCCAGGTGGCGATGCCGATACTAATGCTGTAATGGCATTCGCCAAAAGCGCCTGAGATCAGGTGTCGTTCGGAATCCTCACGCAAACGCCGTGCAATCGCCAACGCCCCATTGGTATCGGTATTCGGCAGCAGGATGCCGAATTCTTCCCCGCCCAGTCGTCCCAACGCATCACCATCTCGCAGGGAGGCTCGTGTCATGCGGGCAAATTCGCGCAGCACTTCATCCCCGCCAGCATGGCCGAATGTATCGTTAATGCGCTTGAAATGATCGAGATCAATAATCAGCAGGGACAAGGGCCGGGCCAGCTTTGCGGCACGCATGATCTGCTCGCGCGCCACTGCTTCCAGTCGTTTACGCGACATGGCTTCGGTCAGGTGATCGTGATTGGCTGCGTCTTCCAGCGTCGCCAGCATGGAATCATGGGTCAGCATTACAGCAGCCATGGTCATGGTCGGCAAGGTTACGGCACCGATGACCATTAGCACGATGTTCCAGAAGTTATCGAACATCATGGTGCTAGACGGCTCATCCAGCGTAATGAAGTAAATGCCACGGGTCAACTGGCAAGCCGCGAAAATCAGCGCCAGCGCGGCAGCGAACCAATAGTTGTAGTGATTGCGATGCGGTGGTTTGTGCCGTAGCAAGACCACACTGGAAGAAACGCACAGTGTGCAGAAGAAGGTGGTCATGATCAGTACCCGCACCGGGATACTGTTAATGGCGTAGCGCCAGATGATCAGGCCCAACGCGATCAGGACGATGCTGCTTATCAGCAGCTTCCAGCGTGGCGGTTGCCCGACGAAACGCGCGCAGCCGACGAAATAATAGGCTGCGGCCAAAGCCAGCACGGTATTGGCGATGACGACGGAGATGAAATCAGGGATCAGGTCGCGCAAAGCCAGTAAAGGCAATGCAATCACTACCATCAGGTTGGACGCAAACCACTCCTGCACGCCCGGCACCGACGAACGCAGCAAGGAACCAAGCACTATCGCCATTGCGAGACTGAGCAACGCAGTGGTGGTCAGGATCGATGCGAGTGTCAGCATGAGCTAGAAGCCGGTTTTAGGTAATGGATACCTATTGTAATCGGCGTTAGCGGCAAAAACTTGATTCATTGCAACATTTGCCAGATCAAAATCGGCAAATGTTGTATGAATCGAGACTGCGTTTTAGTAACTGCCGGCAGCTGTTAATAGCTGCGATCGTTCGGCGGCGTCCACTGGTACAACCAGGTTTCGGACAAAGGTTGACCATCGGCGGCCAGATACAGGCGCAGATCGATCGGGCCTTTGACGTCGTCCGCGATCTTCAGATCGAAAATAGCGCGATAGCCTTTAATGTCGTGCAAAGGCCGCGCCGAAGTAATTTCCACCGTGCCGTGCGTCGCCGAAATGACCGGCACAACCTTCACGTCCTTGCCCAGCAAGGCGAAATCGCCGCCAGCGAAGTCGACCGCGAAGCGCCACGAGAAATAGGTGCGCTTCTTGCCGATCACGCCGCCGACGCCGGTGCGGGTCGCCACCACGGTTGCGGCCTTGGGTGCGTATGGCATCTGCGCGCCCCAGTGTAGTTTGTAGCCGTACAGCAGTTCCTGCCCGGCTTGTGGCTTGGCATCCGGATTCCAGAAGGCGACGATGTTGTCGAAGGTTTCGTCGAGTGTCGGAATCTCGACCAGTTGCACCGAACCCTTGCCCCACCCTGCTTTAGGTTCCACCCACAGGCTCGGACGACGGTCATAAAACACGCCATCATCCTGATAGTGGTCGAAGTTGCGGTCGCGCTGCATCAGCCCAAAGCCGCGTGGATTCTCATCGGCGTAGGCATTGAAGCGCAGGTGTTCGGGATTGAGCAAGGGGCGCCAGATCCATTCGCCATTGCCGGTCCACATTTCGAGGCCGTCGGAATCATGGATTTCCGGACGCCAGTCATTGCTGATGCGGCGGTCGTTTTCGCCCATCTGGAACATGCTGGTCAACGGCGCGATACCCATGCGCTCTATGGTCTTGCGCGGATACAGCGCAACATCGACATCCATCAGGGTGGTCGCACCCGGTGCGATTTCAAAGCGGTAGGCTCCCGAGATGCTAGGCGAGTCGAGCAAGGCATACACCACCAAATGACTCGATTGCTTGCTGGGGCGCTCCAGCCAGAACTCACTGAAACGCGGAAACTCTTCCGGCCGCTCCATGCCACAATCGATAGCCAGCCCGCGCGCCGACAGGCCGTACTGCCATTCGCCACCAACTGCGCGGAAATAACTGGCGCCGAGGAAAGCGGTAATGTCGCGCACCAGATCGGTATGAAAGTTGACGCGGAAACCAGCGAAGCCGAGATCCTTGGGCATCTCCGAACCTTTCAGTCCGCTTTTGCCATAGTTGAACATGGCGGGATCGTAAGCGATCTCGAGCGCTTTGCCATCCTTGACTTCATGGATCTTGACCGACTGGTTGGCATACATGCCGAGATGGAAAAACTTGACCTGAAAGCGCAATTTTTCCTGCGCCCACAAAGCGTGATCGTCGCGATAGCCGATGGCCTGGTATTGGTCCCAATCCAGCGCCTTGACTGCCGCCGGCACCGGATAATCGGGCGCATGGTAAGGCTGACTGGCCAGGGTGCGAGCGCGCCCTTTGAGCCATGCATAGTCGAAGGCTTCTGCCTTGCCCAGGGTTTTCAGGTTGGAATTGGCGCTGCCCGCTGCGTAAAGTGCGGGAGCATGAAATCCGGCCAGTGTCAGTGCGGCGGAAGCTTTGAGTAAATCACGACGTTGCATTGTGCTCCTTGATAGCTATATGTTCAGCACGCTTTGGCATGTCTGATGCAAGAACGTTCACTTTCTTGCAATAGGAAAATTATTTTGGTTTGTGTACATATCTCGTTTTACTAGCAATTCGTGCGCCACCAGCGCCTTTCCGCAGTGCAATTCAATATTCTAGAATTCACTTCAAATTGAGAATTTAAACTCAAATAAATCAATGAATTATGGAATAAAGTGAATGTAATTTATTGAAAATTGCATCAAGCCATCCAGCTAGGGAAAAATGATTATTGGGCGCATACCAAGACAACCCCGCCCCGATTGGATACTATTTGCCTCTTACTCATACCAACGATAGGAGCATCAATGAGCGATCAGAACACAGACACGGCACCGGCAGAAGATACCTACAGCAGAAGCGAGATTCTTTCTTTCTGTCGCCACCTCGGCCGCAGCCTGAAAGGCAGCAACGATGAAAGCAATACCGCCCTCGCCATGCACCTGATGCGTGAAGCCGAGTACCTGGGCAAAAACCAATTCGAAACCGTTGCCGATATGTTCGCAGCGGTAGCACACACGGTTGATCCTAACCTGCCGAAGAAATAATCTTCCGGCATCAATTCACAGAATTGAAGCACCTGCTGTACTGCCTAAAAATTGTGCAGCAGGCATCACCTTCCACCCTTTCCGCATCTGTCATTCAGACCATCTCTGAACAAATTAACATCCGTTACAAAAAATAGTCTGCTGCACACCACCTGACACCAACTTTGCAGTAACAAACGAGGCTATTATTCCCGCTCAAAGAAATTCATTCGAGCGTTTATGATCCGTTCCATCCTCCTCGCTGTTGCCATCACCGCTGCCAGCTCTGCCTTTGCCACTCCCCTCGGTTCCAAACATGCCATCGTGATCGATGAAAGCACCGGCCACGTCGTATTTGAAAAGAATGCGACCGACATCGTTCCTATCGCTTCGCTCACCAAACTGATGACTGCGATGGTCGTACTCGATGCCAAACCCGATATGCATGAGCGCATCACGGTAGCCGAAGAGGATGTCGACACCCTGAAATTCAGTTCTTCACGTGTGCCGGTAGGCGCCGTATTGTCGCGCCACGAATTGCTGGAACTGGCCCTGATGTCGTCCGACAATCGCGCCGCCCATGCACTGGCACGTAGCTACCCTGGTGGTCTGGAACACTTCAAGCTGGCGGTACGCAACAAAGCGCATATGCTTAACCTGCGCCGCACCAATATAGAAGAACCAACCGGCCTCTCGCCGTACAACACCTCGACTGCCAGCGACCTGGCCAGACTCGCGCTGGCCGCCTCCAAGTATCCGGAAATCGAAAGAATAACGACCGTCAGCAATGACCTGATCGACGTCAATGGCTCGATGCGCCACTATCACAACACCAACAAGCTGGTCGGTGACAAGAACTGGGCTATCTCGCTGTCGAAAACCGGCTACACGCAGGAAGCCGGACGCTGCATCATCATGCGTGTACGTGCCGCTGGACGCGATGCCATCATGGTTTTATTGAATGCGCGTGGGAGTTCGAGCCGGACTGCGGATGCCAACTACCTGCATCGTTTGCTGACGAAAGAACATCATCAGCCGGTGATGGCCAAGCTCAATCTCAAGTAAGCCCGGCCGGATTGCAATCGCTTGAAGGATCAGGCGATTGCATTACTTCAGTTCAAATATGTCGCTGGAACTCCAGCGGCTTTGCTTCCAGCTTCGCTTCAGGCTCTGCTTCCGGATTTGATTCGCAGGTCGAGCACGTGCTGCAACCACTACCGCAGCCACCACCAGAACTCTCACCCGGCATCAGAAACGCACCGAGGCTGCGTAACAGATACGGCCGCGCAGGTTTACTCAAGATGGTCGCCAGCGCCTGTTGACGGGCGCGCATCCACTTCGGCATCAATTTGCGCAGCACGTACAGCGCACTGAAGAAAACAATCGCACCAATAATCACATCTTGCAGCAAGTCATACGCGCTCATGTCAGTGCCTTTGTAATCTGATAAGTCAGGAATGCGGCCAGATAAGCCAGGCCAAACAGATAACCTGCGGAGACGGCTACTGTACGCCAGGAATTGGTTTCACGTCGGATCACGGCCAGCGTCGACATGCATTGCGGCGCAAATACATACCAGGCCAGCAAGGACAGGGCCGTCGCCAGCGACCATTGCGCGGCAATCAAGGGGCCGAGTTGCGCGGCCACCGCTTCTTCGCTGCCCGACATTGCATATACGGTACCCAGCGCAGCCACCGCCACTTCACGTGCCGCCAGACCAGGGATCAGTGCAATACAAATCTGCCAATTGAAACCGATAGGCGCAAAGACAGGCTCCATCAAACGTCCAAGCTGACCCGCCAGGCTGTAATCAATGGCAGGCAGAGTTGCACCCTCAGGCGGCGCCGGGAAAGTCGAGAGGAACCATAGCAATACTGTCAGCGACAGGATGATGGTGGTCACACGACGCAAGAAGATCAGCGCGCGTTCCCACAGGCCGATAGCGACGTTGCGCGCGCCTGGCATGCGGTACGAAGGCAATTCCATCAGCAATGCGTGCTCGCTCTTATCCTTGCGCATGCGCTTGATAAACCAGGCCACCGCCATCGCACTGACGATACCGGCCACATACAACACAAACAGCACGATACCCTGCAGATTAAAGATGCCCCACACCGTGCTGGCCGGAATGAAGGCCGCGATCAGCAAGGTATACACCGGCAAACGTGCCGAACAAGTCATCAGCGGCGCAACCAGGATGGTCGTCAAACGATCCCGCGGGTCCTGGATGCTGCGCGTCGCCATGATGCCGGGAATCGCGCAGGCAAAGCTGGACAGCAAAGGAATAAAGGAACGTCCGGTCAGTCCGGCCTTGAACATCAGGCGATCCAGCAGGAAAGCCGCACGCGGCAGGTAGCCGGATTCTTCCAGTACCAGGATAAAGAAGAATAAGATCAGAATCTGCGGCAGGAACACCAGCACCGCACCCAGCCCGGCAAACAGCCCATCCACGACCAGGCTGCGCAGCAAACCATCCGGCAGTGTCGCAGCGAACCACTCACCAGTAACTGTCACACCTTCAGTAATGCCATCCATCAAAGGCTCAGCCCAGGAAAACACTGCCTGGAAAATAAAGAACATCACCAACGCCAGAATCGCCAGGCCAAACACAGGATGCAGCACCCAGCGATCTATCGTGTCATCGATACCGGAAGTAGCGGTCGGCATCACTACCGCCGCTGCCAGTATCTTGCGCACCTGGTCATGCACTTCACCTTCGTGCACCACCGGCGCAGCCATATCCTTGGCCACTACTTTATCCAGATGCGCCACCAGGTCTTGCGCACCACCGGTCTGGATGGCGACGGTTTCGATTACATCCATGCCGAGCTGGCGCTGCAACTCTTCGCGATCAATGGTCACGCCACGCTTGCGCGCTGCATCCATCATATTCAGTGCCAGCACCATCGGACGTCCGAGGCGCTTGACCTCAAGTACGAAGCGCAAGTGCAGGCGCAGGTTGGTGGCATCCACTACGCAGACGATTAGTTCCGGCACTGCCTCACCAGCACGTCTCCCGAGGCAGATATCACGTGTAATCACTTCATCCGGACTGGTGGCGTCCAGGCTGTAAGCGCCCGGCAAATCAAGCAGGCTGAACACACGGCCGGATGGCGCAGTGAAGCGCCCTTCTTTACGCTCCACCGTCACGCCAGCGTAGTTCGCTACTTTCTGGCGGCTGCCGGTCAGTTGGTTGAATAAGGCAGTCTTGCCACAATTAGGGTTACCAACAAGCGCAATGCGGGATATGGACATGGAATATAAAAATTAGCTGGCGACGTGCACGCGCACGCGCTGCGCTTCGGAACGACGTAAAGCAAAACGGGTAAAACCGATTTGCACTAAAAGAGGATCAGCGCCTATAGGACCGCGCGCCACGATGCGCACCGGCTCACCGGAAACAAAACCGAGTTCACGCAAGCGTTTGGCTATCGGGTCAACGCCATCGACATTGATCACGTCGTCGACTACGGCAGAAGTAAAGGGAGGCAATTCGGAAAGATTCACAGCAAGCCAATACAAATAACAATGATTCTCATTATAAGACAATTCTGTAGAGAGGATAAGGCGGGAAAAGTTTCACGCGGCTAATAAATTGGTGCAATTTAATTTGCGCCCGACGCTTTTTCTTTATCATTTACATACGCAAAATATGCGTACGCCATTATCGTCGCTCCCATCAGTGCACAACTTTATTTTTTACGTCAGCAAATACAAGCACACCAGACATGAACCAGGAAGCACTGCAACTACTCGTCACCCGCACCATGCCTTACGGGAAATACAAGGACAGGCTGCTGGCCGATTTACCCGGTCACTACCTGGGCTGGTTTGCGCGTGAAGGTTTTCCGTCTGGTGAACTGGGCAGCCTGATCGCACTCATGTATGAACTGGATCACAATGCCTTGCGGCATTTGCTTGATCCATTGCGCCAACCTTAAGCAGTCAACCCCAGCCGCGCGCCAGCGGCATACCAAACTCCACCATATCGATCAGGCGTTGTCCTATTGCTGCCGCCTGCTCATCATTCAGGCTACGCAAAGGCCCGTCTATCGAGAGCATGGCCAGTCCATGCACTGCCGACCATGCCAGGAACTCGGCACCTGCGCGGCGTTCCGCTCCCATCGCACCTGCCGCCACCAGTTCGTCCAGCGCTAAACCCAGCAACTGGAATGGCGTGAGGCCACTCTCCCCGGCCATTGCCGGTGTCTGCGCCTGCTGCAAATCTTCATGCACCGAGAATGCCGTGCGGAACAAACCCGGCTCGGCGCGCGCGAAACGCAAATAGCCAGTACCGACGGCGCGCACATGCGCACGCGCCAGATCGGCAGCATTGCCATTGTCGACACATGCTTGCATTTCAGCTTCTATCGCCAGCGCCAGTTGCGACTGAGCGACAAAGCAAACCGCCTGCAATAAGGCATTGCGATCGGCAAAGTGCCGGTACGCGGCATTCGGTGCCACCCCGACCTGCCGCGTCACTTCACGCAATACCACTGCAGTCGGCCCTCCTACCCGCGCCATCTGCGTTCCCGCTTCCAGCAAAGCCCGGTACAAATCCCCGTGGCGGTAAGTATTGCGCTTCGGAACCACTACTTTTTTCGTCATCTTGAATAAATGTGTACACCGTACACTAGTTGTACTATTATTTATGAACACTGTACACAATAACTACCTTCCATAGGAGAAACAGTATGAGTCAGGAGATAAATAACACTGCAGCAGAAGCAGAAATCCGCGCACTGATCGATAGCTGGATCAAGGCCGCCAGTGCCGCCGATGTCGATGCGACGATGGCGCACTATGCCCCCGATGT
The DNA here is from genome assembly GCF_015645465.1 of Herminiimonas contaminans. Taxonomy (GTDB): domain Bacteria; phylum Pseudomonadota; class Gammaproteobacteria; order Burkholderiales; family Burkholderiaceae_D; genus Oxalicibacterium; species Oxalicibacterium contaminans. The sequence goes on along the minus strand of NZ_JADOEL010000011.1, from coordinate 81,840 downwards.
CATCGCCTACGATGCCATCCTGGCCTTGCAATTCAAGGGCTGGGATGTATACAGAAAGCATTGGCAGATGTGTATGTCTATGTGTTCCGCCATGAGCTTCAAGGTGCATGACCTGCACATCGCAGTTGACGGCAATGTGGCGTTCAGCCATTGCCTGAACCGCTGCGGCGGCATAGACAAGGATGGCAAGGAGCAGACCTCATGGATGCGTTCAAGCACCGGATATCGCAAGATAGATGGCAAATGGAAAATCGTGCATGAACACTTCTCGGCACCCTTCGACATGGAAACCAGCAAGGCCTTGTTCGACCTGCAACCCTAAGCCCAGCGATCAGAAGCAGCCATGAACATCCCAGCCGGAGCACCAGCGTTGAGTACCAGCGAGGCCGACTACCTGCAAATGATTCAACGCTTTGACCAGCTGTGGGCGGTCGGCCAGGCTGAACACGAGCAGGCCGAGATGCAAAGCCTGCTGCAACAAATAGAGCAATACGAAGCACACCACAGAGACTACAACGGCGAATCCGGCAACAAGGTCCGTCCGTAGAGTCCATGCAACAGACAGGGACCATACATCTGATATCCACGAGGAGCACACCATGAGCAAGCCAGCAGTGAAAGCCATTCCGGAAGGAATGCATAGCCTGACCCCACACCTGGTATGTGCCGATGCAGCGGCCGCCATCGAGTTTTACAAGAAAGCCTTTCACGCCACCGACGCTTCAGTACTACCCGGCCCCGGCGGCAAGATCATGCACGCCCATCTACGCATCGGTGATTCATCGCTGATGCTGATGGATGAATATCCGGAATTCTGTTCGTTCGCCCCCAAGTCGCTGAAAGGTAGTCCGGTCACCATCCACCTCTATGTGGAAAACGCTGATGCCGTCTACAACCGTGCGGTCGCAGCCGGAGCCATCGCCAAAATGCCGATGGAAGACACCTTCTGGGGTGATCGCTATGGCGTACTGGAAGATCCATTCGGCCATTCATGGTCGATCGCTACTCATATACGCGATATGAGCCCGGAAGAAATACGTGAAGGTGCACAGAAAATGTGTACCGAAGAACCAGCCAAATAAAACCAGAGAGGAGCATCAACATGCGCTTCATGATCATCATCAAAGCAGACAAAAACACGGAAGCCGGTGTCATGCCGGATGAAAAACTCTTCACCGAGATGGGCAACTTCAATGAAGAACTGGTAAATGCCGGCATCATGCTGGCCGGTGACGGCCTGCATCCCAGTTCGAAAGGTGCACGCGTCAGATTCTCAGGCGACAAACGCACGGTCATCGACGGCCCATTTCCAGAAACGAATCAACTCATCGCCGGTTTCTGGATCTGGAAAGTGAAGTCAAAAGAAGAGGCGATCGAATGGGTCAAACGCTGTCCCAACCCGACCGGAGCCGAATCGGAGATCGAAATCCGCCAGATATTTGATATGGAAGATTTCGGCGCCGAGCTAACGCCAGAGCTGCGGTTACAGGAAGAACGCCTGCGCGCCAAAATAGAAGCGGACCAGAGCTGACTCCACTACAAGCACCCATAACAACGACTAACAACGGGACCATCCATGTTCAAAATCATCGCCATCGCCGTACTGGTTGTCATCATCGCCATCCTGGTCTTTGCCACCACCAAGCCGGACACCTTCCGCGTCGAACGCACAACGACCATCAAGGCGCCACCGGAAAAGATATATCCACTCATTAACGACTTCCATAGCTGGACCACATGGTCGCCATATGAGAAAAAAGATCCGGACATGAAACGCACACACAGTGGCGCAGCCAGTGGCCAGGGTGCAGTTTATGAATGGGATGGCGACAAGAACGTCGGTAAGGGACGGATGGAAATCACAGAGTCATCGCCTGCATCACGCATCGTGATCAAGCTGGACTTCCTGGCGCCGTTCGAAGCACACAATACGGCGGAATTTACCTTGCAACCGCAAGGCGATGCGACCCAGGTGACCTGGAGCATGTACGGTCCGGCCAACTATATGTCCAAACTGATGAGTGTCTTTTTCAATATGGACAAAATGGTCGGCGATGATTTTGCTATCGGTCTCGCCAATCTGAAAGCGGCCGCAGAGCAATAAACCAGCGGCTGCATGCAAGCATGCCTGAAGCGAATATTCAAATTAAGAATGAATATTCAAATCAGGCTGCCTTGCGTAAGGTCAGGTTAATCCTGCGACCACCCAGCAAGGGATGTGTCGCCTGCTTCAGCGCCAGCACACCGTGGTAACGCAATCTCGCAGGCCCGCCCCACACCACTACATCACCATGCTGCAAGGGCACACGCACCGGCTTATCGCTACGCGCATCACCGCCGAACTGAAACACGGCAGGTATGCCTAGCGATACCGACACGATGGGCTGACGGAAGTCATGCTCATCCTTATCCTGGTGCAGCGACATGCGCGCACCCGGCTCATAGCAATTGATCAGGCAGGCATCCGGCGTGAAATCCGTAAAACCTGCCGCCGCCGCTGCAGCTTGCGCCAACCTCAGAAACGCATCCGGCATCTGCGGCCACGGCTGGCCACTGACAGGATCGATCGCATCGTAGCGATAACCCGTTCTATCAGTGACCCAGCCGTAATCACCGCAATTCGTCATTGCGACCGACATGCGAAAACCACCCGGGGTATGCATATGGCGAAACGGTGCGACCTCACACACACTAGTCACGCCAGCCAGCAAGTCAGCCTCGTGCGCCAGCGCATAAGCACGCAGCACCGTCGCACCTGCGCACAAGTCTTCGCGCCAGCTACGCCGCTCTTCTATTCCATCAAACAAGTCCAAATCCGATACCCCGTTATCTATCTACATGGCACTCACATACACCAGAGCGACATTATCGCCATACGTAGCAAAGCTTGCTGCGCACAGGGGAAATCTTGAGTTTATTGCCTTTGAGCACCAATCCGCTCAGCTAACTCTACTCCAAATATTTACCCTATCTAATTTGACTTAGACTGCATTTAGATATATCGTAATTGTTCTAGATATAAACTAGATAGGAAAACATGAAACATCATCAACATTCTCACTGCCATATGGCCAGCCGCAGCGACGGCGATGATATCGGTGGCGGCAGAGGCCGCCGCATGACAGGCGAAGGACGCATATTCGGCCACGGCGGCTTGCGCTTCGTACTGCTGCATCTGATATCCGAAAAGCCAAGCCACGGCTACGAATTAATCAAAGCAATCGAAGAACGCCTGGATGGCACATACAGCCCGAGCCCGGGCACGGTTTACCCCACCCTCACCCTGCTGGAAGAACTCACGCTGCTCAGCGTCGATGAAGCCGACCAGGGCGGACGCAAGCGTTATCAAATCACCGAAGCCGGTTTGCGTCACCTGGAAGAAAACCGTCCTATGGTAGACGCCATGCTGCTGCGCCTGAATGGCGGCGTCGATGGTGCCGGCCTGCGTGGCGGTCGTCCACCGCAAGTCAAACGGGCTATCGAAAACCTCAAGCTCGCGATGCGCCTGCGCCTGTCCGGCGAAGCGCTGACAGCGGAACAGGCCAACGCCTTTGCCGCCATCCTCGATCGCGCAGCCCAACAATTGGAGCAAATTTAATGACAGCCAACCTTCCCCCAGCTGCCACCCAACCCGACCGCACACCGAAACGTGTGCGTCACACCTTGCGCTTCCGCGCACTGGAAGTCGTCAAGACCGAACGCGTCACACCACATCTCTTACGCATTACGCTCGGTGGTGACGAACTGGCTGACTTCGTCAGTCCGGCCTTTGATGATCACGTCAAACTATTCTTCCCTGATGCAAATGGCGTCCTGACCTTGCCTACCGCAGGCCCGGACGGTCCGGTCTGGCCGGATGGCGCCAAACCGACCATGCGTGATTACACACCGCGTGGTTACGATCCTGTCGCCAGGACGCTGGAGATTGATTTCGCACTACACCTGGCGGGACCGGCAACACGCTGGGCCGAGCAAGCCGCCCCTGGCCATCGCATCGGTGTAGGCGGACCACGTGGCTCATTCATCGTGACCACAGATTTTGACTGGCATTTGCTGGTCGGTGACGACACTGCCCTGCCTGCGATCTCACGTCGTCTCGCCGAATTGCCTGCAGGCGCACACGCCATCGTCATCGCCGAAGTTGATTCCGCTGACGACCAGGTAGACTTGCCGAGTGCTGCCAACGTGCAAATCATTTGGGCCTATCGCAACGGTGCAAGTGCAGGTACATTCCCTTTGCTGACCGCACTGGAACAAAGCGTACTGCCAGAAGGCGATTTCCACGCCTGGGTAGCCTGCGAATCAGCAGCAGCCAAAGCCGTACGCACGCATTTAATCGATGTGCATAAAGCGAATCCGAAATGGATACGCGCCTCCGGCTACTGGCGCAAAGGTAGTGCCGATACGCACGACTCTATCGACGACTGAAAACAAAACCCGGCATCAGGGGTTAAAACAAAAGCCCGCTGATGCGGGCTTTTTACTTTACACAAGACGAACATGCCTGCCGCAACTCTGCTCTCAACTTTATTCACAGCCTGTCGTTAATGAAGCATTAACTGCCCATCCCACAGGTTTGCAGATGAACATCACATCCGTTAACAGTTCCACAATTCCGGCGCCGAACTCGGCACAAGACCTCGTCCCTGCGCAGGCTAACGGGCAAACAGATGCAGAGTCCAGTGAAAAATCATCCGGCACCCGGGTCACACTCTCTGACCTCGGCCAGGCACTTGCCGCAAAACGACAAGCAGCGAACCAGCCTGTCAAGAATCAGGACATAGACAAGAGCAGCCTGCCCGATACCATCAAGGACTTGCTCAAGCGCATACGCGAGCTGCAGGAACAAATACGCGAGCAACAGCAAAAGCTGAATACCATCATGGCGAATCAAAGGCTGAGTCCCGAGCAAAAGCAGGAACAGATGCAGCAAATACAAGCCACCATCAATTCATTGAGTGGCGCGCTTAACTCTGCTTACGGGCAGTTGAATAAATTAACGCGCGACCTGGATCTGACCAAAGAACAGCAAATGTCTGTGGCATCCTTGCTGGCAACTTCTGTATAAGGTCAGCGCAAGATAAGCTAATAAAAAAGCCCGCATCAGCGGGCTTTTTTTGTACTGTGTTATCGCACTGCCTTACTTCGCATTCGCCTGACGGCGCGACAGCCAGATACCGAGTATCACGAGCACCAGCACGATCGCTTGCGTGCCGACACCTTGTACGGTCGGGTGTATGCCCAGCAGCGGCACAGTGATGAAGTTAAAGCGATCCGCTTCGATCACGCCAGCCTCTTGCAGCGCGGCGATGCCGTTACCGGCAAACACCACTGCCAGGAATGCCAGCAAGGCCGAAGTCACGCCAAAGAATGGGCCGATAGGCAGGCGTATGCTGTACTTCAGGATCGCCCAGCCTATGATCGCCAGCAGTACAGCTGCAGTGGCAATCCCGCTCAGTACCGCGACGTGGCCATCGTTGCCGACCTGCACCCACAAAGCCTGATAGAACAGGATGATTTCAAACAGTTCACGGTAAACCGCAAGGAAGGAAACACCTGCCATCGCCCACACCGTTTTCTTTTCCAGCGCAGCGCTGACGTGTTCACGGATGAATTTTTGCCAGGCTTGTGCGTAGGATTTGCTATGCAACCAGTAACCGACGTATAGCAACATTGCAGCCGCAATCAGCGCAGTAATACCCTCCGTCAATTCGCGGTTCGCGCCGGAGATATTGATTACATAATTCGCGATGACCCAGGTCAGGATGCCCAGCGCAACTGCCGCCATCCAGCCGTAATGGATGTAACGCAAGGCGTCACGGCGACCAGTCTTGACCACGAAGGAAATGATCGCGGCCAATACCAGGATTGCTTCCAGGCCTTCACGCAACAGGATGAGCAAGGCACTGATGAAGGCTGTGGTTGCCGACAAGTCGCCGGACAGCGCTTCTTCCGCATCATCGAGCAAGGCTTCGATGTCTTGCACCTGCTTGCTGACTTCTTCGACTGGCTTGCCCGCACCTATCGATGCACGCAAGGCCATCATTTCCAGTTCGATTTTTTGGCGCAGTACGCCGTCTGCGTTATCCAGACTCCCCTCAACCAGCTCGAAGCCTTCAAGGTAAGCGGTAATCGCCAGTTGACGCGCTGTGCCGGCATCACCAGCCTGATACGCGGCCAGCGATTGCGCCAGTTTTTCACGTGAGAATTGCAATGGCGAAGGCGCAGCAACCTTGATCGCTTCCGGGTGCCTGGTCAGATAGCTTTGCACTTTGGTGAGCGCGCTGCCGCCGCTTTGTTCTATCTCATCAGGTGTTTGTGTAACCAGTGCACGCAGATTGGTAAATTCTTTCTTGCCTGTGCCATTTTTCCATTCGGCTTCACCCTGCTTCACTTCTTCATCCGTACCGCGCAAGGTACCGACAAAGAAGGCCAGTGCCCACCGATCTTCTTCCGTGATTTCAGTGAAAGGACGCATAGGCGTGCCGCCTACTCCCAGCGCGATGGTGTTGTACAGGCCGTAGATGCTGCGCACTTTCATGCGGCCCTGGTCATGGAAGTCACTAGGCTCAGGGTCCATGCCTTTGGAGAGCGGACCATCGCCACGACCAGTAGTGCCGTGACAGGCCGCGCAGTTCGCCGCATACAGTTGTGCCGCGCGCGCCAGATCAGGCGTGCCTTTCGGCGCCACTGCCACTTTGTAGACGCGGATGACATCTGCGCGCAAAGCGTTAGCCTGCTTCGATACTTCCGCACCTTCTGCCTTACCGGCGATAGCTTTACGCAGTGCCTGGCCTTTATCGAGCAGGCTGGCCTGCTCGGCGTTGGCCGGCATTTCCTTTAGCAAGCTCAAAGCCTGGGTAGAAAACTCCAGTTGCTCTTCAAACTCGGACTGGTTCAGCACTTTCCCGTTTTGCACAAACTCCGGATAGTCGACGCTGATGTAATCAAGCATGTGCACCACGGTCTGCGCTTTTTCGTCATCGGTGGTCGCCGCCACGCTGTATGCGCTCAGCAAGAGGCTCAATACGAAAAAGACAAATAAGTGGATGGTAGAGACCCGGGATGTATGTTGAAGATGCATTGTTAAAAAAGTGTGAGGAAAGAAAACCTCGATGGTAGCAGATAATATGAGAATGTTTCTCATTACCATTTATCCATATATGGATTTCCAGCCTCCTCTTAAATCCTTTTGTGCATGGCACGCACAATAAAAAAGCCCGCATCAGCGGGCTTTTTTTAGTTAGTGACTAGTAAGCAGAGCTTACTTGTTCACCAGTGAACGTGGTTGCAACAGTGCCAGGCATGCGCCCAGTACCAACGCACCAGCGACGAAGTACATACCAGCGTTGGTGCTGCCGGTTACGTCTTTCAACCAGCCGACGATAGTCGGGCTGACGAAGCCAGCCAGGTTGCCGACCGAATTGATCAGGCCGATACCAGCTGCCGCTGCAGCGCCACCCAGGATTGCGCTTGGGTAGGTCCAGAACACAGGCATGGTCGACAACATACCAGCGGTACCGAGCGACAAGGCCATCAGTGCCAGTACGACGTTGTTGCCGTAGACGGTGCTGAGGAACAAGCCGAGGCCGCCGAGTGCACTTGCAATCGCAAAGTGCCAGCGACGCTCACGCATACGGTCAGCGCTACGTGCCACCAGCAAGGTAGCAATCACGCCGCAGGTGTATGGAATCGCGGTCAGCAGGCCAACATCCAGCGCGTCTTTCACGCCGGAAGCCTTGACCAGGGTTGGCAGGTAGAAGCTGATACCGTACAGACCCATCATGCAGCAGAAGTAGATTGCAGCCATCAGCCAAACTTTTGGATTGGTGAAGACGCCTGCTACCGAGTGCGACTTTTCGCCGCCGGCATTGTCTTTTGCGATGTTGGCTTCGAGGATCGCTTTTTCGTTCTCCGACAACCACGACGAAGCGCGGATGCTGTTAGGCAGGTAGAACAAAGTCATGATACCGAGCGCCAGCGATGGCAAGGCTTCCAGCAGGAACAGCCATTGCCAGCCGTGCCAGCCATTCATGCCAGCGAAGGCATTCATGATCCAGCCCGACAAAGGACCACCAACTACACCAGCGATAGGAATACCAATCATGAACAATGCGTTCATGCGGCCGCGACGCGAAGTCGGGAACCAGTAGGTCAGGTACAGAACGATGCCTGGGAAGAAACCAGCTTCTGCAACACCCAGCAGGAAGCGGATGACGTAGAACATGGTTGGTGTCGTGACGAACATGGTCGCAGCCGACAGGATGGACCATGTAATCATGATGCGGGCGATCCAGCGACGGGCGCCGACCTTGTGCATGATGATGTTGCTTGGTACTTCAAACAGGAAGTAACCGATGAAGAAGATACCGGCGCCAAGGCCGTAAATGGTTTCGCTGAATTGCAGGTCGTTCAACATGCTGAGCTTGGCGAAGCCCACGTTGACGCGATCAAGGTAAGCGGCAACGTAGCAAAGGAACAGGAAAGGCAGCAAACGCAGGGTTACCTTGGCGTAAATGCTGTCCTCCAGCTTGGTACGATCGCTGGCGGTAGTACTGAGAGGAATGGAGCTCATATATAAGTGTTAAATCAGAATTGTCAGGCCGAAAGCACAGAAGGAGATAAACTGCCCTCTGATCATGCCGGATGGTGCACTGCCTCAAAAAGACAGGTGCTATCTACTAAACTGCTACAAATGCTGGATTGACAGACGTTTGCGGGTGCCGGTTTGGGATATTACCGGGCATGGATAGGTGGCCAGTTTTGCTGACTTGGCGATCATAGCACCCGGTTTTTTGCACACACATGCAAACAATTCATCTACAGATGAAAATAATGCTGCAGGACAGCAATGCAAAATTCATCTGTTTTCAGAATATAAACGGATGTCGACCAACGAATTATTGCTGCACTTGCAAATTTATCATCAGATCGCCTGATCCCAGTCCGGTTCATCGGTATAGCGTTCAGCCAGGAAGTCCAGCATGGTGCGTAAAGTCGCTGGCATATGCTTGCGCGACGCATACACACCGAACACGCCAAACTCCTGCGGATGATATTCCGGCAACAAGGCTTGCAACTGCCCTGAACGGATTAAGGGTGCCACCAGGAAGGTAGGCAGCAATGCCACCCCTGCTCCGGCCAACGTCGCCTGTACCAGCGAAGTTGCATCGTTGGCACTGATATTTCCTTTTACCGCAACATTCACCGGCTCATCGCCACGCTCCAGCAACCACACACTGCCGTAGTAAGCATGCGTCAGGCAGTTATGCAGCGCTAGTTGCTCCGGCTGCGTTGGCCGGCCGTGTTCGCGCAGATAAGCAGGCGCTGCACATACCACCGAGCGACACACAGTCAGGCGACGTGCGATCAGATTCGGGTCCAGCTCTTTGCTGACACGTATCGCCAGATCGATGCGTTCTTCGACCAGGTTCACTACCCTGTCCAGCAAGAGCATATCGACCGTCACGCCTGGATACTTCTTTACATAGTCAGCCACCGCTGCCGCCAATTGCGCCTGTCCGAACGAAGTACTGACCGTGATACGCAGCAAACCCTGTGGCGCATCCTCCGGAATCGCCACGGCGTTTTTCATATCCGTAGTCAGTTCCAGCATTTGCCTGCAGCGCGGCAGCATCTCGGCTCCGGCTGCGGTCAGGCTCAGCTTGCGTGTAGTCCGATGCAATAAGCGCGCTCCGGCCCACTCTTCCAGCTCCGCCAGGTAACGGGAGACGACCGGGCGCGACAGGTCGAGCTGCTCCGCAGCGGCAGACTGGCTGCCGCTATCGACTACACTGACAAACACTTGCATTGCGGTGATGCGATCCATGATTTGACCGATTTCAGAAACAAACTATCTAGCATAATACGCTTTTTATATCTGCTTTAAGCAACTAAGCTACCTACGTCACTTAACCCTTTAGGAGCAACATATGAGCAAGATTGCCATCATCGGTGCCACTGGTCGTGCCGGTAGCCAATTACTGGAAGAAGCCCTGCGTCGCGGTCATAGCGTCACAGCCATCGCACGCAATACAAGCAAACTGGCAGGTCGTCCCGGCGTAAAGACCGTTGATGTGGACGTACTGGATGCGGCAGCCTTGGAAAAAGCAGTGGCCGGACATGATGCTGTGTTCAGTGCTGCACACTTCAGCGGCATCCCTGCCAGCGCGATTATCAATCCGGTCAAAAAAGCTGGCGTCAAACGCTTGCTGGTGGTCGGCGGTGCAGGCAGCCTGCTGGTCGCACCCGGCGTGCGCGTCATCGACTCGCCAGACTTCCCGGAAGCGTACAAGGCAGAAGCAACTGCTGGCGGCATCTTCCTCGACACACTACTGCAAGAAAAAGAACTGGACTGGACCTTCCTGTCGCCATCTGCAGAGTTCGTCGAAGAAGCCCGCACGGAAAAATTCCGCCTGGGCAAAGACCATCTGCTGGTCGATGCAAATGGTCGCAGCTGGATCTCGTTCAAGGATTATGCGATTGCCTACATCGACGAACTGGAAAAACCAGCACACAGCCGTCAGCGCTTTACCATCGGCTATTAATCAGGAATCACACTGATTAAAACAAACAGAAAAAAACGGTGAGGTCTGGACAGACTCTCACCGTTTTTCACAAGCGCGACTTTTTTGCACTATGCGCAGCACAACTGATCTGCAGCACAACTTATTCTGCAGTACAGCTTATCTTTCTGTTTGTTCCAACTTCCAGTACATGGCCGCTGCGACCATACCGAAAATCACATGGGCCAGCATGGTGGTCCAGCCCCGCATTTCAGTAAACCACGAGAAGAAACGTACCATGCCGTAGAAATTAAACAGGTACACCAATACACCAAATACAGCACCGGTCAGCAAGACCATACCTATGCTTGAATCAAAACGGAAAGGTACGATAATCGCAGCCAGTACCAGACCCAGTCCTATACCCAATACATAATGCGTAACAAGCGCCACGCTGACTACTTCCAGACTGAAGTCAGTGGATTGCAGCGCATCCCGTCCGAGCACGATCGCGGCAATCATGTGTGACGTCACCCATGGACTTGTGCCCTGGATAATCGTCGACCAAAGTAGTTCCAACACCATTAAAACCGCGCCTGCCGCAAACCCGGAAACCGCTGCCACAGTCCAATCTGGCATGCGTTGCTCCCAACGATGCGAATGCATGTGAAGTTCCATAGCAACCTCCGTTAAAAATACAGTCACCGATCACTTGCCTGCGGACTCGGTAACTACCCTATCTGCACCCTGCCGTTGTATGTCCGCTCCGGTAACGGCATGAAGCATTACAACCACGCAGCTCGCTTATGGGAAAACCGGGATATGTGGTTCTTCACCACTAAAGCGAATTTCCGGATGACGTTCTGCCAGCATCTTTTCAATTTCCTCAACGCGACGTGCAGGTACATGCACGATCATCAGCACCTTGCCGCGTTCCAGTTCCGGCATGAATTTTTTCAGCTGTGAATTCGGCATCGCCGCGGCAGCCATACTGGAAGCCCAGCCACCGAACAGGATACCCATCAGGGTCGTCACCAGTACGGTTGCCGGTCCCACATCGTAGTAATTGATCAGCAAGGCACCGAAAGCGGCACCAAGTATTGCACCCATGATCATTCCGGCTACAGCACCGTGCAGCACATCGGTTTTAACGAGGAAGTTAGCTTCCGGCAAATCATGTGGAAGCGGCGCACCACCAGAAATAAAGCTCACGTATTTTTGCTCGATACGGCTGAGCAACATATTGTCAAAGGCGCGACGGGCACTATTGATATCCGGAAGAAAATAATAAAGTCTGTGTCTCATGATGTCTCCTTTACTTACCTGCTCCCAAATTCAGTATAGGCAGTTTGTGCGGACATGCAATGCACAAGTGTTTGCCTGCGCGCAATGAAAAATGCCTGCTATCCACATATGTAAACACAGGGTAAAACTTGCCGAAAAACAGCATCGTCTGCAGGCTCTGCCACATAAAGGCTACAATCATGCCAATCGCGGTTTCACTTAAGTCCGAAAACGGCAATACAGACGACTTATACCGGAGCCACAACCGTAGTCGATGAATACGACGATCAACACGAACACTGCAGATGGAGCACCATTGAAAGATCCTATCAACACTGAGCACAACGACGATTTCTCAACCGATGACTGGCGTCGCCTGCTGACCCACCTCGGTGAAAATGCAGACCGCCAGGGTTTGCTTGAAACGCCGCAACGCGTGGAGAAAGCATGGAAGCACTGGACCTCGGGCTACGACCAGGACCCGGCAGAGATCCTCAAGGTCTTTGAAGATGGTGCCGAGCAATACAATGAATTGATCGTGGTGCGCGGCATCCCGGTCTATAGCCATTGCGAACATCACCTCGCGCCCTTCTTCGGCACTGCGACTATCGGCTATACACCTAACGGCAAGATCGTCGGTTTGTCCAAGCTGACACGCCTGGTTGATTGCTTTGCCAAACGTTTACAAGTACAGGAACGCCTGACCATACAGATCGCCGATACATTGATGGAACATGTGCAGCCTTTGTCGGTAGGCGTAGTTATCCGCTGCCGCCATATGTGCATGGAAAGCCGCGGCATACGCACGCCAGGCGAAGAAACCGTAACCTCGGCACTGCTGGGTGAAATGCGCACCAATCTCGGACTGCGTAATGAATTCATGATGCTGGCACGCGAAAAAGACTAATCGCCCGCAGCATCTCAGCACGTCAAAAGGCCTGCATCATGTGCAGGCCTTTTTTATTTCGCTTAACACTTAAGCCGAAAAGCCACCATCTATCGTCAGGCTGGCACCTGTGATGTAAGCCGCTTCCGGACCAGCCAGGTAAGCCACGAAGCTGGCGATCTCTTCATCCTTGCCGTAACGCGGAATCGCCATCATGCCTTTCAGTGTTTCAGCAAAATCACCGTTCGCAGGATTCATATCGGTATCAACCGGACCTGGCTGCACGTTGTTAACCGTAATGCCGCGTGGACCGAGATCGCGTGCCAGACCTTTGGTCAGGCCAACGATCGCTGATTTGCTCATCGCATACACTGAACCACCACCGAATGGCATACGGTCAGCATTGGTGCTGCCGATGGTGATGATGCGTCCACCATCGCCCATGTGACGCGCTGCTTCCTGTGCCGCCACGAACACACTGCGCACATTCACGGCGATGGTGCGATCGAAGTCTTCCAGTTTGAAATCTTCCAATGGCGCCAGTGCCAGCACACCTGCGTTATTCACCAGGATGTCGATGCCGCCGTATGCCTTGGCAGCAGCTTGTATCGCTTGCCGTACGGCTTTCTCATCCGAGCTATCGGCATGAATGGCCAGCGCACGGCCGCCTGCAGCTTCGATCGCCTGTGCCACTTCTTTTGCCTTATCGGCTGAGCTGGCGTAGGTGAAGGCAACTGCCGCACCTTCGCGCGCCAGGCGTTTGGCAATGGCTGCGCCTATGCCGCGTGAGCCGCCCTGGATGAAGGCCACTTTGCCTGTGAATTGTTGGCCGTTGGTTTGTGTATTCGATTTGCTGTTGGTCACGATGAATTCTCCGTAGGTGTATTTAAAAGGAATCAGTAAAAGCAGTACGAAGTCAGTATCGGGCAAGGATTATGTTGTGACTAGCCAGCAATCCATATAATCTATTGATACTAAAAGTTTAAAGTGAATCTATGGAATCCATGACCAGCATAGAGTGTTTTGTCCGCAGCGCAGAGGCAGGCAGCTTCTCGGAAGCCGCACGGCGACTGGGTTTGACCTCGGCAGCGGTGGGCAAAAACGTAGCGCGGCTGGAGGCCAGCCTGGGTGTACGGCTATTCCAGCGCAGTACCCGCAGCCTGACTTTGACTGAGGCGGGCGAGCGCTTCCTGGCAGAAGTCAGCGGTGGCCTAGCTGTGATCCAGTCCGCGGTCGCCAATCTGGCCAGTGCCGATGGTCAACCGGCAGGCTCACTCAAGATCAGCATGGGTACAGGTTTCGGGCGAACCTATATCGTGCCGTTGCTGCGCGACTTCCTGACGCGTTATCCAGCCATCACACCGGACTGGCATTTCGATAACCGGCGCGTCGACATGATTGCCGAAGGTTTTGATGCTGCAATAGGCGGCGGCTTTGAACTGCCGCCCGGGGTCGTAGCGCGTACCCTGTCACCCGGTCATGGCGTACTGGTAGCGGCACCGGATTACTTTGAACATCATTCGCAGCTCAAGTCACCCGCCGAGCTGCCGCAACATGACGGCATCTTCATACGCTCACCACAAACCGGACGCATACGTCCATGGTCACTGCGCAACCAAACCAATGAACAGGCACCGGCGGCGATGCGGGTACGCATGACCATGAGCGATCCGGATGCAGCTTGCGAAGCAGCACAAAGCGGACTCGGTATCGCACTGGTGTCCATGCCGAACGCATTGCGTTATCTGGAAAGCGGCCTATTGAAACGCGTCCTGCCGGCCTGGTATGTCGATATGGGTACGCTCTCGCTATACTTCCCGGCACAGAAATTATTGCCTGCAAAAACACGTGCCTTTGTCGACTATGTGGTCGAACACTTCCGTACGCAAAACCTCGCGAAACGCTTTTCCGCCTTCTGATCCCATGTCCGTCACTACCAAACGTTCTATGTGCAATCTATGCCTGCGTGCGCAAAGCGCTTGCATCTGCCATTGGGTACGCACGGTAGAACATCAGGTGGAAGTCCTGTTCCTGCAGCATCCGCTGGAAGTCGGCAATGCGAAGAACAGTGCACGCCTGTTGCATCTGAGCCTGCCGCATAGCCGCCTGGTCGTCGGCGAGACCTTCGATGACGATGCACTGCATCGGCTGCTGTACGATGGTGTCAATGACGAGGAACACGCCGTACGCCCTGTCCTGCTCTACCCCGACACCAGCGCCGACCACAAGATTGCAATGCCGCCAGCCTGGCCGGAAGCGCCTGGTGATGATGGCGTTTATCGCCTGGTGGTACTGGACGCGACCTGGCGCAAGAGCCGCAAGATGCTGTACCTGAACCCCATGCTGCAACAGCTGCCCCGACTGCCGCTGGCCGATATGCCGGCCTCACATTACGCGATACGCAAGGCGCACAAACCGGATCAGCTATCATCGTTTGAAGCGACTTGCTATGCGCTGATGCAAATGGAAAATGATGCCGAAAAGTATCTGCCGCTGCTGGCGGCGTTTGATGGCTTCGTTGCGCAACAACAGGCGTATCGCCCTGAAACGCAGGTTTAAAGCCATCGCCAACGCCGCTTTGCAAACCTGCCTATAATCTGTCCAGAATTCGGATCGCAACTTACGTCACACTCACCAAGGAAGTCACATGACCATCTCTCTCTACGCCGCTTCAGTTCCTGTTTTCAAGCAAATGCTTAACAGCGTCAGCGATGTCCTCAAGAAAACCGAAGAGTATGCGACCGCCAAAAGCATCGCACCGGAAGCCTACTTGCAGGCGCGCCTGTTCCCCGACATGTTCCCGCTGCTGCGCCAAGTACAGGTAGCCTGTGACTTCTCGCGTGGCGTGTCGGCCCGCCTGGCAGGTCTCGAAGTACCCAAATTCGACGACAGCGAGAAAAGTTTTGCCGACCTGCAAGCGCTGATCGCCAAAACCCTGGCCTTCATTGACACGATCAAACCAGAACAAATCGACGGCCAGGAAGCACGTGACATCGTGCTGCGCCCGGGTACACCGAAGGAAAAGAAATTCAACGGCCAGGCTTATCTGCTCAGCTTCGGTTTGCCGCAATTCTTTTTCCACGTCACGACCACTTACGCCATCCTGCGCCACAACGGCATAGAAATCGGCAAACGTGATTACATGGGCGCGTATTAATAGAACTATGAATCGGCGAGCAAGGTATAGGTCGCTCGCCTCATTTCATGACAGCAAGGGCAGACAGCGATGTCTGCCCTTCTCATTTGCGCCACAGAATAGGCGAGAAAAGACAAACTACGGCAAGCAAGCGACAAAAAAATTATCTGGCAGCATAAAAAGGTATCGCTTGCGACATCGCTGCATATAATGAAGTGCAACTTCAATCCATCTCTGTGCGGGAGATTGCCATGAGCGACAGAAAAATGTTTGCCGATATGGATATCGAAACGCAACGTTTCTATTCCCGGATCATCAACACCGCACTCTTCAATATCTATGCCGTTGATCATCATCTCTTCGGTTCGCTGTTTTGCGAATCCGACGATCCTATGATCATGCTGCGCTGGCAGGAAGCGGAGCCCTTGATTCTTGAGGAGATACGACGTCGCAGCGAAGTTCGCGGTAATAACTGGAATGACTTCTAATCCCTTTATTACCTGCCTCGCCTCGCTCTCTCACACCGGTCGCAGCCATAGCTGCGACCAACCCGGCTAGCCGCTGCCGTCTTTAGCCATCAACAGCTGTGCCCGCACGCAGTCGCCATGCTTGATGCCGGTTGCTGATTCCTCACACCTTATAAATGATGACCGACATCTATTGCATTTATGATGGACGTCATCTATTATCCGATTTAATCAATTTCTCAGGTGGAATCATCATGCCGCGCGTATCCAAGGAACAAACCGATCTCAACCGTACCGCCATCGAACAAGCCTCTTCCAAGCTGTTCCGCGAAAAAGGGTTTAACGGCGTCAGCGTTGCCGACCTGATGGCTGCAGCAGGTCTGACCCACGGTGGCTTCTATGGCCACTTCTCATCCAAGGATGAACTGGCGGCGGTCGCATGCGCCACTGCCTTCAGCGAAGCATCCGAGCGCTGGCAAAAGCGGATGGAAGGCAAACCGGATGAGCAGCAAGCGCTGTACGCCATCATCGACGGCTACCTGTCCTCACAAAAAGTACGCGATGTCGGCAACGGCTGCCCAGGAGCAGCACTGACCACTGACGTCGCACGCGAAGCATTGGATAAACCGGTACGCGCTGCCTACATGGCAGGTACCGAAGAGCTGGTCGAAATCCTTGCCTCGCTGTGCACCTCACCTGACCCGGCGGTGCGTCGGAAGACCGCTCTCGCGCAGTGGAGCATGATGGTCGGCTCGATGGCGCTGGCACGCGCCACCGAAGGTTATCCGATAGCCGGTGAACTACTGGCGGTCGCCCGTGAACAATTGCTCGGCAATATTGCAGTCGCTCCTTAAACCCTCACTCATAGTTCCAACCATAGGATCTTTATGTACGCTCAATCGCTGTCTACCTGGCTGGATCGCAGAGGAATACATTTCTCATGGGTAATCGTTGCGATTACCTTCCTGACGATGCTGACATCATCCGCAGCGCTTGGGTTGCCGGGCGTCCTGCTGCAACCATTGAGCAAGGAATTCGGCTGGAGCAATGACCAGATTTCATCGGCCGTGGCGGTACGCTATGTACTGTTTGGCTTCATCGGCCCGTTCGCCGCCATCTTCATGGAACGCTTTGGCTTGCGCAAGGTGATTACGATTGCGCTGGTACTGGTGGCTGCCTGTCTCGCGCTCTCGACCATGATGACCGAGCTGTGGCAAATGTTCCTGCTGTGGGGCTTGCTGCTTGGTACCGGTACCGGCCTGACCGCACTCGTGCTGGGGGCGGTAGTAGCGAATCGCTGGTTTGAAAAACGTCGCGGCCTGGTACTCGGCTTGCTGACTGCCAGCTCGGCTACCGGACAACTGATTTTCCTGCCGTTCGGTGCATGGCTGATCCAGAACTATGGCTGGCGTATGTCGGTGATCCCGGTCTTCCTGTGCTGCGCCTTGGTCGCCGTACTGGCCTTCCTGCTGGTACGTGACCGGCCACATGATGTAGGTACCGTTGCTTATGGCGCTGCACCCGACAGCGTGCCACCGCCACCACCGGCTACTGCACAGATGACCATGATGGAGCCATTCCGTGTCTTGCTCGGCGCTTCGCGTAACCGCACTTTCTGGGTGCTGGCCGGTACCTTCTTCATCTGCGGCCTGAGCACCAGTGGCCTGATCCAGACCCACTTCGTTTCGCTGTGCGGCGACTACGGCATGGCAGCGATTCCTGCTGCCAGCGTACTGGCGATGATGGGTGCGTTTGATTTCGTCGGCACCATCCTTTCCGGCTGGTTGTCGGACCGCTATGACAACCGCAAACTGCTGTTCTGGTACTACGGCTTGCGTGGCTTGTCGTTGATCTGGCTGCCACACTCGGAATTCACTTTGTATGGCTTGTCGCTGTTCGCGATGTTCTACGGGCTGGACTGGTTCGCCACTGTGCCTGTCACAGTGAAGCTGGCGGGTGCCGAGTTCGGCAAGGAAAGAGCGGGCATGGTGTTCGGCTGGATCTTTACCGCGCATCAGATCGGCGGCGCAGTGGCAGCGTATGGCGCAGGTTTGTCGCGTACCATCCTGATGGCTTACACCCCTGCCCTGTACGCAGCGGGCATCGCCTGTCTGTTTGCAGCCGTGATCGTATTCATGATCAAAAAACCTGTGAAGGCCACAGCTTAGACCTTACGCCAGATAGTGGCCAGCCACGGTTGCTGCTCCAGCGGCAAGCCGGCTGGCCGATAGTAATGTTCGAGTTCGGTAAAACCGGCAGCCGTCATGTAAGCGCGCCAGCTTGCCAGCTCATGGTAAGCACCATAACGGCCTCGATTCCAGCCCTCCTCATTCTGACCACGCGGATTCGAGCTGAACAGCACGCCGCCGGTTTTCAGCGTCGCATATAGTTGCCGCAAGACGCGCGGCAATTCCTGACTCGGCACATGGAATAAGGATGCATTGGCAAACACGCCATCGAAATGCGCATCCGGCAAATCAAGATGCAGGAAGTCTTGCTGCCACACCTCGCACTTCGCATAATCACGCGCCATCTGCGCGAACTCGGCGGAACCGTCGAGGCCGACAGCAATATGTCCCATTTCACTGAAAGTTTTAAGGTCACGTCCCGGGCCGCAACCGAGATCCAGTATCGTGTACGGCGCAGCTGCCGTAATGTGTTTGAGTAAGGCCTGGATGTTCTGGCTCACGTCATGTGTACGTGTGCCCTCCCAGAAATCTGCGGCACGCTGATTATAGTGATCCAGCGTGATGTCGCTGATAAGCGCCAGTTCCTGCGCATTGAGTTTGTCGGCTGAAATTTTATTGCTCCGGATGGATAGACTTAGCGTAAGTATCCACCAATTCAGGCACAACGTCTGTGCCTGCATCCGTGCTCAATGACAGCCGACCATGTATCACTCAGCGGTGATACCGCGTTCCTTGACTAGTTTGGACCAGCTCGCCAGTTCCCTGGTCAGCTTCGCCCTGGCTTCAGCCGGAGTAGAAGTTTCGGGATCAAAACCTTCCTTGATCATTTTTTCTTTCAAGACCGGGTTATTCAGTGCCTTCACCAGACTCGCATTCAATTTATCAATCAATGGCTTGGGTGTCGCCGCAGGAGCGAAAACAATGAACCAGGTTTCAAAGCTATAACCAGGCACACCAGCCTCAGCCAGCGTAGGCACCTCCGGCATCAGTGGCGAACGTTTCGGCCCGGTCACGCCCATCGCATTCAACTTACCGGCTTTGACATGCTGTGCCGCTGCCGACAGCACCGGGAAACACATATCGACCTGGCCGGAGATGGTATCGATCAAAGCCGGGCCGCCACCTTTGTAAGGCACGTGGGTGATGTCGACAGCTGCAACTGATTTGAACAGCTCTGCAGACATGTGGAAGGTGCTGCCGCTGCCCGCCGAACCATAGTTAAACTTGCCTGGGCTGGCCTTCGCCAGTGCGACCAGGTCTTTGGCATTCTTCGCCGGGAAATTAGGATTGACGACGAGTACGTGCTGCGATGTCGCAACCGTGCTGATCTGCGCCAAATCCTTCAAAGTGTCGTACGGCATCTTGGGGAAGATGGATGGATTGATCGCCAGCGACACTGTCTGCAAACCTATCGTGTAGCCATCCGGCTCTGCCTTGGCAACGGCATCCACGCCGATATTGCCGCCCGCACCGGCCTTGTTTTCGATATACATGCTGCCGCCGAGCGCTTTGCCCCATTCGTCGGAAATACGGCGCGCCACGATGTCGGCACTACCGCCTGGGGCGTAAGGCACGATCAAACGGATCGGCCGGGTCGGATAGTTATCTGCATGTGCAAATGAGGCACTCAGGCCTAGCGGTAGCAAGACCGCCGCGATAAGCGTAGGAAGCTTCATGTTGTCTCCGATTTGTTTTTTATATGAGACCAGATGCTATTCGTAATCACGGCAGATATAATTTCCACACAATTAATTCATTCGGTCGTTTTGGGAATCAATGGACGGTATCTCTGATCTGGCTTTTTTCGCCCTGCTGGTCAAACGTGGCAGCCTCGCCGCAGCAGCGCAGGAACTGGGCGTCACACCACCCTCGGTCAGCAAGCGACTAGCGGCACTCGAGAGTCGCCTGCGCGTGCGTTTGCTGAATCGCACCACACGCCGTATCAGCCTGACGCCGGAAGGAGAAATCTACCTGGCAGACGGTGCACGCCTGGTGACCGAACTGGAAGCGCTGGAACAACGCATCTCCGGTGGCAACATTACTGCCAAAGGCTTGCTAAAAGTCAGCGCGACCTTTGGTTTTGGCCGCAGGCACATCACGCCGCAACTCTCTGTGTTTGCACGTGAATACCCGGATGTCGAAGTACAGCTGCACCTGACCGACCGGCCAGTCAATCTGGTGGAACAGGGGCTGGATGCCGACATCCGCTTCGGTCAGTTACCGGATGCGCGACTCACGGCGCGCAAAATCGCCGACAATCGTCGCCTGGTCTGCGCCTCCCCTACCTATCTGAAAAAGCACGGTGTACCACTGGTGCCGCGCGATCTGCAAAACCATAACTGCATCCTGCTGCGTGAAAGCGACGAGATCTACGGCAGCTGGCATTTCAGCTCGGGCAGCAAACAGGAAACCGTCAAAGTACGCGGCACTCTCAGCGCCAACGACGGCGAATGCGCAACTACCTGGGCACTGGATGGACATGGCATCGTAGTGCGCTCGGAATGGGACATCGCACCCTATCTGCGCTCAGGCAGGTTGCGGGTCGTACTGGAGGAATGGGAACTCCCTACGGCGGATATCTACATCGTGTTCCCGACCAAAAATCACTTATCAGCCAAGACGCGTGCGCTGGTCGATTTCATGCTGAAAGCATTTGAAAACCATCGCCGCGACAGAACTGAAGCGGACAAGATAATCTGGTGACTGCTGTCACCTCGTAAATTAGTCTGTCCGCTGTGGCGCTGACCAGGTCAGCAATATCTTCAAACCGCCTAGCGCACTATGCGCAAGCTGTATCTGGCCATTGGTGGCTTCTACCAAATCACGCGCAATGATCAGCCCCAAACCTTGATGACCGGGGCCAGCTTCGTCCAGCTTGCCGCGATGTTGGAGTGTGTATAGTGTGGCCGCATCCAGACCTAGCCCGTCATCTTCTATCTGCAATTCAACCTTGCCATCCGCAGCCATTTGGCCACGCATGCAAACCTGCCTACGGGCAAAGCGCGCGGCATTCTCCAGCAACGCTCCCAGTAACTCCTTGAGATCATCCAGCGGCACCGGCACGCGCAAGGATGCAGGAATGTCGATATTGAACACGAGCGACTCACCTATCGCTGTATGTTCGATCACACCGACTATCTGCTCCGCCGCTTCTTGCGGTGATGACGCACTGGCGTAGAGATTGTTGCGCACCGTATCCACGCGCAAACGTCCGAGCTCAGCATACACGGCGGCTGTCATCGCACTAATCGCATGCTCAATCCCGTCAGCGGCTTCGCTGGCACCGGCGGCGCGCGCGCGATTGCTCTGTGCTTCCAGTGCTGCCAGTGGTGTCTTCAATGAATGTGCGAGATCAGCAGCACGGCGTTTGGCGCGAGTCAGGTCGGCTTCACGTGCATCGGCCAGGCGGTTGATCGCATCGATCAGGGGTGCAATCTCACGTGGATGGGTATCGGTCAGGCGCGACGCAGGATGGCTCTGCAGATTGAGTAATTCATGCCGCAATTTGCGCAATGGTTTAAGTCCGACACTGACTTGCAAGGCCGCAGCAGCAATCAGTACCGCGCCCAGTATCGCGAGGAATAAACCCAGGTCGCGACCAAATTCCTTGCGCGCCACATATTGCAGCACTTTGTCTTGCGCCAACTGTAACAGGATAGGCGGCGTATCAGGCGACAGCGAGATGCTTCGTTCGAGCAGGAACAAACGCTGACCAAAAGGACCATCTATGCTGCGAGTACGCCAGGCGCTGAGTGGTGGCACGGGTGTGGGTAGCGGTAATGACTCGTCCCAGAGTGAACGCGAACGCTGCATACCCTGTGCATTGCTGACTTGCCAATACAGCCCGCTGGACGGCAGGTTGAAACGGGGATTGGCAGGGCCTTCATCGACTTGCGGTTCCTGGCTGGCGTCCAGCTTCAGGTCGGCGAGCAGGATAATCGCTTCATTTTCCAGCTCCATCGCCACGCGTCGTTCGATATGACGGGCAAATAGCCAGGTCATCACGAACCAGGCGATCAGCATCGCAATCAGGACCGCGAATGCTGCCGCCAATAACAGCCGCAAACGAAGTGAATGCGCCCTCAATCGCCGGACCCCGACAACATGTAACCGAAGCCGCGACGCGTTTCTATCAGGTCGGCACCGAACTTGCGGCGCATGCGCAGCACCAGTGCTTCGATCGCATTGGTATCAACGCCGTCACTATCGCCGTACAAATGTTCAGCCAATTCTCCGGCGGATACCGGCCGACCCGGCTGATGCGCCAGATATGAAAAGAAGCGGAATTCCAGTGGCGATAAACGCACCGGCTGCTTGTCTATCGTCGCCGTCATGCGGCGCGTGTCCAGCGTCAGTGCACCACAAGTCAGGACCGGATCGGCATGACCTGCAGCACGGCGCACCAACGCGCGTGTACGCGCTATCAGTTCAGCCACTTCGAAAGGTTTGCCTAGATAATCATCAGCACCGGTTTCTATGCCCTCCACTTTTTCGGCCCAATTGCTGCGGGCCGACAGGATCAGGACCGGGAAAGTACGTTTGGCAGCGCGCCAGCGCTTGAGTACCGACAAGCCATCGAGCTGGGGCAAACCAAGGTCCAGTATCGCAACATCGAATTCCTCTACGTCGCCCTTGAACCAGGCGTCATTGCCATCGCGCGACCAGTCCACCACGAAGCCTGCTTCTTGCAGCGCATCGTGTACGTGCTGACCAACGTCCGGATCATCTTCTACCAGCAAGGCTCTCATCAGCGATCTCTTTCAATCATCGTCTTTGATGCTCAGCAGTGTCCCGTTGCGCGCATCGACCCGCACTTTACGCACCAGCCCATTTGCACTCAACACTTTGAGCTTGTACTCGAGCCGCTTGCTATCGAGCTCGACCTTGATCACTTCGCCGGACACCTGGGTCGCGGTTTGCGCCAGGATTTTCGACAAGGGCAAAATCTGCCCGCGCTGCAAGGCTTCATAAGCGACGTCGTGATCCTTGTCCTTGCCCGATACGAGCAAAGGCATCCCGATCGGGATGCAAAGGAAAAGCAGGAAGAAGAGTTTTTTCAGCATGGCAACAGTATATAGAAAGCCTGGCTGACATTTACCTGACGCTACTGGTGAGACAGATGTCAGCAAGCCTTGCGTATAACGGGAACTGCCAATCCGGCAGACTTAAAAAAAGAGGTTCCAAAATGGACAAGAACGTTATCAAATTCACCGTCATCGTAGCCATCTTAGCGGCCCTTGCCTTTGCGGTACAAGCCAAACCAGCGTCAGCGCAACCTGCACCCGTTACAAGCGCAAACACGCTGACGCCTATTCCTGCCGCAAAGACGCTCAGCTACGAAGAGCTGGAACGCCGCGTCACCGCGCAAGGATTGCGGATCAGCAAAGCGGAAGTACGCGATCTCTTACTCAAGGTAACTGCTTATGACAGCCAGCACCGCAAAGTAAAAATGATGATTGATCGTCGTACCGGCGAAGTCCTGGCACGTGAAATCAAAAGGGATTGAACGCAGATGACAACGAAATCGGGATTGCACTGTATCGGATCGTGCCGAGGGGTCGGAGCTCTGGAGAGATAAACCCTCTACCCCTTGTCATCTCAAACCCGTTGCACGATAACGGCAAGATGTTTCTGTGGATACTGGTCAAACTCAAGGTGTTTGCATACGCAACCAGCTTCAGCTATTACCTTGAGCAGGCCCGGAATACCGAGCGTGCTGTAATTGAGTTCAGGGCCCATATACGCATCGACGTGCTCGCCCTCGGCATCAAGCCCACCCGCAGTGAAGAGAAATACACCACCCGCATCCAGCGCATGCATCAGCTTCAACATCAACGCACGCTGATCCTTCAGAGCTACATGCCAGATACTGTCCCACGCGGCGATAAAGCGATAAGTGCGTGGTGGCTGCCAGCTACAGACATCTGCATGGTGCAGGCTCAACGCAGGATCGGCTGCCCGCGCCAGTTCTATCATGCGAGCGGATACGTCTATGCCCTCGATCTGCAGGCCATGCGTACGCATCAAGGAATTAAATCGCGTGTTGCAGCCGCATCCTACATTCAGCGCCCATCCCTCAGCGTCATCGGGCAGAAAGCGTAATGCACGCTCGTGTTGCGTCAGCCCGTTAAGCGGATCAAATCGATCGTCCAGCCAACGTTCTGCGAGCTCATCGTAGGCTAATGCGGTGGTGGTTAGCGGCATCGTTCAGCAGTCGTTCATGGTTATGAAAGAAGTAAACGAACATTCTGCATGAAGATTTGCTTAAAGAGGCGTTGCGGCAAGCGTTAATTTACTCGCCGCAACACCACGCGTCAGGTCCTTACCGGACGCGGACCATAACGCAATGTCAGCAAAGTACCCAGGGTAATCGCCACAGTCGCGAAGATTGGACCACCCAGCGCACCGACATGATCGACCAATATGCCACCACCAATTGCACCGCTGGCGATCGCGATCTGGAATGCAGCAACCATCAACCCACCCGCGGCTTCAGCCTGATCCGGCGCAGCCCGCACTATCCAGGTCTGGAAGCCGACCGGGAATGCACCAAACGCAAAACCCCACAGCGCAATCGCGACTGCCGCAACCACAGGTGAACTACCCGCCATCCACAAGGACGCTGCCAGCACAACGATCAGCGCCCCGCCACACACCACAGCGTAGCGCTCGCTGCGCTCGGCAATAAAGCCACCGGCAAAGTTACCGAAGAAACCACCTATGCCATAACCGAGCAATACCGCAGAGATAGCGCTGACCGACAGATGCGTGATGTGCTCCATCAATGGACGGATATAGGTAAAGCCTGCGAAGTGTCCGGAAATCACCAGCAGTACGGCAAACAAGGCAACCCGGATATTGGTGCGGCGTAGCAGTTCAAACATCACCTTGACGCTAGGATTGTCCTTCGGTGGCAATGACGGAATCGCGAAGATCTGCACCAGCAAGGTAATCACGCTCACGATACCGGCTGCGACAAACGCACTACGCCAGCCCCACAAATTGCCCATATACGCACCGATAGGTGCTGCGCCCACGGTGGCGACAGAAACGCCGGTAAGAATCAAGGACATTGCCCGTGCGAATAAATGATCTGGCACCAGGCGCATTGCCAGCGCTGCCGCCATCGACCAGAAACCACCAAGACCTATGCCGAGCAGCACGCGCGAGACCAGCAAGACGGAAAGTGTATCCGCCGTGACGGCCAGCACATTCGACAGCAACAACAAGGTAGTCAGCGCCAGGATCACGCGCTTGCGGTCAAAATTGCGGGTGAAAAGCGGAATCGTCAATGCAGCACCCGCCGCGACCAGCGCAGTCGCCGTTACCGCCTGACCAGCCGCCCCGTCGGACACACCCAGATCATTGGCCATTGCGGTCAGCAAACTGGCAGGCAGGAATTCCGCCGTCACCAGGCCAAAGACACCGAGTGCCAAGCTGGCTATGCCTGCCCAATTGGCGCTGCTACTCACAGCGGTGCTGCAGGTCTCACTGTTGCTGCTGACGTATTGAGAATCAGGGCATTCAGCGCAAGTTGCTTCATTCATTGCGGTACTCGGAAAGTTGTAGAGTGCACAGCTTACGATTAAGGCCCTGGACTTTCCATGTCATTAAAATCCTATATCATGACTATTCGTCCAAAAAGGAATGAAGAGCATGAAGGATGCAAATAACGCTGCGCAAGACACACGCGACACCCTGACTGAAATCCTGCTCGGCCTACGCCTCGATGGCGTTGAATACGGCCGCTGCGTCATGCATGAGCCTTGGGCAATTGCCTTTCCGTCGCGCCGGGAAGCCAGTTTTCACTTCATCGCGCAAGGTAATTGCTGGATACGCACCCAGAGCACAGACTGGATGCGCCTGAATCCGGGCGACGCCCTGCTCCTGCCGCGTGGCATGTTTCATGTACTGGCGAGTTCGCCGGAAGTCCCGACTATCGACATCGATGCGCTGGCCCGCACCGTCGTCTCAGAAAATCTTTTTCTGCTGAATGACGATAAGCCCACGCATCAGATCACGACAGAGGATGAGACGAAGGCACACATCCTGTTCGGCGGTGTCATGCGCTTCAATCTCGACCCCTTGCATCCACTGCTGGCGATGATGCCGGATGTCATGCGTGCCTGCGACCTGGCGCAACGCGATCCTGCTGTCCTCGTCATGCTGGAAATGATGGAGCGCGAAATGGCACTCGATCGTATTGGTGCTTGCGGCATCCTGGCACGCCTGGCCGATGTGCTGGCAGCCAGCATCATACGCGCATGGGTTGAATGTGCATCCAGCGGTGCCAGCGGCTGGATTGCCGCCGTGCGTTGTCCGCAGATCGGGCGTGTGCTGGCTGCGATACACAATCAGCCTGAACGCGAATGGTCGGTCGCGGAACTGGCCAGCGTCATGGGTGCTTCGCGTTCCAGCTTCGTGGAAAAAT
This sequence comes from Herminiimonas contaminans, assembly GCF_015645465.1. Lineage (GTDB taxonomy): Bacteria > Pseudomonadota > Gammaproteobacteria > Burkholderiales > Burkholderiaceae_D > Oxalicibacterium > Oxalicibacterium contaminans. Next base: position 54,942 of record NZ_JADOEL010000011.1, on the reverse strand, counting down.
TTCCAATGCGGTCGGCGATACGCCAGCCAAGTATGTCGCGCGCGTAAAGATGTTCCAGGCGCGCTACTGGATTGCACATGAAGGCATGCGCATGGCGACCGTTGCCAGTCGCCTCGGCTACGATTCGGAAGCCTCCTTCAGCCGCGCCTTCAAACGCATCATCGGTCATCCACCTAGCGAAGCACGGATCGGATAATCGCAGGAACTGCGTTCAGCTTTACATCAATCAGCGGCGCGCGCGGCAAGCGCTGCCTGATCCAGCCCATGCGCGAGGGAGCGCTGCTGTTCATCACTGAACTGCGCAAGGAAAAGTTCTGCGACAGTCGCTTCGTATACCTTCCACATCTTCTTGCGTAGCGCGCGTCCTTCGGTGGTGATGGTAGCGTAAGCCGCCCTGCCATCTTCTGCCGAGCGTGCACGCGTGACCAATCCTTCCTGTTCGAGCCTATCTATCAGACGTGTGAGGTTGTAGCGCTCTATCGCAAGCGCCTCTGCCAATTCATGCATGCGCCGCGTACCGTTCTTGCCGCTCTCCAGTCCCCACAGCACGTCATACCACGCATACGTCGGCAGCCCCACGTCCGCCAGACGACGTTCTATCTCCTTGATGAGTACGCGATGAGTACGCACAAAAGAGAACCACAGATCCGGTTCGTTCGTATTCATTGGGCTCCTTAATGATTTATTTTTATATCGATTGCATTTGCAATTGAAATGATACCACTGTAGGATTGCCATCCATACGATTGCAATTGCAACTCATTTTCTGCCATCGCCAATAAGCCGCGTTCGCCTCGTTGCGAGCTGCCTCTGTATGTCTGAAATTTTCTGGGAGAGCTTCATGAATCAACCGTTAGCCGAAGTCGATATCGATCCGCAAGAAACGCAGGAATGGCTGGACGCACTGAATGCCGTGATCGATGTGGAAGGACGCCCTCGCGCTCACTATCTGTTTGACAAGCTGGCTGATCTCGACCTGGCACGGCACGGCGACTTGCATGGACGTGTGACGACGCCATACGTCAATACCATCACCTGGCAGCGCCAGCCAGCCTACCCTGGTGATACTGGCATCGAACGTCGCCTGAACGCCTACGTGCGCTGGAATGCGATGGTCATGGTGTTGCGTGCTGGCAAACATTCCAACGTCGGCGGCCATATTGCGACCTATCAATCGGCAGCAGTCATGTATGACGTCGGATTCGATCACTTTTTCCGTGGTCGCACCGAAGAGTTTGATGGTGACATGGTTTACATCCAGGGCCATTCCGCACCTGGCATTTATGGCCGCGCCTACATAGAGGGACGTATAGACGAAGCCCGGATGGACAATTTCCGGCGCGAATCGGACCGCGTCGGCCTGTCATCGTATCCACATCCGCGCCTGATGCCAGACTTCTGGCAATTTCCTACCGTGTCGATGGGACTTGGCCCGCTTACAGCTGCTTACCAGGCGCGCTATATGCGCTATCTGGAATATCGCGGATTGAAAAAGCCGCAAGGACGCAAGGTCTGGGCCTTCCTCGGCGATGGCGAGATGGACCAACCGGAATCGTTGGCCGCCATTTCCCTCGGTGGACGCGAGCGCCTGGACAACCTCATTTTCGTGGTCAATTGCAATCTGCAACGCCTCGATGGTCCGGTGCGTGGCAACAGCAAGGTGATACAGGAACTGGAAGCGACCTTCCGTGCGGCAGGCTGGAATGTGATCAAAGTCATCTGGGGCAGCGAGTGGGACAGATTGCTGGAGAAAGACAGCAGCGGCCTGCTGCAGCGACGCATGATGGAATGCGTCGACGGCGACTACCAGACCTTTAAATCACAAAATGGCGCTTATGTACGCCAGCACTTCTTCGGCAAATATCCGGAGTTGCTGGCACTGGTCACTGATATGACTGACGACGAAATCTGGAAACTGGCGCGCGGCGGCCATGATCCGAAAAAAGTCTACGCCGCCTACGATCAGGCGATGCGCACCACGGGACAACCGACCGTCATACTGGCCAAGACCGTGAAAGGCTTTGGCATGGGTGAAGCCGGAGAAGGTCAAAACATCAATCATCAACTGAAAAAAATGAGCGCAGACTCAGTGCGCGCTTTCCGCGATCGCTTCGCCCTCCCCGTCAGCGATGCAGAACTGGAAGACATGCCCTACCTGCGACCAGCGCCGGATAGTGCGGAAGCACACTATCTCGCGGCAAGAAGAAAGGCACTGGGCGGCTACATCCCGGCTCGCTTCAGCCAGGTCGAAGCGCTGCCAGTACCGCCGCTGTCTGCCTTCGCCAGTCAATTACAAAGTAGCGGCGAACGCGGCGTCTCGACCACCATGTCCTTCGTTCGCATCCTGACCGCGCTGCTAAAGGATGAGCATCTTGGCAAACTCATCATTCCTATCGTGCCGGATGAATCCAGAACTTTTGGCATGGAAGGATTGTTCCGCCAGATCGGCATTCATTCCTATGTCGGTCAGCTCTACACACCGCAGGATGCCGGGCAACTGAGTTACTACAAGGAAGCCAAGGATGGACAAATCCTGCAGGAAGGCATCAATGAATCCGGCGCCATCTCATCGTGGATAGCCGCGGGCACGGCCTACGCCAATCATGGATTGGCGACGATACCGTTTTACATCTTCTACTCAATGTTCGGGCTGCAACGGGTGGGTGACCTGGCCTGGGCCGCAGCGGATGCACGCACGCGCGGATTTCTGCTGGGCGCGACCGCTGGTCGCACCACTCTCATGGGTGAAGGCTTGCAGCATGATGATGGTCACAGCCATGTGCTGTCATCTGTCATCCCAAGCTGCATTTCCTATGATCCGACCTACTCTTACGAGCTGGCAGTCATCATTCAGGATGGTTTGCGGCGCATGTACGTAGAGCAGGAAGACATCTACTACTACATCACGCTACTCAACGAAGCCTATCAACATCCGGCCATGCCGGAAGGATCGGAGGCCGGCATACTTAAAGGCCTGTATCTGTTGCGCGAACACGCGAACCCGCAAGCGAAAGCTCCGCATGTACAACTAATGGGCAGCGGCTCCATCCTGCGTGAGGTAATCGCCGCGGCAGATTTACTGGAACAGGATTTCGGCGTCAGCAGCGATATCTGGAGCGCAACCAGCCTGACCGAAGTAAGGCGTGATGGTCTCGCTGCGGAACGCTGGAACATGCTGCATCCGGACGAAGAAATGCGCATCCCATATGTACAGCAATGCCTGGCCAGCCGTCGCGGCCCGGTTGTGATCGCAACCGATTATATGAAGATAGTCGGCGATCAGATCCGCCCCTTCATCACCGACAGGCGATACATAGCATTGGGCACTGATGGCTTCGGCCGTTCGGATACCAGGGAGTCCCTGCGCACTTTCTTTGAGGTCGACAGGCATTTCGTCGTACTGGCGGCACTGAAAGTACTGGCGGACGACGGCACTATACCGCGCGCCAAGCTGACAGAGGCAATACAGCGTTACGGCATAGACATCAACAAAGTTGATCCTGCTGCTGTGTAAAGCATACTGAACTTGTATCGGGAACATGCACCATGCGCTTGTTAAATATAGTCTGCTCTCCACGCGGGGAGCAGTCAGCGTCCATCTCTATCAACCATGCTTTCATCCAGGCATATGGCCAGAGATTTCCCGGGATGGAAGTCGATACGCTAAATGTGTGGGAAGAACATCTACCCGACTTTGACAGCCAGGCGATAGGTGCCAAGTACAAACGCGTGGCGCATGAAGCGCTGAATGACGCCGAGCACGCTGCGTGGACCAGTATAGAGAAATTGGTACAACGTTTCCGCCAGGCCGATCGCATCGTGCTGGGCATACCGATGTGGAATTTTTCTTATCCGTATAAGCTGAAGCAGTTGATAGACCTGGTCAGCCAGCGCAATATGCTATTCAGCTTCGATGGCACGCAATACGGCCCCTTGCTGAACATCGCACGCGCGCTGGTGATACACGTCCGTGGTCAAAGCCAGGGCAAGGACGTAATGAATCCTGGATTCGAGCACCAGGCTGCTTATATGGATTTCTGGCTGAAGTTCATAGGCGTAGCAGAAGTCTTCAGCATAGAGGTCGAGCACACCTGGGATGGACATGCGCAAGAAACGCTGGAACAAGCAAAAGCCGAGGCAATCGCACTGGCTTCCGCTTTCTGAAACTATTACGAACGCCTTACGCTTGCGGAACAGGAATACTCCAGCCCTTGTCTTTCAGATCGGCAGGATCAGATTTCAGCAGTATCTCGCTGTGCACTTCGAGTAATTTTTGCTGCCAGTTATACAGCGCCGACGGTTTTTCATTCTTCAAATCGTCCAGCAGCGGCTTCAGTGATTCCAGTATGTCGCGTTTCTGTGATGCATTGAATGGCGTAGTGGAATCATCCGTCAACACGCCCAATTCATACTTGGTGGTGCGGGTTGATTGTTTTGCTGATTGCTCTGCATACGCCTCGCTCAATACGCCTTTGGTATAGGAAATCCCTACCTTGCTCTGAGCCGTATCGTCTATCTGCTTGTAATAATAATTTTGCGACTTGTTGTCGGTGGTGAGTATCAGCGGCACATCCGGCACCAGTGACATATGATAACTCGCCTTCAGATTCGATTGTTGCTGTTGCGAGATGCTGCGATTGAACTGGTTGATGCCGCCTACCTGCGTAGTCTGCGATGCATCATAAGCAAAAGAATCGACTTCACTCAAATTCTTCGGATTCGGCGACGTCGTCACTTCTTTGACTGATGCCTTGAAATCAGCCAGACCGGTCAACATCGCATGATCGATGTCTGCCAATGAAATCTTGGGTTGCTGGGTTGGCGCGACATAGTCGCTATTCATCTGCGAGAAAGCATCCTTGAACATGCCCACCAGAGCCTTGTCGGCATTGCCGCGCGATGCCGCTTTATCAAACTGCTTCAGATAGCTATCGATGGCGGCGGCTCTCTGTTTGCCATTTCCCCAGATCGACGAATCACGCATATCAACGCTGACGTTCATGGAGCCCGCCGGTCCATCAACATTCAAAGTCCTGGTCGTGCTGTCTGCATGGAAGGCCAGCTTTTGTGGTCCATCCTTATCCAGCGTGACGCTGGACTGAAAATCTACCGAAGACAGAACCTTGGTATCGAACTTCGTCAGGCCGGAAAGATTAAGTACCGGCGGCTTAGCTGTCAGACCATCGATAGCATTCTGAAATCCAGCGGCCATATCGCCCAGCGCAGTACGTTCTGCTTCGCTCAAATCGCCACTGCTTTGCATCTGGACTTACAGACGATCATTCTCGCTACCCAAGACGATCTCGACGTCGATACCGCTTTGCGTCCGGATCTGCAGCTTTATCTCGGCTGCCGGATAGGAAGTCTGCTGTGTACCGGTAGACGTGATCGCCCCCGCCTCACTGCTTGCAAGCGAGACGGATTGCGTAAAACCATCCACACCATCCTTCAACATGCCCAGCAATGCACTGCCCAGGCCGTTGAGGCGATTGTTAACAGATGAGGAGAAAAAATTCCCTCCCATGAGGGTGGATACGGCGTCGTTCGAGCGCACTTTCCAGATAGGAGCAGATACCGAATAAGTCGGATCTATTGCGAGATTCTGATAGTTGGTGCCTAGTGTGACGATCGTCGACTGCTGTGGCGTCGAGGCTGATTGCGCTTGAGTCGTGCCAGACGATGCCCGGGAAGAACCGGCATATTGTGTAGTGGTCGACGACGCCGTGGAACGCGACACCGTAGACTGCAATGCAGACATGGATGTCATAAAGGTGACTCCGCTGTTTTTGTCATTTTTATCATCAGATCGTTATACCTAGGGCTCAACATCATCTCGCTGGCTTATCTAATGTATGTATCCATACATTGAATAGAGGATGACTTGTATAACGACTGGGTTGGCGGAAACTTGAATTACCTGGAGCCATACCTACATCTGATTACAGCTGAAATCATTGCCAGCCTACGCAAACGCCTCCACCAAAAACTTTTCCAGCTCCTGCTCTTCCAGCAGCTCTATGGAGAAATTCCCAAACTTCTTGGGCAACCAGATAATGCGCGTCCCGCTAGGTGAACTCAGATTGTCACGCGCCAGGGCTTTGCCGTTTTCATTTTCCGGCTGTACGCCCATCGCGACTAATTCATCATAAGCAGCTTCTATATCCGGCGTCGTATAACAATGCCGGTAGATCGTGCCCTCGCCTTTGCTATCCATCAATTCCTTGAGGTTGCCGCTGATGGGCTGGACCAGCATGAAACGTTCATCATCCCAACGGACGACTGCGTAGCGCACATGCAAACCGTCGCGTTGCCAGACCAGTGTCTTTGAAATCTGCGCATTGAATAGCCGTGCGTAATAGGCGCAGGCTTCTTCCAGATTGCCGACCAGGATATCGATGTGACTGAATCTCAGCTTCATGGTTTTGTTCGCGATGACCCGTCTTAACGACGATGTATCTTCATGATTTTTTGATGTTCGCGCATCCAGTCGCGGTCTTTTTCCGTGTTGCGCTTGTCGTATTCTTTTTTGCCTTTGGCCAGCGCAATGTCGCATTTCACGCGACCGCGTACCCAGTGCAGGTTGAGCGGCACCATGGTGAAACCGGATTGGTCGACCTTGCTCAGCAATTTTTTGATTTCTGCTGCGTGCAGCAAGAGTTTACGCGTGCGTACCGCTTCCGGATGTGAGAACGATGATGTGCTGTTCAATGCACTGACGTGTGCACCGAACAGGAAGATTTCATTGTTGCGCGCGATGACGTAGGCTTCCTTCAGTTGCACCCGGCCTGCGCGGATGGCTTTGACTTCCCAGCCGTCCAGCACGACGCCTGCTTCGTAACGATCTTCTATGAAGTAATCGTGAAATGCTTTTCTGTTATCTACTATGCTCATGACGATCTCTTTAAGGTAGCGAGAGTTTAACCCTGTGTGCCGCCTTCTGCAGCAGCAACCATCCCAGCTAAAACTTCCGCCTTGCATTACTATAACGGACACATTCGACAAGAAACGCATAGCGTTCACGAATGCCACCCATATAAAACATGAGCTCCTACATTTTTGTCCTGATGGTCGGATTGCTGGCTGGCGCGATTAGTGGCGTTATCGGTACCGGCTCCTCCATCATGCTGCTGCCGGTACTGGTCTACACCTTCGGGCCCAAACAGGCAGTACCCATCATGGCCGTCGCCGCTGTCATGGCCAATCTATCCCGCGTCATGGCCTGGTGGAAGCTGGTTGACTGGCGCGCCTTTGCCGCTTACTCCATCACCGGCATCCCGGCTGCAGCAATCGGTGCGCGCACCCTGCTGGCCTTGCCACCGCATCTGATCGAAACCTGCCTCGGCATCTTCTTTATCCTGATGATACCGGCGCGGCGCTGGCTGGTGGCACGCGACTATAAGATCAAGCTCTGGCAGCTCTCCATCATAGGCGGTCTCATCGGTTTCCTGACTGGCCTGGTCTTGTCTACCGGCCCGCTCAGCGTCCCTGCCTTCACCGCTTACGGTTTGGTGAAAGGTGCCTTCCTCTCCACCGAAGCAGCCAGCTCGCTGATGCTGTATGTCGCCAAGGTGATTACCTTCCGTGAATTTGGTGCGATGCCGCTGGATATATTCATCAAAGGCTTGCTGGTCGGCGCATCGCTGATGGCCGGTACGTTCATCGGCAAAGCCGTGGTGTTAAAGCTAAGCAATCAGGCCTTCCAGCACTTGCTCGATGCCTTGCTGCTGTGTTCCGGCATTTCCCTGCTGTGGGCTGCGTTTAGTTAATTATTTGCGCCTGTAGCGCCATCTGCGCCACTTCCAGCACATCCTGACTCAGGGCAAGTGTGCCATCCGTCAGAGTCTGCAAACGGAACCAGCCTGCTTCTTCTGCATCATCTGCCGCTACCGGCTCACCTGATTGCCAGGCACACTGCACGGCGACCAGTATGAAGTGCTGCCGCAACTCACCCTGTGCATCACGATCGTAGGCATTTAAAGCTGTCAGCACCTGTTGCGCGACGCCGCGCACACCGGTCTCCTCAAACAGCTCGCGCACTGCTGCCTGTTCGAGCGATTCACCGAATTCCATTTTCCCACCGGGAAAACCCCACAAGCCAACATCAGGCGGGTTCTTGCGGCTGACCAACAGGATTTCATCGCCACGTATCAGCACGGCAATCACGGCTGCGATGGGGATTGGTTTACTGCTATCGGTACTTACGGGTGCTTGCATAGTCGGATGGAGTTAACGCTACAGCGGACGAAGCCATCATTGTAGCGACTATCTGTCGTGCCATAATCAGCGCTTATCTCCTTGCACTTTATATCCATGTTCGAGCCATATTTAAAGCGCTGGCAGCTCATCTCCGACGGCCCTGCGATCGTCACCCATAGCAGCAGCTTGCTGCCGGTACGCATGGCGGGCATGCCTGCCATGCTGAAGATCTCTACAGTTAGTGAAGAGAAAAACGGCGGCCTGCTGATGGAATGGTGGAACGGCGATGGCGCAGCGCGTGTGCTGGCACGTGAAGACAACGCCATTCTGCTGGAACGTGCAATAAGCAATACCACGCTGACGGAGATGGCCATGCATGGCCAGGACGATGAAGCCAGCCGGATCATGTGCAAAGTGGCAGCACACTTGCATGCACCGCGTCCGCAGCCTTTACCTGAACTGGTGCCATTGGCACATTGGTTCCAGGCACTGGAACCAGCAGCTGCCAGGCATGGCGGGATTTATGCGCATAGTGCGGCTGTCGCACGTGAAATACTGAGCCGACCACAGAATACTGTGGTGCTGCACGGCGATATCCATCACGGCAACATCCTCGATTTTGGCGCGCGCGGCTGGCTTGCTATCGATCCCAAGGGGTTGCTGGGAGAGCGTGGCTTTGATTACGCAAATATCTTTTGCAATCCCGATCCATCTACCGCGGTGCAGCCCGTACGTTTCCGGCGCCAACTGGAAGTCGTGAGTACGGCCACCTCCCTCGAACGCAAGCGCCTGCTGCAGTGGATACTGGCTTACGCTGGACTGTCCGCCGCCTGGTCGCTGGAAGACGGCATGCAGCCAGACTGCGCACTTGGCGTTGCCGAGCTGGCCATGCATGAACTGGGCAAATGATCTTTACTTGGTAAAACGGCACCGGGTTGACGGAATATTCTAAATGGCTATACTCACCCTATCCCCAACTTGCATACACAGCTTGCAATGACCACCTCAACCTTCCTGTCGAAACGCATCAGTTCTGCGCCGAACAAGGAAGAGTTGCGCGTGCGTACTTTGCTCGCGGCTCGCGCTTCGACCACCGTGCATGCAGTCGCAAAGATGTACACACAGTCATCTTTTGTAAGAGACCTCGCCTGCCTCCCTTAGGCTCGGTGAGTGTCCACAGGAACGAAGCTTCGTTCCACCCACATCGCTCCCGAGCCACCCTCTCGTAAATTCCACGCTGTGTTGATGCCGTCGGCATCCGCACTGAATTGCCATTTTTTGGTCGATCTATCGTATCGGCCCGGAGCTATTACTAAAATGAAAAACGAACGTTACCTGACCCAAAACGATGCCGCCACCCTGAGCCGCATTGCCGAACACCTGCTGCGCATGGGTGAAGTTGAAGTCAATGCAGGCGAGCAATTGCTCGACATCATCTCGACTTCTATCATCCTGCCGGTTGATGTACAGCGCAAAGGCTATGTCACCCTGTACTCGACCATCTCGTACAGCCCGGTCGGCAGCGAAGAAGTACGCAAGCTGACCATCGTCTGTCCGCAAGATGCGAATCCGCAACTGGCACTGATCTCCGCATTGACGCCTATCGGCCTGGCTTTGCTCGGACGCAAGGCATTGAGCACAGTCGAAGTTAACCTGCCATCCAACCGTGTCGAGAAACTCAAGATTCTTGAGGTCTTGCCACTGGATACAAATATTGGAGAACTCGCACTCTCATGAAACGCGTAACAGCCATACAGCTGGTAGAGCGAGGCAAACGGCTGAAAAAATGGTTTGCCGCAGGTATCGCGGTCAGCATCACGCTGGCCATGCTGGTCATGGCCGTCGATTAAATATGCAGGAGTGTTGATGATAAGGGCAGCGTTTTACGCGGATGATCTGAAGGAGAGCCTGCATGCAATATGCAGGCCTCTGCCCGTCCAACACTAGTTGCTTGCTAATGCGGCCACTTCGGTGAGCCGAGGCGTGTGTCGGCACTTTCCTGTGCACTGGCCATCGCTGCTGCAGCAGAGCGTGTTTCCACACCCAGCTTTTCAAATATGTGTTCGAGATGCTTGCTCACAGTGCGTGGGCTCATCTTGAGGATTTCACCGATGTCGCGATTGGTCTTGCCTTTGGCCAGCCACGACAGTACTTCTGTTTCGCGTGGCGTGAGCGCCGCACTGGCCAGGCGTCCGGTCGGCAATGCGTGACTGCCGCTCAGCTCGATCAGCAACATGATTTCATCCATACCTGCCGCACCCATATTCCGCACCAGCAGGCTGGCTCCGGCCGGTTCGGTGACAGATGCCACGAGCTCCATGCCGCTGCTGCCTTTCCACCACGATTGCGGTACGGTCAATGCATCCGGATTGATACCAAACTGTGTCAGCAACTGACGCGCACATGGCGAGCACCAGGAGATACTGCCTTCGTTGTTCAACATAATGACGCCGAGGCCGGACACATCAATCGCATCCAGCGCGAAGCGCGCCATACGGGCATTGCCCAAATGCGTATGCAGACGTGCCAGCACTTCCGGTGCGCGCACCGGTTTAACCACGTAGTCGACACCACCGGCAGCAAAGCCTTCGAGTACATGCGAGGTATCCGACAAGCCAGTCATGAAAATAATCGGGATATGTTTGGTCGCCAGATCCGCCTTGATGCGTCGACAGGCGTCAAAACCGGAGATACCCGGCATCACCGCATCCATCAGGATCACGTCCGGCGTCACCAGGCTCAGGCGACGCAAGGCGGTATCGCCATCGCAGGCCACCAGCACGGTATAACCGGCGTCTTCCAGTGTTTCGCACAGTACGCCGAGGCTGCTCGGAGCATCGTCGACCAGCAATACCACCGGACGGTCATCAGGATTATCAATCAGGTGATGCGACACGTTCATTCTCCATTAATGCGTTCTCCAATGCGCCCAACTCAAAACGGTCCAGCAATGATCTTACTACGTTGCAGGATGCCACGACTGTCGCGTCTTCTGTCAACGACAGACGATCCAGCGCACGACGCAAACCGGCGACGTGGCCCATGCGTGTGAGTTGTAATAATTGCCCTATCGCAGGTTGCCTGAAGCTCAAGCTTTCCGGTACCGCTTCGGTAACAGGCACGAGCGGCGGTGTGCTGGCATAAATCCATTCCAGTCCCAGCTGTCTTTGCAAGGCCAGCATCAGCTCCGACTCCAGCACCGGTTTGCCGACAAAGTCCTGGCATCCTGCAGCGCGTAATTTTTCCTGATCGTTCTCAAACAAATCAGCCGACACAAAGATAATCGGCACATCGGTTCCGCTGAATGCACGTACATGACGCGCCGTTTCCCAACCGTCCATACCATCCATGCCGATATCCAGCAGGATCACAACCGGCACAAAATCACGTAGCAAATCGAGGCACTCATGGCCGCTGGCAGCTTCGCGCACATTGAAACCCAGCGGTATCAGCATGCCACTCAGCATATGTCTTTGCACCGGCTGGTCATCCACCACCAGCAAGGTACGCGTGGCACCGGTATGGCCGATCACATCGCGTTGCGGCAAGGCTTCGAAAGCATTGATTTCCATCAGTGGCAAACGCACGACGAAGGTACTGCCCTGTCCCTGCGTACTGATCAGGTTGAGGCTGCCATTCATCATCAGGATCAGCTTCTCGGTAATCGCCAGTCCCAGCCCTGCACCCGGCTCGCCACGCAAGCGTCCGGCAGCGCCACGTTCAAACGGCTGGAAGATACGTTGCCTGTCCTGCACTGCAATCCCGATGCCGGTATCGATCACATCGAAGCGCATGGATGCACTGGTGCATTCGACGTGCAGCGTAACGGAACCAGTATCGGTAAAGCGCAACGCATTCGTCAGCAGATTAATCAATATCTGCCGCAAACGTTTGCCATCCGCCAGCACGTAATGCGGCAAGTCGCCGCCATGCGTGTATTGCAAACGCAAGCCCTTGGCTTCTGCCTGTGGCCGCACCATGCTGAGCAAATCATCGAGGAAGGCCGCAAATAAAATCGGTGTCGGTTCCAGCCGCATGCGATCCGCTTCTATGCGTGCCAGATCCAGCAACTCATCCACCAGCCCGAGCAAGTGTTCACCGCTGCGCTGTATGGTCTGGATTGCGGTACGCGGTGCGGCATCCAACTGTTCATTCTTCAGCAGGATTTGCGAATAGCCGAGGATGCTGTTCAATGGCGAGCGCAACTCATGCGAGATACCGGCAACGTAACGCGTCTTCGCCTGGTTTGCCGACTCGGCAGCTTCCTTCGCACTTTGCAAGGCGGCATCGGTGCGTTGGTGCGCGTCTATCTCTTGCGTCAGCAATTCGTTTTGCCGGTTCAAATCATCCTGCGCCAGATGCCGCCCTTCACTGCCAAGCACCACCCACCAGCTGGAAACAGCGACGATGATCAACAACACGGCAGATATCTTGAGGAAGATACTGTCGAGCAGTACACGATCACTCAATGAAGTGAGTGTAGAAATTTCCTGTGCATAGACCAGTCCGAGCGCTGCAGCACCGACTGCGCATAAAGACAACACCACCACCATGTAGTTGCCGACGCGACGGTTGACCAGATGCGACAAGGCGTTCGGCAGCAAGGCGGACAATAGTTGCTGCGCCTGCTCGGCAGTACGCGATTCCTTTTTGCACAAGTCATGGCAACGCGATTCCAGTGTGCAGCAGAGCGAGCAGATAGGCGCGCCATATGCCGGACAATGCGCCATGTCTTCTGATTCAAAGCTGTTATCGCAAACGCCACATTTCACCGCTTGTCCCGGCATACCGACTGCAGTCGGACGCCGCGCCAGATAGTAACGACCACGAGTGAGCCACGCCAGCACAGGCGAAACAATAAAGGCCATGCCCAGCGTAACGAACGGCGAGAAGGCTGCAACCTTGTGCCCCCATACGCCGGAGAAAGCAGCTATCCCTATACTGGCGGACAAGAGCATGGTGCCGAGTCCAACCGGATTGATGTCATATAGATGCGCGCGCTTGAATTCGATCCCTTTCGGACTCCAGCCGAGCGGTTTATTGATGACCAGATCGGCGACCAATGCACCTACCCATGCCACTGCCACATTGCTATACAAACCGAGTACGTTTTCCAGTGCGGCGAAAACACCGAGGTTCATCAGTAGCAAAGCCAGCAGGCAATTGAAGACCAGCCACACCACCCGCCCCGGATGACTATGTGTCAGGCGCGCGAAGAAATTCGACCAGGCCAGCGAACCGGCATAGGCATTCGTCAGGTTGATCTTGACCTGCGACACCACGACAAACAACAAAGTGATTGCCAGTATCCACAGCGGATCACTGAACAGATAAGAAAAACCAAGCAGGTACATGCGTGTTGGTTCCATCGCATTCTCTGCAGGCACGCCACTCTGGAATACCAGGTAAGCGAGGAAGGCACCGCCCAACATTTTCAAACCACCCGGGATGATCCAGCCAGCACCGGCCACGATGATGGCAGTCCACCAGCGCCGTTTGTTTTCAGGTGTACGCTCGGGCAGGAAGCGCAGGAAGTCGACCTGCTCGCCTATCTGCGCCACCAGTGAAAACGCGACCGTCGCCGCCACGCCAAACATGACGGGATCCAGGCTATTGCTTTTGGAAATCGCACCGACGAATTGTGCAAACTCGGTGTAGGCCTCCGGCTTCTTCCAGTAGATCGCGATATACGGCGTGACCAGCAGTATCAGCCATAGCGGCTGCGTCCACATCTGCAAACGCGAAATCAAAGTAATCCCGCGCGCCACCAGCGGCACGATAAACAGCGCGCAAATCACATACCAGATCCACAGCGGCCACGGTATCCACATCTGCAAGGCGACGGCGAGTATCGCCGCCTCCAGTGCAAAGAAGATGATGGTGAAGCTGGCATAAATCAGCGAACTGATGGTTGAACCCATGTAGCCAAATCCGGCACCACGCGTCAGCAAATCCATATCGATGCCGTAACGTGCTGCGTAGTAACTGATAGGCAGGCCAGTCAGGAAAGTAATCAGCATCACCGTCAGGATCGCAGTGACGGCATTGGCGAAGCCGTAGTTCAGTGCAATCGCCCCACCGATTGCTTCCAGCGCGAGGAAGGATGCCGCACCGAATGCGGCATTGCCCAACTGCCACTCCGACCATTTGCGGAAATGGCGCGGCGTATAGCGCAATGCGTAATCTTCAATCGACTCGTTGGCGACCCATCGGTTGTACTCGCGACGTATGCGAAAGATTTTTTGTTGGGCCATCAGCTAGATGAAGAATTGGATAGGCTGCAAATGCTGCGTCGCAATACAAGCCGGTTCTTAATTGTCGTCACGTTCATGCGCGTTATTTGATTTTTATATCGCATACATCGTCAACGATAGTCTCCTGCAAATTCTGCCTGCTTTTTCAAATTACAGGAATTGAAAATATTTCACAAGGTGAGTTTCCATCCCGCAAGCAGCATCAGCAGTTTTGCATGTACGCCGTTTGACGTATTGGGATATACGCACAGTCCATACATTATCTGGTTCGGAATGCTCGGATCGCAGTCTCCAGGTGCGCGCGCGCTGGATAGTCAGCATCGGGGAAATCCGGGTTCCATCCATACAAACATAACTTTGAGAGGTAGACATCATGGCTGAAACCCTGATTAAAGTAGATCTGGATCAATCACCCTACGATAATGAGAATGTCCATAACCGCTGGCATTCGGACATTCCGATGGCGACCTGGGTCAACCCGGGCGACGACTTCATCCTCGAAACATATGACTGGACCGGCGGCTACATCAAGAACAATGATAGTGCCGACGACGTCCGCGACGTTGACCTCACCACCGTCCACTTCCTGACCGGACCGGTCGGCGTACACACTGCAGAACCAGGTGATTTGCTGGTCGTCGAATTGCTCGACATCGGTGCCAAGCAGGAATCGATGTGGGGCTTCAACGGTTTCTTCTCGAAGAAGAACGGCGGCGGCTTCCTGACCGACCACTTCCCTGAAGCGCAAAAATCGATCTGGGACATCAAAGGTATGTTCACCTCATCACGCCACGTACCAGGCGTGAACTACGCAGGCCTTATCCACCCTGGCCTGATCGGCTGCCTGCCAGATCCTAAGCTGCTGGCTGAATGGAACAAGCGTGAAACCGGCCTGATCGCAACCGAACCTGATCGCGTCCCGCCACTGGCCAATGCGCCATTCGCACCGACTGCGCACATGGGCAAAATGAAAGGTGCAGCACGCGACAAGGCAGCAGCCGAAGGCGCACGCACCGTGCCACCACGTGAACACGGCGGTAACTGCGACATCAAGGATTTGTCGCGCGGTTCAAAAATTTTCTTCCCGGTCTATGTCAAAGGCGCAGGCCTGTCGGTCGGCGATTTGCACTTCAGCCAGGGCGATGGTGAAATCACCTTCTGCGGCGCGATTGAAATGGCTGGCTGGGTACACATGAAGGTCACGGTGATCAAAGGCGGCATGGCCACCTATGGCATCAAGAATCCTATCTTCAAACCTAGCCCTATCACACCGCATTACAACGACTACCTGATCTTTGAAGGTATCTCGGTGGATGAACACGGCAAGCAGCATTACCTCGACGTCAACGTCGCTTACCGCCAGGCTTGCCTGAACGCCATTGAGTACCTGAAAAAATTCGGTTACTCCGGTGCACAGGCTTATTCGATTCTGGGTACGGCACCAGTGCAAGGCCACATCAGCGGCGTGGTTGATATTCCTAACTCCTGCGCTACCTTGTGGTTACCAACGCAGATCTTTGACTTTGATATCAACCCGAGTTCTGCCGGCCCTGTGGTGCAGAAATTCAAAAGCATGGGTATGCCTCTGTCGCGCGATCTCAAGTAATAGGAGAAAGTCATGCCAACCTACGATTACGTCTGCAAGGACTGCGGTTTCTTCGAAGCGGTGCGCACTATCGCTGCGCGCAACGATCCTATCGATTGCCCGCACTGCGCGGCCAAGGCTGACCGTACCTGGTCGTCCGCGCCGAGCCTGGCGCTGATGCCGGAAACCCGTCGACATGCGATGAGCACCAACGAAAGAGCATCGCATGAACCGATGAGTTCCAAGAACTACGCATCCAAAGCGCATCCTTCCGGATGCAGTTGCTGCTCTTCATCTGGCAAGAAGAGTAAATCCACCATCGTCGCGCCGAATGGCAACAAGGCTTTCGCCGGTAAGCGACCATGGATGATCAGCCACTGAGGTCAGATCTGGCATGAACGGGACGCCGGCGAATCCGTAAGGTTCGCCGGCACCAACCCGCCGCTCCGCATACGGCTATCGATATGGAGCGTATATGAGTTTCCTATTATCTTTTTGCACGTCAAATAATTAAAATCGCTGCCTCGTTCAGCAAGGAGATGTCATGCTATTAGGTCTTTCACTACTCTACGTAGGCGCAGTCCTGTGCCTCAACGGCCTGTGGCTACTCGGTCGCATAGGCGACAAGGAAATCTGGGTCATCAATGTATTTTCCGGCGGCGTCACGCTGCTGATTTCGCTGCAAATGGCGTTCGGTGCCAATGCCGATGCCGGATCTATCAAGGGCGCGGCACTCACCCTGCTGTTTTCTTTCACCTACCTCTGGGTCGCCTTCAATCGCTTTAACGGTGCTGATGGACGCGGCCTCGGCTGGTTCAGCCTGTTCGTAGCCATCACGGCGATTCCGGTCGCAATCGAAACCCTGCAAACCGCAACCACGACCTGGGGCACCTGGTTCGGCCTGAGTTGGGCGGCATGGGCGGTATTGTGGTTTATGTTCTTCCTGCTGCTGGTGGCAGAAAAGCAAATCGCCAAAATCACTGGTGTGGTTGCCTTGCTGTGCGGCATCTTCACCGGCTGGCTGCCTGGCTTCCTGCTGCTTAACGGCGTACTGAAGTAAGACTGCACTGCTTGCGTGTGCCATGCACGCGAGCAGTTTTTCCATCCCGCCCAAGCTGTCTGATCTGCACCTCCCTTCACCCCCGCACAAAAATAATTAAACCAAATGGTTTACTTTTAATTTTGCCGTGCTATATTCAACCACATGGTTGAATTAAATTCCTCAAAACTCGATGCCGTCTTCAATGCGCTGAGCGATCCGACACGACGCCAGATGCTGCGCCTGCTGGCCGACGGTGAACGCACGATAGGCGAGCTGGCTGCGCCTTTCGAAATGTCGTTCGCTGGCGCGTCCAAGCATGTCAAGGCACTGGAACATGCGGGACTGGTCAGTCGTACCGTACAAGGTCGCTCGCATATCTGCACATTGGAAGCTGCACCACTAGCCGCCGCCGAAGACTGGCTGCGCTTTTATCAAGGATTCTGGACCGAGCGCCTGGATGCGCTGGAACAGGAATTACTGGCGAAAAAAAGGAGAAAGTAATGGACGAATATGGCGTAGCAACAGACAACACAACCGTACACATGAACAAGCTATTACCGGCCAGTGTCGATGTCGTATGGGAATACCTTACGCAATCAGACAAACGTGCGACCTGGCTGGCTTCCGGCGACATGGGCTTGCACGTAGGCGGCCCGGCCGACCTCTGTTTCAACTTCAAGAACCTGACCAGCGAAACCACGCCGGAACGTTTCCTGCCTTATGAATCGAATCACCGGCAGCACGGTCATGTCACCGCCTGTGAACCGCCCTACCTGCTTAGCTTCACATGGAATGAACGCGATGGCCGCTCGTCAGAAGTACGCTTTGAACTCAAGGCGCAAGGCGATAAAACCCTGCTCACGCTAACCCATAGTCGCCTGCCGAATCGCAAAGAGATGGTCAGTGTTTCCAGCGGCTGGCATATCCATCTGGGCATATTGGAGGACCGCCTGAATCAGCAGCAACCGCGCCAGTTCTGGGCCACGCATGCGCGGCTGGAAGCGGAATATGAAAAACGAATTCCCGCTACCTTCTGAGTGATAAAAAAGACTCTGGTATCGCTTACTTGACCGCGACCCCGGCCTCGACCAGGAGGCCGACCACACCAGTCCAAAAGATTTCGACACCGATACACAGCAGGATGAAGGCCGACAAACGCAGCATGACCATGGTGCCGAGTCGGCCCAACATCTTCACCATCTTGTTGGCTGAGTTATAGCAAAGCCAGATCACGAATGCCGTCATCGCGGCACCCACCGCAGCACTACCGAGTGAAATCACCTGATCCAGCAGACGCGCCGGTGTACTCGCACCCAACGTAATCGATGCTGCAATCGCACCCGGCCCGACCGTCAGCGGGAAACTAATCGGATAAAAGCTGCGCACCTTGAATTCTTCATCCGACCACGCCTCCATCGGATTGGTCGCAACCTGCGTACGTATCGCATCCTGCCCGTTATCGTTGAGCAGCTTCCATGCGGTGAACGCAACCAGCAAACCGCCGCTGATACGCACGATAGGAATCGAGATACCAAAGAACATCAGCACATGCGAGCCGATGAACATGGCACCGAGCAGGAGGAAGAAGCAGTTGATAGCGACCTGGCGTGCCAGTTTCTTTTCTACATCGCGACTGACATTGCCCAGCAGGCTGGCGAACACCGGCGCATTACCGAAGGGATTGATGATGGGCAGCATGGTGATGGGCACCAGGATCGCCGCCTTGAAGAAAAGAATCAGCATGTAGGGATTCCCATTCTGAAATCAGACGAATTCGTCTATGTTATATCCGGCTGCGACCCATGCATCTATGCCGCCTGTCAACGGCCGTACCCGCCGATAACCACGTGCCATCAGTTTCTTCGCAACACGTGCAGCAGAAGCCTCATTCGGACAGGCACAGTAGACAATGACTTCCGAGTCCAGCTCAGTATTCACGACCAGCGCGCTGATGTCATCATCTGATAGCACCATCGCACCAGGGATTTTCCCGCTTTGCTGCGCCAGGCCGGAACGCACATCGATGATGGTCGGTGGCTTGCCATTCTTCAACAATTGGTCCAGCTCATCGACCGTAATGCGCGCCATGCGCAAATCCTTCAGGAAACTATGCCGTTGCCACCATTTTTTTGCAAGATAGACAGCAAATGCCAGTGCCACCAGCAGGATGCCCCATTTGCCGAGGCTCGCCAGGATATCCAGTAAGTCTGCGACCGCAGAACTGAATAAGGAACCAAGGAAGATGGCCGAGCCCGACCACAGTGCAGCACCCAGGCCATCATAAATAATGAACTTGGCCGGACGTGTGCCGATCGCGCCTGCCAGCGCACTGGCGACCGAGGCAAAGCCGGGTATGAATTTGGCCACCAATAAGGACGCCGGACCATAGCGCACATACATGGCTTCGGTTTGCCGCACGCACGAATCCGGCGACAGTGAAATTTTGCACAGACGCGCCATCACGCGTCCGCCGTAACGACGCCCGGCCATATACCAGGCGAAGTCAGCGATCAGTGCCGCGACCACTGCCACTACCAACAGCGTAACAGCCGAATACTCACCACGCCCGAGCAAGGCGCCGGTAATCACCAGCGTTGGATAAGCCGGTATTGGTGCACCCAGTTGTTCCAGCAAGACGTTGCCAAAAACAAAGAGCAGTCCATATTGTTCTATCAGATTCAGCAGGAAGCTCATGTTGTTGCAGTACAATTGATCGTTCAGTTTATGGTCTGCCTAGCATAGCAGGCAGAGGTCGTTTCCATGCAAGTTTCGCATCGGCCTGTCGACAGCTGTTAGTCGCACCGGCCACTACCATTAGCGTTTACCCTGATCAGGAGTTTCTTATGTCACAGCCATGGAATACCGAAAGCAAGGATGAGGAAAAGCAAAGCGGCAAACTGAGTAGTGTAGAAGAACTGCGTAAGGTCAAGCATCCGGATCACAGCTTGCTATCGGATGAAGTCAAGAATGAAGAGAAACTGAAGGGGCTGGTGGATGAAGACCATCCCTTCCCCTCCAAAGGCAACTGAGCCACCAACCCGGTAAACGCGTGTAACGAGCGGCTATTTTCTTATTGCTGCCCAGTCTGATCAGGCACAGGCTGCACGCCGTTTCCCATCACTTCGCCGAGGCGGACTGCAGCGGCTGGCTGCCACTTGTCCGTAAAGGTCAGCGTATCCTTGGGGAACAGCATCACGACGGTAGAGCCGAGCAGGAAGCGCCCCATTTCCTCGCCTTTTTTCAGCTGTAAATACTGTTTGTCGTAATGCCACTCACGCACCGCATCCAGGCGCGGCGGATTGACGACACCATGCCATACGGTTTGCATGCTGCCGACGATAGTCGCACCGACCAGGGTCAGCACAAACGGGCCGGACTGCCCTTCAAACAAGCACACCACGCGTTCGTTACGGGCAAACAAACCCGGCACGCCACGCGCTGTAGTCGGGTTCACCGAAAACAAAGTACCCGGCACATAAATCATGCGCAGCAAGCGACCATCGCACGGCATATGGATACGGTGATAATCGCGCGGGCTCAGGTAGAGCGTGGCGAAGCTGCCATTCTCGAACTGCGCAGCGAGTTCGGCATTGCCGCCGACCAGCGCAGTGGTTGAGTAACTATGGCCTTTGGCCTGGAAGATCTGGTCTTGCTCGATCTTGCCGAACTGGCTGATCGCACCATCGACCGGACAAATGAAATCGGCATCGGCCAATGGACGCGCACCGGAACGCAAGGCGCGTGTAAAGAATTCGTTAAAGCTGGCGTAGCTGGCGATATTCGGATTCGCCGCTTCGGTCATGTTCACATTGTATTTGCCGACGAACCAGCGTATCAGCGCAGTCGTCAGGCGTCCCGCTTTGGCGCCCGCGACCAGCCCGGCAAAGGCAGTCAGGGCCTTTTTTGGCAGTAGGTATTGCGGTAGTACAGGCAAGCGATTGGACACGATAAATAGTGTGATTAGGTATAAACGGGAAAAAAGCGTGATTGTAGCGGTTGTTCCGCCTTATTCTTCTGAGGTGGTTTTCCTGACAGTAATCCGGTCGATATAGAACTCGCCATCACGGCAGCAACGGTGTGGCACACCTGCCAGCTCGAATCCAGGCGGGCCATCTTCCAGCCAGACCTGCACCAGGGTATCGAATTCTTCAGGTTCCAGTCGCAGCATCTGGGCCGACACGACAAACTGCGCGCCCTCCTTCTGCTTGCTGACGATATCGTCGATTGTAGCCATCGCCATCCCCATTACGAAACAAAAACTGCCGCCATCATAGCTTTTGTTGCGCTGCAATTCCATTTATTAAGCTTTTTTTCTTTTACTTTTGGACTATGGCCAAGGTCAGCGACTTTGCTGCTTTTTGGCCGCGCGCGAGGAAAATACGACCTGACAAGGATCTGACTTGGGATTCGCACCATCCCAGATCGAAGTCGCGACTATGCTTACACCACTTGTAAGAATAGCCGCACCTATACGCGCAATCGCACCCAGCGCACCGGATTCATCCAGCTTCAGCTCCGGCTTGCCGAGTGCACCGACTATCTTTACTTCATCGGAGAAATTGGAGATACCCAGACTAAAGCCTGAGCGCACCCTGACCTTGCCACGCAAATCCACGGTCTGGTTTTGCAAATTCACCTGTCCGCTGGTCAGCAACTGGCTGGCATCGCTGCGGGCACCGACTATGCCCACTCCTTTAGCCACGCCTGCTACAAACGGCAGACGGCCACTGGCACAAGCCATATCTATGCGCTTGGAATCCTTGGAGGAAAACAATCCGGTCAACCAGAACTCAGCCTGTCCAGCCGCAGGAGAAAGTATCTGCGCACTGCCTATGCGTATCTCGACCGGGCCGTTCAAGCCTGCGGCCAGATCCTTCATCGAACTACCATGCGTCGTGACCTTCGCATCAACTTTCATGGCACCGCCATTGACGACCAATTCCTTGCCGCTGGCTTTTAGCATCGCACCCAGCGAGGTATCGTTGAGTTGCAGATTCAGTTTGACTGCCTGCTTCTTGCCTTCCAACACGATATCGCCATGCACGCTACCGCCCAGCAATTTGCCGGAGAACTCGGGCAAGGTCAGCGTATCGTCATGCAAGCGCAAATCTGCCTGGGCGCCTTCGACCTCAACGCCGGAACGCAACTTCAGATTGTCTATCGCGGCCGCCACCCTGGCATCGATATTATTTGCCTGGGCCAACAAGGGCCAGGCCAGAGGCTTATCACGAAACAACTCTCCTTCTTTTTTCTCCGCTAATGGCGGCTGCCCTATATCGAGAAAGGTTTGCTTCATATCGATATGATCAGCATGCAGGCTGGCGTTCAGCTTGGTTCTGCCATTCTGTTTACTCCACTGCCCTGCGCCGCTCAAATTCAGCTTGCCCAACTGCAGTTTCAAGTCTTTAAAGACATGCTGCTGTTCGCTGGCCTGCAGCTTGACACTTGCTTGCAGCGGTACCGGAGAGGTGCGATCTATCTGCAGGTAACCATACAACTCCTTGAGCGACTCGGCTTCCACTGCCAGCGCAACATCGTATGCCTGTAACGCACTATCGAGCGGCAACTGCCCTGTCACCGTCGCTTGCGCCTGTCCGGACTGCACAGTCAGTACACCCTTGCTGACAGCGCCTGGTGTTCCCATACCGGATAAATCATCGAGCTGACCATTGAACTGCACCGTGTACTGTGCGCGTACCAGACGTCCATTGAAAACCAGATTGCGCAGGCCGCTGCTACCTTTCGCACGCAAGGTATCGAGTTGCCAGCTTTTACTTTCCTGATGAGCTGAGCGGAAATTGATCTTGCTGACATCGGCACGCAAGGCCAGCAGATCGAATTGGGAGGTGCGCAATTTTCGTGTGACAGGCAAGTCCCAGCTGCGACGGCCGTCTGCTGCGACTTCGAGATTGAGGGTCAGGCCATTGATGAGTAAACCTTCGACCACCACATCGCCGCGCAATAAAGGAGCGAGTGCCAGGCGCGCCCGTATGTCTTCGGCCTGCAGTGCATATTTGTCTTGCGCCCAATCCGGATTCGAGATGCGGACATCACTGGCACGCAAACGCGGGTATGGCAGCAAGTCGAGCGACAAGCCGCCTATGGTCAGATCCCGATTCCAGTTTTGTTTGAGACTGCTGCGCGCCAATTCAGTGAGATGCGTACTATCGGTCAGTCTTTGCAGCGCATAGCCGCCGGCCGCCGCCAGCACAAGCAGCAGTACTACAACCGACAGTAATACCTTATGCCACCTGCGCATGCTCTCCATCCTTGTCTGGAACCAACATTGGGCTGCGGACTGGCTTGATAGCCTGTGGACGAGGATATAACAGATGTCAGCACACGTCACCCCGTTATACGAACGGGATGAGCATGCAAAATTTACACGCTCGGCAGCGGTGCAGGCAGGACGCCATTCAAAAGGTAATCGACCAGTTCGCGCACAGGCCGGATCTCGCTACCGAAAGGCAAACGTTCCGAGCCACGGAAAAACAAGCCGCGCTTGACGTCGCCCTTCAACGCAAAACCGAGCTGGGTATCAATACAGAATTGCCCGGCTTTCGCAATGCCGTCGCGCAAACCGCACTGATGCAGGCAATCAAAACCGACCGTACATTCCTTGGGACCAGCCTTGCCTTGCAGCTTCGCTTCCTTGTCGAGATAGTTCGTCAGCCATTGCGTCTTCACCGCGCGCGCGGGCAAACCGGCACAACTCATAAAGGTGACGATGTCTTCAGGCTGCGCCTGCGTCAGCACTTTCTTGAAATTGATATGCGCATCACCTTCCGTACTCACCGCAAACGGTGTGCCGAGTTGTACCGCGCTGGCACCCAGTGCAAACAACTCTCGCACCTGTTCCGGGTTGTGTATGCCACCAGCAGTAATCAACGGAATGTTTTCATTCTCCAGGCCGAGCTGCTTGAATAGCTGCAGCGTTTCTTCCAGTACCACCGAGAATGCGAAGTGCGGATCGTTCACACTATCCAGTCCGGCAGCACCGAGGTGACCAGCGGCGTATTGCGGATTCTCGATCACGATAGCGTCCGGCAAACGTTTGCGGCGCATCCATTTTTTCAGGATCAGGGAGATACCACGTGCATCGGACAAAATTGGTATCAAGGCGACATCGGGGAACTCAGCTGTCAGCTCCGGCAAATCCATAGGCAGACCTGCACCCACCACGATCGCATCAGCGCCACTCTCGCAAGACTGCCGTACATAGGCGGCATACTCGGCAACCGCGCGCATCACATTCACGGCGATCACGCCATTGCCTGCTGCGATCTCTTTCGCCGCACGTATCTCACGATCCAGTGCTATCAGGTTGGCTTCATTGATTAATGCCTTGTCGCGGGTCTTATCAGTGCGCGCCATCAGGTCGGGATGATGACGACGCAGGTCAACACTGGAAATGGTGCCGATAGCACCCAGCCTGGCGACGCTACCAGCCAGCTTATGTGCAGAAATACCAACGCCCATGCCGCCCTGCACGATAGGCAGCAGCAATTTATTCTTCAGTTTCAATTTGGGAAAGTCGGTATCCAGCACAATCATCCTTCGCTTTTCATAGTGATGGCTGACTGTAGCAAAGCGAAATGAGAATGGATTGATGTGGATCAAAAATGCGCGAGTCTGCAGGACTTGAAGCAGCCGCGGGTCGCCACCATCATGATTCCTGTCAGAACGCTGTTGCGCCCTGCTGTTACGCCCGTTACCATGCATAACAACTATTCAACAGGGAGCTAGTCCATGCCTGATCATCGTTCCGAAAAACACTTCAATGGCCGCATAGGTTGGTTACGTGCGGCAGTGCTCGGCGCGAACGACGGCATTATCTCTACCTCCTGCCTGTTATTGGGGGTCGCTTCCGCCAATCTGGCGCGCAATGAAATGCTGTTGACCGGCATCGCCGCACTGGTCGCAGGTGCCATGTCTATGGCTGCGGGTGAATATGTATCCGTCAGCTCACAAGCCGATACCGAGCAGGCAGAGCTGGATCGCGAACAACAGGAACTATTGGACAAACCGGATGCCGAACACCGTGAACTCGCATCGATTTATGTCGCGCGTGGCCTGACCCCTGATCTGGCCAAACAGGTAGCACAGCAACTCATGGCGCACGATGCGCTCAGTGCACATGCGCGTGACGAACTGGGTATACATGAAGCATCTGCTGCACGTCCGGTACAGGCAGCGATTACTTCAGCGCTTACCTTCTCGCTGGGTTCAGCACTGCCGCTACTGACGGCCTTGCTGGTGCCCGGTACGATCCTGATACCGGCACTCGGCCTGACCTCCCTGCTATTCCTGGTCGGCCTTGGTACGCTGGCGGCCAAAGTCGGTGGTGCGCCATTACTTCCTGCTGCCTTGCGGGTCGGCTTCTGGGGTGCACTGGCGATGATAGTGACATCTGTTATCGGCGACTTTTTCGGCACGATAGTTTAAAAACGTTATAGAGATTACCTGGAAAGCAGACACAGTTTTTTCCCTGAACAAGTTGCGAGGTCGTAACCATGAAATTCAAGGATTACTACGAAACGCTGGGCGTAAAACGCGACGCGACGCAAGATGAGATCAAAAATGCGTATCGCAAGCTCGCACGCAAATTCCACCCCGATGTCAGCAAGGAAGCGGATGCGGAAGCGCGCTTCAAGGAAATGGGTGAAGCCTACAAAGTCCTGAAAGATCCGGAGAAACGCGCATCCTACGATCAGCTCGGTGCCAACTGGCAAAACGGCCAGGACTTCCAGCCACCACCAAATGGCGATGCCGGTTTTGAATTCAGCGGTCGCGGTGGCCATCCCGGCTTCGGCGACAGCAGCGACTTTGGTGACTATTTCGAGCAAATGTTCGGCCAGCAAACCGGCTGGGGTCGCAGCCACAGACGTGCTATGCATGCGCAAGGCGAAGACCACCACGCCAAGGTCCAGATCGACCTCGAAGACGCCTATCGTGGCGCCGAGCGCAGCATCTCGCTGCGCCTGCCGGTAGTCGATGAAAACGGTCACGTCACCACGCGCGAACGCACACTCAGCGTCACCATCCCGAAAGGCATACGTGCCGGACAAACCTTGCGCCTCGCTGGCCAGGGCGGCGCCGGTATAGGCGAAGGCAAAGCGGGCGACCTCTACCTCGAAATCGCCTTCCGTCCGCATCCACGCTACCGTGTTGACGGCCGCGATGTGTATCTCGACCTGCCCCTCGCACCGTGGGAAGCCGCGCTCGGTGCCAGCGTCAAGGTACCGACGCCGGAAGGCTCGGTAGAATTGACGATCCCGGCCAACTCGAGTTCGGGGCGCAAATTGCGTCTCAAAGGCAAAGGCATCCCGGGCAAGGAAGCTGGGGACTTGTATGTCGTACTGAACATTGCCTTGCCGCCAGCCGACAGCGAAGCAGCGAAAGAAGCTTATCGCACGCTGCAGCAAGCCTTTGACTTCAATCCACGCGCATCGCTGTAAGGAGGCTGCATCATGAACCAGACCACAAGTATTTACTGCGAAAGCCAGCTGCTTGATGATGATGTGACGCTGACCCTGATCGAACTGTCGCATGCCTGCAATGCACCGCAAGAACTGATCACCGCCTGGGTGGTGGAAGGCGTACTGGAACCAGCCGGACAGCAACCACAGGAATGGCGTTTCAGCGGTGCGGCCGTACGCCGTGCGCGGGTCGCGCAGCACCTGGCGCAAGACCTCGAGGTCAATACGCCGGGTGTCGCACTGGCGCTGGACTTGCTCGAACGTATAGACGCGCTGGAAGCGCAGCTCAAGTGCAGAAGCCGCTGACAGCCAGCAAAACCCCGCCCTATTTCCCTCACTTACTTTCCCTGCTTGACTTGCATCCGATATTGTAACTATTATAGTTACATGAAAAAGAACAGCAAATTATCCGCTTCCCTGCATGCGCTCATGCACATGGCACACCAGGCCGACCCCATGACTTCCGAGGCATTGGGACTGTGCCTGCAAACCAATCCGGTCGTGGTCAGGCGCACCATGGCTGGCCTGCGAGAAAACGGACTGGTGCAATCCGGACGCGGACACGGCGGTGGCTGGACACTGGCGCGCCCCATCACCGAGATCACCTTGCGCGATGTGTATATCGCATTAAATGAACCCGTCCCGCTGCAACTGGAAGCAGATGCGCCGGTGTGCCAGCTCGAACGTGCGGTCAGCAATGCATTGAATGATGCCTACGCAGAAGCAGAAGCGCAGTTCGCAAACAGCCTGGCCAATATCACGCTGGCGGATTTATTCAAGGGCATCAAATTGCCACCGCATTACGCCGCACATGGAAAGGAGCACAAATGAATACCTACGACGCCATCATCATAGGCGGCAGCTTTGCCGGACTCTCTGCCGCCATGCAACTGGCACGCGCACGTCGCCCTATCCTCATCATCGATGGCGGCCAGCCGCGCAATCGCTTTGCCGCACATTCACATGGTGTGTTTACACATGATGGCGCACCGGGCAATGAATTGCTGGAGCAGGCACGCGCACAACTCGCTGCTTATCCGACGGTGTCTTTCGTCAGTGACTACGCGACACAGGCGGAAGACCGCGGCGACCACTTCAGCATACGTACCGAAAGCGGTAAAACCTACGCAGGCAAACGCTTGCTGCTGGCGACTGGTCTCAGTGATCGCCTGCCGGATCTGGCAGGTCTGGCGGAACGCTGGGGCAAGACCGTATTGCATTGCCCTTACTGTCATGGCTATGAAATCAATCAGGGCAAGATAGGCGTGCTGGCCAGCGTACCGATGTCGGTACACCAGGCCTCCATCGTCGCCGACTGGGGTGATGTCACGCTCTTTACCAATGGCAAAATCGAGCTGGATGATGAAGCACTGAACCTGCTGCGAAAACGCAAGGTGCAGATAGAGACCACACCTGTCATCAGCATAGAAGGTGCATCCCCGGCGCTGGATGGACTACGCCTGGCCGATGGTCGGAAAATTCAGTTGGATGCACTCTTCGTGGCGGTGCAGGCAGAGCAAAGCAGCCCGCTCACAGCGCAGCTCGGCTGCGACTTCGATGAAACACCTATGGGTTTAATCGTGCGCACCAGTAACGTGAAACTCACCAGCGTGACAGGTGTGTACGCCGCCGGCGATGCGGCACGTGTGCCGCACAACATCACGCTGGCGATGGCAGATGGTGTGATGGCGGCGATGGGCGTACATCAGTCGCTGATCGCAGCGGAAGTCGCGCATGCATAAGACTGAACAGACAAGCAGCTAATCCGCCTCACGCAACAGACGCATGCCCACCAGCGTGTAACGCGTATCCTGCGAATTCCAGTTGCGATACGACGAGCGCGCATAGAACGACCAGGTATGCCAGGAACCGCCACGCCGCACGCGTACCGTGCCGTTGGCGGGTCCTTGCGGGTCATCGACCGGTGAATAGCTGTAGTAACGATCATCATGCCAGTCAGCAGTCCACTCCCAGGCATTGCCGTGTATGTCGTACAGGCCGAAAGCATTCGGTGCGAAGCTGCCAACCGGTGCGGTGAAGGCAAAACCATCCGGCCCATCCAGCGCAAACTTCTTCCATTGCTGCCAGTTCCTCGCCGCATCGACATCGAATACATTCGCGGCACTCAGCAATGATTGCGGATCATCACCGCTGTAATAACGGGTACGGGTACCAGCGCGTCCGGCGTATTCCCATTCGGCTTCAGTCGGCAAACGATAGGTGCGCCCTTCCGTCTTGCTCAGCCATTTGCACATTGCCACCGCATCATTCCACGTCACATTCACGACTGGATGCCGTTCATCTTGCGGGAAACCGGGATTGCGCCACGAGTACTTTTGATTGCGTCCTTCAAAGGCATCGCCGCGACTTGATTTGGCCGGATCGTAATCCGGGTTATAGCCATAGCCGCCGGTGCCATCAGCTTCTGATTCGGGTTGATAGCCGGAAGCCTCGACAAAACGACGGAACTCGCCGACCGTCACTTCGTACTGGCCTAAATAAAAAGGATGGGTAATGCGCACCTTGTGCGCCGGACCTTCGTCGCTCAACTCGACGAAACGTTTGTGATCGTATTGCGGATACTGTTGCGCCAGCACTTCCGCTGATTCATCGCTGCCCATGACAAATTCACCTGACGGAATCAGCACGAATTTCATGCCCAATGAATTCTGGATATTGCTGTCCAGCGACCACGCGCAGGAAGCTGCAAGGCTCAGCCCAAGAAAAAGTATCGTCCGCATAAACACTTAAAAAATAAGAAAAAATGCACAGCCCCGATACTTCTTGAATGGGGATAGTTCACGCATGCTGACATGAAAAAATCAGCAGCGCAATATCAGCCACACGCCATGTGCAGTCACTCATCTCTGGCATAATCACAGGGATGATTTCACAGACAAAAGCAGCACCCCACCTGAAAGCCAGCAGCACATGCTGAGCATGGCCAGCGCGGCCCTGATGCTGCCAGCCATCCTGCTGACTGGTGCACTGATCGGTGCGTGCGGTATCGGCGGCGTGCTGCTGGTTCCTATCCTGACACATCTGGGTGGCATACCGCTGCCACAAGCAATCGCCGCTGCGTCCCTTAGTTTTGCCCTGCCCGCCCTCGCCGCTGTGCGTCCGATGCGACGCCAGCCCGAGTTGCTGCAACGCTGCCTGCCGCTGCTGGGTGGTGCTTTGCTGGGTGCTGCCGGTGGCGCGCTGACCGTGCACTGGCTATCTGCAGGTAGTCTGATGTTGGGTGTGATGCTGCTGGTTTTATTTGCCGGCTGGCGCGGTTTGCGTCCGCTCGATGTGGCGGCGACTCCGGCTGCTTTCCTCAGCACGCACAGCCTGTTTATGCTGGGTGCTGTAATCGGCTTTGGTTCGGCCCTGACTGGTACCGGTGGCCCGGTGCTGATCCTGCCGCTATTGATGTTGATGCGTCAGCCGCTGCCTTTCGCCGTCGTCGCAGCGCAGGCCATACAGTTTCCGATTGCAATCGCGAGTAGCACCGTGCATGCGCTGGAAGGACGACTCGATATCAAACTTGCGCTGATCTGTGGCGTGCTGATGCTGCTCGGTTCCTTCGCCGGACAACGTGCGGCGGCTGCCCTGAATGTGGCGCAACTGCAGCGCATGGTAGCGCTGCTCTTGCTGGCAGTTGGCTTGTGGTTTGGCTGGCTCTTGCTGCGCGGGTCTTAACGTATCACCGTTTAGCGCGCCATCTTTTGTTCCAGCATCGCCTTCACATCATTCCACTCTGTATCGATGATGCTAAAGCGTACCGAATTGCGCTTGCGGCCATCCGGCATGATGCGTTCATGCCTGACTATGCCTTCCTGCTTCGCACCTATGCGCAAAATCGCGGCGCGTGATTTCTCATTCAATTCATCGGTGGTGAATTGCACGCGTATCGCCTGCATGGTTTCAAACGCATGCGTCAGCAACAAATACTTGGCTTCAGTATTGATGCCGGAACGCTGGATAGAACTGCCGAGCCAGGTATGACCGATTTCCATCTTGCGGTTCGCCAGGTCGACCTTCCAGAAACGGGTGCTGCCGACGATCTGTCCGGTATCGCGACGGATGATGACGTAAGGCATGACGGTGCCTTGCTCACGTCCTTCCAGTGCGATGCCTATGTACTTATCCACGCTATCCGGTCCCGGGATCACGGTTACTTTTAGATTCCATAAGTCGCCATCGGCTGCAGCCTGTACCAACTGTGCGGCATCTTCTTTTTGCAAAGGACGGAGTTCTACGGTCGGGCCTGTCAGCACAGGCTGGATGAGCTGTTGTTTCATTGATGGTCTGCGCGCGTGTCGTTACGTTGCCGGACTCTCATCATAAAACGAGCAGCAAAACGGATGCAAAAATATTGCTAAGTGGAATCCACAAACTGGATGCGGCAACAGCATCGATAGCATTCCGGCAAGCCTCAGCAAATAAATCCGCACCTTTTCAAACAAAGCTTTTATACTGTACATACATACAGTATATTGACACATGTAAATCAACTGAAGCTTTATCGCCAAGCAATACTTTGGAGGTCGTATGGCTGCCGCCCTGCACTTATCCCGATCCTTAGCCCCTCCTGTCGCCGCCCCCGAAATTCCGCCATCGTTGCCGGATGCCGTCTGGCGTGCCGACCAAATGGGTTCTTACCGTTCGACGCCGGTGCCATCCGGCTACCAGGCACTGGACCGTGAATTGCCGAACGGCGGTTGGCCACCCTCCGTATTGATTGAATTACTCATGGCGCAACCCGGCATAGGCGAGCTGCGCTTGCTCGCACCGACTCTCGCACGTCTCACGCAAACCGATAAAACCGTGATCCTGCTGGGGCCACCGCACATCCCTTATCCGGCTGCGCTGGAAGAGTTAGGCATACGCTTAAAGAAACTGATCCTGATCGAAACCGACAAGCCCGCCGATCGTATCTGGGCGATAGAACAAACCTTGAAAAGCGCCAGCTTCGGTGCGCTGCTGTGCTGGCTGCCGCAAGCACGCACCGATCATCTGCGTCGCCTGCAACTGGCAGCCGCTGGTGGTGAAGGCCTGAGCTTTGTCTTTCGTCCACTCAATACACAAGACACTTCGTCACCCGCACCGCTGCGTATCGTCTGCCAACCTGCAAAAGCAGGCCGCATGTCAGTCGAACTCATCAAACGACGTGGGCCAGTCCACGCCGCACCATTAATCCTGCCGCTCGCCATACCTGAAATCCTGCGGCAGCCACTCACGAATCGCATGTCAGGCACAACCATTTCCGATATTCCTACCTATGCTGTGGATCGCCCTACACTTGCCGCAACTGCCGCTCGACGCCGCGCTCCGTTGCCGGCTTAGGCATATCTCCTGCGAGCCGGATCCATATGACCATGTCCCCATCGTCATATGCGAACGGAACGTCGTAGGCTGGTGCAATCAACTGGCGGATGACGCAGGCATATGTGCGGGCAACTCGGAAGCCAGTGCACGCGCGCTGGCCGCTGACTTGCAGGCGTTGCCGCGCGATCCGGCGCAGGAAAGCAAGGCACTGGAAGAAGCCGCGCTGTGGAGTCTGCACTTCACACCACATGTCGTATTACGTCCTGATGGTTTGTTGCTCGAAGTCGGTGCCAGCCTGCGCCTGTTTGGCGGTCATCAACGCATCGCCACGCAATTACTCAGCGGTTTGCTGGAACTCGGCCTGCACGCACGCCTGGCCAGTGCCGCGACTGCAGGCGGGGCCTGGTTACGCGCGCAAACAGCAGGCATCACACAAGTGTTTGCCCATGATGGCGATATCAGCGCAGCGCTCGATTCCTTGCCACTGCATGTGCTGGACCATGCGCAAGCGCATCTGGATACGCTGGCTGGCATAGGCTGTCGCCGTCTCGGTGACTTGCGTCAATTGCCGCGCGCCGGTGTCGCGCGTCGCTTCGGCCAGGCGCTGCTGAGTGAACTGGATCGGGCTTACGGCACCGAAGCAGAAGCACACCAGTGGTTTGAAGCGCCCGCCATTTTCGACGTCAAACTGGAATTACCAGCGCGTGTCGAGCATACCGAAGCCCTGCTGTTTGCCGCACGCCGCCTGCTGCTGCAACTGACAGGCTGGCTCAGTGCACGCCATGCCGCCGTCACTGGCATCACACTTTATCTGCATCATGAATCCACACGACAGCGCGATCATCGCAGCACCGCGGTCAACATCCAGCTCGGCATGCCGAGTCGCGACATCGATCACCTGGCGCTGCTGTTGCGTGAACGCATGGGGCAGCTGGACTTGATTGCACCTGTTATCGAGATCAGCCTGAAGGCAGATCAGATCACCGCACAGGCGGCGCCGAATACCGAATTATTCCCGACCCCGAGCTCGGATGCAGAAAATACCGGACGTCTGGTCGAGCGTCTGCAAAGCCGACTTGGCAACGAGGCCGTGCGCCAGCTCTCGGTCTTTGCCGATCACAGGCCGGAGAAAAGCGTGATGAGCAGCGTACTCAGCTATCAACAGGCGGCACGCCGTAATACACGCGATGCAGTAGCCGATACACATCCGCATTGCGTACGACCGACCTGGCTCTTGCCACAGCCACTGGCCTTGCACACGCATCAACACAAACCTTTTTACCAAAGCCCGCTGACCTTGCTGACCGGCCCCGAGCGCATAGAGTCCGGTTGGTGGGATGACGCGTTGGCCACACGCGATTACTTCATTGCGCAAAACGAACAACATGTATTGCTCTGGATTTTCCGCTTGCGCACTACCAGCAGCACCCATGGCTCGGGCTGGTTCCTGCATGGCTTATTCGCCTGACATGCGACACAGAACATCATGCTGCCCAGCCTGCCCTCCTATGCGGAATTGCATTGCCGCTCCAACTTCACTTTCCTGCACGGTGCTTCGCATCCGGAAGAGCTGGTAGAACGCGCCTGCGACCTCGGCTACAGCAGCCTCGCGATTACCGATGAATGTTCGCTCGCGGGCGTAGTCCGCGCACATGTGGAAGCAAAAAAGCGCGAACTGCATCTGATCATAGGCAGCGAAATCAAACTGGCTTGTGGCACGAAACTGCTCTTCCTGGCACAGAACAAGGAAGGCTATGGCAATTTATCCGAACTGATTACGCTGGCACGACGGCGTGCGGTGAAAGGCAGCTATACCTTGTATCGCAGCGACCTGGACGCCCAGCTTGATGCCAGCGCTGCACATCTGATGCACTTACCGGATTGCCTCGCCATCCTGCTGCCACAACGCTGCGCCAGTTACGACGAATTAAGCGAACAAGCCGCATGGTTCAGGCAAACATTCAGCAAACATGCATGGATAGCGCTTGAGCTGCTGCACTGGTCAGGTGATGAGCACTGGCATGCACAATTAAAAGAACTGGCTGTGCAACATACGTTGCCTTTGGTCGCGATGGGTGATGTGCTCATGCATGTGCGTTCGCGCAAACCTCTGCAAGACACGTTGACCGCGGTACGGCTCAGCAAATCGATAGCCGAATGCGGGATGGATTTGCAACCTAATGCCGAACAGCATCTGCGTTCACGTTTACGGCTGTCGCAGGTTTATCCGGCTGCCTTGCTGGAAGAAACACTGAAGCTGGCTGCACTCTGTGAATTTTCGCTGGAAGAATTGCGCTATCAATATCCAAAAGAAATCGTTCCTGCCGG
The DNA here is from genome assembly GCF_015645465.1 of Herminiimonas contaminans. GTDB lineage: Bacteria > Pseudomonadota > Gammaproteobacteria > Burkholderiales > Burkholderiaceae_D > Oxalicibacterium > Oxalicibacterium contaminans. The sequence continues at coordinate 20,745 of NZ_JADOEL010000011.1, read as the reverse complement.
GGAAACCATGTCAGCCTATCTGCGTCGCCTGACCTATGAAGGCGCGACGCAAAAACGCTACAAGAATGGCATCCCGGAGAAATTCCAGAAGCAGATAGAACATGAGCTCAGCCTGATCCACGAACTGCGCTATGAACCTTACTTCCTCACGGTATACGACATCGTCAAATTCGCGCGCAGCAAAAAAATCCTGTGCCAGGGACGTGGCTCGGCGGCCAACTCCATCGTCTGCTATTGCCTCGGCATCACCGAGGTCGATCCGTCACGCAGCAGTGTCCTGTTTGAACGTTTCATTTCCCGTGAGCGCAATGAACCGCCGGACATCGATGTCGACTTCGAACATCAACGACGTGAAGAAGTCATGCAATACATTTACGACAAATACGGCCGCCATCGTGCCGCATTAACTGCCGCCCTCATCACCTATCGGCCACGCTCGGCGATGAAGGATGTCGGCAAGGCACTGGGGCTGGACTTTGAGCAGGTCAATCGCCTGTCGCAATCGCATAAATGGTGGGACGGTAAACAAATAGGCGCAGATCGCCTGCAGGAAAACGGTTTTGATCCGGACTCGCCCATAGTGCAAAAGCTGGTCGAGCTAACGCAAACGCTGATCGGCTTTCCACGCCATCTATCGCAGCACACCGGCGGCTTTGTCATCGCGCACGACAGTCTGGCGCGACTGGTACCGATAGAAAACGCCGCGATGGAAAATCGTAACGTCATTGAATGGGACAAGGATGATCTGGATGCACTCGGCTTTTTGAAAGTCGACGTGCTCGCACTGGGTATGTTATCGGCGATACAGCGTGCACTGAAAATGATAAGCCAGCGGCGTGGCTGTGACTTCGAACTGCAAGACATCCATGATGATGATGCCGCCACCTACGAAATGATTTGCGCCGCCGATACCATAGGCGTCTTCCAGATCGAATCGCGCGCGCAAATGTCCATGTTGCCGCGCCTGCGTCCTACCTGTTATTACGACCTGGTGATACAGGTCGCCATCGTCAGGCCGGGACCGATACAGGGTGGCATGGTGCATCCTTATCTGAAGAACCGGCGCATGAAGAAAGAGGATGTACCTTACCCCGGCGAAAAAATCAAAGAAGCGCTATCCCGCACTTGTGGGGTTCCTATTTTCCAGGAACAAGTAATGCAAATTGCAGTACTCGCAGCAGATTTCACTCCCGGTGAAGCCGATGATTTGCGCCGTTCCATGGCAGCATGGAAACGCAAAGGCAATCTGGAAAAAGACGGCGAAAAACTAAAGGCAGGTCTCGCCCGGAATGGTTACGACTCTGATTTCGCCGATCGCCTGTTCGAACAAATCAAGGGCTTCGGCGAATACGGCTTCCCCGAATCGCATGCCGCCAGCTTCGCGCTGCTGGTTTATGTCTCGGCATGGATCAAGTGCCACGAACCAGCCGCCTTCCTCGCCGCACTGCTGAACTCGCAACCAATGGGCTTTTATTCCGCGTCGCAGCTGGTACAGGATGCGAAACGTCATGGTGTACCGGTCCGTCCGGTCGACATCATGATCAGCGAGACTGACTCCACGATGGAAGACCTACACGCGCAATATCCGGCAGTACGACTGGGCCTGCATATGGTCAAAGGATTATCGCTGGCTGCGGCGGAACGCATAGTCGAGGCGCGTACCCATCGCAGCTTCAGCAATACCGATGACCTGGCACGCCGCGCCGCACTGGATCAGCATGAACTGGGCGCACTGGCACGCGCCAATGCACTGCTCGCGCTGACCGGACATCGGCGCCAGGCCAAATGGGAAGTTGCTGGCATGCTGCCACCACCAGCCCTTTTGCGCGACGCACCTATAGTGGAAGCGCCATTAATTCTGCCACCGGCCAGTGAAGGTCAGGAAATCATCGCCGACTATGCCAGTACCGGCCTGACCCTGCAGCGCCATCCACTCGCTTTGCTGCGCCCACGACTCAAGCAAATGAACTTATCAACGGCACTGGAAATGAAAGGCTTCGCCAACCGCAAGCTGGCACGCACCACCGGCATCGTCACCATGCGGCAACGGCCACCGACCGCCAAAGGCACCATGTTCGTTACACTGGAAGATGAAACCGGCATCACCAACGTCATCATCTGGCCCGACCTGGTCGACAAACAACGCAAGGAAATCCTGAATGCGCAATTGATGACTGTCTACGGCATCTGGCAATCGAAAGACGATGTGCGTCACCTGGTCGCCAAACGCATCGTCGATCACTCGGAGCTGCTCGGCGAGCTCTCCATCTCCAGCCGCGACTTCCAGTAAGCAGCAAATAGCATCAGCTGAAAAAACGACTCGGTGAAATATCGAAGTGTTTCTTGAACATCGCCGCAAACGCACTCTGGCTACTGTAGCCATGTTCAAGTGCCACATCGATCACCTTGTCGCCGCGTGCCAGGCTTTCCAGCGCCAGCAACAGCCGAGCCTGCTGTCGCCAGTGCCCGTAGCGCATGCCGGTTTCACGCAGGAACAAGCGGTGGAAGGTACGCGTGGAAATACCGAGTAACTCAGCCTGCTGCTGCACGGTATTTTGCTCATCCGGATACAGCATGGTCTGCTGACAAATCTCACGCAAGCGACTATCCGCTGGCAGAGGTAAATACAGCGGCAAGACCGGTACCGAACGCAATTCCATCACCAGCAAATGCAGCAAATGCCAGTCGCGTGTGCCGACTTGCAGATCCGGCGTAATGCCTATCGCCGATACGATCAGTTCGCGCAGCAAAACCGGAATATCGAGCACACAGCTGTGCTGCGGCAGATTGGGCAGGAAAGTCGGATTCACGAACACGGTACGCATCTTGACGTCGCCGCGCATGCTGACCTGATGATCGACATCCGGCTGCAACCAGACGCCACGCGTAGGCGGCACCACCCAGCGTCCATCCTGCGTTTCAACCGTCAACACCCCTTCCAGTGCATACAGCAACTGCGCATAAGCATGCCGGTGCGGCGGAATCACATGTCCGTGCGGGTAATCGATGGCCAGTGCGGCGGCAGGAGCATCCGAACCGACCAGATCCTGATAGGGAGTAGCGTCAGCCATAGTGTCAGTTTTGCGATAAGTTGAGTCATATTAGCACGCGAACGACTAGCCAGATCAGGGCAAAATTTACTCCCGTTATCAAGAATGTTGAGAGTGTCTTATGTCTGCATCTCCTAGTAGCAACGCGCATACGCCTGCGTTTTCCGCCTTTCTTTATCCGTTCTTTGCCATCGTGCTGTGGGCCGGAAATGTGATCGTTTCCAAACTCGCCGCCTCTGCGATCTCGCCGACTGCGATCACGTTTTATCGCCTGGTGCTGGTACTGTTGCTGATGAGCCCGGTCATGCTCGGGCCTTTGTGGCGCAACCGCGCGATGATCCGTCGTCATCTCTGGAAACTGGCTTTGTCCGGCTTGCTGGCGATGGCCTTGTTCCAGAGCCTGTCTTACCGCGCTGCCGAAAGTACGACCGCGACCAATATGGCAATCGTGACCGCACTGATTCCATTGCTGACCGCCATCCTCAGCGTGATGGTGCTGGGTGAAGCCATCACTTTGGGCATGTTGGGCGGCGGGATACTTTCGTTTGGCGGCATCCTCTACCTGGTCGGGCAAGGCAGTCTATCCGCCGCACTCAGCTCGGGCGTGCATCTCGGTGACTTGCTGATGTTACTCGCAGCAGCTTCGTATGCGCTGTATGGCGTCTTGCTGAAGCACTGGAAAATGAACGTACCGGCCTGGCAGGCGATTTATATACAAGCCTGCGCAGCCTTGTTGTTCATGCTGCCCATGTTTGTGATGTTGCCGCCGGGCGCGGCTGAACTGGATGCACGTACCCTGCCGCTGATAGGCTACGCGGGCATAGGTTCGTCGATTATCTTGTCCTTCCTGTGGATAGAAGGCGTCAAACAATTAGGGCCGAATCGCTGCAGCATTTTTATCAACCTGCTGCCGGTCTTGACTGCCTTGTTTGCTGTGATCTGGCTGCGCGATGCGATGCATGCCTACCATGTAATCGGTGGCGGCGTGACATTGATAGGCGTGTTGCTGACACAGACTGTGCAGAAGCCTTTGTTTGGAAACAGGATGCAAGCCCAAGCTTGATATGAAGACAGGCGGCCATAAGCAGGCCGCCTGTTTTTTTTAAGTCGTCAGTTTGACGGCGCGACCTATGTAGAGGATAGGTCCGGTCGGACGACCGATAGGTGAACCGGCTTCCGGTTCCAGTGTGATTTCAAACAGCTGGTTCTCCTGCATAGGCGGCAAATGATCCAATGTATAAGTCGCATCCTTGCCCGGGCTGACCAGACCCAGCGAGACCGGGCCATTCCAGCCATCACCCTTGGTCCAGAATTGCAGCGACTTGTTAGCCGGAACTTCTTCCTTGCCCAATGGTTGCAACTGTAATTGTTGTCCCAGCTTGGCTTGTACGATCCAGCCCGGTGTCTGTGCTTTCGGATCGACCAGCACCACCATGAATTTGGTTTCAGTCGCAACCGGACGCGTCACCATTAGCACTGCCAACAAAACGGCAGCGGCCATGCTGCCGGCACTCAGGAAGCGCCACAAACGTACGTTATTCCATAAACCGGCCCAGCCGGATTCCAGCGCGCGTGTCGCGGGACGGATGCTGGCTGCGATACGCGGCCATAGCTGTGGTGGTAATTCCTGTGGTTCAGGGATCGCGGTGAGTGGCATCAGACGTCGCTCCCATTGTTCGACGGCGTGACGCAATGCGTCGTCCCGTGACAGACGAGCTTCGACATCCCTGCGTTGCGCAGCATTCAGCGTGCCGAGTACGTATTCACCGGCGAGCTGCTGCAACTCCTCATCCGATTCATTCATCCCATGCACTCCCGTAAGGCCAACAAACCCCGTTTAATCCACGCCTTGACTGAACCTACCGGCGACTTCATCCGCTCTGCAATTTCGCGATGACTACAGCCGTCAACATAGGCATACAAGAGGCTGCTGCGTTTGGCGTGATCCAGATGCGACAGGCAGTCATCCAGCTTGCCGAGATTGACATGCGTTTCAAACGAATCATGTGCATGCTCACCCTGCTGCGCATCCAGTGCTTCTACCGTATCTTCATCGGTATATATCTCCTGCTGGCGATCACGCATCAGATTCAATGCTTGGTGTCGCACTATGCTGTGTATCCAGCCACGCCCGGCACCGCGTGCTGCATCAAAGCTGCCGGCCTTGCGCCAGATATTGACGAAGGCGTCATGCAACACATCTTCAGCCAATGCACGTTGCCGCACTATGCGCAACGCGACACCCAGCAGACGTGGTCCGTCCTGCCGGTAGATCTGTTGTAGTGCCTCTTGCTCACCGCGGGCACAAGCCCGCAAGGCGGCATCGTAATCAAAGGAGTCTTCGTTCAAGGATAGATACGCCAGTAAGTAATCGGCTGCTAACAGTCGTGTCAGCCGATTATAACTGCTGCAAGCTTGCCCGCCGACAATTGTGACGGGCAAGCTTGTCATTACATAGCTTTCCAGAAGATGTAGTCAGCCTGGTACTTGACGATTTCCTTCGCGCCCAGGTTGCCTGCTGCGCAAGCCGAAGCTGGTGCCACACCGCCTTTGGTCGCTACGCGCTGGATGAAGGTCACGCCGTTCATCGCGCCGTTACCCATGGCAGGGTTGGCCTTGACCAGTTGCAGCGGGATGTTGCCAGTGCCGCCTGGTGCGACTGCCAGCTGGGTTGCGGTGATTTTCGAACCATCATTGCTTTCCCAGGTTGCTGGTGGACCGAAGTATTTGCCTACTGCTTTGCCGCTGCGATCGGACAACACGGCATCAGGACCGACAAATACCCATTCATGCTGGTCCATCGTGTCTTTTTTAACTTTGCATTCATAGGTGATGGTACCGGCACCGACGGTTTCCATCGCTACATGATTACCAGCAGGAACCTGCACTGCGGCAGGGAGTGCATCTTGCGTAAATGGGGCTGCCCATGCACTGGAGAATGCGGCAAAACCGGCCAGGACGACAACGGAATGGAGCTTATTCATGATGGTTTCCTTTTTGTAGTGGATAAGTGTGACCAACAGGAACTATCGCCACTGCAATAATCCGGTTGATACAGGTACTACCCACGGGAAACCGTTTTGGAGGCAGGTTCAGAAAAATATATTTTTAATTATTTTAGTTACCCAATCTGACGTCTCGTGGCCAGATCAGGCCATGCACGCTGCCGCATTTCACTCAGGAAACTGCTTGGCCTTAAACTTCTTCCACAACTTCTTGACCTTGCACTCGTCTTCCGCCGCACGAGCGGCAAGATAGCCACGGATAAAGCCGGTGATGCCGGTCAGTTCAGATTGATCTTTCTCGATCTGCGACAACAACTCATCACCTACCGCGATATCATTCAGGCTGCCCAAACCATCCTGCAAATCAGCCAATGCAGCGACGTATTCTTTCGTTTCACGCGATGGATACAGCGACTGAAAGAATTCGGTGTCGTAACGCATCTTCTTCGCCGCTATACGTACTCGGTGGCGTGTTTTCGCATCTGCATCTTTCAACTGGCGGCCACGCTTCTTCAGGCGCTGCTGGTCTTTCTCCAGCATGTCCTGCGAAAACATTTTCAGGCGTTTACGCAAATCCTTACCCTTGAGCGGTGGCAGCGATTCACGCCATGCCCCATCTTGCAACCAATGCGCAAGACTCAGTATCAGACGTGTGTAGCGTACCGAGTCAACGGCCGAGGCGGCAACCTGATGCAGCAGCACTGCTTTTGCCAAAGCCGCCTGCCTGACCTCGTCCAGCTCGTCATCCACCGCATCAGTCCTGATCGTTGCCAGCGTCTTCGTCGCCAGCACATCCCAGTCACGCGCGGCACTGATGGCATCGGACAACCATTCCAGCTCCTCCTTTAGGTCTTCCGGCAGCGTAATCAATTCCTGGAATAGCTTCAGAGCGGAGCGCAATCTGCGCAGCCCTATGCGCATCTGATGCAGGCTTTCCATGCTATCTGCTGCGATCACACCGGGCGCATTTGCCTGCACCTGACGCAAACAATTTTCGACGATAGTGGCGAAAGCCTGGTTCATCGTCATATTCTTCGACAACCGCAAACTCTCAGCTTTCACCGCACCCGGCTTCTCCTGCGCGTGCAAAATATATCCGCGCTCGGCCTTACTGAGATTCTCTATGCGTAACGGTACTTTCTTCAGCAACTCCAGAGCAAACCCGAACAGATGCGATGCTTTGCCCGACTTCAGTTCCAGCTCAACTTCGCTGACCGCGTCATTGCGATCTGCATGGCTGATATTGCCCTGGTCCAGCACGCACTCGATTTCGCTGCCGTTGGACAGCTGCAATTGCCAGATCGTCCTGCTCACCGTGGTCGTAAAGATGGGACGCAAGCGTGCTGCGAATTTCGGTGATGCAAGCAAGTGATCCCATGCACCACGCACGTCTATCATCTTGCGCAATGCATACAGATCCGGTTCGGCACGATGCACCACCGATTCCCATTCATGCCGCTGATGCAAGCCGTTGACGACGCTCCCACCGGCCTTCAATGTTTGCGTCCAGGCTTTACCGACTTGCCGTACCCGTAGACCCGCAGCGCATTGTTTCAAATCGTGATCATCGGTATCGAAATAAATATCCAGCTGATTCTGCTCGACCGGAGCGCCCTGCGCGTATTTCCTGATCAAGACATGCTTCTTGAAAGACTGGATATCTTGCGGCCGTATCAATAATTTCAGTTCGACTTCCATCTCATCCCACTTTCGTTCGCTACTTAATGACTATATTAAGCGTTTCGATTTTTTCCGGCGGATGAATTAGGTAAGTACACAGCATAAATAGTTCAAATTTTTGTGCAACTGAATGAAATCATCAATCGACCCCGGCATTGCGTCATCGAACTGTCATATTCAAGCTACAAATAGGAACGCAAAGAGCCGTCGGCAAGAAAAAAGGGGCACCTTTTCGGCTGCCCCTTTTTCGCTAACACATGAAAATTTGTGAATGACTGACTACGCAGCACCAAGAACCGATGAAGGCTCGACCAGCGGCACATTAAAGACATCATAAGCAAAGCACCAGTCCGGATTTTCATTGGTCCGCAGCCAGGTGTTATTGTGCGACACCAGTTGCACCTTGCTGGCGCGCGCAGTACGGTTTGCTTCATACAGGGCAAACGCCGTTTGATGATCGTCTATTCCGACTTCCTTGAAACAGCGCACCAGCATGGCGGCATCTTCAATTGCCATCGCTGCACCTTGTGCCATATGCGGTTTCATCGGGTGACATGCATCCCCCAACAAGACCAGACGTCCGCGACTCCACAAAGGCAAGGGATCGCGCTCCAGCAACGGCCATTTAGTGACGTTTTCGCTCGCTTCTATCAGCGATTGCACACCTGTATGCCAGCCATCAAACGCGCCCAGCATTTCTTCCCTGCTGCTTGGTACCCAGCTCTTGGACATATCCCAACTCGCCTCGGGCACACCTGTCACGTAATAGATTTCATCTTTCTTTTGTGTCACAAAGTACACCATCATATGCCGGTCATCCGACCACCACTTGGTACATAAATCATGGGTGAAACCCTTGACCGCGCTGATCGGGAATACGGCACGATGACCAACATAGCCGGTGTACTTGGGCGGTTCCGCACTGAGCAGATGATCACGGATCTTCGAATTGACGCCATCCGCACCAATCACGATATCCGCCTCTTCGCTTGTACCATCCGTGAAATGCAGGCGCACCACATCGCCCAGATCTTCCACTTTGTTCAAGCGCTTATTGAACGAGAGGATGTGATCCGGTATCGCATCTATCATCAGGCTATGGAAATCGCCGCGATGGACCGTTAAATAACTGGATCCATAGTGCGACAAGGCGTAATCCCCCAAGGGAATCTGCGCAATGATTTCGCCGGTCTTCCAGTCACGGCTATACCAGTAATCCGGATGTGAACCGGTTCTGTTGAGCTCATCTTCGATGCCGATACTACGCATCACCTTCATTACGTTTGGCCCCAAATGAATACCCGCGCCCAAACGCGAGAATGCCGGAGCTTGCTCATATACGCGCACATTGAATCCAGCCTGTTCCAATAACGCGGCTGCAGCAGCGCCACCCAAACCCGCACCAATAACAGCAATTCTCGGCTTCTTTTGCACGATCTCTCTCCTTGTTGTGTTCTGTTGACCGAAGTAAAACGCCCCAGCCATAAATAGTGTATACACTGTATTATTGGATGTAAACACGATTTTTAATAATTCAAATACATTGCACAAAGGAAATATATAAAAGCATTAATAAATACATCTATCCTATATAAGTACTGAAATAAAACGATCATTCCAATAATTTTCCGCTGGATAAATTCTGAACTTGCAAAGTGGATTGAAATGATTAATTATAATGTACACGCTATTTAATCCGCATCAATCAGCAGCACTTTCAAATACCTTGGAGATCATAAAAATGCAAAATAAATTTCGTATCGGACAAATCGTGCCCAGCTCAAACACCACGATGGAGACTGAAATACCGGCGATGCTGATGGCACGCCAAATGATACGGCCAGAAAAATTCACCTTTCATTCCAGCCGTATGCGCATGAAGAAGGTAGTAAAAGAGGAGCTCGCAGCAATGGACGCCGAGTCTGATCGTTGCGCGCTTGAGCTAAGCGATGCGCGCGTGGATGTACTGGGATATGCCTGCCTGGTGGCGATCATGGCAATGGGGCGTGGCTACCACCGTCAATCCGAGCAAAGACTGACCGCACACACTGCAGCCAATGGCGCGGATGCGCCTGTCGTTACCAGTGCCGGCGCCTTGATTGATGCGTTGAAAGTAATCGGCGCAAAGAAGATCGTCGTGGTTGCACCTTACATGAAGCCATTGACCGAACTGGTCGTCGACTATATCCGCCATGAAGGCTATGAAGTGGCTGATTATCGCGCCCTCGAAATCCCGGACAACCTGGAAGTCGGACGCCACGACCCCGCCCTCCTTCCCGCCATCGTGGCCCAGATGGATACCTCGAATGTCGATGCGATTGTTTTATCCGCATGCGTGCAAATGCCATCGTTACCAGTGATCGCACAAGTCGAAGCCATGACCGGCAAACCTGTCATTACAGCTGCGGTGGCAACGACTTACGCAATGCTCAAGCGTCTGAACCTCGAACCTATCGTGCCCGGTGCCGGCGCCCTACTCTCCGGCGCTTACTAAACCACTTATCCAGGCGACATCAGACATCATGACGACTACCTTTTTATACGGTGCCCATATCCAGGCCAACGGCATACGGCAACACTATCTCCGATATGGCGGCAAGCTGGGAGCACGCGCCGAGCGCGATGCAATCATCATCATTCCCGGCATTACCAGTCCCGCCATCACCTGGGGCTTTGTCGGCGAGCGCTTGGGTCAATACTTTGATACTTACATCCTGGATGTCAGGGGACGCGGGCTCTCTTCGGCCAATGCAGAGCTGGATTACAGCCTCGAGACCCAGGCCACAGACGTGATTGAATTTGCGAAGGCACTCGGGCTTCGGAACTATGCGATAGTCGGCCATTCGATGGGCGGCCGCATCGGCATACGCGCCGCGCGCACCCAAGCAACAGGACTGACGTCACTGGTCATGATAGACCCACCGGTATCCGGTCCCGGCCGGCGCGCCTACCCGTCGCAACTGGCCTGGTATGTCGACTCGATGCGCTACGCGCGCGAAGGATGTTCAGTCGAACAGATGCGCACTTTTTGTCCCAGCTGGAGCCAGGAGCAATTACAGCTGCGCGCCGAATGGCTGCATACCTGCGATGAACGCGCCGTCATTGAAAGCTTTAATGGCTTTCATTCTGATGACATCCACCAGGACCTTCCGCATATCAAGATACCGTCCTTACTCATCGTCGCGGGTCGCGGCAATGTCCTGATGCCGCAGGACATCGAAGAAATCTGCAGCCTCATGCCACAAGTCAAGGTCGCCCACGTACAGAATGCCGGCCACATGATTCCGTGGGATGACGAAAGCGGTTTCTACGCAGCATTTGGCGACTTTCTCGGCACCAGGTTTTAAGCACCTACACTCATCATTGCAAAGGAAATGCCATGGCAGTCAGTGATCACGATTTAATCGAGGCATGGAAGAAAGTCCTTACGCTCTCGAAACTGGAACCCGGCCAGACCGTAACCGTATTGACCAGTGCAACAACACACCCGCAAACCTTATCGACCGCACTCATCGCGGCCGGCATGCTGGGGGCGGTAGTCAACCGCCTTGACCTGCCACCCGTCAACGGTGAAAAAGCCTTGAGTCGAGATTCGCTCGCTTACCTCGGGACAACGCCACTGACCGGCAACAAGGCAGCCATCGCCGCTTTGAAGGAAAGTGATTTGGTCCTGGACTTGATGACCCTGCTCTTTTCTCCGGAACAGCACGACATACTCAAATCCGGTGCCAAGATCCTGCTGGCAGTGGAACCGCCCGAAGTATTGGTACGCCTGACACCGAAGCCGGACGACAAAAAACGGGTGGCCGCCGCAGCGGCGCTCATGACACAAGCCAGGGAAATGCATATCGTCTCGGATGCAGGAACAGACTTGCGTTGCCCTCTCGGCGATTTTCCTGTCATTCAAGAATACGGTTTCGTCGATCAGCCCGGACGCTGGGATCACTGGCCCAGCGGCTTTGTCCTGACCTGGCCGAATGAGCTTGCCACCCAAGGCACGATCGTCATAGCTCGCGGCGATATCTTGTTGCCGATGAAGAGCTATGTGCAGGAAGCGATACATGTGACGGTAAAGGACGGCTTCGTCACCAAGATAGACGGCGCGCTGGATGCCGAACTGCTGAATGAATATATGGCGTCATTCAAGGATCCTGATGCCTACGCCATGTCGCATATAGGCTGGGGACTGCAGCCGCGGGCACATTGGTCCACGCTGGCAATGTATGACAGGGAAGCCACGATAGGTATGGATGCACGCGCCTATGAAGGCAATTTCCTGTTTTCGTTTGGCCCGAACAACGAAGCTGGCGGTAAGCGCGCGACCGCCTGCCACATCGATATCCCATTACGCCACTGCACCGTCATGCTGGACGGCAAGCCCGTCGTACAAGAGGGAAAAGTGCTGGATAACTTTCAATACACGCTGGCTTGAACAGGAGTCATCATGCATAAGGAAATCACGACTTACGAACGACAGGGCTTTGGCCAGGCTTTGGAAATCAAGGCCCCGTTCGGCTTATTGATTGTCGATTTTGTGAACGGCTTCGCCGACCCGCAGGTATTCGGAGGTGGCAATATCCAGTCCGCCATTAAACAAACTAAAGACTTACTTGCCCATGCGCGCCAACAAGGCTGGCCGGTCGCGCATAGCCGCATTGTATTTTCCGACGATGCAGCGGATAACAATATTTTTGGACTCAAGGTACCCAGTCTGGTAAGTCTGACCGAAGACGCACCTGCCAGCGCCATCGTTCCTGAACTGAAACCGACAGCTGGTGAACTAATAGTGCGCAAGACCGTCCCCTCGGCCTTCTTCGGCACCTCACTTGCACCCTGGTTGACGCAGCATGGCGTACAGACACTGCTGGTGGCCGGTGCCGTCACCAGCGGTTGCGTGCGCGCCAGTGTCGTCGATGCCATGTCATGGGGCTTTCGACCACTGGTAGTCTCGGATTGCGTGGGTGACAGGGCGATTGCACCGCATGATGCAAACCTGTTCGATATGGCGCAGAAATATGCTTCAGTGATGCCGCTCAAAGCCGCCCTGCAAGCTACTACCGCCGGCCTGTGCAGCTGATATTTTCAATGCAAATACAACAGGGCGGCATGGCCGCCCTGTTTCACCTCATTCGTCTATCATCTTCCGCAACAGAAAGGTCAGCGCCACACGTTCTGCCGCATTCAACTTGCCGTAAGTCGCCTCTGTAATATCGGCGGCCAGCGCAACCGACGCACCGACCAGGCTCGCGCCACTTGCACTCAATGTGACCAATACCTTCCTGCGGTCTTCCGTATCGTGCGATAACACAATCAACTTCCTGGCCTTCAGGCGTTCAATAATGCCGCGTATGGTGGCCTGATCGATTGCCGTCACCTTCACGATGTCACTCAGCGAGCATGTGCCATGATCCCTGATAGCACACAAGCTGACAAACTGTGCAGCCGTAAGTTGTGAATCTGAAATATGCTGTTGGAAAATCGCCGTATGGCGCTGGTAAGCGCGCCGCAGCAGATGACCGATCTGGTCTGCAAAGTGATAGTCAGAAGTGGCTTTGGTTTGATCCATTATGCGATATCGATCTTTTGCTTCGTGGTTGAAAGTGACAGTTGTGAAAAGCAATGTCAAAGTATGATGCAAGTACTGATGATTTGAAAGACCCGGCACGCCCTAGTCTACGCTATTCGGCAATTTGGCCGTAGCAGCCAACAACGGAGCGTCTTCACCACAGAACGAAAGCAAACCATGTTCCTCGATTTCGCCAAATTGACGGCAAGCGACGCTTATCGCTGGATGTCGTCCACGATTACACCGCGCCCGATTGCCTGGGTCTCTACTCTTAATAAAGACGGCGCGGCCAATCTGGCTCCATTCAGCTTCTTTCAAATGATCACGGGCAAGCCGCCGACGCTGATGATTTCCCCACTAGTGCAAAGGGATGGCCGTCTGAAGGATACCGTTAACAATATTCAGGCTACGGGAGAATTTGTAGTGAACCTGGTCAGCCTGGAACAAGCTGTCTCGATGAACCAGACATCAGGAAGCTTTGCTGCGGAAATTGACGAGTTTGCGCTTTGCGATATTGCAAACACAAACAGTGTTTTGGTCAAGCCCAAGCGCGTGGCCAACTCGCCGGTCAGTTTTGAATGCAGGATGACGGCTATGCACCCTTATCCACCGGACGCGCCATCCTGTCATATCATTCTGGGCCAGGTGCTTGCCATGCATATCGAAGAAGAACTCATCGCGATGGATGGCAAGCTGGCAAACGACAAACTGAACCTGATTTCCCGTTTGGGTGGCGACTGGTACGGGCAAACCATCTCCAGTGGCAATTTCGAATTGTACCGACCTGAATAATGTAACCACAGCAGAGAATCAACCCTGAGCTTCGGGCATACGCACAATCAAGCCATCCAATTCAGGACTAACAAGCATCTGACAAGACAGGCGTGAATTGCCGCAAGGTGCGCTGACCGATTCCAGCAATTCTTTTTCTGCATCTTCCGGCGGCGTGGTCCGCGCCAGCCACTGTTCGTCGACATAGACATGACAGGTACCGCAAACGAGTGCGCCGCCGCACTCCGCCTCAATCCCCGGTATGCCATTGCGTACTGCACCTTTCATGACGCTCCAGCCAGCCTCAACTTCAACCACGTGACTGGCACCACTATGCTCTATGTATGTAATGTTCGCCATTTTCCCTCCCAATAATCATTAAGCAATCGCCGACATCACAGGAATACCGGGATCGCTTAGCTGGCTGACTTTGATAACACTGCCTGCCGCAATCAGCTTTTTCGCGGCCAGAAAATCGGATGGGGAATTTAATACTTCCGCTGCCCGTATGCGATCACCGCACAAATGAAATACTGTGCAGCGTCCCGACTCCAGGCTGCCACGCATCACCACCTGATCAACATCAAAAGGCATGCCGGCGATCTGCAGCTTGACGTCGTACTGATCAGACCAGAACCATGGTAATTCATCGGCCGGGGCCGGACGGCCGCTGATTGCACCAGCTGCTCGTTTGGCTTGTTCCATCGCATTCGGAATACTTTCGAGGCGACACAAACGGTCATAGAACGGCAAAGGACGCATGGTGACATCACCAATCGCAAAGACATCCGGCACACTGGTCCTGCCATCCAGGTCGACCAGCACGCCATTCTGGCATTTGATACCGGCGGCACGCGCCAGATCATCATTTGGAATGGCACCTATCCCTACCAGCAGCAAATCGCAATCCACAACCGTAGCGTCGGCCAGAACCACGCCGCTGACCTTGCCGGCTTTTCCGTCAAAGGCAGTGATCTCTTTATCAAAGTGAAATTCCACGCCTTGCTTCTCATGCAGCTCCTTATAGAAGCCGGCGATTTCCCTGGATGCGACGCGCGCCAGCAACCTGGATTCGCGTTCTATCACTGTCACTTCCACGCCCAGTGCACGCGCCGAGGCAGCCACTTCCAGTCCGACATAACCGCCACCGATGATGCCTATGCGACGGGCGGAAGCCAATGCCTGTTTCAAACGATGCGCATGCCCGACATCGCGTAGATACAGAATGCCATCCAGTTCATGCCCTGGTATTTGCAACATGCGGGCACGGGCGCCGGTGGCGATAATCAAATGCTCATAAGTCAGCACTTCATCATGAGCCAGCCGAATCGCTTTTTGCTCATGCATGATTTCTGTCACCTTGCTATTGAGTCGCAATGTGATCTGATTGTCGCTATAGAATTTTTCCGATTTGAGGAAAAGGTCTTCCATTTCCAGCTGTTCTTTCAGCCAGGCCTTGGACAATGGTGGTCGCTGGTAAGGTGGCACGGATTCTTCGCCAACCAGGGTAATTGGCCCCGTATGCCCATATTGGCGCAACAAGGCGGCCATATTGCCGCCACCATGACCGGCCCCGATAATCACTACATGTTGCGATGTGTTCTGCATCTCTCGCATCCTCAGGATTTTTTATTTGTTTTGCGGCTCAGATGCCGGAGCCAACCAATAAGCCGGCCTTGTGCAAGGCCACGGTCTCATCCCAGGCGGCACGAATGAAACGAGCCGCTGCAACGTTTTGTTCGAACAGGTCGTACTTCGCGCCCAAGC
The DNA here is from genome assembly GCF_015645465.1 of Herminiimonas contaminans. Classification (GTDB taxonomy): domain Bacteria; phylum Pseudomonadota; class Gammaproteobacteria; order Burkholderiales; family Burkholderiaceae_D; genus Oxalicibacterium; species Oxalicibacterium contaminans. Next base: position 4,906 of record NZ_JADOEL010000011.1, on the reverse strand, counting down.
CGTAATCGGGCAGATTAATCATCTCGGTGGTAATGTACTTGAGCGGACTTTCCGGATGCGTAATGTGATAGCGCAAGACCTTGCGGATCGCTTCTTTCGAAGGCTCCAGCAAGTAGGCATTCCACGGTGAATGCCATTCACCGGTTTGCGGCTTAATGATCGGATATTGAATACCTCGGGCGAAACTGCCATCTTCATTACGATGCCATAAATTTGCCGGTTGATTCGGTGCCACCGTGCGCAATTGCGTCCATTTGACGATATTCATATTCAGCCATTGCTCGCAGAGTGAACCCGGCTCGAACGGATCCAGAATCAATCTTCCTTGCTCAACCAATTCCTGTACGCCGGACAATGCCAGCTCCGCCGGCTGATTGATTTTGAAATTGACGTGACTGTAATCCAGCGTGAAATTGAATGGAATCCCGCGCTCCTTCACCATTCCGGCAATTGTCGCGACACGAAGAAATTCTTCGGTCCACATATTCACGTGCAGCTCAAAGCTCGGCTCTACACCCAAAGCCATCCCAAGGTCATACACCTGCAGGTAGTGATCCACGATTTCACCATCTGTCAGCACATGGCCATCCTGATGATGTGTAAAGGTCATGATGTTGTGACATGCCGCACCGATTTCCTTGCAGATTTTCAGGTTATCGATCAATAAACCCTCATCCGCACCCAGGCGATAGAACCAGCTCGCGCTATGCACCGGCAAGGAAAATTCTTCAATGGCCCGAACGTAATCGTCAAAATTGCTACGCAGCGGAATGCGATCAAAGTAATCAAAAACTCCGGACTCCTTGACCAATCTGAATTGCTCATGGATCGGCAACTCATTCAACGAAATCGGCTGCTGCAGCGAAGAACGCTGCACCCCGCGCCCATTACAGCCCAGCAGGAATGGCATTTTTGGACTTACAGCGTTCATGTTGCAGGCACCTCTTTTTCCACCATGCCATCTACCATACGACGCATGCGACGCGGCGCTGCATCAATCGCAATCTTGATTGTCTTGCGAGTAGCCAGCCTCGTTTCATTACGCTGGATCGCCTCCAGAATTGCCTTATCCTCGGCAAAGGCAATCCGGAACTCGGCTGACAAGGCGGCATTCAAGGTGCTGTCGGCCGGAAAGTTTTTGACATGCAGCCAATGATCGATAGACGTTTCCTGGTCGACCGGCGTCATGAAGTGACAGGCATAAATTTGCATGCAGTTATCGCGGCGCCCTTCAGGTGCACCGGTGCCTGTATCGGCACTGCCGAAATCGATAATCGCTATGCTGGGCGCGTAGTAATGGTAGTAGTGCCAGCGATCGACATTGCCCTTGAAATTGCCATACTTTTTGAAAATCGGAATCGGCGGTGCGTCGATAATCCAGCGCCAGGTCAGCATTTTTCCATCCTGCTCTTCGTGCATGACAGGAATGTCTTCACTGGCCGCATTGCCCAAGGTACTGAGATGCACGAAGCTGACGTGTGCCGGATCGCACAGATTGTCGGCCAGGCTCAGGTAATTCGCCTTGATCTCCAGTGCGTCGCCTTCGGCGCTGCTCCAGGCCGGATCATGATATTGCGGCAGGTCGAAGACCTTGCTTTTATCTGCCAGGGTCGGATTGCCCATCCAGATCCATACCAGGCCCATGTTTTCATGGGTCGGATATGTTTTTACGATTGCACTGGGCGGAACAATCTCCTGTCCGGGTACGCGCACGCATTTGCCTGAGCAGTCATAGGTCATGCCGTGGTAACCGCATTCAATAGCATCACCCTTGAGCTTGCCCATGGACAAAGGCAAAAGACGATGTGGGCAGGCATCTTCCATTGCCACCACGCCGCCTGCCTCGGTGCGAAACAGCACCACTTCCTGTTCCACGATCTTGCGTGCACTCAGTGTTCGCGAAATATCCCGCGACCAGGCAATCGGGTACCAGGTATCCAATACGTAGTTACTCATTGTTGTCTCCTCATATTTGAGTGTTTGCTCAATATTAATTGAGCAAACACTCAATTTCAATAAAATTTGAAAACATCCCCAGAGTGTAAAAAGCCTTACACGAAGCAAACATTTATCTGGGGTATGATGGCAAAATACAAAATCATGTGAAATGCATACGCCCTTTCCGGGCACCGCAATCAACGGACTTTCAATGAAAAAAATTCATTCAGCCTCTTCACGATCGGCCGAAGAAAGCATGCCCTCCACACGCAAGCCACGGCCCAGAAAAACCCAAACAACACGAGACGCGATTCTCGAGGCCGCCGAACTCACCTTTGCACAAAAAGGCTATACCGGGGCCACGGTTGAACGCATCTCCAAACAGGCGAAATGTTACGAAAGCCTGATCTACTACCACTTCGGCAGCAAAGACAAACTCTTCTCGCTGGTACTGGAAAACGCCTATCGCAAACTGATCGAAGCAGAACAGGCGCTGGAACTCAACTTCGACAAACCGGAAGAAGCCTTGCGCGCCATCATCCTGTTCATCTGGGACTATTACCAAAACCATCCCGAACTCATCATCCTGCTCAACACCGAAAACCTGCACAAAGGCAAACACCTAAAGAAAATCCAGTCACTAAATCAACTTTTTTCACCCGCCATCGAAATCCTCCAAACCACTATCAATAGCGGCGTCAGAAAAAAACTCTTCCGCGCCGATATCGATGTGGTGAATCTCTATATTTCAATCATGAGCCTCGGCTATTTTTACGTCTCCAATCGCTATACCCTGAGTGCCTTCCTCGATAAAAATCTGATGGCACCCGAAGAATGCAGCCAGTGGGGTGAACACATAGTCGACATCGTCTTCAAATCGGTACGCAAATGAAGGCACCGCGTCAGAAATAATGGCGAATACCAAAACCGAGCGTGTCACCCTTGCCAATTCCACTGACCGAATCCCGGTAATAAGCCGAATACAAATCGGTGCGCTTGGACAGTGGGTAGTCATAACCTATAGCCCAGGAATTGCGGTTGTTTTCCATAGTCCCTTTGGTTTTCATATAGGCATATGAAGCCAGCACAGAACCTGTTCCGAGCGGTGCAGAAATACCTATTTGCGCACTATTACGCTTCAAATCACCGGTACTGACCTTATTGTCCAGGCGCTGTAGATAACCAAACAATTTCACGACCTTGAAGTCATAACTCAGGCCTGCAAACAGTGCTTTTTGCTTGGCAAAGGCGACTCCCAGATCGCCGGGAACCTGGGAATAATCAACCTGTTGATATGCCAGCGTGGCACCTAGCTCACCATTTTTATACAACAGGTTGCCGCCTACCTTGTTCTTGCCCATATCGCCAGGCACTTCACCAAAGGAATAAATGGCATTCGCCACCAAACCCGCCATATTGGGCGTGGTGTACACCACCGAATTAGACCAGCCGGAGTCACCCAGCAAAGGTGCAGCTACGCTCCCATTGGAGAAATAGCTTTGATAGATCGCCGGTGAAAACGCAAAGGAACCGGCAAAGGGATTGAAAGTAACGGTCGAAATCCAGTAAGGCGTCGTATTCCGTCCAAACTTGATGGTACCCATACTGCCCTGCAAACCTACATAGGCACTACGGGAAAAGAAATTGTCGCCGTTGTAGCGCGCAGAGGCACCGGTATCCGGCCGGTACCAGGATTCAAGTGCAAAGATAGCCTTAAGCGAACCACCCAGGTCTTCCGTCCCCTTAATACCCCAGTACGGAGTTTGCATACCGCCACTACCACCGAGCAGCGAGGTCCTGTTCTGCTGCCCTATCGCTTGCACACTACCCACATAGGTATCAACCTGACCGTAAAGGGTAATACCTGATTGCGCCACCACATTACCGGATAGCAACAAAGCTCCGACACACAAACCACTCGCCACAAATTGACGATATATATTTTTATTAGTCATAGTCATCCTCCTCCTTACGCGAAACAGAATCGACCAGGCACAGTAGGCCCAGGCGATTTAGTTAAGGCATCTAGCCCAAATTATTTTCCACATCACTCCTCAAAGCTCAACACATCCATAAAACAACAACGCCGACAGACCATTTCCATGGCACGAACCTGACACGGAACGAACCTAACCCACTACTTCGAACCACATCAATTTATAGCGTATACGCTATATTTAATCAAAACAAAGTGCAAAGCAAGAATTCTTTTATATTTTTAGCGGCATCATCACACATACACAAATACACAACATTTCCACATGTATAAAAGGCATAAATACATTTATATATTAGTTGAGCGAATACTCAATTAATTTAAACGAAGATTCTTTATTTTATTATTTATGGTGTGTACACTAATTAAATCGCCTAATCTGCTGACCTTGAAAAACCGGGGAATCGTTGATTGGGATGATGGAGGAGACGCACCGAAGCAAGAAAAAAGTCAGTCCAAAATTAACGTAAAAACGAACGTACACTTGGACATCAAGAAATCTAATGCTATGCAAGTACAAGAATGATGAGGAGCGGAGATGTCATACCAATACAAGGAAGGTTTACCAACATCGGTAGCAGATTCAGAAAAGACGGCCGATGTTTATCGCAAAGTAACCTGGCGCATCGTGCCATTTTTCTGCCTGTGCTATCTGGCAGCCTATCTGGATCGAATCAACGTCGGCCTGGCGAAGCTGCAAATGTTGGGCGACCTCAACTTCAGCGAGGAAATATATGCACTGGGTGCCGGCCTGTTTTTTATCGGCTACATCATGTTTGAAGTACCCAGCAATATCATTTTGCAAAAAATGGGCGCGCGCCTGTGGATAGCCCGCATCATGATTACCCCCTGTGTCAGGATAGTTGTCGCGTCATCTGATTTATTGAAATCATAGAGGGGGCGGAGCAAAAGACAGATAGTGAAGCGCTACTCAGCTGAACGCAAGGAAGCCATTCTGCGGCAAATGATGCC